>CAKRES010000008.1 GCA_934317845.1 uncultured Lachnospiraceae bacterium
CACATTATTATCATGCCAATCCGCATCAGATTGTATGTCTGTTTGGGCATTCACAAATAATCCCTCATCCAATTTGCTTTCAATATGCGAAGCATTTTCATCAATATTAATCTTGTTACTATCTGTTTCTTTTTTTTCTTCCAATGATACTTTTCCGTCCGGATAACATCCGGTTACCCCCAAACATATCATCAATGCTATACTACTTAACATCCCAATTTTTCTTATTTTCTTTTTCACTAATCATCTTCTCCTTTCAATTAAAAGGGAAAACCAATTTAAAAATTTAGTTTCCCTCTGTTTATGCAATTGTACTACTTTTCTTTTTTGTGAGACCAATGACAACTCTCATTATCTTTATTTTTGCCATGATTTCAATCCCTATTGCACCAAACGACATTTACCGTCCATTTTTGGTCGATTTACGCATTTTCTTTACGATGTAAGGTGCTTGTAAAACCAGATAACAAAACACATAATTAGCCAAAATTATAATTAAATTGTCTTTTCATGCGCATTTTTTGCATTTGGAAATTCTATATGATAAGATATATGTAAATATACTTTCATTAGAAAACCAGGTGCAAAAATGCGTATTTTAATTTGTGATGACGATACTCTGATAATTGAACAATTACAGAAATATATTGAATCCTACTTCGAGTCAAATCATTTAAAATGTCCCGAGTTAGTTTCCTTTACCAGTGGCGAAGCTTTATTAGCTGATAAAAACGAAAAAGATATTGTTTTTCTGGATATTGAGATGCCCGGTATGAATGGGATTTTCGTAGGAAATGAATTAAAAAAAACAAATAAAAATGTCATAATTTTTGTTGTTACCTCTTATTCCGAATATTTGGATGAGGCAATGCGTTTTCATGTATTCCGCTATCTTTCCAAGCCTTTGGACAAACAGCGTTTTTTCCGAAATATGAAAGATGCCTTAACATATTACAATTCCATTACTACCCAAATTCCTGTTGAAACTAAGCAGGGGGTGTATTCGTTTCCCGCTTCTCAAATCATTGCCATAGAAGCACAGGGACGAAAAGTAATTGTACATACTGCCCGACAGGATTTTGACTCCATTCATAATATGGACTACTGGCTGGAGCTGCTCCCCAAAAACAGCTTTTTCCAAACACACAGGAGCTTTATTGTTAATTTCGAACATATTGTAGACTTTGATCATTCCACCATACATTTATCGAATCAGCAGATTACCGCCTACCTGACACGCAGAAAGTACAGCTCCTTTAAAAATGCTTATCTACTATATCTGGAAAGTATGAGGTGAAAATAAATGGAACATATCGTTTTACTTCTTTTTAGCTTTTTTACAGAAGCGGTTATATTATGGCAATACGCCTCCAGCCTTTTTACCTCTTCTTATAGCAATAAAATAAAACTGGCACTATTGAGTGCTTTTTATGCTATATTGTTTCTTATTTCCCTGCTAGGACAAACATGGCTTAATCTCATCAGCTATTTTGTGATTAACACTATTTTTCTTTATATGTTGTTTAAGCTCAAGTTGTTATTGGCACTCTTCCATTCCGCTATACTTACAGCGATTATGGGAATATCTGAACTTGCAGTTTTCGGAATTATGTCAAGATTCTTTCCACATTTTCTCTTAGAAGCAGATGCCGGAATTATTTTTTATACGGTTTTTAGCAAGATTTTATTTTTTGCTGTCATCTATTTATTAATTCATCTGTTCAAAGGAAAAAATATAAATCATGAACAGTACGATCGCTCGGGACTTCTTTTAATGCTAATTCCGGTTTCGTCTATTTTTATTATGTTTACTTTTCTTGCTATTGGTGAAACATCAGCCTTTGCCCCACCTGTTGATTTTTTGGTAACTATCTGTGCTGTTTTTCTGCTGATGGTCAATCTGCTTGTATTCGGCATCAACCAATATAATCAGAAAAAATCACAGGAATATACCGATATGCAGTTGTTGCTCCAGAAAGAATCGGATTTCGCCCAATACTATGAAATGATACTTTCACGAAGTGAAAACCAAAGTATTCTGATTCATGATATAAAAAAACATCTTCAGTCTATCAAATTGCTAAATGATAAGAACGAACCTGACAAAATAAATGCATATATACAACAGCTTATGGAATCTTCTGACTTAAAAGAAACCTCAAAAGTCTGCGATAATGAAATGCTGAATGCAATTCTCTGCCGCTATCAGCGGCAATGCAACGAGAAGCACATTGTTTTTCATACTGATATCAGAAGTGATACTGTTCAAAATATTTACCAGCACGATTTGACATCGTTATTCTGTAACTTATTGGATAATGCAGTGGAATCAGCAGATAACATCCCTGATTCTTTTATTGAGCTTACCGTAGAAAAAAAGGAAAATTCACCTTTTATTATTATCATACTCATAAATTCCTGCCGAAGCACCCCTGTGTATGATCAGGATGGACTTCCTGTATCCCATAAAGCAAATAAGGGCAGACATGGCTTCGGAATCAAGAGTATTAAAAAAGTCGTGAAACAATATCACGGAAATTTGCAAATGTATTATGATAATGATTCCGGTACTTTCCATACAATCATAACCCTGAAACAGTAAACGCTAAAAAATTAGGCAATCACAAACTTTTTATGTGATTGCCTTTTTAGCGCATTTCTGTATGGATTTATAATGCCTACGATGCTTATAAATAAACAGCTTATATCCGCTGTGATATCGAATATTCTTATAAAATTGTTTTTCTTCCTTTACAACAAATATGGAGCAGATTTCTCTGCTCCATACGCACACCTTATAATCAGACAAGAACTGCTTCCTGCTTTACGATTTCTTTCACTTCATCCAAAGACAAGCCGGAATAACGTGCCATTTTCTCAACGGATGTTTCGCCATCACGAATCATACGAACAACGAACTCACGTGTTACTTCTTCACGCTCCTGATTTCTCATTTCTTCAATTGCTTTGCACATACTCTCAACTCCTTTCGCATCTTCCTTGAAGTATCTGACTCTGTCTGCCAGTTTTCCATAAAACATATCATCCGCATCGATACAGGAAAAATCATGCATCAGCTTCCCGATATCCGAATCCCCTCGATATGCTCCATTCACATACAGGATGTGGGAACCGTCATCAAAAAATTCATCGGTTTCCAGAATTTTTCTCTCTACTCTGTATATCGGCTCTCCTTTTCCTATCACATCATGCTCCGTAATAAATATCACATATGTTTCTGGAAGAGAATTGACATCTTCCTGTGGTGCAAGTGCATTGGCATCCAACATACTGCTGTTGTGTCTTGCACGCTTTCGTCCTGCTCCCTTATCCGCTCGCTGCACCTCTATATCGTATTCCTTATTCTCAGAATCCGTAGCCTTTACATCCAGCCTAACGGAACGCCCCTGCAAATTCTGGATGACATATTCCGTTTTAGAATGAAGAACCTTAAGGTCCTCTTTATTCATTATAATACGCAGAACAAGCTCCGCACATTCATCATGATCTTCAAAGCATTTCTTCAAAAAATCGTCATCAAACCGGCGAAATCCTCTTATTCTCTGCATATCCTGCTCGTGTTTTTGTTGCTTTGTCAGCAATCTTATCACCTCCAAATCTCTTCGGTGTTCTTCCTGTATTTCTGACCTCTGGTTATAGTATACACGAAAAAACACCTCCCGCCTACTAATTAATACAAATAAAATTTCAAGACAATTATGTTTGTAACTATATCAGTTTTTTCCTCCTAAATTTACAATTTCCTGCCACATTTGGGGCAGAAATAAACCCTATCTTCCTTTTAGCGTATGACACTTTCCTCTGTTTTCTCGGTCTTAATTTCAGGTTTCATAATAAATTCATCTGCATTCAGAGTGAGTTCACGATGATCCTTTACAGCCATTTTGATTTTATGAAGATCCTGCCCCAGTTGGAATGCTCGAAATAATTCTATTTTTCTCTCGTATCCCTCTCCAATTAGGCGAATCCTTCTTTCATCAATTTGTGAATCCAGTCCATACATTCCCTCAACAAAAGAACGTGCCGGCAGTTTTGTAACATCCAACAGATTTCTGTCTGATACCAAGTTAAGAAGCTTTAATTCATCACTTGCAAAGCTTTCCGTTTTTATGCTAAGCAGCCCTTTGTCAGTTGACGGTACACTGTCCTGTACAAACAGACACTTACCACTGTCATAAATAGGAGCAGGCATCACAAACTGTAAAGATTCTGCATCTCTCAAAACGGACACATTATTAAGGTGACGGTCTCTTCCTGACAGCACAAAATCAGATAAAATCATATAGTCCAGATAATTTCTAAGTATTCCTTCATCTAATCCATGCTTTCCACACACCTTTATAAAATGTTCAAAGTAAGATACATCATTACTCCTTTTTTCGGAGCAGACTACATCATATGCAGATATAAGTTCTAATTTCTGAGACGTGAAAAGCTTTGAATAACAGCCATAATCATAACCTCGCCCGTTAATCCTGATAAGCTTATATTCTGTATAATTCTCAAAATTTTGCATTTGATGCAGCTTTGAGGCTATCACTTCATTAATACTTTCAGAGGATAAATAATCCCTGTTTCCTTTCAGCAGACCACGTTCCCCATTTAAAATTGTCCAACTCTTTTCCAGTGTTCCCTGCAGGGAACCGTTTGGAGTATAGTGGGGAATCTCGTCATTATCTCCTTCCACTTCACCAAGCAAAATATTCCCATGGAAGTCATTATCAAAAAGATTAACCTCCTTCCACGTCATGCCTGAATCCAACGGTGAAATCCAGTAATAATCAGTCAAAGACAATCCCAAATTTCTTAACAGATAATCTTCCGGTCCAAGCAGTCCCTTATTTTCAAGCATCTGCCTGATATTACCCTGACTAATAGGTATAGACCTTCTTTTCCACCATTGCTTTAGCCAGTCAAAATTATTGACATCATGCAACGGCGCCAACTCAGGATTTATTAATTGCTGATGAAATTTATAAACACTGCCATCATCTGCAAAATCTATACTCGTTATGATTTCATCCTTTCGCTTTAATACATAATTCATACATCTCCTCCATTTCATGTTTCTGTATCATCTTTTCCATCTGCCATTTCGCTATACTGTCAATAAACAGGGTTGCTTCCTTTTTTACAGGACACAGTTTCTCTTTAAATGCCTTGTTATGATATTTGAATTCCAGTATATACTGTTTATTCCTGATATTCACTGACCCATTCACCGCATATTCCTCTGAGTAAACTGTTATCTGTTTATTACATAATCCATATAATTCATCCATTGAAAGCCCCAATATACCGGCAAGTTTAAATACTATTCCGGCTCTGATGTTAGCGATATCCACCTTACAATTCACAATATCATTCAGTGTGCTGTAAGGTATTCCACTTATCTCTGACAATTTATACAGAGACAATTTCTTCCGATATAATAACTCTTTTAACATAATATCACCTCTTCCGTCCAAATTATACCGCTATGTCGGTGTATATTCAAGATGACTTTATGATTTCCAAAACCTTATATCTTTAATCATCATCCCCAAACATTGCCGCCAATGATGCCTTTGTGAATGCGAACATAATAAAATTGCAATATAAAAAGAGGCTGTCGCACTAAGTAATTAGTGCGCAGCCTCTTTTCTGTGCAAAAAAATACAGCCGGGCTTCGAAAAATCCGGCTGTTGGTGTAAAATATAAGTATGCGAAAACCTATATTTTTACATAAGAATTGGATATCAACTAAAACTTCCTTTAAATTTGGAAGCAATCATCCCAGAAGATGATTCTGTGCGATTACTAAGTCAGTTTGTGGAGGAAATGGATTTGACTGACCTGTATTCTACCTATGAAAGAATAAATTCAGTATCGCCAAGAACACTTCTGAAGATTGTACTTTACTCTTACATGAACGGGGACTATTCTTCTCGTTCTATGGAACTGAACTGTAAAAGGGATATCAATTTTATGTTTCTTTTGGAAGGGACACCAGTTCCAGATCATGCAACGTTTGCACGATTCCGAAGCATTCATTTTGCACCTTGTTCAAAGCGTATTCTTGCTGAAATGTCAAATACACTTTATGATCTTGGTGAAATTTCAGGTGAAACCATTTTTATTGATGGTACAAAAATGGACAACTATCCTATATAAAACCTGCCAACTACGAAATTTCTTAAACTCGTAAATACAAAAATGATATTGGGAAAATTGAAAACATGGAGTATGATTCTGCGGCGGATACCTATATCTGCCGGAACGGAAAGAAGTTAAAGGTGGAATGTGTCCGCCATGCAAAAAGCAAAACCGGCTATGTAAGTGAAAAAACGATTTATAAATGTGAGGACTGTAATGGATGTCCTTATAAAAGTGAATGTATCAAAGGCAACAACTGTAAAACACCTATGGAAGAGAGGACAAAAACGCTTCAAGTTGCAAAAACATTTTTGAAACAAAGAAAAGAAGATTTGGAACGGATTCTTTCAGATGAAGGAATTCTTTTCAGAACAAATCGGAGTATACAGGCAGAGGGATCTTTTGGCAATTTGAAGCAGGATATGCAGTTTCGAAGATATTTAAGCAAGGGAACGTTGAATGTACTTGCAGAAAGCACACTACTTGCCATGGCAAGAAATATAAATAAACTTCATAATAAGATTCAAAATGAAAGAACCGGAACGCATTTGTTCCCGATAAAAAGTGCCTAAATTTAGACTTTTCAAAATGAATTTTCAAGTCATCAAAAATGGCTTATTAAAGTGCGCGCTTGTTATCGAGTAACATGGTAAATCTGGGATTTTTGATGAACTTTGTTTTTAAAACAGCAAAAATGAAGCTGCCGCTTCACGATTTATTAATCGTTAAAGCGACAGCCCCTTTTTTTTCGTTTATTACATCCAGTCTGCCTTATCGCACTGTAATGCTAAGAATACAAATTCCTCATCTGCCAGAACAATAACATCATTATGTTTCATTGGCATCGGACCAAATAACAGCTCATCATTGATATAGATCAGATCTCTTGTTTCATCCGGCTGCAGGAAACATTTTTTCGAGCGTGGATCATAGGTAATGATCGCATGACGATCTCTGCTGATCTTGCTATTTCCGGATAAACAGATATCCATAGCAGTGGAACGTCCAATGAAATTACGTCCCTGTTTTACTTCGTAGCTTCTTCCTTTATGTGCACCCTTAATAGCAACCAGCCATCCGATCACCGGATTGGAATTCAGCTCTTCCGGTGTAATGTCATCCGGAATACGACTTGACACGGCACTTGCAACAGTGTCCTTTAACGTTGTCTTCTCTTCTTCCTCCTGTGGCGTTTTCTGTGCCTCAAATGGCTGCGGTTTTGCTTCGGTTTCCTCTTTGTTCTCTGACTCTGGTTTTGCTTCGGTTTCCTCTTTGCTCTCTGACTCTGGTTCTGTTACCACTTCTGGTTCTTCTGAAACAACCGGCTCCTCTGCTACTGCTGCCACTGTCTCTGCTTCTTCTACCGCTGCTTCTGCTTCCTCAACAACCACCGGTTCTTCTGTCTTTGCTTCATCCAAAGGAATCTCTGGTTCTGCCAAAGCACTTTCTTCCTCCTTGGAAGACTCCGCTTCTTCGATTTCTACAGTATCTTCTTCCAATTCCGGCTCGATCACGATTTCCTGCTCTTCCTCGCGTTTTTCCTCATGAGGAACAAATTCTTCTTCCGCCTGCAGCTGCTCCACTTTCTCAGCCGCTACTGCTGCCTCCTGCTCATTTAAACGGATGGTCACCATTTCATCCAGAGCTTCTTCCTCGTTCGCTGCCACCGCCGGCTCCGGTGTTTCCTGCACCGGCTGGCTGGAAGAAAACATCATACGATCCTCTACTTCCACCTTCTTCTGTGGTTCCGGCTCTTTGACCGGTGCAACCGGCTCCTCTTTTTTGGCATCCGGATCTTCATATGCTACAGTTTCACTCGGTGCCACCTGCATCCCTGTACAGTGTGGACAAGAGGTAAACTTATCCTTATCATAAAAATGCCCTCTCTCACATCTGGCTAATCTCATGTTACATCCTCCTTTATGTTTTTATTCTTCTTCCTGATAATAAATGACGACGACCGAAGTATTGTCCTGACTGGTAAGAGATGACAATACTGCTGTTTCTGTCAAGTCATCTGCTGCCGTCTGCGCATCCGGAAAATGAGATACACAGATCTCATGGATCTTTTCCTCCGGCAACGTCCGATAGAGTCCATCACTGCACAACAAAACGACATCCTTTGGCTGCAGCAGAAATGGATCTAAGTTAATATCCATCAGTGAAACATTTCCAATTCCTAAAAAACTGATCAATGCTTCCGCCTTGCTTTCTTCCTGCTCATACATTTCCTTGGTGATCTCACCGCTTTTCAGTGCCTGATCCAAGCGCATCCGGTAATTATGATCCCGGTTGACTGCCATGATCTCTTTTCCACGCAGAATGTAGATCCGGCTGTCCCCCACGGAAAGCCAATAAAGCGCATTCTGCTCAATGATCGCAGCCACTACCGTTGTTCCTGCACCGAGCAGTTTTTGCTCCTCATCTGCCAGCTCATGCACCACCGTATCCATCTCGATCGCCTCCTGGCGCATGAAATAGGGAATCTTCATGGTGCGATCCCGCTTCTCGTAATCTTCTGCAAATGTCTGCAATGCGGTCTGGCTCGCAAGTGCACCGCCATTTAATCCACCCATTCCATCGCAAAGCACTGCCATCGCAGAATCCTTATGAACTTCTCCATAGACACTGTCCTGTTGATCCGGTCTTGTTCCGATCAGACTGGATACCCCCAGTGACAATCGCCTTGGTTTCTTATTCGTATCACACATGCATGACTCCTACTTTCATAACTGTATTTCTGTCTCCAATGGAAAATGTCTGTCCCGGCAGTAGTTCATGCAGTGTTCCCTGTGCAAGACGAACTCCGTTTACATACGTACCATTTGTGGAATAATCTTCCAGATAAAAACGATCCTTTTCTGAATCATAGTATATCTCACAGTGATGTTTACTCACGTAAAGATTTTTTGGAATTGCAATATCTGACTGTTTGGAACGTCCTACCGTAATGATCGTATCTTTTAAAATATTAAAACGTCGCCCAGCATGTTCTCCTTTGATCGACTCTACATAAGGAGAGATCACTACCTTATCATCATAAAGTGTGGTATCCAGTCCCAGTTCCACCATAAACTGCTTCATATCCTGCGTACGCTCCCGGTAATCAAGCATCAGCGCATGATCTACCGCCCGCGATAATTCCGGGGTCAATTCCGGGAAAATGACACGAAGTGGAATATAAGACTCCCCGCTCAGTCGTTCCGGAGCAGTCGGGATCATCATTCCGGTCATACAGTAATACATCGTCCCCGCTAAGGAATATACATCCGTAAAGCTGCCCTGCACGCCCCGCTGTGAATACTGTTCCGGCGGAGCAAAGCCCGGCTTTAATGCAATGGATGCTGTTTCATTGCGCACACTCAGATTGTTTTTGGCATTTCCAAAATCAATCACCCTGACTTCATTGTTCGTTGTGATAAAAATATTATCCGGACTGACATCCCGATGAAAAATCCCTTTTAATTCATGTACTTTGTTCAAAGCGTATGCGACATTTCCTATGATTGCCAATGTCTCACCGCTTCCAAGCCGTCCATTCTTTTCCTTCAGATGCTCCTTGAGCGTCTTTCCCTCCAGATACTGCATAATAAAATACGAAGTATTGTTCTGGTTGAAGCAGTCCATAACCGGAACGATACCCGGAATGGAATCCAGACGTCTGAGTACATCGGCTTCCTCTAAGAATTTCTTTCGTCCATGTTCCAAAGAGGTCACGGAATCTGTTGATTTTGGTTCGATACGATAACCATCCTCTGCACGCCGGCACAGAGAATTTGGGGCATACTCTTTCATTGCATACACCTTGTCGGTATAGACATCCAGTACCTTATAGGTGATGCCAAACCCTCCGATGCCTATTACATCCATGATCTTATAACGATTTTTGATCGTCTGGTGTATCGGTAATGTGAACTGTCCCATTTGTTATGTCCCCGCCTTTCCAACGTTAATCCAGTCGGAAATTATTTCCTGACTGTCCAATAATGATAAATGTTCCCTTTGGAACAATACGGCTTTTTCCTTTCTCAATGCGCTCTCTTCCAATGAATGTTCCATTAGTGGAGTGATCTGTCACAATGTACGTGTGATCCTGTGGATCAAATGTGATCGTACAGTGCATCCGGCTCACGTTATTGTCATCAATGATCAGCTCTGAACATGCCGGGTCACGACCAATGACCACACTGCCGTCAAACTCGATCTTGCTGCCCTCATACTGCCCTTTGGTTGCCGTAAGTGTTGTAATCGTGCTTAACTGTTCTTCTTCCTGATCTTCCTGCCGTTCACTGGCCTGAAAAAATCTTAATAATCCCATGCTGCTACCTCCTGAATCTGTTCCCTGTTTCTATTGTTCTGCTTTCTCCTGCGTAACCCATACAACCACCGCAGAATAATTGTCCATATTCTGCCCATGTCCCTGCATTTTCACATGTGCCGCCATCTCAGCAAGCCATTGTTCCACGCTGTCTGCTTCATTTAAAAGCTGCTGCATCTTCGCTTCCACAATGTGCTCCCAGAAACCATCGGAGCATAATAAAAATGCCTGTTTCTCTTTTACGGAAATCGGTTCGGATAAGGTAAACTCATCTTTTTCCCATGGTCTGCCCATCGCCTTCAATAACCGGTTCCGATCCGGATGATGTCTGATCTCGTCTTCTGTAATTTCACCCGCATATACTAAAATCTGTGGGACACTGTGGTCAAGCGTATGTGTAACCAGCGTGCCATTCTCAAAATAATATAATCTGGAATCTCCCACATGCGCCCATTGAATGGCAGAACCAATCGATAAGAGCACCATCGTTGTCATCATATCACCATATGCGTTTTTCTGTTTGGTATCACATAACTCCTGTTGTGCGCTGCGGAATGTCTCCTCCAAAAAGTCCGGTGCCAAACGTTTCTCCGGCTGCAAAAAACAAGACTCCACTGCCTCACACACTGTTTTGGAAGCAACTTCACCAAAACCATGTCCGCCGAGTCCATCTGCAACACCAAACATGTACTGTCCCTCTGTCTCTATAGTCAACACCGCGTCCTCATTATAACTGCGATCCCCAGCCATAGAAATACTGGCATACTGCACCTTCATTCTTTTACCTTTTTCACTTTTTGTCATCTGTCCTAAGCTCCTGCATTTATACTGCCACCTTCTACACATTCTAGTATACAACAAAACTGCCCATTAGAAAATAGGCAGTTGTTAGTTTTGTATAAAATTTTTCCGATTCTCATTTGATTCAAGTTAAATTGCACAAATTATAGAATATCCCATAAAGGTTCCAAATGATATATACCATTATAGAATGCACCACATATAGAGTCGTAATCCTCCCATGCGTAAGAAGTAAGAGAAAGCCAGAAGATCGTATGAATAAAACGAAGCGTCATACGGTCTGCCTCGTCACCCAGCAGTTCCAGATAAAACTCCTCCATATCTTCCCAGTGATTAGAACCAGTCTGTACCTCAACCTCATTTTCATGGATCGTAAGTGAAAAATTCTTGTTATTAAACTGATCGAAGTTACCAACCACGGAATAGTAAAGCTTTGCCCAGTCATATTTGGCATCTCCATAAAGCTCTGTAAAGCCAAAATAACCGCGCGGATCGATCAGGATCGGTTCTCTGCCTTCATCCGTTTCCCGAAACATGATATTGGAAAACGTACAATCTCCATGAATCACAGTAAATTTCTCTGTCGCAAGCTTATCCGTCAGTTGTTCAAATGCTTTCTTGTGAAATAAAACGTTACGACAGCGGCGTTTGTTGACCACAATTTCCTCCTGATCGGCAAATGGGATCACGTCCCGCACCTTATTTAGACGGTCAAACGTCTTCTCCGCATAAGCATCCTTCAAGCTTGCTTTCTCTGCCGGAATTTTCCCAAGTGCGTGCAGTTTTTTCAGCATGTCTACAGTATCTGTAAGCATCGCTGCCTTTTCTTCGTAGGTCAGATGCTCATAGGCATACATATTTTTCCCTGTGATACGCTCCATGATAAAGGGTTCGTAACTGTAAATACGCGGCAGTTGTTCAAACCCCATCTGCTGTACCGACTGATACCATGAGATCTCGCGTGCTGCAAGCTTAAGCCCCTGCGCATCACGCCCCTCTTTTAATATGAATTCCTCAGACCACTCCATCTGATTAAACGGGCGGCAATGCCGGTCCACCACCTGGGTCACTTTTTCTATAGAATCATAACAAACGCTGTCTTTCAAATCCCATTCTGTTGTCCGTGCAGGGTTCACGGCATCTGCGAAAAACTGTTCCACCAGTGTTTCCGTATCCTTTGCTTCCCCCATCTGGCACAGCAAAGCAGCATGTTTTCCATCGATCTGTCCAAGAAGCGTATCATTTTCTTCCGGAAACTCACAATTCTTTGCCAGGATCACATTTCCCTTAAGCAGCAATGCCTGCCGGTCAGGCTGCCATTTTTCCTTTATCGTATCACGAAGCTGTTCTCGCTTTATGATCGTTACATCTCCCTTAAAAAAAGAAGATACATACCGCTTTAATACGTCAAATTGATAATCTCCCACTACAATATAATGTGCTTTAGGAAATCGTTGAAACAAATGAAACAGGATCGGACAATTATCCACCGGCACCAATGCATTTGGCTTATTTTTCGTATAATGCGCCAATGCCCCGCCGCGCTCCTCCGCCTGAACCAGAATATATTGTAACTGCATACTGCAACTCCTTATGTCAGTTTGATTTTTCATGCTTATCCACTATTTTACTAATAATCACAAGGATTTGCAAGAGGGCATAAATCAGCTCGCTTTTTATACTTCCCTTTTCTGCGCCATCTGAATCAGTTTTTCCAACGAGGCAGCAAAACGTACATCATCCTCTGCTGTCCTCTTTTTCGGCCCCTTCACATGATTCTTATGGGTAGCCTTTCTTGCCTTTTTATTCAGATGTCGTTCCATCAGCATCCGGTCGATATTTTCATTCGTATACCATTTGCCCGACTGGTGGATCGCATATGCTCCTTTCCCAAGTGCCATGGCAGCCACCCCGTAATCCTGCGACACTACAATATCTCCCCGGTGGCAAATGCTGATCAGCTTATAATCCACCGCATCTGCTCCGGCTCCTACCACAACTACCTCGCTGTAATCTGAAGTAAGCACATGATTAGTATCACAAAGAAGTGTGACCGGAATATCATATTTTTGAGCGATCTGTTCGGTAATACGGACAACCGGACAGGCATCCGCGTCAATCAATAGGTGCATGGTTTTCCTCCTATGAATGTTCTATTACATTTCCTTTTCGATTAAAAAGAGGCATACCAAACCTGATATGCCTCCTTCTTTATTCGCATTTGTATAACCAAGTGTGTGCAACGGGTGCTTATTTACCGTTATCCACAATTGTTTAAAGCCTTATTTTATGCGGTTTTTTAGAATTTACCAGCGTCTGCGGCTTCCTGAACAGCTACAGCTACAGCTACCGTCATACCAACCATTGGGTTGTTTCCGGCACCGATCAGACCCATCATCTCTACGTGAGCTGGTACAGAAGATGATCCTGCGAACTGTGCATCAGAGTGCATACGTCCTAACGTATCTGTCATACCATAAGAAGCAGGACCTGCTGCCATGTTATCTGGATGTAAGGTACGTCCTGTACCACCACCGGATGCTACAGAGAAGTATTTCTTACCCTGCTCTAAACACTCTTTCTTGTATGTTCCTGCTACTGGATGCTGGAAACGTGTAGGGTTGGTTGAGTTACCAGTGATAGATACATCAACACCCTCTTTGTGCATGATCGCAACACCCTCTGGTACAGAGTTCGCACCATAGCAGTTAACCTTTGCACGAAGTCCCTCAGAATAAGACTTACGGAATACTTCTTTTACTTCGTTTGTATAAGGATCGTACTCTGTCTCAACAAAAGTAAATCCATTGATACGGGAAATGATCTGAGCTGCATCTTTTCCTAAACCGTTTAAGATAACACGTAAAGGCTCTTTACGAACTTTGTTTGCTTTCTCTGCGATACCGATTGCTCCCTCAGCAGCTGCGAATGACTCATGTCCTGCTAAGAATGCGAAACATTTGGTATCTTCTTCCAGTAACATCTTACCTAAGTTACCATGTCCTAAACCTACTTTACGAGTATCTGCAACAGAACCCGGAATACAGAAAGACTGAAGTCCTTCTCCGATTGCTGCTGCTGCGTCTGCTGCTCTTCTGCATCCCTTCTTGATCGCGATAGCAGCACCTACTGTATATGCCCAGCAAGCGTTCTCAAAACAAATTGGCTGGATAGCCTTGATCTGATCGTATACATTAAGACCAGCATCTTTGGTGATCTTCTCTGCTTCTTCGATAGAGGAGATACCGTAGCTTGCTAATACTTCATTGATCTGTTTAATTCTTCTTTCATATGATTCAAATAATGCCATTATATCGTTCCTCCTTCTCTTATTTCACTTCTTCGTCAGTACGTGGGTCAATGAGCTTAACAGCGTCAGCTACACGACCATACTGGCCACATGATTTCTCATATGCTGTGTTAGGGTCATCACCTTTTTTGATGAAGTCAGTCATCTTACCAAGGTTTACGAATTTGTAACCGATGATCAAGTCATCTGCATCTAATGCGATAGCAGTAACATAACCCTCAGCCATCTCTAAGTAACGAGGACCCTTCTTTAAGGTACCATACATAGTACCAACCTGAGAACGAAGGCCTTTACCTAAATCTTCCAGACCAGCACCGATTGCAAGTCCATCCTCAGAGAATGCGCTCTGTGAACGACCGTATACGATCTGTAAGAACAACTCTCTCATAGCTGTGTTGATAGCATCACAAACTAAGTCTGTGTTCAGTGCTTCCATTACAGTTAAGCCAGGAAGGATCTCAGATGCCATAGCAGCAGAGTGGGTCATACCGGAACAACCGATCGTCTCTACCAATGCCTCCTGAATGATTCCTTCTTTTACATTCAGAGTCAGCTTACATGCACCCTGCTGTGGTGCACACCAGCCTACACCATGTGTAAATCCGGAAATATCCTTAACTTCTTTTGCCTGTACCCATTTTGCTTCCTCAGGAATTGGTGCACATCCATGATGTACGCCCTGAGCTACTGGACACATGTTTTCTACTTCTTGTGAATAAATCATGTTGAAACTCCTTTCAATTGTGAATATTTAAGGGTTCGGAAGCTGCTTCCAACCGAATCCCACTATGTCCTATTTTCGCATAAACCACGCAATTAGTCTATACCATTTCTTTATTTTTTTCGACTTTTTCCCTGCATTTAATTTAAACATTGCAAAAAAGCATCGACCTTCTGGGCCTCTGTCTCATACCACTTTACCTCATTTCCATTTTTTGTAATGGAAAAACACTTGGTATAAACTTCCATCACAAAGGTGTCTCCGTCGCACCGGAAAATATACTCCCGTTTCGAAGCTCCTTCTACATCTGCAGGTTTACTCTCACTTTCCGTCCCTTTATTCTCCTGAAACGAAAGTGCAAGCGTCCGTATTTCTTTTTCTTCTAAAAAGCGATCCTGTTCATATGCCATCTGGCTTTCATATAGCTGAGTTTCAAAAGATCGGCTTGGAAGTTTTGCGCTCTGCTCTGTCCCAAACGTTCCCAGTCCAAGACGGGAAGCCCCTGCCACATAATAAACCGTGTCCGGGATTTCATCAAAGACTACATAATCATCCTCATAGACCGAACACTGGCTGACGGTATTGTCTTCATTATAGAGTGTATAGGTAAACTGGCTCGTCTGTTCCGAAAGGAACTCTTCCATACGAAACTGTGTCGCGATCGCATTGGAAAATGCTTTTTTCGCCCACTTGATCAGCGTGCGATTATCAGAAATCTCATAGCGGCCATCCTGTACTTTTGAAACCTTTACCCGAATAAAATCACTCCGCTTGATGCGTTTTAAGCAGGCATCTGCCGATACATCCGTTTCCTGGTTTTCCGGCACAGATGCCTTCATTTTTTCATATTTTCGTTCCAGCTCATTATATTTTGTTTCAAGATTTTGATAGGTACCGGTAGCTTTTACCTCTTCTGCGGTAAGCTCCTTTTTCCCACATCCATTTGCAAATAAAAGCAATATGATCAGGCATCCTGTGATCCCCGTGAGAACATTTTGTTTTTTCATAAAAACACCTCTTATTCAGAACTAACGCTCCTCTTTCGATACAATGGCATCTGCCCGTTTAAAAATGCTGTGTGCCGGCACAACTCCGCGTACGCACGATACCGGATAAATGTTTGTGTGACAGCCGATCACCGTACCCGGATTCAGTACACTGTTGCATCCAACCTCAACATAATCTCCAAGCATCGCACCGAATTTTTTCAAACCGGTTGCGATCTGCTCTTCTTTTTCCTTTACTACGACCAGTGTTTTGTCTGACTTCACATTGGAAGTGATAGAGCCTGCTCCCATATGGGAATGGAAGCCCAGAATAGAGTCACCTACATAATTATAATGTGGCACCTGAACGACGTTGAATAAAATCACATTTTTCAATTCAGTAGAATTACCTACCACGCAGTTTTCTCCTACCAGTGCATTTCCACGGATAAATGCACACTGACGCACTTCACTGTTCTTTCCGATGATACATGGACCATTGATATAAGCAGAATCAAATACTGTTGCCGTTTTATGGATCCAGATATTTTCTCCGCGCTGCTCATATTCCTCTTTTGGCAGCTTTTTTCCAAGCTCTACGATAAAATCACCGATATGAGGAAGCACTTCCCATGGATACTCATACTGTTCCATCAGCTCTTTTGCCATCGTCTCATTCAGATCATACATATTTTTAATCTTACATACTTCCATTGTTTCATCCTCCTATTTCTTTTTTGTTGTTGTTTTCTTTTTATAAAATGGAGCGCACTGGTCAAATACCGTCTTTAAGGAATATCGGTTATTTAACTGCTTGACGCGTACCGTCCGGTCGGAAATGTAACGATCCAGCTTTGTCATATATTCGTCTGTTGTTACTGTCCCTTCTGCCACCATGCCAAGTCCTTTCTCCCAGCTTGCGGTAAGCTCCGGATTCAGCATAGAGGAAATGGAATGATCCACCACCTCATAGATCAGTTCTCCTAGCTGTGTTGGGGACACAACCTGCGACTTACGGTTTAATGCAATATACCGTTTCGTTGTCAGCTTTTTTATGATCTCTGCCCTTGTTGCACTTGTGCCAATCCCGCAGCCTTTGATCTGTGACCGAAGCTCTTCATCCTCGATCAGCTTCCCTGCATTTTCCATGGCAAGGATCAGGGAACCGGAAGTATACGGCTTTGGTGGTGATGTTTCTCCTTCTTTCACAAAGAGCTTTGCAAGATCCACGCTGCTTCCTTTTTTCAGCTTTGCTACCGCCTCTAACAGCTGCCGCTGTGCCACGATAGTATCCTCACTTTCTTCGCCCGTCTTTTTTCTTCCATAGCTGTGCTCTGCTATTTTTAAATATCCTTCTTTGTCAAGCACACGGAAGTTCGCAAAAAAGTGTTCCTGTTTCCGTTCTAATTCCACTGCTACTTTTTTGTATTCTGCCGCCGGATAAAAGATACTCACAAAACGTCTGGCAATGATCTCATATACTTTCTTTGCGACATCACTGACAGAGTTTAATGCTCCAAGTCCCTGCCCGGTCGGAATGATCGCATAATGATCGGTGATCTGTTTATCATTGACATACTTGGACTTAACAAGTCCATGATAAGCATTCTTTTCCAGAATATAGGACGCAAATGCTGCAACCGGAGCATACTGGCTCAATCCCCTTAAGTTTTTATGTATTTCCTTTGCCACAGCAGTAGAAAGAACACGCGCATCGGTTCTGGGATACGTCACAAGCTTTTTCTCATATAACTCCTGCACGATCGACAGTGTCTGGTCGGGACTGATCTTAAACAATTTTGAGCAGTCATTTTGCAGTTCTGCCAGATTGTAAAGCATTGGAGGAGCTTTCTTTTCCGTCTTTTTTTCCACCTTCAAAACATTTGCCGTAAGCGGCGGTTCCTGTGATAAAAAATTGATCAGCTCTCTGGCTGTTTCCTTTTTGACAAATCCATTTCCTTTCTCGCCATAAAGCAAAGGAGTCTGATAATAGCGGCTGCCTTCCACTGCACGCCATTCTGCCTCAAAAGTCTGCTCCAAAAAAGAAACATTGGCAAGGACACGATAAAATGGTGTCTTTTGAAATGAGCGGATCTCTCTCTGCCGCCGCACGATCATTCCCAGCACACAGGTCATCACACGTCCGACAGCAATCACCACATTCCGGTCAGACTGCAGATAATCCTTTAAAGCATACCCATATTTTAATGTAAGCAAGCGGGAAAAATTAATTCCCATCAAATAATCTTCTTTCGCACGCAGGTACGCAGAATCGGAAATGGAATCGTACTCCTTGATCGGTTTTGCCTCACGGATCCCTCGCAGGATCTCTTCCTCCGTCTGGGAATCAATCCACACTCTGCGCTTATCCTTCGTATCCGGAACTTCTGCCATCTGGTCTACCAGACGATAGATGTATTCTCCTTCGCGTCCGGAGTCTGTACAGACATAAATGCGGTCTACATCCTCTCTCGTCAAAACCCCTTTTACGATACGAAACTGTTTTGCCACATCCGGAAGCACCTCATATTTCCACTCGTTCGGCAAAAAAGGCAGAGTATCCAAGCTCCACCTTTTTAATGCCGGGTCATACGCCTCCGGATAGCTCATCGTCACCAGATGCCCTACACACCAGGTCACAATCGAATGTTCCGACTCTAAATACCCATCTTTTCGATTCATATTCTCATGCAGTGCTTTCGCAAATTCCTGTGCCACACTCGGCTTCTCTGCAATGTAAACTGATTTCAAAAAATACCTCTTTCTTTTATGCTTCTTCTATCAGGGAACAGGCAACTGCCATAGAGCCAAATCCAATATGGCATGCCACACTAAGGGAAAGTGGACTGGCAATGATATCGTAACCCGGGAAGCTGGTCACAAGCTCCTCTTTCCAGATAGCGGCATCTTCTTCGGAACAGGTATATGCCATCTCAAGTGCCATGTTTTTTCCTGCAAAACGTTCCGTCAGATCTTTTCGCATCGCTTCGATCATCGTCTTCTTTGCCTGTTTGAATCCACGTACCTTCGCATAGGAATCTAACTTTTCACCCTGAATCTGCAGCACCGGTTTGATATTTAATACACTTCCGATCGCTGCGGCAGCCGGAGTCACACGACCACCCTTTTTCAGGTATTTTAAGGTATCTACAGTAATGTAAATGCTGGATTCCAGCTTGTCCTTCTCTAAGCGTTCTTTGATCTGTACTGCACTCTGTCCGGCCTGCGCCAATGTCATGGCATCCAGTACGGACTGCCGCTGTGTAACAGAAATACGCTGATTATTTACAACCTGCACCTTTCCATCATAGTCCTCTGCCAGCATGACTGCCGTCTGGCAGGAACCACTCAGGCCGCTGGACATTGGAATATAAACAATAGAATCGTGCTCCTTTAATACCTCCTCCCAAAGTTCTGTCACATCCCCTGGAGATGGCTGGGAGGTGGTGATATCACAGTCATTCATTAACCGTTCAAAGAACTGTTCCCTTGTTAATGTAATATCCTCCAGATAAAGCTCACCATCAATAAAGAATGGCATTGGCACAACATATACGCCAAGCTCCTTCGCTTCTTTCTGTGTGATCCCACTGTTACTATCCGTCATTACTGCAACTTTTGCCATTGTCTCTACACCCTATCTTTTTCTTTCTTATTTTACGATTAATACTCACGATAAAGCGGATATTTATCAGTCAACGTCTTTACTAACGCTTTCGCCTTATCATTGTCATGATCGATCACTGCCGCTTTGATCGCGTCTGCGATGACTTCCATGTCCTCTTCAACCATTCCTCTTGAAGTAATTGCCGGTGTACCAATACGAACACCACTTGTTACAAATGGGCTCTTCGGATCATTTGGTACAGTATTCTTATTGGCTGTGATATTTACGGAATCCAACAGTTTCTCCACTTCTTTACCGGTCAGTCCCATACGTTTGAGATCAACCAGCATCAGATGGTTATCCGTACCACCGGATACAATGTCAAAGCCACGGTCGATCAGTGCCTTGCAAAGTACCTGTGCATTTTTCGCAAGCTGCTTCTGATACTCTTTAAATTCGTCAGAAAGTGCCTCTTTAAAGCAGACTGCTTTCGCAGCGATCACATGCATCAGAGGACCACCCTGAATCCCAGGGAAAATTGCTTTGTTAAAATTGTATTTTTCATTTACCTCATTGCTACAAAGGATCATACCACCACGCGGACCACGCAGCGTTTTATGTGTGGTCGTTGTTGTCACATGAGCATATGGAATTGGACTTGGATGAAGACCCGCTGCCACCAATCCGGCAATATGCGCCATATCCACCATAAGAACTGCACCTACTTCATCTGCAATCTCACGGAAACGCTTAAAATCAATCGTTCTTGCATAAGCACTGGCACCTGCTACGATCATTTTTGGTCTGCACTCCTTCGCAATGCGAAGCACCTCATCATAATCAATAAAACCTTCATCGTTTACACCGTAAGGAACACAGTGATAATTCTTACCTGACATATTGACAGGAGAACCATGTGTCAAATGTCCACCATGGTCTAAGTTCATTCCCATAAAGGTATCTCCCGGCTCAAGCACTGCAAAGAATACTGCCATATTGGCCTGTGCACCGGAATGCGGTTGTACATTCACATACTCCGCTCCAAACAGTTTTTTGGCACGCTCTCTTGCCAGATCCTCTACAACATCCACATATTCACATCCACCATAATAACGCTTACCCGGATACCCTTCTGCATACTTATTCGTAAGCGGGCTGCCCATGGCTGCCATCACTGCTTTACTTACCACATTCTCTGATGCGATCAACTCAATATGTGTATTCTGACGTTCTACCTCGTCACTGATCGCTCCTGCGATCTCCGGATCCACTGCTTTAATTTCATCAAAACTATACATCCTTCTGCCTCCTTCTTACTCTGCCCGTCCGACCTTTCCTATGTCAAGACTTCTAATCATTATATCATACCCTTTCGGGGGACACAACTTGAATTTTCTGCCTTTACTTTCCGCCAAGCACTGCATCAAGCATTTCAGAAAGAGGGATCATGGCATTTTTGATCTCTTCTACAGTATTGGTCTGTGCACCTGCCTCCACAAGCAGACTCCGGTCTTTGTGATGCAGATTGTAACGATAGCTGCGGACAAAGATTTTTCTTACAAAATCATCATAGCGGTCCTCTGCCGCCATCTGAAGCTGTAAGGAAAATGCCAGATTTCCGCTCCGGTGTGGATTGGCAAGGTAGGAGATCTCTCCCTTTCCCTTGATCCGGCTCATTCCATTAAACAACATGATCTTTGCCGTCGGTTTTCCATCGATCATCGTGACAATGCGGGTACCGTCTGCCACACCGTCACGATGCAGATCGATCACCACCTCAATGGAAGGATTCTGCTGTAATATTCTGGTAATGCCCTTTTCCGCTTCATTATACGCAAGCGAACGATCCAGCTTGCCATTGATCACATCATATACTGTTTCATCATGATAGACACCATACCCTGCCGCTTCAAGCTGTTTGGCAAGCACGCGTCCCGCACCTACTACCGTATCTTCTTTTTTTCCTTTCCGGCTGTTGGCAAATGCTTCGCTGGCATGCGTATGATAGATTAAAATCTGAGGTTGTTCCTTGTTTTTCTCTATGGACAGATCTCTTTTGAGCAAGGTTTTTGCACGAATATCCTTTGCTTTCACCGGAGTCATGGAATCAATGGAATATATATGGGAAGTCAAAAAGGAAAAACTGTTAAGCTGCCGGTCTGTATATTTTTTGCTGTATGTATGATGTTTTTTTATAGTCTGCTTCTTTTGTTTTTCTTTCCGTTCTTCCTGCGTTGTCTCTGTAGCAGCTGTCATCTCCTCTGTACTGTTCAACAAAAATTGCTCACTTGTATCATAATAGTTTTCTGGAACCTTCTGTGTCACAGCTATTGTTTCTTCTGCACTTTTATACTCTTTTTCAAAGTCCTTTCTTATATAGATAACCCGATCTACCGTTTCCAACAAAATACGCTGCCAGCTGCCCTCTCCAGCCGTCTTCGTAAATACCCCCGGTTGAAAAAAGGTAAGGACATGCTGGGAGACTCCTGTCATCACCTGTTCCACACGGGATTTCACCATATACCGCCCGGAGCGGTAATCACCATCTCTTAAAAGTTCCGTCAGACAGACTACCGCTGCCAGCAGGGCGAGACAAAGCAACAGCCGGGAAAGCCGGCTGCCTGATACTTCTTTTTTCTCGTCCCGCATATATTCGATGTCCATTTTTTTCACCCCATCCTATCTTATGCCAGACCTCCCCCCGTATATGCATTGATTCCCCGTGCAATGCAACTGCTCATCTGCGCAATCTCCTCATCTATATTTTTCGGCGTAACAAACAGATCTGTAAAATAAGGCTCCATCAGATTTCTGGCAAGCGCAAACTGCTCCTCCCATGTCAGATCCCGGAACGTTTCCTTGTCTGCATTCTCTTGCTGGTTTCGATATTCTGCAAGCGCATCGCAAAGGATCGTCGGCACTGCGATCACCGTAGGCACGCCAATGGCGATCACCTTTACCCCAAGTGTCTGTTCATTCATCTCCTGTCGATTGTTTCCAACTCCGGCACCGGGGCTGATCCCGGTATCACAAAGCTGGATCGTGCGATTCAAACGCTCACAATTTCTGGCAGCCAATGCATCAATCACCAGGATCAGATCCGGTTTCAATTCCTCCGCTACGCCCTTTACAATCTCTAATGTTTCCATTCCGGTCTGTGCCATCACGCCCGGGCAGAGCGCACTCACCTTTTTCTGATGGGGATTTTTGGAGTAACCATAACGGATCAGATGCCTGGTTACAGCAAGCTTATCAAGCACCTGCGGTCCGAGTGCATCCGGTGTCACCTGATGATTACCAAGCCCTACCACAAGCAGATTGTCCGCCTCTTTTCCGTACCGCGACAATACGTCTGCTATGATCTGAGCTAATTTGTTCTCCACCGTCTTTTTTCGCCCATGCTTCATTTCCAGCGTTACGTAATGTCCCACTGGTTTTCCGATCAGATTGGCCCCTTCTTCATTTTTGATCTCAATATGTGTCTCCTCAATCCCGTGGTAGCGGTAGCTTCTGGTCAAAACATCTACCCCTGTAAGCTCCTGACGTTTTTCCATTTCCTCTTTTAACTCTACCGCCAGATCCGTGTGGCAGGAAAAAGTGTATACTTTGTCACTCTGCTGCTTCATTTTCTATGCTCCCTTTTCTCTTTTTTTCTATCGTTTCCATTCCAAAAAAAAATATGCTTTTTTCAAAAAAATGATTGACAGATTGACATTCATCTCCTATTATATAAAGGTATGTTTTCGCTATATTGTCCGTGTCCAACTATAGACGAAGACAGAGTATCTAAATTTAAGTAATATTTCAGAAAAAGAAGATTTCATTTGGAGGTGTACATCTTGGCTAATATCAAATCTGCTAAGAAAAGAATCTTAGTAATCGAGACTAAGACATTACGAAACAAAACAATCAAAACAAAGATCAAAACTTTAATCAAAAAAGTGGAGACTGCTGTTGCAGAAGGAAATAAAGAACTGGCTCAGGAGAGATTAACCGTGGCTATCTCCGAGATCGGTAAAGCTGCTTCAAAAGGTATCTACCATAAGAACAACGCAGCTCGTAAGGTTTCCAGATTAACCAGATTAGTAAACGCTATGTAATAAGAATAAAGAGCCTGTGCTTTTTGCACAGGCTCTTTTATTTTGCAGGCAAACCGGAAACACCCACATATCTTTTGTTATGGATTGGCACATTTACTGATCATAATATCGACTGCCATGCGGTCAGTGATCCGTCCACTTTTAAAATCTTCTTCCAACTGTACTCCAAGAGCAAACAGCTCTTTTAACTGTGGATAGGTTAAAAGGCGGCTTATCGCCGCAATCTTTCCTACAATTCCACTATAAAGTCCCATTGCTTTAGCCGTCTGCGCCGTAGTGTGATTCAAACGCAGATGATCTTTTACCTGCAAGGTCAGATTGATCTGACGATTGAGCATGGCAAGCACATAAGCGGGTGCCATTTTGAGGGCCAAAAGATCATGATATAGCGACAATGCCCGGTCTGCATCTGCCTTTACCGCAGCATCTACCATGTCAAAAATACGATCCTCCACCGTTCTGGTACTGATCTGTTTCACATCGTCCGCCGTGATCATGACCAGCTCCTCCTCCGGCATATCCGGCTCTCTTACATAGTCCCGCAGCTTCTCCAGTTCTTTTTCCACCAGACCGAGATTATTCGATACCCGTCCGATAAAATAGTGAATGGTATCCCGCTCCATCTGACAGTGATTTACAGCAAGCCAGTCCGCAACAAAACGGATCACAAATGCTTCCTTCTGTTCATTCAGATCTGCCACATAGCCATACTTGGCACATGTCTTTTTTAATGCGCTCCTGCCATCGACTTTTTTTTCTACTAAGATCACGATCGTTGTCGGGGTAATGTCTTCTAAATATTCCTTCCACTCTTTTGGAAATTTGGCATTGATCACGCAGTTTTCTACGATCACCACACGATGTTCTGCTAAAAAAGGAAGCGTTTTCGCAAAATCGATCACTTCTTTTGCAGTGACGTCCTTTCCTTCATAATAGGCATAGTTGATGGAATTGCCCTCTCCCACCAGTGCATGCTTCAATTCATTTTTTATTGTACGACGCAGGTAATCCTCTTCTCCATGCAGCAGATAAAGCTGATGAAACTGCCCCGTTTTAATATCTTTACGAATCTGTTCCATAATGTTTACTCCATTTTCCACTTCTTTTCCTATTTTATCATAGCCTCTTTGGAAATGGAAGTATCCTTGCGATACCCCGATATCTGATAGCCCCCTTTAGGGGTTACCTTTATAGAAATGGCGCCCTGCTCCACAGTTGTAAAATAAGGAACATTTGCAGTCTTCAACCGTTTTAGCGTTTCCTTATGCGGATGTCCATAACGATTTCTTTTCCCACAGGAAATAAGTACGATATCCGGAGTTACCTGCGCTAACAGTTCCTCTGAGGTAGAAGTTTTGCTTCCGTGATGTCCACATTTTAAAATAGTATATGTCCCTTTCCTCATTTTTTTCATATAAGCAACCAGCTCCTCCTCCGCCTGACCTCCTATATCTCCTGTAAACAGCATAGAGAATCCGGCATAAGAAAGCGAAAGAACCTCAGACGCCTCATTTACATCCTCATAATCCTGGTTGGAATCAGGATGAAGCACTTCAAGCTTTACCCCCTTCCACTCCATCACATCCCCCCGTTTTACATATTTGATACTACACCCCTGTCTGATGGCTTGCGTTTTTAATGATGCGAATGATTCCTGAAAGGCATCTACCTGTGGCAGATACATTGTACCAACCGGCATGTTTTCCATCACCTCTTTGACCGCACTGATATGATCCTCATCACTGTGACTCAAAAAAACCGCATCGATCGCTGTAATTCCCTGTGACTTTAAATATGGGGCATATGTGTACTCGTATAGCTTTTTTTCACTGCTGCTTCCACCATCCACCAACAGAACATGCGCTCCCTTTTTCAACACCAGACCATCGCCCTGTCCCACATCTAACATCGTGATCGTAAACTGCGACTGCAAAGCCGGCAATATCGCCAAAGATAGCAAAAGCAGGAACGATAAAACCGCCCGGATAAAACGTCTCTTTTTTAACAAATAGAGTAATACTGCCAGTCCTGCATAATAGATCACGATCTGCAATAGTGATGGTTTTCCTGTTACAAAATGAGAAAATGGCAAACGATTACTAAAATAGCTTAATGCCTGCTGCAACAATAGGATCGCGCGCACCAAAAGCATCAGAACCTGCCCTGCCTGAAAGGACAAAAGCGACACCCCTACTGCCATCACAGACAGCGGAAGCAACAGTGACATACTTGGGATCACGATGAGGTTCAACAATACACTGTAAAGCGGCAGTTGAAAATAAAAGAAACAGAGTATGGGATTCGTCGCAAGCTGAATCGCGGCTGTTGTAACAAACGACGAAAGCAATCCCTTCCCTTTTCCGAAAATTTCCCTGCCGACCGGAGCTGCCACTGCAATTCCAAAAACAGCTCCAAAGGACAATAAAAAACCGGCATCGCATAATTGAAATGGAGATTGATATAGCAGCAACAATGCCGCACATCCAAGCGCAGAGAGCATATCGTAGGCCCGCCCGATCACCCGCGCCAGAAAAGAAAGCAGCAGCATCAATAACGCACGGCTTAATGATGCAGAAAATCCCGCCATCATACCATAAAGAATGATCACAGTTCCACTAAATACAGCACTGAAAAGATAGGACCGCTTTCCTTTCCGGGCAAGAGCAAACAATCCTGCTCCAAAAAAGCCGATATGAAGTCCGGAAATAGCGATCACATGTGCAATCCCCGCCTCCTGATATTCGTTTTTCAGCTCACTGTCTAAGTCTGCCTTTTCCCCTAATAAAATTGCCTCCAAAAAGCCTGCCTGTTCTTTTGGAAGCAACAGCCTGATCTGCGCAGCAAGGTTGCATCTAAGCTCCCACAAATGTTGGCGCAGCCTTTGATAAGAAGCATCTGTCACCTGCACCTGTTCTGCCTGCAGCAGCACATCTACATTTTTTGCCCGGCAATATTGATACATATCAAAGCCACCCGGATTCTTCGCATGCTCCGGACTACTTGCCATTCCGCTGACTGTAATAACTTGTCCCCACAAGCAGCCTGCCTGCTCCGCTTTCACACGCACCCTTTTCCCACTGGAAAACGACGGCTGCTCAAGATAGCGAACCTGCCCTAAATAGTAATAATAGCTTCCATCCTTCGCTGTTTCGATCACGCACACTTTCCCGGATATGGTAAGTTCTCTCTGCTCCCCATCATAATACCGATCCAGAATATTATCTGCATCTGCCATTTGAAAACGCATAAATCCAAGCAATATGCAGCAAAAAAACAGCAGCAGAACAATTTGCAGGCCATTTGTTTTGACATACCAAATAACCAGCAAGAGCGTACCTGCTGCCAAAAACAACGTCCATCCCATCATCTGCTTCATGGCAGCGACTTCCCCAAGCACAAAGCACACAAGCATCATCAGCAATGGTCTTTTATTCAATTTTATTCTCCTGTCTTACTCCGTATCAACCAAATCCAGATTGTGTTCAAACAGCTGGTCAAATGGAACATTTCCATTATATAATTTCTTCGTTTCTCCCTCTATCGTAAATGCCACCTTGCTCACAGTGGACAACTCGCATAACGAGTTCACGATAGAATAGATCACAACCTGATCCTTGACCGATTTTGGCACCTTTAAAAAATCTTCATTTAAATCAACATAGCAGATTCCATCCTGCGTCGATACAGAAAACAACTTTGTTCCCTTCGGCATCGTATTATAATATCCTTTTTCATCTGTTCCCTTGATCAATTCGCGAATAACCAATTCCTCTGCCGATGCGTTGGTTCCTAAGTTCACCGGGATCTGCAATGGTTCCAGCTTTTCTCCGGTAACATCCGTAAAGTAGATCGTGAGATTCTGCACCATGTTACTGTCATCCTTCGTGTCGCTGTCTACAAAAACATCTGGTGTCAATGCCCCAACCAGTGAATTACCGTCTACCATCGGCTGAGTATCCACAGTAAACTCTACGGCATCCACACCCGGGATCTGCACCAGACTTTTGACAAATGCCGCCCTGCAAAGCACCTGCGATGACACCGCAGTTTCATAATAGGTTGCACTAAAATCCAAAGTGATCACATGATTATCTCCTAAGGTATATTTCTGTAAAATGACATAATCCGGTAATACAGTGCGATAATCTGTTTCATTATGAAGCTCTGTAAGTTTTGTCAGCATGGTTTTGATCTGTTCTTCTGTACTTTTCTTTTTATCAAAATGTGCCGTCTTTGGAACAAAACTCATAGAGTCACTCGACAAATAATATAAAATGTATTCATTTTTGGCTGCCTTTACAACCTCTTCCTTCGTTTCTCCACATCCACTGAGCATTGAAAAAAGCAACAGGAGAAACACCAAACAACTCACGATTCGTTTCATTCGGTCTTCTCTCCTTTCTCTTCTATGGATTCCTCTGTCTTCACTAACACTTCCGGATTGTCCATCTCCTCTGTATGCAGCACCACCATATCCGGCTCTGCATTTTGCAACGGATCAGGCTCTGTCACAGTAGGAGTACTTATCGTTTCTTCTGAAGCAGACTGCTCTTTGTTTTCCTCTTTCTTTTTCAGATTCTCATCCACAACACTTAAGACCTCGCCTAAATTCCCCTGTATCTCAGAAACATTGGTAAGTGCAACAGTCTGAGTAGAAACAACGGTCTCTTCTTTTCTTTTTTTATGGAAAATAAAATGCTTTTTCTCTGCTTTCTCCGCACGTTTGGATGCACTATTCATGGACACGGAATATGTCAGTGGAATACGGACAGTAAAGGTTGTTCCCTTCCCCGGTTCACTATGCAGCTTGATCGTACCATGATGCATGGAGATCGCACTGTGCGTAATAGCAAGTCCCAAACCGGTTCCACCAGTCTCTCTCGACCGTGCTTTATCCACACGATAAAAACGCTCAAAGACAAAATTCTGACAATCTTCCGGAATACCCACACCGGAATCTGCAATTTTAACATAAAAATATTTGTGATCGGCATTTAACGTAATCCGGATCCAGCCATCATCTACATTATATTTTATCGCATTTTCCACCAGATTAGAAAGAGCCAGCGTCAGTTTCACCTCATCAACCTCCGCATTAACCGAGCGGAAACTCTCATAAACAATCTCAATGTTTCGTACTGCTGCCAGTGGGCGAAGACGTTTTAACAAAAGATCCAGAAGTTCATTGATATTGACGGTAGTCACATTCAGCACATTAGCCGACTTTCGATCCATTTTTACAAGGGATAAAAGATCGTTGATGATCTTATTCTCACGGTCAATCTCCGATACAATATCTTCCATAAATTCACGATAGATCTCTGCCGGCACATCATCCTGCGATACCAGGGAATCCGCCAGCACCTTCATTGAAGTGATCGGCGTTTTTAACTCATGAGACACATTTGACACAAATTCCTGTCTTGATTCTTCCAATTTGTCAAGCCTTGCCACCGCTGCATTGAAACTCTCTGCCAGATCCTTAAGCTCCGTAAATCCGGTAACCGTAAGCGGTTCCCCGGTCTGTCCTTCTGCAACCTCGTCCACACCATGAAGCAGTTCCCGGAAATGTCCACTTAAGATCACGACAAAAATCACTGCGATCACAAGGACACAAAATGTAAATAGCACGATCAGCGGAACTGTCTGTCTGCTCACTTCACTCAGCAGGGTATAGGTATCCTTCACAGATGCATATACAACCATCAACCCAATCTGTTCTTCTTTTTCTTTCTGCCCTAATTTTTCTTCTTCGGTATTCAGGGCATTGGACTCCGTTACAATTCCTGCTTTTCCTACCGGAATATAGCACTCAATATACCCATCCCGGATAAACAGATGCTCTGACTCCCCCATCTTTCCCGTCATTGCCTTGATCACATTCTCTGAAACAAGATAATTCCCTCGGTTTATTTGATACGTATCGGAAATAATCTGATAATTAGAATCTACCACCATAATGCGCCCATCTAACAATGTAGCTAACTGGTCAATCTGGTTCTCCAGATTCAGTGTATCATTGCCATTAAAAAAACCGGATTTCACAAGTTGATTTAACAAAATGGTACACTGATTCACGGTATAATTCTTTTTTTGTTCTAATGACTCATTTTCATATGTTTTATGAATGATAAAAGAAAACAATAGAAAAAACGCAATGGTCAGTACAAAAAAGCAGACAAACCACAAAAAGCGGAGACTTTTGAACAGACCATTCGGCATACTGATCTTATTAATGGTAAAAACTCCTCTCTTAATTGGCAAAGAAATAACCTACGCCCCATTTGGTATGAATATATTTTGGTTCTCCCGGATGTTCCTCAATTTTTTCACGCAGACGTCTGATATGCACATCTACCGTACGTCCATCCCCCGGATAATCGGTTCCCCATACCAATGCCAGAAGCTTATCTCTTCCATACACCTTATTCGCATGCATTGCCAGAATCTCAAGCAGATCAAATTCCTTTGCAGTTAGATTAACTTCCTTTTCTCCTACAAAAACTCTGCGGCTTTCCACATCAATCTTCATTCCCTGTGCTTCAATCACAGTCGGCTTTTCTTCTTCTCCAACGCGTTTCGTATTTCTTCTTAAAATGGCTTTAATGCGCGCCTTTACTTCTAATATATTGAACGGCTTGGTAATGTAATCATCTGCACCATACTCCAAGCCCAGGATCTTATCCATATCATCTCCCTTTGCGGTAAGCATAATGATCGGGACGTCAGAAAATTCCCGTATCTGCTGACATACCTCAAATCCGTCCAGTTTTGGAAGCATAATATCCAACAGGATCATGTCATACTGATTCTCCTTTGCTTTCTCTAACGCTTCCTCTCCATCATAGGCACAGTCCACCTCCATGCCGTCCTGCATCAAGCTGAACTTGATTCCCTTTACAATCGACTTTTCATCATCTACTACCAAAACTTTCCTTGCCATATATCGTTACCCCACTGTTATGCTGTCTTTAATCTTTTCAAATACACCATCTTTGATCCCATTGATCTGTTTCAGTTCTTCAATCGACTGAAAACCACCATGCTCCTCACGATACGCCAGAATTTCTTCTGCCTTTGATGGACCTATTCCGGCAAGTGTCATCAATTGTTCTTTTGTCGCATGATTAATGTCAATCTTATCTTCTGTAACTTCTTGTGGACCGGAATTACTCTTTTGCACTTCTTCTAATGTTGGCACATAAAGTTTTTGCCCATCTTCCAAACGTTCTGCCTGGTTCAGACTGGTGGTGTCTGCTTCCTCATCAAATCCTCCAGCTACTGTGATCGCATCTACGATCCGGCTGCCCTGTTCCAAATGGTATACTCCCGGTGCCTGTACTGCACCACAAACATATACCGCCAGCTCACTCACCTGTTCTGTCACCCCATCAGATCCTTCTGCATCCACAGTCTCCTGTATCACACTTTCTGTTCCTGCAGTCGGTGTACCTGTTTCGGCAAACCCGCATCCGGTCAATATAGTAAGAAAAGAACATACAAGAGAGGCGGAAAACATACCCTTCATCCAACTCTTATATCTTCTTTGCTTCTTACGTCCCTGTTCTTTCATTTTCTTCCTCCTTTTGATCAAAAAAGGAAAAAAGATGATCCACAAGTCCCACATATTCTATTGTAACGAAATCACCCTCTAATTACAATAGATAATTTCTTAATAATATTTGAATTTTTCCTATTTGCTTAGTGAAATAGCGGCTCTTTTAAAATAGCAGTTCCAATACCCTTTGTCGTAAACAGCTCTAATAACAAACAGTGTTCCAGACGTCCATCCAAAATATGTACGCGAGACACACCTTTTTCAATTGCTTCAATACAGTTATTGAGTTTTGGAAGCATACCTCCGCCTACCACACCATTTTCAATGTAAGATTTTGCCTGTGGCAGATCCATCTCTGAGATCAGTGTTTTTTTGTTTGCAGGATCCATAAAAACACCTTCAATATCCGTTAAAAATACAAGCTTTTCTGCCCCGATTGCTGTAGCGATCGCACAAGCGGCATCATCCGCATTGATATTGTAGCTGTCAAAATCTGCACCAATTCCGATCGGAGCGATCACCGGCACATAATCATTGTCCAGTAATACATCGATCAGATTGCTGTCAACAGCCGTTACCTCACCAACATGTCCCAGATCCTGTCCATCCGCAAATTTCTTTTTTGCCTTCATCAATCCGCCGTCTTTTCCACAAATACCAACTGCCTTGACGCCATTTTCTTCCATCAGGGCAACCAAACCTTTATTCACCTTGTTGAGTACCATTTCTGCAATCTCCATGGTTTCATCATCCGTCACACGAAGTCCATTGATAAACATTGGCTCCTTGCCCTTTAAACGCACCCATTTACTGATCTCTTTTCCGCCCCCATGCACAATGATCGGCTTTAATCCGATCAGTTTTAACAGTGCTACGTCACGGATCACACTGATCTTTAACTGATCATCCACCATGGCACTTCCACCATACTTTACAACTACTTTCTTTCCGTTAAACTCCCGGATAAATGGTAATGCTTCGGTCAAGACCGCCGCTTTCTTCATTTCTTCCTGCATATTATCATTGATTTCCTGCATTATTTGCCTCCGATCTTCTTTTGACTTTTACTAGAAACACATTGGAAGCTGTGTAAGACCTTCTGTCTCCGGAAGACCAAACATCAGATTCATGTTTTGTACTGCCTGTCCTGCAGCTCCCTTTACGACATTGTCCAATGCACCCATCGCTACAATACGATTGGTACGTGTATCAATTTTGAAATTCACATCCACATAATTGCTTCCCTGCACATATCTGGTTTCCGGTGGAACATCCTTTTTCAATACCCGGACAAACTTCTCCTGTGCATAATACTTATCGTATGCGGCACGCACCTGCTCATAGGTTACTTCCTCTTTTAGGGTCGCATAAGCGGTGACTAATATACCACGATTCATCGGAACAAGATGCGGTGTAAAGATGATCTTGATCTCCTCCCCTGCGGCATAGCCTAACTGCTCCTCAATCTCCGGTGTGTGACGGTGTGTCAGTACTCCATATGCCTTCATATTCTCATTGACCTCACAAAACAGATTGGCAACCTTTGCTCCACGTCCTGCACCGGTCGTACCGGATTTTGCATCTACAATGATCGACTGCGGATCAATCAGATGCTCCTTTACCAGTGGATACAGCGTTAAAATGCTGCATGTTGTATAGCAGCCCGGATTGGCGATCAGTCTGGCCTGCTTTACCTGCTCCCGGTTGATCTCACAAAGCCCATATACCGCCTCATCGATAAACTGTGGCGATTTGTGCTCGATCTTATACCACTGTTCATAAGTAGCAACATCCTTGATACGGAAATCTGCACTCAGATCGATCACCTTTGTATTCTTTAATACCTCTTCTGTTAAAATACCTGCACAGTACCCCTGTGGAGTAGCAGTAAAGACAACATCTACCTTCTGGCAAAGTTCCTCTATCTTATCATCAAAACAGGTATCTTCCACTACCTCAAACAGATTACGGAAAATATCTGCGTACTTTTGGTCTACGTAACTTCTGGAACCATACCAGCAAATCTCAACTTCTTTGTGCTGTAACAATATTCTTACGATCTCTTCGCCGGCATATCCGGTCGCACCAATGATACCTGCTTTTATCATGGTCATTTCCTCCTAATATATGTAACATTTCATCAACGTTCATAATTATACAACCGTTTTTTTTATTATGCAATCCCATTTTCTTATTTTTTATGTTGTTTTTTAATTTGAGGATGAATATTTATAAGTTGTTATGCATATTTATTCCATTTTCGTTTAAGCCACAAAAAAATCCATCCCGAAACGGAATGGATCTTGCTGTTTTTCAATTGCAACTTTCGTCTACGTCAAACGGAGTTCCCTTTGCAAATGGACTGCCCACATCACAGCGTCCATAATGATACTGCCGTTTCATCTGCCCCTCTTCCACGTCATTGCCGGTGCGCACCTTTAATCTTCCTTCGTTAGAAGACCCAAATTCTTCTAACATCCGCAATACCTTTTCTACATCCTCCTCACTTACATCTTGTGTTCCATTATTGATCTGGTTTTCATCCATAAATCTGCACTCCTTTCCTGCGTTATATCCTCATCTTCTCATAAATATGCTGCTTACGCAAGGGGAAAGTATTGAAATATATTTCTATTTCTCTGCACTTCATTTTCTCTTTTGCATCTTAAGAATGGTCATATAATACTTACGTACAGATTCATCCTGTATCTCATTAATTCTCATCTGCAATTCCTCATCAGTCAGTCCCGGACACTGTTCGTCACGATACAGTTTTGTCCACTCCCAGATGTACAACAGAAGAAAAATAATTCCAAACATTACGGATAATGTCTTTATCATGCCTCTTCATCCCCCTTCGTTTCTTCCCAGAATTGTTCTGGTTTTACATGCAGGTAGGAACAAAGCCGTAGCAATTCCTCTGCGTTTAATGGTTCTTTGGGCGGATAAGAAAGCTTTCTCGCCGGAATTCCGGTTTGTTTTGTAATCCAGTCAACATCCATCCGCCTTTCTTTTAAGTAAGCACTAAGCAGTTCCGTCATCTTCATAATTATACCACTTTTCTAGTTAGAATAGATAATCGTATGTTTTATTCCATTTTATCCTCGTTTCACTAGAAAGTCAAATTATTTTCTTTCATTTCATTATTTTTCCAATTGACATAACAATTTAGATTAAGATAGAATTGACATTGAGGTGAACAACATGAAAGATAACAATTTTGCACAGCGACTGCGCTTTTATCGCAAGAAGTGCGGCATGTCTGTTGAAGAAGTTGCTGAGGCACTGAAAAAGACAGACCGTAGTTTTTCGCAGAAAAGTATTTACAGCTGGGAGACTGGAACTACCTGCCCGACAGCAGATACCTTGATGTGCTTATGTGAAATATACCAGATTGATGACGTATTAGAATCCTTTGGATATGAAAACCGCAGTATCGAAAACAATCTGCGTCAGACACTTACCAAACACGATCTTGAACTGATCCGCGCCTATCGGGCGCACGAGGAATTACAACCTGCTATCAACAAATTACTTGATTTGCCGGATGAAAAATAAAAATGACCTGCGTTTCTACGCAAGTCATTTTTTATACCCAAAATATTGATCAATTCCATCCACCATTCCCATGGCAAGTTTTTTCTGATATTCTTTTTTATGAAGAAGTTTGTCCTCCTTTGGGTTTGTCATAAACCCTACCTCGATCAGCGTGACCGGCATCTTCGCCCAATTGGTTCCGGTCAGATCATCCCGCTTCATAAGTCCGCGATTTTTTACCTTTGCCTTACCACACATTGCATCCAAGAGACATTTGGAAAGTTTTTTACTCTTTGTACTGTTTTTTCCAACATAAGGATTCGAAGAGGATGGATACAGTGCAGAAGCACCATACACGGAAGAAGAACTGGTGCCATCCGCATGAATGCGGATAAAAATATCTGCGTTTTTTTCATTTGCAATCTGTGCCCTTTTGGCACAGCTAACTGCAGTCTTATTGTCCTTTCTTGTCATCACTACCTGATAACCACGGGATTCTAACTCTTTCTTCATCAGCTTAGCAAGAGATAATGTCAGTTTGTATTCCGGATATCCGGTAGAAACCCCTTGTGTTCCCGTAGAGTCTTTTTCTTTTTTCGTCCTTGACCCGGGACCGATCGGCTCAACACCACCATTTCTTTTCCCGGAATGTCCGGGATCTAACGCTACAATCTTTTGGGAGCGATCCTGATCATCATCCCCCTTTTTCTCTTCTATCACTATAGTGTTATTTTTCTTTTTTCCTTCCACACGAAAGGAACTGTTTCCTATCATGCACAACACTACAAGAAAGAGAAAAAGCATTCTGTATTGTCTGCTCTTCATACTGATCCCTCTCTATAAATATTCTTCAAACACATGCTCTACCGCAACAATTGCTTCTTTTTCATCCTTACCTTCTGCGCAAACCGTTACTTCTGTACCACACTGAATACACATCGACATGATCGCCAGCAGATTCTTCGCATCTACTTCTTTATCCTCCATCCTTATGGTGATCGCAGAATCATATTGATTCGCTTCTTTTGTGATCATACCTGCCGGTCTTGCATGAACCCCCGCTTCGACTTTTATAGTATAAGTAAATGAAACCATAATACCCTCCTAAAAATTCTGCATTTTTCCCAGTTTCTTTTTGGTTAGCATACCTGTTCTTCCGATGTTCGTCAAGACTTTTTCTCAAGAATCTTGATACTACGTGCCAAAATACCTTTCATTTTTGCGATCAAAAGCCCATAATTGGTAAAAGCAATCCCCTGTTCTTTCGCCCGCTCCTCACGGCTTTTCATCTCCTGCTCATTCAGCATACAGCCGCCACAATGAATCACCAATGCATAAGGCGTCAGATCTGTCGGAAATTCTCTCCCGGAGCAGGTATCAATCCAAAGCTCCCTGCCCGTATAAGAACGCAGCCAGCTTGGTATTTTTACTGTTCCAATATCTTCGCACTGTCGATGGTGTGTACATCCTTCTGCAATCAGAATGCGATCTCCTTCCTGCAATCGATCGATCTTAGAGATTCCGGAAAGTGCCGTTGACAAAAATCCTTTATAACGAGCCATCAATATGGAAAAAGAGGTAAGCAAGATGTGTTCCGGTACAATTTTAGCAACCACTTCAAATGCCTGACTGTCCGTAATCACAAGCTTGATCTGTTCCCCATAATGCTGCACCACTTCTGAGAGCTCACTATCTTTTACCACCAGCGTATGCGCACCCGCTTCCAACAAGTCACGTATCACCTGCTGCTGCGGAAGGATCAGTCGTCCTTTTGGAGCAGCAGCATCAATCGGCACAACAAGCACAACCAGATCATGTCGCTTTACAAAATCTGCTGCCAGACGGTTATGAGCTGTGCGTTCCGGAAGCATCCTGCCTAGCATCTGTTTCAATTCCTCTATTCCTTCTTTTGTTTTGGCACTCACAAACAAATGCGGAAGCTCCTCTTTTTTGAAAAACGCATCCCAAAACACCGCATCAAAAGCATTATCGTCCTTTTTATTCACTGCACAAAGTATCGGAAGCTGCTTCTTTTTTAGCCGTTTGAGCCAATCTCTTTCCAGTTCAGAGATCTCACTTATGCCATCCAGTACAACCACCGCCAGATCGGTACGTGTGACCGCCTCCTCTGTTTTGGCAACACGCAGTGCTCCAAGCTCGCCCTCATCATCAAATCCCGGTGTATCAAGGATCACGACCGGCCCTAACGGAAGCAGCTCCATCGCTTTTCCTACAAGGTCCGTCGTGGTGCCACGTACTTCTGACACCACGCTCAGCTGTTGTGCTGTAACCGCATTGACCAGACTGGATTTTCCGGCATTACGTTTTCCCAGAAAAGCTATATGAACCCGTTCTCCCATTGGTGTGCCATTTCCACTCATTTTGTCGTTCCCTTCTATTCTTCCCGTTTTTACTCCGCTAATTCATATGTCTGCTCAAACACATCTGACTTGATAATGTATAGATCCGTCCGGTCATCCGGGCGCACCGCCAGATAGTCCCCTGTTTTTCCCAAAAAGTACGCACTTTCTTCTCCAATTGGAAATACCTTGGTGCGTTTTTCAAGCTGCTTTACTAAAATCCCGCTTCCCTGTATCGGATAACAGATTCTTGCCAGCTCATCCAGACTGATATAAGTGTGTTCCGGCAAGATTTCTACCGCCGGAATATAATCCAGCATCTGTTCAAACACATCCAGTGGCTCTTCTGTTGCCTCATAGGTACACTCAAATTTTTCACGGCTGATATCATAAACTTCCCCACGACAGCCAATCATAATATAAACATCTTTTCCTGTTTTAATACGCGTCCCGGATTCATTTTCAAAGGTTTTTAACAGCACCTCTGTTCCTTCCGGTGCAATCGCAAGCGATTTCACATATGACCAGCCGGAGTGACGTTTTACATAATGTGCATAAGAATCGATCTCATCCTCATGCGTTTTCGCAAAATCTTTAGCCAGGATCACATCACAAGAATCAAAATATGCCATGATACGGGACATAATGTATGAAAGTTCATCTGCCATTTCATTGGCAGATACAGCTACATGAAGCATTACACTAGATATGATCCCCATCGCCTGTTTCTTCGTTTTTCCTTCCTTCACCAACGCAGCATCCGTTAAAATGTATTTTAAAAATTCCAATGCCCGCACCTGATAATTGTCACTCTGAAAGAAAAACTCCCAGTCCTCTTCCCCTTTTTTCACAAATAATACATACTGCCATGAATAAAGAAATTCTGACGGAAACACAATGTCCTCACATTCCACGAGTAAAAGATCCTGTTCCGGATACTGATATGCCTGTCCGCCCGTTACAAAAGGAAACGCCGCTTCTACTTTTTCAAACCGTTCTTCATATCCCATATTATTCCCCTTTCGATTCCATCATTTTCTTGGCAAAGGATTGAAATACCTTGTTCACATGAGTGAAACAAAGCGTTACTTCATCCCCCTCCATTTTAGTGATCTTCGCATAAACATTGGCAAACAAAGCTTTTCCACCACGCTTGGCAGCAAAAATCTCCACATCTGAAAACTCCTCCAAATGCACCTCTCCTGCGTCCTCCAGCATGATCTTTGCTGTTTTTCTGGAAAAATAGATCAAGGTGGCACTAGCTGCCTGATCAGATATCATTTTCCCTTCTACCGGATAGAGATTAAAAATGACACGGTCTTTCACCTCCACCATTTTCTCTTCTGCCCGTTTATGAAGCTCACAGGCATAGGTTCCGGTCAAGCCCGTCACCTCACAGATCGGTATAGGCATTTTAGCCCCTTTTACACTGATCTCAATCAGATTATGAAGCTTTGCCTGGCAGGTAAGCTGATCGATCAAATACTTGGATGCAAGCACCTGCCCTCCCACACTATAGCTTTCGATCCGGGAACAGAGATTTACCACCTGCCCCATGACATTATACCGCATCATGCGGTTGGATCCCACATTTCCAACAAAAACTTCTCCACCGTGCAGTCCGATCCCCATTTCCAACATTGGATAACCATACTCTGCGCAATACGCATTGACCGATTCCATCCGGTTCTGCATTCCGATTGCCGCTGCGATCGCCTGTTCATGCTGGTCTTCGATCCAGAGAGGTGCACCAAACACCGCTAAAATAGCATCTCCGAGATATTCAATGACCGTACCATGGTAATGATTGATCACATTAAGCATCTCTTCAAAAAAGTGGTTTAAAATATCTGTTACAACCTCTGGTTCCAGCGTTTCCGATATCGAAGTAAATCCCCTTAGATCCGCCATCATGATCGTAGCTTCACATTTTTCTCCACCAATCACTGCCCCCTCAGGATTGTGTATGATCTGTTCCACCACCTGGTCCGAAAAATAGCGTCCAAAAATCTGATAAAGCAATTCATTGCGCTGCTTTAGTTTCTCATTCAAGCGCGCGATCTCTTTTGCTACCCGAAGATCACTCGCCTGCTTTTGCAGCAGGATCTCGTAATTCTTTGTAACCTGATACTGCCATGCAGCATGTGCGATACGATGCTGTTCCCCCATGGAAAATGGTTTGTGAAGTACAACAGTTGCCCCTTTGCTGTAACAAAGTTCATCCATCACTGCACTCCGGTCATGCATCATAAAAAAGAGTGGCACACCTGCCAGGCTCTGCTCCTGTTTTATCATACTGATCGCCTGCTCCGACTGTTCCACTGCATTCTCATAATCAACCAAAATAAGTGAAGGCGCATTTTTCAGCACCCCCATTTCATCCTTTTGTAATAACGCACGCTTTAATGCTTCTAACGACAGAATGCAGACGGCACGCATACTGCCATCTGCATTAAGTTGTCGTTGTGCCTCGATCATTTCCTGTTTGACTGTATTGAATACCCAGATATGTTTCATTGTGTCACCTCATAACGATCCGCTTAGGATCTTCTTTTTGTGGAGGAATACCAATTTCCTTTCTTTTTTGTGCTTGATTCCAAAGGTTGTTTACATTTTTCACATAATGTTCCTGTGCGGATCGGTGCACCACATTTCGCACAGGATAACCGTTCTTTGGCGTATTTGGGAATCTCCAAAAATTCCTCTCTTAAAAAATATTCCACAGAATCACGCGGCACACCAGTCTCCCGTGCGATCGTAACTGCGGAGCGTGCCCCATTCTGCTCCAGATAATTGCGTACCGTCCGCAGATAATCATACGTTTCCTTTCCACAGACTACACACTCATAAACGCCTACTGCAGCCTCCACAAGATCTCCTCCACAGTACTGACATGCTACTGGTTTCGGATTTTTGGTAAACACATCAGATTTGCGTTTGTAAGGAGATACATGCTGCAGAGGATTTTTGCGAACCATTGCCGATTCTTTCTCCTCCGGCCGGTTCAGGTCAAGAAGCGCACATAAACGGTCTGATAATGCCTTTAAGCCGCGTTTCTGATCCTCATAAAACGGTATGGTCTGTACATTGTTAAGATAAAACGTAAACAGATCATTCATCGGCACCGAATCAATTTTTACGGGCACAATCTTCTTACGACAGTTGATCGCACTATCGATTTCCTTTTCCACCCAGATGGAATCTTGTGAATTTTTGGAAAGCACCAGCAAAAATACTCCACATTCCTTGATGGCGCGTGGAATCTCCCGCGCATAATTGGAACCAACGGGAATCGTCTCCGGGGCTTTGAAATATGTAATATTCAATTCTTTCAGGCATGTTGCCAAGTTCTGTACAAACTGTCCATCTTTCGAACTGTAACTGATAAACACTGTCTTTTCCGTTGCCATACGAGCCTCACTTTCTAGGCACAAACTACTTGATTCCGCCCGTTTTCCTTTGCTTTATATAAACAAACATCTGCCTGCTTCACATTCTCATCTGCTGCCCTTGACAGGTTGATCGGACTGATCCCAAACGACATCGTTACCTTGATGCGGGTATTATCATAAATACAGACAGAGGCCTGTACCTGCTGTCTTACCTCTTCTGCAAACTGTTTCGCCTCTTCCATTGTCCGGTCCGCCAGCAGGAAGACAAATTCCTCGCCCCCCCACCGGACGACTTCATCACCTTCCATCAGGTTCTTTCTGAAAATGTCCGCGATATGAACCAGCACCGCATCTCCCGCATTATGTCCATAGGTATCATTTACTTTTTTGAAGAAATCAATATCACACATCACAAGTGCTGTTGGACAAAGTGTATTGCTTTTTTTGACCTGACTGTTGTAAAAATCAAAAAAGCCACGGCGGTTCTTCAATCCCGTCAAGGAATCTTCCAGCACCTCTTCCAGCAACAGATGGGATTCTAATGTCTTATTACAATAAGCTGCCACCATAGCCAGCCGTTTCACATCTGTTTCATCAAAGCCCTTACCATCTTCGTCGATCTTATTGATCGCCTGGAAGGCTCCGATGACATCTCCCTTTTCATTGGTCACCGGAATACAAAGAATGGATTTTGTCACATATCCGGTTTTTTGATCCACCGCAGAATTAAAACGCTGATCTTCGTATGGATTATTGATAATGATTGTTTCTTTGTTTGCCATTGTCACACCGATCACACCTGTCCCTTCCGGAACAATGATCTTTCCACTGTTAGACGCCGCAAGCGTCCAATATCTTTTTTTCTTTTTATCCCAATACCAAAACGATGCACGGTCTGAATTCGTTAATGTACGCCCCAGATCTGTGATCAATAAAATCGTTTTAGAAAACCGTCGTTCATTCACCAGACGATTCATATAACTAAAAATTTCTTCTAATAATTCTTCCGCCGAACGTGCCTTTTTTTCTCCCATGTGCTGCCTCACTTTCTTAGTTCTTTGGCTAATGTTTTCATTTTCTGTTCAATATATTTCAGCGAAGCGATCTGGTCCTTCGGATCATTTGTTTCAATCAATACACTGCAGTCTGAAAAATAGTTTTTATAATAAGCATCAAATTCCTGCCAGTCAATTCTTCCATTTCCCAGTGCAAGATGCAGATCATGCTGCAGATCATTGTCATTGATATGAATATGCCTCACGTATGGCTGTACGCGTGTAACAAAGTCATGATAGTCTGCTCCGTATATTCTTGCATGAGCATAGTCCAGACATACCCCATAATTTGGAAAAGAACACAGTTCCTTTGAAATTGTTTCTATAATATCAGGTGTGCGGTCAAACATATTCTCCAGATAAATGGACACATCCGGATATTCCATAAGCAGCTCCTTTAAGCTGCTCACCGTCCCCGAAACAACCTGCGCATCATAGTCCTTTCCATATAGCATTGGCATCACATTTGTATGAAATACGACCCCCCGGCTGCCAAGCTTTCGTCCAATCTCCATGCTTTGCCGCATCCGTTCCATAGAAACAGCGGCAATCCGTTCATCAGAACTAAATACCACAATATCAAAAAAAACACCATGCATCGTACTGCCCTGTGGCACTCCTATCTGTTGGTATTTTGAAATAAGCTGCGCTGTTTTATCCGCATCCTCTAAGACCGATGGGATAAAAAAATCATTCGGTTCAAATCCCACAGGATATTCCTCTGCGATTGCTTTATACTGTGCGATCGCATCCAGTTTACTAACGATCAGAACCCTGCCCATAACACACCTCTTTTCCCATATTCTCCATCATGAGCATCCGCTTTAAGTATACCATACCACCCGTTTTCATACAATTATATTATTCTGCCATTTCTTAGGCACATTGCACGAAAAAAGGACATCCTGAGATGTCCCTTCGTTCTTTTTTTATCTTTATTCTCTGCCCAGACGCATAAATCCAAACAGGAAAAATAATGCAGATACCAGCGCAAAGATCCCACCGGCATACCCGATCATTCCGATGGATGCCTTTGTACATACCAGTCCTCCGGCAAACGTACCACAGCCAATTCCAAAATTGAAAATGCCGGAGTAGATCGACATGGCAATGGAGGATGCCTCTTCACTGGAATTGCGGATCGTTTCTGACTGAAAAGTCACATTAAATGCCATCACCACAATGCCCCAGAGAATACAGATCCCTATTATGAAAATGCTATTTTGAGCCGCAGCCGCCAGCACGCCTAACAGCACTACCAAAGAAATCATAACCGTTCCTATAAACCGCATTCTGTTTTTATCATACAGTTTGGAGAACAAAAAGCTTCCAAGCAGTCCCGCCGCGCCAAATAACAACAGTGTGACCGTAACCAGTTGATCCGAAAGCTTTGCCACCTGCTTCAAAAACGGTTCAATATAACTGTAGGAAGTATAGTAAGCAAGCACAAACAAAAAGGTCTGGATGTAAACCCCGATCAGTCCCGGACGTTTTAAAAGCTCCGGCAATTGTTTTACTTCAAACGGTGTTCCACTTTCCATTTTCGGAAACAGCACAATAATATATACAACCAGAAACATTGCGATCACACCAACAAATAAAAAGGTCACACGCCAGCTTAAATAAAGCCCTATAATACGTCCAAGCGGCAGTCCTGCGATCGTCGCCAGTGAAGTTCCTGTCACGATCATACTAAGGGCAAAGGAACGATGTTCCTCTCTCACCAGCTTCACCGCAATCGGAGAAGCGATCGACCAAAACACGGCATGCGCACACGCAACTCCAATTCTTGCTACCATCAACATTCCATAACTCATCGCCGCTGTGGAAAGAAACTGAAACCCTCCAAACAATGCCATCGTTCCCAGCAGCAATGTTTTATATGGAATCTTGCAAACCAGCAGCATCAGCGGCAGAGAAAGCAGCATGACCACCCAGGAATAAACTGTGATCAACTGTCCGGCATGTGCCTCTGTAATGTGATAGTTCTGTGCAATATCGGTCAAAAGACCGATCGGCATAAATTCTGATGTATTAAAGATAAACGCTGCCACTGTCATCCCGATCAAAGGCAGCCACTCTCTCGCTGTCATTTTTTCTTTCATTGTCTTCCCTCTTTCTTTTCCTATGTAAAATACTGTTGCATTTTTGTATAAAAATAAGGAAACCATAAATGGTTTCCTTATCATCCTGCGGAAGATGGGACTTGAACCCACACGACATTGCTGCCACAAGATCCTTAGTCTTGCTCGTCTGCCAGTTCCGACACTTCCGCATATCGTCAAACAACCGACTAAAACAGAATATCATTTCAGACTGTGTTTGTCAACAAAATTTTATTGTTTTTTTCATTTTTTTGCAAAACGCTCCTGCATAACAGGAAGCGTCCTACAAAATGATGAAATACTACGCTAATTTGCTCTTAGCAAGCTCAACTAAAGAAGTGAATCCTTCTGCATCAGAGATTGCCATCTCAGATAACATCTTACGGTTTACTTCTACACCAGCTAACTTTAAGCCGTGCATAAACTTAGAGTAAGAAAGTCCATTCATACGAGCTGCAGCGTTGATACGTGCGATCCATAACTGTCTGAACTGTCTCTTTCTCTGCTTTCTTCCTGCATATGAGCTGGTTAATGCTCTCATTACAGACTGCTTTGCAACTCTGTACTGCTTAGAACGAGCTCCTCTATAACCTTTTGCTAACTTTAATACACGATTATGTCTTTTCTTCGCGCCCTGACCGCCTTTAATTCTTGCCATTCTGGTATCCTCCGTTTCTTTCTAAAATCAAAATCCTACAAATAAGGTAATACTTTCTTCATGTTCTTTACGTTGGTAGCGTCTGTCATAACGCCCTTTCTTAACGTTCTCTTCTTCTTTGTAGATTTCTTTGTTAAGATGTGCTGCTTGTACGCTTTCTGTCTCTTTAACTGACCAGTTCCGGTCTTCTTAAAACGCTTCGCTGCTGCTCTGTTTGTCTTCATTTTTGGCATAACTTTTGTCCTCCTTAAAATATCTCTCTATCGTAATAAAACAATGCACTGCATCATATTATCCGCATATTATTTCCCGGATAGAATCATAACCATGCTGCGTCCTTCAAATTTTGCCGGTTTATCAATGTTGGCACAATCCTCTAACGCATGTGCAAATTCATCCAGAATATGCTTGCTGGAATCTACATGCGCCAGCTCACGGCCGCGGAAACGTAAATTCACTTTTACTTTATCTCCCTTGGAAAGGAACTTTCTTGCCTGATTGATCTTGGTATTCAGGTCATTCGTATCAATGTTCGGAGAAAAACGGATCTCCTTTACATCTACTGTCTTCTGTTTCTTTCTTGCTTCTTTTTCTTTTCTTGCCAGTTCGTATTTGTACTTGCTGTAATCAATAATCTTACAAACCGGTGGTTTTGCATTCGGAGCAATCTTTACAAGATCAAGCTCTGCATCCTCTGCTAACTTCAATGCGTCACGGGATGACATCACTCCGAGCTGCTCTCCTTCTGCACTGATCACACGCACTTCCTTGTCTCGAATCTGCTCGTTAATCATACACTCTGCTATGGTTCTGCACCTCCATCATCATAGAATAAAAAATAGTGGATAACAGATGTTATCCACTACATAATCTATACTATCCAGATAGCAAAGCATATCTTGATCCTGTCAGAATTATGAACCCGAGTCGCCTCTATGCGCTAAGGTGAGAGTGGAAACTCTGCTTTCTTTTTCTTATGAGCAACTGCTCACAACGCATAAAATGATATCATAACACCAACACTTTGTCAAGCATCAATTCTAAAATGAATGATTTATGCTTTTTCCTCCGTCACCTGTTCCTCACGAATGGCTTTTGTACGGATCTCCTCACAAATCTCATCGATAAATGTCTGAAGCGGTTTCTGCCCTTCATCTCCGGCAAAACGGCTGCGTACAGAAACCAGACCGTCTGCTTCTTCCTTTTCTCCAACAACTAACATATAAGGAACTCGATCCAGTCTTGTCTCACGGATCTTCTTACCAATCTTCTCAGAGCGGTTATCCACCGTAAAATCAATACCGTTTTTCTTAAGCTCTGCAGCCACTTTTGCAGCATAGTCCTGATACTTCTCTGAAATAGGAAGCACACGAACCTGCTCCGGACATAACCATGTCGGGAACTTGCCTGCATAATGCTCGATCAACCATGCAAGTGTTCTCTCATAACATCCCATAGAAGTTCTGTGAATGATCCATGGCAGTTTCTTCTCTCCATTTTCATCTACATAGTACATTCCAAAATTCTCAGCAGAAGCACAGTCAAGCTGAATCGTAACCATAGTATCTTCTTTCCCGTACACATTCTTTGCCTGAATATCGATCTTTGGACCGTAGAACGCTGCTTCTCCATCTGCCTCCGTAAAGGTGATATCATTATCAACCATTACCTTACGAAGATAGTCCTGTGTAGAATTCCAATAATTTTCATCTCCCAGGTATTTATCAGTATTATTTGGATCCCATTTAGAAAGACGATAGGTCACGTCCCCGTCAATACCCAACGTCTTCATGACATAGTTACATAACTCTACGCAGCGTGTCAGCTCATCTTCTGCCTGCTCCGGTGCCAAAATAATATGCGCCTCGGTGATCGTAAACTGACGCACACGGGTCAGACCATGCATCTCTCCGGAATCTTCGTTACGGAACAAAGTAGAAGTTTCTGCCATACGATAAGGCAGATCACGATATGAATGCTGGTCACTCATATAAACATAATACTGGAATGGGCAAGTCATCGGGCGAAGTGCCATCGTCTCTTTATCCTCGCTGTCCTGATTCAGGATAAACATGCCATCCATGTAATGATCCCAGTGGCCGGAAATCTTATAAAGATCTGACTTTGCCATAAGTGGCGTACGGGTACGCACATATCCCCACTCATTATCCTCCAGATCCTCGATCCAGCGCTGCAGCTTCTGGATCATCTTTGTTCCTTTTGGCTTAAACAGTGGAAGTCCCTGGCCGATCACATCTACCGTAGTAAAGAGTCCCATCTCACGTCCAAGTTTATTATGGTCGCGTTTCTTGATATCCTCTAAATGCTCTAAATACGCTGTAAGATCTGCTTTCTTTGTATAGGAAATACCATATACACGGGTCAGCATTTTCTTATGCTCATCACCTCTCCAGTACGCACCGGAAGAAGAGATCAGCTTAAAGGCTTTGATCGGTTTTGTGCTCATCAGATGCGGACCGGCACAAAGATCCACAAAATCTCCTTGTGAATAGAAGGAGATCTCCTCTCCCTCCGGAAGATCTTCGATCAACTCTACCTTGTACGGCTCATTGCGGTCTTTCATAAACTGGATGGCTTCCTCCCGAGGCAGTGTATAACGCTCCAGAGCAGCACCCTTTTTAATGATCTTTTTCATTTCTTTTTCAATCTCATCTAACGCTGCGCGGTCAAATGGAGCGCAGTCGAAATCATAATAGAATCCCTCGTCGATCGCAGGTCCGATCGTTACCTTCGCATCCGGATACAGATTTTTCACTGCTTCTGCCAATACATGGGAAGTAGTATGCCAATATGCTTTTTTACCTTCCGGATCGTCAAAGGTTAAAATATTCAAATTACAGTCTTCCGTTACAACGGTACGCAGATCCACTACTTTCCCGTTAATTTCTCCAACACATGCCACTCTTGCCAGACCTTCACTAATGTCTCTTGCAATGTCAATGACAGACATGCCTGCTTCGTATTCCTTACTGGAACCATCCTTTAATGTTACTACCATGTTCTATTCCTCCATTCTTTTTGTCAGAGATAAAAAAATCCCTGACATATTACTATGCCAGGGACGAGATCACTCGCGGTTCCACCCTGTTTCGCAGGAAAAGAATGCAAAATAAACTGTTTCTTTCTCTACGCCACTCAATTCAAGATGATAACGGTATCTGACCGGACCGGATTAAGGTCACTCCGAGATGGTCTTCCATTTTATCCGCATGAAACCTTTCCAGCTTCCGGTTTCTCTCTGTTACGCATTCCTAAAATGTACTCTTCTCTTCTTCGTTTTTTCTTTTTACGTTACTTATCTTATGCCGTTTATTTTCAAATGTCAAGCACAAATCAAAACAAATCTTCACACATCGGAATCTGCATCATCTCCGTCAGATCCCCTTCTTTATTGATCAACAGCCACAGTTTCACATACATGGCAACCGGAGAAGCCGGAGGCAGGAAATGCAGATCCGTATCCAGTGCTTTCACACTTTCATACTGTGTCTCTCCTGTTGCACCCACAACAAATACCGGGATACCTGCTCGATTTAACTGTTTCATAAACTTCTCAAAATGCGGAGTCTTGTTGCACAACGTTCCGGAATGATAGGTATTCATTAAAACTGCCTTTGCATCCGAAAATACAGACGGAAGCTGCATGCCGGGATAAGAAAAGATGCGCTGTACAGAACGATCCTCGCTCAACATTTTCACACCGAGTCCTTCTTCCGTGCTTTCGCCCTTTTTATATGCTTTGTTTTCCTGATAAACACCATTTTCATAATAACCAAGATACTGGTCAAAAATACTGTAAATCTCATCACTCAGTGGGAGATGCGGCAGCACCCTTGTGGCCCGGTGGATATATACCTTTTTGTCATGATTCTGGTATGCGATATAGCATCCCGGTCTGCCCTGATCCAGAATAAAATCTGCAGCCGCTTCAAAGTTTGTTACACCATTCGCTCTCTCATCCTCTAACACATAATTGCTGGATGCAAATAAGATCGGGATCTTCGTGTCTGCAAACATGTAATCCATTGCTGCTGCCATATACTGCACAGTATCTGTTCCATGCAGTACAATGATCCCTTTGTAGTCTCTCGACATATTTTCACGGATACACGATGCCAAACAGTTGATCGTAGCTGCTGTCACATTTTCACTTAAGATATAATAAGGATTTACTGTATCAAAAAATACATTTTTAAAATCCTCTCTGGAATTTACGATCTGTTCCAGAAGCTGGTGCTTCTTCGCCTCATCCACAGCCACATACTCTCCTGATACAGAGCTTCCAATCGTTCCACCTGTATAAATTACTAAGATCTTCAATCTGATTCCTCCTTTTTAAGTACCGGAGCAATGATCGGTTCAAACACTCTGCGATCCTGCATTTTTTTATCCGGTACATTTTGCTTCGCCTGCTCGCAGAAATAATCCTGTGAGTTGATACTTTCTTTTCCTCTGCGATCCGGTTTGACATAGCTGCCATCCGGATTCAGAATATGAGCTTTCACATTATCCGAAAGTTCTACTTCCAGAATATGTACAACCTCTTCCTTCAGCACTTCATCCTCGACCGGGAACAGTATTTCCACACGACGATTCAGGTTACGCGGCATCCAATCGGCACTGGACATATACACTTCATCCCAGCCATCATTGTAAAAGTAGTAAATACGGCTGTGCTCCAAGAAATTACCGACAATAGAACGAACTGTAATATTTTCACTGATGCCCGGTATTCCTACCTTTAAGCAGCAGATACCACGCACGATCAGATCAATCTTTACTCCGGCTGCCGAGGCCTCATAAAGAGCTGCAATAATGCCATGATCGCAAAGGGAATTCATCTTTGCTACAATTCTGGCTTCCTTGCCTTCCTCTGCATGCCTTTGTTCCCTTCTGATCAATTCTAAGAAACGATCCCGAAGCCAGATCGGGGCACATGCAAGCTTATTCCAGACTGGCGGCTCTGAATAACCGGAAAGCATATTAAAGACTGCAGTTGCATCCTCTCCGATCAATTCCGAAGCGGTGAACATACCAAGATCAGTATACAGCTTTGCAGTACTGTCATTGTAGTTGCCTGTTCCCAGATGAACATACCGGCGAATACCATCTTCTTCCCGGCGCACCACCAATGTGATCTTACTGTGTGTCTTCAAGCCCACCAGTCCATAAATAACATGGCAGCCTGCCTGTTCCAGTTTCTTCGCCCAGATAATATTATTTTCCTCATCAAAACGAGCTTTTAACTCTACTAAAACCGTGACCTGTTTTCCATTTTCTGCCGCCTGTGCAAGTGCTGCAATGATCGGGGAGTGTCCCGATACACGGTACAACGTCTGCTTGATCGCCAGTACAGAAGGGTCTTTTGCCGCAAGCTTTACAAAATCCACGACCGGATCAAACGTTTCATACGGGTGGTGCAGTAAAATATCACGCTTTCGGATCTGCTCAAACAGATTCTGCTCCGGCACCAGCATCTTTGCCGGTTGTGGCACCCATTTTTTGTAACGCAGGTGTTCAAATTCCGGCATGCCGCTGATCTTCATAAGGAAGGTCAGATCCAGTGGTCCCTGAATAGAGAAAACATCCTCGTCATTGACAGACAACTGTTTTTTCAATTCTTTTAGCAGCTTTTTATCTGCGTGTGCTTCAATCTCCAGCTTGATCACCTCGCCCCACTGGCGGCGTTTCAACTGTTTTTCAATCTCCTGCAACAGATCCTCTGCCTCTTCCTCATCAATACTTAGATCTGCATTTCTCATAATACGATATGGATGAGCACATATGACACGATTGTTCAAAAAGAGCTTTTGCAGATTCTTTTCTATGATCTCCTCTAAGAGGATTACCTTTTTTCCTTCTCCCTCTTCTGCCGGAAGCGGCACAATTCTTGGAAGCACTGACGGCACCTGTACGGTGGCAAGATCGTACTCTCCACCATGATCCCGATTCGAGATCAACGCAGCAATGTTCAGTGTTTTATTTCTGACTAATGGAAATGGTCTTGAGGAATCCACCGCCATCGGCGTCAGTACCGGATAAACATTTTTCTCAAAGTAATCATCCACATAAGCGACCTGTTTTTCATCCAACTGTTCATAATGCTCAATCAGATGAAGTCCCTCTTTTTTCATTGCAGGAAGCAGCATCCGGTTTAAGGTATGATACTGATCTTCCATCAGTCGATGGGTTTTTTCATTGATTGCACCAAGCTGCTGTTTTGCTGTCATACCGGCAATATCTTTTTTGGTATATCCTGCATGCTCCTGATCCTTTAACGACGCCACCCGCACCATGAAAAATTCATCCAGATTGGATGCGGTGATACTAAGGAATTTGATCCGTTCAAACAGTGGTATGCTCCTATCCTGCGCTTCATGCAGTACCCGGTAATTAAAATCAATCCACGACAATTCCCGGTTAGAATAATATTCCGATCTGGTATACTTTTTATCTGCCATTAAAACGACCTCCTTTGCTTGATCATTGGACGTATTCCATAAACTTCTTCAAAGAAATCTGCCTTACTTTTAAACAATGCCTTTTCTAAAGATATATCTTCCATCGCATCAGTAGAAAGGACCAGTTTATTTTCACTAAGTGACACCTTGATCTTGGTGATCTTTTGTTTATGGCTGCGGTCTAAGGCATTGGCAACACGTAAGATTGCCGTGAGTTTGCTGATCAATATGTATTCCTCTCTGCTAATTTCCCCTTCTATCCGGTCATAGGATGGAAGCCAGACCGTATTATACTTTACAAGATTGGCAACCAACTGACGTTCCCTATGGGAAAGGCCAATGATCTCTGTTCCCATGATGATATTGTAACCATCCGCCCCACCGGAATTCATATTTACATATTTACCACAGTCATGCAAGATCACCGCAAGCTGCAAGAGCAGGCGGGAACGCTTATTCAACCCGTGGATCTTCTTCATCCGGTCAAAAATCTCCAGTGCGATCACCATGACATCATTGATATGTGTTTTGTTGCAATGGTACCGTTTCGCCAGATTTTTGGAAATAGAAAGAATATCCTCCTCAAAATTATGGTTTAACACTACCTTCTTCTTCTGGTCTGCATAATCTGCCGCGATCGCATCACACAGATCGATCCCCGGCGTCCAGATAAGCTCTGCTTTAGAACGGTCCAAAAACATTTTATATACGATCACCGCCGGAAGCAACAGATTCGCCACCTCCACCGGAATCCCGTATTTCATACTCATGTGCTGCGGCTTGATATGCTGCACCCGTTCATAGATCATATTGATCTGCTCCTGGGTAACGGATTTTTTTATAGCAAGCTCCGGCACCAGCTTCACCAGTGCAGAAATCTCATCTCCCACTGCAATGATATTTTTTATGGCATGGTCTTTCATGTAAAAATTCTCAAAGGTAGACAGTTCATTCCCAATATATTCTTCGATCATATCCTGAAACCCACTGACACGTTCCTGTTCATTCTCTAATAATCCCTGCACCCGCATCGCCCCAATGCGCAGCCTTTGCGATACTGCAAGAGCCTGTTTATCAAATATGGAAATCTGTACGCTTCCAGCTCCCATATCTAATATTGCTGTGTCCTTCTGGATCACTGCATTAAAATCAGATGTATGACTGGCAATTCCCTTATACATCAGATAATGCCGCTCAGAGTTGCTTACAATACGAACAGAAAGTCCGGTACGAAGGGCAATCTGATCTAATATCACCTCTCGGTTTGCCGCTTCACGGATTGCTGTAGAACCATAGGCAAGATACTCCGTCACCTTGTATTCCTTCATTTTCTCTTTAAACCGCAGCAATACCTGGCAAAGCTCCTCCACCAATTCATAAGAGATTTTTCCAATCCGGAATGTATCTCTTCCAAGAGCCAGATATTGACTGACATAATCCAACGTTTTGATTCCTTTCGACGCACTGATCTGATAAATCTTCATTGAAACATCATTTGATCCCACATCAATTGCTGCAAATAATGTATATGCCATAATCATCACCTCTTCTCTTCATTTTACTAAAAATAAGAGAAAAAAACCACTCTTTCTTGTTCCTTTTTATTTGAAAAAGGATCACCCTCACGGATGATCCTTCGAATCAATGTCTCTTTAAAATGTATCTCTATCAAAAATAGTACGCTTCAATTAGGCAATGACACTTACTTCTGTAGCCTGTGGTCCCTTCTCACCATCTACTACTTCAAACTGAACTTTCTGGCCATCTTCCAATGACTTGTATCCATCTGCGACGATTCCAGAGAAATGTACGAATACATCGTTGCCCTCTTCATCAGAGATAAATCCAAATCCTTTTTTTGCGTTGAACCATTTTACAGTACCTTGTTTCATGTTTCCTGTTCCTCCATAAACTAAAAATGTATACCCGGTTTTCTCTTGTTCCGAGCAAAAGTATTATACCACAAAAAAACAGACTCCGTCAAACAATTTCCTATGTAAAATCTACTTTTTCAAAGCATCAGGACACGCTCTTTTTCGACATCATAATAATAAATGTTTTCAGATAACACTTCCCCTTGAGAGACAGTTGTTTCATTTGCTTCCTTTACCATACTTTTAAAATACGAAACGCTCTGTCCCTCCTGCTCCGGAACAAGCAGCATTTCATGGATACTGCTCGGGAACAGATAAAAGCTGCCGTGTAATCGTTTGGCAACCTGCGATAGTAGCCCCTGATAGAGTACCACACCGGCTCCGTTGACCCGCTGTTCGTTTGTCAGAACATACATTTTGCAGCTCAGTTCGCAAAGCTCCTCTGCAAGCGGTGCACCATCCATTTTCTTAAGCAATTCGATCATATCATGACATTCCCATGGAAAGAGACGCTCTGTATTATTAAGTGCCACCTCATAAAGCTCCGGCACTGTAATGTTCCAAAGATGACATTCCCGGTGCGTGATCAGAGCCGAAGCGATCCCCACTTCATCCTGGTGCGCCAGCCAGCGAAACGTGATCGCGAGATCATGCCACATAATATACGGAGCATCCGTTAAAAGTTCCTTGTTCTTCTCATAATTTAACAGACGCAGGACAATATGTTCCTTCATCTGGGAATAGTCGGAGATCTGCTCCACATTCACCATCATACTGCCACAGTGCATCCGGTAAAAACGAGCCATATCAGAAAGCAGATCCGAAAATGCCTCTCCTTCCTTATACCGCTGGTAATAATGATCTAAATAAATTGATGGGGAACAGTTTTTTCCTTCCGGCAAGATTTGTAATGCCCATAGCCTGATCCCGTTGTTTTTCGTTACTTCATGCACATAAATCCGGGCATTTTCATACTCAGGAAGCACTGTTAAGATCTGCTTGTGTACCATTTCCCGGAATTCTGTAAACGACTGTTTTTCCATAATCCTCCTCGTTCATCTGCCTTCGTCAAGGCTCATTTTGCGTGCATGCATCACATATTTTTATTATAGGCTCTCATGGCAGTCCTGTCCAAAACTTTGTCGTTGTCAGACACAGTCGAAAAAAAACGAAACAATGGAAAAATCCACTGTTTCGTGTCGAATATTACAGAATGACTGGAAGATAAGTCGAAGTCACTTCGACTTATCTTTAGTTTAAATATGCTTTTAAGAAATCTAAAAAAGCGTGCATTTCTTCATCGGTTCCGATCGTAATACGCAGATAGTTGTCGATGCGCGGTTTGTCAAAGTATCGCACGTAGATATGCTTCTTCCTCGCTGCCTCGAATATATCCCTTGCTTTCGCAGTTTTGTGAGTAACAAATAAAAAGTTGGAACTGCTGTCTTCAAATACAAATCCCAGTTTTCTCATCTCTTCACTAAACCATTTGCGTGTATCCATGATCTTTTGGACATGCTCTTTAAAATATGGCTCATCCTCTAAAGATGCTACACCGAGCGTGATGGCGGCCTGATTCATTGTATAGGAATTATAAGACTGCTTCACATCATTCAATGCCTTTATCAGGTCTTTGCTTCCCATGCAGTAACCAATCCTCATTCCGGCCAAAGAACGGGATTTGGAATAAGTACGTACCACTAAAAGATTGTCATACCGTGAAAGAAGCGGCAGTGCACTTTCTCCACCAAAGTCAATGTAAGCTTCATCCACGATCACAACACTATCCGGATTGTTCTTCACGATCTCCTCTACAAACGATATCGGTTCTAATATTCCAGTTGGTGCATTGGGATTTGGAAATACAATACCGCCATTCGGCATTAGATAATCATCTAACCTCAAATGGAACTGCTCATCCAGCGGTTGTTTCGCATACGGGATCCGGAACAGATCTGCCCATACATCGTAAAAAGAATAAGTGATATCCGGAAACAGAATTGGTTTATCTGAATTAAAAAAGGTCAAAAAGCTCATCGCAAGAACATCATCTGATCCTACTCCGACAAATACCTGCTCATCCTGAAGCCCATGATATTCTGCCAGTGCATGCACCAACTTCGATACCGTTGGATCCGGATACAAGCGCAGTCGTTCGATCGAAGTACGCATTTCTTCTACCTTTGGTGATGGCGGGTATGGATTCTCATTGGTGTTTAATTTGATCACATCGTTCTCTTTGGGCTGTTCTCCCGGAACATAAGGAGTCACTTTCCGGATATTGTCTTTCCATTTCTGCATTTGTCTACCTCCATATATTAGATAACTATCTAATATCCATTCTAACCTCTGTATTCTTTCATCAGTTTTTCAAACAACGGGAGTGCGCGTTCTACTCTTTCCGTTGGTACACAGTACGACAAGCGGAAATGTCCCTTGCAGGAGAAGCTGTCACTCGGAACCAGCAACAGGTCATACGCCTGCGCCCGCTTGCAAAATGCCCCGGCATCCTCTTCTAAACATTTCGGGAAAATGTAAAATGTACCATCCGGTTTCACTACAGAATAGCCCATATCCGTTAAACTGTCATATAAAATGTTTCGGTTCTTTTCATAAATTGAAATATCAGAAACCTCATTCACGCAATCACGCACTACCATCTGGAACATGGACGGTACACCAACGTAACCAAGCTCCCTTGCCACTGCTCCGATCGTTCCAAACATCAGATCTGCATCAGCAATCTCGTCCGTAAACGCAATATATCCCACACGTTCTCCCGGAAGGGACAGGGATTTGCTGTAAGAATAACATACCAGTGTGTTTTTGTAATACTTTGGTACATAAGGCACTGTCTTTTTGTCAAACACGATCTCACGATACGGTTCATCAGAAATGATATAGATCGCCCGACCGTATTTATTGCTGGCTTCTTCCAAAACAGCAGCCAGCTTCTGAATCGTTTCTTCTGAATAAACAACACCGGTTGGATTGTTCGGACTGTTGATGATAACTGCTCTTGTATGTTCATTGATGCTCTGCTCTAATGCCGTAAAATTGATCTGAAAATCAGAAGGATCTGCGCTCACCTCAGTCACTTTTACGCCTGCCCCTTCAATAAAACATTTGTACTCCGGAAAATATGGTGCACAGACAATGATCTCATCCCCGCATCCGGCATCCGCTAACACACGGAAGCACAGAGAAATTGCTCCTGCCGCACCGATCGTCATAAAAATATTATTTTTGTGATAGCTCATACCATACCGGGCATTTAAGTTATCTGCGATCGCCTGTCTGGTATCGTCATATCCTACGGCGCTTGGATAGCCATGTAAAAAACAAGGATCCTCGGTATTTAACAGGCGGATCGCTGTTTCATTCACGGCAGCAGGTGCCGGAACGCTTGGATTTCCAATACTGAAATCAAATACATTTTCTGCTCCGACAACTGCGGCACGCTGTTTTCCATATTCAAAGATCTCACGGATGACAGAGCTTTGTCCTGCCACCTTTGCATATTTTTGTGCTAACATAATCTTCCTCCTTGGCTTTTTATCTCTTACTGCACCATCACTTTTTTAATCTCTGCAATATAATAGCGGTGGTAATCCTTGTTCGGGTAATTGATCGCATCATTTTCCTTTTCTAAGAAGGTATCCGGATCAATGTCTCCCTCACAGAGCTTTTTGCAGACCAATACCATCTGTGCTTCCTTGACATAAGGTACACCGTCTTCAAAGGCTTTCGTAATACCTGCTGCCTCAAATTTATCTGCTACGTCTCTTCCGGATTTGGCGCCGCAGTATTTCAATGCCTCACGGAATTCTTCCGGCAATACACTGATGGAAAAGCAGTCACAGGCATCGATAAATTCCTTCGTATAACGCTGTGGACGAATGTAGATCGTAGCGGTTGGTTTGTTCCAGAAAATGCCAAAACCGCCCCAGCTTACAGTCATGGTGTTGCATTTTTCTTCCGTTCCGGCAGAAACCAACGCCCATTTGTCTTTTAATACATCGAATAAATTGTCCTTGATCTCACTTACTGTAATTTCTTTCATGGTAAGATTCCTCCTTTATTTCCTTCCTAGATAAGGAAAGCCTTTAAACTACTTTATGCAAATAGTCTAAAAGCTTACCTGATTACTTATATGATTAATCTCGCACTTTTATGTGAACCTCCCGAAGCTGCATCTCAGATACTTCGTTTGGTGCGCCACACATGAGATCCTGTGCATTACCATTCATTGGGAATGGAATGATCTCACGGATATTCTCTTCATTGCGCAAAAGCATGATCATACGATCGACACCAGGAGCCATACCTGCATGTGGTGGTGCTCCAAACTGGAACGCATGATACAGTGCTCCGAACTTGTTCTTTAAATCTTCCTCGGTATATCCGGCAATCTCAAATGCCTTGATCATAATATCAAGGTTATGGTTTCTGACAGCACCGGAAGAAAGCTCAATACCGTTACATACGATATCATACTGATATGCTAAAATATCCTCCGGATCTTTTTCTGTTAAAGCAGCAAGACCGCCCTGCGGCATAGAGAATGGGTTATGGGTAAAGATATACTTTTTCTCTTCCTTGTCATACTCATACATTGGGAAGTCGTTGATATAGCAGAACCGGTAAGCGTTCTTATCAACGAGATCCAGACGCTCGCCAAGCTCGGTACGGATCTGTCCGGCATAAAGAGATGCCAGCTTTTCATTGTCAGCAATAAAGAAGATCGTATCTCCTGCCTGAAGCCCGGCAAGATTCTTCATCTCTTCCTTCATATCATCCGGAATAAATTTATCGATTGGTCCTTTGTAGGAAAGATCTTCCAACACTTCCAGATAACCTAATCCACCCATACCAATGCTCTGTGCATATTTCAACAGCTTCTCATGCTGTCCTTTGGAAAGTTTGGCATGTACGTTGATCGCACGAACTGTCTTTTTATGAAATGGTTTAAAAGTACATCTCTGGAAGAACTCCGTTACATCTAAAATACGAAGCGGATTTCTAAGATCCGGCTTATCTGTACCAAACTCTAACATTGCCTGTTTATAACTGATGATCGGATAAGGTGCTTTTGTTACTTCATAGCCTTCCGGCGCAAACTTCTCGAATGTAGCAGTCAATACTTCCTCACCAATCTTGAACACATCTTCCTGTGTAGCAAAACTCATCTCAAAATCCAACTGATAGAACTCTCCCGGTGAACGGTCTGCTCTGGCATCCTCATCACGAAAGCATGGCGCGATCTGGAAATACTTATCTACACCGGACACCATCAAAAGCTGCTTATACTGCTGTGGTGCCTGTGGCAGTGCATAAAATTTACCTTTATATTTACGGGATGGTACAATATAATCTCTGGCACCTTCAGGAGAAGACGCGCAAAGGATCGGTGTCTGCATCTCCAAAAATCCCATGCCGGTCATTTTTTCACGCAGGAAACTGATCACTTTGGAACGAAATACCATATTGTCCATGACCTTTTTATTTCTAAGATCCAGATAACGATACTTCAAACGCAGATCTTCTCTGGTTTCCTTTGATGTCATCACTTCAAAAGGAAGCTGCTGATATACCTTGCCAAGTACCTCTACCTTCTGTGCCTCTAACTCGATCGTACCAGTCGGGATCTTCGGATTAAAGGTCTCCTCATCACGATGCTCCATCTTACCTGAAACGCTGATACAATCTTCCTTATTCAATCCATCTAACAATGACGTATCCCGCATTACAACCTGTAATACACCATACATATCTCTTAAGTCGATGAACGAAACACCACCATGGTCACGAATGTTCTCGATCCATCCGGCCACCTGAATCTCTGATCCCACATCGCTCTCGCTGATCTGGTTCAATAATCTGTCACGATACATAGTTGTTTCTCTCCTTTGTTTTATGGCGCAATGCACCCAATTTTCCACAATTGGATTTATTATATCGTTTTTTCACCAAATAGTCAACGGGGGCATTACTGATGATAGTAGGAGAAGAATTCTTTCATTTTTCCCATTGCTTCTTCCAATACTTCAATTCTTGGAAGGAATACGATACGGAAATGATCCGGAGCTCCCCAGTTAAAACCGCCACCATGTACGATCAACACTTTCTTTTCTTTTAACAGATCCAGTGCAAAACGCTCATCATCATGGATATTAAACTTTTTCGTATCGATCTTAGGGAAAATATAGAACCCTGCCTTTGGTTTCACTGCTGAAATACCCGGTATATCATTTAAAGCTCTGGTGATAAATTCTCTCTGTTCATAAATACGTCCCCCCGGTACGATATAATTCTGTACACTCTGGTAGCCACCCAGCGAAGTCTGCACAATAGACTGTGCCGGAACATTGGAACAAAGGCGCATGTTGCTTAACATGTTGATTCCTTCAATATAATCTTTCGCGACTGCTTTATTACCGCTTAAGATCATCCAACCTACACGGAATCCGGCGATCATATGTGACTTGGAAAGTCCGCTGAAAGTCACGCAGAACAGATCCGGTGCCAGTGAGGCAATAGAAAGATGTTCTTCCCCATCCATTACCAGGCGGTCATAGATCTCATCGGAAAAGATCATAAGCTGATGTTCTCTCGCAATATCCACAATCTTCTGCAATACATCCTTGGGATAGAGAGCTCCCGTCGGATTATTCGGATTAATGATAACGATCGCCTTGGTACGATCCGTGATCTTCTTTTCAATATCATCCATATCCGGGTACCAGTCTGCATTCTCATCACACACATAATGTACAACTTTTCCTCCTGCAAGCGTTGCACAGGCAGTCCAAAGCGGGTAATCCGGAGCAGGGATCAAAATTTCATCCCCATTCTCCAAAAGAGCCGACATACTCAGATTGATCAGCTCGCTCACTCCATTTCCGGTATAAATATCATCAATCGTTACATTAGGGATTTTTTTCAGCTGTGCATACTGCATGATCGCTTTTCTTGCAGAAAATAATCCTTTAGAAGCAGAGTATCCTTCACAATCTGTCAACTGGTGGCTCATATCATAGATCACTTCATCCGGTGCGCGGAATCCGAACGGTGCCGGATTTCCAATGTTCAATTTTAGTACCTGAATTCCCGATTGCTCCATATGTGCTGCCTCATCTACAACCGGTCCTCTCACATCGTACAACACATGATCCAGCTTGGATGATTTTTTAAACTCTCTCATACCTGATCCTCCCTTTTTTCTATCCATTTCTTTTTCTTCCTCTATTATGCCAGGCTGTTCTTCTGCCTTCAGCCACGTTTCGTCAACCTTTAATGTCTCTGCCAGAAAATGAAGCAATTCCGCTCGCGGCACCGTCTTTCCACTCACATACTGGCTGATATGGCTTTTACCAAGCTTTAAGCCTTTCTTTTCAGCCGCCCGGATCAAATCTACCTGTTTGATCCCCTGCTGCTGCATCGCCTGTTTTAAACGCATTGAAAATGTTTCTTTCTCCATTTCTGCGCTCCTTTCCGTTTTCTATTTCTGATTGTAACACTCTATCAGGAAAAGTTCAATGTCTTTCTGTTAAAAGTTCAATTTTATTTTCTTAAAGTTCAACGTAAAAAACATGAAAGGGAAGTTCAATTTTGCCCACCAATCACTTTTTGTCAGATTATAAAAGCTTTTTTACATAAAAAATGGACTCGTCCTCTTGCACCTTTACTATTCAAATGTTATAATTATATACAAATTTATGTCAGGTTCTTGTATATATTCAACAAGAACCACACAGGAGGGATAATATATGAATAAGGAACACACTAAAAGAGGGGGCGTTCGCCTTCAATTGTATCTACTAACTTTCACTCCGCTTTTGTGCACCATTTTGATTCTTTCTCTGATATCTGTGAAAGCAGTCAAAGGCGGTATGCAAAACGAGGTTATGAACGGACTTTCTGACATGGCATATGGAGTACAGGCAGCATATAACCTGGTGGATCCCGGAGATTACTCCATCAAAGATAACAAGTTATATAAAGGTGTTTCCAATCTATCTGATAACATTGACATGCTGGACAACTTTACCAAAAACTCTGATACCGAGGTCACTGTTTTTTATCAGGACACCCGGTATTTAACCACACTGACGGATTCCAAAAGTGGAGATCGTTTGGTCGGTACAACCGCAAGCAAAGAGGTCTGTGACCGGGTATTAACCGGACACAAAAGCTACCAATCCACCAACGTATCCATCGAAGGAAATCTTTACTTTGGTTATTACATTCCACTTACCAATCCGTCTACGGATGAAGTGGTCGGCATGGTCTTTGCCGGAAAACCACAAGCGGAAACATTGGATTTTATCAATCAGAAAATCCGCATAATTGTACTGATTTCTATAGGCTTACTTTTGATCGCCACGCTGCCTATCCTTTATTTTGCAAGGAAGTTAAGTGGAGCCATTCAAAAAGCAGAGCAAATGCTTGTCACACTTTCCTCTGGAGATCTGAATTTTGAAATTCCGGATTTCCTGCTTGCCAAACGCAACGAACTGGGAGATATGGCACGCGCTGTACAAACAGTACAAAATGAGATCAAGGATGTTGTCGCCCAGGTACTTGCCACTTCTGAATCATTGCTTGGCACCAGCCGCCAAATGGATGGCACTGCCAAAAGCACTGCTTCTACCGCCCAGGATATTTCCATGGCAGTCGATGGTATTGCCGAAGGTGCCACTTCACAAGCAGAAGAAGTCGACACTGCTACCCATAATATTGTAGAGATTGGAAATGAAATCTCTGCGATCGCAGAAAAAGCAGCAAACTTAGATGAAGCCTCCACCCAGATGAAACAGGCAAGTCAGACTGCAAGTGAAAATGTTTCACTTCTGACACAGTATAGCCGCGACATGGTAGGAGCAATCGAAAGCATCAACCAGCAAGTATTGGCAACCAACACCTCTGCACAGGATATCCGTCAGGCAGTACTGGCAATCTCCGACATCGCCTCCCAGACGAATCTGCTTTCTTTAAATGCAAGCATTGAAGCTGCACGTGCCGGCGAACAGGGAAAAGGATTTGCCGTTGTCGCTTCTGAGATTTCTAATCTGGCAGCCCAGTCCAATGCTTCCTCCAAGGAGATCGAGGGTATTGTCACAAAGCTGGCACAGGAATCAGAAAAATCGGTAGAAGTCATGAACCATGTAAAAGAAATGATCGACACCCAGCAGAAAATGCTTTCCGATACCGCAGCTCAGTTCTTTAAGGTAGATGAAGGGATTGATCTATCCCGCACCGAAGCACAGTCAATCAAAGAACGTTCTACTTCCTGCAATGATTCCAAAGAGGGCATCGTAGACGGCATGTCAAACCTCTCTGCAATCTCTGAAGAAAACGCTGCCAGCACACAAGAAACCACAGCTTCCATGGAGATGCTGTCTCACACCATTGATTCTCTTGCAGAGGAATCCCAAAAAGTACATGATCTTGTAATTCAGTTACAGGAAAAAATGTCATTCTGGAAAGTATCATAACCTTCCTCATATACTTACAAAATAAAATCGAGCAGGATACTCTCCTGCTCGATTTTATTTTACTTATTTATGATCTTTTTTCATTTCCTTTAATAGTTCTAATGCTTCTTCAAACTTTTTACCCGCCACAATATGATTGCCACGAAGAATACGCTGAGAACGCCGCAGCGGGCGACCACTATAACGTTCTTTTATGCTGTGGATAAGTTCTTCCTTACGGAAGAGCATTTCTTCTTTGGAAAGAGAGGCACTTTCTTTGGCTTTCTCCATATAATCCGTCATCTCTTCCCTAACCTTCTCTACACGTTTTGAGACATCTTCCCGTGCTTTCTCCACTTGTTTGGTCACATCTTCTCTCGCCTTTTCCACTTGCTTGCCAACCATCTGTTTTGCATGTTCTACATCTTCCTCTGCAAATGCAGCTCTTACCTCCAAGCGTTTCGTAATACGCTTGAACTCTTCATTATTCTCGGCAAGTTTTTCAAGCATACGACCAAGATCCATTGCCTCCCGGAAAGAAATCGAGAAATCAGAAACTATAATGATCGTCAGGATAAATACAATTCCTTCTGTAGCCGCCGTCGGAATTTTCTGCACCAGATCTGCAATCGGCACATGGATGATCTTCACCATCAAAATGGAAAAAAAGCCCCATGTCACACTGCTCAATAAACAAATATGTCCTTTGACATTAAATGGCTTATCCGAGTAGTCCCAATACCGCACATGGAACAATGCCTCCATAATTTCTCCGGTCACATATTCGAGTGCAGTGGCCGCGATCATCCCAAATAGAAAGATCAATACCAGATGATCCTTTACCGGAATTGTTGCAAGTAAGATCACCACCGCCCCGGAGCCATAGATAGGAAGGAACGGACCGTGCATAAAGCCACGGTTCGTCCACTTTTTCTCTTTTAGGGATACATAGCAGGACTCCCAGATCCATCCGATCATGCAATACAGATAGAAAAACAGAACCCATTGTGCCATTGTGTAATGATACATGTTACACTTCCTTTATCATTCTTTGATCTCGCCTGATTCCAGACGTTTGAAATAGCTCTTTGTTTCGCTTACGATCACACCACTTAAGGCCAGGATCGCAATTAAGTTCGGCAGTGCCATCAAACCATTGAAGATATCTGCAAGTGTCCATACGGCAGATACTGTCATAAATGGTCCGATCAATACCATTAAAATATATAACCAACGATATACATTAAGAGCTGCCTTTTTCGGTCCAACCAGATACTCCAGGCATCGTTCAGAATAGTAGTCCCAGCCAAGAATGGTAGTGAAGGCAAAGAATACCAGACATGCCATTAAAATAAAGGAACATACAGACTCTCCAAATGGAAGTCCTTTCTGGAACGCATAAGTTGTCACTGCAACGCCCTCCAGTCCCTGCGTGTGTGCTCCTGTCAACACGATAGAAAGACCTGTCATTGTACAGATTACGATCGTATCAATAAACGTACCTGTCATTGATACAAGCCCCTGGCGTACCGGCTCTTTGGTCTGTGCTGCCGCTGCTGCGATCGGTGCACTACCAAGACCTGCCTCGTTGGAGAAGATACCACGTGCAATACCCTTCTGCATTGCCATGATGATCGCACCAAGTGCTCCACCCGCTGCTGCTTTTATACCAAATGCACTTTGAATGATCTCCACAAATGCAGCCGGAATCTCTTTGATATTTAAAATGATCAACAACACACTAAAGACAACATAGATCACTGCCATAAATGGAACGATAATCTGTGATACACTGGCAATACGCTTTACACCACCAATAACAACCAACGCTACACAGACAGATACTATGATTGCTGCGATCACAACGGTCCAGGAATAGCTTGCACCAAGTATAGTAACCGTCCACTTATTGTTTGCATCAAAGAAATTATTTACCGCACTGGCAATACCATTTACCTGTGTGATCGTTCCAATTCCAAGTAAACCAACGCCCAGTCCAAAGAAAGCAAAAATCTTTGCCAGCCATTTCCATTTTGCTCCCATACCATTTTCAATATAATAGAACGGTCCCCCCAGTGCGTGATTATCTTTTTTATCAAATACACGGTATTTTACAGCTAACAAACCTTCGGAATATTTGGTCGCCATTCCGAAGAAGGCTGCCATCCACATCCAGAACAAAGCTCCCGGACCACCGGTACAGATGGCTGTTGCCACACCAACAATGTTACCTGTTCCGATCGTTGCAGAAAGCGCAGTACAAAGTGCTCCGAACGAAGTTACTTCTCCCTCGCCCTCTTCCTCATTCTTCACCATGTACTTTAATGCCTTTGGCAGCTTACTAAGCTGTAATCCTCTTAAGCGGATCGTCAAAAAGATACCTACCGCCAAGATCAGCACGATGAGTGGGACACCCCACACAAATGCATCAATACTTTCCAATACCTTCGTAAATTTTTCCATTTCCTACATCCTTTCTCTTTATGCAGTAATAAAATAAGAGCCGATACCAATATCAGCTCTCCAAAGAGTGAACATATACTAACGCGAAAACACTTCTGTCCTTTTGCCTGAGAGATCAGCGGGATAACTCCTGCCTTACACCTTCGGCGCTCGTTTATGAGACTCTCCAGAGTATAGCAGCTTTCAACTGCCATCAAACAGAGTACCATAGTTTTTTTCTGCTTGCAACAAAAAAATGCAGGATAAAATAAAAATCCTGCATTTTCCCATCTTCTCCATCATTATTTATGATAAGGTTCTTTGTTTATGATCCGATAGCTTCGATAGATCTGTTCCAATAAGATCACCCGCATCAACTGATGCGGAAATGTCAGATCTGAAAAGCTTAACTTTAAATCAGCACGCTTTAATACTTGTTCGGAAAGACCCAATGATCCACCGATCACAAACTGCAGATGACTCTTTCCTTCCACCGCAAGCGTTTCCAACTGCTTCGCAAGACCGACGGAATCATACTTTTTTCCATCAATAGCAAGTGCGACCACATAGGAATCATCCTTCAATACCTTTAACAGCCGCTCCCCTTCCTTGTCCTTGATCTGACGTTCTAAAGCTTCACTTGCCCCCTCGATCGTCTTCTCATCTGCAACCTCCAGAATGGAAAGCTTACTGTATCTGCCAAGTCGTTTCTGATATTCTGCAATGGCATCTTTAAAATATTTCTCTTTGATCTTGCCTACACAACATATATCGATCCGCATTGATCACGCCTCCACAAATAGCGGAGTGGAATAATAACGATCACCAGAATCCGGAAGTACTGCTACGATTGTCTTTCCTTTATTCTCCGGACGCTTTGCCAAAGTGATCGCTGCCTTTAATGCAGCTCCGGAAGAAATACCAACCAGAACGCCTTCCTTCTTTGCCAGAAGCTTCGCATACTCAAATGCATCCTCATTTTCAATTGGAAGGATCTCATCATAGATCTTGGTATTTAACACATCCGGCACAAATCCGGCACCAATTCCCTGAATCTTGTGTGCACCTGCCTGTCCGGTAGAAAGCACAGCAGATGTTTTTGGCTCTACTGCCACTACCTTCACTTCAGGTTTCTGCTCCTTTAAATACTCTCCAACACCAGTCAATGTACCACCTGTACCAACACCAGCAACAAAAATGTCAACGTCACCATCGGTATCCTCATAGATCTCTGGTCCGGTCGTTGCTTTATGAACTGCAGGATTTACCGGGTTCACAAACTGTCCCGGAATAAAGCTGTTCTCGATCTCCTCTGCCAGTTCATCTGCCTTGGCGATCGCCCCTTTCATTCCCTTTGCTCCTTCTGTCAGCACAAGCTCTGCACCATATGCCTTTAAGATATTACGGCGCTCTACGCTCATCGTCTCCGGCATTGTTAAAATGATGCGGTAACCTTTTACTGCTGCGATCGCTGCCAAACCGATCCCGGTATTACCGGATGTTGGCTCAATGATCACAGAACCTTCTTTTAATACACCCTTTTTCTCGGCATCCTCTATGATTCCTTTCGCGATACGGTCTTTTACACTTCCTGCCGGATTAAAATATTCCAGCTTTACAAGCACCTTTGCTTCAAGTCCTAATTCTTTTTCAATGTTTGTAACTTCTACAAGCGGTGTCTTTCCTACTAAATCCAATGCTCCCTGATATACTTTTCCCATACAAATAAACCTCACTTTCTTAATTCACTCTATTCCTACTATTTTGGTATGTTTTCTTTCGATGTGTTCACTATACTCCACTCTTTCCTATTTGTCAACCATTGTGCTTCATACACTTCTTTATATTTAGCTATTGATATTATCTATAGCAAAAGGATAGATGATAAACATCTATCCTTTTTTCGTTTTTCTTACGCTTCTTCGTTTAATTTGCTCAGCTTAGCCGCCTGGTCTGCAGCGATCAGCGCATCGATGATCTCGTCAAGATCTCCGCTTAAAATGGCATCCAGACGATGACTGGTCAGCTTGATACGATGATCTGTCACACGTCCCTGTGGGAAGTTATAGGTACGGATCTTCTCGGCACGGTCTCCGGTTCCTACCTGACTACGTCTGGCTTCCGCTTCTTTATCCTGTGCTTCCTGCATACGCATATCCATAATACGGGAACGCAGTACTTTCATACCCTTTTCCTTGTTCTTGATCTGAGATTTCTCATCCTGACAAGATACCACGATTCCGGTTGGAATATGGGTAATACGAACCGCTGAATCCGTCGTATTGACACACTGTCCACCGTTACCGGATGCACGGAACACATCAATACGGATATCATTCATATCAATATCTACATCCACCTCTTCTGCCTCCGGCATGATCGCTACCGTAACCGTAGAGGTGTGGATTCTTCCCTGTGATTCTGTAGCAGGGACACGCTGTACACGATGCACACCACTTTCATATTTCATTTTAGAATAAACGCTTGTTCCATTGATCATAAATACGATCTCTTTGAATCCACCGATCCCATTTTCACTAAAGGAAATGGTCTGCGGCTTCCAATGATTCTTCGTCGCATAATTCTGGTACATTCTGGCAAGCTCTGCCGCAAACAATGCTGCCTCATCTCCTCCGGCACCTGCCCGGATCTCGACAAATACGTTCTTATCATCATTGGGATCCTTTGGAAGCAGTAAGATCTTAATATCATTTTCTAATTTCTCGATCGTTTCCTTTGCTTCATTCATTTCTTCTTTGAGCATCTGACGCATTTCTTCGTCGTTTTCTTCCTCCAGCATAACAAGACTGTCGTCAATCGTCTCCTGCGCCTTTTCATACTCTTTATATTTCTCTACCAAAGGAGCCAATTCTGCCTGCTCCTTCATCAGCTTGGTATAACGGTTCGTATCATTGGCAACGTCCGGCTGTGCCAGTTCCCCCATCAATACCTCATATCGTCCTACGACATCCTGCAACTTATCTAACATTTCCATGATCGTTCCTCCATTTTCTGTCTCACTATCTTTCTATCCATCATACCGAGCCCATACTACCCGGTCATGTCCTGCTAAATCCGCTACAATCCGTACATCTTTATATCCATTTTCTTCATAAAGCTGCTGTACTTCTCTGGCCTGATCGTATCCGATCTCCACAAACAGCAGTCCCTCCTTTTTCAAATACTGCCGGGCATCCCGGATGATCCTCTGATAAAAGAAAAGACCATCTTCATGTCCATCAAGTGCCAGTCTCGGTTCCTGATCCCGTACACAAGTGTCCAGTGTCTCAATCACATCGCTCCTGATATAAGGCGGATTCGACACGATCACATCAAAATAGTGTTCCCGCATGGCAACTGCCTCAAACAGATCACCTTCACAAAGCGTCACCGGATTCCCATAGCGTTCATTATTTTTCTGTGCTACCGCCAGTGCTTGTTTCGACACATCACTCGCCACCACTTCTTCCCATTTTACCATAAGAGAAAGGGTTATGGCAATACACCCTGATCCGGTGCAAAGATCGTAAAGTGTTCCCGCCGTCGGCTCCTTCTTTAGAGCCATCCGTGCGGTGACTGTCTGCACCACCGTCTCCACCAGCACTTCAGTGTCCTGCCGCGGAATCAGGCAGCCTTCCGCCACATAAAAATCATATCCATAAAAATTCTGTTCATGCGTCAGATACTGTACCGGAATCCCTTTCGCACGTTTGGCGATCAGGGCAAGATACGCTTCGTAATGCTTCTGATCGTCGTCCGTCATTTCCCGAAAGGAAAGACATTCCATCATAAAATCAACCCGGCTCATCTGAAAGCAGTAGGAAAATAAGATCCATGCACAGGATTTGGCTTCTATCTCCTCAATCCCCGCATCCATCAATTGCATCTGTCCGCTCATCAACATTTCCTGATAGGTATTCATTATCTCAGTCCTCAATCTCGCCCTTTCTCATTGCTTCCTGATAAGCGCGCCAGTCCATTACAGCCTCCACAGACTTGATCGCCACTTCTGCCATAGAAAGATCCGGCTCCTTGGTTGTCATTTTCTGGATCATCAGACCCGGCTTGCTGATCAGATTTACCAGCGGATTGTTGCTTTTTCCGGCAAGACGGATAAATTCATAGGATACTCCTGCTATGACCGGAACTAAAAGCAGACGGAATACCAGACGAAGAATACGGTTATCTACCCGGATAAACATAAAAAAGAAAATACTGATCACCATCACCAGAAACATAAAACTCGTACCGCAGCGTTTATGCAGTCTGGAATGTTTTAACACATTCTCCGGAGTAAGCGGATCTCCACTCTCTAAACAATTGATCGTTTTATGCTCCGCCCCGTGATACATGTAAACCCGCTTGATCTCTTCCATAAAAGAAATGGCATAAACATACAGCAGAAAAATAGCGATACGCACGATTCCCTCTACCACAGCAAATAGAAACTCATTTTTCGTATAATGCCGCAAAAAATTTGTCAGAAGATTCGGCACTACCATAAATAGCAGCAAAGAAAATGCAAGGGAAAATGTCACCGACAAAAAGATTGCAAAGGAACTCATCGCAGATTCCTTTTTCTCCTCCTTTGGCGTCTTCTCCTCTTCTTCCTCAATAAAACCTGCGGAATAGGTCAGTGTTTTTATTCCGATCACCATGGAATCCAGAAAGTTAAATACACCTCTTAGGATCGGAATCTTATTTAAATGATGCTTCTCACTAAAGCTCACATAATCTGTTACCTGCACTTCGATATCGCCATCCGGCTTTCTTATCGCTGTCGCATACTGGTTCAGATTCTTCATCATGACCCCTTCCATCAGAGCCTGCCCGCCGATCGTTGTTCGTTTCATATTCTCATCCTTTCAAAAAAAGGCAGGTTGAAGTATGAAACCTCAACCTGCCTTTCAGAATACATATCCTACTGTGTAACGCCATACTTACGATTGAACTTATCAATACGTCCACGAGCCTGAGCAGCTTTCTGCTGACCAGTATAGAATGAATGGCACTTAGAACAGATCTCCACGTGAATCTCTGGTTTGGTAGAACCTGTTACAAATGTGTTACCGCAGTTACAGGTAACGGTTGCCTGATAATACTCTGGATGGATTCCTTCTCTCATGATTTTCACCTCTCTAATATAATGTCTGATGTCCAAAACGGCGTAAGGCTTCCGACCTTCTCGTCGCTTCTCTTCTTTTCTAAACAGCGTTGCTATTTTACCACAATAGCACCTGTTTTGCAAGCACTTTTTTATCTGTTTTTCTTCTGTGACAAAGATTCTAAGATCATATGGATAAACTCTTTGTTATTTCTTGTTTTGGCAAAGAGTTTCAAGATCTCTTCGATCGTTTCCTCATTTTTACCACCATGCATTTCCCGGTGCATCAGCATGTTTGCCCGCTGCTCCTCTTCGCTTAACAACAGATCATCTCTTCTTGTACCGGAGCGGTTGATATCAATGGCAGGAAAAATGCGTTTTTCAGATAAACTGCGGTCAAGCACCAGCTCCATGTTACCGGTTCCCTTGAACTCCTCAAATACCACATCATCCATTTTGCTTCCCGTTTCCACAAGTGCAGTGGCAAGGATCGTAAGACTTCCTCCATTTCGCATATTTCTCGCCGCACCAAAAAATTTCTTTGGCATGTGCAAAGCAGCAGGATCCAGACCTCCGGATAACGTGCGTCCGCTTGGTGGGACCGTCAGGTTATAAGCTCTTGCAAGACGTGTCATGGAATCCAGCAGGATCATAACATCTTTGCCATGCTCCACTAAACGTTTCGCACGCTCCAACACCATTTCTGAAACTCGCTTATGGTGCTCCGGCAACTCATCAAAGGTAGAGTAGATCACTTCCACATTAGGTCCCTCAATGGACTCTCTGATATCAGTAACTTCCTCCGGACGCTCATCGATCAGTAACACGATCATCACCATCTCCGGATAAGTGCGGCTCACACTTTTCGCGATCTGTTTTAATAATGTAGTTTTTCCTGCTTTTGGAGGAGATACGATCATACCACGCTGTCCCTTTCCAACAGGAGCCAGAAGATCCATGATACGCATCGGCAGGGTATGACAGTTTTCATTTTCAAGATGGATCCGCTCATCCGGAAAGATCGGGGTCAGTTCCTCAAAACGTGTTCGGGTACGGGCAAGCTCCGGATCCATACCATTGACAGAAATCACACGCAGCAGCGCACTGAACTTCTCTGTCGGCGTTTTGATCTTGATATTTCCCTCGACAATATCTCCGGTTCGCAGAGAAAAACGTCGGATCGTCGCAGGAGATACATAAACGTCATCCTCTCCCGGCATATAATTATCACAGCGGATAAAACCAAATCCGCCTTCGCTCATAACCTCTAAAATGCCATTGGCGATCTTGCCGCTGTCCAGTTCTTCAAAATTGACTGCTGCCTGCTTCTTATACTGTGGCTGTGGTTTTTTCAATGGTTCCTTTGCTTCCGGTTTCTTCTGGGCAGAAGGCTGTTTCACCACTTCCCTTTTCTCTGCTCTCTTTTCTTCCTGGATCTCTCTTTCCAGACGTTTTTTTCCCGCCGCGTCTTTTCTGTGCGATACATTATGTTCCTTTTTCTGTTCTGTTTTTCTCTCAGGTCTTTTATTTTCTGTTTTCGGCTCTGCCTCGATCAGCCGCTTGATCAGATCTGCTTTTTTCAGCCCGCTGATTCCTGCTAAACTCCGCTCTTTTGCAAGTGCTTTTAATGCAGCCACTGACATTTCTTCATACTTCATGACCTATCCTCACTTTACCTCATATTATGTTACATTTACATGGAAACTCCCGGCTGATATGCCGGTAAGAAAGATTTATAATGCATCTATTGTATCATCTAATCCAATTCTTTTCAAGCTAACAGATCTCATCACTGTCCAGCAAAATGGTAAAAGGACCATCATTTAAAAGAGATACCTTCATATCCGCGCCAAATGATCCTGTCTGCACATCCGGAAATTCTTTTTTCACCTCTGAAATAATATATTCATACCATTCATTTGCCATATCAGGGGTCCCTGCCTTCACAAACGAAGGACGGTTGCCCTTTTTACAATCCGCATACAGGGTAAACTGAGAGATCAGCAAGAGATTTCCTCCTACGTCTTTTAAGGAACGGTTGATCTTGTCATTTTCATCCGAGAAAATGCGAAGTCCCAGCATTTTCTTTATCATTTTATCAGCAATTTCTTTCGTGTCCTGCTGCCCAACGCCGATCAGAACTAAAAAGCCCTCTTCGATCTGACCGATCACTTCCTGATCAACTTCCACGCTTGCCTGTTTTACCCGTTGAATCACAAATCTCATAACTCTTCTCCTCCTTGCATACATTCTTTCAGATTATGACAAAAAAAGCGTAAAAATGCAACTATCACCCTTGTAGATTAATGCAACATTTGTTACAATATTATTAATATTGTTTTACAGAATACAAAGAAGAAATAGTAAGGAGAAGGAACATGACAGTGAACGAACAAGCACTTAAGCTTCATGAAGAATGGAATGGTAAATTAACAACCGAAAGCAAATGCCGCGTAGCTTCCAAAGAAGCTCTTGCTCTGGCTTACACTCCCGGTGTAGCAGAGCCTTGCAAGGTGATCGCAAAAGATCCGGAGGCTGCTTACAAATATACGATCAAATCCAATACTGTTGCCGTTGTCTCTGACGGAAGTGCTGTACTGGGTCTCGGAAATATCGGTCCACTTGCAGCAATGCCTGTAATGGAAGGAAAAGCCGTATTGTTCAAAGAATTTGGTGGAGTAAACGCATTTCCAATCTGCCTTGATACACAGGATACTGAAGAGATCATTGCAACTGTGAAACGCATTGCCCCTGCATTTGGCGGCATCAACTTAGAGGACATTTCCGCTCCGCGCTGTTTTGAGATTGAAGAACGATTAAAGAAGGAATTGGATATTCCGGTCTTTCATGACGACCAGCACGGCACTGCTATTGTCGTTTTAGCCGGTGTCATCAATGCACTTAAGGTAACCGGCAAGAAAAAAGAGAACTGTAAGGTTGTCGTAAACGGCGCCGGATCTGCCGGAATCGCCATTACGAAGATGCTGTTACATTATGGATTTCCTAATGTTATGATGTGTGATAAGGACGGAATCATTCATAAGGATTACAAGAATCTGAACTGGATGCAGCAACAGATGTGTGAAGTCACCAACCTGTCCAATGAGACCGGCACACTGGCAGATGCATTAAAAGGTGCTGATATTTTTGTTGGTGTTTCTGCACCAGGCATTGTATCAAAGGAAATGGTTGCTTCTATGAACAAGGATGCGATCCTCTTTACCATGGCAAATCCGGTACCGGAGATCATGCCGGATCTTGCAAAGGAAGCAGGTGCACGTATCGTAGGAACCGGACGGTCAGATTTCCCAAATCAGATCAACAACGTGGTTGCTTTCCCGGGCATTTTCAAGGGAGCACTCGAAGGACGCGCCACTCAGATCACAGAGGATATGAAGCTTGCTGCAGCACTTGCTATTGCCGGATTAGTATCCGATGAGGAATTAAACGAAGATAATATTATGCCACAACCATTTGATCCACGCGTTTGTGAAGCGGTCAGCAATGCGGTAAAGGCGCACATTAAATGATTCCGGACTATGGGGACAAACCCTACTACAGTTTGAGCCGGTATTACCATCAGCAATTTGGAACAAAAGTCTATAAATTGTCTATCAATGCTGGTTTTACCTGTCCAAACCGAGATGGCACACTAGGTATAAGGGGATGCAGTTTTTGCAGTGCCGGGGGTTCCGGGGAGTTTGCCGGAAAAAAACAAGATTCCATCAAGGATCAAATTGTTTACGAAAAAAAACTCCTTTTCCCAAAGCTAAAACATATAAAGGAGATTTCTTATATTGCTTATTTTCAAGCATATACGAATACGTATGCCCCGCTTACTGAGTTAAAGCAAGTTTATGAAGCGGCTCTTTCCCAACCACAGATCGTTGGTCTTTCGATCGCTACAAGACCGGACTGTATTGCCGATGACGTGGCCGCTTACTTAAAAAAACTGGCAACACGCACTTATGTTTCCGTAGAGCTCGGGTTACAGACGATCTCGGAAGAGATTGCCAGTCATATCCGCCGTGGTTATCCGCTTTCGATATTTGAGGATGCTATTACTCGGTTAAGCAATGCAAACATTCATCTGGTAGTTCATTTGATCATTGGTCTGCCTGGTGAAACAAAAGAGCTTTTATATGATACGATCCATTACCTCAATCAGCTACCGATCAACGGGATAAAATTCAGCCTGCTGCACATTTTAAAAGGAAGTGACATGGAGCAGGAATACATGCTTCATAAAGAACATTTCCCAGAGTACGACCCACAGTCTTATGCTCAGTTGATCACCGATCTGATTCGTCGGCTCAGACCTGATATTGTTGTACATCGTATGACAGGAGACGGACCAAAGTCATTGCTTGTTGCTCCAGCCTGGTCAGCAAACAAACGACATGTATTAAACACGATTTCAAAAACCATGAAAGATACGGGGATGACCCAGGGAGACATGAAGAAGGAGATAGAATATGGAAAATGATACGCTAACCATATATCGACTAGTCATTTTATTTATGTTAAAGAAAGTGGACTTTCCACTGACAACTGCACAATTTTCAGATTTCTTTGTTGGACGCAGCTACACTGATTTTCTGACATTACAACAGGCACTTAATTCTTTGGTAGAAAATCAGTTCATTTCCAAGGAATGCGTTCACAATTCTTCTCAATCTACCAAATATTCGATCACAGATGACGGGGAAGAAGCCATCGAAATGTTCCAGTCCCGTATTTCCGACGGTTTAAAAGATGATGTCATGGATTATTTCAATGAAAATAAATACAAACTTCGTAACGAGGTAGAAGTTTATTCCAACTATATCCCGGTATCGGATAATGAATACATCGTAGAATGTACCGTAAAGGAACGGAACTCTATCGTATTAAACATCAAGCTGAACGTGGCTACAAAAGAAACTGCCATTGCTGCCTGTGATAACTGGAAAGAACATAAAGAAAGCATCTACACGTATCTGATCGACCATCTGCTCTACAACAAAAAGGATGGTCCGCAAAACGGAATTGCTACGGATTCAAAAGCATAAAAAAGAAAAACGCCAGATCGGCGTTTTTCTTTTTTATGTACTATTCTTCATCCCTTGATTCTAATGGAGTGTAGTCATGATGTTTACAAACTGCCTTGTAAGCCGGGCGGATGATCCTTCCACCGTTGATCAGTTCTTCCATACGATGTGCACTCCATCCGGCGATACGTGCAATAGCAAATAACGGAGTATAAAGCTCGTGTGGCAGCTTTAACAGATCATAAATAAATCCACTATAGAAATCCACATTGATACAAACACCTTTGTAGATCTTACGCTCTCTTGCGATCACTTCCGGTGCGAGACGTTCTACTGTTTTATAAAGCTTCAGCTCTTTATCCAGTCCCTTTTCTCTTGCCAGGTCTTCCACAAAAATCTTTAACTGGCGTGCACGCGGATCGGATACAGAATATACCGCATGTCCCATACCATAGATCAATCCCTGATGGTCAAACGCTTCCTTATGAAGCAACGCCTTTAAGTACGATGTTACCTCATCCTCATCCTCCCAGTCTTTTACCTTTTCCTTCATATCCTGGAACATTTCCGTTACCTTGATGTTGGCACCACCATGCTTTGGTCCCTTCAAAGAACCAAGGGAGGCTGCCATTGCAGAATAGGTATCCGTACCGGACGAAGTAACCACATGGTTTGTAAAGGTAGAGTTATTACCGCCACCATGCTCTGCATGAAGCACTAACGCAAGATCAAGGATCTTTGCTTCCAATGGGGTATAGTGATTATCGGCACGCAGCATATATAAGATATTCTCTGCGATCGACTTGGTTGGATCCGGATAATGAATGATCAGACTCTTATCATTATAGTAGTGGTTAAATGCCTGATATGCATATACCGCCAGACGCGGAAATACGGAGATCAACTGCAAACACTGTGACAATACATTCGGAAGTGAAGTATCATTTGGCTTCTCATCATAAGAATATAATGCCAGCACACTACGGCTCATAGCATTCATAATATCTTTACTTGGCGCCTTCATAATAATATCACGCACAAATCCATTCGGAAGTTCCCGCTTGGCTACCAGAATATTCTGGAAGTCATGCAGCTCCATCTCGGTTGGAAGCGAACCAAATAACAACAAAAAGATCGTTTCTTCAAATCCAAAGCGTTTCTCTCCCATGAAACCTTTTACCAGATCTTCCACATTCACACCGCGATAGTACAAACGTCCATCACACGGCTTCATATCCATATCGACCACTGTATAGGAGATAATTTCGGATATCTCCGTAAGTCCAGCCAGCACACCCTTACCATTTAAGTCACGAAGGCCTCTTTTTACATCATATTTGGCAAACAAGTCGGTATTAATGCTTCCATTCTGCTCGCAACGCTTCGCCAAATTGATGATTTCTTTGCTATGATTCATCAAGTTAATCTCTGACATCCAATCTTCCTTTCTGGTCTTTACAAAGCCATTTTTAGGCTCACTTATACCAGTATATCACAAAACTGTCTATATGAAAAGGTTTGCATCTGCATTGATTTCTGATATGATGGAGGTAGTTTATAAAAAAGGACGGAAATTGTATGAAAACAAAACCATTTGATGTCATTCTTCCACGGCTTTTTGCCTCCTGGATCTTAGTATCATTCCTAAACAGCTTTTTAAGCTCCAATCACCTGGAGTTGTCATTTATTGAAGTGCAGCAGCTTCCATTGTTTCTTTTAAAAGGACTGCTCTGCTTTATAGCTCTCACCTTGTTAAACTCCACTCTGTCTAAACATACTGACATGATCGCGCTGCTATTCGGAACCATGCTTTACAGTTTCCGTGTAGTATCCTCCAGTGACAATGTATTTTTACTGTTCGGTGTCTGTCTGTTCCAGCTTCTTATCCTTTGTTTTTATGAAAAAGAACTGCACCAGATTTTTTCCTCGCTGCAATTAAAAAGAGGAATGTTTCCAGCTTTCTCCATTTTGGCTGCCCTGCTGTTATTTGGCTTTTTGTTTTTTACGACTGCCTGCCGCTACGATCTTTCCCGCAGTTCTACCTTTGACATGGGCATCTTTGTGCAGATGTTTCACTCCATGAAAGAACACGGTACCATGCTTACTACGTGCGAGCGCAATGAACTGCTCTCCCATCTTCAGGTACATACTTCCGTATTTTATTATCTTCTGCTCCCGTTTTATCTGCTTGTACCAAGTGGAAAAACACTGCTTTTTTTACAAGCCGCAAGCATTGCCATTGGAATCTTCCCACTGCTGCTGCTCTGTAACGAATTAAAGCTCACCAAAAAAAGAACGCTTGTGGTCAGTGGTATTTATCTTGCTTCCCCTGCGTTAAGCGGAGGCTGCTTTTATGACTTTCATGAAAATGTGTTCCTGATCCCGCTGCTGCTTTTCTTGTTTTATTTTTACGAAAAAAGATCAAAGGTTGGAATGCTGCTCTTTTCCCTGCTGGTATGCAGTGTCAAGGAAGACGCCTGCTTATTCCTTCTTGTACTAGGACTGTTTGCACTTTTCAGTGACCACCGCATCAAAGAAGGAATCAGTTTTCTTTTGCTCGGTGCCATTTCCATGCTGCTGACATTTTCTTATCTTGCCAGAAACGGGGAAGGCCTGATGACCAACCACTACAGTAACTTAGTCACCGGAGAAGGTGGATTAGCAAGTATTGCAAAAACACTGCTCGTAGATCCGGGATATTTATTTACCCAAATATTTACCGAAGAAAAAATACCATTTCTTCTTGTCGTATTTTTACCACTGGCAGTCTTTTGTTTTATGACAAAAAAATACAGCAGAATGATCCTTCTGCTGCCTTTCCTTTTTATCAATCTGCTGCCGGATTACACGTACCAGCATTCTATTTTTTATCAATACGTCTTTGCGCCTTACATGTTTTTACTCTATCTGTTTTTGCGCAACTTTGCAGAAACCACCTACCAAAAAGCTCCGGTTCTACTGGCATTTTGTCTGCTCTGCGCCTGCTATGGCGGTTGCAGCCAGATTTTACCAAAACAATATTATATCAGGGATTACTTCTATGCCACCACCGAACGCAATGCGCTGGCACATATGAGAAGCTGCATCCCGGATCAGGCTTCTGTTGCAGCCAGTACCTTCTTTGTTCCGCAGCTTGCTAACCGTGAGGAGATCTATATGCTCGATGCTTCCATTTTAAACCGGGAACAGCTTTATGAAACCGATTATGTCGTATTTGATCTGAGAAACGGTTTTACAGACGATAGCACATATGACCAGATCGCCCGCTATCAAGATGCCGGATATGCGACCGTAGAAGAAAATCCATCCTATTATCTGGTGTTAAAACGCAAGTCTTAAAGCTGTAACCTGGAAAATACTTCTCCGATCGGTTCATTTATGACTAAGGAAGCCCGTACGCTTTTCTGTGTTTCTGATTTATTGATCACAACCAGCTCTTTTCCTCTAAAATAATCAATAAAACCTGCTGCCGGATAAACCGCAAGGGAGGTTCCTCCAATGATCAGCACATCCGCCTCGCTGATCGCAGCAATACTTTTCGTGATCGTTTCATCATCCAGACCTTCTTCATATAACACTACATCCGGTTTTATGATACCTCCACAGCTACAGTGTGGTACGCCATCCATTTCCATGATCTGCTGTACCGTATAAAACTTATGACAATGCATACAGTAATTGCGGTGTACACTTCCATGCAGTTCATATACTGTTTTGCTTCCTGCCATCTGGTGCAGACCATCAATATTCTGCGTGATCACTGCAGTCAGTTTTCCTTTTTCTTCCATCTGTGCAAGCACCCGGTGTGCCGCATTCGGCTTTGCCCAAAGAGCTACCATTTTTTCTTTGTAAAAGCGATAAAACTCTTCTGGTTTCTGCATAAAAAAAGTATGACTTACAATAGTTTCCGGCGGATAATCATACGACTGGTGATACAATCCATCCTGACTTCTAAAATCCGGGATCCCACTTTCGGTTGACACACCTGCCCCACCAAAAAATACGATCTTTTTCCCATTTGCAATGATCTGATTTAAATGACTGATCTTATCCTCCATAGCGATTTCTCCTTACTTCTTTTTTAATTCCTTGATCAGATTCTTCTTTTCTTTAACCGCACTCTTATGTAAGAAGCTGCTGTAGGTAAAGAAATAGAATCCATCGGTATCGTTCATGGCTCTCGTATAAGCAACTGAACGCTGCATGACATTCTTTTTATTTTTCCATTCTGAACTGCTGATATATACCGTCCGATACATGGCAAGTCCCACATATAGGTTCACACTGTCATCCCGTTCTAAGCTTGTCCAGGAGTCCAGCACCTTATCATAAGAATACTGTCCATTTTGAAAACCCCAGTAAATCTGCGGACAAATGTAATCGACATAACCGGGATTTTTAAGCCATGTATCAATATCCACATAGTAAGAATTTTTGCTGCGCAAATTTTCAATATTTCCCGCCGGACTGATTCCAAACTCTACGTCTGGATTTATCTTTTTGATCGCCTGATAAACTTCCTTCACTAAAGCAGAAACGTTACTGCGCCGCCAATTCACGATCCCCTTATATCCTTTGTTCTGCTTTTTCTGCTGTTTTACATATGCCCGGTACTCTGGTGCATCAAATGCATTCTGGTACTGCTTTGGAGGCATCGTTGGGTAAAAATAATCGTCAAAATGAATGGCATCGACATCGTAGCCTGTCACGATCTCCTTTACCCCATTTACAATAAGCTGGCGTACTTCCTTCTTTGCAGGATTATAATATACTTTTCCACCGTAGGTCAGAACATTTCGCTTTGTTGCCTTTTTTGCACTCCATTTTCTGGCAGGGTGATTTTTAGGAAGAGAGGAAAGTCGGATGGAGGTGTTGCTGATCCGGTATGGATTGATCCACGCCTCGATACGCAATCCTCTTTCGTGCGCTTCTTCTACCATGATCGCAAGAGGATCATACCCCGGATTTTTCCCCTGTTTCCCGGATGCATATTTCGACCACGGATAGTATTTTGACGGATACATCGCATCACTGAACGGACGCACATGCACAACAACTGTATTCATCCCCCAGCTTACCACATGATCAAACATTGTTTCAATGGCTTCCTCAAATCCATCCTGTGATTTATCCTTGATATCCAGATCCTCATACGAGCACCACACTGCTTTCCGCTCACTCTGTTTTTTTTCAGCTGCAACATCCTGACTCATCGGAACTATTCCGGCAAGCAACACTACACACATCAGTAACCCAGCTATTCTTTTCTTCATATTCGTTCCTCTCCTAAATTCCCGCCATCTTTAAAATATGCAACGCATTGGTCGTGGTACACGGCCCTTTTTTCAAGCGGTATTCAAATTTTAATTTTTCGTCTTCAAAATATTCATCAAAATGATAATTGACCACACGGGGATTTTCTTCCATGTTACAAAGTTCAAAATCATGTGTGGAAACCATGGCGATTACCCAGTCCTTTAGAAGTGCCGTAAGCACGCCCTTTGCACCAACGATCCGGTCCGCAGAATTCGTTCCTTTGAAAATCTCATCGATCAGCGCAAGCATTGGCTGCCCTGTTCTGCTGTAATCCACCATATGCTTGATCCGAAGCACCTCGGCATAAAAGGTAGAAACTCCTTCGCTCATATCATCTTTGATCCGCATCGACGTAAACAGTCGCATCATGCTAAGCTTTGCCTGCGAAGCACAAACGCACGCTCCTGCATAAGCCAGCACAAGATTTACTCCAACGCACCGTAAATAGGTCGTTTTTCCTGACATATTCGATCCGGTGATCACTCGCAGCTCTCCTTCAAGCAGCGCGTCGTTATCCACCATAGCTTCTTCCACTAATAACGGATGCTTCATCTGTGTCAGGGAGATCTTTGGTTCCTTACACTCAAAGAGTTTGGGCATACAAGATGTTTCTTTGAGCTGTCCGATCACACTTAAACTGAGCAACGCCTCCATCAACGCTACTGCATCCAGCCAGACGTTGATCCGCTCTGCATATCGATCATTCCATCTGGTATATGCCAGATACAAAAACAGATTATAACTAAAAAGACCACATAACAGACCATACACCAATGGGTTGTGCCGGATCAGCAATGCTTCCTTGATCGTCTTAAGAGAAGCAATCCCTTTTTCTGCATCCTGTCCGATCTCCTCTTTGATCGACACAAGCATCCGGCTAGTTACCTCCCCTTTTTGTATCGCCACAAGAAATGGCTGGTAAGCACAAAGATACTGTATCAGAGAAAAAGCACTGCCGCTTTTGGCAGCAACGATCCCATCAAGTGCCTGTGTCACGACAAACTGTGCTACAAAAATAACACCCGGGACTACATAGGAGCAGTGTCCCAATAGTGCAAGGATCAGTGTGCCATAGGCAGCCAGCAAAAATCCAACTGCTAAAACACCAAATCCGATTCTCTCTTTTTTATTTTTTGAAATGTCATTCTCCTCGACACTTAGCACAATATCCATCTTCTTATTGTGCTTGGCAAACAATTTGGAAATTGTTTTTAACTCCTGACTGTACTCATATTTTTGCTGCAGTTCCAAAACCGCCTCCTGCCGGAGCGTGATCTCTTCGAAAGAAAGCGGAGTCTGTTCCTTCCCTAACGCTGCCATAAGCCATGCCGCAAGCTTTTGTCTGCCCCCTTTGGACGCTGCCACATTCATAAACTGAAATAGCGAGGCTTTTCCAAACAGATCAAGATCTGCCGCAATTTCTTTTTCGGCAGCTATTTTTAAAAATTCCTCTCCGGTATCGTCAAAATCTTTCCATTTAATACCGAGCCGAGCAAGATCCTCCTGTATCACTTCCTGCTTTGCCAGAGCATAAGAAAGCTGCGCGTTCCTTTTCTGAAACAACACCACAAACACACAAAATGCCAGTGTAAATAAAATTCCAGCTACACCCGCTCCTGTTTTCTTGTCAAAAAATCCGAGCATAAAACAGCAAAAGGCAATAACAAACGTGAGCAGACGGAAGAAACTCATCTGATTTGTCTGTTTCTTCCACTGCCCAATCTGCTTTGTTACTGCCAGTTCTTCTTCGCTTAAACGATGTTTCATTCATCCTCCTCAGGGACTTCGAACCGATACCCGAATCCATGTACCGTTTTTATGTAGGCGCACTCTGTAGTCAGCTTGGAACGCAGCTGCTTGATGTGCGTATCCACCGTTCTCGTATCTCCCACATAATTATAGCCCCATACCTGATTTAAAATATTTTCTCTTAATACTACTATATTAGGGTTGTCCATGAAATAAGTCAAGAGTCCATATTCCTTTGCAGTAAGGCCCAAATCCTTATCGTGCAAAAATACTCTCTTATTCTCACTATCTACCTTTAATTTACCGATCTGTTTAGAGGTTCCTGCCCCCACTCCGATACTACTGCGCTTTAATACAGCTTCAATATGTCCGAGCAGCACTGCATTGGAAAATGGTTTACAGATGTAATCATCCACACCCAGCCGGAAACCATCCACCTGATCCTGTTCACTGTCTCTCGCCGTCAGCATGATCACCGGAACCTCCGACATTGTCCGAATATCCTTGAGCACCTCATAGCCATCCAATTTGGGAAGCATAATGTCCAACAAGACGAGATCAATGATCTGGTTATTCTCATAGAACAGATCTAATGCCTCTTCCCCGTCTGCTGCCTCCAATACATAATAACCTTTTAAGGATAAGAAATCCTTGAGCATTCTTCTGATCCGGTTTTCATCCTCTACCACAAAAATACATTCCTTTGCATTCTTCATCTTCTCACCTCAATATCATATTCATAGCTCTGCGCTTTTTCTTTTTTCTTATCCTAGCAAATGCTTGTGGTTTTTCTGTGATAGGAAAAGCAGGAGCACAGTTTTCTTTGTCGGCTCCTGCTTTTTATTCTACCAGTTTCTCATAATTGTTTTCCGCTCGATCGGATCAAGACAACTGATCTTTGGATCATCATAATAAGAATCACTCTTTACATGTGTAGTTGAGATCTCTTCAAAGATGGCTCCCACTTTGGAAGAGAAGCAGTGACGCTCACCACGCAATACCGTCTGTGTATCCCCCGGTTTCATCGTACGCTCTACATCCTCCACCGTCACATCCAGTTCTCCGTATAGAAGCTGGAAGGTTTCTTCCTTGACCTTATGCATGTGCATCGGATGTTTCTGCCCCGGAAGAACAATAAGATACTTTTTACAGTATTCACGGTTGATGATATTGATGATAACCGCACCTACCTGTCGGAAATTCTGCATTCCATAATGATGCGAAAGTTCTACCTCAAAATCATTACCCAATGCAATTCCTGCCTCATATAACATACCTTTTGCATCGTGTACCACACTTCGCAACAGGTTAATATCTGTCGTTTTCTTCTTTTCATGAATTTCTTCATTCTTTGCATAATCTCTGCTTGCAACCATGCCCTCATAAAACTCTCCGCTGCTCATCTGTTTGTCATGACATGGCATAGCAAAAAATACATCCTGTCGGCAGACTTCCTCGCCCTCTTTGATCGGACGTGCCGCATACACACCACGCATCAGAGAATTTAACGAATCGATCTCTGCCTGCGCAATATATTTGTTATTCTCCTTTTTGAGTGCACACATATTCTTTGCTCTCTCTGCGGCAAGCACCCACGAATCTGCCTGTGCCGGATTCATGGAGTATGCATTTAATGTGATCGTATCTGTCGGAAGTCCAACATGGCGTTCCAATATCACAGCTCCCTTTGCCACTGCCATCATTGCAACTGTAATATCATCCGGATCTTCATGTCCGGAATATCCGATCATTACATCCGGATATCTCTTCTTCATCTTATCGATAAAATCAAGCTGTAAATGTTCTTCCGGAGCCGGGTATTCTGCTACACAATGTAAAAATGCAAAATGCACATGGCGATGCGTAAGATAATTGTAGAGCTTATCAATATCAGAAAGCGTCTTGCCACCTGTTGATACGATCAACGGTTTTCCTGTAGACACTGCTTTTTGAATCAGTGGCCAATCCAATGCAGAACAGCTTGCAATCTTGATGATATCGATCCCCTGATCCATACACCATCCAATACCATCCTCGTCAAATGGTGTGCTCATCGCAACCATCCCTTCCTCACGAATGCCATCCACAAGCTGGGTAAATTGGTCATAGGTAAGCCTTGTGCTTTCAAATCTCGGAATATGCGGCACATCTTTACGTCCCTTATAATCCGGATGAATAAAGGTATCCAGATTTCGATACTGCAGCTTCACTGCTGCTTTCACATTGTACTTTCTTGCAATTTTCCCCATCTCATGGATAATATCAAGTCCATGTTCCACACTTCCCTGATGGCTGTTTGCCATTTCAAATATGTACAGATCCTCAAAAATATCTTTTTTCTTTTCCATACGATACGCCTTCCTTTGCTACACCTGTGATATGAAAACTCCCGGACAAGCGGGAGTTTTCCTGTTTCAATTTCTTGTTTAATTTTTTGCAATCTCTGTAACTGACTGAGCCAGTCCTGCAAGTCCCTGAATCTCCGATGGAATGATGATCTTGGTTGCTTTTCCATCTGCAGCTTTGGCAAATGCCTCCAGGCTCTTCAACTGAATAACAGCCTGATCTGCTCCGACTTCCTTGATGAAGTTCAGACCATCTGCATTTGCTTTCTGAATGGCCAAAATAGCTTCTGCCTGACCTTCTGCTTCACGGATCGTTGCTTCCTTCTTCGCTTCTGCACGTAAGATTGCAGCTGCTTTTTCTGCTTCTGCTTCCAGAATGGCAGATTCCTTCTTACCTTCTGCTGTAAGGATTGCTGCCTTCTTCTCACCCTCTGCACGAAGGATCGATTCTCTTCGCTCACGCTCTGCCTTCATCTGCTTTTCCATGGAATCCTGTATCTCAGCAGGTGGCATAATGTTTTTCAGCTCTACACGGTTGATCTTAATACCCCATGGATCTGTTGCCTGATCCAATACCGAACACATTCTGGTATTGATCGTTTCGCGGGAAGTCAGTGTCTGGTCAAGTTCTAAATCACCAATGATATTACGAAGGGTGGTTGCTGTCAGCTTTTCTACCGCAAGGATTGGGTTATCCACACCATAAGTAAACTGCTTTGGATCAGTGATCTGATAAAATACCACCGTATCGATCTTCATGGTAACATTATCCTTAGTGATCACCGGCTGTGGTGGAAAATCAAGCACCATTTCCTTTAAATTCACACGTTTTGATACCTTGTCAATAATCGGTGCTTTAAAATGCATACCGACAGACCAGGTAGCCTGATACGTTCCTAACCGTTCAATAACATACGCATGCGCCTGTGGCACGATCTTAATGCAGGATAAAATAATCCATATCACTAATACTACAATAACTGCAAATACAATTGCTCCCATATTGTCCTCCTATTCTTTGATCGGTGTGACAATACATTTCACACCTTTAATCTCTTCGATCCGAACGGTACTGCCCTCTGGAATCTCCTCCTGATGTTCCCTGCTTCTTGCCGTCCAGTAGCTTCCCTTTACCTGTACCTGCCCTGTTGCTTTTAAATTATTGATCGCAACGGTCACGATTCCAATTTCTCCTACCAGGCTCTCCGCATTCGTTTTGGTTGTACGTCCATTCAGATATTTCATCGCCCACGGTCTGGTAAAGATCAATAATACCACAGATACCAAAATACAAAGAACGATCTGCACACCAAGACCTGCACCAAGTGCTGCAGCAATTGCCGCAACCAGCGCACCACCTGCAAACCAAATGGTCGTAAGCCCCATACTCAAACACTCAATGACAACTAAAATCACCATGGCGATCAGCCAATAGAGTGCGTATTCCATATCGTTTACCCTCCTTATCCAAATGTTTCTCTTACTTCTCTACTATACTATATATCGGATATTTCTGTCAAAAACTACACTGCTTCGTTCTTATTTTTATCTTTGCTTTGACATACGCTGGCGGAGGATCTCATAAGAAAATACCGTTGCCGCTGTCGCCGCATTTAGTGATTCCACCTGTCCCATCATCGGGATCACCAGTTTTTTCTGTGCTTTTCCGGTCAGCTCCTCTGTAAGTCCATTTCCTTCATTTCCAATGAAAATGCAGCATGGTTTCTGAAAATCAACCTCATAAAAAGACGTGCCTCCAAGATGTGCCGCACACGTAACGATTCCGCGTTTTGTCAGCTGTTCTGCTGTTTTCATCACATCCTCCACATAAAGAAACGGTACCCGGAAAATGGATCCCATCGTGGAACGGATGACTTTGGAATTATAAATATCCACAGTATCCTTAGAAAGCAGTACTCCGGTCATTCCAGCCCCCTCTGCCATACGAAGTATCGTTCCTAAGTTGCCGGGATCCTGTACATTTTCCAAAAGCAAGAGTGCCGGAGTATTCTCTGTTTCCACCAACTCAGAAAAGGTATAGGATAGCTGCTTCACAAGTGCTAATACCCCCTGTGGTGTCATCGTATCAGAAATATCCCGGAACACCGTTTCACTTACAAGTTCATAAGAAATTCCGGCAAATAACTCCTCGTGTGCTTTTAAAAATGATTCTGTCACATAACACTTTTCCAACTGCTTTTTAGGAATTTCCCGAAACATCCGGATCCCTTCTACGATAAAAAGTCCCTGTTTGCGACGGAAAGAGCTGCTTTTTTGCAGTTTTATGATTGTTTTGATCTGCTGATTTGCTGTACTTGTAATCATGCTGTTACCTCATATTTTCAATTCCTTTTTCTTTGATCCTTACGTTGTCTTCTCCATACCGGCTGGAAAGCAGCTCCAACAACTCCTTTTCATAGCGCACATAATATGCACGCGGAAGTCTGTTGATCGCCCGCTCCTTCTTGGAATAGACAATGACCGGCATTGCTGTTTTGTACTCCTCCTGATACTGCAAAAGCAGTTCATAAAGCTCCTCTTTTTGCACCGTAAAGCTCTCAATATCTGCAAACTGCAGCCACAACTCCTTCGGCACCTCCTCAAAGGATACCATGCGCTCACATACGACCTTAGCTCCCCCTCCGTCGATGCTGACACGTCCTCTGATATAAAGCTTCGCATCCTGTACCAAAAGACGTTTGTTCATCTCATAATCTTTCGTAAAAACGACGACCTCTAATGAGCCGAACAGATCCTGCAAACGTAAGAATGCCATCTGCTGCCCCCGTCTTGTTGTCTTCACCGTAACCTGCTCGATCATGCCGCCCACAACAACCGTATGCTGATTCTTCACCCGGCATACTCCTGCTTCGTCCATTACAAAATCCAAAGAGGTTGCTGTCGTATTCTGTTTCATCCGCTCGGCATATTCATCCAGTGGATGTCCACTGGCATAAATGCCCAGTACCTCTTTTTCAAAGGCGTATTTTACATCCTGCACATACTCTCCACAGTCCGGCATCGTAATGCGTTTATTCTGCTCCTCCCCTGCCATCATATCAAACAGGGACATCTGTCCGGTAATTGTTTTCTTCTTCTCCTGTGTCACACTATCGATCACACGGGCATATACCTGCATCAACTGTTTTCTCGTCGCACCGAAGCAGTCCAGTGCCCCGGCTTTGATCAGGCTTTCCAGTGTGCGCTTGTTTACTTCTTTGGAAGACAACCGCTCCACAAAATCATAAAGATCCTTATATGGTCCGCGCTTTTTTCGCTCCCTTATGATCTCATCAACTACCGATTTTCCTACGCTTTTGATCGCATACATTCCGTAACGGATCGTTCCATTTACCGCTAAGAAATTGCCCTCTCCTTCATTGACATCCGGTGGCAGGATCGTAATACCGATCTGACGACAGTGATAAATGTATTCGCTGATCTTAGGAATACTGTGAATCACGGAAGAAAGCAGTGCTGCCATAAATTCCTGCGGATAATGGTATTTTAAATATGCTGTCTGGTAAGCAACCACTGCGTAAACAGCAGCATGGGATTTATTAAAAGCATATTTTGCAAAATCCGTCATCTCATCAAAAATATGCTGTGCTACCTCCTCTTTGATACCACGTGCCACACATCCGTCAACACCTTCTTCCGGATTGCCGTATACAAAGCTCTTTCGTTCCCGCTCCATTGCCTCTTCTTTCTTTTTGGACATGGCACGGCGCACCAGATCACTTTTTCCAAGCGTATAGCCTGCCAGTTTCATCACGATCTGCATTACCTGCTCCTGATATACGATACAGCCATACGTCGGCTCTAAGATCTCTCTTAACTCCTCACATTCGTAGTGGATGGATTCCTTATTTTCCTTTCCCTTAATATAACGTGGAATAAAATCCATCGGGCCCGGACGATAGAGTGAAATTCCGGCAATGATGTCCTCAATATTCTGTGGCTTCAGCTCCTTCATAAAGCTCTTCATGCCATCACTTTCCAACTGAAAACAGCCTTCACACTGTCCGTTTCCAAGCATCTGGTAAACATCCGGATCGTTGAAATCAATATGATCAATATCGATATCTTCTCCGGTATTTCTTACTGCCATTGATACCGCATTCTGTATTACAGTCAGTGTACGAAGTCCTAAAAAGTCCATTTTCAGCAATCCCAGCTCCTCGATGACCGGAGCTGTAAATTGTGTTGTGATCGCATTTTCTGTACCCTTTGACAGAGGAACAAATTCATCCAGCGGCTTAGAACCGATCACGACCCCCGCTGCATGGGTGGAGGAATGTCTCGGAAGCCCTTCCAGACGCTTCGCCATTTGAATGAGATCCGTAACCTCCGGATCATTTTCATATAGCTCCTTTAGTTCCCTGCTGCCTTGCATAGCTTTGTCAATGGTAATATCTTTACCACCGGGGATCAGCTGTGCGATCGCATCCACCTTGGCATACGGAAGGTTGAGTACACGCCCTACATCGCGGATCACCATTTTTGCAGACATCGTACCAAATGTTACGATCTGTACCACTTTGTCCTTGCCATATTTCTGCACAACATAATCAATCACTTCCTGCCGCCGCTCATAACAGAAATCCACATCAATATCCGGCATCGTCACGCGCTCCGGATTTAAAAAACGTTCAAATAAAAGCTGGTACTTCATCGGGTCAATATTGGTAATCTCCAGACAGTACGCAACCATGCTTCCGGCAGAAGAACCACGTCCCGGTCCTACAGCAATTCCATTTTCTCTTGCGTAATGAATAAAATCCCACACAATCAAAAAATAATCCACATATCCCATATTTTTGATTGTTGACAACTCATATTCCATGCGCTCTCTTAGCTGTTCTCTCGTGTATTTCTCCGGAAGTACCGCATAACGCTTTTCAAATCCCGCCTCGCATAGTTCCCGTAAATACTGCTCTGCACTTTTGTGATCCGGTACCTCATAATGTGGAAGCTTCTGCTCCCCAAAGGTGATCTCCACCTGACAGCGCATGGCAATACGGTGTGTATTTTCAATTGCTTCCGGAGCGTAAGGAAACAGCGCACGCATTTCCTCCTCTGATTTTAAATAATACTGACCGCCCTCATACCGCATACGATTCGTATCAGACACCAGCTTTCCGGTCTGAATACATAGAAGAATGTCATGTGCGACCTGATCCTGTTCATAGGTATAGTGGGAGTCGTTCGTTGCCACAAGTGGAATTCCTGTCTCCTGATGCATCCGAAGCAATCCCTGATTGACCGTCTGCTGCTCAGCAATCCCGTGATCCTGCAGCTCCAGAAAAAAAGAGTCCTCTCCAAATATGTCCTGTAAGGAGAGGGCTGCCTTTTTTGCTTCTTCGTAGAAGCCTCGTTTTAAATACGTTGCTACTTCTCCCGCAAGGCATCCGGAAAGTGCAATGATCCCTTCATGATATTGACGCATAAGCTCCCGATCCACACGTGGTTTATAATAAAAACCTTCCGTAAAACCTTTGGAAACAACTTTCATCAGATTGTGATAACCAACATCATTTTCAGCAAGCAGCACCAGATGGTGATAACGACTTTCGTCCTTTCCACTCTCCCGGTCAAAACGGGAACCTGGTGCTACATATACCTCACAACCAATAATAGGTTTGATCCCCTCTGCCTTACACGCTTTATAAAAATCAATCACACCATACATCACACCGTGATCTGTAATAGCAAGACTATCCATATGAAGCTCTTTTGCACGATGTACCAGTTCCTTGATCTTACTGGCTCCATCTAACAGACTGTATTCCGTATGCACATGCAAATGTGTAAACATAGGCATCCTCCCATTCTTTTAGCAGTCACGCGCTTTTTTCGTACATGCTTTCATAGCTTCGATCACACTGCTGCGAAATCCTTTCTCTTCCAAAACACGAACTGCTTCAATCGTTGTTCCCCCCGGAGAACATACCATATCTTTCAGCTCACCAGGATGTTTTCCGGTCTCCAGTACCATTTTGGCACTTCCGAGTACTGCCTGTGCGGCAAATTCATATGCCTGCTTACGCGGCATACCATCCGCAACAGCCGCATCTGCCATTGCCTCAATAAACAGAAATACATAAGCAGGAGAACTTCCGCTCACGGATACCACCACATCCATCAGATGCTCCGGAACCTGCTGTGCCATACCAAAGCACTCTAACACATCACAGACGAGTTTCTGCTCCTCCTCATGCATACTGTCAGAAAGCGTGTATCCGGTAATTCCCTCTCCTACTAATGCCGGAGTATTCGGCATCGTACGCACCAGCTTGTACTCTGAACTGCCAAACTGATCTGCCAGCCAGCGGATCGTTTTGCCCGGTGCTATAGATATGATGACCGCCTCTTTGTTTACCTCATTTTTAATCTGACCGATCACATCTTCATAAAAGACCGGTTTTACCGCAAGGATCAATACATCTGCCTGCTGTGCTACCTCACAATTATCTAATGTTGTCCTGATCCCGTAGGTACTCGCTGCTTCCTCCAGCGTTCTTTCCGTTCTTGCCGACGCAATAATATCCTCCGGTTTGCAAAATACTTTATTGATCATGCCACCGATCATCGCCTGTGCCATATTACCGCAGCCAATAAATCCAATCTTCATCTTATTCTCCTCCTAATCAAAAAAACACAGTCCTGGATGGACATTCCAAGACTGTGTGAATACCAGTAGATCTATGATACAACCAATGTTCGCAAATAACGAATACTGAAAAAGAATATGTAGATACTGTGTTAAAACGTTTCTCTATATTTTTCACAATCTTCTTTATCTACAGATATTATTATATCTGGTTTACATGCAGAATGCAAGAAAAAGTTTACAATTTATTGAGAGATTTTTTCGATATTTTCGGCTATTTTAATACAAAAATTCATTTTCCGCTTGATTCATCAGTACATACTAATTATAATAGATGTATCAATTCATAAGGAGATTTACACAAATGACAAAAAAACAATCATTTCAAAAGGAGTGCGGATATATTCTAAAAGAATACCGCCTTAAAAACAAACTTTCTGTATCTGATGTCATTTCGTATCTGGCAAAGCAAGGAGTACAAAACATCCATGAATCCGCTTACTATAACTGGGAACAAGGACTGTCCCTGCCAAATACCTGTACCTTTTTGCATTTATGCCGCCTCTATCAGATTTATGATATCTTAACAACCTTTCACATTCCGCTTCCTGATACCTGCGATGATGTCTTTCGCTGCCTTACCCGAGATGAATATGTATTACTGCTTGCATACCGCCTGCATCCGGAGATGCATCTTGCTGTCCAACAGCTTTTAAATTTAACCTGATCTATATTGCATTTGCATTGCTTTATAAAAAAGTGTTCCTATCCATACCGGTAATTTTAATACCAGATGATAAGAACACTTTTTTACTTTTATGGTTTAAATATTTTTGATACGTTCAATTGCTTTTAAGGTATTTTCATAAGAACCAAATGCAGTTAGACGGAAATAGCCTTCTCCGGATGGTCCAAAGCCGGATCCTGGTGTTCCTACTACATGTGCTTTTTCTAACAAAAGATCAAAGAACTCCCAGCTCGTCATCTCATTTGGAGTCTTCAGCCAGATGTATGGCGCATTTACACCACCGGATACCGTGTAACCAGCTTCCTTTAATCCGGCAAGAATGGTTGCCGCATTTTTCTGGTAATAGCCTACCTGCTCCTTCAACTGTGCCTTTCCCTCTTCAGTATAAACGGCTGCACCTGCCTGCTGGATAATATATGGGGCACCGTTGAACTTCGTTCCATGTCTTCTTGCCCAAAGTGCATTTAGCGAAACATCACCGCACTTTAAATCTTTTGGGACAACGGCATAACCAAGACGTGTTCCGGTAAATCCGGCATTTTTAGAAAAGCTTCTCAACTCGATCGCGCAGGTCTTTGCTCCCTCACACTCATAGATTGTATGTGCTACATCATCTTCTGTGATATAGGCTTCGTATGCTGCATCATAAATAATGCAGGCACCTATTTTGTTTGCATAATCTACCCATTCCTGCAACTGGCTCTTTGTGATCGTAGATCCGGTCGGATTGTTTGGAAAACACAAGTAAATAATATCCGGGTTCTCCTTTGGAAACTCTGGTGCAAAATTTGTTGCAGCAGTACATGGCATATAGATCACATCACTAAAACGCTCGGTGTCAGGATTGTATGTTCCGGCTCTTCCTGCCATTACATTGGTATCCACATAAACAGGATATACCGGATCACAGACTGCAATCTTATTATCCAGTCCAAAAATCTCCTGAATATTACCGGAATCACTCTTGGCACCATCACTTACAAAGATTTCGTCAATTGACATATCTACGCCACGCGCCTTAAAATCATTGGTTACGATCGCCTCTCTTAAAAAAGGATATCCTAAATCCGGAGCATAACCTTTGAATGTCTTTTCATCTGCCATCTCATCCACTGCCTCATGCAGACGCTTGATGATCGCAGGGGCGAGTGGCCTTGTCACATCGCCAATTCCTAAACTGATCACTTCTACCCCTTCATTTGCCGCTTTGTAAGCAGCCACCTTTTTAGCAATTGTAGAAAACAGATAGCTTCCTGGCAACTTTAAATAATTTTCATTGATCTGAAACATGATCGTTCCTCCTTTTTTTACTAATATATATTTAATACGTCCCGTGCGGTCACCACAAGACTGGTTCCATGATCCATACTTTTCTTTTGCAGATAACGGTGCGCATCCCGTTCGGAAAATCCTTCCCGCATCAGCATTGCCTTGGCATGCTCGATCACAGCAATCTCCTCTTCGCTGCGAATCTTCGGCTGCGATTTCCGTTTTTTCCGCCGCTCATAAAGCCGGTCGATCATCAGATTGACATTGTCCACCAGCTCATATGCTTTAAACGGCATTCCCATACATACTACCTCAGATTCCTCAATCTCTGCCCGATGATTTTGAGACGCCAAAACCAGCATTTCAAATGTATCCGGCAGATACTCACGAAGCTCCGAATATACCATATCCACATACTGATACCCACAGATTACCAGTCCATCGTCCAGATTGTCTGTTGTGGCAATGACTTGTGCACCGGTACTACAAACAGATGTAACGTCTATACCATTTCTTATTAAAAGACTTCGTATGCTTTTTCCAATATCACTTTTCGGAAAAAGGATCATTACATTTATCATTTTTTCACCTCTGCCACAGTATGTTTTTTATCGCTATACCCGATACAAATACTCCTCAATCTCCCACGGTGTTACCTGGGATGTATAATTCATCCACTCTGCCTGCTTCGTCTGGATATACATACGGCTGGCATGCTCGCCCAGCACCTTCTGCAAATAGATGTCTTTTTCAAATTCCTTCACTGCTTCAAACAAATTGATCGGAAGTCTTTTGATCTTAAGATTTTCTCGCTCCTCCTCTGTCATATCGTAAATATTTGTTTTAACCTCACTTGGCACTTCCATCTGTTTTTCAATTCCATCAAGGCCTGCCGCCAGACATACTGCCAATGCAAGATATGGATTCGTCGCAGTGTCCGGGCTACGAAGTTCTACTCTTGTGCTGGCACCTCTGGCTGCCGGAATACGGATCAATGGACTACGATTGGTTCTGGACCACGCAACATACACCGGTGCCTCATAGCCACACACTAACCGCTTATAGGAATTGACAAGCGGATTGGTGATCAGACTCATGCCACTGGCATGATGCATCAGACCTGCAATAAACTGATGCGCTTCCTTACTTAATCCGTCCTCTGAGGAACTGTCTGCAAAAATATTCTTTCCCTCTTTGCTTAGGGACATGTTCACATGCATACCGGAACCCTGTACGCCAAATACCGGTTTTGGCATAAAGCTCGCAAACAAACCGTGCCGCTTGGCAATAGAACGAACTACCAGCTTAAAAGTCACGATATTATCTGCCGTCTTTAATGCATTGTCATACTTAAAATCAATCTCATGCTGGGCTGGTGCCATCTCATGATGAGAGGTTTCAATGGTAAATCCCATTTTCTCCAGAGCAAGTACCATATCACGACGTGCATTTTCTCCAAGATCAAGCGGTCCTAAATCAAAATACCCCGCCTTTTCATGTGTCAGCGTCGTCGGTCGTCCCTCATCATCCGTGTGGAATAAAAAGAACTCACACTCCGGTCCTACTTCAAATACATAGCCCATATCTGCCGCCCGCTTTAATTCGCGTTTTAAAATGTAGCGGGGATCACCCTCAAACGGTGTTCCATCAGGATTATATACGTCGCAGATCAAACGGGCTACCTTTCCCACCTGTGGTCTCCATGGAAAAATCTCAAATGTATCCCGATCCGGATACAAATACATATCTGATTCTTCAATCCCTACAAACCCTTCAATAGAAGAACCATCAAACATGATCTTGTTATCCAATGCTTCCTCTAAATGGCTTGAAGTAATGGCAACGTTTTTCATCGTACCGTGTGCATCTGTAAACTGCAAACGGATAAACTCGACATCATTTTCTGCCACTAAGTCAATAATATCCTGCTTAGTATATCGCATAAATACTACCTCCTATCCTCTTCTAAGAAAACAACAGGCAAATGCCTGACTATCTATGAATTCTTCTCTGCACCGTTTTCCCGGCGCACGCTCTCATTTTATCATAGGAAGCCTGCATTTGCCATATTATTTTCCTGTATTTATTTTAGGTTGCCCTGTTTATTCTTTGACTCAGATTAAATAGAGGCAATATCGATCACCTGAAGATCTTTGGTACCACTCTCCAGGCTGGTAAGCAATGCAGCAGCCGTATCTAATGATGTCAGACAGGTAACACCTGTCTCGATCGCATGGCGACGGATCAGGAATCCATCACGGCTCTTATCAATACCCTGATTTGGCGTATCGATAACAAGATCAATATCATGCTGCAGGATCAGATCCAATAACGTTGGGGACTCCTGCTCGATCTTATTGATCGGATGTGCATTTACTCCATTTTTATTGAGTACCTTACAGGTACTTCTGGTAGAATAGATCTCATAACCCAGTGCCTGGAAGCGACGACCGATGTCAACAGCATCCAGCTTATCAGAATCTTTTACTGTCAGGATCATCTTCTTATGCTTTGGAAGATCTACACCTGCACCTAAAAATGCTTTATAAAGAGCAGCATTAAAGTTACGGCTCACACCAAGGCACTCTCCGGTTGATTTCATTTCCGGTCCTAAGCTGATCTCTGCGCCTCTTAATTTCTCAAAGGAGAATACCGGCATCTTGATCGCAATATACTCGCTTGGTTTCTGTAATCCAGGCTCATATCCCAGATCACTGATCTTCGCTCCGACAATTACTTTGGAAGCCAGATCTACGATTGGAATACCCGTTACCTTACTGATATATGGTACCGTTCTGGAAGAACGAGGATTTACCTCGATCACATATACCTCATCCTGATATACAATAAACTGGATGTTGATCAGACCAATTACGTGAAGGGACTTTGCGAGTTTTCTCGTATAGTCTACGATGACTCTCTGGCACTTGTCGGAAATACTCTGTGCCGGATATACGGAAATACTGTCTCCGGAATGGATACCTGCACGCTCCACATGCTCCATGATACCAGGGATCAGAATGTCCTCACCATCACATACGGCATCAACTTCCACCTCTTTGCCCATCAGATACTTATCGATCAGGATCGGATGCTCCTGCTTGTGCTGGGTAATGACATCCATAAATTCGATAATATCTTTATCGGAAATAGCAATCTGCATACCTGCTCCACCAAGCACATAAGATGGACGGATCAGAACCGGATATCCCAGTCCCTGTGCAGCTTCCAATGCTTCTTCACAAGTAAATACGGTCGTTCCTTTTGGTCTTGGAATACAACATTCCTCCAAGATCTCATCAAACAGCTCGCGATCCTCAGCCGCATCTACATTTTCTGCACTGGTTCCTAAGATCTTTACTCCCATCTTAAGAAGTGCTTCCGTCAGCTTGATCGCGGTCTGACCACCAAACTGTACGACTGCACCGTCCGGTTTTTCCAGATTCACGATGGCTTCCACATCCTCTGCGGTAAGCGGCTCAAAGTATAATTTATCTGCAATATCAAAGTCCGTAGAAACGGTCTCAGGATTGTTGTTTACGATAATGGTTTCATAACCCATATCCTTGAAGGACCAGACACTGTGTACGGAACAGTAGTCAAACTCGATACCCTGTCCGATACGGATCGGACCGGAACCTAATACCATGATACGTTTCTGCTGTTTGTCATCTGTCACTTCATTTTCACTGCCATAGCAGGAATAATAGTATGGCGTAGAAGCCTCAAACTCTGCTGCACAGGTATCTACCATCTTGAATGCCGGATGGATGTCATACTCCATACGAAGTGCTTTGATCTCTTCCTCTGCCTTTCCGGTAATCCGAGCGATCACCTCATCCGGAAATTCCTGACGCTTTGCTTTTAATAAAAGATCTTTGGTAAGTGGCTCTTTGGCAAGCTCGTTCTCTGTCTCTACCAAGATCGCGATCTTATCTAAGAACCAGATATCAATCTTGGTAATGCTGTGGATATGCTCTAATGTCGTACCACGACGGATGGCTTCTGCCACTGCCCAGATACGGCGGTCATCTACTTTATAAAGTTCTTTTTCAATCTCTTCATCCGTAAATGTAGAAAACTCCTTATACTGCAGACTATCTACATGCTGCTCTAAAGATCGGATCGCTTTCATCAATGCACCCTCAAAGTTGGTACAGATACTCATGACCTCACCCGTTGCCTTCATCTGTGTGGTAAGGGTACGTTTTGCCTTGATGAATTTGTCAAATGGAAGTCTTGGAATCTTAACAACACAGTAATCGATCGTTGGCTCGAAACTTGCATAAGTTTTTCCGGTAATCGCATTTGGAATCTCATCCAGATCATATCCGAGTGCAATCTTTGCGGTTACCTTGGCGATCGGATAACCGGTCGCTTTAGAAGCCAGCGCAGAAGAACGGCTGACACGAGGATTTACCTCGATCACACAATACTCAAACGATTCCGGATGCAGTGCAAACTGCACGTTACATCCACCCGTAATATTTAATTCAGTGATAATATTTAACGCAGAGGTACGAAGCATCTGATACTCCTTATCTCCTAACGTCTGCGATGGTGCCACTACAATGGAATCGCCTGTGTGAACACCAACCGGATCCAAATTCTCCATATTACATACAGTGATACAGGTACCATTGGCATCACGCATTACCTCATACTCGATCTCTTTCCATCCGGCAATGCAACGCTCTACTAATACCTGACCTACACGACTTAAGCGAAGACCATTCTCGAGGATCTCACAGAATTCCTCCTCGTTCTCTGCAATTCCACCACCGGAACCACCCAACGTATACGCCGGACGAAGTACAACCGGATAACCGATCTTCTCAACAAATTTTAAACCTTCTTTTACTGAGGTAACGACCTCGGAAGGAGCGATCGGCTCCCCAATCTTTTCCATCGTATCTTTAAATTCCTGTCGATCCTCTGCTTTTTTGATCGTCTGGGAAGACGTACCGATCAGTTTGACATTGTTCTCCCGTAAAAATCCACATTCCTCCAATGCCATCGCAATATTTAATCCTGCCTGCCCACCAAGCGTTGGTAAAATACTGTCCGGCTGCTCTTTCTTGATGATCTTTTCTACCACTTCATTGGTCAGTGGTTCAATGTATACTTTATCTGCAATATTTTTATCCGTCATGATCGTTGCAGGATTGGAGTTGACCAATACTACTTCGATTCCTTCTTCTTGCAGAGAACGGCATGCCTGTGTACCAGCATAATCAAACTCTGCTGCCTGTCCAATGACAATTGGACCGGAACCAATTACTAAAACTTTTTTTATGTCATAATTTCTTGGCATTACTCAGTCACCTCCATCATATTGATAAATTCATCGAATAAAAACTCACTGTCTCTCGGACCTGCACATGCTTCCGGATGGAACTGTACGGTTACCACCTTTTTGTTGAGGTAACGAACTCCCTCACATGTCTTATCATTTACATTATAAAACCACGGAACGGCAACACCTTCCTTTAAGGTGTTCTCCTTTACTACATAACCATGATTCTGAGAGGAAATGTATACCTTTCCTGTCTCCACATTCTTTACCGGATGGTTTGCACCACGATGGCCATATTTCATTTTCTCAGTATCAGCACCATTTGCCAGTGCCATGATCTGATGTCCTAAGCAGATTGCGAAGATCGGAACGTCGGAATCATATAACTTCTTCACCTGCTCGATCACTTCAACACATTCCTTTGGATCTCCAGGACCATTGCTCAGCATGATGCCATCCGGCTGATCAGCAAGAATCTCTTCTGCCTTTGTAAACTCCGGATAAACAGTTACTTCGCAGCCACGTTTCGTCAGGCAGCGGATAATGTTGCGCTTCGTACCAAGATCCAACAGTGCAACCTTATGCTTCGTCTGCTCCAGATCACTTTTATATACCTGTTTTTCCTTGCAGGAAACTGCCTTTACCACACCAGTTACTTTATATTCTTTAATCTTAGGAAGTACCGTGGCGAGATCGTAATTCTCGTTGGTGGTGATCATTCCATTCATTGTACCTTTCTCTCGTAAGATCTTTGTCAATGCACGGGTATCAATTCCCTGAATACCAGGGATACCCTGCTCCTTTAAAAAGTCCTCCAAAGCCATCTCGCTTCTGAAGTTACTCTCTCTTCTTGAGATCTCTCTTACGATAAATGCAGAATGCCATACCTTCTGGTTCTCCATATCTTCCCGGCAGACACCATAATTTCCGATCAACGGATAAGTCATTACAACAGCCTGTCCTGCATAAGAAGGATCCGTGAGCACCTCTAAATAACCCGTCATTGACGTGTTAAATACAATTTCACTGATTACTTCTTTTACTGCCCCGATGCTCTGTCCGGTAAAAACATGTCCATCTTCCAAAATAAGAAATGCTTTCATTCTTCCACCTGTTCCTTTCGCAAATTTTCTCAAAAAAAAAAGATACTTTTGCGGCACAGTATGCCCCAATTTCTCTTTCTTCTCAAATTGTCTTATTCTACCACATATTTAAAAGTTCTACAAGGGAGGATGACAAGAAATCTTATTTATTTCTAAATTTCTCTGTTTTCTTCCCTTTTCTGTTGTTTGATCTTCTCACGTTCCTGTCTGGAAAAGGAACATCCACAATAGTCCTGACGATACAATCCATATTCTTTAGAAAGTGCAATCGAACGCCGATACCCCTCCTTCTTTTTAAAATCAGAATACAAATAGGAAATGCCATACTCCCTGGCATAAGTTTCCCCGATCTCATTGAGCCACGCCACATTCTTATAAGGACTGATGGAAAGCGTCGTCGTAAAATAATCAAATGCTCCTTCATTTGCATAGCGTGCCGCCTCCGCTAAACGCAATTTATAACATTCATAACATCGGCTTCCGCCTTCTCCGCTCTGTTCTCTCCCCTTAACTGCCTCATAAAACTCCGACGGATCATATCTTCCATCAATCAAGTTCACCGGATGTACCAAAGGCATTTTATGCAGCAGTTTATCAAGCTCTGCCACTCGTTTTCTATATTCCTCCTCTGGTTCAATATTAGGATTGTAATAAAGAATGGTGATCTCAAAATATGCACTCAACCGCTCTAAAACAGCACTGCTGCACGGAGCACAGCAGCTATGCAGCAGCAGTCTTGGAATATGACCATTCTCCTGTTCCTTTGCAATCAAAAGTTCCATTTTCTTATCGTAGTTTATTCGCTGTTCTGCTTTCATCAAAACTCCTTTCTGTCTACGTATAGCATATCGCACTATTGTTTCAATAAAAAAGCATGGAAAGCACTGGTAAATTTGTGTATTTTTCATAATTGCTTATTTTCTGTTTGTGTATTATAATTATACCAGAAAGCACAAAACGGTTTGTATAATTTGTACAATTCCTTTTGGCTATTATTTGACACGTAAAGGGGGTCTCGGTATGACAGTAGATCAGGCAATTAAAAAATACAAATTATCTTCACCAGATGCTGCAACTGCTGCTGCAAAATGCAGAGAGTTGAATGTGGATGAGGTTCTTTACATGAATGTATCATCCAACAAAGTTGCTTACATTGTAAAAGATGTTCTTGGCATCTGGCTATATACTGACGAGAAAAGTCTGTATACTCGTACCTTTAAAGGTGTAAAGCGCACCCAGCTAACCAGCTAATGATCAGACGCCATCTTAAGTATAATAAACCTTTTCGCAAAACTCAAGGTGAAATGAACATAACAAAAAAAATACCAAACCTTTCGGTTTGGTATTTTTTTACATTAATTCCGCAATTTTTGAAACTCCCACATACACATTGGAAATCTTATACCACGTTGGATAATCAACAACACCCGAAACCGGAAGATCAAAAATACGTTGAAATACCCGTACAGCTTCTGCTGTCTGTTCCCCAAAAATACCATCTTCTGCAATCTTAGGGATCAGCGGATATGCTGTAGCAATCTGATTCAACTGATTCTGCATCTGACGTACCTTATCTCCTCTTGACCCAACCATTAGATCTACTCCAGGCCAGGAAGATGGAATACCGGAAATCTCTTCCGCTTCATTGATATACATATTTTCTCCATAATAATAACGCAGGATCTCAAGCGCACTATAATTCTGATCCCCCAAAGACTTGGATCCCCACTGTGTCATCCACCCTCTGCTCTCACACTGTACCTTTCTTCCATCACAATACTGTGTCAGGATCGGTTGAACAATGTTTGGTCGTGACAGATAGTTGGAAAACAGCTGATCCACCACCCCGTTGATCGTATCATAACCTGACTTTCCATAAATCCATTTGTGATCATACGCTGTAGAAGATGTGATCGTAAAAGAATATCCCTTGTTGCGATACCACTCCGTATATACCCGGTTCAACGTAAAAGACATGATAGCCAGCACATTTGCCATGATCGTACTCTCCGGCCACGTCGCATAAATCTCACATGACGCTACATTTTTTATATAGTCACTGTACCTCACATAATAGTTTGATGCTGTGGAATCTGAAGGACTTCCATCATGCACGATCACATATTCCGGAATCACAACACGACTTAGTACAATCTCTCCACTTTCTGTAACCGGCTTGATCTCATTCTCCGGAATCTTACCCGGATAATCACCAAACAACGTATGTGGTCCAATAACTATACTTTCATTTAGTCCCTGCTCCGTTATGGATGGCAGCAGCACCACATCCTGTTCCGCCCGTACCGTTGGGAGAATCTGTGTACCTGATATTACCTGCCCATCATAAGCTTCCTTGGTGATCCGAATGGAATAAGTGGCATAAGGCTGCTCTGCCCTTGGTTCCATGCTATAAGTAAGCGGTGGAGCAGGCAGAGTTAAAACCGGAGCAATTCCATTCCTGTCAGTCTGTGTTTCATAAAGTACCTTCTCCGGCACATCCGGATCAAATACCTGCACCTTCGCATTTTCCACAGGCTGATCCGCCCGCTCAGATCGGATCCGCACACGAAGCTCTCCCATCTCCTCTGCCTGCGTCTGATTACTCACTGGCATGCCAGCATCCATAGTCGTTCTCCTTACTATATCCTTACCACAGTATATGAACCAACCGAAAAACTATAACCATCGATATTTCTTTTTAGGTTCCCCAAACAAATGGCATCGCACAAAGTCATCCAGCACAATACATAAAAGTGCCAGTAAAAACCAGAGATTACTATATGCCAGACATATCTGCCCGGCAATGTTGTATGGCTCCATCGTGTAATCCCACACACCAAGATGCAGTACCACATTTACGATCCAGCCAGTAATAAACTCCAGCACCGTGATTATGATCGAACCGATCACCATCTGGGATAAGACTGACATATCCCATTTTTCATCTAACATTCCCACGCAAACAAATGCCAACCCACCACATATGATCATCGAAACATGCGAATATCCCCGGAATAAGATCTCCATATAAAAATACATAAACCCACCTAACAAAAATAAGAACAGAGTTTCAAACAGGGACGCTCCCTGCTTCGCTCCGTTCTTATTTTCCTGCATTTTTTTCAAATGAAAACCGGTTACACTGTGCATGCTCTCATCCCCACTTTCCTGTCCTCTTTTCATAGTATGCACAGTAATACTGTCCTTTATGCCTGTTTTTGGTACGTACAAAATGTAAATGTACCATCTGGATATTCCTTTTGTTCTGACTGTTCTGTAAGCTTCCAGTCCTTCTCAAGATCAAGATCAGGGAAAAACGTATCTGCCGGATAAACCGCATCCATCTTCGTTACATAACAGGTATCACAAAACGGTAAGAACTGCCGATAAATACTTTCTCCACCAATGATAAAACAATCCTTTCCCGTCACTTCATACGCTTTGATCTGTTTCAGTGCCTCTTCCACAGTATGAACGATCACTGCTCCCTCCTTTACATAAGAAGCATCTGTTGTCAGCACCAGATTATCTCTGTTTTTTAAAGGCCTGCCTCCCGGAAAACTCTCCAGCGTCTTTCTTCCCATGACAACCAGATTTCCTGTGGTCGTATCCCGAAAAAATTTCATATCCTCTTTATTGTGTGCAAGAAGCTGTCCATTATATCCAATCGCCCAGTCCTTTGCCACCGCCACGATCATCTTCATCTTTTTCTCCTTTTCTAAACCGCTACCGGAATCGTGATCTGCTCTCCATGCCGGTAATCCTCCACATGCAGATCCGCCGTAGTAAATGCATAAAAATCTTTCACCTCAGGATTCAGCCATACCTTTGGTGCATCGTACGTTTTGCGGGCAATAAGCTCCTTTACAAGCGGAACATGACGATCATAAATATGAGCATCTGCGATCACATGAACCAGCTCTCCGGCAATCATATCATTCACCTGTGCCACCATCATCAACAAGATCGCATATTGGCACACATTCCAGTTATTAGCTGTCAAAATATCCTGACTTCTCTGATTAAGCACTGCATTTAATACCAACTGCCCCTGCTCATTCTGTGTTACATTATAAGTCATCGAATAACAACAGGGATCTAACCGTCCGGTCGCAAGATCGTGAAACTGGTACATATTCGTCATGATACGTCGGCTGTAAGGATTCTCTTTCAACTGCTTTAACACATAATCCATCTGATCGATCATTTCCCCTTTATAGGAGAATTTCTCACCGATGACATAACCATAGGCAGTTCCGATCGAACCATCCTCATCTGCCCACGCATCCCAAATATGGCTTTTCAGATCATGAATATTGTTGGACTTCTTCTGATAAATCCAAAGGATCTCATCCATCGCACTCTTTAACGCCGTTTTACGCAACGTGATCGCCGGAAATTCCTCTCTCAGATCATAACGGTTCACCACGCCAAACTTCTTGATCGTATACGCACTGCTGCCATCTTCCCATTTCGGTCTGACAAGCTCCCCCTTTGTATCGGTTCCATGCTCTATAATATCCTTGCACATCGTAATAAAAAGTTGATCTGCCCTACTCATATGTCCTCCTGCCTAACTTGCGCTTCCTGTTCTTCTTTCTGTTTTGTCTATCTATTACATACATACTGTCTGTTGCATCAAAAATACTTCTTAACATTATTTATTGCCACCAATATACCCGGACGCCATAGCCTGATAAAGTTCCTCGATCATACCCTCATTCTTCTGTGCGATCTTTCTAAGCTTGGTAAGCTCCTGCTCTAACCGGTCGATCCGCTCTAAGATCGGCTTATTGTTCTGCTCCAGCGTATCAACGATTGCAATCAGCAATCCTTCCTGACTTACCGGTTCCATCTTACTTCCTCCCTTGCTTACAAATATAGTCTCATAAAGCTATCTTACCATTTCTGCTATCGCAATACAACCGTTAGCTGACCCCCTCGGCAAAACAATTCAAAAAAAGCAAAAAAATGCTTGACTTTATATGACATCTTTGCTAGAATAGCTTTTGTTGAGTGAGTAACTCATGGGTGTGTGTAGCTCAGCTGGATAGAGCACTTGGCTACGGACCAAGGTGTCGGGGGTTCGAATCCTCTCACGCACGTTGTTGTTTTTGCGGCGAAAGTCTTATTTTATGAGGCTTCCGCCGTTTTGCTTTTTATGTCAAAAGTCTGCTGACTTTTGCTGACATTTCCATTTAGTACATTTATCGCACTTAAGAAGTGTTCATCTTCTATTTCTGGTTCGATCACATCTCGTATGTATTCATAGTCATTTCGGTTGTTGTATGTCCGAGTTGACGACGAATCATTTCTAATGACAAGCCCAATATCCCCGAATAGCTTGTAAAACAACAAAATTTCAGAATTTACTACGTTCTACCTCCTTTAAATGTTTAAAGCCTTCGGTCAAAAAAAGCAACGTTGCAACGCAACTTTTTTTCAACCGAATCTTCAAACATTTCCGATGTCAATGAATAGATTTTTTCAAATTCGCTATCTCTTGCACTCCTTTTTCATTTAATGCTATGACATACACTAAGGAATCAGCCCTCAGCTGGACTGTGAGCAACTTTCGAACATCAATACTATACGTTCCCGAATCATGCAGCCATTCGGTAAGTGCCCTTTCGCCAATCTTCTGTAAACAGATTCGAATATTTTGACGGTTTCTTTTGGCAATAAGACAGTCATAGACTTTAAAACGATATACCACTACATTGTTTATGCGTTCTGCGTTTATGCGTTCTGCATATTCAAAGTACCAGATACCATAGTATTTCCCGATAGATGAAAACACTTCTTGTACATATGTACTTGAAATGTTGTTTACCCCATCATATCCAATAAGAGTGGGATATGTTACCGCTCCATCAGTCGTGCTTGGACTTCTTACAAAGGAAACAAAATCTGAAACCATCTTTGCAATACTTTCATTGGCTTCCTGCATAGTTTTTTTTGTGGTGAACATGATGCACATGAGCATCAGAAAATAACCTGCCATCAAAAAAATCAATAATCCCCAAAAAGAAAGAATTATATTTCTCATAACCGTTCCTCCTATTCATGTAACTTTACATATGGTGCAACAATAGAAACTTTAGCTTTACCGTATGATACTTCATAAGGTTTCATAACGGTTTCTTTAACAGGAATCTCAATAAATATAACTTCTGTAGATTCCTCTATCTGCTCCTGTGTAACAATTCGTTTGGCATTCATTGTCTTAACAGAAAAGCTGTGATAATTTTCTGGATTTACGCAATGATACGTAATTGACAATAACTTGCTTGTTTTGTTCCCCTCATTATCTTTCTCATAGGTTTCTGAAATTCCTTTTAAAGCGGCTATTTGAGGAAGATAATCCATTGCCGAAACCGCAAGCACGCTTGCAGGCAAAATATTGTTGTCTATAAGATTCTTATGCTCCTTCATGTTTCGAATCTCCTTTCTAAAATCAAATTATGTTTATTAGTTACATTTTCTCAGACGTCTTCGATAGACTAATGATATGACAAAAATCAAAAACAAGAAATGGCACCGGTGTTATTTGAATACTATTTTACAAGTCAAGTACACCGGTGCAATATTATTCTATTGCACCAATTGATATAATAAAATATGTAATTCGTAACACATCATATTATTAGGAAAGGAGGTAACAGTGTTACTATTGACAGTTAAATTGATAGAATATCAAAATACGAGAAAGGTGGTAATTTAAGTGAACAAAAAAGGAAACAATAAAAAAGATAACGATAAAAAAGGTAGCGATAAAAAACAAAGATTGCATATCAATCAAGTTCTTAGCAAGGAACAAATTTTAGATATCAAGAAACGTATTAACAATTGCATTTTAGAAAATAATCTCACTCCCAATGACGTAGCCAATAAGATGATAACGTGTATGATAGGAGATTTTCAAGATTTTGAGAAAAATGGTATAAATTATCGTACAGAGGCTAATATTAGTATTCCAGAACGATTTACTAACAGAAAAGATGATGCAATTGTAAGGGATATAGGAGATTGGATTCTATTATCAAGGGTATTAGGCGTTACTATTGATTATCTTATTTATGGTGAACAATAATACTTATAAGAGAGGGCAGTGTTACCCTCTCTTTTTTTCTGATTCAGACATTAAAAAATGTGTTTTCTGTTTAGTAACTTTGCGATATAATGTAATTATGGAATATTTTATATATACAAATCATGAGGAGCATACTGACTTATGCAAATAGCGAACAGAAAGGGAATAGTGTCAATGAAAAGATCGTTAAATAAGATTATATGCTTTGGTTTAGCAGGTATGTTACTTGTTAGTCCAATGACAGCAGAAGCTAAGGCAAAAAAGAAGCCTTGTTTAAGCAAGACTAGTATTAGCTTACAGGTTGGTAAGAGTTGTACTTTAAAGGTTAAGAACAATAAGAAGAAAGTAAAGTGGAGTACCAGTAGCAAGAAGATTGCCAAGGTTACAAAGAAGGGTAAGGTTACAGCAGTTCAAAAGGGAACTTGTAGGGTATATGCTAAGGTTAGTGGTAAGAAGTTGAGTTGCAGGGTTGTTGTTTATGCACCTAAGAGTAGTACAAGCAGTACAACAGAGGCAGTAAAAAACAACAATAGTAATAAGACAACGGAATCTACTAAGAAGCCTAATACAAATAAGACAACTGAAAAAACAACGGCAGCATCTAGCAAGACAACAGAAAACACTAAAAAGGATTGTAGTACGTTAGGTCATGATACAGAGGTTGTTACAACAAATGCTACATGTGATAAGGCAGGTTCAGAGGTTACTAAGTGTAAGAGATGTGGAGAGGTTCTTTCTACTAAGAGTATTCCAGCGTTAGGTCACGATTGGTCTGGAGGTTATAAGACTCATGATCAGTCTAATTGTAAGTTAAGTGGAAGTACAGGTATTAACTACTGTATGAGATGCGGAAAAATGGAAACATTCGTATATGATACTGTTGATCATAATATAGTAACGGATTCTGTTACTGCTACTTGTACAACTGGTGGTACTGCTAAGACATACTGTAAGGATTGTGGTAAGGTGTTTGCTACTAAGAACACTTCTGCTTTAGGTCATAACTGGGTAACAGATAAGGAAGTAGCATGGACTTGTACTACTGACGGTTGGGTAGAGAAGCATTGTTCTAGGTGTGGTGAGAAGAAAGCTTATGCACCAGCAAAACCATCAACAACAGTGCATTCAGGTAATCGAGTTACTAAGGGAGAGACTCTTAATATGGCTTTGGTAGGTCACCCAGAGCTTGGATATAAGTTATGTATAGTAACTCGATGCTCTGATTGCAACACAATTACAGATTATACTCAAGTACAAGAATAATTTTAATAAAAGGTGATACTATGTATCACCTTTATTTATACATAGAGAAGGACTAGAAGGTGAAGTGCTGACAGAGGGGAGTATGCATCTCCAATCCTAAGGCAATCTATTTGACATATATATTTATACCTGTATAATGCAGATAAGAGCAGAAAACCAAAATTTGGTCTCTGCTCTTAAAAATTATAAATATTATTATGCTAATTTTTGAGTTTACACAACACTTGAAACGCTATCTAAAAATTTAAAGAGAGAGTGTAATATAAAGTGTGTAAGTTACCGGTAACAAACTTACGCACTTTATTTTTGTTTTAAAGTGCGATATTCT
>CAKRES010000009.1 GCA_934317845.1 uncultured Lachnospiraceae bacterium
GTAAAGTTCAAAGCTTCATGTGGCCATATACTTCTCAAATCAGTAATTTCTTTTAATGTACCAAGGTTAATCATAGCATTTTATCCCTCCAATCAAAAAGCACCCAGAACTCGCCCGGATGCTAACAATAGTCCATATTATCAATACGGGATGAATTCTCTGTTTTACAATGCTTTACCTTTCAAAAATAAATGTTAAATGATTAAATTTTATTATAGCATCCTAGTTCTTCTTTTACAAGCCAAAAGGACACTCAATCCACATAGCCTGAGTGTCCTCAAAATCTCTTCCCTATTATATTATCATACCACCTTGAACATATTCTGTTTCAAAGATTTATCATCCATATCCGAAATTCCCATCTCTTTTCTGGCATTTTCCAATCCCTGCATCTTCTGAAGTTCCTTTTCTGCATCTTCAAGTCCTACATGGGTATACACATTGAGCGTCACAGCTATATCCGAATGTCCCATCAAATACTGCAGTGTTTTAGGATTCATGCCGGACTTTGCCATATTTGAACAATATGTATGTCTGCAAACATGAGGAGTAATATTGGGCATCTGAACCTTATAGATTTCATTGTACCTGCTAACCGTATGTTTGTAACCGTCTGCATCTCCTTAAGGATACATACCACATCATTTATCAACTCTGGTAATCTCTTTAAGCAGGGCAGCTTCTTTCTTGCATTTGCATAAGGATGCCTTACATCAAAATAGAACTGGTTACTTGTAAGTTTTGCCTTTTTAGCATTTTTATAAAAGTCCTTTGCTGAAAGTTTTGTCTCCACTCCTGTTAAGTGAAGAAAATGATCTACTGGAAAAGAGACTTCAAAAAACTCTCCCCCGTATACATAGAGAAATGCTTTACCAGCCAAATTTTGACTATATATTTTAGCCGAATCTATAATGTCTTGTCTAATTGCATTTTTCTTATCTGGTTTTGTTGCCATCCATACCTCATATGTAAAGAGGAGTGTGATGCTTAACCACACTCCTCTAAGAATTTCTTTTTGAAAAGAGTTTTCTGCTGGTTGTCAGCCCCGGTACCCAGTTAAGATACCCATAACGACGTGGAAATCATTAAGTCCCCCACGTGGACTACAGCTTTATCCAAGCTGCCAGGCTCGATGCCCAGTTAAGACATCTAATGAGATGGAAAATTATCCTGCTCCATCTGTAGCCCAACTTTTAACGATGCTCTTACATCGAGAACATTGCTGTTCCTACTTTTATTATACTCAATTAAGTGAAAAAATCAACCCATACTGGGACTTTCTAATTATTTCCAAATGTTCCTTTTCCAATATCCACAAAATAAACTTCTTGTTTTATGGACCTCCTCCTTAATTTTGATTGGATAAAAAAGTCTCACCGGGTTACGCATGAAAGTCAGAGGCATGGTGAACTCTGTTACTACTAACATATAACTTCTGTTACTGCTATCAAGAGGCTTTTTTATCGAGGGCAGTCAATTAACAAAATTTTGCCTTTCTAGGAACCCGTATAAAATAGGGGTACAAGTCTCTTTCAATGTCCCACAATTCCTTGATTTTCAGGCATTTCAGACAAAAGCACAGATTCTGCCGTGCTTTGGGGACTTTTGCGTACTCTCCAAAATCTACCTAAAATCCGTAATATGTGACACATATCGCAAAATAAGACAAATCGAGGCAAAATGTAATAGTCAATCGTAGTTAGAAACACATTTATTTTACTCTTTCAAAAGCCACTCCACAAGGCTTATCGATTTGATTCCTTCATATGATGTGTCTAAGCCCGGATTCAGTGATAATACCATCTTTTCATAATTATCACTAATTTTCTCTAGAGGTGCCAACTCTCTAGCACGAACTTCCTCACTTGTCATAGATTCTGTTACCTGAACATAAATCTTGTTGTCTGCTTTTGTTGCAATAAAATCCACTTGTGAATTATCAACTTTTCCTATTGCAACATCAAAACCTCGGCGGAGCAGTTCTAAATATACAACATTTTCTAATGCATGACCACTGTCTCTGTTCCGAAAACCAAGCAGATAATTTCTAAGACCAATATCCACAACATAAAATTTACCAAGTGTGTGCAAAAACCCTTTGCCTTTAATGTCAAACCTTTTGATGTCATAGAAAAAATAGGACTCCAACAAAGCATTCACATACGCCTGTACCGTATGTGCACTTGGCGTCCCCTTCCGCTTTCCATCCTCCAACAGCCCTTCATTCACAAGCACATTGCCAATAGAAGAAATAGAAATATTGCTACCAATATTGTCTGCTAAATACAGCACTATCTTACGTAGCAGTACCGGGTCAGTAATTCTTTTCTGCCCTCTTCGATTCTCTCTTTCCAAAATATCACGCACAATTACTGTGGAATAAATACCTTCTAACAACATCAAAGCCTTTTCCTGATCCAACCCAACATCAGCAATTCCCGGCATTCCACCAAATCGCATATATGCATCAAACACTTCTCTCAGTTCATAATGTTCTCCTGTCCTATCATACACCAGCTTTCGAACACCACCCAAAGCACTTTTCGCTTCTTTCACCTCAAAGTTGTGAAAATATAAAAATTCAGCAAATGAAAGCGGCAACATCTTGATTTCCACACACCTGCCTGACAAATAAGTAGAGTATTCAGAAGAAAGCAAATACGCATTTGAACCAGTTATATAGATGTCGCAATTAAAATCTACCCGAAATGAATTAATAGCATCTTCCCAGTTCAGCACTCTTTGTACTTCATCAAAAAAGAAATACATTCTCTTTTGCGGTAGCACACGCTCTTTTACATAATCATAAAACTCATCTGTTGTCATTTCTTTGAATGCATGAGATTCGAAGTTCATTTCCACTATCTGTTCATCAGAAATACCACTATTCTTCAAATGCTCTGCCATCAGCTTCAATAAACTCGATTTTCCGCATCTTCGAATTCCTGTCACTACTTTTACCGGCTCTGTGTCCTGAAAAGCAATCAGTTTCTTTAAATATCTATCACGCTTTTTAAGTTCATGTGTATCTATCATAGGCTATCCCTCCTTGTAGTGCATTATAGCAAAAACTTCCTAGAAATTCAACTTTGTGCTCTGAATTGCAAAAACTTTTGTTTTTCGACTCTTTTTGCATTTCTAGTTCAAGACAAAAACATTGGTAATCGGATGCCCCATAAGATATTGCAGGGTCTTTGGATTCATTCTTGCCTTTGCCATATTGCTGCAATATGTATGCCTACATACATGGGGAGTGATATTTAGTATAAATGCGCAAAAAACAATCGCAAAATCATTTTTATTAACAGCCAGATCATCACGCCAATAAAAAATGCTTGCACCAGCGTCATAACAAAGCCGGCAGAATAGTATCCATAAATCCCAGTCAGAAAAGCAACCCAGATCCATGCTATATAAAACGGCCAGATCACTGCCGCACCTAGTTTATCACGGATGTACTTAAGAATTACGGTGTGAGCTGCACCTATGGAGCTTATTATTCTCATGTTTCTTTGATCTGTTTCTCTTTCCGATTGCAATTTGTAGCTGCAGGTCAGAAATACACAGATCAAAAATACGATGGAAATATAACTCATAAGCAAACACAAGACCGCCCCGCTTTTCTGAGCACGAAGCAAGTCTCGTTCGTAGGATGCTACATCACGCCCGGTATAGCTTGCAATTTTATCTGCCAATAAACCAGTACCACGAATATTATCAAACCGTATCAGCTTCAGGATCTGCTCCATATCCGGGGCTTTGTCAAGTATTCTATCAAAATCGTTCTGATTGAGCAGGATCAACTGATCTGTCAGACCACCACCACGGCAAAAAAGCAAGTCATCTGTATCCTTAAATAGCTTGAACTGCTGCCCTTCCATTTCCACTTTTTGAAGCACTGTCCCAGGCTCGTGTGCATACCCGTCATCAGAAATATTACTTCGTATCAGAACAAATTTTCCTTCGGGAATATCATAGCTGTGCCCTGTTTCTTTTAAAACATCACCGGCTCCTAGAACTGCATAGCTTCCCGTATAGAAAAAGGGAACCTGAGATTCATAACGGATCGTTTGACTTTTATTTTCTATCATCCCATCAAGTACTTGATCGTCTTTGTTGTTCTCGTAAGAGAAAACCATATCATATGGATTGTACTGCTCCACATTTCGCTTTAAATCCCCGGCAGTCACCATAGATACCGTTATCACAAATATGAGCATTCCATATAAAGCAACACACATCAGACATGCTTTCGTATTTCTGCGAAAAGAATGTAGATAATCCGCGAGCAGGAAGAGGTTCCGATTTCTGTTTTTTTGCAAAAGAAAGCTGCTGTTTAATACCATGACCAGAATTCCAACAAAGGAAACCGGTATGGCAAGCAGCAAAGAAGTACCCTCGGCTTCTTTGCAAAACACAAAGGCAGCAAGCAAAGCGAAACTAAATAACAGCACCCCGGCTCCATATGCAGCCCTGTTTCCTTTTTTTGCTTCTACCTGACGTTCTTCTGTGATGATTTTCAGAATGTTTTTGCGATATAAAGAAATCGTCACTACTGCCAATGTGATCGCATACAGTATTGTCAGATATAAAAATATCTGTATATAAGCAGTGATTGACTGGACAAATGCCAGTGCATCGATCCCTATGATCCATTTCATAATAAACAAAAGTATTATTTCGAGGATATTACCACTAAACAGACCTCCCACCAAAGAAAGTATGATACTCATGCCATTTTCCATGATGATACATGTGATCAGTTTTTTCCATGTCAATCCCATCGACAGTAGAATTCCATAATTTTTCTGAATCTGTTTATTCATCAATAAACAAGTATACGGAACGATAAATGCAACGAAGACATACATGAAAAATGTCGGTGCAAAAACATTGCTGGAAATCATTGGATCCACCAGCCTTGCATCATTCAAATACGCATTTTCCAGAAGTAATCGGAGACTTAAAAGCATGCCGATCGCCAGACTGTTGCAGATAATAAACATACGGTATTTTTTTACATTTCCCCGAAACAATTTCAAAGCCAAATCACGAAGCTGCATGATCCAAGCCTCCATTCTTTTCTCCCAGAATTATCTCGCGGTCGCAGTAGCTTGCGGCCACAGGATCATGTGTCACCATCAATAGACTGGCACCCTTTGTTTTACATGCTTTTACAAAGTATTCCATCACCTGTTTGGTAGATGCTGCATCCAGATTGCCCGTTGGTTCATCGGCAAAAATAATTTTCGGGTCATTCATAATTGCTCTGCAAATACCGGCTCTTTGCTGTTGGCCACCTGAAATCTCATAAGGGTATTTCTCCAATTCCCCTTCAATTCCAAGCATAGCCGCTGCCGCCCGAACCTTTTCCTCCTGTTTTTCCATTCTTTGATCTAAGATCAAGGGAACCCGAATATTTTCATCCACGGTCAGACTATCGATCAGATTATAGTTTTGGAAAACAATTCCAATCTCTTTTCTGCGAAACTCTGCTAACTCATCCTTATCCATATGGCAGTAATCCCGCCCATTAATCTGAATTGTACCGGAATCCGCTTCCATAAGTCCTGTTAATATATTGATCAGTGTAGTTTTCCCGCTGCCGGAACTACCCATAACAGCAACCATTTCATTCTCTTCTATCGACAAAGAAATTCCATTCAGTGCAGCTGTCTCGATTCCGTTATTTGAAATATATTTTTTGCACAGATTTTTCACCTGTAAAACCGCTGACATGTTTCACCTCACTACCTTTCGCAATTTTCTATCATTTTCATTATATACGGCTGTATATAGCTCCTCCATTCCCCTGCTCACGATTCCCTCCTGATCGCAGCGATCTCACTTATCGTATTAATTAGATATACGCAATCCTGAAATAATCCAAGTACGTCTTATACCTGTCCTGCGCCGTCAGACACGTATCCGTCAAGTACCCCTTTTCATTGTTCCATTCTTTCAATCCTCGATAATAAAACATTTTCAAATTATCCTCGATAATAAACGGAACAATATTATATTTCAGGCATTCCTTGAACATAATCAAGCGCCCCACTCGACCATTGCCATCCTGAAATGGATGGATGCGCTCAAATTGCACATGAAAATCCAGAATATCTTCCAATGTCTTTTCTTCGCCGTTATTGTACTTTCTCAGCAAGTTATTCATTCTGTCAGAAACTTCTTCCGGAAGTGCAGTCTCCATACCGCCGACTTCATTTGGCAGCTTCTTGTAATCACCGACAGCAAACCAATCCTTTCTGGAATCACTGGTTCCATTTTTCAGAATCAGATGCAGCTCCTTGATAAATTTTTCCGTCAACGACGATTTTGCATGATCAATGATCACGTCAATGCACCGAAAATGGTTTGCCGTTTCAATCACATCATCTACATTGAGCACTTCTTTTTCTATACCAATGGTGTTCGTCTCGAAAATATATCGGGTCTGATCGTAAGTCAATCGACTGCCTTCCATATGGTTTGAATTATATGTTAAATCAATCTGTGTCTTATGATAAATGCCTCCGGAGTATTTATTTGTCTTCTCATCAAGCAAAATATCCAGCAAAGTCATTGGTTTTTCTTTCTTCTTGTTAGAACGCTCCGGCTTTTCTGCATTTTCCGGAATATTCCATGTCTTTCCGGTAAGAAATGCTCCCGGAACACGCTCATGGGCACAATAATTTCTTACACTTCGTTCAGATATATTCCATTTTTTCGCCATTTCAGCAACTGAAAGGTATCGCATCTGCCGCCCTCCTTTCATAAAAAATCACACTTACTGTGATTAGTATACCACGTTATCGGCAACAAATCCATTCATTTATATTTGCTTTCACGCAGTTTTTGCCGACACAAGGAAAGTTTAATTAAAAAAAGACTGGATGCATCCCTCTCTCACAAAAAAACTCTATCTCCTCCCCCAGCGGTCCCTTGCAAAAAGCGATCCGTGCCGGAAATTCCGGTTCTGATGCAATCACAATATCCTTTGGTTTTATAAACACCTCATACCCCGCCTTGCTCACCTTTTCTACCACGGCATCCACATCGTCTGTTGCAAATGCAAAATGCCGGATCGTTCCTTTCGGAAGGGGTGCTTCTCCATCGTTAAATATCTCGATCAGTCCGTTTCCGCTGTCCAGCATAATGCCGGCATCCCACTGTCTTACGACTTCAAGTCCCAGCACGTCCTTATAAAATTCAATCTCTTCTTTGTATTCTGCCTCATTGCAGCATTTCAATGATACATGATGAATTCCTTTTATTAAACTCATTGGTATGCTCCTTTCTGTTCCTACATTTCATACCTCGGTGCAGTTTCCCGGTTCCGGTACTCATGCTTTTCATAATATCCGATCAGTCTGCCCTCCTCACGGAGTGCCACCATATACACATCCTTATTCTGCTTTTCATTATAATAGGTGTACATGATGTTATGATTTTCGTCCGCCTGAAACCAGTCTATCACCTGAGCGATCTTATCCACCGACTGGGCATTATGGCAGTTTAACAGGCTTTTTCCAATCAATGCCGCCCCGCCGCGTTTTTCATAATTTTTTATTGCTGCCGGATTCATGTAAATGATCTCGTGCTGCAGATTACAGATCACAACAGCCGCCCGGTCCTGATCACACACACTTTTAAAATACGCATATAACTTCTCGTTCTGCTCCATAATAATGCATCTCCTTTTTGAAAATGTTTACTTGCTTTTTAACTGATCTGCCATGTCACATGGCTTCCGGTTTCTGTTTTCGTCACCAGAAGCTGATCCTCCATTTCCTGTTTCAGCTCTGATACATGCGAGATCAGTCCGATCATCTTATTTCCGCCTGCCATCTCTTTTAAGACGCGCACTGCCTGTCCTCTGGACTGTTCATCGAGCGAGCCGAAGCCCTCATCAATGAACATCACATCCAGATGAATGGAAGACTGCGTCTGTTCGATCAGATCTGCCAGTCCAAGTGCCAGCGAGAGTGCCGCCATAAAGGATTCTCCGCCTGATAAGGTGCGCACTTCACGCTCTTTTCCTGTCACGTAGGAATATACCATCAGATCCAGTCCCCGGTTTCTTCCCTCACCTGCCTGTGAAAGATCGCGCATCCGAAGCTCGTATTGTCCGGCTGACATCGTTTGAAAACGCTCATTTGCCGCATATAAAATGCGTTCCAGATAATACCGCTGGACAAAGGTTTCCAGATCCATCCGCGAGCCGCTGACATTTCCGGACAATAACTGATAGAGCGTTTCTGCCTGCTGGTGCTTTTGTAGCACTGCGCTCCGGTCAGCCGTATGTTTTCTAAGCGAATCATAGGCAGTTTTGTTTTCCTTCTGCCACGACAGAAACTGCTGATACTGCTCCTGCTGCTTTTTCCATTCCTGCTCTGCTTCCTCATAGGCTTTCCGGCACATAGAAAGATCTGGTTTGGTTTCGCCCTTTAATGCCTCTGTTGTCGATTCCAAAAGCCACTTTGCGGTTGCCACCTTCGTAAGGTATGACGCAAACTGCTCTGCCATTTCCTTTGCGCTCTCGCGGGAATAGGTATTGGTAAGCTCCTTTATTTCTTCCTCCGGCATTGCCGCTTTTTTGAGGATTTCCTCATACTTAAGCTGCTGCTCCTGCTCCCGCTTTTCATGCTCCGGCAATTCCTCTTCATAGCGCGACAGCAGTGCCTGCCCCTGCTCGATCTTTGTCCGTATCGTCTGTAGCTGCTGCTCTTTTTCTGTGTATCCCGTTTCCTTTTCTTTGCGCAAATGCACCGCTGCGTCTTTGGCTTTTACCGCATCCTCCCGGCTCGCATATTCTGCGCTGTTCTTACTGCTTTCATATGCGGCGGCATCATGCGCATACTGTGCCTGTGCTTCCTCACACGCACGCTGCAAAGTCTGTCGCATTTCTTCACACGCACTGCGTTCCTCCTGCACTTTCGCATAAGTCTCCGCCATCTGCTCATATTGTTTTTGCTGCTCTTTCAGCCGGTCCCCCTTTTGCTGCAACGCTTCTTCGTATGCATGATAGACCTGTTTTGCTTCTTCTATTGTTTCTGCCGGCTGCCCGGTAAGCGTTTTAAGCTCTGCAAATGCCTGCTCACACATCCGGGAAAATGCTGCCTGTTTTTCTTCTAAAACCTCCTGCGCCGACTTCGCTTTTGCCGCCAGCTCCTCCTGTTTTTCCCGAAGTTCTAAAAGCACGCCTTCTTCTTTATCAAGCCGCTCTCTCGTGATCGCCTGCTGCTCCTCGCTCAGCACACATGGTGCCGGATGAGAAAGAGAACCACACACCGGACAAGGGCATCCTTCTTTTAAATATTCCTTTGCTAAAAGTCCCGCCTGCGCATCAAAAAATGCTGTCCGCATCTGCTCATAGACCTCATTCTGGCTTTGATAGTTCCGGCTTCCCGAAATGTAAGCCTGCTTTGCTTCCTCTTTCTTTTCTTCCTGTAATGCAGTTTCTTTTTGCTGTTCTTCCAGTGCCAAAAGATCCTTTTTACATTCCTTCCCCTGCTGCCATGCAATTTCAAACTTCGTTAGTTCGTTCTGGTTTTCTGCCTGGTGCTGCAATGCCTGCTGCAACTGGGTTTCCTGTTCTTTCAGCTTCTGCAGCTCCTGCTCTTTTGCCGCCTGTTCCTGCTCTTTTTGTTCTTTTCTGCTTTGGGAAACTGCAAGCTGCTGTTTTAACATTAGAAGTTTATCAAATATCAAAATGCTGCGCTCTGCCCGCTCGGTCACACGGGTTTCCTCCTGTCTGGCAGCATCCTGTTCTTTTTTGGCAGTTTCATACGCCTCCTGCGCGTCCCGTTCCTTCTGCTGCATGTCTGGAAGATTCGACCGCAAATGTTCCTGATTGTCGCGCATTTTACTGACAATCTCTTTCGCATCCATAAGGCGGTGCCGGACTGCATCAACCTCATACGCTGCCTCGATTTGCTGCGCAAGCTGCTGTTTTTTCTGCATGTCTGCTTCCTGTCCTGCAAGCTGCTTTTGCTCCTCCTCCGCTTGTTCTAATTGTGCAAATAATGCTTCTGTCGCCTTTGCCTTTGTCACAATGTCCCGCGCCTGATCTCTTTTTGCTGCTGCCTCGCTACAGTCTGTTTCATAACCTGCCCTTTTCGTTTCACAGAAAGCAAGCATTTCCTCTAATAGCGCAAGCAGCTGCTCCAGCTCTGTGATCGAAAAATTCTGCGCCGCCATGACCACATGCTTTTTTTCTTCCAAAAGCTCTGCCTTTTCATAGGTGGGAGGCACCACAATATGTCCCGCCTCACTCTGGCAAATGGTCTTGATCTGCCCCATTTCCTTCTGCATTTCCTTTTTGCGACGGAATAATTCATCCACAATATCCTGATAGATCTCCGTGTGAAACAGCTTGCGAAATACCACCTTTTTGTCATCCGACTTGGCACGCAAAAGCTCCATAAATTCCCCTTGCGCGATCATCGCCACCTGCATGAACTGTTCTTTGGTCAATCCGATCAGCTCGATCAGCTTTGCATTTGTTTCTTTTGCCGGATATTCCTGTCCGTCAGGCAGGATCAAAGACACCTGCTCTGCCTGTTCCATGACACCCTCTCCCCGTTTTTTCGGACGTACATGGCGCGGTGTACGGCGCACCGTATACAAAAGCTCCTGCCCGCCGGCTTCCTCCATAAAGCAAAACTCCACATACGGAGAAAGAGAAAGATCCGCATACTGGCTCTGCAGCTCTGCTCCGCTTTTTTTGTTATTTAAGGAACTGGTTTCCCCATAAAGCGCAAATACCATCGCATCAAAGATCGTGGTCTTGCCCGCCCCTGTATCTCCGGTGATCAGAAACAAATTCTGATTCGGTTTCGTAAAATCAATCGTTGTTTTCTTTCCATACGAGCCAAACGCCTGCATGGTCAATGTCACTGGACGCATTTATTTCACCCCCTGAACCGTACGGATCACATCCTGAAGCAGCGCACACTCTTCCTCTGACGGTTCCGACAAAAACCGGCAGCAAAGCGTATACGGATCTAACTCTTCCTCTGAAAACGCAACCGTATCATATGACGCTTTCCGTGCATTTTCCCTGCGGATCTCCAACAGATAAGGAAATGCTTCTTTTAAGCGATCCTTTAAATCCCAGATATCGTGCTCCACAGTATCCTTTAACACAACCGATACATAGTCCTCACATCGCAGTGCAAGCACCTCGGCAAGCGTTCCCGTAACGACACGCACCTGCCTGAGCGGCGTAAGCGCAAGCGGCGTAATGATCGTATCTCCCTTTTCTTTCATTTCCACACATAAAATGCTTTTTTGCTGCCCCGCCTCACTGACCGAGCAGGCAAGTGGCGTGCCACAATAGCGGTATGCCTGATCGCCAACTGTCATCGGTTTGTGAATGTGACCCAGTGCCGCATAATCAAACGGAGCAAGCAAACGGGCAGAGATCGCATCAATATTTCCTACCGTACAAACTTCTGAAGCCATACGCTCCACTAAAGCAGCATCCTTTCCCTCCGGCAGATAAAACTGGTGGCTTACAAATACATTTCGCTTGTCCGGATCGATCGTTTCACGCATCAGCAGCCGCTTGAGCGTTTCTTCGTAGCTGAAATTACTGCCATCCTTATGCGTGCCAACAACCTGCTTTACCATCGACGGCTTCACAAAAGGAAGCAGATAGAAACATACCTCTCCAAAAGAATCCTTCAATGTAACACGCTCGATCTGCTCCTCCTCCCGCACCGGAGGAAGCCCTACCATATGGATGGACTGATCCTGTAACACATGACGGAAACAATTGATACGCGGCGCACTATCATGATTTCCACTGATCATCATGATCACCGCCTTAGGAACCGCCTCATGAAGCGACGCAACAAAAGCATCAAACAACGAAACAGCCTCTGCGGATGGAATCGCCTTGTCATAAATATCCCCGGCGATCACTACCGCATCCGGATGATGCTCTGCCGCAAGGGCAACGATCTGCTTTAAAATGTAGGACTGATCCTCGCTCATATCATAATTTTGCAGGCGCAAGCCAATATGTAGATCCGAAAGGTGAAAAAATTTCATATACTCCTCCTTAAATAATAATGCTCTAAGTTGTGCCATGCAGCAATACCACCGCAAGCACGCTTTCGCTACTCATCGCTCGCAGCGGTACATAGGATGCCATAATACGGCATCCAAGTACCGGCGGCTCTGAATGTGCCTGCTTGTGGTATCTGCTGCATTGGCACAACATTTACCCTGAATATAGTGAGAAAACCAGATGATATCTGTTTATACAACTTTCTTTCCGGTGGTGTAAATAACAGGAAACCGGATGATATTTATCCCAATTTGCCAACTTAGCAAATTCACTATATACAAAACATCCTTCCCTCTGGCGTAGATAGCGGGAGAATAGAACAAATAAACTATATACAACGTTCTTTCCTCTTCCCTCATCACCAACGTAGAGAAGGGGAGTGCTGGTTTTCACCCCTCTATGCAGGATATTGGAACACGTCGGTACTTGGATGCCGTACTTTGGCATCCTATGTACCGCTACGTGTTCCACGATAGCGCAAGCGTCCTGCAAGGAGGGGGAAAAGCCAGCCCTCCCCGTCCTATGCTATGAAGTAAACAAGCGATCCTACTCCCGCTCATCTCCCCAGAAGAAAAGTGCCACCGTTCCCGGTCCCGTATGACTTCCAATTGTTGTTCCGATGGAATTGATCTCCACTCTTCCATTCAGTTTTGGAAAACGTTCTTCCACCAGCTTTGCCACTGCTTCAGCATCCTCCATGCAGGCGGATTCTGATATATAGCATTTGCCGCTGTATTCTGTACCATTTTGTGCATGCTCTTCCATCTTCTTTACGATCTGCTGGATCACACGACGTTTGCCACGGATCTTCTCGCGCGGGATCAGCTTTCCCTCGCCATCCACATTGAGCAGCGGACAGATATTTAAAATGTTTCCGATCGTTCCGGCTGTTTTGGAAATTCGTCCGCCACGGATATAAAACGTCAGATCGGTTGAGAAAAACCAGTGCTGCAATTTCAGACGATTTTCCTTTGCCCATTCATACACTTCATCAATACTTTTTCCTTCATCCCGCAGATCGCACAGCTTATCCATAAGCAGTCCATAACCGGAAGAAGCTCCCAGGGAATCCAGTACATACAGCTTGCGATCCGGATAACGCTCCATCAGCTCTTCTCTTGCGATATTTGCAGAATTGATAGAACCGGAAATTCCGGAAGACAAGGTGAGATGTAACACATCATAGCCTTCTTTTAAGAAAGCTTCAAAGTATTCTTCATATTCCTCTGCATTGACCTGGGAAGTCTTCGTCGTTGCCCCTTCTGCCGCCATTTCCTTATAAAACCGGTCAAATGGCATTGACTGACCCAGATCATCCGCATATTCCTTCCCATTCAATTCGTAGTGAAAACAAATATAATGTAATCCTCTTGCCTCCATCTGCTCCTTCGATAAATCTGCTGTAGAACAACAGCTAATCACATACTTGCTCATTTTTGTCCTCCTTCTCTTCTGACATTTTCCTCAAAGCGTCGTATCATTTCTCTTCCTTCTTCTTCCTCTGCAAGTGAAATGGCCTGAATAAGTGACATAAGCCCCTGTGCCTGTTCCTCATCAAGAGCCGCCGCACTCTGGCGCAGGCTGTATAGATAATCGTCCACCCGTTCTGAAAAAACAAGCACGATGTCTTCCGGATAAAATTTCATTTCCGTGGAAAATGCACAGTGTGGCCATTCGTAATCCATGCTTGCCTTAGAAAGTTCCGCCGCCTTTTGCAAAAACATACGCCCAAGCGGCGTCCGGTTGACCAGATCATCCACCATGATCCCATGCTGATGCAGATCCTTTCTGCTCACATGGCACTGTACCCGGTACATTCCGTCTTCTTCTATATGCATGTTCCATTCCTCCTTCTATTACACAACCCGCAAAATATCCACCGTATGGGCACTGGCGCCCAAAAGCTCCGGCCGCTCACACGTTGACAAATGATAGGATAAAAACAGAGAAAACGTCTCCTCATCCATATCGCGCAGAATTTTCCTCATATAATCTGCCGGACCGTCCGCCGCAATGATCTGCTCTCTTTTTACGCCACCACAGCACGCATTGATCTCGTCAATGTCCGAAAGCCGCACATATTCATAAAGATCCTTCTCCTCACTGTGGCAGTGAAAATCCTTTGAAAGCCTGCCATCCATCAGACATTCCTTCACATGCCCTTCCTTAAACCCATACGTCAGCACACCGTATTCGTTCATAAGATACGCAACGAAGATCACTCCTCCCGGCTTCACTACCCGTCTGGCTTCTGAAAGTGCCTTCACCTTATCCTCCAAAGTATACAAATGATACATCGGACCAAAGAGCAGTGCCGCATCAAACGAATCTGCGGCAAACCGTTTCAACTGACAGGCATTTCCCTGATAGGCATGCACCTTGTCGCTGTGTTTTTTCAAAATCCCCAGATTGTATTTCACCAGTTCGACTGCGGTCACATCATATCCTTCCTCCGCAAGTGCAATGCTATACCGACCCGTTCCGGCACCAATGTCAATGACCTTTTTACTGAAGTCATCCAGCAGATACCGGTGAATATATTTCATACTCGTGATATATTCCACCTGACCATGCCGCCTTAAAAGCCGCTTATCTTCATTAAACTTGTTATAATGTTTGATGAGCTCTGTCATCTGTTCCATGTGTGTTCTCCTTAAAAGCCGTCTATCGTTTCACCTTGATGCGAAGCCAGTCAGATGCCGCCCCATGATAGGTTGCATCCCCCTTTGCATAAGCTTTTACATAATAGATACCGCCCTTTTTCGGACTTCCCTTGATCACCTTGTGCTGCAGATCATAATATAGCACCGTAATATCCGCAGTATCACCAATCTCCACACTCCTTGCCGTAACACCGACCGGCCCACGGGATAAATGAAGATTGCCCGGCGTGATGCGTACATGCTGTATCTCCTCCCCGACGGAAGTTGCCGCAAAGGAGGCAAACGAATAACCCTTTTCCTGCATGGAAGAAATAATAGAATCCAGTGCTTCAGTATCGGACTGCGAAATTACATGTACCAGAGGGATCGCCCCCTTATGGTAATAGGTCATAAACTGCTTGTAGATCGCATCCGCTCCCGGCTGGTCGTTCACATCGTAATCGTAAAATGCCATACTCCAAAGCACGGTTGTATATCCCATGTCCTTAGTAATATGCAGCGTGCGCTCACTGAACTCTCCCATTGGCGGGCGGAAATAAAGATCCATATCGTATCCGGTCTTTTCCTTCATATATTCCGCATTTTCATTTAACTCTTTTTTGATCTCTGCCTCAGATAACGATGGAGTAGACAAATGTCGGCACGTATGGTTGCCAACCAGATGTCCTTCTTCCTTCATCCGTTTTACAAGATCCGCATTGTCCTGCAAATATGGCTTTGTCACAAAAAACAGTGCCTTCACATTATGCTTCTTAAGGGTATCCAAAATCTTCGGTGTAAATCCATTTTCAAATCCACAGTCAAATGTCAGATAGATCTCTTTCTGATCTGTCTCTACATAATAAAGAGCCTGATTTCCTTCAAACAACTCACTTCCGGCATTGATCGGAACCTTATGCTCCTTGTTTACACTTAGCCCCCAGCCATGCGTTTCGTTGCTGTATTTGCTGTAATCCTCCGCGTTGACATTATTGCCCCACAGTGCCAGTATACCGAGTACCAGCACCATACTATATGCCAGAATACATTTTCTTAACTTCATACTTTTCTCCTGTCTTTTCGCCATTGAAACCTGCGATTATTTTTCACTGCAAGTATACCACAAACCCCTGGTGCTTACAATGGAAACACCCTCCACCAATTGAGGTCACTTCGCAATACATATAGTTTTACCCGTTTTCTCACATTAAAAACGGATCTGCAACGGTGTACTCCCTTGCACCGTCACAGATCCGTTCTCTCTCGTTTTGTTTTCAGTTCGTTACAAAAGGGAATCCTCTTCCTCAAGCATCTGCTGATACTTGGAAAGGATCAACTGCTGAATAATATCTCTTGTTGTAGAATTGATCGGATGAGCAATATCACGATATTCTCCGTCACTGGATTTCCGGCTTGGCATAGCAATAAACAAGCCTTTCTCCCCTTCGATCACTTTAATATCATGTACAACAAATTCATCATCTAACGTAATAGACACAACAGCTTTCATCTTACCCTCTTTGGTCACTTTGCGAATACGCACATCCGTAATCTGCATAAAATACCTCCTTTGTACTCCGTAGAGTACGCTATCCATACTCACCAGACGCTATAAAATGTAGCGTGAATTTTTCTCTACCACAATTTTGATCTTTCCATCTTCCACAACATGGGATGTATTTGCCCGGATCGTATCCCGGCTCTCCACAATGCAGTTCTCAATGGTAACATTATCTCCAATATACACATCATTTAAAATGATGGAATTTTTAATCACACAATTGTTGCCGATATAAACTTCCTTAAACAGCACAGAATTTTCCACGGTTCCATTGATAATACAACCGGATGAGATCAAACTGTTCTTTACGGAAGATCCCCGGTTATATTTGGCAGGCGGAAGATCGTCTACCTTGGAGTATACATCCGGGTACTGCTTGAAAAAGTAATCCCTGATCTCCTTGTTTAAGAAATCCATATTGGTCTTATAGTATGCATCCACATCCGAAATGTTACTCCAATAAGAATCCATCTCGTATGCATAGATCTTCTTGACATTCTTATGACGGATCAAAATATCTTTTACAAAATCAGTACGCTCTTCCTTCGCACATTCCTCTAACAATTCGATCAGCTGACGGCGGCGCACCACATACACACCAATGGATGCAAGGCTGGAATCTGCCACAAGCGGTTTCTCTTCAAATTCACGGATTCTTCCATCTTCCATTGTTTTGACAACACCAAAACGTTCTAACTGATCCGGCTCTTTTGCAAGGTTCTTACATACAACCGTAATATCTGCACCCTTTTCAATGTGATATTCCAGCACCTTGTTATAATCAAGCTTATAAACACCATCACCACTGGCGATCACAACATATGGCTCATGGCTTTCCTTTAAGAATCCAATATTCTGGTACAGTGCATCTGCAGTTCCTTTATACCAGTAACTGTTCGTATTGGTGATCGTTGGTGTAAACACAAACAAACCACCCTGTTTTCGTCCAAAATCCCACCATTTACTGGAGCTTAAATGCTCATTCAGTGACCGGGAATTGTACTGTGTAAATACTGCTACACGCTGGATATGGGAATTTGTCATATTGGAAAGCGCAAAATCAATACTACGATAGCTTCCGGCTACCGGCATAGCTGCTACCGCGCGCTTGTTGGAAAGCTCCCGCATCCGGTTGCTGTTACCACCCGCCAAGATAATACCTAATGCTCTCATGACAATTCACCTACCTTTATCAATGTCTCTCCACTTGCAAGTATGTGTTCCGGATAATCCTCCGGCACCGTTTCTCCAAAAATCGCGGTGTTCTTACCGATCGTGACACCCTCCGGGATCTTAGAGTACTCGCCTACCGTTGCAAGACCGCCGGCGTAAATCTTCGGTGCCACTTTGTTCTCCACTTCTTCAAATGCACCAAGCGTTACCTGATCTGCGATCTCAACATATTCTGATATGATCGACTTATCCACATGGCAGTTCTTACCGATCACTGTTCCATTCATAATGATGGAATCATGTACCACAGTCCCTTCTCCGATCGTCACTCCGGCACCGATCACAGAATTGTAGATCTCGCCATATATCTCAGATCCTTCGCCAATAATACTTCCTTCGATCCGGCTCGTATCCGCAATATACTGTGGCGGGATCACATCACTCTTTGTATAGATCTTCCAGAACTCCTCATAGAGATTGAACTCCGGAATAATATCGATCAGCTCCATGTTGGCTTCCCAGTAAGAGTGCAGTGTCCCAACATCCTTCCAGTATCCTTTGTACTCATAAGCACAGATCTTTTTACCATTGTTATGGCAGTATGGAATGATATGCTTACCAAAATCACATGCCGGCTGTTCCGAAAGCTGCTGCAATGCATCCTTTAACACCGGCCAGCTGAATATGTAAATACCCATGGATGCCTTGGTGCTTCTCGGATGCTCCGGTTTCTCTTCAAACTCTGTGATCCGTCCTTCCTCATCGGTCAGAACCACACCAAAACGAGACGCTTCCTCCTCAGACACATTAAACGTAGCCAGAGTCACATCGGCATTTCTCGACTTGTGGAAATCAAGCATCACTTCATAATCCATTTTGTAAATGTGATCTCCCGATAAGATCAACACATAATCCGGATTATAGTACTGCATATACTCAAGGTTCTGGAAGATGGCATTGGCAGTTCCGGTATACCATTCACTGTTACTGCTCTTTTCATACGGAGGCAGCACGGTAACACCTCCAATATTGCGGTCCAGATCCCACGGAATACCAATTCCGATATGCTGATTCAAACGCAATGGACGATATTGTGTAAGGACACCTACCGTATCAATTCCTGAATTAATACAGTTGCTGAGCGGAAAGTCAATGATCTTATACTTGCCGCCAAATGATACAGCCGGCTTTGCGACCCTTGATGTCAATACGCCTAATCTGCTGCCCTGCCCGCCTGCTAATAGCATCGCTATCATTTCTTTTTTTATCATGTCGTCACCCCTTTACACACATTATGATTCTAGTATAGCATTTATTTTGTAAAATGTGAACAAAATCTTTTCTCTTTTTAGGGCTTTTTCGGCCACCTTAACAATTTGTTCAAAAATGTTTCTGGTCATGTGCATAAAAACACACATAAATTTCCATAATTTTCTAAAAAAAACTCCGAATCGATGCCGGAAAAGGGATTGAACATTCGCTTTTTTATCGGTATACTGTAATTAAATCGTATTATATATTTATAGAAGAAAAGAAGGACAACACTATGTATCAGATGGATTTTACCAAACCATGTCACATTCATTTTATAGGGATCGGCGGCATCAGCATGAGCGGCCTTGCGGAAGTTCTGTTAAAAGAAGGATTTACCGTCAGTGGCTCCGACAACCAGGATTCCGACATTGTTAAAACATTAAAAGCAGCCGGAGCGACCGTTATGATCGGGCAAAAAGCAGCCAATATCACAGACGATATTGACGTTGTATGCTACACTGCTGCCATTCATAAAGATAATGAAGAGTTTAAAGCATGTGAAAACAAAAAACTTCCAATGCTTACCCGCGCAGAGCTTTTGGGACAGATGATGAAGAACTATAAGGAAGCGATCTGCATTTCCGGTACACACGGAAAGACAACGACAACTTCCATGTTAAGTGAGATATTATTAGCCGCAGATACCGATCCAACGATCAGTGTCGGTGGGATCTTAGAATCGATCGGCGGCAACATCCGCGTCGGCGGTCCGGACATTTTCCTGACAGAAGCGTGTGAATATACGAACAGCTTCCTGTCATTTTTTCCAACGATCGCAGCGATCCTTAATATAGAAGAAGACCATCTTGATTTCTTCAAAGACATTCACGATATCCGCAACAGCTTCCACACCTTTGCAAAGCTGATCAACAAAGACGGATTGCTCGTGATCAACGGTGACATCGACCATGTATCGGAGATCACCAAAGGGGTTTCGTGCCGCGTACTCACATTTGGCACGAGCGATACCTGTGATTATGCCGCATACAATGTCGAATACGACGATCTTGGCTCACCAAGCTTTGATGTTTATTACAAAAATGAATGCTTGTTCCCGGTACACCTGTCGGTGGGCGGTGACCACAACATCTTAAATGCACTGGCGGCGATCGCTATTGCAAGAGAATTAAAGCTTTCCGATACGGCGATCACATCCGGACTGTTATCCTTTACCGGAACCAAACGTCGTTTTGAATACAAAGGAAAAATGGGGGACGTCACTGTGATCGACGATTACGCCCATCATCCAACTGAGATCAAGGCAACCTTAAACCGGGCGACACGCTATCCACACAACGATACCTGGGTAGTATTCCAGCCACACACCTTTTCCAGAACAAAGGCATTTCTGCCACAGTTTGCAGAAGCCTTAAGCCTTGCAGACCACGTCGTATTAGCCGACATTTACGCTGCACGCGAAGTGGACACCGGAGAGATCTCCTCCAGAGACATCTTAAAGCTGCTTCTCGAAAAACACATTGACGCACATTATTTTCCATCTTTTGACGAGATTGAAAATTTTTTGAAAAAAAGTTGTAAACAAAATGATTTGTTAATAACTATGGGTGCCGGAAACGTGGTTTTCATTGGAGAAGACCTGATTGATTGACAGTTATGCACACTATCCACATAGTTATCGACCATATGGCCCCTAACCATGTGGATATTTTTTGTTCATAAATGATTTGTCTGATAATTTTTGAACACCGCATTTTCAAAGGCTTTGTTTTGACATTATTTTCAGACAATTCAGTTTTACACTTTATAAACATTTTTGTCGTCTTTTCGCAAAACGCCAGTCGAACGCACGTCCTATTTTCATTTAAAAATTCGTGTGCTATACTAGGAAAACGGTACAGGAAAAGAGGGAAAGACGATGACTTCAATCAAGATTTCAAATCAGTTATTAACGGCATCTACGATGATCGACAATCTGTTTATCGACCAGTATATGCCACAGGCAAATGGCGAGTTTGTAAAAGTGTATTTGTATCTGATGCGCATGGCATTAGGCGGTTTTGAACCGACGATCGCTGATATGGCGGATGCCTTAAACAATACAGAAAATGACATTGTGCGTGCGTTGAAATATTGGCAGAAGCAGTCTTTGTTAAAACTGCACTGTGTGTCAGAAAAGGAAGCTTCACCGGATACGATCGCATCCATTGAGCTTTTGCCGATCACCGATACTGCGGCAGTCAAAAAAGCATCCTTCAGTGTGATCACGAAACACAGCAAAACGGATGCTGAGCCACAGGACAATGTGCTTGCGATGCCTCCGGCAAAACCAACCTATGAAGCTGACCAGCTCACAAAGCTATTTACACAATCGGATATGGAGCAGGCATGCTACATGGCAGAGGTCTTTTTTGCACATCCGCTTACCAAGGAGGATTTAGAAACACTGCTTTACTTTAAAGAGCAGCTGAAATTTGACTCCGAGCTCATTGAGCATCTGATCGAATACTGCGCAGGACTTCATAAGACAAGTTTCCGCTACATGGAAAAGGTAGCGATCAGCTGGCATGAAAATCATATTCGCACAAAAGCACAGGCGATTACATATTGTGAAACCAAAACCAATGCAGCAACGATCATGCAGCGGTGCCTCGGCTTAAACACATGGGGCGAGGAAGCCAGACGCATGTTAAAGACCTGGTGTGAAGATTACTTAATGGATCTTACTCTGATCGAGGAAGCCTGCAACCGTGCTTACCGCAAAACAAGCGGCAACGGCGCATTAAATTATGCCAATGCCCTGATGGAAAACTGGCACAAAAACGGGATCACGACATTAGAACAGCTCGCGGCTTCCGACAGCAAATTCCGCGCTACACAAAAAGCCACTTATGCACCAAAGAAAGAGGCACAGACGAAAAAGCCTGCCAATGCCTTTCATAATTTTGACCAGGGCGATGACGTGGACTATGATGCCATTCTTCCAAAGGTAGTTGTTCCACGTTCTCAAAAAAAGGAGAACTGATATGGCACTTCACACCTCGTTAAAAGAACTATATGAACAGAGAAGATATGATAACGCGGTACGATTACGAGAACATATCAATGCGGCATATGCCGCCTGCCCCGACCTTAAGGAGCTTGATCTTACCATCAAAAGGATCACCCTTACTATGGGGCGGAATCACATCCTTCAAAAAGAGCAGGACAAAAATGACGACTTCGAGCAGAAAAAACAACTGCTTATAAAAAAGAGAGCCGCACTTTTAGAACAGTACCATATTCCAAAGGATTACGACAAACCTGTCTATACCTGCCCCTTATGTCAGGATGAAGGACACATAAATGGAGAGGCCTGCATTTGCTTTCAGCAGGCAAAAGCAGAATTATTGTTTGAACACTCGCCGATCCGCACACAATTAGTAAAAGAGAACTTTTCACATTTTGATCTCTCCCGTTTCAGCAACACTTCTGTTACGGGATATGGCATCTCGCCCAGAGAAAATATGCAAGCCGCCCACACCCTCGCCGAGGAATTCTGCGAGACATTTCCAAACGGGCGCAACCTGCTGATCACCGGAACGACCGGGGTTGGCAAAACCTTTTTGAGCAACTGCATAGCAGAACAGCTGCTGCATGCGCAGCACACCGTCACGTATCTGACTTCCGCACAGTTTTTTCAGCTCCTTGCAGACCACGAGTTTCGCAAGGATACCACAGAAGAAGCAATGGAACGGTACCGCTACATGCAGAACTGCGAACTGTTGATCATTGACGACTTAGGGACTGAGATGAACAACAGCTTTGTTGAGACCTCCCTGTTTGAATGTATCAACCAACGGATCTTAACGAACAAAAGCACGATTATCTCCACCAACTTAAATATGAAACAGTTGGAGGATAATTATACAAGACGCGTATCATCCCGTCTGATCGAGCATTACGAAACACTCCCGCTCTTCGGCCCGGATCTGCGCCTTGAAAAAAGAAAAAAAATGGAGGATTAGGAACATGCCACAAGACAACGATTTACAAAGCATCCCTGTTGGAAAACTGCAGATTGTAGCCATGGAGAGCTGCAAGGAGCTTGGAAAAAAGGTGGACAACTACCTTGTAAACTGGAGAAAAGAACGCAAAAATGAAAACAAATCAAGCGTTGCATTTCATGGTTACGAGCGCGATACCTATCTTTTGAAAGCTTCCTGCCCTCGTTTTGGTTCCGGCGAAGCCAAAGGAATCATCAAAGAATCTGTACGAGGAAGTGATTTGTATATATTAGTGGACGTTGGAAACTACAGCATCAAATACAAACTGTGTGGAGAAGATGCCCCAATGTCTCCGGACGATCATTTCGCAGATGTGAAACGTATCATTGCTGCTGCAGCCGGAAAACCACGTAAGATCACAGTGATCATGCCTTTCTTATATGAAAGCCGTCAGCACAAGAGAAGCACCAGAGAATCTCTTGACTGCGCTGTCATGTTACAGGAGCTCACTGCCATCGGTGTCGATAACATCATTACGTTCGATGCCCATGATCCACGGGTACAGAACGCAATCCCGCGTGATGGATTTGAAAATATCATGCCAACCTACCAGTTTGTAAAAGCATTATTAGGTTCCACACCGGATCTTGACATTGACAAGGATCATATGCTGGTGATCAGTCCGGATGAAGGAGCTATGAACCGTGCCATCTACTTTGCAAATGTACTCGGAATCAATGTTGGTATGTTCTATAAGAGAAGAGATTACACCCGCATCGTAAACGGTCGTAACCCGATCGTATCCCATGAATATTTAGGAGATGACGTAGAAGGAAAAGACGTGATCATCATCGATGATATGATCTCCTCCGGAGAAAGCATGATCGACGTTGCCAAACAGTTAAAGGCCCGCAAAGCAAGACGTGTCTTTGCAATTGCAACCTTTGGTTTATTCACCAACGGTCTGGATGTCTTTGACCAGGCACACGAAGACGGCATCATCGAGAAAGTCATCACAACCAACTTGACGTATCAGCGTCCGGATCTGTTAGAGAGAAGCTGGTATGTAAGCTCTGACTTAAGCAAATATATCGCATTGATCATCGATCATCTGAATCATGACAGCTCGATCAGCAACTTATTAAGCCCGACAGAGCGGATTCAGGCACGCATCAAAGCTTACAACGAGAATAAGCAGAAATAATATTCTTGCAATATATGCAATATAATTTACGCCCCCTTTTGTGTGGTTACTGATTTTTCATGGCACGCTTGCGCTTTTGTTGCATGACGCAGCAGTGCATAAGGTCCCAAAGTACGGGACCTAAGCACTGGCGCATGCAAATAAGCCAGAAAAATCAATAACCACACGAGGGGGCTTTTTTTGCATAAAAAATTTTTATACTAAATTCCGTTCATTTCTTTGTTATTATCATTATGTACTTCTTTATGAAAATTGATAGGAAAAAATAGAATCAAATGCCAATGACGCAATCGTGGCAGTAATTCTTCATGAAAATTCATAAGAAAAAAATAGAAAGCATTTCTGCTTTCTATTAGATATATTGTAGTAATGTTACACTAAAATCATAAAATCCACGCCATTATCTTCTATCCGGATCATACGTAAAATCTTGGTCCGCAGCACAGATTACAAAACAGATTGAGCAGACACAGCTTCAAACAGAAGTTACCGCCCATCGTCGGCATCTCATACATTGCGCCCTGCTGTGTATACCAGTTTTCTCCGCGCGACATCTGTTCATAAAGTCTGCGGTAGGATACGTTGCCCGGCTCCATTGTTGTTGCCTGTTTGGCATATTCCATTGCGATCACATTATCTCCTTTGCCGGAGTGCGCCAGTGCGGCGTAGTAATACCACGCTGCTGTCCGGTTGGAGATTCCGTCCAGTACATGGATCGCTTCTTCAAAATGTCCATTCCGGATATAATTGGCTGCTGCCTGCAAATGCACATCTTCTTCACTCTGTGAGGTCCTCGCACCAAATCCGCCAAATGACGAGAAATCCCCAAAGCCTCCAAAACCTCCGTAGCTTCCATAGGATTCCCCACTGCCTCCGGTGCTGTAGCCTCCCTGCTTTTCTTTCATGATCTGCTCATAAGCCGCCTGCACCTGCTTAAATTTTTCTTCCGCCTGTTCTTTATTGGGATTGTTCAGATTGGCATCCGGATGGTATTTACGGCTCAATGCCCGATATGCTTTTTTTATGTCTGCTTCCGATGCGTCACGACTCACACCGAGTACCTGATACGGATCTAACATACGATTCACCTACTATCTATTTATGTTCTGCTTCTCTTTTCTTCCTGTTCCAAATATTTCTGATAACGCTTTTCTGACACCATCACATATCTGGTCCACACACCAGAATATAGGATGTTGCGCAAAATTGCAACCTCCTCAAGAATCGGAAGCTGTTCAAACACCTTGGCACACTCCGCCATGATCTGCGTAAAAATAAACTTCATTTTCTTTTCAAATTCTTCCCGATAAGTAATGGAAGCTCCCTGCTCTTTTGCCTCACCATAGCAATGATACAATGTCAGAACCGGATTATAGTTCTTTGTTCTTGCGTCACGTTCCATATCCTCATACGCATCCAGCAGGGAAATGTATTTGCCCAGAAAGAATCCCAGCCGGCGTAAACACGTACTCCACTCATCATCCCGGTAACAAAACAATTCTCCCATGATCGCACCAAAATAAGAAGCCGCCTGATCCATGTTCTTTAATGCAGCCTCCACTGTAACGATCTCCGGCTTGATGCGTGCTTCCTGCTCGAACGTATGCAGCTCCTTTAACTGATGTGCAATGCTCTGTGCCTTTTTCTCGTACGCTTCTGCCACACGTTTTTCCCGTCCTTTTAACAGCAGCGCGTAAAGGCCTTTGAATACTTTCTTTTCATCTTCCCAGTCATCCACACATTTGTAATAAGAAAGCAGCACATTCATATCTGCCGCATAACGGGTATAGCAATTAGTAATACATGGTCTTTTCTGAATAGGGTGCAACAAACAACGACGCTTATCCTCCCTGGTATCCGGTTCATAAAGCCCGGTTAACAGCAACGCTAAAAACGTAATATCATAGCTTAATGTAAGCTGCCCCACTGCCTGGTACCGCTCCTTCAGGCTGTGGCACACACCACAGTAATAGCCCTGATACCGTGAAAGCTCCTTCACCTTCAATTCCTTTTCGTTGACCCCGACATACCCGAACATGATCTAACTCCTTTTCACAAACTCATGCCGACACTTCGGACAAGTAATGGCAATCTTGCCCTTCCCCTTTGGCACGCGCACCGTCTGTTTGCAGTTCGGGCATTTATACAAATGAAAATCCTTGCGCATCCGGGCGTGATTTTTCTGTCTTCTGAAAAAGCCCTTGATCGGTGCCGTCTTTTGCACATACCATACATTTTCTGCATACCGCTTGGAAATGTTGCGGGAAAACATACGGAAATAAAGGTAAAATAATAACAACAGCATCAACAGATTAATGATGCTCGATTTCAAAAATACATTGAGAAGCAACACTACAAACAGCACTACTGTAAGTGCCTGATTCAGGGCATCCATCCCGTATCTTCCCTGCATGAATCTGGCCAATCGTTCCTTCATAACACCAACTCCTTGCGTTTATTTTATATCCTATCCTACTCCACCGGATTTTAAACTGCAACCAAAATGGTGTCGATTTCATTGTCTTTTCACAAAATTACGCAAAAAGATAAAACAATCCAAAGAACACTGCCCCTAACCCGATGCCATATAGCATCGCTGTTACAAGCGAGTGGCTTCTTCGGGAAAGCAGCAGACAGCCTGCCAGATAAAATGCGCCCATAAGATAATAAGAAACATGTACCAGGATCAAAAGCAGAAGGATGGAAATACCGGACGGGATCGAAACAAGAAACGTCAGACTGGCAGCCGGTGCGAAAAGATCCGGATACCCATAAATCTGTTTGATCGCTAAAATCCGAAGTCCAAACACGACACAAAAGCTCAGCGTATAAAGGATGGCTCCGATCTTCCACTTCACCTGAGGCAGAGCACTCCGCCCCTTTTTCGTGGCATGCAAAAGATCCCGCACACCTTCTGTTTCTTCCTCCACAAACAAGCCGGCACTAAACAGCAGGGTAGCAAGCAGCACCTCTAAAAAGAGCAGACACGTCTGTCTCTTTGCCTCTTCGGATAATAGCCATTTATAACCGCTGTCATACACCATTTGCAGAACCTTCGGCTTTTCTTTCACCCTTAAATACTGGTCATACACCCGGTAAAATGCATTCTGTCCGGTTAACTGATCGGAATAATAAAGTGACAGCATTTCACTGTCCCCGTCATCCATATGCTTGATCTTTGACAGGATCTGGTAAAACCGTTCATATTCCGTGCGGATACCGTTCACCTTTTCTTCTGTCAATGTTCCGCTCCATTCGTTCATGTAATTTTTGTAATAATATTCATCCACATCCTTGTAATAAGTACCCGACGGGTGATACGTCACAGCAGAAAAAACAAGAAATAATAACAGGATCAATCCTGTCCGCTTCAGGTAAAAATGCTTATAGCTTTCCCAGTATGTAAGAGAATGCAGGCGCAGGGCAGCCACTTTTTTCTTTTTCTTTCTCCGCCGAAAGAACGAAAATCCTACACGGTGCTCCCGCATTTTATTTGTTCCAAAATAAATGATGCAAAGGAATAATAAAAGCAGAAAACCAAGGAACAACAGGGATAACAAAAGATACGATACCGGATGTCCAAATACATTGCAGTTGCGGTACTGCCCAAGAATCTGATCAGGACAAAGCAGTGTGACAAAATTCAGATATTTGACCGGAGAAAAGACAGAACTTTCCGGCACAAAATAAAAAAGAGCTGTCTCTGCCGCCAAAAATACCGCCGCTTCCAAAAACAAGAGAATATGGTTGGACGTATAAAGACAGAGTGCAAAAAGCAACAGCGTAAGCACCATCATATAGCCCCACTGGAACAGAATATGCAGCAGCAGATAATCAAGCACACTGAGCGAAAACAGGCACCCCTTAAACCCCAAAAGGTACTGTACCGGATAAAAAAGGGCGGAACCCCCATACAAGCCGCCAAAGTATAAAAATGTGAGCAGACTCGTTACGATCGTATAGACACTGACTCCGGAAAGTACGGCAAACAATCGCCGGAACACAAGCCGTTTCGGTCCTACCGAGGTTGCCTGCATCAGAGGAAAGGTGTCCAGTTCCTTTTCCTTCGTTACAGCAATGGCGCATAAAAATAAAGCTGCCACAAAAAGCAGAAGCTTATCATAGGTTAAATGAAAAGCGGCAGTCACACCAAGTGTCGGATAAAAGGAAACCTCTTTGATCGCTTTTTTCTCAAAATCCGCCGCTGTTTTTTTGGCATTTCTCGCCGCATAGCTATCAGAAGAAAAGAACAGCAGCATTCTCCCTGCCTGCTCTTTGATCTGCTTACGGTATGCCGGATAGCCTTTGGCTTCCTCCACCTCATCTGCAAGCTCCTTCACCACCCGGCTCCCTGCATCTTTTTCTTCATAGCGGTAGGCACTGTTTCGGATCTGCTCTGCCTCATAGTGCACTGCCCGTTTACTGTAGGCTTCATAAACTGCTGCAGCACGTCCGTTTCCGTAAGGAGAAAGAAACAGCCCCGTTACGTGCAGTAAAAGAAGAAGCAGCAAAAGCGCAGCTCCGCCACCGGACAGATACTGCCGTCGAAATTCTTCACGCATGCTTCCACACTCCTTCCTCTTCCCGTTCAAATAAGTACAGATACAGATCCTCCAGATCCGGTTTCTCAGCAACCGCATCCGGATATTTGCGTTTCACTTCCTCCCCGTCCTCTAAAAGCAGCCGTACATAGATCCTGTCATTCTGCTTTTTGACATTGCTGATCTTCTCCTGTCCTGCCAGCTTTCCATAGGCTTCCTCTGTCACACCGACCGTCCACACCTTACCATCAAGCTCCTTTAACAATTCATCCGGAGTACCCTGGCGGATCAGATTTCCTTTGTTTAAGATCAAGATCTCCTTGGAAATGAATTCGATGTCAGTGACCACATGGGTAGCGATCAGCACGATCTTTTGAAAGCTCAGCTCGGAAATGAGATTCCGGATCCGGATGCGCTCTTTGGGATCAAGACCGGCGGTTGGCTCATCCAGTATCACGATGGACGGATTGCCGAGAAGTGCCTGTGCGATCAGTATCCGCTGCTTCATCCCACCGGAAAAACCGCCCAGCTTCTGGTCGCGCACCTCGTATAAATGTACCCGGCGCAGCAGAAATTCAATCTGCTCCACCGCTTCTTTTTTTGGAATTTCCTTTAACTCTGCCATATAGGCAAGAAACTGCTGCGCTGTCATGCCGGGATACATTCCCTGCTTCTGCGGCACATAACCGAGGCACCCCAGATAGGCATCCATGTAGCTTTTTATTTCTTTGCCATTCAACAAAATATCCCCGGAAGTCGGCTTTAAATTGCCTGTCAAAATCTTGATCAGCGTAGACTTCCCTGCTCCATTTGCACCAAGCAGCCCGTAAATTCCGGGTGTCAGATTCAGATCCACATAATTTAAAGCAACTGTCGTGCCATAATCCATATAAAGTGCCTGTGCCTCAAGTCTCATCCGGTTTCCTCCTTTTCTACTCTCCCTTTGCAAATGTTCCATCTTTATAAGAAGAAAGCGGCACCATTGTTATATCTCCGTAAATATAATTGCCTTTCCCATCTGTCTCCCGTTCCTGCAAAAGAACAGAATCACCAATGATCGTATTAGGCAGCAACGTATAATGCTGTGGTTCCTCTCCCAGCTTTGTTTCCTTCTGCTCCTTCTGATCATAGTAGTAAAAGATTTCTTTCTCTCCACTTAATACACTAAACACCATACTTCCTGTTTCATAGCATGTGGAATAATCAATCTGCTCTTTTCCTTTTACAGACACGATCTCCTTTTCTTCCTTCGACTGCTCATTGTATGTAACAATCTTTTTATCATCCTTCTTTAAATAAATGTTTCCGTCATACTGACCAAGATAATCATATTTCGTAAGATCAATCTCTGACATCTCACGCTCTTCTTTCGTCTTATAATTCAGATCATAAAGCGTATTAGAAAATGCATTGGCGGCTTCCTCAGGGCTCAGCTTCATAAACTGGTCATAATCCATACCATCCTTCATACACGTATATAAATAATACAAATGATCTCCTTGTATATTCATTGCTGTAATGCTGCAGGACTCCGGATGTTTATGTATTTGTGAGAGCACCTCCGCCTTTCCGGTATTCAGATCCAGTGCAAGGATCATCGCCTCCTCATCTGTGCTTCCATCTTCGTGAGTATTCACCTGCTTACCAACAAGGTACATTTTATCGCCAATGCAGTACGACGGTGTCATCGCTTCTATCCCATACGGGATCACAGCAAACTTCCTGCGGCCTGACGAACCAACTTTTGCCTTATACACAACCATCTGATTCATTTCTTCCGAATCGTAACATTCAAATACTGTATCCCCATGCAATCCCAGCGTACCTAAATTATTGCTGCCGGCAGGTGGTAATGCCGCACAGGAAGAAGTACTTCCATCCTCTAAAACCTTGTGAGAGCAATTGGGCTGCGTACAAAAAACAGTACTCTCTCCACTTTGAAGATTCATAAATTGAAGTGCCTGATCCTTCTCATAGATCACCTTTTTGCCATCCGTCGCAATATTATGTACTGCATAATCGACCGTATCCGGCCAATCCTCTGTCTTTGTCTGCTCCTTGGAATCTGTTCCTTTTCCACAGCCTGCCAGACTAAAAAGAACCAGAAATAAAACAACCACCGTTCTCATCTTTTTCATTGTGAATCCTCCTGCTCGTCAAAATGCGCCCTAAGATAACTGCGATACTTTTTTTGCTTTGTCACCACCTGCTCCGGCTCCAATCCGGTTCCATAGGTGATCCATTTGTTTCCCGGACTGAATACACCCAATGCCCGGTCATCCATATTCACCGCCACTTTATGCCTGCTGTCAAATTCCCAGTTTTCTCCCTGCACACCATATTGCAGCAGATTTGCAATTGCAGGATCACATTGGATCAGGAACAGGAGCGACTCAGCATTATAGATGTCGGCCTTCTTTTCCAGCCAGGAAGGAACTCCCGTCAGACCATTCACCATCGGCTGATAAGAATCCTCTTTCAGTGTTCTTTTTTGAATCTTCACCCGTGTGGCATCTACATCATCCAACAAAAGCTCCTCATCAGAAGTTTCCATGAAATTTTCCTGCCGGATATACATAAAAAAGTCTACTTTTTTCTCCCAGTTTACCTGTGCAAAACACGTATACAATTCCTTGTTCTTCTTCATCTGACTGGTAAGTTCAGGAAGCTCCCATTGCTCCTGCGCTCCCTCTTCATCTCCCCAGATAACCGGGTAGAAATTGTCCTCTTTGTTTTCTTTTGCAAGTTCGGCAGCCCGCTGAAATAAAGATTCCAGAGAATTGATGTCACATGTCTGATCCATATACTTTTTATTGACAAACACACACAGATCCCGTATCGGCATACTGCGGGGATCACAACTGTAAATGTGTCCATTTACCCGAAGTGCCTCCCACTGTTCCGGCTCCATCGCAGCATAAAGCAGATCCCCGCTGCTCTCCAGATAAGAATCCAGCGGCATAAGCAGCTTCTTCTTTATTGCGTCTTCATAAGGATTTCTCGTTTCTCCCACATATGTTCCGCCAATATTAAAAAGATATACCATTTCTTTCTTTTTCTTTAATGCAAGCAGCTTATCCTGATAATCTTGTGCATAACAATCCATGTAGCGGAACTGAATTACAAAAGGCTCATCATCCTTATATAAAATATCATTTAATGCTACCACAGCATGATCAGGGAGCCGGTCATACTGATCCATGATCCACAGCACCTTTTTGCAGCCGGGCCAACGTTTCTCGTAAAACTCATCTGTAAGATCATATTTTTCTGATTCTTTATATGTCACCTGTTCAGGAGATACTTCTTTCTTACCAGAAGTAGAAGCACATCCGGGTAACAAAAGCAACACAGATAATAGTAAAAGCAATCTTTTCAAATCACACCGCCTCCTGTTCTGTACATACACACACCATGTTATACAGAAATATTATATACTATGTTTATCAATAAGTATAGTATAAATTTAAAGGCACTACTTTTTTACTTTATCCTCTCTCTTATATAATCATAATAGAATTTCTCTTTATTTAACGGCTCCAGATCATAAGGCGGTGTGATCCATTTATTGCCACAATTTAAATTTCCGGTATATTCAGGTGAGTGGTTCTCCACCTTTCCATTTTTTAACACATAATCCACACCTTCCTCGCCATATTGTAAAATGGTAGCGATATCCGGGTCCGTATTACAAAGTGCCAGGAAATTCATAGCCTCTTTTTTATGCTCTGACCAGGAGGCCACACCGGTCAATCCGTTATGTATGGAAATATATGGAATCGTTGCTATATTTATCTTTACAATCTTTGTCGTATGTTCATTTGGTATATTGTCCAATGTTTTGTGTTCTGATAAATAACCCGGATTTTCTTTACAAAACTTAGCAAAATAATCAAATTCTGATGCATCCATATACGGATTATGAAACTTAAATGTGTCCGGATGGTTTTTCATCAGATCGATCACCTCTTTTACCCCTGTCTCCTTGACTGATTTCTCTGTTGTATCTATCGCCCAGTATAATGGATAAAAATACACATTTTTCTCTCCTTTTGCTACCAGCTCTGCCATATCTGCCAGTTCTTCCAATGTTGTATTCTCATCAACGTGCAGATTATATTTCTCCAGGTATTTTTTATTTACTGCAACACATAAATCCTGTATTGGCATTTTTCTCCAGTCATAGCTGTAGATCTTTCCATCTACCGTCATATCCTTCCACTGTGTCTTCGTGTACATATCATAGAAGGCTTTCCCTTCCTCTGATTGCAGATAATCACTTAGCGGAGTAAGTAGGCCGGCATGAATCGCCTCCACATATTTGTCCTCCTCTTTATTTCCTTCAAACTGCGTACCGACCGCTATGATATCCAACGGTTCTTTTTTCTTCCTTGCATTGATCAAAGACTGTCGGTAATCCTCATCATAATCCGTCACCATCTTTACCCGCAGAACATAATCTGCTCCTTTCTCTACCAGTGCATCATTTAACGCTGCGATCATATGGGGTTTCATTTCAGTATTACACCACCAGTTTAAAATGGTTTTTCCTCCCCAATGCTTTTTATAATATTCTTTGGTAAGCTTTGGTTCTTTCCCCTTTTTTGGGGTACTCTCTTTCTGTGTCATGAGTACGGATTCCTTTACACCACCCTCATCCTCTTGTTTTGGGGCACGCTCTCCTGCAATATAATCCGGAAAATAGATCCAGTCACTGATCATCCAAATCTGATTTTTCTTTTCCTCCAATACGCTCCGGTTGATCCACACATAATTGCCACAAAACGAAACCGGCTCATCTGTCACCTGATATTCTTCCGGAAGATCCTCCTGCAGCTTGCACTTGATCCTGATCCATTTTTTCTTTGCAAAGGAATAAAATTCATAATTATGATCTTCGGTACGAAGCAGTATGCCATACGAATCATAAAAAGTACAGGTTTCTCCATCCTGAAGCTCCTTTATCCCTTCCTTTTGATTTCCATCTATATCTGCACGGGTAAGCACCCCGTTTTCCAGATAATAAATCTTACCATCTTCATATCCGAGAAATTCATCTGGAGAAAATGATTGAAACAAAACTTTTTTGGTTTCCTGTTTGGAAAGTGTAATGACTCCTGCCTCCAGAGAAAAAATACTTGTATCTGAAGTTGCTATGTCCTCCATATCATATCCATCTTTCAACAATTGTGCTGCATAGCAGAGCTTCCCATCACTATATTGAAGACATTTCATACGGGCATGATACATCGCAGTATAGCAGTCACTGATCTCTTCTGTCTCTGCCGTCTTTAAATTCACTTTTACAATAACGGTACTCTGTTTCACATCATTGATATTTTTCTCCGAAACACATTCCTCGGTAAATCCTGCAAGATAAGCATAGCCATCGATATAATAACTGCTGCACCCCTTGTCCACCCGATACGGGATCACACCAACCTTTTTCCAGCCGCTTTCACCCAGTTTCATTTTATAAAGTACACTTTCATTAGCATTTTTGGTATCCATCCACTCATATACTGTCTGTCCCTGAATTGCAACGGAATAAAATGCACTGCTACCCGAATGCACAGTAGCCTCACATTCCGGATTTGGATTTTCATCAGCATCGTAAGGCTTGTGCTCACAATCTGGTTTTGAACATAATATTGTTGACTGATTTGTTTTTACGTCCTGCACATAAAGAAGACCATTTTTTTCATAGACACATTTGCCCTGGTCAACACCATAGCTTGCTGCAGATCTGGCTGGTATCGAAGCATTACCGGATAGATCCGTACTGGAACAACCGGTTAACAACAGGAGAAAGAAAAATAGAAACACGAAAAAAGAATATTTTTTCATAAAATCACCTCGCAAAGTATCAAGTTATTTTTTTGAAAAAGGACGCATTATTCTACAATAAAACGTCCCTTCTCAAACTTTTCAAACTATAATCAAACTGTTAATTTACACTGCTCTGTATCACCTGAACAAGTTGCTGTATGTGTGGTACTACCTTGAATTATAGTGAATCCTGACGGGCATGAATATGTTTTGGTAACACTTACTGTAGATTGTGCATTAGATGGTGTTCCTGCCTTTGTACGTCCCGTTCCATCCCCATATTTTAATACACTATTTACCGTAAAAGATACTCTCTGGGTTCCTCCCCTCTTATTATTTTATGGTCTAATTCTTTGCAAATAGCAAGAAATCACCATCTAAATTATTTAAGCAATGATTTTATCATCACTTGCAGTAGTTATTACATATTGTTTTTGTGTAGACTTGTATTGCCTTGTGTATTTATAATATACTTAATAAATTATTTTTTCAAGTACTTTTCGTTTTTTTTCGGCATCACTTAAAATCAAAAATATACAATCAAACAAAGATATTGTTTCTATAAAATGTATTTCCAACACAATATTCTATACGACACATACATTTTCAATTCTATTGCTTTTGTAGTGTAAACGATTGGTTTATCACATCATAACATATATCTTTCTAAAAAATATCAATTAGGGGACGAATGGTCAAAATTGGGGGATGAACGGTCATTTTTCTGCTTTTTATCCCGAATTTTAAAACCACTTGACAGTCTCTCCCCTGCTTCGTATGCTTAACTTATAAGAATTTTTAGAAATGCAGGAATAACGTTATGGCTGATTTATTAAAAAGATTAGATGACTATCAAAGAAGTCCCGCCTATCCTTTTCACATGCCGGGACATAAACGAAATATACCAAAAAAGGAAACTCACGCACGGCTGCCTTATGACCTGGACATCACAGAGATTGCCGGTTTTGACAATCTGCTCTGCCCGGAAGAAGGGGAGATCCTTTTTCAGATGTGCAAAGAGGCAGCGGATCTTTATGGCACTTACGCAACCTACCCGCTGATCAATGGTTCCTCCTGTGGGATTCAGGCAGCGATCAGTGCGGTCTGCTCGCTGCACGACACGATCTTAATTGCAAGAAACTGCCACAAATCCGTGTACCGCACGGCAGAACTTCTGGGGCTTTATACCGGGTACCTTTTTCCGGATTATCAGGAAAACTATGGCATGTTTGGTTCAATCAGCAAAGAAGAAGTCACCCGTGCCATTGACGCCTGTCCTGAAGCACGCGCTGTGGTACTGACCTCTCCAACTTATGAGGGGGTTGTTTCTGACATTGCCGCCATCGCCGAAATCGTTCACGAACATGGTATGCTTCTGATCGTTGATGAAGCACACGGAGCGCACCTTCCATTTTTTGATCCCGACCTCAGTGCCATACATAAGGGCGCAGATCTCGTCATCCAGAGTCTTCATAAAACATTGCCCGCCCTTACACAGACCGCCTTGCTGCATGTAACAAAGGCGGCACAAAACCACTCGGCATTTTCACCAGAACGACTGGATTCCTATGTCCACCTTTATCAGACCACCAGCCCGTCTTATGTGCTGCTTGCTTCCATTGATGAATGTCTGAATTTCCTCGCTGCGCCAGATGCCGCAGAACAATTTCACACATATCGAAAACGAATCCGGCTCCTTCGCAAAGAGCTTCGTGCCCTGAAGCACCTTCATCTTGTAGAGGGAAAGGATCTATCCGCCTATGGCTATGATGAGGGCAAGCTTGTCATCGAGACCACGAATGCCAGCATTACCGGCGCAGAGCTGATGTCCCGTCTGCGAAACGACTACCAGTTAGAACTGGAAATGTCGGCAGCACAGTATGTGATCGCAATGAGCAGTGTTTGTGATTCCGGAGAAGGATTTGCCCGGTTAAAAGAAGCCTTGTTTGCCATTGATAATACACTTACAAAAGAAACTCCGCAGACGTACCGGTCACCTTTGACAAAAGCACTTTCCCCGATTGCGATCGAACCACTCAGAACGGCAAAGGAAAGCGTGGCGACTGATATGTCATTAGAAAAACTAAAACGGCATTTTGCAGCGGATTACACAAAGACCTCTACACTGCCCCTCTCCCGCATGGTAACTACGTTCGTCAGTGCCGGTTATGTGATGTGCTACCCACCGGGAATCCCGCTTCTGGCACCGGGTGAAGCGATCACGAAGGAACATGTAGATTATCTTCTTTATGGGCAGCAGCATGGCATTTCCTTTTTAGGAGTGACAGACGGGAAAATAAAAGTTATCGTATAGGGGTTGACAATTACGGTCGATAGTTATAGACTAAAACTGGTTTATAGCTATCGACCTTTTTATTATCAGGAGGAATATCATGAATACAATACGCTTAGGAGATTGTGATTTTCGTTTTATGTCGCTTGTGTGGGACAATGAACCAGTGAAGTCCGGCGACCTTGTAAAGCTTTGTGAAGCGGAGCTTGGCTGGAAGAAATCTACTACCTATACTACGATCAAAAAGCTGTCTGAAAAGGGACTTTTGAAAAATGATGCTGCCGTTGTCACATCGCTGGTTTCAAAAGAAGCCATTCAGAAAGTAGAGTCGGAGCATTTTGTAGAACGTACCTTTCAAGGCTCTCTTCCACAGTTTGTTGCCGCCTTTTTAGGAGGACGTACATTATCTGACCGGGAGATCAAAGAGATCGAAGCTCTTTTGCAGAAACATAAGGAGGGATGACCATGCAGCTTCTCTATTCCGCATTTTCCTATATTATGTCGCTCTCTGTTACCGCAAGCTTTACTGTTTTATTTCTGCTTGTGATCCGGCTTTTTTTGGATCGTGTTCCAAAGCAGGTCACCTATTTTATCTGGCTGATCCTTGCCGTGCGTTTGCTGTGCCCGGTTTCTATTTCCTCGCACGTAAGTCTTTATAACCTGATTCCGATGTATCAAACACAGGAATCGTCCATATTGACACAAAAAGAAACGGCTGCTGCACCTGCCTTAACAAAATCACCTGCCAGCTCTGACACCTCCACAAAATCAAGTGGTCAAAACGCAGCGTCATCCCGCCCGGAACAACTGCCGGTCACGATCGGACAGCACACCATTTTTGTTCCCGTCGTCGTAAGCTATGTCTGGCTTGGTGGCATGTGTCTGCTGTTTAGCTACCTTTTGTGGTCATACTGGTCATTAAAACGCCGGCTGGCATTTGCTACACGCTACAAAAAATCCCAGTGCTACAGCGTGCCGATCGTCGAATGTGAAAATATCAGAGGCCCGTTTGTATTTGGATTTCTTTCTCCTGTGATCGTGCTCCCTTACCGGCTTGATGACACCGCCGTAAAGGACATTTTACGTCACGAAATGTATCATGTAAAACATTATGATTATGTCACGAAGCTGCTGGCATTTGTGCTGTTAGCCATCCATTGGATGAATCCTCTGCTTCTGCTTTCCTATTCCTGTTTTACCAAGGATATGGAATACCGCTGTGATGAGGGCTGTCTGAAACATCGCACAAAAGAGGAGCGGAATCAATACGCCCGCACCCTGCTGGCATTTGCCGGAAACAGAAGAAGTCTGTTACTTACTCCGGCATCCTTCGGAGAAAAAGGAGGAAAACGTCGTATGAAACGAATCTTAAGAGAACACCGCATTTCCGCAGTTGCTGCATGCTTTGCCGTACTGGTCGTAGTGATCAGTGGTTTCGTCTGCCTGACCAATGCCGGAAATAAATCAACTATCATAACGAAAAGCAACGCCCCGGACACCGCTATCACGGCAGACGATCTTTATGAACTGCGTCATGACTATGTTGGTGATGCATCCAAAAACACGGCACTGCTTGATGCACTATTTAACTATTACAACCTGTCAGGAACATACACACTGCAATTACAGACAGATCATGCCCCTTACGGAATTACCATCCGCTATGAGGCAGAAAAGGAACAGGAGATTCCAGTATCCAAAAACCAGCTTACCAAAGAGGAACTGGCAAAATTTAAGATCACTGCTGCCTGCCTTGCCTTAACCGACAACCTGTCCTATGTAACATGGAGCAGCACCAAAACAACGGGAACCGATCATGAGCTCACCTATCAGCTTGATGCCATGGATACCTTTTTAAATGCAGATAAAAACCAGTTGCACCTGAATAACTTAAAAACGTACGGAAAAGATAAAAGCAGCTTTGAAGATCTGATGCAGAAACTGGAACAGCTAAATAATGTATCACGAAAAGATCTGTACCAGATCACTGACGCAAATGGCACGGTAACCGAAATGCAGGAACCTGCTACCACCGAACAGACGACACAGGAGGAATTAACTGATAGCGAAATAAAGGAATTAATGAAGAACGGATCAAATGTTACCGTAACGGACGAAGCTGTTGAACAGTAGATCATAGATTTATTTGTCCTGCCATCCATGCTATAATACTATTGCAAAACACAATTTTTGTTATATGACAATAGACGACTGACTTCACTTACATGGAAAGGGGACTACTATGTACCAAACCTTACTATTTGACTTAGATGGCACACTGACGGATTCAAAAGAAGGCATCATAAACTGTGTGATCTATGCCCTCAACTACTACGGCATCACCAATCGAAGCGACAGCTTTTTAAATCAGTTTATCGGCCCGCCTTTGACGCAGTCTTTTCAACAGTTTTGCGGATTCGATGAAGAAAAAGCAAAAGAAGCTGCTGCCAAATACAGAGAACGTTTCTCCACGATCGGACTATTTGAAAACCGCCCGTATGAAGGAGCCGTGGATATGCTCCGGGAATTAAAACAGGCGGGGAAAACAATCGCACTTGCCACTTCCAAACCGGAAGTATTTATGAAAAAGATCATTGCACGCTACGGACTCGCTCCATATATCGACCACCCGGTCGGAGCAACGCTTGATGACAGCCGTTCCAAAAAATCTGACGTGATCCTGGAGGCACTGCGCCAATGCGGGATCACCACCGAAGAACAGAAAAAGAATTGTCTGATGATCGGCGACCGTTTTCACGATATACGCGGGGCAAAAGAAACGAACCTCGATTCCCTCGGCTGTGCCTGGGGATATGCCAAAGAGGGAGAGCTAAAAGAGGCTGGTGCCACTTACATCTGCGAAACCATTAAAGAAGCAATCAACTTTTTGCTCTCTCATTAACCCTACTCTTCCCGCCATTCTTTTAATGCAGCGGAAAGCTTTTTGTCGATATCCTTTCTGGTTGCTTCGCACTCATTTGGATAATCCTTTGCTGCTTTGAAGATAAAGCGCATGACAAATTTAAGTCCGATCGGCAGTGCCATACGAAGCATGGACTCCGGAAGTACAAAATGTGTTCCGTGCTCGTATACCAGCGGCTCATACTGGCAGGTATGCGGGCGTTCTTTTAAACGCTGATCCATACGGCGGATATATTTTCCTGCTTCCCAGAAGGAGTCATCATCGGCACCTACCAGAAACAGGCGTCCCTTTATGTTTTCCACCTTGATCATTTCCTCTTCCGTATGCTCTCTCACCTTTTCCGAATCAATAAACAAACAGGTGCTTCGCTCAATATCGCCGGAGCCTTTTGTTTCTTCTTCTACTTTCTGCCAGTATACCGGATGCTCATAGACAAATGGCATATACGCAAGGGGCTCTCCTTTCCAGGAAAGAGTGGAAGTTCCGGGAACCGGCCACTCCCTGCAGCCATCCTTCTCTCCCTGTTCAAATCCCTGCCATATAAAATCACTGGCGGTAAGGGCAAACGTCAGTGTAATATCCGGGAAGAAAGAAGCCGCAGCAAGGGAATCCATACCTGTCGTACTCATTCCCATGATTCCAATTTTCCGGTTGCCATGCTCCTTGAGCCATTGGATCGCTGTCTCAATTCTCTCCAGCGGATAATTGACATGACTGTAATTTTTCTTTCCCGGTGACATACAAAGTACATTTACCCCATTTTTATGCAGCCATTTTGCTCCACACTTTGCCATATAATCATTGGGATCATCTCCAAATAATCCAATCACTGCGCAGCCAGAGCCTTTTGGATTTTCATAATAAATACCATAGAAACCATCCTTTTCGGTTTCAAAAAATGTTTTTTTCATAGCGTTTCCTCCAGTCGTTCCTTTCAAAGGTCAGCTATATGTTAGTCCACACTAACTGGATTGTCAACGCTTTTTTCCTTGTTCCTATTATTTGAAATCTTGTTTTCTGATTTTGAATATAGAGATATCAAGTTATCACAAATACTGTCATATTTTCTCACGTTACAATGAGCGTTACGATCTCCCCTTATTTTCATCAATACCAGTTTTCTATTGGCTCCACTACCGCATACTGAATAACAATAATAGTCACCTTGGTCAACACTACCGGATTTCTCTTTTTTTAAATTATAATCATCAATATTAATAACCTCACTCATTAACTTTTCAGATATAGTTACTTTATCTAACATATATTCTATACTGTCATCTTGCAATTTCTTATCCATGTAGTTCAATAGTTTACTATCAGTTACATTTTCATGAGATAAATCAATTAATTTACATTGTTTTCTTTTATTCACTACCATTAAATTATCAGTATGCGCCCATGCATCATTTTTATATCTTATTGCCAAAACAGTTTCATTGGAATTGATAGAATTCAAATATACTGTCTTTTTAACACGGGATACTGAAATGAAGGAATTATAGGTGTAAGTAATAAACAATACCGGGACAGAAACTACAATGAATAAAGTCTTTATAATTTGATTCCGATGTATCAAAAACAGAGACGCTGCCTTTTTAAACCAGTTCATCGGTCTGCCTCTGACGCAATCATTCCGCGAATTCTGCGGCTTTGATGAACAAAAGCAATGGAAGCAACCGCATTTTTTCTTTCTCATTAATCTCATCATTTTCTCTCCCATTACTTTCTTACATATCTCTGATTCCTGCTCCGTGGCTTATCCGGTATCGTCATCTGAATCATGTTCATCTCAATAGCCGGATGGAGATAATTTCTACGAAATCCCTCTCTCGATTTTAAATTCAGCCGCTCCATCAGTATATTGCTCGTGTAAGGAACACCATAATCCATCACGCCAATCAGTTTTTGAACCGTTTCAGGAAGATACCCATTTTCCTCACTGATCTGAGTCACAATATCGTCTAAGGCTTGATCAATCTGTGCCAGCATAAATTCAATAAAAATGGCAGATTCCCCGGCAGCATGACACCTTGAAATAGCTTCATAATAGCCATTCTGAAATTTCTCAATCTGGCTTTCAATCGGAATATACGCAAATACCGTTTTCCATTTGGAAAGCATCGCCGTATGCCATAATCGTGCCATTCTTCCATTTCCATCTGAAAAAGGATGAATAAATACAAATTCATAGTGAAACACACAGCTCATGATTAGAGGATGAAGTTCCTCTTTTTCCTCTTTCATCCAAAGAAATAATTCATCTATAAGCTGTGCAACAAATCGTGCAGGAGGTGCCATGAAGATACATTGCTCTCCCTGAAAAACCCCTTCTTCCCCTGATCGAAATTCTCCGGATTCTTCTGCAAGATATTTTGTCATTATACCATGATATTTCTTTAATTGACGGATATTGTAAGGATCAATCTCTAAAATATGTTCATAGGCATCATAAGCATTTTTTACTTCTTGGATTTCTTTTTGTTCTCCTAGTACCATTTTCCCATTAATAACATCCCGAACCTGATTCAAAGACAAAGAATTTGCCTCAATCTTTAAAGAAGAATGAATCGACTTGATTCTGTTATTTCTTCTCAAATGCGGTCTTGTTTCCAGCCGGCTCGTTGCGGTTATGCGACCTATCTTTTCGGAAATCGATGAAACATACATCAATATTTGATTAGTGATTGTAAAAGGTGGTTTATATTCTCCCATGCAGGCACCTCCATTATCATGCGTATTATCTTACGCATTATCTTCCTCTATTATACGGATTTTATAAAAAAATTCAATTGCTTCCACGAAATATTATTGCACAAATCAAGGAAGGTAAACAAAAGTAACGCATCTGGAATATCCGTGATCCACATATACGGGCATACAGTTTTATGTTTGCGATGTTTGGTCTGGCAGAGGCACCAGATATAGATACAGAATCTATGCGGCAGGAAATCCATGAAGTAGCAGAGCTTATGCTGCAAATAAGAATTCCAGAAGAAACACAAGAAGGAGAACAAACATGTCACTAAAATACACCATCATTAAATCTCTGTTTCATATCATACCAATACAAAACATCATGGCAAAACCCTATGATGAACTTTTGAAAACATTTCATACAGCACAGGCAACACCATCCATTCCCCAGTTAAAAGACGCGGAACTGACATTTGAAACACATAGCGTAGAACATTTTCCGGCAGAAAAGATCGCATTTTTAGGAGGTTCGTCCGGAGCAGCTATGGTTCTCTGGCTGATGTCATACATCAATATGCAGGGAGAAGACGTTCCGATGCCGGGAAAGATCGCACTCAGCTCTCCCGGCTCTGCGTTGACAACAGAGGAAAGAAAAAGAGCAGAGGAACTGAACAAGACAGATTTGATCATGAGTACCACTGCGCTTGACAATATTTTCAAGGGCATGGTAGGTGAAAAGAAACTTCCGGATGCATTGCTTTATACGTCAAAAGGAATTTATGATGGAATAAAAGATGTTTATCTTTCCTATGGCGCAGATGAAGTCTTTTCGGCAGCGGCACAGTCAACCGCACAACAATTAAAAAGCTATGGTGCAAACGTGACTTTAGAAATTGCAGAAGGCATGTATCATACTTATGCGGTGATGCCACTGGTAAAAGAAGCAAAACCGGGACATGAAAGGCTGGTTGCATATCTGACAGTAGAAACCCATACCGAACCTCCTTTAATGGTCTGATAGATACACTGTTTGTGATTTCCTGTTATGAAAATGGTGCTGCAAAACAGAATGATTTGATATAATCAAAGAGGAGTAGAGGCAGCCTATAGATGCGCAATGGCTCGTAATCTGCGATAATCTACAACCCACTCACTTCCGTTCCAAAGAGAAGCTCTCGTGCGATCCTCTACCCTTTTTATGATTTTTGCCTGTAGCTTTTCCGGCATGGCTTCCAGATCAGCCGCAAAAAACTGTTTCATCCAATTCGCTAATCCGTTATCCTTATCTTTTAACGGCGTCGGTCTGTCATAATCATATATTTTATCAAGAATAAAACCATTCCGTTCCAATCGATCGGCAAACTCCTCACTCGTTGGAAAATGAAATCGCGGAGTATAGTTATATCCCAGTTCCCTGCAAACATGAGCAAACGCATTTTCAATGGTTGCAATATTCCCATGCGCCCCAAACTCACATACCAGCCAGCCATTTGGCTTTAGCACCTTGCGCACATTTTGCAGCAGCGCATCATGATCCTTGATCCAATGAAAGACAGCGTTGGAAAAAACAACATCAAACTTTGCCTCAAAAGGTAACAGAAGCGCATCGCATACGGAAAATGTAAGAGCCGGATGGTGTTCCCGTGCCTTTTTTATCATACTCGCAGAGCTGTCAACACCAATCACCGTTTGTGCCATACCAGCTAACTGTGCCGTAAGCGTCCCTGTTCCACATCCGAGATCCAAAATACGTTGCGCTTTGTTTTCAGGAACAAACTCTAACAGTCCCTTTCCATATTCCGCAACAAAATCATGTTTCTTATCGTACAATGCCGCATCCCATTGGCTCATATGCATTCTCCTTTTAGCTTACTCTAAATAAAACATTAAATATACAAAAATGGACAGCCGAAGCTATCCATTTTCCTTACTTAGCAATAACGTACTCCATTTCATCACTCTCTGAAAGAATGTCTAAAAGTCTAAACACAGGTCCCGTTGGGTGTGTTCTTCCTCCTTCCCATGCCTCTACCGTTTTAATTGAAACTCCCATGTAGGAAGCAAATACACTCTGGGTCATTCCCGCTTTTTTTCTAATATCCCTTATCTCCTTTCCGCTATATTCCTTAATAGGTAAAATCATATAGGTCTTTACATCGGCTTTACCGGTTCCTTTTTCATATGCAATAGCTTCTTCAAGTCCCTCTTTTAAATCATCAAATAATGAACTCATAGAAAATCACCTCCTATTTTTAGATGCTTCCTCTTTTAAAGCCTTAACCAATTTCTTTAAAACACCCTTTTCATCATCTGTAAGATTTTCCTGATCTTTCTTTTCAAAAGCTGTAATTAAATATATAACTTCATATTCAGCAAAATCTGTGTAACAAACTCTTACACTTCCACTTTTTCCTCTATTTTTCAATGGAAATCTTACTTTACGAATTCCTCCTGTCCCCTCCATAACAGGACCAGATTCAGGATCTTTAAGTAACATTATTTGCAATTTTTGTAACTCATGCTCACCAAGTCCGATTTCTTTCCATCTTTTCGAGAACAAAGGTACCTCTATAAAAGTTCTAGTCATTTGTATCTTCCCCTTCTCTTTTCATTATATTACACCCTATATTATAGGGTGTCAATATAACTTCATAAATCTAACATATAGAGAAAAAATCCCGATCTGGATAGGTATACACGATATGATATCCTCATCGTATGTTTCAATATCCACTACTGATCATTTCCTTCCTTTTTCAAAAGTGACTTTCTCCATGATGTACCAATACCCAAACCACATATAGCAATCAAAATTCCTACCATCATATAGGTAATGCGAGGAAATTTTAATGAAATATCAGTTAAAACATTCTCATTATACCACACTAGAACTTCACTAGGAGGGATTGCTAAAAATATTAGTGCAGCAATAATAACACACAACCACTTCCCTTTTCCCAAAAAACCTTTTCGGGCAATAACTATCGTCACCGCAAATAGTGATGATGGGAAAATAACCCATCTTAACGCAATACTTAACGTATCCATCATACTACCCGTTATGTTCAAAAGCAGCAGTAACGAAAAATTCCATACAACAAGATATGCTACAATAACTATTGTTTTACTAAGATTATTCTTAGCCTTCACAGTGTTTGTGCTTTCTTCTAAAAATTCCTGATAAGTTTGTTTCATTGATTCATCCTCCTTGAGAAGGTGGTCAAGACTTACAGAATAAACATCACTCATTTTTATCACACTAATAATATCTGGATATGACTTGCTGTTTTCCCAATTAGAAATCGTCTGTCTGCTGACACCAAGTACCTCGGCTGCTTGCTCCTGGGTGATTCCTTTTTTATTTCGTGCTTTTTTGAGTTTACTTCCTATTTCCATCATTCTCATCCACCTTTATTTTTTTACTTCACATGAAGCATACTCAAGATACAATAATGTAACAAAAATATCTATCAAACTGCCTTTACATCCATGAAATTACTTGTCAAAATTCTTTTACAATATCAAAAAAGCTAATGTATAAAAGTTCAAATTTACACATTAGCTCTGTCTTTTTATGATTCTTAAAACAATTCCCGTTCAAGCTCTGCAATAAAGCTCTGCACAAAATCCATTCTCTTTTGATATTCCCGCTTTCCTTCTGCGGTTTTGGCTCTGGAACGCTTCGGCATATTGATCTTATAAAACTGACGGATTCTTGCATAGGCCTTCTTATAAGAAGCCTCATCTCCCAGTGTCGTAGCGGTCGCCATCGCATCCCACAACACACCGATCGCACCAAGCTCATCCAAAAGATCCGCATCCATAACGATCTGACACTCCAATGACAGCTCATCCGTCGTGTCCTGATCCTCATGCCGTCTGATGATCTCACAGATACGCCCGATCTTTCTCGGATCATAATCCATCTCCACCAGAAAATCGGCTGCCATCTGGGAACCGATATCCCCATGTGGTATCTCCTCGTTCTCATCCCAGCCAATATCATGAAGCAACGCCGCCAATGAAATGATCTCAATATCCCCGCCCAGCTTGCTCTGTAATTTGATCGCCCATCGGTACACACGCATCGTATGCTCAAAACGATCCCGGAACGGATATTTGGAAGGACGGTTATTGTTGGACGTCTGTTCCTTCACATATTGTATTATTGTCGTATAATTCATCATAATATGAAACTCTCCTAAATTACTGTCTCTCTTTTTTGTATTGGGATATCTCGTCCTGAATGCGAACCATGCGTTTATCTGCTGCATAAAGCATGTCGGCGCACTCTTTTACGTCCTTTCTCAACTCCTCCGGAAGATAATCACTATAGGTATTTTCAAGCACCTCTTCCACCATAGCCCAGGAATGTAATGCCGTCGTGCGAAGCTGCAGCTCTACTTTTACCGGAACCGTCCGCTCTGCCAGATGTACCGGGATCGTCACGATCATATGATAGGCACGATATCCGCTTGTTTTTGCATCCGTCATATAATCCTTACTGTTTAATACCTCGATATCCTTCTGCGTACTTAATATATCTACGATCCGGTAAATATCCGTAGAATAATGACAGCAAATGCGGACTCCTGCGACATCATCTACATATTTCTCTATATTCTGAACCGTAATCTCCTTGCTCTGTTTGGTGAGTTTTGCTGTAATGCTGTCGATCGTCTTCAGTCTGGAACGTACCTCAAAGACCGGATCATACTGATGCAGAAACTTATACTCATCACGAAGCGTTTCCAGCCGGAGCTTCATCTCCTTGATCGCTGCATTGTATAAAAAAACCAATTTGTTAAACTCAACTAATTCGTCTTTCACCTGTGGATAATCCATAACAAACACCCCGCTTTTATCCAAATAACCTTTTTTGTTATACGAATTCATTTTAACACTTTTACCAAAAAATATCCACCAATTTAACACAAAATTAACATTCTCAACAAACATCCCCCGGTTGACACCATCCAAATTATTCGATATAATGAAAGTCCACGCAACCGGGGCAGTAGCGATGTCCTTTGCCGCATGCTATAGCGGGGTGATGGTTTGTTTCGGGTAACCACGTGACTGGCTGCCCTTGGCAAGTAGTGTTGACGTTCAGGTCTTACGCAATAGGACCTGTGAACCAGGTCAGGTGGGGAACCAAGCAGCCTTAAGCAGTACTCCTATGTGCCGTGAGGGTGCCTGAACTGAGCTAACTACCAAGGTAACGCTTTCACTTCTTTTGGATTCTCAACGCAGACCGCGTGGATTTTTAATTATTCCAAAGTTTTTTCTTTCTCCTCGCGCTTCTTATTACGAAGCTCGCAAAAGAAATCAGAAAGCATTTTAGCACACGTTTCTTTCAACATTCCCTGTTCAAATTCCACCTGATGGTTAAATGCCTGCACATGCAATAGATCAAGGATTGATCCAGCACACCCTGCTTTGGGATTCATCGTGCCTGCCACGACCCGTTTCATACGTGCCTGTACGATCGCACCGGCGCACATTTGACAGGGCTCTAATGTCACATACATCACACAGTTCTCCAGCCGCCAGTCCCCTAAGACCTTACTCGCCTTTTTGATCGCTAGAAGCTCTGCATGTGCCAGTGTTGTCTTATCTTTATTTCTGCGATTGTAGGCACGGGCAATGATCTCACCATCATATACGATCACACAGCCGATCGGAACATCCCCCATTTTCGCCGCCTTTTTTGCCTGACGGATCGCTTCTTTCATATATTTTTCTTCCTGCTGGTACATAACGATACCCTCCTGTGATATACTTGTGTTATAATCATTCTTGATCATGAATTTGACATCATACCCCTGAAAAAGGAGCATACTATGAATTTTCAATATCTGACCGACCGGCTCGTCCTTCGCATCGAACAGGAACAGGCAGCCGACAAGGTTCTTGCCTTTTACAAAAAGAATAAACCTTATTTTGATGCCTTTGAGCTGACCAGACCCGACCATTTCTACACCAAAGCCTTTCATCAGGCCACATTAAAGGTAGAATATCAGGAGCTTTTAAGAAAACATATCATCCGTTTTTACGTCTATGAAAAAGAGGCATATTTACACGATGCTTCCACTGCTCCGATCATCGGAAGTGTCAGCATCTCAAACATCCGCATGGGCGGTTTTAAAAGCGGCATGCTCGGTTACAAATTCGATCATGACCACTGGGGCATGGGCTATGCCAAAGAAGCCCTTGATCAACTGATCTCGATCGCCTTTTATGATCTCAGCCTTCACCGGCTCGAAGCCTACATTATGCCAAACAATGTGCGCTCCATCCATTTGATCAAAGCACTTTCCTTTTCCTATGAAGGATGTGACCGGAAAAGCATTGAAGTAAACCACCGTTTTGAGGATCACGAACGATATGCCAGAATAAAAAATGAACTGTTGTAACTGATACTACAACAGTTCATTTTTATTTTATTGTACAGGTGTTTCCACTGGTGCCTCAGTAACCGGTGCTTCGGTAACTGGTGCCTCGGTAACCGGTGCTTCTGTTACAGGAGCTTCTGTTACGATCGGAGCTTCCGTTGCTTCCTGCAGATTATCATCCACCTTTTCCGTCGTTACTTCTTCTTTGGTCGTTTTCTCTGTGGTCTTTTCCTTCTTTTCTTCGGTCGTTGCATCAAACTCTTCCGTGTTGTCTTTTCCCTTGCTGTCCGTTTCGTATTTATCCCAGTCGCTTACCGCAAGTCCTTCATGGATCTGATCCATATACGTCTTCCAGATACGACCCGGATACGTTCCACCGAATAATCCCGGCATGCTTCGTGGTGTATCGTAGCCTACCCATACACTCGTTGTATAATACTTCGTAAATCCACAGAACCATCCGTCTTTGTTATCATCGGTAGTACCTGTCTTACCGGCACATGGCATATTGTTCTTGATCGCAAGTCCGGCACCGGTACCATAACGTAATACACCCTTTAAGATGTCTACCATTTCCAGTGCAGCGTTACGATCATATACCTTGCTGCTTTCCACTTCGTCTGATACAACAATGTCCCCATTGGAATCTGTGATCGACACAATACAAGTTGGTTCTCTATATTCTCCTTCATTTGCCAGTGTTCCAAAACCGGATGCCATTTCCATCGTATTAGATCCGTAAGTAAAACCACCTACGGCTGCTGCCAGCACATAATCAGAATCCATGATCTTGGCATAATGCATTTCTTTTAAATAACTTAATCCCACCTGCGGCGTAATCTCTTTGAAAATGCGCCATGCCACTACGTTTCTGGATCTCTCTACCGCTTTTCTTAACGTGATCCTTCCAGAGTAGGAATTGCCGGAGTTCTTCGGTGCATCCTTTTCATCCTTGATCGGTGTATCCGATACAATGGAATCTGCCGTGTAGCCTCGCTCCAGCGCCGGTGTATAAACGATCAGTGGCTTAATGGAACTACCCGGCTGACGATAACTCTGGAATGCTCTGTTTAAAGAAAATCCTTCTACATTATCCTGACTTCTTCCACCAACGATCGCAACCACACGACCAGAGCTGTTATCAATACAGGTAGCTGAAGACTGTAATGTGTAATAGCCCTCATCACTGACCTCGGTATAATTCTTCAGATTCTCATCGATGGATGCCTGCAGTAACTGCTGTTTTTCCTGATCGATGGAAGTATAAATACGGTATCCACCCGTATAAAGCATTGCCTCGCAGGAATCATATGCCTGGGCATACTGCTTGTCATAGGCTTCCCGGTCTGCATCACTGTCAAAGCTGTACTTAAAAGTAAAGCCCTGCTGCTTCATCAATGCCTTCGTCGCGCATTCGATCACAAAAGAATCGACACTGTTGATCTTGGACTTCTTTGGTTTTCTGACCTTGATCTTTTCCTGAATTGCTTCATCGTACTGATCCTGCGTGATCACGCCGTCACTCAGCATTTCTTTTAAGATCAGATCCCGACGTTTTAACGTATTGTCCTTATTTTTATATGGATCAAATTCTGTCGGACCATTCGGGATCGCACACAAAAATGCGACCTGCGACAAGCTTAAAGAGCTGACCGACTTACGGAAATATCCATTTGCTGCTGCCTGAATACCATAATATCCATTACCAAAATAAATATTATTTATGTAGTATTCTAAAATCTTGTCCTTGCTGTACTTCTTCTCAATACCGATGGAAATAAATGCCTCCCGGATCTTACGCACATAGGAACGCTCATTTGATAAATATACAAGCTTTACAAGCTGCTGGGTAATCGTGGAACCACCTTGAGAAATCCCGTTGGAACGCATATTTGCGACCAGAGATCCGGCTATACGCTTGACATCAATTCCATTGTGCTGATAAAACTTCTTATCCTCAATACTGATGAGTGCATCCTTTACTGTATCTGGTATGGACGCTGAATCCAGATAATATACATCTTTTTCCCGCTTTAACGTCTTCATCAGATCTCCCTTTGCATCATAGACCAGACTGGTCTCCGCAGATTGGAAATCCTTCTCTGTTGATTGTTCCACAATCTTTTGTGAGGACGCATACAGTGTCAGCACGGTCTTGCCATATTTCATATAAACAATAACAGCCGCACACACACACGCCATGAACACTAGGATAAAAAAGATCTGAAATACTCTGGTTAAGAGCCAGAACTTTTTCTTCTTTTTACCTGCCATGTTGTCACCTCTGATTTCTTTAAAAAATTGATATAAAATAAGGGAGTGGGTACAAAGTACCCACAGTATATTATTACCACAATATATCGGTTCTCGTCAATGGAAATATACTATTTCTATGGCTTTTTTCCCGTATTTTTTGACTTTTTTTCATTTGTCCCTTGTCAGCATCTATTTTGTATGCTATAATGACCATGTTATTAAATATTGCTAATCACGACAAATATTTTTAGATCGCTATGTTTCTAAAGATATTTGCTCCCTATTAGATAGATGAAGAACCACTCTCCCCCCCGCTAATAGAGTGGTTTTTCTATACCCAAAATGAAAACAACGAAGCAGCCTGACCTGTCTCCGTTGTTTTTTATTTCTCTATGGATAATTGTTTCATATAGGAAAGCAAACGTTCTTTTGCCATGCGCATCGGGATCAGACTACACAAACCGGCTGCCATACAAAGAACCCAGAATCCCCACAGGCAAAGCTGCGCTGCCAGATTCAGCTGATTGCTAAACTGAGAATAAAATACAAGTACCGTGATCACAAGCATAATAAGTATGGCACTGATCAACGCGCTGCCTGATTTTTGGAAACGGTAACGCATCCTTGTTTTTTTCTCACTGCTCTCGCTTAAATCTCCCTTCATCATGGTACAGAAGCGGATCGTGGGCATATACGGTGGTTTATACAGGAAGTAGAACTTTTTTGCTCCCACTTTTCCCATATAAATACCTTCTTTGTTCCGTTCTCTGACGTTGTCCTTTGTGTCTTCTATGATCTCTTCTTTCAGACGATTTAAAAGCACCTGACAGTCAACATCCAATGTTTGTTCAAAATGATCGATCATTTTATGTACTACTCACTCTCTAATCTGCCCAGCCGGCCAGATCCTCTCCGTGAATCATCAGATCTGCTACACCGGTCTCTGCGTTTCGAAGCATTTTACGGTACATCATTTCATATGCGAGCTTACGCATACTGCGAAGTCCGTAGAAGCTTCCCTTACTCTTCTCATCTAATACCCTCTTGTTAAACTCATCCTTTGCATCCTCTGCTACCTGGAAATGATATTTTGCAAGCGGCTCTTTGATATACTGGAAATACTCTTTATAGGTAAATGGTGGAAATACTACCTTTTCCGTGTAAAGTGCATCACTGATCGTCTGGTATACACGACCAAGCTGCGGCTCCTCCATGTAAGGAATACGGAACACATAAATATAATCCTTCTGCACAGCACGAAGCTTGCGGAGCAGTTTCTTAAATCCGGGATCATCCGGATCATGTACCCACTGGCTGATATCAAAGCTGATGCATTTTCCCTTGAAATTACCAATACCATTATACTGAAGCCATGGATCTTTGTCATTCTTCTCCACAGTTGTTTCGATCACCTTATTATTCTCATCGGAAAATTCAAACAGATCCAGACTGTTTACCACATTGGCAAATATGTCCAGATAGGTGCTGTAACCACAACCTTCATCCAGAGAAAACAGATAAGCTCTTGCATTGAATACCCGTTGTACCCCCATCGCCGTGATCTGCGGAGCCACATTCATCAGCTCATCTAACAATGCTTTATAAGGAGCTGCTCCGAGCAGCATATCTACCTTTCCCTTTAAGGCATTTAAAAACTGCTGCCGTTTTACTTCTTCTAACTCCTCTTCCTCCAGGATCTTTTCATAGGAAATCACAGCCTCTCTGGAGCCTTTTCCAATCTGGAATTCATCCTCTAAGGTCTGCCACAATTGAATCTCAAAGCCTTCATAAGTGACATCTCCCAGGAAAATCATCAGATTACAATCTGTATATCCGGAATCCAGCGTTTTGATCTTTCCGTTTTCTCCAATGATCTTCTGAATACAATCTCTCAAATGATTGATCGGGTTCTTTCCCATTGTACTCTCGCGAGTCATCACCCAGTCTCTTGCAAATTCTGCGCGGAATTTAATTTTCATATGATTTCCTCCATCCTGCTCTTCCAAAATACATCATAAGTATTTAAATTATACCGTATATCAGGGGAAAAAGCTACCTATTTTACATAGCTGTAGAAACAATTTCCCGCATCCAAAAGCTCTTTGCTCACCGTTTCAAAATCTTCCCGTTTTACTTCACCGGAAAGTGGATCACTGTATCGTACCAGCGATGCGTTAAAGCTGGTGATCAGAATATAACTTCCATCCTTTCTGCGTGCGATGACCGGATGCTTCTGACAGACATAATACATAGCATCCGAAAGCGTAATACCACTTAAATTAACTGCCTCTATGGATTTGCCTTCTGACATGAGCGCAGTCACTTCTTTTTCTTTGTCAAGACTCTCTTTGGTCGTTTCCGCGCCCTCGTATTGCAGCAGCATGGCAACTGCTGCCGCCTTGCTGTCACTGACATCATCAGCTTTCACCATCGGGACATCATCCCCGACCGTACCATATTCCTTGATTCCACTATAATCCCAGATCGTCTTCTGTCGGCTGTTGATCACACCGCCCTGTTCCTTTGCCGCCTGTCGGATCGCCTCCGATGCGGTATTTACCGATGCACTGATCTCACCGTTGTGATAGATATAGTACCTGGTAAGTGTTATATCATCTTCCTCTGCCTTGATCGTCTGACCCGCATCCACACGTTTCTCTTTCGATGCCGCGGATTTTGGCTCCTCCGTCACATATACAGTATTCGGAAATACCATATAAAGCTCCTTGTAACGCACAGAGTTATAGGTATAATCGAGCATTACACTCTTTTGTTCCTCTCCTTCATTTCCCATAATGTGATAACTTCCCTGCTCATGGAAAGAACCATTTTTATATTGGGACAAATGAAGCTCGACCAATGTACCTGTGATCGTGGCAGACATCACATACTGGCTGGACTTCTTCGGCTTATAACGTTTTACTATTTCTCCATCTTTATTCATGATGACGATCTCATACATCGGATAGTAAATGGTATCAGCATCCTGTGATACAATGTCACTTGTCTTTACCTTTCCATACACAAAATCCTCATCGACAAATCCGAGTGAACGAAGGACTTCTCCCTCGTCTGCCTTGATCGTATGCTCCTTCTGATCATTCAGATTCTTCACTGTGATCGTCTGGTTATTCCGGATATCCGCATCCGAATAAAGTGCGATCAGATGATAATCCTTCGAAGCCACTACGGTATCACTCGCCACCTGATCCATACTGAGCTTTGCACTCTTCTTTTGTGGATCAATTTCATATAACCCGCCATTTAATGTCACATAAATAGTACGCTTTTTGTTCATATAAGCAACCTGCTGCACATCCTCTGTCAATGCGGCAAATGGCTGTTTAGATGGAACAAAAGCAATCTCCTCGATCTGGTTTTCCTCCGCATGATATTCGTAGAATAAAATTCCATTCTGTCCCTCATACCGTCCACGGTTCATGTAACCGTACACCAAAAAGGCAAGATTCCCTTTCTCATCAATGCGCATGATCTTGATACCGTGCTGGTCATAGCTGTCCCTGACATTGGCTTTATCCTCCTGCAAAAAGCTGAACACCTTTACCACCTGCGCCGAGTCGTTATCGTAAAGATAAAGCTCTTGATTTTTGACAAATGCAGCCTGTTTGTTATCCTTACTGACCATATAAGAAATGCCGGAATTCTTTGCAATTCCAAGTTTTAAACTGTTTGACGACGTACTGGTAAAGACCGGATCATAAAAAGATTCCATCGTTCTGTCATAGCTTAACAGATACATCCGATCCTTTGTATAGCGCACCCGATACGTCTCTTCCGCCTCATAATATTCCTGATTTCCTCCGCTGCTCTTGGCACTTAAGACATAACGGAACTTCAAGGAAGCTACATCCTGATTGACATTTGTGATCGAGATCATCGGCTTGGATAAAAAAGATGGGGCCATATCTGCATAAGTGATCGCTTCAAAGCTGGACGTAATATCCACATGTCCAAGATCCGTCGATGTTTTGGAAGGATCAGGCTCCAGATAGGTCTTCATCTGTTCGGCATCCTGCTTGCTGAGCAGTGCCTCATTAAACTTCTTACAAAACGCGATCTGTTCCTTCATATGAAGATCCGTTCCGTAAAGTACCCGTGTATAATAAGTCAGATCCACACCACCTTCGGTTACGAGGACCAGCTTTAAAATGTAATCCTGATCTTCCTTTAACTGCATCCGGATGGAAAGATCCGCCTTTAACCGCTTATTTTTATCGGTTTTAAAGGACTTGATATCACCGTCCTCCACCAATGAAGATGCATCTGCACTGCGCAGCTCATAATGCATTTTCTTGATCGTATAATTGTCATTTTCGATCAGAAGGGAGATCGGCTCACCTTCTTCCAGCGGGGTTAGTGTATCACGCAGCAAAGCTGCATCAATGTCAGACGTATACCCATGCAGACAGTTGACATTTTCAGATGCAACCTTCGTATAGACCAGAGGAAGCGTCGCCTGATCCATGGAAAGTGTGTTGTCCCCCGCATTCGTTCCCATCACATAATTGATGCCGATCACGCCACCGATAAAGCAGACAATAAATACGATGATCTGTATTACCCGGTTTCTCATATGCCTTCCTCCTTCATCAAACGCTGTAACGTAAGTTCCTGTCCGAGAAATGACTGGAAACGAACAAATGCATCACTTTTCCCCGGTGCCTGTCCCGCTTTTTTTACCGCGCGCAGCAACAGGTTCTTTGGTGTATTTTCGATATCAATGAATTCCAGGATCTGCGTCTCATAGCCGACACTTTTCAAAAGCTCTGCCCGGATGACATCCGTTGCAAGGGCGCAGAACCGCTCCTTGATGATACCATAAGAAAGCATTGCCTCTAATGTCTCATTTTTGAGCACCTGATTCAACTCATGCTGGCAGCACGGGACGCTTAAGATCACTTTGGCATCCCACTGCATCGCCTTATAAAGTGCGTAATCGGTCGCAGTATCACAGGCATGGAGTGTTACCACCATATCCACCTTGTCATAGCCTTCATAATCTTTGATGTCTCCGGTTAAAAAAGCAAGTCCGTCATAGCCATACTGCTTCGCAAGCTTGTTACATGCATCGATCACATCTTCTTTCAGATCAAGACCGATCATATGTACCTTGCGCTTTTTGAGCACGGTCATATAGTAGTAGAGAGCAAAGGTAAGGTACGATTTGCCGCAGCCAAAATCCAGGATCGTAAGCGGCTGATCCGTCGGAAGCTCCTTTTCCACATCCAGCACCATTTCCAGAAAACGGTTGATCTGGCGGAACTTGTCCTGCTGCCTTGCGTGTACTTTTCCCTCAGCATTCATGACACCAAGATCCACTAAAAAAGGAACCGGCGTCCCCTCCTCAATCAGATAACGTTTCACCCGGTTGTGGCTTAAGTTCGCCGGCATTACTGTCTTCACCTTTTTTCTGGAGATCGATTGGTGTCCCTTTTTGCTGCTTAAGATCGTGATCGTCTCTTCCCTTGTGATCACCTGGATCTGTTTAAATGCAGTCTGCAGGGAAGGACTGATCCTTGCTAAAATATCCTCTCTTTTATGATTTTCGTGAAATACTTTTGTCCCTATGAAAGAAGAAACCTGATAATACAGTTCTTCTTTGATCAAAACCGGACGGATCTTGATCTTTGTGGCTCCCTCCTTCTTTCTTGGGTTACTGGCTATGATCTGTTTCAAGTCAGTTGTTAGATATTTATCTAATATATCGGATAATGTTTCCATATTTCTGTTCCTTTTGTTTTTCCATTAAAAATCGATGTGTTTTGTCTGTTCCTGTCGATTCTTATTTTAAAGAATTAGGGGGAAAAGCACAAGAGTTTTCACGAAACTTTTTTTGATGGCGGCATTTTCGCATGCGCCGCACATAGATCTCATCCAGAAGAAGCACCATCAAAAGCGGATAACAGATCATCTGATCGGCACTGCAGCCGATCTTTTGACCAAGATCCATTGCAAGCTTTTGTACACTTGCCTCATCCACCGACTCCCGATACATCATGGAATCCTCGTATTCCAGACGGTCTAACGCTTCGGACACCAGATCATAATACATTTTCGCTTCCTTCGGATAACAGCGGTGCAGCTTTTTATAATCCTCCTGCCACTGTTTTTCATCTTCTTCGTAATCCATTAAATACTTAAGACTCTGTTCCATCCTTCTGCTACCTGTTTCTTTTTGCTATAGCCTATGCAAAAGGAACCCACTCTGTGTCAAAAATCTTCATTATAATAAGGTATGGCGAGATTTAAATAGGTGCGTCTGTCCGTTTGGGAAAAGGAAAATATAAGCTGCGTGTTCACCCTTTTGTGATTCATTCTTTGATATACATCTAATCGGTTGGTATAACCATAGTAGATCGTCTTATCTTCTAATGTCTGTTTTTTTAGTTCGCGGCTTTCGAGCACCCGAAACATCGTGTCTTTGATCTCATTCATGCGCTCACTGCTCAATTTTCCCTCGTAGCTGCCCTTCATACTGATCCCACTCTGGCAGGAAAGCCCCAGTGCATCATAGCTTTTCTCCAAAACTTCCTTGTAGTGGATAATGGAATCCATCCGGTCCGTCAGCGTGATCGTTGTAACAAGCACCTGTTTTTTGTCCCCGGCTCCCTCTTTCAAAGAAATATCCACACTGGCAAGCTGATTTTTGCTCATGATCCGGTACTGCTCCGCCTCTTCCTCGATCACTTCCTGATACTCTGTCATATTTAAAGAAGAAGCAAGATATGAAAGCAGCTCCTTTTTTTCCGTAACAGAGTACAGATAATTGGAAAGTTCTCCTTTCACCGTAAGCGTTCCGGTAAGCGGCGAGGATTCTCCGGATAAAAATGCCTCCGTGATCTTACCATCATTTTTCAATCCAAGCGTCACCACACATTGCAGCAGCACTGCCACCCATACTAATGTGATCGCATAAACCATCGTGCGTTTGTTCATAAAAATAACCCCCTTGCAATTTGGTCTGGCATGTTATTCCATATTCTTAACCAAATGCAGGGGGGTTATACATAAATGCTCCTTCGTTTCTGTTATTATTTTTCTGTAAGCAGCCGGATCGCAGAAGAGGTTCCGATGCGTGAACAGCCAAGAGAAAGGAACGTCTCCAGATCCTCTTTGGAAGATACACCGCCTGCCGCTTTCATTTTCACATCCGGTCCGATCATCTCCCGGAACAGTTTAATATCCGCAAAGGTTGCGCCGCCGCTTCCAAATCCGGTACTCGTTTTGATATAATCGGCACCCGCCTCAGTCACCACCTGACACATCGCGATCTTTTCTCCCTCGGTCAGATTGCAGGTTTCAATGATAACCTTTAATATGTGGCTGCCGCAGATTTTTTTGATCGAAGCGATCTCCTCCTTAATCTTTACAAACTGTCCGTCCTTGACATCGTTTTGATTGATGACCATATCGATCTCATCGGCACCATGTTCCAATGCGTTCTTCGTTTCAAATTCCTTGACCTCTCTGGTATTGTACCCGTTTGGAAATCCGATCACGGTACAGATCGTAAGATCCTGATACAGCCCCCGCACCGGTTTTACGTAACACGGTGGAATACAGACCGATGCCGTATGATACCGGACTGCCTCGTCACAAAGCGTCTTGATCTCGGCGAAAGTTGCTGTTGGTTTTAACAGTGTATGGTCAATATAGGGATAGATTTGTTCATTCGTCATTTGATCTTACCTCGTTTCTGTCCTTGTTTTGACAGCAGCTTTTTGTACTGCTTCTTTTTTGATCCTGGTACCTTTATGATAAGTCCACGTGCCGTTTTCGTAAAGAGCTTTTTACCGGTCTTTTTCAGTTTTTTGCTCTTGATACGGATCGTTTTTAACTTTTTACAGTTATAAAATGCCTTTGTTTTGATCGTGGTCACACTGCTGCCAACCAAAAGCTCCGTCAGTTTTTTCTCATTGGCAAATGCTTTCTTTCCAATCTCTGTGACCTGGTAACGGAATCCATTGATCTCCACATAAAAGGGGACGGCAGCTTTTTTCAGTGAACGGTTGACTACCTTGATCAGCTCCACACTACCACCTGTGACCGTTACCTTTTTCACCTTGTAACGATAATTTCCGATCGTGTAAATGCCACCCGCCTTCGGCATTCCAAGTCCATCATAGTAGCTGATCAGTTCATGGTTTTCATCGTACTTTTTCTGAGCCGGATCGGTTTTATTCGGCTTTTTCTGCCCAGTCTGTTTGTGATCGTTTTTTGCTTCCTCGGTAGTCTGACCTGCCGGATCAGGAGATGGCTGTTTCGTCGTATTGTTCTGGTCATCGTCCTTTTTGGAATCGTCCGGGGCAGTATACCGGCTGTTCCTGATCGTCACAAGCAGTATGATCTGTTCGGTCATCGCACCGGTCTCCTCGTTCTTAATATAAAATCCAACACGGTTTGTGATACGCTCCTTATCCTTTGGTACAGTAAGCGTAATGCCATCCTTGCCATACACACTGTTGAGCCGGTTCGACATCAGATACCCCTCTTTCGGCTTTATCGTTACCGAATCCAGATAATCTTCTCCTTCTTTTGTTCCTATGATCTCGTACATTTCCGCCGTTACCGGAAGAGAAACGATCGCAAATGGTACAGTTACGCTGCCCTCGTAATTGCTATCGTCCTTCGCCGTGATCAGAAGGGATGCCTGCTGTTCATTTGTAGTAAGCTCCACATTATTTTGTGCTATGACAACAAGCTCCTCCTTTTTTAACAGGTTGGCTTCTTCTGCTGTGATCATAAGCTGCGGCTTCACCGGATTTCCCGTGTAGTAACAGCTTTTTAATGCTTCAAAAAGCGAAGCTGCAAGTTCTTTTTTCTTTACGGTAACCGTATGATGCCCGGAATCTGATACGGTACCATTTTGTGCCGTGACTCTTACAAAGATCTCATGCGTTCCTGCACAAAGATCCGCCGGAATCCGATAAGAATCCTTTGTTTCATTGGCAAGCGGCACCTCTTTTTCCCCGCTCTTTTCATACCACTGATAAGTAAGATACGAGCCATCTTTTGACATGCTGCACGAAGCCTTCACCGTATACTGCTCTGTTGCCGGATTTCTGCCATAGGTGATCGTCAGGTCTTTATTTTCATCTGTTAAAAAAATGCGTCCGGTCGTATCATAACCGGCATAAAGATATGTATCCTTCTCAACGGTAACAGAAGTCTCCGTCATATATACCGTGCTGCCCTTCAGTCTGGTCCATCCGCCAAAATAAAGGGTCTGTCCATCCTGCGTTATCGTATGCTCCGGAACGCTGTCCGGTACTGCTGCCACAAATCCGCTGTTCCCATATTGGGAAACTTCTGTGCCATTTTCCTGATATATTTGATCTTCATCATATACCGTGTAGCGCATGATCTGTGCCTGTTCTTTTTCTTTGCTGGTTTTATACTCTGCAAACTGCGGTGTATGCTGCACGGACACATCCTGACACCAGATCAGCTCCCGGCTGCGGATCACATGATCGCTGCATCCATCCGATACCGTATCTGTTTGATACGCATCAAATGCCTCTTTTTTTACAATGCTTGTCTCACCGGCCTGCATACAAGCAAGCTGCAGATACCAGCATACTTTTCCTGATGAAAAGGCACGTTCCGGCAGACCCATTACCCGGTTTTTTACATCATCTGCTGCCGTTTCCACCGCAACAATGGCTCCCTTTACGCCTGCTTTCTCCTGATCATAGTAGCAGTCGGAAAAGGTATTTTTTACATTCTCCGCGGTTGCACATTCTCCGACAATACCGCCCGCTGTTTTCACCATGGTGCCAAACTGCATGGAAACATCGGCATAGCAGCGATAGATCTCACAGGCGGCAAATTGAGAATCAAACGAAGAGCTGTGTTCCCTGCTGATCCCTGCTGATCCCACAATACCTCCGGTAAATTCCAGTGCAGCCTTCGTTTTTCCGGTCACATAACAGCTTATGATCTTGGTTGCTACCGCTTTTCCAACAATGCCACCAACATATTGTTTTCCACTGATCGATACATTGGTCAGACCGAGTCTTTCAATCCTTGCACCATACGTGGCTCCAAAAAGTCCCACATAATTCTGATCCGGTTTGTTTATCGTAAGACCATTGATCACATGGTACTGTCCGTCAAATGTTCCGCAAAAAGCATTTTCATAAGAAGCGGTACCATCTTTGGTTGTTATCGTTCCGATTGGATCAACCAAAGTATCACTCAGATCAAGATCATTTAAAAGCACTGCTTTGGCATGCCTTGCATCCTCCCCCTCTAAAGTTACTGCTCCATTGACATAAGAAACAAACCACAAAAACTGCAGCTTATTTTTGATCTCAAAATAGCCCTCATTATTTTTGACCGGCTCCGCACTCTGCTTTGTTACGGTAACGATCGTATCCTTTTCAATTTCTGTTCCGGTAAAAGGAATCGTATCTCCCTCCTCATTTTCACAGGTAAACTCATAAAAATAAGGAAGCTCAGCACTCGGCAGTTTCGTGCTTTCGTTACAATATGCAATTCCCTCATAATCTCCCCGGTAGGTGATACGGTTTACCTTGCGGCTTCCCAGCGTTTCAGGATCACTGATAAACCGCGGCATCTCATCAGCAGGCTGTTTCTCTGAGATGGATAAATATTGTCCGTATGTCTCGGATGTTTGATGATAATCAAATAAGCGTTTTAAAACAGTTTCATCCGGATGATTCAGTTCATAGGCAACCTGTCCCGAAGCAAAGGTTTCCTTCGTCCTCTGGTACACCTCATCAAACGAAAGCTTTGCATCCGCTTTTGTATCACGGTCAGACAGCAGATAGCAGTTGTAGGCAATCTGGCGATACGCCCCACAGGTAGTTCCATCCTCTCCCGCATATTCATAATAGTAGGCATTTTTCTTCATTCCGGTCGTAGCGACAACATCTCGATACTCCACCGTTCCAAGCGCACGATTTTCATATCCGGATGCGTAACAGTTGATCATATACCCACCGGTTGGTTTTCCAACCAATGCCCCGATCGCAGTACCGTTGCCGGAAGAGGAAACAACGGCGTGGGAATAACTGTTTACGACAAGACCATAATGTGACGCATAATTTTTATATTCCGCCGCACCAAGTGCTCCGACAAGGCCGCCGCAAAATCCATATGCACCGCTGGTAGAGCGGCCGGACACTGTTCCATATGCCTCACAGTATGCAACATAAGCATTGTTCTGCGCCACAATACCGCCCACTCCGCTGAGATTTCCATCCCCGCATAAGAACACATTTGTCTTGCAGTATGTCACTTCTCCACGATAGCTCGCACGGTTATTTAAATAACGGTTGGCAGAGAGAATCCCACCTGCCGACGTTCCATCTGTAAGGATGACACCATCCACCTCGCAGTGGTCAATGATACCGGCATAACTGTTTCCTGCAATTCCCCCGGTATGTGAGGCACTGCTCTTGATGTAACAGTTTTTCAATGTGACATTTTTAACGGTTCCGCGCCGCACCGTTCCATTTTTTGATTGAAGGTTCAACGTGCCAAACAAGCCGACACTGTTGTCCTTTTCCACACTGTAATTATAATAAAGTCCATAGATCGTATGTCCATTTCCATCAAAGGTTCCCGTGTAGCCAAGCGAACCATTGGCGATCGGCACCCAGTTGGTCAGAGTATCGGGATCACTCAGCAAAGTACTTCCTTCTGCACTAAGATCATTTAATGTAATATCATTCATCAGCCTTGCATTGCTGTCTACATAGGTGCTGTCACTTGTGCTGTTGCAATGATTTACAAACCAGAGAAGCTGCTCCTTATTTTGAATAAGATAAATGCTCTGCCCCTCTTCCTCTACAAGCTCTGGTATATCCAAAGCAGGTTCTTCCGACATCTGTGTAACGCTGCTTCCATTTTCACTGGCATATGTAACCGCAGAAACGGCAGAACTGGAAAATGGTTCCAGACAAAGCAAAAAAACGAGCAGCCACGCAAGAATGCTGGCAGCCACCCGTTTTCTTTCTTTTAAATATGAGATTCGTTTTCTTTTTTTTGTATTTTTCATCAATCATTCACCTGACATTTCCTGGAACTACACCTGAATCTGTGCTATGCTTACACCTTAAAGAACGTTTTCTTTCTCTCTGCTTGAAAGCAAAATGCTGCTTGTATCATATATATCGGTGAACAACTGTCTTTTGGTTAGATTTCTTCGATCTTTTTAATCCGTCTGATATGTCTTTCATCATTGGAAAATGGAGTATCTAAAAATGTATCTACGATCTTTAATGCAAGTCCCGGACCGATCACTCTGGCTCCCATTGCCAGCATGTTCGCATCATTATGCTCCTTTGTCGCCTGTGCACTGAAGCAGTCGTGGCATAACGCTGCACGGATTCCCGGCACCTTGTTTGCTGCGATCGAGATCCCGATTCCGGTACCACAGATCAAAATACCAAGATCACAAACACCATCTGCTACAGCATGTGCCGCTTTGTGTGCGTAATCCGGATAATCGCAGGATTCCTCGCTGTAGCAGCCATAATCCTCATATGCAAATCCACGTTCTTCTAAGTGCTTGATCACTTCGCACTTTAATCCATATCCACCATGATCACTCGCTAATGCTATCTTCATTTTGAATTTCCTCCTCACTTGTCTGCATTGCTTTTACCTGCAGGTTGATGACATCTTTTATAATGCGGTCTAACAACCGATGCAGCTCCCGGTAACTGTATTCGTAATCGATCAGATCCTTTCCATATGGATCTAGTACCGCACCGTCTTCGCCTGCCAGTTCCTTTAATGTATATATATTTTTAACATTCTGATAATTTTTCAGCACCCGTTCCTTTTGCTGACTGTCGATCGTCAGGATCAAATCGCTCTGGTCAATATCCGCCTGCTCCAACTGAAACACACAATCATATTCTAACGGAGCTTCATTATTTTTCAATATCTCTGCTACTTTGGGATTGACTGGTTCCTGAAAGAGTACCACCAGACCGCGTGCCCTGACCTTTACCGGTTCACATTTTTGAAGCTTCACATGTCGGTCAATGATCGATTTTGCCATCACTTCCCGCTCTGTATCTCCACTTCCTATTACCAAAATTTCGTATGCCATCTTACCACCACATTTTCTATAATGAAATCACTTTATATCCTGCCGCCTTTAAAAGCCGGTTCATGATCGCCTGTCCTAATTCTTTCGTATCAAAGCTCTCACAATAGATCGTATCAACCTGAAGATCATCCATCTGTCTTAATATGGCAAATAATCCTCTGGCAATACTTGCTTCATCCTCCCTGCTTCCAATGACTTTAACAACAGGCGCATCATAAAGCTGTTTCGTCTCTTTTGTTGCGATCACTGCCGTCTTTACTCCTCTTTTTTGATCCGCAGCAACCAGTTCATTGATCTTTTCTGCAACCTCCTGATAAGTCGGTCCCTCCACGATCGTAAGCTCACCTTTGGGAGCGTAATGCTTATATTTCATTCCCGGTGCTTTTGCCACGAAATTCTCCTGTACCCGTTTTTTCAAAGTAGCAGGATCAACGGTAATGTTTGATAAGACTTTTTCTACCATTTCCTCCGTGATATATCCCGGACGTAAGATTACCGGAGGTGTCACGGAAACGTCGATGATCGTAGATTCCAGACCAATATCCACACTACCTCCATCTAAGATCATATCAATGCGTCCCTCTAAATCCTGAATGACATGCTGTGCCATTGTCGGACTTGGGCGTCCGGACAGATTGGCACTCGGTGCCGCAATGTACACACCACTGTCACGCAAAAGCTCCATCGCAAGTGGATGGGACGGATAACGGATGGCAACTGTATTAAGCCCTCCCGTTGTTTCCTTCGGTACAATATCTGCTTTCTCAAAGATCAATGTCATCGGTCCCGGCCAGAATGCATCGATCAGCTTGTCTGCTTCTTCGGAACGATTCTTTACCAATACATCAAGTGCACAAAGATCACCGATATGTATAATAAGAGGGTTATCACTTGGACGCCCTTTGGCTGCGTAAATCTTCGCAGAAGCATCTTTATTCAGACCATCACCACCAAGACCATAAACGGTCTCTGTTGGAAAAGCTACCAGACCACCTGCCTTTAAAATGGAACCTGCTTCCTTCAATGTCTGTTCTTTATTCTCCTCTGTCACTGTTACGATCTTCGTCTGCATTTCATACACCTTCTTTAACTCATAAGCGTTACAAGTATAGCACAAGTCCTTTTATTCGTCCACGTCGGATTGTCTTTGCAATATCCACAACATCCTTTTACAATATAAAATCAATTTTTCTTCTATAACACCCCCCACTCTCATATCCTATAACAAACCACCCTGCTGCCATCCTTTCCATTTTATTCCGATTGCCTATTTCAATCGGAAGCCGATCTTACGGGAAAAATTAACATTTATGCTTTATTATAATTACCGATCCGCATCCTGTACCTGAAAATTGACTTGTCACCTACGCCTTTTGAAAAGTCCAATGCTTTGCTTGTTTCAATGTTTGAATTACGTGTCCTCTCCGTCATCTCCCCCTCTGGTGGGATTTAGGTATTTTTCAGGCTTATTTGCACTCGCCGGTGCTTAGGTCCCGTATTTTGGGATCTTACGCACCGTTGCTGAGTGCAACCAAAGCGAAAGCGTGCCTGAAAAATACCTAATCCCACAAACAGAGGGGGCGTAACCGTCCGGACACGTATTCATCGAAACAAGCACAAGCATAGACTTTTATCAAAAGCCTAGTGATCAGCGTCAATTTTAGGTTACAGTCTTGCGGATCATTAAATATCTCTAAAGTCTGAATGTTACTTTTCAGCTTTACAGATCGGATTCCGACTGAAATAGGGGGCTTAGATTTGGAAAGGATGGCAGGATTGGCAGACTTCTTATGGGAAGGAAAGAGGTGATCTTATGAAAGTGCAGAAAGAGTTTTGGATCTTAGGTATCAGTTTTTTTCTTTTGCTGGTTATTACTGTTGTGAGGCAGAGAGATCAGCTTTTCCTGGCTGCTTTGAGCAAGGCTGATCCACCTGTTACGATTGTGATCGATGCCGGGCACGGGGGAAGTGACCCCGGTAAGATCGGTATACACGGGGAAGAGGAAAAAGACATCAATCTTAATATCAGTCTGTTAGTGGAAAAGCTACTGAAAAAACAGCATATCAATGTTGTCATGACCAGAAATACAGATACGGATCTTTCCAATGCTTCGGATCAAAATAAGAAAAAATCTGATCTGATCCGTCGCAGAGAATTATTTGAACAGACAGATCCTGCTTTGGTTGTAAGTATTCATCAAAACAGCTATCCGGATCCTTCTATTTTCGGCGGCCAGGTTTTTTATTACGAAGGTTCTGAGCAGGGCAAACAGCTTGCAGAGTGCCTGCAGCAGTCAATTTCTTCTCTTGATCCCCGTAACAAACGACAGATCAAAGCAAACAGCAGCTATTATATATTAAAATCTGCGATCAGTCCGGTAGTAATCTGTGAATGTGGTTTTCTATCAAATGAGGAGGAATGTTCCAATCTAAATGCACCTGCGTACCAGGAGAAATTAGCCAAAGCCATTGTTACCGGAATTCTTAATTATCTCTATCAATCCAAGTAAAATATGCCGCCTTTTTGGCGGCATGAAACACAAGGATAAACGTTCTTTATTGTTTCCATTAAAAGAGAAAAATCTGTGGGTCATGTGAAACATCTCTCTCCTTTAGTTATTGCGAAACGTAAAGATCATATAACATGTAATTGTGACTTTTATTATCACCTCCCATTTGTTTGTCCACGTTTTTCAAAGATGCCTGCAACGACGATCCTGCTTGTCATGACATCGTGTGATAATAATCATCGTGGCATCAGATTTTCACATTCTTACCGCTTCTTCCAAACCACAGTTACATATATCTGTGCATGAGCATTCTTCTCTCCAGAAGAATGTGTTTTCGTGCTGCTTGAACTGTCGTGAAAATCTGTTATCCTAACTTTACCAGTCCCCGTACTTTACGTCTAAAACTTATTTGTTGTCATTTTTTACTCCTGCCGGTTGTCAAATCGACGCTTCGACATAACATATGGTCGGTTTTTTTTTATTTTCGACATTTATGATCTTTTGGCATGCCTCATTTTCTTTTCTTTGCTTTCTTCTGACCCAACCAGTTTTTTGCTAATTTGCATAAAAAAATACCGATCTTCTACAATAGTAAAAAATCGGTATCCTTATCATTTTTTTAGTGGATTATAAATCTGCTAAAGTCTGCAATGCATTAGAGCGGATCACACACAGATCATGCTCCTCGTAATATGCCTGTGTCGCATATGTGCAGCGTTTTCTTACTCCATACTCGGAAATGCGGTTGAGCACCTTGGTAAAGTTCTCCGGTTTCTCCCCGCCACTACTCAAGATCAGTGTATATTCCCCACCAACCATGTCTTTGTAAAGTGTGTTATCTCCGTGGTACTCGCCCTGCAGATAGGAAGCAACCATACACACATCATCTAACTGAGAAAATGTATAGATCGCTGTGTGAACCTTTGGTTTCTCCTCCGCTTCTACACGCTTTGTCCCATCCTTTTCCACCTTCTCAATGGATTCATTAAGTGGGATAAATGTATCATCGGCAGCTTCCTGTGCTACCTGTGAAATACCTTCCATTGCAGATTTTACAGCATCTTTTACAGCATGATAAAGTCCTTCTGCAGAATCCTCATCAAAATCTTCTTCGTCGTACTCATCAGAATCTTCCTCTTTCCCCTGTGTAAATCGTGAAAATCTGGTATCCAGTTCTTCCGGATCTGACACTTTTGTCACAAATAACACGATACAGTCCTGGCTCACCGGAACCGCCTCGATCATAAGGGGAATGTCCTCTGCTTCAAATCCAACCTCTTCCTCTGCCTGAATCATCAGATCACGAAAAAATGCTCTGGCTTTTTCCGAACCATAAGCAAACTCCGTAAGCATGATGTCGCGGCTATCCAAATCATCGCGGTTCAATGTGCATTTTATCTTATTTTCACTTAGTTTCTCTATCTTCATGACACATCATCCCTCCATTTTCTAGAATAGCTTTGATAGAAGATTATGCGTTTTCGTTCTCCAAAAACTTGTTGAGATCTTCTACCAGAATGTCTGCATCCATTCCATGTACTGCAGCAGCTTCCTCCAAAGACTCTCCCTGAGAAGCCGGACATCCGATACATCCCATGCCGGAAGCCATAAGAATTGCTGCATTACCCGGATGAATTGCTAAAATATCTGAAATAATCATATCCTTCGTGATCTTAACCATAGTATATGTTCCTCCTTCAATAAATGGAATATAATTTTTGATCATTCTTAGTCACACTATTATAATACGCACCTATCATAATTTCAAGCATAATAAATGTGAAAAAAGTACGAAATGGCAATGACAACTTCAACCATTTTTGCTATAATATAAGGTAGTTTTAAGGACATGCATAACAAGTGTGGCTACGCTTTCCAGAATTTACCGCAATACCCTATATTTCAAGGGATTGTACCAAATAAAGTACAAGAAATTTGGGAAAATCAGATTGACGTGTATACAGTATTCAACTATAATTCTGGTATAGTCAAAAGACGTTATTTATGTCTTTATACAAAAAAATTAAATAATTTACAAGGAGGAATTTTTAAAATGAAAATGAATTCAGATGCGTGGAACGGTTTTGAAGCCGGTCAGTGGATGCGTGACATCAACACAAGAGATTTCATTCAGCACAACTACACTCCATATGAGGGTGACGACTCATTCTTACAGGGACCTACTCAGAACACAAAAGATTTATGGCAGATGGTTTTAGATCTTTCTAAGAAAGAAAGAGAAGCCGGCGGTGTATTAGATATGGATACCAAAGTAGTTTCTACTTTGACTTCTCATGGTCCTGGATATCTTGACAAGTCCAAAGAGACGATCGTTGGATTCCAGACTGACAAACCTTTCAAGAGAGGTATGAACATCTACGGTGGTGTTCGTATGGCAGTTAAGGCTTGCGAGGACAATGGTTACACTGTAGATCCTGAGATCGTTGAGTTCTTCACAACTCACAGAAAGACACACAATGCTGGTGTATTTGATGTTTACGATCCAGAGATCAGAAGATGCCGTTCTAATCACATCATCACTGGTCTTCCAGATGCATACGGACGTGGACGTATCATTGGTGACTACCGTCGTGTAGCTTTATACGGAACTGATTACCTGATCGAAGACAAGAAAGCTCAGAAAGAGTCTTTTGGTACTGTTTATACAGACGATGTAATCCGTGGTAAAGAAGAGATCTCTGAGCAGATCCGTGCTTTACAGGAGTTAACAAAGATGGCTGCTTCTTACGGCTTTGATATTTCAAAACCTGCTAAAAACGTACAGGAAGCTATCCAGTTCTTATACTTCGGTTACTTAGGTGCTGTTAAAGAGCAGAACGGTGCTGCTATGTCTCTGGGACGTACTGCTACATTCTTAGATGTTTACGCTGAGCGTGACTTAAAGAACGGTACTTTCACAGAGGAGCAGATCCAGGAATTCATCGATCACTTCATCATGAAGTTACGTTGCGTAAAATTCGCTCGTACTCCTGAGTACAACTCAATCTTCGCTGGTGATCCGGTTTGGGTAACTGAGTCATTAGGTGGTATGGGTGTTGACGGACGTACCTTAGTTTCTAAGATGAGCTTCCGTTACTTAAATACTCTGAACAACTTAGGTGCAGCTCCAGAGCCAAACTTAACTGTACTTTGGTCTAACCGTCTTCCAGAAGGATGGAAGAAGTTCTGTGCTAAGATGTCTATCAAGTCATCTTCTATCCAGTACGAGAACGATGAGTTAATGAGACCTGTTCATGGTGATGACTACGGTATCGCTTGTTGTGTATCTTCTATGAGAATCGGTAAGGATATGCAGTTCTTCGGAGCTCGTGCAAACCTTGCTAAGTGTCTGTTATACGCAATCAACGGTGGTGTCGATGAGTTAACAAAGGTTCAGGTAGGACCTGCTTACCGTCCAATCACTTCTGAGTACTTAGACTACGATGAGGTTATTGACAAGTATAAGACAATGATCAAGTGGTTAGCTGGTGTTTATGTAAGCGCATTGAACATCATCCACTACATGCATGACAAGTATGCATACGAGAGAATTCAGATGGCTTTACATGACAGAGATGTAAAGAGATACTTCGCAACTGGTATTGCTGGACTTTCTTGTGTAGCTGATTCTTTATCTGCTATCAAGTACGCAAAGGTTAAAGCAATCCGTGATGAGGATGGTATCGTTACTTCTTACGAAGTAGAGGGAGATTTCCCTAAATATGGTAACAATGATGATCGTGTAGACAGCATTGCTGTAGAGTTAGTTACATTCTTCATGAACGAGTTAAGATCTCATCATGTATATCGTAACGGTGTACCTTCAATGTCTGTATTAACAATCACATCTAACGTAACTTATGGTAAGAACACTGGTGATACTCCATGTGGACGTAAGCATGGACAGCCTTTAGCTCCAGGTGCTAACCCAATGCACGGAAGAGATTCTCATGGTGCAATTGCATCCTTATCTTCTGTTGCTAAGCTTCCTTACAAGGATGCACAGGATGGTATTTCTAATACATTTACCATCGTTCCAAACGCACTTGGTAAAGATACTGTGATCGCTGGCGATTTATAGGAAGTGAGAAATCATGTCTGATACAACCAATCAACAGATTAACGATGTTGTTGCAATGTTAGACGGATTTATGGCACGAGGAGGCGGTCATATGAATGTAGAGTTTGATGATCCCTCCTCTACAGTAAAAGAAGTGGAAGAGCTTGGCTGCATTGATTGTGCCAAGAATCTCGCTTGTTCTGTTCCAACCTTAATGGAAGGAGTAGACGATCTTCATACAGAGGAACAACAATAATAAAACTAACAGGAGGTATTTAAGATGGAAGCAACTGCTAATCAGATCGATAACTTAGTAAATATGTTAGATGGTTACACCGAGAAAGGTGGATATCATCTTAACGTTAACGTATTAAACAGAGACACATTATTAGATGCTCAGAAGCATCCTGAGAACTATCCTCAGTTAACAATCCGTGTATCTGGATACGCTGTTAACTTCATCAAGTTAACAAAAGAGCAGCAGGATGACGTTATCTCTCGTACATTCCACGAGTCTATGTAATCCCTGCCAAAAGGATAAAAATCAGCGGAAGAAGCAAGCTCTTCTTCCGCTTTTTTAATAAACCGATACGTGAGAAAAGACTTTTTTTCAGGTATGAGTTTATTAAAATTACTTCATACTTACTATAAGATATTATATAAGGAGGACTTACTATGAAAGGATATGTTCATTCAATCGAAACCTTCGGAACAGTAGATGGACCCGGAACACGTTACGTCGTATTTGTACAGGGATGTCCTATGCGCTGCAAATATTGCCATAATCCGGACACCTGGACCCCAAATGTCGGCAATCAGATGGATACCGATGAAATCATAAAAGACTACGAAGGATACAAAGAATTTTATAAAAATGGCGGCATGACTGTAACAGGCGGGGAACCACTGCTGCAGATTGACTTCTTAACAGAGTTATTTGAAAAAGCAAAAGCACATGGCATACACACCGCACTGGATACATCTGGTATTATTTACAATGAAAATAATGAAGCACTGATGAAGAAATTTGATCGCCTGATCCAGTCTGTTGATCTGGTATTGCTTGATATTAAACACATTGATCCAGAGAAACACAAAGAGCTTACCAGCCAGCCAAACGACCAGATTCTGGCATTTGCAAGATATCTGGACCGTAACAACATTCCGGTTTGGATCCGTCACGTTGTTGTACCGGGAATTACTGATAACGAAGAGTATCTGACTAAATTAGGAGAGTTTCTCGGCACGTTAAATAACATAAAAGCATTGGATATCCTTCCATATCATACGATGGGTGTTATCAAATATGAAAATCTGGGTATCGACTATCCATTAAAAGGTGTTCCTGCCCTTACAAAAGAACAGGGGCATGCAGCAAGAGAAATTGTGCGTGCAGCATACCACAAAGTAAAAGATGAGCAGTAATTTTTTATTGACATTTTTTCTCTGATTTGCCAACGTTTTTGTCGTAAAAAGGCTTGCTATTACTGGTTTTTTGGAGTACAATTAGATTGTTAAATGACTAACGATGTTGGTCAGGCATAGGAAGTAATATAAAAGGAGGTAATTACCATGGCATACGTAATTAACGATGGTTGTGTATCTTGCGGAGCTTGTGCAGGTGCTTGTCCTGTAGGAGCTATTTCTGAGGGAGATGGCAAGTTCGAAATTGATGCAGATACTTGCATTTCTTGTGGAGCTTGTGCAGGTACTTGTCCTACAGGTGTCATTTCTGAAGAGTAATCACACAGAAGCAGGATTTTAAAAAGGTTATACACATTTATGTGCATAAATGTGTATAACCTTTTTTTCATTTCTTGATCAAATAAGAAAAAACATCTATCCTTTTTTGGATAAATGTTTCTTTCTTATATTTTCATTTTTAAAGAAGTTTCTTTTTTACAGATCTTCCACCCAGTAATCTCTCTTTTCCGGATCAATCACTTCATCTGTGAGTTCAAATTTTATATTCTTAAGCTTCACTCCATTTTTTGCTACATAAAGACGCATCACTCTGAAACGCTCCAGACAGTAAATCTTCTTCGTGATAGAAACGTCCTCTCCGCCTGTTCCATTAAACGTAAAGGAAGTGATCGGCGTACCGAGAATAAAAAGTGTGCATGGAATCTGTGCCAATTCTGAAAGTTCGGAGCTTCCGGTCAGTGTCACATGATAAGAACCAGGGGTCTGTACGTCAAATGCAAGAATGTAATTGGTACCTGCTTTGGATTCTTTGTCACCCAGATTGATCGTAATACTCTTATCCAGTGTGATAAACTCAACGTCCTTCGCATTAATGTCATCTTCATCCTGCGGCTTATTGATGATCTCAACTGTTGTACCAGTTCCCATCTGACGTTTCATTGCTTCGCTCTTCATAACAAAGGAAACAATATTTTTTGCACACCGCTGCAGCTCTGCGCGTGTAATCTCACCATTTTCAAGTGCTTCTAATGTATTATCACCAGATGCATTTGTAGCACCATCCGGACAAACCATATAAAGATCATTCTGGGAACGTGCCATTTGAGCAAAGTCTGTCATGTTCTGCTCCTGTCCACGCACGTTAATGCTCGCCCACCAGTCGGTCATCACAATACCATCAAAGCCCCACTGTTCACGAAGAATCGTTGTATTCAGATCATAATTTCCCGCTGTAAACAGACCATTAACTGAACCATAGGTCGTCATGATAGAATCTGCATAGCCACTCTTTACCGCAATCTCAAAGCCTTTTAAATAAAGCTCACGAAGGGCACGCTCGGATACAATACTGTCTGTCACTCTACGTTTATATTCCTGGTTATTTGCACAAAAATGCTTGATCGTACCGCTTACACCCTGGCTCTTTAATCCCTTTAACTGGCCGGCTGCCATCTGACCGGTAAGGTATGGATCCTCGGAAAAATACTCAAAATTTCTTCCGTTTAATGGATGACGGTGCAGGTTCATACCAGGTCCTAACAGGCACTCTACATGATTGGAGATCATCTCAAGACCAAGCAATGCATAAAGTTGTTCCATCAATCTGACATTAAAGGTACAGCCAAGCATTGTTCCATTTGGAAGAGAAAATGCTTTTGCTCCACTATCCAAACGCATGCCGGACGGACCATCGTCACAGCATACTGCAGGGATACCATAAGAGGTAAGAGAATCAGACACCCCACCAAAAGCAGAAGCAGTACCTGCGGTTACTCGGCTGCTTCCCATTCCTTCTCCACGGATGATCGAAGCAAGATCCTCATCATAAAACTGTGCAACAAAATCATCCAAGGACTGTTTTCCTTCTGCCACATCAGCCAGCATGATCTTCTCCTCTGTATTCTTTTTCAATTCCTCAGGAAGACTCTTCTTTCTGCGCTCCTCTTCCATTACCTGAAGCAGCGGCACTTCTTCCTTTACAAGACTGATACTGCCATCTTCCTGCTCCACTGCCTTATCCCGTTCAAATGCTTCTACTGGCGCAAGAGCCTGAGAAAGCTGCTCTACCACCTTGCACTCAGGCAATGTAAAAGTGATCATATTAGATGCCGATCTAACATTACTTCCGACATATAATTCATAGTTTCCTTCCTCTAATACAAATGCATAGGCATGGCCGGTTACCCCACTATCATCATAGGAAGCCATATTACACATTGGAATTGTGAACGTCAGCACTTCGCTCTCTCCCGGCTGTAAACATTCTGTTTTGTCAAATGCAACCAGAACGCGGCTCGCTTTACCTAATTTGCCCTGTGGTGCTTTGGCATATACCTGAACAACTTCTTTTCCGGCATAAGCCCCTGTATTCGTTACGGTAACCAAAAGAGTGATAACACCCTCGTCTAAATTTACCTGTTCCTCTTTCTTCTCAATAGAAAATGTAGTATAGGAAAGTCCATATCCAAATGGATAGCGCACACGATCCTTTGCAAATGTCTCAAAATAACGATACCCCACAAAAATATCTTCCTGATAGAAGTTACGCTTTGGATCACCAAAATTAGCATCCGAAGGATAATCTTTGATCTTCTTTGCAATCGTGTCTGTCAGTTTACCGGATGGACTTACCTTTCCTGTTAAAACATCTGCAACGCCGCTTCCACCAGTCATACCGCCCTGCCATACATAAAGTATTGCATCCGGTCTGCACTGATCAAAAGAATTCATGTCAATAATACCACCGACATTCAGTAAAACAACCATGCGTGAAAAATATTTACGTACATTTTTTAACATCTGCTCTTCCACATCTGTCAGACGATAAGCACCCTTTTCATCATGGTTATCCCGATCTTCACCTGCAGTACGCCCAATGATCACGATAGCTGTATCCGAACAGTCTGCCGCCTGTTTTGCAAGCTCTTCTGATACTTCCATTTCTTCCTGTGACCATGGCTCTTTTCCCCATCCTTCGCCTTCGTCAAAAGGATGTGTTTCTTCCCATTTCTCATAAACTTCTCTTAACGACTCGTTGATCACAACCGCATTGCTCTCTTTGAGTCCCTCTACAATATCTGTCACCTTAGACACATTTACCATACCACCTGATCCGGTTCCGCTCTTATAATAATGTGTCTGGATTCGGCCAAATATTGACACTTTTTCATTTTTCGGAAGAGGAAGTACCCCGTTGTTATTTTCCAGCAGTACAATACCTTCTGCCACTGCTTGTCTTGCAATATTCAAATATTCCTTCCAATCTAACACTTTTTTCTCCATATTTTCCGCCTCCTTCATGTTATTTCCTTTTTCTTGGGTTGTTCCCGTTTTTCGTGATTTCATTATAACAAATCAAAGTACGCCAAAAAAGACTCTTATCTGACATCATTTAGGGTAGATATTGACCTTTTTTGACGAAAGATTGTATACGAATCTGGTTTCCTTTGCGAATATTTTATATTACAATAAAGAAAACGTTAAAAATAAGACGTCACTCACAAATGATGACACAATAAAAATCAGGGAGGCATCTTATGAGTGAAAAAATATTTACTATATCAGAAGCAGCAAAGGAATTACAATTAGAAACACATGTCCTGCGCTATTGGGAAGAAGAATTAAACATCAAAGTACCAAGAAATGATATGGGGCACCGCATTTACACGACAAGGGAAATGGATCTGTTCCGTACCATCTTAAAACTGAAACAGGAAGGCTTTCAGCTCCGTGCGATCAAGCTGATCTTAGCAGATTTAAAAGAAGGGGAGCAGCTTAATTTTGAACAATTGATCCGGATGCGGGACGAGATCAACCAAAAGGTCGAACAGTTACATAATGTCTATTCTTTTCCAAAGGAAACCTTAAAAACAGAGCAGGAACCGGACAACCTCTATGCTTTGGAATCTTCAAAACCAAGAAACAGTCTTTATCAGAAGGAAGCTCCGATAAAACCGACATCATCCACCTCACTTTCCGTGGAACGGACAAACCAGTTTCAATATATCATGATGCAGATTATGAACCAGGCATTTGCCGATCATACGAATCAGATCATCGATTCATTGAAAATGGAATTGTCCAACTACTTGACACTTGGAATTACAGATCAGATCACGAATGGTGTGATGCATGGCATCAAAACAGAAGTCAATCAGGGATTGAAGCAGGACATTTCCGAAGAAGTGTCAACCCGCGTCTTAAAAGAAATGAATTATCTTGCCAGAGAGCAGGAAGAAGCACAGGAACAATACTTTGAAAAACTGGATCAACGACTTCGGGAAGCACAGAACCGCAAAAAAAAGAGCTTTGGATTTCGCCACGGAAAAAAAGAAGTGGCTGCTTCAAAAAAATAGGAAAAGCAAAAATCTCTTTCTATACATTATATTGATCTGCAATTGTCAGATGTTTTTGTCTGACTATTGCGGATTTCTATAGAAGTAGAAAGAGATTTATTTTTTCTTTTTTAATTAGGTTATAAGGACAAAACAGCTTTATTTATTCTCGTGCTGTTCTGTTTCATTTTTATTTTCTGTCTGCGGAATAATGACGTCGATCTTTCCTTCTAAAATACTGATGTCAGCCGGAAGCTCTCCATAATATTCCCCATCATAATCAATGGAAATATGACTATCATCTTCCGGAAAGATCTTTACGTGCTTCGTCTGAAAATATGTAACGGCAGGATGATTGATATGATCTCCCTGCAAAATCTTAATGATCAGATCTGTCACCTGTGTAATCTCTACTTTTTTAAGTAAAATTACATCCAGTGCACCATCAGAAATAGAAGCAAGTGGTGCTGCCTGTTTGTATCCCCCAACGCTCTGGCTGTTTGTCACCATAAACAAAAGATACTCTCCGACATCCTGATATTCTTCCGATTCGATACGAAGCTGAAATGGATGAAAAAGCTGCTTTGGAATCTCCTTGATGCCCTCTATATAGTAAGCCATCTTTCCAAACGTAGCTTTCATTTCCTTTGACACATTATATCCAATATCTGTCGCAATTCCACCTGCCACAACATTCATGAATACCTTGCCATTTAGCGTTCCCACATCAATTTTCTTCAGGCGGAAGTTTTTGATCATCTCACAAAACTCCGGTACCGTATCCGGTAAATGCAGATAATTAGCAAAATCATTTACCGTTCCGGCGGAAAGAACCGCTACCGGAATTTCACATCCACTTTTGGCAATACCGGCAATCACTTCATTGATCGTGCCATCTCCTCCGATAGCAGTCACAAAATCATATTCTCCTTTTTTCAGTGCAAAGGCTGCCTCATAGGCATCCTGCTGTTTTTGCGTATAAACCACATCAATATGATTTACTGTTTGTTCCATAATCAATCTGGAAATGATTCGTTCAATCGTCTCCAGAAAATTCTGCTTACCAGAGCTGGGATTGATTACAAATAGTGCCTTTAACATATCCATTCCCCTTTTTCCGATACCAATAACGTCTATAAAAATGCTCCCGGCGGGAATCGAACCCACAATAGAGACTTAGGAGGTCCCCGTTATATCCGTTTAACTACGGAAGCGTAGTCTGCAGGAAAATTCCTGCAGATAATAAATTTGTTTTTATTAAATAATTTATGCTAATCTGCTCGGTTCCATCAATACTTCACCGAGCATCCAGATATCACCTTTGAATCTGCGTCCTTCTTTCGGCTCTCCCAACAGATCCTGCTCGTTGATTGCCACTTTAAAATGAAGATTATTACACTGCAGTGTCAACACATAGACAAGCTCTTTCGTTTTCTCATTTTCCACCTGCTCCACCCGAAGAATGTGTCCCACGATCGTATACTGATCACTTTCCACACCATAAGGAAGAAATGTCGTATCAACGATAGAGTATACATCCTCCTTCGCTGCACGCTTGGAAATATAAGAATACAGATCAATATCATTTAATGTGAGGTTTTCCATGGCATCCATATCACCATTTCTTGCCTCCTGGATCAATGCATTGCGATTCGTCTGGCTTTCCATTTCCTTATTAAGCTGCACTTTGCTTTTTTCTACCCCAAATAAGATCATACCATTCACAGACAGAGCAGATAACTGCACCTTCTGAAAATTCATACGCTCCTGCATTGCAAGACATTCTGTCATTTTCGCAATATTCAGCACATAGAAAATAAGGGAGATACCAACATTATAATCCTCACTGATACCGGCATAGGCATCCTTATCCGCAAGCTTTTGTATCTGGATTTCTTCTTCCACAGTTACTTCCTCTCCTTTGACATAAGGATAGGCAAATAACACAGTACGAAATCCACGCTTATCGATCTCACCGATAAGGGAGATCCCAATCCCTGCACCATATGCTTTTTGTGATTGAAATATTCTGCGTCCCAGACTGTCCGTGACGGCAATTTCATAATCCGGACGCTGCATGACATCCTTGATCATTTCATCTAACTGCCGTTTCGTATAACAGTTGGAAAACCCGATTGCTTTCATAAATTTATGCATACTTATCTAATCTCTTCAATACCACCCATGTAAGGACGAAGTACCTCTGGAATACGGATACTTCCATCTTCATTCAGGTTATTCTCTAAAAATGCGATCAACATACGAGGAGGTGCAACTACCGTATTATTTAAAGTATGTGCAAAATACTTGCCATCCTTTCCATTGACACGGATCTTTAATCTTCTTGCCTGCGCATCTCCTAAATTGGAGCAGGAACCTACCTCAAAGTACTTCTTCTGTCTTGGAGACCATGCTTCTACGTCAATAGATTTTACCTTCAGATCTGCAAGGTCACCGGAACAGCACTCTAACGTACGAACCGGAATATCCATACTACGGAATAAATCTACTGTATTCTGCCATAATTTATCGAACCACATCTTAGATTCTTCCGGCTTACACACAACGATCATTTCCTGCTTTTCAAACTGGTGAATACGATATACACCACGTTCCTCAATACCATGTGCTCCTTTTTCTTTTCTAAAACATGGAGAATAAGAAGTCAATGTTTTTGGAAGCTGTTCCTCCGGAACAATCGTATCAATGAAACGTCCGATCATAGAATGCTCAGAAGTACCAATCAGGTAAAGGTCCTCTCCCTCAATCTTATACATCATAGCATCCATCTCATCAAAACTCATAACACCCGTTACCACATCAGAACGGATCATAAATGGTGGAATCACATAAGTAAATCCACGATTAATCATAAAATCTCTAGCATAAGCAAGTACCGCACTGTGCAATCTTGCAATATCGCCCATCAGATAATAGAAGCCATTACCTGCTACTCTTCTGGCAGCATCCAGATCGATTCCGTTTAATTTTTCCATGATCTCTGTGTGATAAGGAATTTCAAAATTCGGAACAAATGGATCACCATATTTCTGGATCTCTACATTTTCAGAATCATCTTTTCCGATTGGCACACTTGGATCAATGATGTTTGGAATTGTCATCATGATCTCTTTGATCTTTGCCTGAAGTTCACTCTCTTTCTTCTCTAATTCATTCAGACGATTGGCATTTTCCGTTACCTGCTTTTTCACTTCTTCTGCTTCGTCCTTTTTGCCCTGCGCCATCAAAGCACCAATCTGCTTGCTGATCTTATTTTTATTTGCACGAAGATCATCCGCTTCCTGCTGTACTGCTCTTGCTTCCTTGTCAAGCTCAATTACTTCATCTACCAGTGGCAGCTTGCGATCCTGAAATTTGTTTTTGATATTTTGTTTTACTACCTCTGGATTTTCTCTTAAAAACTTAATGTCTATCATTTTCTTCTCCTCCAATGATATATAATAATATGATAGTTATTGACTATTTTAGTTATTTCATTCCGTCGCCAATCTCATTTCTCATCTGCACTGCATTATCCAATGCTTCCTTTTCTTCCTCTGACAATTCGATATAAGATTCGCCATTGATGATTTCCTTAATATAAGTGTAGCAGCCTTCTCTGCTGTGCATGGAGTTCATCAGCATACCGTCATTTTTCTCATTGAGCATACAAAGAGCAAAACTCATGTTGCCACCCATTTCCTTAAATGCGTCATACTTCACAATGCCGATTTTAGAATAAGGTAGCTTCATAAATTCTTCAATCGCACTAATCTCATCCGAATGGCGCAGTGTAATGTCTTTTAATCCATCCAACTCGCAAAATCTACGTTTGATCTCATCCTCCAACGATTTTGTTTCATTTCCCGACATAAATGCATCCAATCGTTTGCGAAGTTTCGACTGTTTTGCCAATTGTACGCATAACAGAATAAATAAAATGACCACAATTCCAGCCAGACCTGCTATGTAATAAAAAGGATCTACTCCAATTACATTTAGTAAACTATTACTCATAATATCAATAAGCATCTTTCATTCTCCCATCTTATCAACGCTGTGTTTTTATTTTTGAATCCATTCAAAAATGCGTTCAAATTCTTCTAAGTTACTGTAATTGATCACAATCCTACCTTTATTTCCCTTATCATCAATTGTAACATTGGTTTTTAAAATCTGCTTCATTTCATTTTCTTTTTCTTTGTATGCTGCAAGACGTGCTTCTGTCTTTGCATCCTTTTTCGGTTCCTGCTTTTCTTCCGGCTTAGGATTTTTCAGTCGTTTCACATATTCTTCTGTCTGACGTACCGACATATCATTGTCAAAGATCATCTGTGCTACTTCATACTGCATATTTTTATCTTCAATGGAAAGAAGCGTTCTTACATGTCCTGCTGTCAGCTTTTCATCGATAACCATCTGCTGCACTTTTTTTGAAAGTTTTAGCAGACGCATGGAATTGGTAATTGCAGTTCTACTTTTACTTACCCGTTCTGCCAACTGATCCTGTGTCAGACTTAACTCTTTGATCAGACTGCTGTAGGCCTGCGCTTCTTCAATTGGATTCAGATCTTCACGCTGGATATTCTCAATCAGTGCAATCTCTAAGATTTGATGATCAGTATACTCCTTTACAACAACAGGAACTTTCTTTATTCCTGCCAGTTTTGCAGCACGCCATCTACGTTCACCTGCAACAATCTGGTAATAATCTTTTTTATTTGAATCTGTTTTCTTTGATACAACTAACGGTTCAATAATGCCATGTTCTTTGATAGACTCGCTCAATTCTTCTAATGCATCCTCATTGAACATTTTTCGCGGCTGCTGTTTATTTGGAGAAATCAGATCAATCTCAATCTCCTGTGTTGTATTTTTTAATACTTCTGCTGTTTCTTCAATTTTATGTTTTGTTGTATTTGCCTTTGGAGTACCTAAAAGATCCCCCATTGATTTTCCTAATCCCTTTTTAGGAGCCATGTTATCCTCCATCTATGTTTCACGTGAAACATTAACATTTTTTATAATGAATTATTCATAACCTCATCTGCCAATTGGCGGTATGCTTCCGCTCCACTGGAGTTTTTATCATACATTGTAATAGGAAGTCCATGACTAGGTGCTTCCGCTAATCGAACGTTTCTTGGAATGACGGTCTTATAGATATTTTGTTTTAAGGAATCTTTTACACTTTCTACAACCTGAAGTGACAGATTTGTTCTGGAATCAAACATTGTAAAACAAATACCTTCAATGATAAGATCTGGATTCAGATTTTCCTGCATAAGTTCAATCGTATAGATTAACTGTGCCAGTCCATCTAATGCAAAAAACTCGCACTGGATAGGAACTAAAACTGTATCCGCTGCAACAAGACTGTTTACCGTCAAAAGACCAAGTGCTGGAGGGCAATCAATAATAATGTAGTCAAACTTGTCCTTCAGCTTTTGTACCTGTTCTTTTAAAATATACTGCATATTAGGAACGCCAACATATTCTACCTCAATTCCGGCGAGCAGACGATTGGATGGAATCAGATTCAGATTAGGAAATACATTGATCAGCATGCATTCCCCAATATTACACTCATTCTTCATTAAATTGTAAATGGTATATTCTTCATCATCTTTTTCAATACCAAGTCCGGTTGTCAGATGTCCCTGAGGATCCATATCAATAGCCAGAACCTTACAACCTTTTTCTGCCAGACATGCAGCAAGATTGATACTGGTTGTTGTCTTTCCAACGCCACCTTTTTGGTTTGCAATTGCAATAATACGACCATTGTATTTTTTCATTGGCTTCCTCCTAGCTGATTTCGTACGTTAATATCATACCATTTTTTTTGCTTAGATGCTACCTCAAATGTAAACAAAAAACATGATGTTTCACGTGAAACATTCTACATAACCCATAGTGCTATGAGGAATATACAAAAAACAGAAATAAATGTCAGTTCTGCAGTATAGGATTGTTCCTGTTTTTGTTTTTCTATCATTGATATTACCTTATCGGCTATTACTAAAACAATACCTACAGAAATTATGATCTGACTGATCAGATATTGTTTCCATAACATAGCAACTACAAGTCCAGCAAAAAGTATTACGACACCGACAAGCTTTAAGATCAGATTTTTCTTATTCATATACGATCCCTTCTACATGTGTTCCGGACAAGAGATTCCAAGTAGAGAAAGTGAATCCTTTAAAATATATTTTGTGATCTCAACTACTTTCAAACGTGCCATCTTTAGTTGTTCATCCTCCACATTGACCTTGTTTTCATGATAGAACTGATTAAATAATTGTGCCATACCAACTGCATAACGAGTGATCATAAATGGCTCCATTTTCTCAGATGCTTCTTTGATCACTTCTCCATACCGACTGATTTCCTTTAACAGATTCATGGATGCTTCATCACCTAAAAGACTGGCATCAATCTCATCTGGAATTTCTGAAACACCTGAATTACGGATAACACTTGCGCATCTTGCATACGTATACTGTACATACGGACCTGTCTCTCCGGTAAAGTTAAGAATCTTGTCCCAGTTAAATGCAACATCTTTGATTCTCTGATTAAACAGATCATTAAATAAGATTGCACCAACACCTACCATTTTGGCAACTTCATCTTTATCTTCCAGATCAGGGTTTTTCTCCTCAATGATCTCTCTTGCTTTATCAATGGACTGATGCAAAATATCTTCTGCAAAAATGATATTTCCGGATCTTGTAGCAAGCTTTGCTCCGCCAAGACTGACCAAACCATAAGGTACATGGATCAGATCTTTCGCATAATCATATCCCATCAATTCAATTACTTTGAATACCTGTGCAAAATGTAATTTCTGTTCCTGTCCGGTTACATAAATACATTTATCAAAATCATAAGTTTCCTTACGATATAAAATAGCGGCAAGATCTCTCGTTGCATAAATAGAACTTCCATCCTTTTTCATGATCAGACATGGTGCCATATCATACTCATCAAGAGGGACGATCTGTGCACCCTCGCTCTCCACCAAAAGATTCTTCTCCTTTAACAGTTCAACAACATGCTGTGTCTTATCACGATAGAAGGATTCTCCGTTAAAGGAATCAAATCCCATACCAAGAAGATCATAGATCCGCATATATTCTTTTAAACTAATATCTTTAAACCATTGCCAGATTTCCAGTGCTTCTTCATTCCCCTGCTCCATCTTGGCAAACCATTCTCTTGCTTCATCATTTAATGAGTCATCTTTCTCTGCCTCTTCATGAAATTTCACATAGATATTCATGAGAGCTAATACTCCATCCTTTTCAATGGCTTCTTTGTTGCCCCATCTCTTATAAGCAACGATCAGTTTACCAAACTGTGTACCCCAATCACCTAAGTGATTGATTCGCTCTACTTTATAACCTAATTTTGAAAAAATCTTATAGAGTGAGTTTCCAATGATCGTTGTTCTTAAATGACCAACATGGAAATTCTTTGCCACGTTTGGAGAAGAATAGTCAATACAGATTGTCTTTCCTTCTCCTTCTTTTGAAGAACCATAATTGTCAACTGATGCATTCTGAATGATCTGCTTAACAAACTCTTCCTTATTTACAAAAAAATTCAGATATGCACCCTGCACCTGCACTTCACGTAAGAAAGAAGGATGTCCCATTTTTTCTGCAAGATCAGCAGCAATCATCTGTGGTGCTTTGTGATATTGTTTTGCTAACTGAAAACATGGAAATGCAAAATCTCCCAGTTCCGGTTTTGGTGGAATTTCAATCAACTTTTCAATCTGTTCTTTTTCTAAAAAATCAATCTGATCATTTAATAATGCAACAATTTTGTTTTTCATGCTTGTTATCCTTTCTTTTCTATACTAATGTTTCACGTGAAACATTTCTCTCATACATTATAATATGGGTTTTCATTTAACTCAAATAATTTTTAATTGGAATCCTTACTTTTACATTGAATGTGCCATCTTTATTATTTTTAAATTGAAGATCTCCATTTAAAAGAAATACTCTCTCATAAAGATTACCTACTATGGAAGATGGATTGTTTCTCATTTCATTATAGAAATTGATATATTCACCGATCACTTTTCCCGTAATAATAAGATAGCCATCATCATATGCAAATCGAAGATATACCATCATCGGACTGCATTTTAAAATGAAGGAATTTAATAATCCCTTGAATAGATCTAACAAACAGCGGTTCAGATCAGAATTAACCTGATTGATCGGTTCCAGATTTGATACCGTAATATGAAATTTAATATCCGGATAGATCTGTGTTACACTTCCTATATAATTATTTAGTAAATCACATAAAGGCTGATTAGGTTCTATAAAACTATAGGTATGGATCAATTTATTTGTTTTGTTCTGGATTTCCTGTACCTGTTTTAAAATAATTTCCAGCTCCTGCTTTGCACGGACAGGATCTGTCTGCACAAAACTCAATGCCAATTGCAATTTTTTCAACACTGCATCAGTAGGAAGTACATTCTGTTTTTCCAACTTACTGATAAAAGAAGAATATTTCGTTTTTTCCAGTTGGATCAAACGTTTCTTCTGTACGATTTCCTTCAGTTCTTTTACAAAATATTCATTGTTATAGGTATCCACCTGCTGCTTGATTGACTTTTTAAACCCTTCCATATAAGTCAGATGGTCAACCAGATCATTAATCAATGTGATCGTATGGTCACATTCTTCCTGTTTCTTCTCTAACTTTAGACAGACCAGCTCATACTGCACATGCAGCATTTCAATCTCCTTCTTCTTTGTTTCACTCGGCTCCATCTTATTCTCTCCGGCATATGGCGTAAATGCTGCATGAGAATCCGACATGCCGGATTGATTCTGGTATTTTAAAATTCGGTCTTCGTCTTCCAATTCCAATTGCAATTTTTTCTTTTCTGTTTCCAGATTAGTAAATTCAATTTTCTGCCGATTTAATGTAAGAGTAAGAGAATCAATTTTTTCATTATATTGCTCGATCATTTCATCGATCATTTTAACATTGATTTGCATAAAGGACCTCCTCATCTATAATGGATTTTTTGAAGGAGTACCGGATTTTCGAGGGTACTGTTTTGGTGTTTTCTTTACCTTTTTAATTGCAACGAGAGAGCGACTGATGTCACTGTCCGGCAGCATAAAATGATCCACTGATTCACATTTTCCGCCGCAAAGATAGATCGCACCTTTGCTCTTTTCAAGCTCCTCCTCAACATTACCTGATTTATAAGAAATAAAATATCCATTCATCGCAACAAAAGGAAGGCAATACTCGGATAATGTAGAAAGATTGGCTACTGCTCTGGAACAGACAAGATCATACTGCTCCCGATATTCTTTTTTTCTGGCAATCTCCTCTGCTCGTCCATGTATGGCTTCTATCTTTTCAAGTGACAATGCCTCGATCACTTCGTTCAAAAAAAGAACTCTTTTATTCAGCGAATCAAGCAAAGTAATGGAACAATCCGGATTCATGATCTTTAACGGAATTCCTGGAAATCCTGCCCCTGTTCCCAGATCAAGCAAATGCTTTTTGGAAAAGGTAACCTTTGACATAGGCGCAATACTATCTAAAAAATGCTTTACGATCACTTCTTTTTTTTCTGTAATGGCAGTCAGATTCATTACCTTATTTTTTTCAATCAGCATTTTATAATACTCTTCAAACTGTGACAGTTGTTCCTCACTGATCGTGATACCAATCTCTTTTGCACAGGATCTTAAATATTCCATACCTGCATCCTTTCTATTTATGTCGATTATATTGCTCCAAATATACCATTAAAACAGAAATATCTGCTGGAGAAACTCCCTGGATCCTACTTGCCATACCGATTGTTTCCGGACGCATCTGTTTTAATTTCTGTGTTGCTTCGATCCGGAGACTTTTTACATCATCATAATCCAGATCAACAGGAATCTTGCGATTTTCCATTTTTTTAAATTGGTTCACCTGGCGTTTCTGACGTTCAATATATCCTTCGTATTTGATATTGATCGTAACCTGCTCGATCACATCTTTTGGAAGCAACATTCGATCTTCATCTAATATTTCAAGAGAATCATAATCAAATTCCGGACGACGGATCAATTCTGCCAATGACGCTGCTGTTTTTAATTCTGCAGAATTATGTTCCTTTAAAAATTCCTGTACCTTTTTATTTGCTCCAACCTTCACCTGATGAAGACGCTCTACTTCCTGATTGATCATCTGCTCCTTTTGACAAAGGGCATCATAACGTTCTTTGGAAATCAGACCGATCTCAAAACCCTTTTTTGTTAAACGAAGATCCGCATTATCCTGTCGTAACAGCAGGCGGTACTCCGCTCTGGAAGTCATCATACGATAAGGCTCATTTGTTTCCTTTGTCACAAGATCGTCGATCAGCACTCCAATATATGCATCGGAACGGCTGATCAAAAATGCATCCTGTCCATGACAAAAACGTGCTGCGTTGATACCGGCGATCAACCCCTGCGCTGCCGCCTCCTCATAACCGGAGCTTCCATTAAACTGTCCACCGCTAAATAAGCCATGAATATTTTTAAACTCCAGAGAGGATTTCAACTGCATCGCTGCAATACAATCGTACTCAATTGCGTACGCATTTCTTGTAATAACGACATGCTCCAGTCCCGGTACAGTACGATACATAGCATACTGCACATCTTCCGGAAGAGAAGAACTCATGCTTCCCACATATAATTCTTCTGTATCTGCGCCCTCCGGCTCAATAAATACATGATGCCGCTCCTTATCCTGAAATGTCATCACCTTACTTTCAATACTTGGACAATAACGTGGTCCGGTACTTTCAATTTCTCCATTATAAAGCGGAGACCGGCTGATATTTTCCCGGATGATCCGGTGTGTCTCTTCATTCGTATACGTCAACCAACAGGAAATCTGCTCTTTTTTTATATCTTCTTCTTTATTTTCAAAAGAAAATGGAACAATATGTTCATCACCCGGCTGTTCCTTCATTTTAGAAAAATCAACACTTCTCGCATCAATTCTGGCCGGAGTACCTGTCTTAAAACGGTTCATCTTTACTCCGAGACGAAGCAGAGCATCCGTAAGATAAGTTGCTGCCTTTAACCCATTCGGTCCTGTTGCTTCACTGACCTCTCCATAAACACAACGGGCATTTAAATAAGTTCCGGTACATAAGATAACCGTTTTTGCATGATAAATAGCACCCGATGTCATTTTCACACCGGTGATCGTATAAGAACCGTCCTCATTTTCTTCCGCACAAAGATCCATGACCTCTCCCTGCCGGATTGTCAGATGATCCGTATGCTGTAAGACAGCACGCATCTCTCTGCTGTAAGCCTCTTTATCTGCCTGCGCACGGAGACTGTGTACCGCAGGTCCCTTGGAACGATTTAACATCTTAGACTGCAGATAAGTTTTATCAATATTTTTTCCCATTTCTCCACCCAGCGCATCAATCTCACGCACCAGATGTCCCTTAGAGCTTCCTCCAATATGAGGGTTACAAGGCATAAATGCAATACTGTTCATACTGATCGTAAATAAAATTGTTTCACAATGAAGTCTTGCCGCCGCCAATGCAGCCTCACATCCGGCATGACCAGCTCCAACTACGATCACATCATAGGTTTCTTCTATATGCATCATCTTTCACTCCTATTTTCCGGTACAAAATTCTTCAAAAATACGATTGACCAGATCATCTTCCATCGCTTCTCCAATAATCCTTCCCAATGCTTCATATGCATCCATCAGATCAATGGTATAAAAATCCTCTGACATTCCCATTTCAATACTTGAAAGCACACGGTCAATACTTTCCAATGCGGACTCCAGACATTCTGTATGACGCTGTCTGGTAAGATAGGTTTCTTCCTTCGCATCAAACGAACCATCAAAAAACATCTCTTTCACAAGCTGCTCAAACTGATCCAGACCTTTCTTTGTTTTCATAGAGGTAGAAAGGATCGGAGCATCGATCTTATCATTCATCATAGCTTCCGTGATCATCGGTGTCAGATCAGATTTATTTAAAAAGACGATCGTCTTTTTCTCTTTGACCAATGCTATAATTTCTTCATCTTCCTCGGTCAGTGGAGTAGACGCATCTACCAGATAACAGATTAGATCAGCATCTAATATACTGTTTTTACTTTTTTCAACACCAATTTTTTCTACTACATCTTCTGTATCTCTGATTCCTGCAGTATCGATCATACAAAAAGGAATCCCACCAATACTGATATATTCCATTAACGTATCTCTTGTTGTTCCCGGTACATCTGTAACAATCGCGCGGTTTTCTCCAAGCAAAACATTTAATAGAGAAGATTTTCCTGCATTCGGCTTTCCGACAATAGCAGTCTTGATCCCCTCTCTCATGATCCTTCCATCTTCTGCATGGGAAAGCAGCGTTTTCATCTGCTCTTTTATCCCCTTAAGCACTTCTTCTAAATGCTCTGAAAAACCATCTAAGCTGACATGCTCCGGATCATCCAACGCATATTCAATATAAGCATTTTCATGAATGATCTGATCACGAAATGACTGTATTTTATGCTTCAGGCTTCCGGACAACTGCTTTTGTGAAACTCTTAAAGCCTGTTCATTATTGGCATGAATGACATCCATGACCGCTTCTGCCTGCGTCAGATCCATTCTTCCATTTAAAAAGGCACGCTTCGTATATTCTCCCGGTTCCGCACTTCTTGCTCCATGACGCAGCAAGAGATTTAAAATACGCTGACAGACATACATGCCTCCATGTGCATCAATCTCCACCGTATCTTCTCCCGTATAAGAATGTGGTCCTTTCATATATAATAAAATACATTCATCAATCCGTTCTTTTGTCTCTGGATCAACGATCTGTCCATAATGCGCTGTATAGGTTTTCATGGAAAGAAGATCCACTTCTTTTCTGTTTGGTACAAATAATTTTGCTGCTATTGCAAGTGCCTGATCCCCACTTACACGGATCACACCGATCCCGGCATCCGTATATCCACTTGCAATAGAAGCAATCGTATCTGATTCAAATTTCATAATATCACCCAATAACAATTTATCATAAAAAAAGGAAACTGTATAGGTATATCACAGTTTCCTTTCACTAAACTTGCGTCACAAATTACTTATTTTTTTAAAATGACAACCACCTTACGATAAGGTTCTTCTCCCTCAGATTTTGTGGTAACAAAACGGTCATTTTGTAATGCAGAATGAATGATTCTTCTCTCATAAGGATTCATTGGCTCTAAATATACCGGACGTTTTGTTTTCTTTACTTTGTAAGCAATGTTCTTTGCCAGATGCTCTAATGTCTGTTTTCTTCTGGCACGATAATTCTCGGTATCCATCTTTACACGAAGATACTGATTACTCAGCTTATTGCAGTAAAGAGAGGTGAGATACTGTAATGAATCCAGCGTATTTCCACGCTTTCCGATCAATACACCCATCTCGTCTCCGGATAATTCAATATTAACATCATTCTTTTCCTTATCAAATGTAATAGCAACTTCTGTCTCAATCTTCATTGCTGCAAATACATCATTCAGGAATTTCTTTGTTTCTTCTAAAATAGTATCAATATTATCCGGATTTACGATCACACGTTCCTGCTTTTCCGGACGTTCTGTTTTTTCAACTTTTACTGCTTCTTCTTTCTTCTTTGGCTCTTCCTTTTTTGCAGCAGGAGCCGTAGCAGCTTTTTTCTCTACCTTTTTTTCTTCTTTCTTCTGAATGGAAGTTTTGTTATTGTTAAAGGTATCTACTTTAACCTGATCATCCTTTACTTCCATTGTAAATTTCGGCTTTTTCTTTTCTTCCAGACTCTTATCCGCAGTCTTTGCAGCTTCTTCTACTAAAACATCACTCTCTGTTTTAATTCTTGCTTTGATCAAAGCCTGCTTTTTACCAAATCCTAAAAATCCATTAGAGCCTTCTTCTACAACTTCATACACTAATTCCGTACTTGGCACTCCAAAGCTCAGACTTGCTTCTGTAATTGCTTCATCTACGCTTGCAGCTTTAAACTCTTTCATTTCCATTCGTACTCCACTCCCTTCTAATCCTCATCCTTCAACATATTCGCAATCTGTGAAATGCTCATTTTCTGATTGTCAGAAGAACCCTTCTTCTTGGATGGTTTTGCCTTGTTTTCTGTTTCTTCGTTCTGTTCCACCTCCGGAGCAGAGGAAGGAGCATCTACGACAAAATCAATCTTTTTCGTATTGATCTTCGCCGCATTTGCAACTGTTTTCTTTTCATTTACCGTAGCTGTACTGTTCGTCTGTGTTGATGCCCCGGTACTTGCTTCCATCATACGGTCATACAATGTTTTCTTCTTATTATTTTTAGCCTTTTGTACCTGTTTGTCAATCACTTTTTCCATGTCAACATGGTCAAAGTATACATTTAATCCTACCTGCTGAATGATCGTGAAAAATGCAGTAGCTGCCCAGTATAAACCGATACCGGCAGGAAGTGAGTAGTAAATAACCAAACTCATGATCGGCATTACATTCATCATGATCTTCATGCTGTTTCCCATGCTCTGCGCTTCTTCCGGCATTTCCGGCTGACGGATGGTCTTCGTCTGTAACCACTGGAAAAATGCTGCCATAACCGGGATCAACAGATAAATAGAAATCTTATGCGCACTTGGATACTCAGCAATATTGATTCCGAAAATAAAATCATTCAGCTCCTGGATCTTTGGAACATACTTATCTATATTAGAAATAACGTCCGGGAAATTTGCAAAAATCTCTTTTGCCTGATCCCAGGAGGAATCTTTAAATCTTCCTAATAAGGAAATAACATCCGATGTGCTGCTGTAATCTTTAAAGTAGCTTGTAGCACGAAGTTCCTGTGCCATACCACTCATTTTTCCGACTACCTTTGTACCGGCATCCACCATTGGCTGTGCGATATGCATGTACACGTCACCAACAGAAGAAATATAATTTGGAATATTATATACGATCTTGATAATTCCAAATAAAATTGGAAACTGGATCAGCATTGGCAGACATCCGCTTGTCGGAGAAGTACCATATTTTTTGTAGACCTCCTGCTGTTCCTGCTGCTGCTTGATCATACTGTCCTGATCTTTTTTTCCACGATATTTTTTAGAAATCTTATTTAATTCCGGCTGTATATACTGGGTGATCTTGGAACGTTTCTGCTGAATATAAGTAAGCGGAAACAGGATCAAACGCATGATCAATGAGAAAATGATAATGGTAAGACCAAGGTTTGCAATTCCAAAATGTCCTAATCCAACATAGATCCAATCTATAATATAGCCCAGTAACTTTGCTATCCAATCAATCACTATTCTTTTTCCTCCTTAAATTAGGAACCGGATCATAACCCCCTTTTGAAAAAGGATTACATCGTAAGATCCTCCATATAGCAAGAATCACACCTAAGATCACACCATTTGTCTCTATCGCTTCAATGGCATACTGTGAACAGGTCGGTACATACTTGCATGTCGGGTATCCCTTACATCCGGAAATATACCTTTGATAAAACTTAATAGGATAAATTACTATTTTTTTTATCATATTCTAATCTTCCTTTAAAATATGATGTAACTTACACAAATGCAGGAACGATTTTTGAACCTCCTGACATTTGACTCCAACAACTTCCGGTCTTGCCAGCACCACAATATCATATCCTTTTAAAAGCTGCTCGTCGGATAACCGGTAGCTTTCTCTTACCAGTCTGCAAAAACGGTGCCGGACAACACTGTTGCCTATTTTTTTACTGACGGAAATCCCCAAACGATTGGTATCTTTTCCATTTTTTCTCACATACATGATCAAATGCTGGTTGGCTTTTGAATGATGTGCGCGATAAACGACTGAAAACTCTCTGTTCTTTAACGAAATTATGTTACCCAAACTCTACCAAATCCATTCTGATTTCTCATACAAAAAATTGCCTAGAAAAAGAAAAGGCCACAACAATCTGCGACCTCCTCACCTACATACCCAATAACAGATTATGCTGTTAATTTATGTCTTCCTTTTGCTCTTCTAGATGCAAGCACTTTACGTCCATTAGCTGTAGCCATTCTTTTTCTAAAACCATGAACTTTAGATCTCTGTCTCTTCTTTGGCTGATATGTCATCTTCATAACCAGAACACCTCCTTAATCCGAATATCTCCTATTAAATAGATTTTGTTTTATTTATATGAGGGGCAGACTTCTACCCTAAAATAAAAACATCAAGTCATATTATAGGTAATAACCCCCCATAAGTCAAGGAAATATACGAATTTTTTTCTATAAACAAATTTCTACACATCCTTGCACATAATTATGAACATATTGTTTATAAGTTAACTTTTACATACAAAGTTATACACATTTCTTTACTAATTTTGGAGCATAATTTCAATAAATACTGTTTTTTGGGGTTTTTTTCTCTCTTTACATCATTTACATTTCAAACATTTCTGACAATTCCAGACATTTTCAGAAAATGTGTTTCTTCCTATTATAATGGATTCTTTTTACCTTTTCCTGTTATAAACATATCCCACTCTCTTCTTACCTATGCAAATTGAACAGACAATAAGATAATATCTTTCATATTTTCTTCAAATGTTTTCTTCAAAAAAGGCCACTTATGTGCTATAATAAAATGTACTTATATCGCTTTTATTTTTGTTTTAAAGGAGTTTTATCATGGAACAGGTCATAAAAGATAACTGGGAAGAAATTCTCGATATATTAAAACAACGTGGCGTTTCCACACCGGTCATTACCGCATGGTTAAAACCACTGAGACTTTGTGCGATCAAAGATGGTATTTTATATTTCCTGGTAAACAGTGATCAAAGAGCGATTGACTTTCTTATTAAAAAGTATCTGGATATGGAGCTTTTAATGGCAGTTCAGGAATTTTTATATAATCACTCCTATAAAGAAGAATTTACAAGTATCCAGTTTGTATTATCCGAGGATGAAGTGAATCACCATACGAATGATACTGAAATAAATTATGCAAAAAATGAAAGTATCTATAAGCAATATCTGAATTCAAAGTATACCTTTGACTCTTTTATTGTCGGTGATAATAATAAATTTGCGCATGCCACTGCAGTTGCAGTAGCAGAGTCTCCCGGCGAGGCTTATAACCCGCTGTTTATTTATGGCGGCTCCGGTTTTGGAAAGACGCATCTGATCCAGGCAATTGCCCATTACGCACTTGACAAGAACCCGGACAGCAAGGTACTTTATGTCACCTCTGAGAATTTCACCAATGAATTGATCGAGTCATTAAAGACCAACAAGATGGAAGAGTTCCGTCGTACTTACCGTGAGCTTGATATTCTGATCATTGATGATATCCAGTTTATCATCAACAAGGACAGTACACAGGAGGAGTTTTTCCACACCTTTAATACGCTTCGGGAAGCGAAGAAGCAGATCATTCTGTCGAGTGACCGCCCTCCGAAGGAATTAAATGGTCTGCCGGATCGTCTGATCAACCGTTTTGAAAGTGGCATTATTGCAGATATCGGTACACCAAACTATGAGATCCGTATGGCAATCCTTAAAAATATCTGCCAGACAGAGCATATCGAGATTGACGACAGCATTTTAAATTATATTTCCAACAATATCACCTCCAACATCCGTGAGTTAGAGGGAGCGTTAAATAAGCTTTGTGTCTTTAAGAAGCTGTCTAACAGCGATGAACCATTTGATCTGGCTTTTGCAGAGGACTGCTTAAAGGATATGATCAAACCGGAGAAGGCGCATGACATCACAGCTCCTTTGATCATTGATACGGTTTGCGAGCATTTTCATATTACAAAGGAACAGATTACATCAAGCAATCGTTCCAAAAATATTGCCAAACCTCGTATGATCGCAATGTATCTTTGCCGTGATCTGATCCCGAGCATGTCACTTAAGACAGTAGGAAGCTATTTAGGCGGCAAGATCCACACGACAGTCATGCACGGCTGTGAGAAGGTCGCACAGGAAATGGAAGAGGATCCTGACTTTAAAAATACAGTAGAAATCATTAAAAACAAGGTTTCTTCCTGATATTGTCTACAAAATGTAGATAACATTTGCATAAATTGTTCATAAGTGGTTCATTTATTTAAGTTCATGTTTTAGTTATGAACGGGTGCGAACATTTCTTACACTTGTTTTTCATCCGTTTTTACACTTGTTTAAGTTAAGGTTAAGCCTTATCTGATCGGGCTTTTTAGGGTTATAAACGTTATTCACGCCCCCTACTACTGCTACTACGATTAGTTAATTATATTATTTATATTTTTCGCGCTTTTCCTTACCTTCGTTTATAACTTTTTTGAAAGGAGTTTTTACGTTGAAAATTGTTTGTTCTAAATCTAATCTTCTGCAGGGTATCAATACGGTATCCCGTGCAGTTGCATCACATTCTACTTTAGCAATTCTAGAATGTATCTTGATCGAGGTTTCTCCTGATGAAATTATTTTAACTGCAAATGATATGGAGCTTGGCATCACGACAACGATCGTAGGTGACATTGAAGAAAATGGTAAGATCGCGTTAAATGCAAAGTTATTTTCCGAGATCATCAGAAAGCTTCCGGATAATAATGTCACGATCGAAACGGATGAATATTACAAAGCACATATCACTTGTGAAAAAGCCAAATATGATATTTCCGGTAAATCAGGTGAGGATTTTCCGGAATTTCCTGATGTGGAGAAAGAAAATGCATTTGTGTTATCCCAGTTTGATCTGAGAAATATGATCACTCAGACGATTTTCTCTATTTCCGATAATGAGAATAATAAAATGATGACAGGAGAATCGATCATCATCGCAAACGACAAGTTAAGAATTGCTTCCTTAGACGGTCATCGTATTTCTATCCGTCATGTGAGTTTAAAGGAACATTCTGATAATCAGGCAAATATTGTCGTGCCGGGCAAAACATTAAATGACATCAGCAAGATCGTAACAGGTAACGTTTACGATGATGTAACGATCTACGTTACTGAAAATACAGTCCTGTTTGAATATGACCGTACAAGAGTAGTATCCCGACTGATCGAAGGGGATTATTTCAATATTGACCAGATGCTTACGGATGATTACCAGACAAAGATCGAGATCAATAAAAAAGAGCTGTTAAGCTCGATCGACCGTTCGACTCTTCTGGTTCGTGACTCCGATAGTAAGCCGATCATCATTGATATCGAAGGTGGCAATTTAGATCTTGCCATCACATCTGATATTGGTTCCATGCGGGAAGATATTGAAGTAAAGAAAGAGGGACAGGACTTAAAGATTGGATTTAATCCGAAATTCTTGTCTGATGTATTAAAGGTAATTGATGATGAAGTGGTTACCATTTACTTTGTCAATGCGAAAGCACCTTGCTTTATTCGAAATGAAAATAAGGACTATATTTATGTGGTTCTTCCAGTCAACTTTTAGAGGGTAAGACATGAAAGAGATTAAGCTTAGAGAAGATTATATTAAATTGGGGCAGGCTTTAAAGGCTGCCGGACTGGTTTCTTCCGGGATTGAAGCGAAGATCGTGATCACCGAAGGAGAGGTTTTGGTCAATGGTGAGCAGGAGCTGCGCCGTGGCAGAAAGCTTTACGATGGAGATACGGTTCTGTTTCAGGAAGAAGAGATCAAAGTCATAAAATAACGGTATGTTTCGCCTATGTATGTAGAATCATTAGAATTAAAAGATTTTAGAAATTATGAGGAGTTAAACATTACGTTTGGCCCTCATATCAATATATTGTTTGGAGACAACGCACAGGGAAAAACGAATATTTTAGAGGCACTCTATTTAAGCGTGACGACCAAGTCGCATCGGGGAAGCAAGGATAAGGATATGATCCGCTTTGAAAAGACGGATGCTCATATCAAAACCTATCTGAACAAAGATGATGTGACACATAAGGTTGATATGCATCTTCACAAAAAGGGAGGAAAGGGAGCTGCGATCGATGGATTAACTGTGCGCAGATCTTCGGAGCTTTTTGGACTTTGTAATATGATCTTTTTCTCGCCGGAAGATTTAAGTATGATCAAAAACGGACCTTCTGAGCGCAGAAGATTTTTAGATACCTCCATTTGTCAGCTGGATAAAGTGTATCTTACTTATCTGGCAAAATACAATAAAGTGCTTTATCAGAGAAATCAGCTTTTAAAGCAGATCTATTATGACAAGAATAAGCTGGATATGCTTTCAGTGTGGGACGAACAGCTTATGACATATGGAAGTTATATTATAAAAAGACGCGCCTCTTTTTTGGAGGAATTAAATGAGATCATTGTAAAAAAGCACAACCAGATGACGGGCGGTAAAGAGGTGTTACATGTGGAGTATGAACCGAATACCGGAATAGATTTATTTCGTAAGAATCTGGAAGAAAAAAGAGATATTGATCTGAAAAATTGTAATACATGCGTTGGACCACACCGCGATGATATAAAATTTCTGTCAAATGATATCGATATCAGATTGTTTGGTTCGCAGGGACAGCAGCGGACAACTGCGCTTTCCCTGAAGTTATCTGAGATCGAGATGGTCAAAAACAATCGTAAGGATTCACCCATTTTATTGTTGGATGATGTACTTTCTGAGCTGGACATGAACCGACAGAATTATTTGTTAAAGAGCTTAAGTGATGTGCAGGTGATCATTACCTGTACCGGTTTAAATGAATTTGTAAATAACCGGCTTAAGATGGATGTCATATATGAAGTTACCAATGGAACAGTGAGCAAAAAAGAGAGGTAGGAGAAAGATGGCAGTAGAGCATGAATACGGTGCAGAGGAAATACAGATTCTCGAAGGATTAGAAGCCGTTCGTAAAAGACCAGGTATGTATATTGGATCGACATCTGAACGGGGACTGCATCATTTGGTTTACGAGATCGTAGATAACTCTGTTGATGAGGCATTAGCTGGATTTTGTACAGAGATTCAGGTATTTATCAATGAAGACAATTCCATTACTGTAATTGATAACGGACGTGGTATCCCTATTGGAATCCATCCGAAAAAGGGGATTCCGGCTGTCGAGGTAGTATTTACCATCTTACATGCCGGTGGTAAATTCGGCGGTGGCGGATATAAAGTATCCGGTGGTTTACATGGTGTTGGTGCTTCCGTTGTAAATGCTCTGTCAACATGGTTAGAGGTTGAGATCTCCAAAGATGGCAAATTATATAAGCAGCGGTATGAGCGTGGAAAAGTAATGTATCCATTAAAGGAGATTGGAACAAGTACCTCCAATGGAACAAAGGTTACTTTCATGCCGGATGATACCATTTTTGAAACAACGGTATTTGACTATGATACACTGCGTGCTCGTTTAAGAGAGACTGCCTTTTTGACAAAGGGCTTAAAGGTGATCTTAACAGACAAGCGTCCGGGCAAAGAAAAAGAACGCTCCTTTCACTATGAGGGTGGTATCAAGGAGTTTGTAGAATATATCAACCGTCATAAAGAAGCTATTTACGATAAAGTTATCTATTGTGAAGGTGTAAAGGATGGTGTAGCGGTTGAGGTTGCGATGCAGCACAACAATTCCTACAATGAAACCACATATTCTTTTGTAAATAATGTTATCACGCCGGAAGGCGGAACACATATGACTGGTTTTCGTAACGCGATCACCAAAACATTTAATGATTATGCAAGAACGAATAATCTGTTAAAAGAAAAAGAGGAGAATCTTTCCGGTGATGATCTAAGAGAAGGTCTTTCTGCGATCATCAGTATCAAGATCGGGGAGCCTCAGTTTGAAGGTCAGACGAAACAGAAGCTTGGTAACAGCGAGGCGAGAGGTGCTGTTGATTCTGTTGTATCAGAGCAGCTCACCATTTTCTTAGAGCAGAATCCGGCAATTGCCAAGATCATCATCAATAAGGCAGTTATGGCGCAGCGTGCCAGAATGGCAGCGAGAAAGGCGAGAGATGTTGCCAGAAAATCAAATCTTTCTGACAGCATGGCATTACCTGGAAAGCTGGCTGACTGTTCTTCCAAAAATGCAGAGGAATGTGAGATCTACATCGTGGAGGGAGATTCTGCGGGAGGATCTGCAAAAACAGCGAGAAATCGTGCGACACAGGCAATTTTACCGCTTCGTGGTAAGATTTTAAATGTGGAAAAGGCAAGACTTGACAAAATTTTAGTCAATGAAGAGATCAAGGCAATGATCACTGCTTTTGGTACCGGTATTCATGACAACTTTGACATCGAAAAACTGCGTTATGGCAAGATCATTATCATGACAGATGCCGACGTGGATGGTGCACACATTGCTACGCTGCTGCTCACATTTTTTTACCGCTTTATGCCGGAGCTTATCAAGCAGGGACATGTGTATCTGGCACAGCCACCGCTTTATAAGCTGGAAAAAAATAAAAAGACATGGTATGCCTACAGTGATGAAGAGCTTGACGGCATTTTGAGAGAAGTAGGACGAGATCAGAACAATAAGATTCAGCGATACAAAGGTCTGGGTGAAATGGATGCTGACCAGCTTTGGGAGACAACGATGGATCCGGCCAAACGTATTCTTCATCAGGTCAATATTGATCCGGAAACGGAATCTGAGGTAGATCTGACCTTTAATACCCTGATGGGTGACAAGGTAGAACCACGCCGTGAGTTTATTGAAGAAAATGCACAGTATGTAAAGAATCTTGATGTATAGGAGGTGAAACAATGGACGAGAATGAAATTTTTGATAAGATCAACGAAGTAGATTTGAAAAAAACGATGGAGCGTAACTATATTGATTACGCAATGAGTGTCATTGTTTCCCGTGCACTTCCGGATGTAAGAGATGGATTAAAGCCGGTACAGCGGCGTATTTTATATTCCATGATCGAGTTGAACAACGGTCCGGACAAACCACATCGTAAATGTGCCCGTATCGTCGGTGATACCATGGGTAAATATCATCCACATGGTGACAGTTCTATCTATGAGGCATTAGTGAAGCTGGCACAGGAGTGGAATACCCGGTATATGCTAGTAGACGGACACGGAAACTTTGGATCTGTGGATGGTGATGGCGCCGCTGCCATGCGATACACCGAGGCACGTCTTTCCAAAATTTCCATGGAAATGCTCCGGGACATCAACAAGGATACCGTTGATTTTATTCCAAACTTTGATGAAACAGAGAAAGAGCCAACCGTACTTCCAAGCCGGTATCCAAACCTGATGGTAAATGGTACATCCGGAATTGCAGTTGGTATGGCAACAAATATTCCACCACACAATTTAAGAGAAGTGATCGATGCAGTTGTAAAGATCATTGATGATAAGGTGGAGGAGAACAAGGTAACTTCAATCGAGAATCTGATGCAGATCATCAAGGGACCGGATTTTCCAACCGGTGCAACCATTTTAGGAAGACAGGGAATTGAGGAAGCCTACCGTACCGGACGTGGCAAGATCAAAGTGCGTGCTGTAACAGATATTGAACCAATGAACAACGGTAAGCAGCGCATTGTAGTAACAGAGCTTCCATATATGGTAAATAAGGCACGTCTGATTGAGAAGATTGCCGGACTTGTGAAAGATAAAAAGATTGAAGGAATCACCGAGCTTCGTGATGAATCTTCCCGTGAGGGAATGCGTATTGTGATCGAGCTGAAGCGTGACTGTAATGCCAATGTATTATTAAATCAGCTTTACAAGCATACACAGCTTCAGGATACTTTCGGTGTTATCATGCTGGCACTGGTAAATAATGAGCCAAAGATTTTAAATCTTTTTGATATGTTAAATTACTACCTTAAGCACCAGGAAGAGGTAGTGACCAGAAGAACGAAATATGAACTCAATAAAGCAGAAGAGCGTGCCCATATTTTACAGGGCTTATTGATCGCGCTTGACAACATTGACCGTGTGATTGAGATCATCCGTGGTTCTAAAAACGTTGCTGAAGCGAAGCAGCATTTGATGGAAGAATTTGCATTAAGTGATGCACAGTCACAGGCAATTGTTGACATGCGTCTTCGTGCACTTACCGGTTTGGAACGCGAGAAGCTTGAAAATGAGTACAAAGAGCTGATGGCACTCATCAAACGATTAAAAGAAATCTTAGCTGATGAAAATGTACTCTTAAATGTCATCAAAAAAGAGATGATCGAGATCCGCGATAAATATGGAGATGAGCGTCGTACCCATATTGGATTTGACGATGATGATATTACGATCGAGGATATGATCCCGGATGAAAATACCGTTGTTGCAATGACACACATGGGTTATATCAAACGTATGACAGTAGATAACTTCAAATCACAGAACCGTGGTGGAAAAGGAATCAAAGGTATGTCTACGATTGACGAAGACTTTATCGAAGATCTTATTATGACTACAACACATCACTTTATCATGTTCTTTACCAATAAAGGAAGAGTGTACCGGTTAAAGGCATATGAGATCAATGAAGCATCCCGTACAGCAAGAGGTACAGCAATTGTTAATCTGTTGCAGCTGCAGCCGGATGAGCATATTACTGCGATGATCCCAATCCGGGAGTACAAAGAGGGAAGATACCTCTTTATGGCTACCAAACAGGGAATCGTGAAAAAGACAGAAATTAAAGATTTTGAAAATATCAGAAAATCCGGTCTTGCAGCGATCACACTGCGCGATGGGGATGATCTGATCGAAGTAAAATCAACAAATAATAAAAAAGACATTATCATGGTAACCAAATTCGGTATGTGTATTCGTTTCCATGAAACAGATGTCAGAGAAACCGGACGTACCTCCATGGGTGTGATCGGAATGAATTTAACTGATGGGGATGAAGTTGTAGCAATGCAGCTTGACACTCAGGGAGAAGAAATTTTATTTGTTTCGGAAAAGGGTATGGGAAAACGTACCCCAATGGAAGAATTTACTCCACAGCATCGTGGAGGAAAAGGTGTAAAATGCTATAAGATCATGGATAAAACAGGAAACCTGGTGGGTGCAAAAGCAGTACATGAGCATAATGAGATCATGTTGATCACGCAGGGAGGAACGATCATCCGTATGAAAGTGGAAGATATTTCGACCTTAGGACGTATCACTTCCGGAGTAAAATTGATCAACTTGGATGATACCATTGTAGCAAGCATGGCAAAAGTGCGCGAAAGTGCAACCGAGGAGTCAATGAAAGAACTCGAAAACCAGATGCTTGAAAATGATGGAAAGCATGTCAGCATTGCAGACAATCCGGAAACAAAGTAAAAATAGAAATATACACATATCTTGCATCCTTCATGCAGGGTATGTGTATTTTTGCATAAAACAGAGAAGGAGCAGAATATGAGAAGGATACATACGGACGAGATTACAAGAAATATAAAGGAAATGTGTATAGAAGCAAATCTGATCTTGACGAAGGATATGGATGAAGCAGTACGTGGGGCAGCAGAAAAAGAAAAAAATCCATTAGGAAAACAGATTCTTGGACAATTGACAGAGAATCTTGATATTGCAAAAGACGAACAGATACCGATCTGTCAGGATACCGGAATGGCAGTTATTTTCTTTAAGATTGGTCAGGATGTTCATATAGAAGGAAAAAATATAACAGAAGCGATCAACGATGGAGTAAGACAGGGATACGAAGAAGGTTATCTCAGAAAATCCGTCGTAAAAGATCCATTGATCCGCGAAAATACCAAAGACAATACTCCGGCGATCATACATTACGAGATCATTCCTGGAGAAAACATAGAAATTACCGTGGCACCAAAGGGATTTGGCAGTGAAAATATGAGTAAGGTATTCATGTTAAAACCGGCAGATGGAGAAGAAGGGATCAAACAGGCAGTGCTGTCAGCAGTAAAAGATGCCGGACCAAATGCCTGCCCTCCAATGGTTGTAGGTGTTGGATTAGGAGGAGATTTTGAAAAGGCAGCCCTTCTTGCAAAAACAGCATTAACAAGAGACATTCATGTAAGAAACAGTGCACCGCATATTGCAAAGCTGGAAGAAGAGCTGTTACAGGAGATCAATCAATTGGGGATCGGACCGGCAGGACTTGGAGGAAGCACAACAGCATTGGCATTAAATATTGAAACTTATCCTACCCATATTGCAGGTATGCCGCTTGCAGTCAATATGTGCTGCCATGTAAATCGTCACAGCAGAAGAACAATATAAAAGAAAAGAGGAAAAAACATGGACAAATATATCAAAGCTCCCATGACCAAAGAGACTGCGAGTGAATTAAGAGCAGGAGACTATGTTTATATCACGGGAACCATCTATACAGCAAGAGATGCTGCGCATAAAAGAATGTACGAAGCAAAAATGGCAGGGGAAAGCCTTCCAATCTCATTAAAAGACAATATTCTTTATTACCTTGGACCAACTCCTGCAAAGCCGGGACAGGCAATAGGATCAGCCGGTCCAACTACAGCAAGCCGCATGGATAAATATGCTCCAACGCTGTTAGAAGAAGGACAGACCGGAATGATAGGAAAAGGAAAGCGAAGTGACGCAGTTATTGAAGCAATGAAAAAAAATAAAGCGGTATACTTTGCTGCCATCGGAGGAGCAGGAGCACTGTTATCCAAATGTATTGAAAAAGCAGAAATCATAGCTTACGAAGATCTGGGAACAGAGGCAATCCGCAAATTAGAAGTCAAAGACCTTCCGGTGATCGTTGTGATCGATAGCAAGGGTAATAATCTATATGAAACAGCAGTGGAAGAATATTTAAAAAGCCAGTCAGAAATGTAAAAAAATATCAAATAAAAAATAGATAGAAATATAAAATAAGAAAAAAATACAACGACAGAATTTTGTATGTAAAAAGGAGAAAATATGATTACAAAAGAAGAAATGAGAGAACGCATGACACAGGGAAAACCATATGTTGGAGAGCATCTTCCAGATGAAAGTGAGGCAAAAGAAAGACTATATGAATTTAATCACGCACCATTGAAAGAAGCCGGTAAAAGAATAGAAATTCTAAAACCAGTCTTAGGTTCAGTCGGTGAGAACAGTTACATAGAACAGCCCTTTTATTTTGATCATGGCTATAACATCCATATAGGAAAGAATTTTTATTCAAACACTGATCTGATCATATTAGATCAATGTCCTGTTACGATCGGGGATCATGTATTTATTGGACCAAGAGTTGGAATTTTTTGTGCCACTCACCCTATTGATGCAATGATAAGAAATCTTCAGTTAGAGGGAGGAAAACCAATTACAATAGGAAATGATGTATGGATAGGAGGACAAGTAACGATCAATCCGGGAGTTACAATAGGAAATGACGTGATCATCGGATCAGGCTCTGTTGTAACAAAAGATATTCCAGATCATGTCATAGCAGCAGGAAATCCATGTAAGGTGATCAGAAAAATAACAAAAGAAGACCATGAGATATGGATGCAGGAATTGAAACAGTTTGAAAAAGAAACACAGATAACATTAGATCATGATTGATCATCACAAATAAAATATAGAAATTACTCTTTCAAAGCTTTTATATTTGTTTTAAAGTTGTTTAAATCATAATTATTGTTGTAACGTCAAATGTTTTGCATTTGGATGACTGTATTTATTCTATTAAATATACAAGATTAAGGAATGCGGAAACTACATCTTGTGGTTTCCGCATTACATGCGAAAAAACTAGAAAAAACCATGAAAAATCGTTGACAAAGACAAGTAACTTTGCTATTATAATCAAGCGTCCAAAAAATAGTAATATTGATTTAGGCACAGTGCAGAAGTACTCAAGTGGCTGAAGAGGTGCCCCTGCTAAGGGTATAGGTCGGGTGACCGGCGCGAGGGTTCAAATCCCTCCTTCTGCGTTTCAACTTTTTTAAAAAAAATAAAAAAAGTTGTTGACAAGATGATATGTATATGATAATATATATATCGTTGTCGGCGAAAAGCCGAGACAAAAACCTTGATAATTAAATAATGAGACAAACCTGAAAATGACTTAAAAGTTTCACTGATCTATTACAGATCAGAGTGAACAGGTTGTTTTTAAACAACACCTAAAAACAGTAAAAAGAACAGGTAAAAATAGCTAAGTGTTATTTTGAACTGGTTCGAACGAAGAAACTACTGTTTCACTAAGTTCATGAAAACAAGTTTTCATTTGCTAAGTAAAAAGTAGTGGATTTTTCTAAACACAAGAAAGAACGAAGTTCTTTCTTCCATAAAGAAAAATCACAACATGAGAGTTCGATCCTGGCTCAGGATGAACGCTGGCGGCGTGCTTAACACATGCAAGTCGAACGAAGCACTTACGACAGAACTCTTCGGAGGGAAGATGTATTTGACTGAGTGGCGGACGGGTGAGTAACGCGTGGGTAACCTACCTCATACAGGGGGATAACAGTTGGAAACGACTGCTAATACCGCATAAGCGCACAGCATCGCATGATGCCGTGTGAAAAACTCCGGTGGTATGAGATGGACCCGCGTCTGATTAGCTAGTTGGTGAGGTAACGGCTCACCAAGGCAACGATCAGTAGCCGGCTTGAGAGAGTGAACGGCCACATTGGAACTGAGACACGGTCCAAACTCCTACGGGAGGCAGCAGTGGGGAATATTGCACAATGGGGGAAACCCTGATGCAGCGACGCCGCGTGAAGGAAGAAGTATTTCGGTATGTAAACTTCTATCAGCAGGGAAGATAATGACGGTACCTGACTAAGAAGCTCCGGCTAAATACGTGCCAGCAGCCGCGGTAATAC
>CAKRES010000010.1 GCA_934317845.1 uncultured Lachnospiraceae bacterium
CCTGTAGCAGAGGAAGCACCGGCAGAAGAGAGTGCGCCGGAAGTGATCCAGTTAGGAACTGAACCAGCGGAGGCAGAGCCTGTAGCAGAAGAATCTGTAGCAGAGGAAGCACCGGTGGAAGAGAGTGCACCGGAAGCAGCACCGGAAGAGGAAGCAGCAGCCAGTGCGGTAGCAGAAGAACCAAAACCTTCTAAGGTGATCAACGGAGTAGAGTTTGATGAGCAGGGTATCCCGGTTGTAGCGCAGAAATACATTGGCAAATATGTGGCATCTTCTGCAGTGCGCAAGCAGTTCAGAAAACCGCTTGAGAAGATCATTCAGAAGAAGGGTGTATACCGGAACATTGTCATCCTTTCCAAGAAGGGCTGCAGCGTATCCAATATGGCCATTGATTTTGCAAGAACCTACCATGAGTTAGGCCTTTGCCAGAATAAGATCGTTGCTTCTATCAAAGCAAAGCAGCTCAATAAGACGGATCTTACTAAGATCGTTGGCAAGCTGAAAGGCGGATGTCTGATCATCGAGAACTCTGGAGAACTGAGTCGTGAAAAGGCACTTCAAGTATACGAAATGGTCAGCAATCAGGAAAATGACATTGTACTGATGCTGGTAGGAGAGGTAATGTCCGTTACAACCATGTTTGGACAGAACAAGGAATTGAATTCCCTGTTCCATGCATTGTTCCTGCTTCATGATCTGTCAGATATTGATCTTACAGACATTGCGATCGCTCACATGAAAGAGAAGGGCTACAGTGCAGATGAAGATGGATTAAGAGCATTGAAAGATCGTATTGCAACACTTGATCACAATGGTATTGATAATGTACTTGCGATTGTTGAGACTGCGATCACAAAAGCAGAAAAACGGTCGCAGAACAATCTGACCGACGTCGTTTTCCTAGATGATTATGAAGACAGTGGTATGAATGTATTAAAAGAATTTGATTTTGAATAAGGATCAGAGAAGAATGATGGAAATCCTTCGGGCGATAAGAAATAAGCTTATTGCTCGGAGGATTTTTTATGCGGATAACTTGTATTTATTCTCTTCCGGCAAGAAGACTGCGACCTCTAAGGTGGAAGATGAATTGCGCCCGTTATCGCAAGGATGTCTCTTGACAGTTTATATACCAATCGGTATAATAGAAGATAATATATGAGATTTTTGACTTGTTGGAGAGGAGGCTTTCATGGACAATCGAAAGAAGATTTTGAAGGTTTCTTTGGATTTGTTTCATCAGAAGGGGTATGATGCCATAAGTGTACAGGAGATTGTAGAGCGGGCAGGGATCACAAAGCCCACGCTCTATTATTATTTTGGAAGTAAAAATGGATTGCTTCAGGCAATTCTGGAAGATGGTTTTTCCCGCCTTCGTAAGCAGATCGATCCTGTAATGAGGGATACCTATCAAAGAGATATCCGGGATGTATTATTTGATCTTGCAAAAGCATTCCTGTCTTTTGCAACGTCGGATAGTAAGTTCTTCTTTTTTATGTTGTCACTGATGTACTCAGCAAGACAGAATGAAGCTTATGAAGCAGTGAAACCGCATTTGCATAAGCTATACCGGTCTGTGATCGAGTTATTTGAAAAGGAAGAATACCAGCTTGGCAATATGAACGGGCGGCAGGAACAATTTGCAATGGGTTTTCTGGGATTTTTGAACCAGTATGCATTTACATTTTCTGAGAAACATTATGAAGAAGAGTACGTGTTAAAGGAACATGTTTCGGATGAAGCGATCCGGGCACTGGTACAGCAGTTTATGTATGGTATTGTAAGTTAAGATAAGAAAGGGTGGGTTTTATTATGGAGCAGCATGTACAGCAATTTATCAACTATGATGTTTTGAATCGGATTGTGAGTGGTTATGAACCATACCCACAGAGTGTGCTCGGACCACATGAGGTAGAGGGAGGATACGTTGTGACCGCCTACCATCCGAGTGCGTGCGGGATGAGTGTTCACTTTGAGGGAGAAAAGGAAGCACATGAGATGGAGCGTGTGCATGAAATGGGAGTCTTCTCCTACTACTTTAAGACAAAGAAATATAAACCATATAAGATTACAAAATATTTTGAGGATGGTTCTTTCGTGACATCTGAAGATCCATATAGTTTCACGTCTTATTTTACTGCGGATGATTGCTATATGTTTGGAAATGGGATCCATTACGAGATTTATGAGAAACTTGGCGCACATCCGATGGAGATTGATGGTGTGCAAGGAACCTACTTTGCGGTCTGGGCTCCGCATGCGAAACGTGTCAGCATAGTTGGAGATATGAATATGTGGGACGGACGTGTGTATCCAATGCGCCGCCGCGAAGACATGGGCATTTTTGAATTGTTCCTTCCACATATTGGAGTAGGTGAAATTTATAAATATGAGATCATGACGGCAGCAGGAGATCTGATCTTGAAATCTGATCCATATGGCAATGCGTTCCAGATGCGTCCGGATAACGCTTCTGTTGTGGCAGATATCCACCAGTTTGACTGGAAGGATCAGGCGTGGATGAAGAAACGTGTGAAAGCAGATACCTACAGCAGCCCAATGAATATATACGAGGTACATATCGGTTCCTGGAAACGGGCTGGAGAGAATCAGGATCAGTTTATGAATTATCGCGATATTGCGCATGATCTGGCAGAGTATTGTGAATATATGGGATATACTCACGTGGAATTGATCGGTATTTCAGAGCACCCGTTTGATGGTTCGTGGGGTTATCAGGTAACCGGATATTTTGCTCCGACCTCCCGCTTTGGAAGTCCGAACGACTTTATGTATTTTGTTGATTACATGCATCAGCACGGGATCAGCGTGATCCTTGACTGGGTTCCGGCGCATTTTCCAAAGGATGCATTTGCACTCGGACGTTTTGACGGAGAGCCATTATATGAGCATCCGGATCCACGTTTAGGAGAACACCCGGACTGGGGAACATACATCTTTAATTACAGCAAAAAAGAAGTTATGAATTTCCTGATCGGAAGCGCGTTGTTCTGGCTGGATAAATTCCATGTGGATGGTCTTCGGACAGATGCAGTAGCTTCTATGCTTTACCTGGATTATGGAAAACAGGATGGTCAATGGGTGCCAAATAAGTATGGTGGAAATGAAAATCTGGAAGCTGTAGAGTTCTTGAAACACCTGAATTCTGTTGTAGAGCGCAGAGAGCCGGGAACGATGGTGATCGCGGAAGAATCTACAGCATGGCCGAAAGTAACTTCCCGTCCGGAAGATGGTGGCTTGGGATTTGCCTACAAATGGAACATGGGATGGATGAATGACTTTTTGGAGTACATTTCCAAAGATCCGCTGTTCCGTAAAGGAATTCACAACAAGCTGACATTTGCGATGGCATACCATCATGCAGAGCGTTATATTTTAGTGCTGTCCCATGATGAGGTGGTGCATGGAAAATGCTCTATGCTCAACAAACAGCCTGGTGATACCGACATGAAATTTAAAGGACTTCGGGTGTCTTACGGATTTATGTTTGGACATCCGGGTAAAAAACTTTTGTTTATGGGACAGGATTTTGGTCAGGTCAGAGAGTGGAGCGAGGAGCGAAGCCTTGACTGGTATTTGTTAGATGATCCAAATCATCGTGCGATGCATAACTGGGTAAAAGATCTGCTCCATTTGGAGAAGGATTACAAAGCACTTTATGCAACCGATTACACAGATGGTTTCCAGTGGATCAACTGTGATGACAGTGAGAAGTCTATTATAACATTTATGCGTAAATCACCAGATGGTAAGAAATCACTGGTATTTGTCTGCAACTTTACTCCGGTCACATGGGATCAGGGATATCGCGTAGGTGTACCGAACGCGGGAACTTATAAAGAAATCTTAAACAGTGATGATACAAAATATTGCGGAACAGGTACCTGCATGAATGGATCTGTAAAAGCAACCGAGGGAGAATGGGATAATCAGCCATATTCGATCCCGGTCAAAGTACCTCCAATGAGCTGTGTTGTGTTTGAATATACACACAAGTATCCGAAAACACCAGAGCAGTTAGCAGAAGAAGCAAAAAAGAAAGAGGCACGCAAAAAAGCCGCAGCCGAGAAAAAAGCAGCGAAAGAAGCGGAAGCAAAGAAGGCAGCGAAAGAGACTGTGAAGAAGGCACCTGCAAAGAAGACGCCAGCAAAGGCAGCTGAGAAAAAAGCAGCAGTCAAAGAAACATCAGCAAAAGAGACTGTGAAGAAAGCGCCAGCAAAGAAGGCTCCTGCAAAAACAGCCGAGAAAAAAGCAGTGGTTAAAGAGGCACCAGCAAAAGAGACTGCGAAGAAAGCGCCAGCAAAGACAGCCCCTGCAAAAGCAGCAGAGAAGAAAGAGCCAGCAAAGAAAGCGCCAGCAAAAGAGACTGTGAAGAAAGCACCAGCAAAGGCAGCCGAGAAAAAACAGCCGGTGAAGAAAACAACAAAATAAGGGTGAGAAGTAATGTGGCGGCAGAGGATGTTCTCTGCCGCTGTTTTTATATCACGGGGCAGGATTTCAGATCATTGCCAAAGGACTTACCGAGCAGGAAATGGTCGATGTGATTTCTTCCCTGCTCCAATAATCGCTTCGGGGTCAGGATCAATCCTCAAAATAATAGGTTTTGATCTCACAGTTTTTGATACCAAAGGCAGCAAATGCTTCATTGTCCATATCATGAAAATAGCTCTCCATAAAACGGGCAATCCCATTGTGCGCCACCAGAAGGTAGGTTTCCTCCTGCTGTTTCAGATCGTCCAGCAGATTGTAGATGCGCTGCGCCATTGAAAACATGGACTCTCCGGTGCCGTAATGATTGATGAATTGCTGTTTGGCAAGGCGGAATTCTTCCCCATTACGTGCGGTTCCTTCGTACTGTCCGAAATTTTGCTCCTTTAATCGTGGCTCTACCGCAAGGGGGAGTCCGGTGATGTCGGCGATATGCTGCGCCGTCTTTTGGGCACGCATCAGAGGGGAGCATAGGATCCGGTCGATCGGATAATTTTCTTCCTTTAAAAGGTTGCCGAGTGTGATTGCCTGCTCATGTCCAAGCGGTGTCAGATCAATGTCTGTGGCACCGCATATTTTATTTTCTACATTCCAGATGGTTTGTCCATGTCTTGTAAAATAAATCGTTTTCATAACTACTGTCCTTTCTGTAACAGAATATCAGGTGGTAAAATCCCGGATGGGGGTGTCTGCATTTTCCTTCCCAGCTCACATTTTAGCATAAACCTGCCGAAATAGTAAATAACGACAGCCGGAAGGTGGAATGTGCAAATGAGCCATATAACAATACAAGTAAATGAAAACAGAACCGATGCCAAAGCGGGACAAAATGCAGCTTCCTCCCTGCTTGCAAACAGTGTGGGAAAGGTGATCACAGGTACAATATCCGGGACAAGGCAGCAGCCGAAGATCCAGATTGGAAAGCTTACGATCGATGTGTCAAGGGATGTTGTGGGAGACCGTAACGTGGGAGATTCTATGGATTTTCTTGTCACAAAGCAGGAACAGTCCGTGGTGCTAAAAGCAATGCAGGAGTTTGTTGGAGGAAATGCAGAAGGGGAAGAAGAAACCTATGGACAGGTAAGCCGGCTTCAGGTCATGCGAAACACCGAACAGTTTGCGCAGATTGCAAAGGAATCGGACATTTCCATTGAAGGAGAAGAAAAGGCGCAGGAATCTGCCACGCAGGCAGCCCGGATTTCGGAAGAAGATCTTGCCATGCTGCGCCGCATGGGAATTGATGCAGCAAATACAGACGTCAGCCATCTGATGGGATTGATCAATCAGTACCATGCCCAGCAGGAGGGACGCAGCTTTCAGACCGGCAGTCCGGAGGTGGTCGCGCAGATTGCCAGGGCACAGACATTGCCTGCACTTTCTGAAGGGGCAACGCGGTATCTGATCGATCAGCAGGAACCGCTGACCTATGATGTGATTTATAAAGCAGAATATAGTGCCGTAGGGGAGGGCATAAAAGATCCATTGACCGAGGAAGAAAAAAACCAGCTTGCGCCACAGATTGAAAAGCAGCTTCAATTAGAGGAGCTTCCTGTCTCAGATGACACCGTGCAGGCGGCAACCTGGCTGATCGAGCATGCAATTCCGGTAGAAAAACAGAATGTAGAACGTTACCTTTTGTTGAAGGATTGGAACGAAAACGGTGGATCTTTCAAACAGAATTATGAAAAAAATCTGATCGCAGCGGCACAGGTGACAGGGGAGCTTCACAATGCGGTGTTGATCGGAGAGGAGCCTGCGAAAAAAGCACAGGAAATGATCGAAGACCTTTCGACCACCTCTGCGCCGGACGTCGCAGCAGTTGTCAGAAAGGGACAGCCTCTTACACTTTATAATATCGTGGAGGCAGCAAAGCAGCCTTATAACGAAAGCGATGTGGCATTTTCCGAGGAGGAGCAGAACAGGATCGAACAAGGCGCAGTGACGTTAAAAGAGCTTCGCATCCGCATGACGCTTCAGGCAGGATATGCATTGTTCCAGAAATACCCGGATCTTATGTCACAGGAATTAGAGCAGGTGGCAGTGGAACTTCAGGAATTAAACCGGGAAACGATATCCTATCTTTATCCGGATGTGGAACCGGATCTATATGAAGAAACGATGGCGAAGGTAGAGGTGATTCCTCAGCTTCCGGTTGCTACGCTTGGACATATTGCGCAGCAGGGACGGATCTGCACACTCGATGAAGTATACGAGACCGGAATGAAAGACGCCGTGGCAATGGAATTGGCTGCGGCAAAACAGGGGGCAGAGCAAAAGATTGCTTCTTATGAAACGCTGATGACAGCACCACGGGCAGATATGGGAGATTCCATTGTGAAAGCATTTGCCAATATCGGTTCGATGCTTGATGAGATGGGAATGGAAAATTCGGAAGAGAACCGTCGTGCGATCCGCATTTTATCCTATAACCAGATGGAAGTTACAAAGGAACAGATCGAGCAGATCAAGACATTAGATGAACGTCTAACATCTGTGGTAGAGAGCATGAAACCGGAAATAGTGATGGGAATGATCCGTGATCGTGTGAATCCGCTTCATTTATCACTGGAGGCTCTTTCGGATGAGATCAAAAAGCAGGAAAAGAAACAGGGAAGCAAAGAAGAGGAAACCTACAGTGAATATCTGTACCGCTTATCCCATGAAGCAGATATTACACCGGAAGAGCGGGAGAGCTATATCGGGGTGTACCGCCTGCTTCGTATGGTAACAGAATTTGACAGCAGGGAACTGGGAGCTTTGATGAAAAATGGAGAAGAACTCTCGCTTAAAAATCTGTTAAAGGCAGAGCGCAGCCGGAAAAAACATGGAATGGATGTCACCATTTCGGATGCTGAGGAAGAAAGAAGATCCGGTGGGTTCAAATATGATGTGACAGAACAGTTGGAGCGTGCCTTTGCAGCGATGAAAGAAAAGGATCTGTTTTCTGCACCACAGCAGGAGCAGCTTCAGGATGAGGTGGCAAAGGCGCAGCAGGAATTATTAAAACAGCTTCCTTCTGTTTCAGAGGAAAGCTACCATTTTCTTATGACACAGGGGCAGCCGATGACACCGCAGAATCTTCTGGCGGCAGAACAGCTTACCAAAGAGCAGCGCGACTTTTACCGCAATATCAAGAAGGAATTAAAGCAGCGGGGATATGACGATACGAAAGCATTTTCTGATCTGGAGGAGACGATGTTTGACGATCTTCTATCTTCTGAGGAAGAAAAAGAACAGCAGGCGAAGATCCGTACTCATATGCAGGATGTGTTCTGGGATGCGTATCACGAAAACGATGAGAAGCAGATCTTTACAGCAAAGGATGTATGGATGGCAGGTCAGATCCATACCCGGATGAGTATGGCGGCATCGCTTGGCCAAAAGCAGGAATATTACATTCCGGTGGTCAGTGGGGACGATGTTTACACGATGCACGTAAGCTTTACGGATGGAGAGGAACAGGGCTATACGGCGATGGTTGAGACGAACGGCTACGGAACGGTCACGGCAAAGGCAGTGATCCGGGAAACAGGTTCGGATATCTCCGTTACAAGCAGTGATGAGCAGGGCAATGAAATTCTTCAGCAAAACAAAGATGGTTTGCAGAAAGTATTTGCCCCGCTTCTGGACGAGAACAGTAAAAAAGCCTGCTATGCATCTGCCCGTGCCTTTGTGGAATTGGTAAGAAGCATGCAAAAGCAGTAAGGCAGAAGGAAGAAGCTGCCGATATAACAATTGAGTGCAGGGAATGCACGTAAGGTCAGACTCAGGGAAGAGCGTAAGAGTATAGAAGAAAAGGATGAGGACACATGAAAGTAAATCATAATATGACAGCAGTTCGGACGAACCTGAACCTGAACCGTACCAACACGAAACTGGATGACTCCACGTACCGTTTGTCATCCGGCTACAAGATCAATTATGCGAAGGATGATCCTGCCGGATATGCGATCTTGCATCGTTTGAATAAGCAGATCAAAGGGCTGGATCAGGCAAAGAGCAATTCCGGAGATACGATCGCTACGATCAACACAGCAGAGGGTGCATTAAATGAGATCCATTCGATGCTGCAGCGTATGAGTGAGCTGGCAGTACAGGCTGCAAATGACACCAATACGCCAGAGGATCGCGATACAATACAGGATGAGATCGATCAGCTGCTTTCCGAAGTGGATCGTGTATCAGAAAGCACGGATTATAATGGTCGAACTTTGTTGAATGGAGATTCTGACCGTACTTCCTATGTAGCAAAGAAGGATGGGACGATGGCAAGTAAGATCAGTATCTTAAGCCAGTCTACTACCGTGCTTCCAGGCAGCTACGAATTAAAAGTGACAAAGGATCCGACACAGGCACAGCTTACGTTTGCGCTGACCGAGGGAAAGCTTTCATTGAATGGGGAAGAAATAACGATCACAAAGGAATCCCTTCAGAATATGACAGCGCAGAGTGACCTTCGAACCATGGCAGAACGATGCAGTCTGGATGTATCAGTCAATGGCAACAATGTAACGATCACCAGCCGGGCATACGGTGCAGCTGCAAAGATTGAAGCTAATATGAATGGAACAAAACACGAGGCTGCCGGAACCGATGTGGAAGCAACGATCACAACGTCGGATGATGGGTTTACGAAAACTGCAGTAAAAAGCATCAATGGAAATGAGATCGTGGTGACAGATGCCGATGGATTTGAATTGCGGATCACAACGCTCCCGGGTGCAGCTGCAGAGGGCAGTGTGACTGCTGAGGTGAAGGATGCCAGTACTGTGCAGGTACAGGTAGGAAGCGAAGCGGACAATATGCTGGAAGTGGTCTTTGAACGTGTGAATACCAAAACGCTGCATATTGATGATGTCAATGTCCGTACGCATGGCGGTGCTTCCAAAGCGATCGAGGCGGTACATAATGCGATCAATAAAGTGTCTATGGTCCGTTCTAAACTGGGTGCATATACGAACCGTTTGGAATATGCAAAGGAAAGTGCGGATGTACAAAGCTATAACGTAGAGGATGCCAGTTCGCGTATGGGAGATACCAACATGGCAGAGGAAATGACAAACTACAGCCAGCTCAATGTATTAGAGCAGGCAACCTCCAGTATTTTATCCAAAGCCAATCAGAGAGCAGAAACCATTCTGCAGCTTTTGCAGAGCTAAGGTGGTGTAGCAGATGACAGAAGAACAGATCAAAGATTACACGCTGCGTATTACGAATGCCAATGAAACAGCACTTGCCGTGATCGTACAGGAGCTTTTGGAGATGAGCCTAAAAGAGGCGATCGAAGCATTGGCAGGCGGCGAGGAAGAATTGTTTGTGACACGTCTGAAAAAGGCGCAACGTTTCCTGGGAGAAATGATCCACAGTATCAATTATGAGGATCCGGTAGGCAGAGTGATCGGCTGGGATTATGTTGAGGCACACAAGCAGCTGCTTGAAGGAAAACGGACACATAAAAGAGAGCCGATGATCTCGGCGTATGAATGTGTAAAACGATACACACCGGTGTTTCAAAAGATTGCAAAGGATGATACTTCTGCACCGCTTATGGGACATGCCCAGAAAGTGTATGCCGGACTTACCTATGGAAAGACAAGTATGTTAGAGACTGCGGTTGACCAGGAACTTAACCGGGGGTATACTGTATAAAAAATGAGAAATGAGGTGTGATTATGCCAGTAGTGAAAGAAGATTGTATTTTTTGTAAGATTGCAAATGGACAGATCCCTTCTAACAGTATTTACGAAGATGAGGATTTTAATGTGATCTTAGATGTTTCACCGGCATCCAAGGGACATGCACTGATCCTTCCAAAGAAACACTTTGACAATGCTTATCATATGGATGAGGATGTGGCGAAAAAAGTATTTCCACTCGCAGCCAAGCTTGCCTGTTCGATGAAGGAAGCACTGCATTGTGACGGGATCAATATTTTGCAGAACAATGAAGAAGCGGCCGGTCAGACAGTGTTTCATTTCCATATGCATCTGATCCCAAGATACAAGGATGATGATGTGGATGTTACATGGAAACAGCATACATCGATCGATGAAGAACAGAAAATGATCTCTGAACAGATCAAAAAATATTTATAAAATGAAAAAAGGTTATCACAGGATGATGTATGTGATAACCTTTTCTTTAGTTGAATTGAAATTGAACCTGAACAGGTTCCTTTAAGTGCTGCCCGCTCCGGGAAGCAACATTTGTTGTAATGTTTAGAAAATAGGATTCCGATGCGCTGTAAGGCTCGGCCGGCTCCACCTCGATCTGGTTGTTTACAGAGTCATATCGGATGGAAGTTTTTAGTGGAATGTTACTGGCATTTGCCACATACATATTCGTCGAGTTGACCGTAGAAGGATCAAGCGGAATATTAAATTTGACGCGCCACACAAAATCTCCGGTTTTAAACTTCAGATCCTGTTTCACAATCCCTTGTGCATTTGGAGTTGTTGATTGTATATTTAAAAAATTCTTACTCATGACAATCATCCTTCCTTTCGCTTCCTATGCTACTACTAGTGTATCATATGGTACAAAATATTTCCAATGAATCTTGCACAAAAAAATAGAAAATACGTCCGTGTTATGTTATACTGAATGGTATATAAAGGTGTTCTTTGTCATATTTTTACAATAGGAACAGGAGGGTCATATGAAGTTTTCTTCTCTATCCATCAGAAATTTTAAGTCAATCCGGGAACTTACGATAAATGACATCGATCAGGCGTTGATCCTGGTTGGAAAGAATAATACCGGAAAGACGATCATGCTTTATGCGATCAGGGCGATCGTGGGTGATTATACGATCACTGAGCAGGATTTTTTTGACCCGACAAAAAGTATTGTGATCGGAGGATCCCTTTCAATCAGTGACGAGGATCTGAAAGAACTTCATAAGCGGGGTCTTGTGAGCAAATATAAAAATTATGATCTTTGGGAGGCGGATTTTCATTCCAAATTTCCAACCTTTCAAGACGGCGAGCTCTCCTTTGAGTGCAGCCTTTCATGTGGCGGCGTGATGAAATATTCCGACGGTATCAAAAAGAACAACAAATTTCTAAAACAGGTTTTCCCAAAAATTTATTTTATCGACAGCAATCGTAACATTGACCAGATCCAGGAGGATATTCTGCGTTTTCAGGGCAATGATATCTTAGAACAGCTCCGGGAAAATATCTGTATGTTTGACAAATCCAAAAAGTGCAGCCGTTGTTTTCAGTGTATCGGACTGATCAATCAGAAACGGCCGGAAGAGCTTACGATCTATGAAACGGCACGGCTGATGGAATATAAAATGTTTCATTTGAATATGAATCAGTTTGCAGAAAAGCTCAATAAAAAGTTTAAAAAGAATGGAAGCCAGATGCAGGATATTACTTACAAAATGGATTTCCAGGTGGATGATGTGTTCCGGGTGAAAACGATGGTACATGACTTAAGAAGAGATACCTATGGCCCGTTGAAAACGCTTTCTGCCGGATTTAAGAGTATTTATATTCTGTCCCTGCTGGAGACTTATATTGAAGAAAAAGACAACAATGTATTTAGTATTATCATGATCGAAGATCCGGAGATCTTTCTGCATCCGCAGCTTCAGAAGGTGGCAAGTGAGATCCTTTACAATCTTTCCAAGAAGAACCAAGTGATCTTTTCCACCCATTCTCCGAATATGATCTTTAACTTTTCCCAGAAGCAGATCAAGCAGGTGATACTGGATGAAAATTATGAAACGGTGATCTCGGATAACGAGGACATTGATGCGATCTTAGATGATCTGGGCTATACGGCCAACGATCTGATGAATGTGAATTTTGTTTTTATCGTGGAAGGAAAGCAGGATAGCAACCGTTTGCCAATGCTGCTCAAGAAATATTATTCCGAGCTTTATGATGAGGATGGAAAGCCGCAGCGCATTGCGATCGTTCCGGTAAATAGCTGTACCAATATTAAGACGTATGCGAATCTGAAATATATCAATAAGCTTTATCTGAAAGATCAGTTTTTGATGATCCGTGACTCGGATGGTAAAAACCCGCGTGCGCTGACCAGACAGCTGTGTGGTTACTACAAGGCGAGAGAGCAGCAGGACGAGAATAATCTGCCTCGCGTTACACCGAAAAATGTACTGATTCTTCGTTACTATTCCTTTGAGAATTATTTCCTTGATCCGGCGACGATGGTGAAGATTGGATTATTAAAGAACGAGGAAGAGTTTTATAACATATTGTATAGTAAATACAAGGACTATTTATACAAACTCGGCAGTACGAAGAGAATGCTCAAACAGACCGGGATCCGTATCAATAACAAACAGGATCTGAAAAATAATATTGATACCTTTAAGGTGTATGTAAGAGGACATAATCTGTTTGATATCTTTTATGGAAGATATAAAGGCGGACGCAAGGATGATGTGCTGGAACGCTATATTGAGGTAGCACCAAGAGAGGTGTTTTCCGATATACTGGATGCGATCGACCGCTTTGTCTATTTTGAGAACAGAAAAGCAAATCGAGAAGATTAGATGACGATCAAATATAAGAGATGAGGATGAGAAGATGAGAGACAATAAAAGTAATGTGACATTGATCGGGATGCCGGGATGTGGAAAGAGTACGATAGGTGTAGTGCTGGCAAAGGTGCTGGGTTATCAGTTTGTAGATACGGATCTGTTGATCCAGGAGCGGGAGAATCGCTTATTATGTGATATCATCGCACAGGATGGGTATACCTATTTTTCCAAAGTGGAGGATGAGGTCAATGCATCTGTAACCGGGCGCAGGAAAGTGATCGCTCCGGGTGGAAGTGTCTGTTATGCGGATCGTGCCATGGAACATCTGCGTGGGATCAGTACCGTGGTATATCTGCGTCTTCCTTATGAGGAGATCGAGAGCCGCCTTGGAAATTTAAAACGCAGAGGAGTGTTGTTAAAAGAAAATCAGACATTATTGGATCTTTATAAGGAACGCTGCCCGCTATATGAGTCATATGCCCACATTACGATCGATGCAGAGGGAATGGGAATTGAAGAATTGATGGATGTGATCGTGAAACGGCTTTCCGAAGTGTGACATCATCAGTAAAGCGTCATTTTGAATAAGGAAATGGCAATAATTGTGAGAAATTTGTGACTATTTTTTTTAGAATGTTGATTTACAAATGGTATTCATATGGTATAATCAATTACATATGGTGATAAAAATATACTTTGAGGCATTTTCTTACTAGCGGGGGCGGTGGAAGATGACGAAAGACAGAGTAACGATAGGGATAGAGCACCAGAATGGATAATTAGATGATAAGTGTATTTCGTAGATATATAGAGGTGTAGAATGGAACAGTACGTTATGAAGGGTGGACACCCACTTTGTGGCGAGGTAGTGATCGGTGGTGCGAAGAATGCATCTTTGGGTGTATTGGCAGCAGCCGTAATGACGGATGGAGAATGTTTGATCGAGAATATGCCGGATGTACGTGACACAAATGTGATGTTACAGGCGATCGCAGGCATTGGAGGAACGGTGACAAGACTGGATGCGAATACAGTCCGGATCAGTGGTAAAAATATCAGAAGAGAATCTACGATCGTAGATGGAGAATATATTCGTAAAATACGGGCATCGTATTATCTGCTCGGAGCATTGCTTGGTAAGTACAAACGGGCGGTTGTAGCATTGCCGGGTGGCTGCGATATCGGAAGTCGTCCGATCGACCAGCATATCAAGGGTTTTCGCGCACTTGGGGCGAAAGTAGAGATTGCCAATGGTATGATCACGGCAACAGCAGAGCATTTGGTAGGTGCACATATTTATATGGATGTTGTGTCTGTGGGTGCAACCATCAATGTTATGATGGCAGCAGCATTGGCAGAGGGACGCACCATCATTGAGAATGCAGCAAAAGAGCCACACATTGTAGATGTGGCAAACTTTTTAAACAGCATGGGTGCCAATATCAAAGGTGCCGGTACGGATGTGATCCGTATCCGCGGAGTCGAGTCATTCCACGGAAGCGAATATGCGATCATTCCGGATCAGATCGAGGCAGGTACGTTTATGGCGGCGGCTGCTGCGACGCACGGAGATATTACAGTAAAGAATGTGATCCCGAAGCATTTGGAGGCGATCAGTGCCAAGCTTGCTGAGATGGGATGTACGATCCATGAATATGATGATGCGGTACGGGTAGATGCAAGAGACCGTAAGCTGACCTGTACCCAGATCAAAACACTTCCTTATCCGGGTTTTCCAACGGATATGCAGCCTCAGATGGCAGTAGCACTAGCTCTTTCGGAAGGAACCAGTGTTATTACAGAAAGTATTTTTGAGAATCGTTTTAAATATGTGGATGAACTGGTACGCATGGGAGCTACGATCCAGGTGGAAGGCAATGTTGCCATCATTACCGGAATCGAACGGTACACGAGTGCGGATATTGTTGCACCGGATCTTCGGGCAGGAGCGGCACTTGTGATCGCTGCCCTTTCTGCAGACGGATATTCTACGGTGGACAGCATTCAGTATATCCAGCGAGGATATGAACGGTTTGATGAAAAACTCCGGGGACTGGGAGCAGAGATTGCTTTGGTGGAGTCCGAGCGTGAGATCCAGAAATTTAAATATCAGGTAGTATAAAAGAAATGCCCCGCTTTTCGTAAGCGGGGCTGTTTTTTATGTTGTCTTTTATAGAATTTCTTCAATGACCAGATCCTTTTCTGTGGAAAGGTCTACAAACCGGTCTTTGATCTTGACGATCGGACGGGATAATGCCTGTTTGTTGATAAAGATGATCTCACCGACACTTCCGTCGGTTAACCGGACACGGTTGTTGATATAGGTTTGTACGATACCTTCTAAGAATGGAAGCAGATAGCGTACATCATATTTTAAATAGCCTTCATTTTCAAACATACGGATGACATGGAACGGGCACATTCCGGCGCGGTAAACGCGGTTGGCAGTCATGGCATCATAAACATCTGCGATGGCAACGATTTTGGCAAATGGTGTGATGTTTGGGCCGGTCAGTCCTGCCGGGTAGCCGCTTCCGTCACATTTCTCGTGGTGCATCAGGATGGCTGATTTGATGCGGTTATCCAGATTACTGTTTTCCACATGTTTATAGCCCTTGTATGGATGAGTCTTGATAATACGGAACTCCTCGTCGGTCAGACGATCCGGCTTTTTGATGATCTCCGGTGGCATTAAGAGTTTGCCAAGATCGTGGATGGAACCGGCAACCGTAAGCGCATCAATATCCTTCTTCGGCAGATGGAGCCATTGTCCAAATACCCGGCAGATAATGGAAACATTTAATGAATGGGCATAGGTGGAATCGTCGTAGCTTCGTAAGTTATTGACGAGATCCAGCACACCGATCGTAGTATTGCTGTTGGTTAAAAGACGTGTGGTATCGTGAAGCAGGGCATCGACATCGATGTCGTCACTGCTTGCCACTACGTGCTGCAGGTTTTGATTGACGGAAACTAAGGAATGAGAGAATTCTTCCTGAAATACTTGAAATTCCTTACTGCTTTTGATGCGGTCGGAGTAGCTTGAATCCGCTGGTAGAGGAGGATTTTCCTCATTTTCATCCTCATAGATATTGATAAAAGGAATGGCATAGGAGCCAAGACGCTCCAAAAGCTCTGATGTAAAGACCATGTCCTTTGGAACGAGCAGTTGTCCGTTCGGTGAATAAATATCGCTTGCAGCTACCATTCCCGGCGTTACGTTATAAATACTGACACGAATCTTTTTCATAGTCAAGCCCCCTCACCCCAAGTGTGTCATGTCAGAAATTTTACATTCTGATACCGATACTCTACACCACATAGTATAATGGAAATGTGCACAAAATGCAATCATTTCCCCTTGACGAAAACAGGGGATGGGGTGTATACTCATCCCGTAACAATATGGAGTCATGAGTGTTACTCATGATCGGTGCAGCAGTGATCAAATGCTTTGCGTTTGATTCATTACTATAATATCGCAAATGTTTCTCTTATTCAGAGTGGTGGAGTCAGAAGGGACGAAGAAGCCACGGCAACCCCGTTATGGAAGGTGCCGACCTGAGCGAGTGAAAGGAACCTTATGGTTCACGACAGTCGAGCAATAAGAGGATTGGTGCAACAGATCAATCCGGCTTGACCGGATTTTTTTATGCGAATAACGTGTCGAAGGCTGTTCGGATAACAGGACGGAAATGACCGTAGAACGTTGTAAGAATTTTCTTTAGAGAGATATTTGGACAAAAAAGAAGGAGGAACGTATGGAGAAATTATTATTTACTTCAGAGTCAGTAACAGAAGGACATCCGGATAAGATCTGCGACCAGATCAGTGACGCTATCTTAGATGCTTTGATGGCACAGGATCCAAACAGTCGTGTTGCCTGTGAAACAGCGATCACAACCGGTCTGGTTTTGGTTATGGGTGAGATCTCTACCAATGCTTATGTAGACATTCAGAAGATCGTTCGTGATACGATCCGTGAGATCGGTTATGATCGTGCCAAGTATGGCTTTGACTGCGATACGTGTGGTGTGATCACCGCGATCGATGAGCAGTCCAGTGATATCGCCATGGGTGTTGACAAGGCATTAGAAGCAAAAGAAAACAAAATGTCAGAGGAAGAGATCGAGGCGATCGGTGCCGGAGATCAGGGTATGATGTTTGGTTATGCCAGCAATGAGACACCGGAGTATATGCCGTATCCGATCAGTCTGGCGCATAAGCTTGCGATCCAGCTTACAAAGGTTCGTAAGGATGGTACGCTGCCATATCTTCGCCCGGATGGAAAAACACAGGTTTCTGTAGAGTATGATGAAAATGGAAAGCCAAAGCGTTTAGAGGCAGTTGTTCTTTCTACCCAGCATGGCGAGGAAGTGACACAGGAGCAGATCCATGAGGACATCAAAAAGCATGTATTTGATGTGATCTTACCAAAGGAGCTGATCGATGAGGAAACCAAATTCTTTATCAATCCGACCGGACGTTTTGTGATCGGTGGACCACACGGAGACAGCGGCCTGACCGGACGTAAGATCATCGTAGATACTTACGGTGGATATGCCCGCCACGGCGGTGGAGCATTTTCCGGAAAGGACTGTACGAAGGTAGACCGTTCCGCTGCCTATGCTGCAAGATATGTAGCAAAGAATATCGTAGCAGCCGGATTAGCAGACAAATGTGAGATCCAGTTATCCTATGCGATCGGTGTGGCAAGACCAACCTCTATCATGATCGATACCTTTGGAACCGGAAAGTTGTCAGAGGACAAGCTCGTTGACATCGTCAGAGAGAACTTTGATCTTCGTCCGGCAGGAATCATCAAGATGTTGGATTTGCGTCGTCCGATCTACAAGCAGACAGCAGCATACGGACACTTTGGAAGAACTGATGTGGACCTTCCTTGGGAGCACCTGGACAAAGTAGAAGATCTGAAAAAATATTTAGCATAATAACAGAAAAAAGCGGCATGGCTCACCTTCGGGTCATGCCGTTTTTGTCGTTTCAGAAACATTGCATGCATCTGTCTGCGTGTGCTATGATGGGAATAGGATCAGCGTGGAAAGGAGCATACTATGGCAGGAAAAGAAAAGCACAGTACCGGAACACTTTTGCGGGAACGTGAGATATATAAGATCATGGAGCCGCATCACTATGCGGTTGTAATGTATAATGATGACTTTACGCCGATGGATTTCGTCGTGGAGATTTTAATGACGGTATTTCAAAAGAGCGAAACGGAGGCGGTTGCCCTCATGCTTACGGTGCATAAGGGAGGACAGGCTGTTGTTGGAACATATACGTATGATATTGCGGCATCAAAGCGGAACCGTGCGCTTCAAATGGCAAGAGAGGCAGGCTATCCGTTCCGGGTGGAAATGAAGGAGGCATAAGGGTTGGATACAACAAAACGATTAAATAAACTGCTGCAAAAAACAGCAGATACAGCAAAAAAATGGCGGCATGAATTTGTGACTCCGGAACATTTCCTTTATGTGCTCACAAGGGATGAAGTATTTCAGGACTGTTATGCGTTAAATGGTGGAGATGCGGAAGAACTGCGCCGCCAGCTCAAGAAATTCTTTAAGAAAAACTATGAACAGCTTCCGGAAGGAACGCAGGCAGTGCCGTCCTTAAGCCGGGGGTTTGAAGCAATGCTTGAACATGCGGCATTGCAGGCGGATGCCAGTGGAAAGACCAGTCTTTCTTTGACCCATGTGTTTTATGGCATGATGAAGCTGCCGGAATGTTATGCGGTTTATTATATGGCGCAGCAGAACGTCAATGTAAATGATGTATTTTTTGAACTGTGTGCAAGAGAAGATGACGAAGAAGATTACTCCGGCATCGCTCCGGACAGATTCACGATCTATTTGGAAGAAGAGGAAGAGGGAGAGGAAACCTACGAGGATGGAGAGTGGGGAGAAGAACATTCCGGAAAAAAGGCATCCTTCTTAAATTATGTGACCTGTTTAAATGATGTGGTGGAGCAGGAAAATTATGTCCCTTTGATCGGCCGGGAAAAGGAGATCGAAGAAACGATCCTCATCTTAAGCCGGAAGGAGAAAAATAATCCGCTTCATATCGGGGAACCGGGAGTTGGAAAAACCGCGATCACTTACGGTCTGGTGCGCCGCATTGTGGAGGATAATGTGCCGGACAATTTAAAAGATGCCAAAGTGTATGCGGTCGATATGGCAAGTATGGTGGCAGGCACGCAGTATCGTGGTGATTTTGAAAAGCGTCTTAAGATGGTGCTCGATTCTTTGGAAAAAGAACCGCATGCGATCGTCTATCTGGATGAGATCCATACCGTGATCGGTGCCGGAGCGGTAAATGGTGGTTCCCTGGATGCATCAAACATGTTAAAACCGTATCTGACCGGGGGGAAGCTTCGCTTTATCGGAGCAACTACTTATGATGAGTATAAGAAGCATTTTGAACAGAGTCGTTCCATGGTGCGCCGTTTTCAGCAGGTCCGGATCAATGAGCCATCCGAAGAAGAGTGTGTACACATCCTGCTGGGGATCCGTTCCTATTATGAAGATTTCCATAAGGTGCTGTATACCGAAGAAGTGCTGCGCTATATGGTGGCACTGACAAAGAAATATGTGCAGGAACGTTTTTTGCCGGATAAGGCGATCGATCTGATGGACGAATCCGGTGCCTATGTGAAATTAAAAGCCGGCCGGGATGCAAAGGAAAAGAAGCAGGCATTAAAGGTCAGCAAGGAAGATGTGGAACAGGTACTGGCGCAGTTTTTACATGTGCCAAAACAAAGTGTGGCAGGCGATGAAGTGGAACAGCTTAAGGCATTAGAAGATCGTCTAACATCTCAGGTATTTGGACAGGAAGAGGCCATTGACAAAGTGTGCCGTGCGATCAAGCTGAGTCGTTCCGGACTGGCAGAGGAGAACAAACCGGTTGCATCTCTGTTATTTGTCGGACCGACCGGAGTAGGAAAAACAGAAATCGCAAGAACGCTTTCCAAAGAGCTTGGCATATCACTGGTGCGGTTTGATATGAGTGAGTATATGGAAAAACATGCAGTAGCCAAATTTATTGGTGCGCCGCAAGGCTATGTCGGTTATGAGGAAGGTGGACTTTTGACGGATGCCATCAGGAAAACACCACACTGTGTCCTGCTGCTTGATGAGATAGAAAAGGCACATCCGGATATTTTCAATGTTCTGCTTCAGGTGATGGATTATGCAACGCTTACGGATAACAAAGGGCGGAAAGCTGACTTTCGTAACGTGATCCTTTTGATGACGTCCAACGCCGGAGCCAGACGTCTCAATAAGCCTGCCATTGGATTTAATGAGCAGATCAGAAATGAAGGGGCGATGGAGGAAGAAGTAAAACGCCTGTTTTCACCGGAGTTTCGGAATCGTCTGACCAAGGTGGTGGCATTCCATGCATTGGATGAGGTGATGGCAGAGCGTATCGTGAAAAAACAGTGCAGGGAGCTTGAGGAGAAGCTGGTCAAAAAGGGTGTGCGCATATCCTATGAGGAGGCATTGCTTCAAACGATCGCAAAGGATGCCGTGGCATCCGAATATGGTGCACGCGAGATCAAACGGTATTTTGAAAATGAGATCAAGCCTGCGATCGTTGACGAGCTGTTATTTGGACAGTTAAAAAATGGAGGACAGGCCATCCTCAAGAAAGGAGAGAATGGACCGGAGCTTCTGTTATCTTAAGGTATCCTGCTGTTTTTGAGAAAAAAATGAGAAGGAAACTGACATTTGCATAAAAGATGCAGATCAGGGAATGCTACCCTAAAAAGCTTTTGAAAAAGGCAGGGCGGCAGGATGAAAGAAGATTTTTTTGATAATAAGAATAGAGTGAAGGGAACTGTATCAAATGCTCTGTCCGAAAACATTTCTTATATGGAGCAGCTGTTTTCGGATTGTGGGGATGTAGTGAGCCAGAAATTTGAGATCAATTTCGGTATCCGGGCGTATGTGATCTATGTGGACGGCCTGGCGGCTGCGCAGCTGATCGAAGACTTCGTGCTTCGGCCGTTAAAGCAGGAAACGACTGCATCCTACGACAAGAATGGAACACTTGCGCAGAAGAAGGAAGCACTGCAGCAGGTGCTGGAGCTTAGTGATGTGACCTTTCGACAGACAATGGACGAGGTGGTATTAGAGATTCTTTCTGGTAATACCATCTTGTTTTTTGATGGAGTAACGGAAGCACTGATGATTTCCAGCAAGGCGTTTCCGACGCGCGGCGTGTCGGAGGTGGATTCGGAACGCACGATGCGGGGAGCAAAGGATGCGTTTAATGAAAATATGCGTACCTCTACAGCACTGCTTCGCAGAAGGATCCGCGACAGCCGACTTAAGATAAAGCAGATTTATGTGGGGCAGCGTTCCCGCACCAATGTGGCGGTGTGCTATGTAGAAGGGCTGGTCAAGGAAAAATGGCTGGAAGAGATCGAGAAGCGCATGTCCCGCTATGAGATCGATGCGATCTATGACAGTGGGATGCTGGAGCAATTGCTGGAGCCGGAGTGGCATTCCGTGTTTCCGCAGTTTCAGCATACGGAGCGTCCGGATAAAGCGGCAAGTGCGTTGCTGGAAGGACGTGTGGCAATCGTGGTTGACAATTCGCCGGATGTGCTGCTGCTTCCGGCTACGTGCAATACATTTTTTCAGGCAGCGGATGATTATTATGGCCGGTATGAGATTGCAATTTTTGCACGGCTGCTGCGTTATGCGGCCTGCATACTGGCGATCGGACTGCCGGGACTTTATCTTGCAGTGATCGGGTTTCATACGGAAATGCTGCCGGTAAAGCTGGTGCTTACGATTGCAGAGGCAAGGCAGCAGGTTCCATTTCCGGCAGTGGTCGAGGTGCTTTTGATGGAGCTGGAATTTGAACTGCTTAAGGAAGCGGGCATCCGGCTGCCGGGACAGATGGGATCGACGATCGGGGTGGTCGGCGGTCTGATCGTAGGACAGGCTGCAGTAGAGGCAGGACTTGTCAGTACGATCGTGGTGATCGTGGTAGCACTGACTGCCATTGCTTCCTTTGCTATTCCAAATGAAGCCTTTACTTCTGCATTCCGGCTGCTCAAATTTTTCTTTATTCTTGTCTGTGCTTTTTTTGGTGTGTATGGATTTTTCTTAGGGATGCTTTGCCTGATCATTCATTTGTCATCTTTGGAAAGCTTGGGTGTGCCATACCTGATGCCAGTCGTTTCTAATGTGGAAGATGCATCGGAGGAGGACAAGGACTTCATTTTGAAGCTTCCCATCCAGCAAATGCAGCTGCGTCCGTTTTTTACAAAGAGAGGAGCAAAAAGAAGATTCAGAAAAGAGGGGCATCAATGAAGGAAACGGATACGATCACGCTGCGGCAATGCTGTCGCAGTATCTTTTTAGAGAGCTTTGGCATCAGTATTTTTTTGATGACGCGATTGCTGCTGTCTTATGGAAAGGAAGAAGCATTAGGATTATATCTGACCGGAAGCCTGCTGGTGCTTGCACTGACATTATTTTATGTTCTGGCTTCGGAAAAGGAAACGACTTCTTATGGTGCGCAGCTACTTCAAAAGGGGGAAAAGGTGGGGCGTGCGCTGCTCTTACTGACTGCCGCCCGTTATGTTTTTCGTGCCGCATTTGTGCTTGTTGTGTTTTACCGTGTGCTGCATGATTTTCTGTTTCCGGATCGTTCCTTTCTTTTCCTTGCTGTGCCCTTTCTCATCGTGTGCAGTTATGGTGCTGGAAAAGGAGAAGTGCTGCGGGCACGGACAGAAGAATTTCTGTTCTGGTTTGTAATCGTGCCGTTTTTGCTGGCGGTGGTTCTGGTGTTAAAGGATGCCAATGTGACAGAGCTAAAGGATGCTGTGATCTTGTCGTTTTCATTTTCCAAAATAAAAGGGATTGCCATTCCACTTTCCCTGTATACCAATGTGGAACTGCTCTTGTTTTTCCTTCCGAAGGTCAAACAGGAGGAGCGTGAAAAAAAGCCGGTATTTGCAGCCATTTTGTCCTGCTTTTTTTTGAATGGATTGCTTTTGATCGCAACACTTCTGGTGCTTGGGACAAAGGGAACGGCGGGCTTTGACTGGCCGGGGCTAAAAGTGCTGGAAAGTGCAAAGGTGCCGGGCGGGTTTTTAGAACGTCTTGACAGTCTCATCATCTGTTTTTGGATGTGTTCAGTATTTGCGGTGATCAGCGGATTGCTTCTTTGTGGAGCTTCTCTTGTGGGAATGTGGAAAAAACGGGTGGAAAAGGAAGTGCCGAAGGGACTTATCTGGCTGCTTTGTGTGGTCATTTTCCTGCTGGCGTATGGAATGCTGCAGAACGAACATGCAGTTGCATGGTATGTACGCTACAGTCTTTTTTTGGATCTTCCGCTCAGTATTTTGACGGTGTTGTTTGTGAAGTTTAAAAAGAAGACAGCGAAGAAAAGTGGAAGAAAAATGGCAGTGTGCCTGCTGCTTTTGGTAAGCCTTGTCCCCCTTTCCGGATGCGGTGCCATACATGACGTGGAACAGTACGATTATGTGCTGACACTTGGCATTGATCCGGGGCGGCAGGCAGCGTATCGTTATACCTTTGCGATCGCCACCGCGAAAAATACGGAGACGAAAAGTGTGGAAGCGGATTCCTTGCTGGAGGCTGTGCAGAACTATGAGCAGAGCCATTCACACAAGCTGCAGCTTGGTCATGTGCGGGCACTGGTACTGGGAGCTTCATTTTATTCGGATCTTTCGACACTGGATCAAGTGCTTGCTACCTGTCGGAGGGAGCCGCAGCTTGCACTTACCACCAGTTTATATGGAGCAGAAAATGAGGCAAAGAAAGAAATGGAGCAATGTCCGGAGAAGAATTTAACGCTGGGAGAGTATCTGGATGATCTGGTTGCAAATCAGGAATCTAAAATGGATAGTAAGGACAATTCTTTGTACCGTTATTATGCCAAACGGGAGAAGTGTATTCTTGTTGCGGTGCCGCTTTCGGATGGGATGGAGTTAAAAAAAGTGAGGGTTGCGGAATAAAAAGTGGTTGTGCTGGTAATCATTTCTGTAGCACTGGTAGCGGACTGGTATCGAACTGGTATCGAACTGGTTCTGTGTGATCTGCCGATACGACCGCAGGCACGCTTGCGCTGCTTATCGCTCGCAGCGGTACATAGGATGCCAAAATACGGCATCCAAGTACCGGCGGCTCTAAAGCACCTGCGTTTCGTATGCGGCAGATCATACAGAAATGAGATCGAGCGATGGTTGGTGAAGAGGTGGTTGCTGGCTCTAAAGTCCTGCTTTTTATATACGGCAGATTATGTAGAAGTAAGATCGAGCGGCAGGATGGTGAAGAAATGGTTGCTGACTCTAAAGTCCTGCGTTTCGTATGCGGCAGATCATACAGAAATGAGGTCGGGCGATGGTTGGTGAAGAGATGATTGCTGGCTCTTAAGTCCTGCGTTTCGTATGCGGCAGATCATACAGAAATGAGATCGAGCGATGGTTGGTGAAGAGATGGTTAAGTCCTGCTTTTTATATACGGCAGATTATGTAGAAGTAAGATCGAGTGGCAGGTTGTGAAAAGGTGAAATTTCAAGGGGGTATTTTATGGGGATGCGGAATATAGTTTATATGGGAAAGGCATGGGTGCTGCGGCACGGTCTGTTGATTGGTAAGTGTTTGGTGGCTGCTGTTTTTTGCCTGGCTGCTGTTTTTTATGTGTTTTATGGTAAGGCGCAGAATCCTTCTATGGTTTATGAGCAGGTGCTTCGTTTTCACATCCGGGCGAATAGTGACTGCGAGGAGGATCAGCGTGTGAAGCTGCTCGTAAAGGACGCGGTGATCCATGAAGCGCAGGTGATTTTACTTAATAAGGAATCTGCAATGGAGCAAGGCAGTTTGGAATGTCTTACCAAGGAGGAAACGAAACGGATCTTAGGGGAGCATCTGGATTCTTTAAAGCGGGTGGCGGCACAGGTTTTGAGGGAGCAGGGAAAGGATGAGGCGGTTTCTATTTATTTTACGAAGGAGGAGTTTCCGGTAAAGTGCTATGGGGATATGACGTTTCCGGCGGGGATGTACGAGGCTCTCCGCATTGATTTAGGGAATGGGAAGGGGCATAACTGGTGGTGCATGTTATACCCGTCTCTTTGTTTTTACGATAGCAGCTATGGTGTGGTGTCGGAGGAAAGTAAACAGGTATTTTCTGATCTGCTTCCGGCGGAGGATTATGAGGAGCTGCTTTCTTCGGATGATACGAAAATAGAAGTAAAAAGTGGAATTTTGAAGGGGGTTTTAAGCCTATTTGATAATTGACATTTGCGCTTATCTTTTCTATACTTAAATTATCTGTGTCACAGGATGTTTTATGCTGTTATGGCATGTGGTTGATTTCATATTTTCCGGCATCCTGGTATCATTTAGGAACAAGAAAGCGAGGCTTAAAAATGGGCAAGAAAGTAGCAATTATCTTCGGAGGCCAGTCTTCCGAACACGAGGTTTCCTGTATATCGGCTTGTACCGTTATCAAGAATATGGATCCGAAGTACGATCAGGTGCTGATCGGTATTACGAAAGAAGGAAAGTGGCTGTTGGTGGACAGTGTTTCCTCGATCGAATCAGGAAGCTGGGTGAAGAGCAAGCGCACGGCAGTATTTTCGCCGGATGCAACGAGAAAGGAGATTTTGGTGCTTTCTTCTGAACGTGGAGAGGATGGTCAGTTTGGCCGTTACGAAGCGATCGGCATTGATGTCATTTTCCCGGTTCTGCACGGATTATATGGTGAGGACGGAACGATTCAGGGATTGTTTGAGTTGTCCGGTATTCCGTATGTGGGCTGTGGCGTTCTGGCGAGTGCTGTGTCCATGGATAAGTTATATACAAAAATCATTGTCGACCGGCTGGGTGTGAATCAGGCACGTTATGTTGAGATCCGCGGCAGCCAGATGGAAAAGAATATGGATGACTGCGTGGCGCGGGTAGAGCGTACACTTTCTTATCCGGTATTTGTAAAGCCGTCGCAGGCTGGTTCTTCCAAAGGTGTCAGCAAAGCGAACAATAAAGAGGAGTTGATTGAGGCATTACATATTGCGGTAGAGCATGATACGAAGATCCTGGTGGAGGAAACGATCGTAGGACGTGAGATCGAATGTGCTGTAAAGGGAACGCAGGACGAGGTGGAAGCAACTTGTGTCGGTGAGGTGCTGGCAGCTTCTGATGCAGCCTTTTATGATTTTGATGCAAAGTATAACAATGCGGAGTCAAAGACGGTGGTAGATCCTGAGCTTCCGGAAGGAAAGTCAGATGAGATCCGAACTGCAGCCAAGGCAATATTTAAGGCAGTGGACGGTTTCGGCCTTGCCCGGATCGATTTCTTTTTGGAAAATGGAACCAACCGCGTTGTATTTAATGAGTTAAACACATTGCCGGGATTTACGTCGATCAGTATGTATCCGATGCTCTGGAAGGCGATGGGTGTGGAGACAACAGAGCTGATCACAGAGCTTATTGAACTGGCAGAACAGCGTGGAAAACGATAGGAGAGCAGGAGGGAAGACGGATGGATGAAAGACCCATTGGTGTATTTGATTCCGGCGTGGGCGGCCTGACGGTTGCCAGAGAGATCATGCGGCAGCTTCCGAGCGAGCACATGATATATTTCGGAGACACGGCAAGAGTGCCTTATGGAAACAAATCCAAGGAGACGATCATTAAGTATTCCAGACAGATCGTGCGTTTCCTTATGACAAAAAATGTGAAAGCCATCGTAGTAGCCTGCAATACGGCAACGGCTCTGGCATTGCAGGAGCTGCAGCAGGAAAATGAGATTCCGATCATTGGAGTGATCGAGCCGGGAGCAATTACGGCGGCACATACGACGGAAACCAAAAATATCGGTGTGATCGCGACGGAGTCAACGATCCGCAGCGGAATGTATACTTCCTTTCTGCGAAAATTAGATCCGCAGATCACGGTCGTGTCAAAGGCATGTCCGTTATTTGTACCTCTTGTGGAGGAGGGCTGGATCGAGGATCGGGTAACAGATGAAGTCATTGCCCGCTATCTGCATGAATTAAAGGATTATGAGGTGGATGCCCTGATCTTAGGCTGTACCCATTATCCTCTGCTTCGGAATGCGATCGGACGCTATATGGGAGAGGATGTAAAACTTGTAAACCCGGCTTATGAAACGGCAAAGAGTTTAAAAGAGCTGCTAACCGGACATGATCTATTAAATACAGGACTGGAGCGCGGACATTATTCCTACTACGTGAGTGACGGGGTGGACAATTTTATCACATTTGCAGACCGTGTACTGCCATGTGATGTGAAAATGACCAGCTTAGTGAACATCGAAAGCTACTAACTGAGAGAAAATGAGGAGAAGACAAATGAAGATCAGCCAGTTGATGAAAGAAAAGAATACGACATTGTCCTTTGAGGTATTTCCGCCAAAAACGAGCGAACGCTACGAAGCGGTGCGTGCTGCTGTGATGGAGGTAGGCGCATTGAAACCGGATTTTTTCAGTGTGACTTACGGAGCCGGTGGAGGAACGAGCCTTTTTACAGCGCGGCTTGCCGCAGAGGTAAAAGCAGCATATGATATTCCGGCACTGGCACATTTGTCCTGTGTGACTTCGACAAAGGAGCTTGTGGGAACGCAGATCGAAAAGATCAAGGAACTCGGAATTGACAATATTCTGGCACTTCGCGGTGACCTGATCGAGGGGATGGATACGACACATCTGGATTACCATTATGCCAGTGAACTGGTGGAAGAGATCAAGCGTCAGGGTGATTTCTGTGTAGGCGGTGCGTGTTATCCGGAAGGCCATCCGGAGGCGAAAAACCTTAGTGAAGATATTGCCCATATGAAGGAAAAGACAGAGGCCGGCTGTGATTTTCTGACCACGCAGATGTTTTTTGAAAATCATCTGTACTATGCCTATGTGAATCTGTGCGAGCAGGCAGGGATTACGGTGCCGATCGTGGCAGGGATCATGCCGATCACCAATGAAAATCAGGTGGAGCGTTCGTTGAAATTATCGAAAGCCTATGTGCCAAAGGAATTTCAGCAGATCGTCGAAAAGTATACCGGAAATCCGGATGATTTTTACAAGGCAGGACTTGATTACGCCATTCGTCAGGTGATCGACTTATATGAAAATGGAGTAAAAAATGTACATATCTATACGATGAATAAGGCGGCTGTGGCAAAGAGCATTTTAGAAGCAGTCGCTTCATATCGGTCATAACAAGGAGAAAAAATGGGAGAAACAGTAACAGTAACGGTAACGGGAACACAGACGGATGTGACACCTCCGGTTACCATTTCCACTGTGGAGCAGGGCGAGCACCACAAAAAAGGGGAAACTACCTATGTTCTGTATCAGCAGGAAGAGGACGGGCAGAAGGTACACCATAAGATCAAGATCAAAGGTGAGACAGTGGAGCTTCACCGCAGTGGAGACAGCCAGTCCCGCATGGTGTTTGAGGAAGGACGAAGTTATGTGTCACCTTATGAAACCGCAGGACTTCATTTGATGATGGAAATGCGGACGCAGAAGGTTGAGATTGAGGAACAGGAAGACCGGACGAGGATCCGGTTAGAGTATGAATTGCTGTTAGAGGGAGTACATGCATCGGATAATAGAACGGAGATTGTGATACAAGCACAGTTATGAATGACACATTGGCGTGGAATATTGGTGGAAAAAGGGATGCCAATCAATGCATTGATATTGATCCTGATACGTTACATGAATTGTCATATTGTAAGGAAAAGATAGCGCAGATGTAAAAAAAGAGAAAACCCCCCGCCCCCATCTCATGATATTGAGATAGGAAACGGGGGGGAGCAAGCAAGTCGCTTAATAGACGACTACATTGCTATCTGTGTTGTAGATCTCGTAGCTTGCGCCGCTTCGGGTAGCAGCAGATACAGTAACCTTATATGTTCCGTGAGAGGATAAAGAGTACTTTCTATTCTCTATATATAAAGCTGAACTGTTTTTAGGATCCGTCCACTCATGTACTTTAACCCATGAATTACCGCTTCTTTTCATAAGTTTAACTGTAGCGGTAATAGAATGTGGTGGATTGCCTTTTAGCACAACATGATAAGTGATGGAAGCGGTGCCATTTGTTGAGATAGATAACTTTGCATTAATGTCCTGAACATTGTTTGCGTAGGGTTCTATGGCTGCTGCATTACTATTTATAGTAGTGCTAAATCCAACAAGAGTACACATCATTAACATTGCAAAAATAAATTTTTTCACGTTTTCTCCTCCTTCCTGTAAAATATTTATCATAATAGGAATATTCCTTATATGATCAAAAACCAATCAATACTCCAGATTCTTGATAATCTTTATAAATTCCTTTTTCGGCAGAATTGTTTTATCATCTTTTCCGTCGCATGGTGTGCAGCTATAGCCAAAGTCTAATACCACATTTTTATCAAAACAGTAAACAACAACATCTAACCATTTGGCATCCTTGATATAAGAATAGTTAAAAGAGTAATCAAGTCCGTTTATGGTTACGGTTTCAGAGTAATCCCATTCGTTGTTCAATGCTAATTTTTCGTTTTTTGTAGCGTAATTTAATGCAAAAGCAAATGTTTCTTTTTTGTCAGAACTATTACGTACATATTTATAATAGAACATATCTTCCCCGACAAATGAGTCCTTTTCGTCATATTCAAACCCCTTCGGCATGTATCCTACCTCTGGTTGGATATGTGTCATTTCTACCGTAGTAGTTTTTGTGTTGCTTTCCAATGTGTAAATGTCGGTTCCTTGTGGACCTTCCTGCTTCAGCCATGTAAATAAATGATCGAAAGCGTCTGTTGCATACGTTCTTGTGACCGGATTCATCAGACAGGTGACAAGCAGTAAAAAGGCACAGGCAGCCGCCACTTTTGGTATGGTATGTTTTTTGTGGGATGGCTTTTTCTGTTCTTTTTCTGCTGCCTGATCCAGTTTTTCGTAAAATGTTTTGTCAAAGACAGGAGTTTCTACCGGATCCTGTAACAGCTTTGTTTCGATCTTTTCTTCTTCTACAGTGAGATAGGTGGTTAATAATTCTTTCATGTTCGTTTCATGTCGTTTCATGATAAACACCTCCTAAGTTAAGCTTGCTCATTTTGCTGGTTCCATTCTTTTGCTAATAGCTGTCTGGCTTTTTTGATCCGGTTCGTGACGGTGACGGTGCTGATATGAAGTTGCGCGGCGATTTCTTTTCGGGTAAGACCTGCCACATATTTTAATAAAATCACCTCTTTTAATCCGTTTGGGAGTGCTGCGATTGAATGGTAGACTGCATTGTCATATTCTTCGATATAGGACAGCTCCGGCAGCTTCTCCTCCTCACCTTCATAAAAAAGTACAGTTTTGCGTTGTTTCTTTAAAAAGGAACGTGTCGTGTTCCGGGCGATCGCAGAGAGGTAAGCCTTCGTTTGAAGTTCGTCAAATGCTTCCATTGTATTTTTGGCTTTCAAACAGCGAAGCCAGATCTCCTGCATGACATCTTCCATCAGCAGCGGATCAATATCTTTGGTATTCCACTGCTGTCGTACGATCGTGAACACGTATCGTTCGTAGTGCTTTATTAAATTGTCTAAGAAAGTATTTTCCATATAGTTTCCCTTTCCACATGCATGTAGGATTTGGCCCCCTCTATTATAAGAAACTTGGTGAGGTGTAAAAAAGAAAAGCAGGATCAAAAAAAGAGACTGTTTTTTGTAACAGCCTCTTTTCGGATCCTGATGAATTATTTTTTGTTTTTCTTTTTGGATGTATTTTCTTCTTCGATCTCCTTGCGAAGCTCCTGCTGTTTTTTCAAAAGCTTGCTGCGCCAAGATTTCTTTTTCTTGCCTTCCGGCTGTGCCATAGTACCGCGGATGTTCTTCACGCTTACGATATAAATACCACTGATCATGGCTTTTACTTCGCGCTTTACTGGAATCTCATCAAAGATCGCTTCGTCGCAGATCAGGGAAAGTACCTGTGGTCCTACCTTTGCCTTTACGATCGGCATTTTGGAGCCGCGCAGACGTTTCGGAACCTGATCCATGACCACCTTCGGCAGATTTGCGTCTTTTACTTTCATCCGCTTTTTATCGATGACCAAAAGGGATGCCGGCTGTGCGGCAGCCATCATCTGTTCCTGCTGTGCTTCCTGTTTCGTTTGCATTTTCTTGCCGAAGAAGTAGAGTCCGACAAAAATTCCAACCATAACCACCAATACAATGATGGCAATAATCCAACCTGTCATAGTAGTGTACCTCCAAACTATTTGTCATTCTTTTCGTTAAAACCCGTTACAAACAAACATTTTAACATTCTTTTTTCAAATCTGCAATCAGATCTTTTACAATTCCCTGCACATAAACATCAATGTGTTTCTGCTGATCTTCGGATAAGGTATCAAAATAGATCGGCTCTCCGATATTTAAGTAAACAGTAGCAGGACGGATCTTACGGAATGCTCCATTGTTTTCAAAGATGTTGTCGGAGTTGACAATGCCGATCGGTACGATCGGACGGCCGGATTTCTCTGCCATCTTAAAACTGCCTTTTTTAAAAGGAGCCATTTCCTCACCGTGACCGCGGGTGCCTTCCGGGAAAATGTATAAGCTTACGGTGTCATTTTTTAAAAGCTTTACACCGGCTAAGATCGTCTTTAATGCCTGCTTGTTGTCCTTGCGATCCAGAAACAGGCAGCCGATGTTGCTCATCCAGTGATTCAAAAATGGAATCTTTAACATCTCGGATTTGGCGATATAGCCGACCGGGCGGTTGATCGTGACATGAGTTGTCAAAATGTCAAAATAGCTGCGGTGATTTCCTACATAAAGGGCAGAGGTGTCCGGAATGTGTTCCGTTCCCTTTGCTACGATCTTTGTTCCGCTGAGCTTTAACACCCCTTTGAATTTTTGGCGGACAATGTTATTACCGAGTAAAAATCCCTGTTTCGGATTCTCTTTGATCTTTTGCTGTACGTTTTTGTCTGTTTTTAATCCGGTGAGAAAAAAGAACAGTACATAGCCTAATATTGCAATAATTCGCATATACTTCCACTCCTTTCTGAAAGCGGATTACAACCGTCCATAAAGTTCGGTGGTAAGACGTAAGTTGATGGCATCTTCCTCTTTTAACTGTTCTCTGCTGTAACGCCAGATCCAGTTGCCTTCCGGAGTGCCTGGTGTATTCATGCGGGCATCACTGTCCATGCGCATCACATCCTGTAACGGAACGATCGCCATGCGTGCCACGCTCTTCCATGCAGTGCATAAGAAGTCCCAGCTGACATTGTTGCCGTCGCAGCCCATGTAGCGGCGTACCTTGTCACGGCTTTCTTCCTTTGCCGTGCGGTACCAGCCTGCGGTGGTATCGTTGTCGTGTGTGCCACTGTAGCAGATGCAGTTGTAGGAATAATGATGTGGCAGGAATGCATTTTCTGAAATGTCGTCAAATGCAAACTGCAGCACCTTCATGCCAGGGAAATGGAACGCATCCCGCAACGCTTCTACTTCCGGTGTGATCACACCCAGATCCTCAGCGATGATCGGAAGGTCATCTCCCAATGCTTTTTCAATTGTTTCAAACAGTTTCTTGCCCGGTGCTTTGATCCATTTTCCATTGATCGCAGTTTCTTCCTTTGCAGAAACGGACCAGTATGCTTCAAAACCACGGAAATGGTCGATTCTTAAGTAATCGGTTACCTGAAGCTGTGCTTTGATCCGCTCGATCCACCATGCAAAGCCTGTTTTTTCGTGTTCCTTCCAATTATAAAGCGGATTGCCCCAAAGCTGTCCGGTGGCACTGAAATAATCCGGTGGTACTCCGGCTACGCTGGTCGGATATCCTTTGGAATCAAGCTGGAACAATTCTTTGTTTGCCCATACGTCGCAGCTGTCGGAGGAAATGAAGATCGGGATATCACCGATGATCTCAATTCCTCTTTCATTGGCATATGTTTTTAATGCGTCCCACTGACGGAAGAATAAAAACTGGATAAAACGATAGTAATCAACGCTTTTCTTAAGTTTCTTCGTCCATTTTTCTTTGGCAGCATCGGTAGGAAGGGCGATCTCTTTGTCCCATTCCTGCCAGCTTATGCCATCGTGGAAATCCTTGCATGCCATAAATAAAGAGTAATCCTTAAGCCATGCGGTCTTTCTGACGAAACTGTTGTATTCTTTTTTGATCGGGGCATCCTTAAGCTCCATAAAGTGCTCGTAGGCAATGTGGAATAATTCGGATTTGTATTCCGCTGCTTTGTCATAATCGGCGCGCAGCTCATTGTCCCATTTTGGAATTTCTCCCAAATCTTTTTTCTCAAGTAACCCATCTTTGATCAGTTCATCCGGACTGATCAAGAGAGGCTGGCCGGCAAAAGAAGAATAGGACTGGTAAGGCGAGTTGCCAAATCCGGTCGGACCAAGCGGCAGCACCTGCCATAAATGCTGTCCCGCTTTTTCCAAAAAGTCGATAAATTCTCTTGCTCCCGGGCCCAGATCTCCGATGCCATAAGGGCTTGGAAATGAAGTTGGATGCACTAATATTCCTGACAGACGTTCCTTTAAGGAAGGATTGTCCTTTGATTTTTTTGTACGCATGGATCGTACCTCCTATATAAATATGTAATAAAACTGTATTTATTATACCCTAATCTGTATCTGCGTGACAAGTCTACATTCTTATTCTGCAGCAACAAAATGTACGAAATTCGGTGCAATAGTTGATTTTGCGGCAAAATAATAGTATAGTAATGTATATATGTGTGCCTTATGGCACGGACGAATGGCAGGAGGAACAAGCATGTACGAGAAAGTATCGGCAAACCTGAATTTCGTGGATCGCGAAAAGAAGGTTTCTGAATTCTGGAAGAAAAATGACATTTTTAAGAAAAGTATTGAACTGCGGGAAGGCTGTCCGACTTATATGTTTTATGATGGACCACCGACTGCAAATGGAAAACCACACATTGGTCATGTGCTGACCCGTGTGATTAAGGATATGATTCCCCGCTATCGTACGATGAAGGGATATAAAGTACCTCGTAAGGCAGGCTGGGATACCCACGGACTGCCGGTAGAGTTAGAAGTAGAGAAGCTGCTCGGACTGGATGGCAAGGAGCAGATTGAGGAGTATGGTCTGGATCCATTCATTTCCAAATGTAAGGAATCCGTATGGAAATACAAAGGCATGTGGGAGGAATTCTCCGATGTTGTTGGTTTCTGGGCAGATATGGATGATCCATATGTGACCTATCATGATGATTTTATCGAGTCTGAGTGGTGGGCACTCAAACAGATCTGGGATAAAAAGCTGCTTTACAAGGGATTTAAGATCGTGCCTTACTGCCCGCGTTGTGGTACCCCGCTTTCTTCTCATGAGGTGGCACAGGGCTACAAAGCAGTAAAAGAACGTTCTGCGGTGGTTCGTTTCAAGGTTGTAGGTGAGGATGCTTATTTCTTAGCATGGACAACTACCCCATGGACACTTCCAAGCAACGTGGCACTTTGTGTAAACCCGGGCGAGACATACTGTAAGGTAAAGGCAGCAGATGGTCTGGTTTACTATATGGCGGAAGCTCTGCTTGACAAAGTACTTGGTTCTCTGGCAGAGGAGGGCAAGCCTGCGTATGAAGTGTTAGAGAAGTTTGTTGGAACTGATCTGGAACATAAAGAGTATGAGCCATTATTTGATTTTGCATTAGATATCTGCGAAAAGCAGCATAAGAAAGGTTATTATGTGACCTGCGATGACTATGTTACGATGTCAGATGGTACCGGTATCGTTCATATTGCTCCGGCATTTGGTGAGGATGATGCGAAGGTTGGACGTAAATATGATCTTCCATTTGTTCAGCTTGTGGATGGCAAAGGTAACATGTCACCGGAAACAAAGGATTTTGCAGGTTTGTTTGTAAAGGATGCGGACAAGCCGGTATTGATCGATCTGGAAAAACGCGGTCTGCTGTTTGATGCACCGAAGTTTGAACATGATTATCCGTTCTGCTGGCGTTGTGACACTCCGCTGATCTACTATGCGAGAGAGTCCTGGTTTATCAAGATGACGGAAGTGAAAGATGATCTGATCCGCAACAACAATACGATCAACTGGATTCCGGAATCCATTGGAAAAGGTCGTTTTGGTGACTGGTTAGAGAACATTCAGGACTGGGGTATTTCCAGAAACCGTTACTGGGGTACACCACTGAACGTATGGGAATGTGAATGTGGACATATGGAGTCCATTGGAAGCCGGGCAGAGCTGGCAGAAAAGAGCGGCGATCCGGAGGCAGCAAAGATCGAGCTGCACCGTCCATATATTGACAGTGTGACGATCCCGTGTCCATGCTGTGGCAAGCAGATGCACCGTGTGCCTGAGGTGATCGACTGCTGGTTTGACAGTGGTGCGATGCCATTTGCACAGCATCATTATCCATTTGAGAACAAAGAGTTATTTGAGCAGCAGTTCCCGGCACAGTTTATTTCTGAGGCAGTGGATCAGACCCGTGGATGGTTCTATTCCTTACTTGCGGAGTCTACGTTATTATTTAATAAAGCGCCATATCAGAATGTTATCGTGCTCGGACATGTACAGGATGAGAATGGTCAGAAGATGAGTAAGTCCAAAGGAAATGCAGTAGATCCGATGGAGGCATTGTCCACCTACGGCGCAGATGCGATCCGCTGGTACTTCTACATTAACAGTGCTCCATGGCTGCCAAACCGTTTCCATGGAAAAGCTGTAACGGAAGGGCAGCGTAAGTTCTTGGGAACTCTCTGGAACACCTATGCATTTTATGTGCTTTATGCTGAGATCGATCAGTTTGATCCACTCAAGCATACGCTGGAATATGACAAGCTTTCCGTAATGGATAAATGGCTGCTTTCCAAATTAAACACACTGATCAAAACAGTGGATGATAATCTTAGCAATTACCGTATTCCGGAGAGTGCAAGAGCACTTCAGGAATTTGTAGATGATATGAGTAACTGGTATGTCAGACGTGGTCGTGAACGTTACTGGGCAAAGGGCATGGAGCAGGATAAGATCAATGCGTACATGACTCTTTACACCGCATTGGTAACTACGGCAAAGATTGCCGCACCGATGATCCCGTTCATGACAGAGGATATTTACCAGAATCTGGTAGCAGGTCTTGATCCTAAGGCACCACAGAGTATTCATCTTTGCGACTATCCGGTTGCAGATGAATCCATGATCGATCCGAAATTAGAGGAAGATATGGACGAAGTCTTAAAGATCGTAGTACTGGGACGTGCAGCCAGAAACAGTGCCAACATTAAAAACCGTCAGCCGATCGGTAAGATGTTTATTGCAGCAGAGCATGCACTGTCTGATTTCTATGTAGAGATCATAGAGGACGAGTTAAATGTCAAATCAGCAGAATTTACGCAGGACGTAAGTTCTTATACCACATATACATTCAAGCCACAGCTTAAAACCGTGGGACCGAAGTATGGCAAGCAGCTTGGTGAGATCAAGCAGGCACTTGCTGCATTAAACGGCAATGAGGCGATGAGCGAGCTGAATCAGAAGGGTGCGATCATCTTGTCACTTCCAAGTGGAGCGGTTACGCTTGAAAAAGCGGACCTTTTGATCGAGATGACGCAGCAGGAGGGTTACCAGTCTGAAGCAGATGGTGGTGTGACTGTTGTGCTTGATACCAAGCTGACCGAGGAATTGTTAGAGGAAGGCCTGGTACGTGAATTGATCAGCAAGATTCAGAATATGCGTAAGGAAGCTGGTTTTGAAGTTACTGACAACATTATCGTTTATAACGATAACAATGATAGGATTGCCGACATTATGACAAAGAATGCCGACATAATTAAGCACGATGTTCTTGCAAAGAATATTATTCTCGGTGAGACAAAGGGCTTCGTCAAAGATTGGAATATCAATGGCGAGACGGTAACCATTGGCGTAGAGCAGTCTAACAACTAAGTAGTAAACATTTTAAAGAAGGGTGGATGTGCAGAACATGAAGAAAAGTAATTTCAACAAGGAAGCATTCAAAAAAGCAGTCGTTGAGAACGTGAAAGTGCAGTACCGTAAAACGATCGATGAGGCAACTCCTCAGCAGGTATATCAGGCAGTTTCCTATGCTGTAAAAGATTATGTGATCGACCGCTGGATCGCAACTCATAAAGAGTATGAGAAGAAGAATGCAAAAACCGTATATTATCTGTCCATGGAGTTTTTGATGGGTCGTGCACTTGGTAACAACATGATCAACTTAACTTACTACAAGGAGATCGCAGAAGCATTAGATGAATTAGGATTTGATCTGAATGCCATCGAGGATCAGGAGCCGGATGCAGCACTTGGTAATGGTGGTTTAGGCCGTCTGGCAGCATGTTTCTTAGATTCTCTGGCAACTCTTGGTTACCCTGCATATGGATGTGGTATCCGCTACCGTTATGGTATGTTCCGTCAGGAGATCCGTGATGGATACCAGATCGAGAAACCGGATGACTGGTTAAGACATGGCAATCCATTTGAGATCCGTCGTGATGATTATGCAGTGATCGTTAAGTTTGGCGGACATGTCGAGGCAGAGCAGGGTGCAGATGGCAAGATGAACTTTGTTCAGAAGGATTATCAGGCAATCCGTGCGATCCCATATGATATGCCGGTTGTAGGTTATGGCAACAACGTAGTAAATACACTTCGTATCTGGGATGCGGAAGCATGTCAGACGTTCAACTTGGATTCCTTCGATAAAGGTGAGTATCAGAGAGCAGTAGAGGAGCAGAACTTAGCAAATACCATCTGTGAGGTATTATATCCAAATGATAACCACTATGCCGGTAAAGAGCTTCGTTTAAAACAGCAGTACTTCTTCGTATCTGCATCTGTACAGAGAGCAATCTTAAAGTTCAAGGAGAACAACAAAGATATCAAGAAGCTTCCTGAGAAGGTAGTATTCCAGTTAAATGATACCCATCCAACGGTTACTGTAGCAGAGTTAATGCGTATCTTAATGGATGAGGAAGGATTAAGCTGGGATGATGCATGGGCTATCACAACAAAGACCTGTGCGTATACCAACCACACGATCATGGCAGAAGCACTGGAGAAATGGCCGATCGAGTTATTCTCAAGATTATTGCCTCGTATCTACCAGATCGTAGAAGAGATCAACAGAAGATTCCAGATCGAGATCTCCAACCGTTATCCTGGAGATCACTCTAAGATCGAGAAGATGTCTGTGATCTATGACGGACAGGTGAAGATGGCACATCTTGCGATTGCAGGATCATTTGCAGTAAATGGTGTAGCAAAGCTTCATACAGAGATCTTAAAGAAGCGTGAGTTAAAAGACTTCTACGAGATGATGCCGGAGAAGTTCAACAACAAGACCAATGGTATTACACAGAGACGTTTCCTCTTACATGCGAACCCATTATTAGCTGACTGGGTAACAGATAAGATCGGTGATGAGTGGATCACAGACTTGAGCAAGATGGATAAGTTATCTGTTTATGTAGATGACAAGAAATGCCAGCAGGAGTTTATGCAGATCAAGTATAAGAACAAGCTTCGTGTGGCAGAATATATCAAGGAGCACAATGGTATTGATGTAGATCCACGTTCTATCTTTGACGTACAGGTAAAACGTCTGCATGAGTACAAGAGACAGTTATTAAACATTTTACATGTTATGCATGTATACAATGAGTTAAAGGCAAATCCAAACATGGATATGGTTCCTCATACGTATATCTTCGGTGCAAAGGCAGCAGCCGGATACCGTCGTGCAAAATTAACGATCAAGCTGATCAACAATGTTGCAGATGTGATCAACAACGATGAGAGCATCCGCGGCAAGATCAAAGTGGTATTCATCGAGAACTACCGCGTATCAAACGCTGAGTTGTTATTTGCAGCAGCTGATGTATCTGAGCAGATTTCTACCGCTTCCAAAGAGGCATCCGGAACCGGTAACATGAAGTTTATGTTAAACGGTGCATTGACACTTGGAACAATGGACGGTGCAAATGTAGAGATCGTAGAAGAAGTTGGCGAGGAGAATGCGATCATCTTTGGTATGAGCGCAGATGAAGTAATGAAGTATGAGCGCGAGGGCGGTTACTATCCACGCGACATCTTTAACAACAATCAGGCAGTACGCAAAGTATTGACACAGTTAGTTGACGGTACTTACTCTGGAAATGATACAGAGTTATTCCGTGAGTTATATGATGCATTATTAAATCAGGATCAGTATTTCATTCTGAAAGATTTCGATTCATACTGCGAGGCACAGAAACGTGTGAACGAGTGGTATAAGAACGAGGACGCATGGGCAAAATCTGCAATGTTAAATACTGCAAAATGTGGTAAGTTTACATCTGACCGTACGATTGAAGAGTACGCAAAGGATATCTGGAACTTAAGCAAGGTGACAGTAAAGCTTCCTAAGGATGCAATCTAATTACTGTTATATTTTTAAAAAGGATCTGAAAAGGAGGACACTCGGCAAAGAGTGTCCTCTTTTTGGATCTGCGGTATCCGGTTCTAATCCCGCTCTGCTTGTCATATTCATAGAGCAGGAGGAGTTGGTAATGGGGGAAAAAATTACAGTTTTTTTAGGAAGCGTACTGTTGATGTTTGCGATCCCGTATGGCATTACAATGCTGACATGTGGCAAAACACTTGGTTCCACCGGGATCAAGGAGAGCGGTATATTGGTGTCGTACGAGGAAGCAGGAAAAAACAAAACGATGGATCTGGAACAGTATCTCATCGGTGTGCTGGCAGCGGAACTTCCCTGTGATTATGAGCTGGAAACGTATAAAACACTTGCCGTGATCCTTCGGACAAATGCGAGAAAGCTTGCCACGACGGAAGAAGTTGTGCAGGGCAGTGACATTTCTGCCTCGTATTGGACGGACGAGGAATGGAAGGAGTTAAGAGGCGAAGTGCGGGCGGAAGAGCAGAAAACAAAAATAAAAAAAGCAGTTAGTGATACCTTTGGCGAGGTTTTAACGTATCAGGGGGCATATATTGACGCGCTTTATCATTCGGCAAGCATGGGGCGTACGATCAGTGCAGCAGAGCTTTTCGGGCAGGACATTCCGTACCTTAAGAGTGTGCCTTCCGAGCAGGATATCGAATCCAAAGATTATATCAAGACCTGTTCATTTTCCTATGAGGAGCTGACGTCATTGCTTGCGAAATATGATCAGGAAACGAAAGGACAGACTGTTGATTATGGACTCGCAAAGGAACAGTTTCCGGGGAATATCAGTATCACAGAAAAAACGGAGAGCGGATATGCCAAAAAGCTGCAGATCGGTAATGTAACCATTGCCGCAGAGGATTTCCAAAAGGCATTAAAGCTGCCTTCCCTTTATTTTTCTTTGGAGGCAGAAAGTGGTGCGTGCAGCATTGTCTGTCTTGGAAAAGGGCATGGTATGGGTGTCAGTCTGTTTGGCGCAAATGTAATGGCGAAAGAAGGAAAAAGCTATAAAGATATCCTTTGTTATTATTACACAGGGATCACATTGGAAAAAATTGGAGAATAAAACAGGTCGTATATCGTATAAACAGGATGGCATCGGGTAATTCTATCATAAAAGGGGTGATAGAATTATGAATCAGAAAAAGAAACTCAATTATGGGTATTATGCGGCACTGGTAGTTGGATTAGTGGCACTTCTGGTGCTGGTCGGGGTGTACACCACGAATCAGGCATTACAGAAAGAGGAACAGTATGTGGATCTGAACGGAACAAAGGATGAAACAGGTGAGATAGCAGACGTGGATTCCAAAGCGGCAGAAGCGAAAAACAGTGATGCGGAATCGGAACAAGCCAATGCAAAGGACGATGTAGTTTCCATCGATGACAACGCTCTTACCGCAGATGCTGACAGCAAGGACACAGAAAAGATCGGTTCTTCGGATCTTGCCAAAGCAGAAATCGCAAAAGAACAGGAAACAGGGAAGGAAGAAGAAACGGTAAAAGAAGACACAAAGGAAACCCTGAATGCAAATGCAAACGCCAAAAATGCGGTGACCAAAGGATTTACAAAAAATTCCAAGTTAAGCTGGCCGGTGACAGGTTCCGTAATCCTGCCATATAGCATGGATACAACAGTGTATTATAAAACACTGGACACTTATAAATGTAATCCGGGTATGCTGATCACAGCCGAGGTAGGTACTCCGGTATATGCTGCCTATGCCGGAACGGTCACAAAGATCGAGCAGAGTGCGGAGTATGGCACACTTATACACATGGATCTGGGAAATGGGTATGAGGCGCAGTATGGACAGCTGGCGGATGTGTCGGTCAGCGAAGGGCAGTCAGTTGCTGCGGGTGCTGCGATCGGAAGCGTGGCAAAACCAACCGATATGTACCAGCTGGAAGGTGCCAATCTGTTCTTTTCTTTAAGTGAAGAGGGACAGATGGTAGATCCGGAGAAATTTCTTCCATGATCTGAAAAAGAAACAGATATCTGTTATACTATAGGCAATTGGTAAAACAATTGCCTATTTTTAATGTCAAAAGAGGACAGATGCGATGCAGGAAAAAAACTATACCTATATATTGGAATGTGCGGACCATACGTATTATACAGGCTGGACGAATGACCTTGAAAAACGCTTGCAGGCACACCAGAGCGGAAAGGGAGCAAAATATACGAAAACGCGGCGACCGGTCACGCTGCTTTACTTTGAAACATTTGCAACAAAACAGGAGGCAATGAGCCGGGAATATGCGATCAAGCAGCTAAAGAGAGAGCAGAAAGAGCAGTTGATGACCGGGCATCCGTTATCAAAAAAAGACAAAAAATACATTCAACGATGTAATGAAACAATACATGTATCAAATGCTTAAGTAAATCTTGATAAAATTTGATCGAAAAAGGTTGACACGGATGAAACGATGTAATAAAATCAGTATAGATAGAGTGCCTGCGCTCAATTATGTCTAAAGAAAGGAGGAAGAATTATGTGGTCCAAATCAGAGTTGTCAGAATGCGAACTTGCAACAATGAAGTGTATCTGGGATGCGAAAGAACCTATCACATGTCAGGAGATCATGGATCAGCTGGCAGAACAGTATGACTTAGTGTACAAAGACACAACCGTTTATACTTATCTCAAAAACTTAAAAAAGAAAGGTTTTGTAGATTGCTACCGCAGAGGAGTTTATTTCTTCTTTGCAATACGTGATGAGGCGGAGTACCGTGCTGATCAGCTGGAACGTGTAAAGAAGATGTGGTTCAGAGGGAATGTCGTAGAGATGATACCGGCACTGCTTGACGTGAAAAAAATGACGAAGAAGCAGAAAGAGGAGATTAAAAAAGCAATTGATGAGATGGGTAACTAATATAGTGTTTTTAGTACTGTTGACAACTTTGACAGGTTCGATACTTGCTTTAATCTGGAGACTTCACTATCGTTTGGTAAAACGATTTGCCGGAATCCGCTATATCTATTTTTCCCTTTGTTTTACAATGGCCGGTTACTTACTGCCATTGTTTTATCTGGGCTGTCGTTTAAAAGAAAAGCATATGGAATTTTCGAATGTGGACAGCCTCTTAACGGTTAAGGGCAGATATATGAATGGAATCATCATGATGATATTTCTGGTATGGTTTTCAGGTTTTATATTTCAAGTGCTGCGTTACATAAGTATTTCGTGGAACGTACGATGGACAACACACCCGAGTATGAAGGCGCGCCACAATCTGAGGGAGATGGTAGAACGTACCAGAACCTGGTTGGGGATCCGTCGGGAAATAACAGTAAGACAAGGAGTTCGTATCGTAAGTCCTTTTGTAGAGGGCATTCGTACGATCAGAGTATACTTTCCAATGGGAGATTTTGAGGAAGATGTGTTAGAGCAGATCGTGTATCATGAATTAACACATGTCAGACATAAAGATTACATATGGAGACCGTTTTGTTACTCGATTTGTTGTATTTACTGGTTTAACCCGATCGCATGGAGCACTTTTAAGATGTGGCGTCGTTGGTCAGAGATATATTGTGACTATGCATGTTGTCAGCAGGTCAAACCCAAACGTTATTTTCAGATGTTGTATGATTTTAACGAATTCGTTACAAATCCGGGGAACGTAAAACTATCCATGTGGTTAGACGATGAACATGAACTAGAGTGGAGGGTAAACTATATGAAGATGTTTTATGGACGTAAAGGATTGAGAAAGTCGATTGCAGCAGTAGTAATGTGTCTGTTTTTGTTGACAGGAACTGTATGTACCTATGCAACCACGGGAGTGCTTGCGAAGGGATACAATACCCTGTGGTATAATTCAACTGTAGAGGGACAGGAAAAGCAGGCTCTTTCAGAGGAGCAGGAGTATGTGGAGCATGAAGGAACGGTAGAAGATCTGAAGGATTATACCGTTGTGGAAGGAGATTCTAATCCGCTCACACGTGCGGTAGGAACCACAATTGATGTGAGCCTTGCCAATTATTCGTATTATCGTTCGGCAGAATTTTATAAGAAAAAGACCGGAAGCATTTATGTTTCCGTATCAGTAGAGCCGACGGATCGTGTAATATCTGTCGGGATCATCCGTCCGGATGGGACAACCACCTATGTGGAAGGAAAGAAGCACATTTCCCATGAATTTACCAACTTAAAAATGGATGGAAAATTTCAGGTCTTTATCGCCAACCAGAGCGGCGTGCGAGTAAATATCGGTGGATATTACAAATAACAACAGTGTTTCAGTCAGCAATTGAAAAATGCATTCAACCAAAAGCGGCGGCGGCATGGCTGCCGTTTTTGTCGTTTGGAAAACACTTCTTTCTTTCTTCCACAACATATGGTATAATTTTTCTAAGTGTAGTAGAAAGAATCACTAGATGCTAGGAGGCAGGTACATGAAGTTTAAATTTACAAAAATGCACGGCTGCGGCAATGATTATGTGTATGTCAACGGGTTTACGGAGACGATAGAAGATCCAAAAAAGGCAGCCATTTTTGTGAGCGACCGCCACAAAGGAATCGGTTCAGACGGATTGATCATGATCCTGCCATCGGATGTGGCAGATTTTAAGATGAAGATGTATAACGCAGATGGCTCGGAAGGAGCTATGTGTGGCAATGGTGTGCGTTGTATTGCCAAGTATGTATACGATTACGGACTGACGGATAAGACGACCGTAGCCTTAGAGACAAATGCGGGGATCAAACAGCTTTATTTAACTGTAGAGAATGGAAAAGTGTCGATGGTACGTGTGGACATGGGACACCCGATCCTGACAGCAAAAGAGATTCCGGTTGTCGCAGAAAGCGGGCAGGTGATCGATGCACCGATCGAGGTGGGAGGCATATCGTATCATATGACGTGCGTTTCCATGGGAAATCCGCACGCGGTTGTTTTTGTACCGGATACGGAAAGTCTTGCTCTGCATGAGATTGGACCGTTGTTTGAGCACCATAAAGCATTTCCGGACCGGGTCAATACAGAATTTGTACAGATCTTAGATCGTAAAAATGTAAACATGCGCGTCTGGGAGCGTGGCTCCGGTGAGACGCTGGCTTGCGGAACGGGAACCTGCGCAACGGTCGTTGCCTGCGTGTTAAATGATCTGACGGATAATGAGATCACGGTTCACCTTCGGGGCGGAGACATTATTGTTTCTTATGACCGGAAGACGGATGTGGTTACGATGACCGGTCCTGCAACCGTTGTATTTGATGGAGAAATTGAAATTCCTGACTAGGAGGATGCGTTTCATGAAGTGTAAAGAGTTATTGGGCGAGATTTCTTATGAGATCACGCAGGGAAGTGAAGAGACACAGATCAGTAGTCTCGTCATGGACTCAAGAAAAGTAAAAGAAGGAGCGGTGTTTGTCTGCATCAGTGGTGCGGTCAGAGACGGGCATGAGTTTGCCGGGGAGGTGTGTCAGAAAGGGGTTGCTGTACTGGTAGTCGAACATCCGGTAGAAGTTCCGAAAGAGGTGACCGTGGTCAAGGTAGCGGATACCCGCGTGGCACTTGCTTATATGGCGGCTGCTTATTATGGCCATCCGGCAAGACAGTTAAAGACGATCGGAATTACGGGAACAAAAGGAAAAACGACAGCTTCTTATATGGTGAAAGCAATCCTGGAGAATGCAGGATACCAGACCGGTCTTGTGGGAACGATCGAAACGATCATCGGGAAAGAGCATATTCCGGCAAAGAATACGACTCCGGATGCGCTTGTCTTACAGGAAACGATGCGGCGCATGGTGGATGCAGGACTTTCCTGTATGGTCATGGAGGTTTCCTCGCAGGGGCTGATGCTGCACCGGGTAGATGGTTTTGTATTTGATTATGGTATTTTTACCAATCTGTCTCCGGATCATATTGGTCCGAATGAGCATAAGGATTTTGAGGACTATGCTTCCTGCAAGGCAAAACTGTTCCGGCAGTGTAAGGTGGGCATTTTCAATGGGGACAGTAAGTACCTTGATAAGATGTTAAACGGACATACGTGCGAAGTGGAGACATATGGTTTTGGTGCGGACAATGATTATGTGGCATCGGATGTAAAATTGCTTTCAAAGGGTGGAACGCTCGGTGTTTCTTACCATATGAGCGGACATCTTGATATGGATGTGGAGATTGACATTCCGGGACAGTTCAGTGTTTATAATTCCATGACGGCAATATCGATCTGCCGCCATTTCGGAGTAAAGAAAGAGGACATAAAAAAGGCATTGCAAAATATTCATGTGAAGGGACGTGTGGAATTGCTTCCGGTGTCTTCCAAATTTACCGTGATGATCGATTATGCGCATAATGCCATGAGTTTAGAGAGTCTTCTCACGACGTTAAAGGAATATCATCCGAAGCGTCTGGTCTGTCTGTTTGGCTGCGGAGGAAATCGTTCCAAGGAACGCCGCTACGAGATGGGAGAGGTGTCTTCCAAGCTGGCAGATCTTACGATCGTAACCTCTGACAATCCTAGAAATGAGGAGCCGGATGCAATCATTTCCGATATTCTGATCGGCGTGCAAAAGGCACCGGGAGAATATGTGACGATCCCGGATCGTGCCGAGGCGATCCGCTACGCGATCGAACATGCCAAAGAGGGAGATGTGATCGTGTTAGCCGGAAAGGGGCATGAGGATTATCAGGAGATCAAAGGTGTCAAACACCATATGGATGAGAGGGAACTGGTTGCGGATGTGGTAGCCGATGGCAATTTCCTGAAATAGAAATATGCAAAAGAGACAACAGGGTAGTTGGAAAGGATGAGGAGAATGGGAACAACAGGTGGAGTGGAGGATTTGTTAAACCAGATCGTCTGGTTAAGCTCTCCTACCGAGATTGTAAAAACCATTATTGATATGGGTGCACCGATCGTGATCGCATTGATCCTGCTCGGTGTGATACAGTGCTTTTTTGGATATAAAGTGTTTCGCTATGAGCTCGGGGTGATCGGAGCAGTGGGACTGGGAGCTGCAACGTATCTGGGGTGCAGATTCCTGCTTCATTACACAGGTTTTAAATTATATGGTTATACAGCATTTGCAGCCTTTATGGGAGGCGGAATGTTGTTTACGGTGTCGGCGATCATGGTGTTTATCATAACATTGCTGGCATCGACGATCACGCTTATGGTGATCGGAACGCAGCAGGAATGGGTGGCACTTGGTCAGATCGTGCTTGTAATTTCTCTGGCGGTCGCGATTGTAGCAACTATTTTTTACCGTCATGTGATCCTGATCGGAAACGCACTGCTCGGTGCCGGATTGATCGGCTTTTTGCTGGCAGGTCTGTTTGAATCGGATTTCTTTGGGCTGGTTGTAGGAATCTGTTTTGCGGTCTTCGGTCTGATCGTACAATATTGGATGTATATCGTCGGGCGGAAGAAAGAAAAATTGCGGAAACAGGAGGAAGAGAAAGAGCAGAGGCAGGAGAAGAAACAGGAACGAGAGCAGGCGGAGCAAAAGGAAGAACGACCGGTGAAACGGGAAGAAACGACAAGAGAGCCTGTTATTGCACGACCAAGAAAGGTAGATCCTAAAACGGCAAGGATCCCGGTGGTCGATCAGCAGCATCTGAGGAGCTCCGGTCAGGCGGAGGCAGCACAACCAGATCCTCAGAGTGTAGTAAGACCGGAAGAGACAAAGCCTTCTGTACCTCGGGAAACGCCTGTTACGGAAGCTATGAAAGAGGAACCGGTGAAAGCACCTGTGATGACAGAAACAGGAACGATCTCAATCGGAGATTTCAAAAGTCATATGAAACGATTGTAGGGGAAGAACATTGGCTTATTTTACCTATGAAGGAAAACAATATGAATATGATGTTTCATTGAGCCGGGGGAAAAAGATCCGGCTTAGTGTAGATGAGTGTGGCGTGATCACACTGCATCGTCCGCGCTATGTCAGTGTAAAGGAAGCGGAAGCATTTTTGTTTTCCCAGCGGGCATGGCTGGCAGAGAAGCAAAGGCAGATGCAAAAAAGCTGTGCAGGGTTTATCCACACCTTTGCTCCCGGAGATCAGTTTTATTATCTGGGGCAGCCGTACGCATTACAGCTAAAAGAAGAGACGTCAAAAAAGCATGTCTATGTGGAACGTCTGCCGGACTCTTTTTTGATCAAGGGACAGGAGCTGACACCGGAAAAGGTGAAGCTTGCGATGGAAGCGTGGTATAAAAAGAATGCGCGCATAAAATATGAAAACCGCTGTGCATATTATGCTCCATTGCTTGGAGTTTCCTATCAGAGTATCCGGATCAAAAATCAGAAAGGCTGTTGGGGAAGCTGCAGTGCAAAGAACAATCTGAACTTTAACTGGCGGCTGATCATGGGGATTCCGGAGGCACTGGATTATGTAGTAGTGCATGAGCTTTGTCATTTGCGGGAACTCAACCATTCGATACGGTTCTGGAAACTGGTGGCATCACTGCTTCCGGACTATAAACAGCGGGAAGCATGGATCTTAGAACAACAAAACAAAATATTATTATGGTAAGGAGAAACATATATGGGTAATCTTTGGGCAGCATCAATGGCAATTATTTTAGCGTCGATCGTCTGGACGTGCGTGGCAGCGGCGATCGCGATCGCAATCTACGTTCTTTATTCGTATTTTCTTTATAAATTAGCAAAAAAACAAAATATTGATAATGCATGGCTGAGCTGGGTGCCGGTTGCCAGAATGTATATTCTTCTGATGCTTTGTGCACAGGCGGATTTTGTCCTGTTCGGCAATTGGACATTGAAAAACCGTTCCTATGCCTTCTGGGCATATCTGGGGCTTACGATCGCATCCATGCTTTCTAACCGTCACGTATTCTTCTTCTCGCTGATGGGAGTAGGACTCTTGATCACAGTGGCACAGCGTATTTTGATCTGGCGCATGGTATACGATCTGCTTCATACCTATCATGTGGCAGAAAATAGTGAGATGCTGATGGCGGTACTTTGTGCGGTAGTCCCATTTATTGGCCTCCCGGTTGCATGCAGCTGTTGTGAAAAAAAACAGCCGGATTACAGTTATATGGGATGAGAGGATCAGTATTTTTCCGGATAATCGGTTCCGGTTTCTGATTGCATGGCAAGCCGGTAAGGAGTGGGATCCTTTTTCATTTTGAGCATGGTTTCAAATGCCATTAGGATCATATGGTCCGGATCAGACTGCATATTGTATTCACCGCGATCCATGTGGCTTTTAAAATGGTCGATCTGCCAGACCAGAATATCAGTAATGCCGTAGCCTTCGATCTTGACCTGGTCGAGAAATTCTTTGTGTAAACGGTAATGATCGAATTCCTCTAAGATATCGGGGCAGGCAAGTAATTGTGCTGTAATCTGATCGTAATAGGTCTGGTCTTTTTGGTTATACTGACAGAGCAACGCCAGCCAGTTAAAAAAATCCTGTGTCATGGAAGCCTCCTTTGAAATAAATGGCAGAGTTTAAAATATCTAAACCTGTATAGAAATTATTTTAAAGTACATAAGTGCAGAAAGAGAGGAATATTCCAGGTTCTGCATCTTAATTGTAGGAAAAAGTTTGAAAAATGGCAAGAAAAAAGGAAAAATTTAGTAAAACAGGATTTTTATCACATTTTGCGCAAAATGCTATGGCAAACTAACAGAAAATACCGTAATTTTTGAGGAGAAATAATTTTATGAATCAGGTAAAAGGTACACCAAAGTCATTGAAACAACATGTGGGAGAGCAGCTTCGTTTTTATAAGAGAAAATGGAAAAAGGACGAAGAGCTTTGGATCACAAAAAATATTTCTTCCATAGTTGTGCGGAGAAAGCTTGAGGAACAAGGGGATGTTCTTGTCCGTGAAGGAAGAAGGAACATAGAAAGTGAAACAATACCACTTAAAAAGTCGTATTCCATGCTTGCGTATAATCGAGACAGATTGATCGATACGATTCTTTGGAACGGGGAATACTACTTTGACCGGATGTGTGTGATCCCCGATCCTTATGATCAGGCTCCGCTTACCGCCTATCTTTTATTTGAGACCTATTTCGCCAGAAAGGTGCGTTATACGGTAAAGGGGAAAACAGCAGATGGAGATTTCAGTTATTGCACAGAATTGAAACGACAGCATCGGGTCCCGGTATTGGGACTGTATGCAGGCTGTGAGAATGAGGTAAGAGTAGATCTTCTGACGAAGAATGACCGTGTTATAAAAAGCAGAATCATCAAAATTAAAACAGAGCCGCTTCCGGAACGTCTGCAAGGGATCGTGACAAAAGAAGAGAAAAAGGCCCCTTCCAAAATGCCATGGAAACTGATCTCCGGTGGAGTGGAGATTCCGGCATTTGTTATTGATGAGGAGGGGGATATCCGCTGGTACACCAGACGCATGGGAAAGGCATATGGCATTTTCCCGCTGGCAAATGGACGATTCCTTTATATGGAGAAATATGTGGATGTGCCGTCATATTCTGTATCGCAGGCTTGTGTCATGTATGAGATGGATTACATGGGACGGATCCATCACTCCAGCTTTTACGATAAAGGCTTTCATCACTGTGCGAGGGAAATGACGCCGGGAGGAGATCTTTTGATCGGCTCCAACAGCTTTGATGGCTATGATGAGAATACGATCGTGCGCTGGGATCGCCAAAAGAATCTTCCTGTCGATACGATCAATTTAGGAGATCTGTTTGATGATACGTATCGCTTGATGACGGACTGGGTACATGTCAATGCTGTTTGTTATATCGAAAAAGAGGATGCGATAGTAGTCAGTATGCGCAATATCCATACGGTAATAAAGATAAATGCTTCTACAAAGGAGCTGATCTGGGTGCTTTCCAACCCTTTGATGTGGAAAGGTACCAGTGTAGAGGATAAGGTATTAAAACCGGTCGGTGAGGTCAAATGGATCTATCAGCAGCATGCGGCGTATCAGTTAGAACCGTTTTATGACGATGGCACGAAGCAGGTGCTTGTCTATGACAATCACTGGGCAAGAAGAAAACCGGTTCCGTTTTACGATGGAGATGAGGCGCACTCTTATCTCAGCGTATTTACGATCGACGAGGAAAAGATGACCGTGAAAATGGAGGATATGGTGACTGTGGATAATTCCCGTATCCGTTCCAACTGTATTTATGACCGGGAGAACGGACGCATTTTCAATATGGCCGGTGATCTGGTTCCGGAAATAAAGGAGAACAAGGGAAAGATCGAAGAATACGATATGCAGTCGAAGGAGCTTCTGGCTCGTTACTATATTAAACCGGGATTTTTCACGGCATATCCATTTGAACCGGATCTTCCTGCATATGAAAAACCGATGGAGGCGGATGTCAATTACTGGACAGGATCTACTCCTATTATGACACCGTGTGAAAAGCAGCTTTTACTCGATCAGGCACAGTTGGATGCCGCATTTGAAGTGAGATTTCAGGAGGACATGCTGCTTGTTACGATGGTCGATCATGGAATGGATTATTTGTATCTGGTATCGGAGGAGCAGTGTTATGTATGCGATCTGACGAATACTTACCAGACGATGAAGATCTTTGAGGACAAGGTATATGATATTCCATTCTGGTTAAAGGATATCAAAAGTGGCGCATACCAGATTTATTATGAAAAGAGCGAGAAGCTTTTTGCAACACAAAAGGAATTTAAAATTCAGTAGGAGGCAGTATGAAAAAATTATCTCATTTGGATGAATTGGAAGCAGAAGCAATTTACATTATGAGGGAAGTGGCAGCAGAATGTGAGAAACCGGTCATGCTTTATTCGATCGGTAAGGACAGCTCCGTGATGCTGCATCTGGCGATGAAGGCATTTTATCCGGAGAAGCCACCATTTCCGTTTCTTCATGTGGACACAACATGGAAATTCCATGAAATGATCGAGTTCCGTGACCGGATCGCAAAGGAGAAAGGGATCACAATGCTGGCTTATACAAACGAAGAGGGCGTAAAGCAGGGCATCAATCCATTTGATCATGGTTCTGCCTATACGGATATTATGAAAACGCAGGCGTTAAAGCAGGCATTAAATAAGTATGGCTTTACGGCAGCCTTTGGCGGCGGCCGCCGGGATGAGGAGAAATCCAGGGCAAAGGAGCGCATTTTCTCATTCCGAAATGAAGCACAAAGCTGGGATCCGAAAAACCAGCGTCCGGAAATGTGGAGCTTATACAATACGAAGATCAAAAAAGGTGAGAGCATCCGGGTGTTCCCGATCTCAAACTGGACAGAGAAGGACATCTGGCAGTATATCAAGAGAGAGAATATTGAGATCGTACCGCTTTATTTTGCAGCGAAGCGTCCGGTCGTAGAGCGGGACGGCAATCTGATCATGGTGGACGATGACCGCATGAAGCTGCTTCCGGGAGAAAAGATTGAGGAGAAAATGGTGCGGTTCCGTACATTGGGCTGCTATCCGCTGACCGGAGGTATGGAATCAACCGCGACAACGCTGGATGAGATTATAGAAGAAACATTAAGTGCTGTGTCCTCAGAGCGGACAAGCCGCGTGATCGATCATGAAGCGGCAGGCAGTATGGAACGAAGAAAAAGGGAGGGCTATTTCTAATGCAGAGTTTATTAAAATTTATCACCTGCGGAAGTGTGGATGATGGAAAGTCCACCCTGATCGGACATATGTTATATGATGCGAAGCTTATTTTTGCAGACCAGGAAAAGGCGTTGCAGCTTGACAGTAAGGTAGGAAGCTGTAATGGAGAAGTGGATTATTCGCTGCTGTTGGATGGATTGATGGCAGAGCGCGAGCAGGGGATTACGATCGATGTGGCATACCGTTATTTCAGTACGAATGCCAGAAGCTTTATCGTGGCAGATACCCCGGGACATGAAGAATATACGAGAAATATGGCGGTGGGAGCATCCTATGCGGATCTTGCCGTGGTACTGATCGATGCGTCACAGGGCGTGCTGGTACAGACGAAACGCCATACCAGGATCTGTGCATTGATGGGGATCAAGCACTTTGTTTTTGCAGTCAATAAGATGGATCTTGTTGATTATGATGAGCAGCGTTTTAAAGAGATCAAACGGGCGATCAAGAGTATGACGGCAGAATATGAGCTGGACAGCTTATATATCATTCCGGTATCGGCAACGGTAGGTGATAATATTACAACAAAGTCTATGAATATGCCGTGGTATACAGGAGAAACACTGCTCGGATATCTGGAGCAGATCGATGCCAGTCACAAGGAAGATGAGGATGGATTTTTGATGCCGGTACAGCGTGTGGTGAGACCGGATCATACGTTTCGTGGATTCCAGGGACAGGTGCGTGCCGGTTCTTTGTGTGTAGGAGATCCGATCATGGTACTTCCGAGTCATGAACAGGCACACGTAAAGAGTCTGCTTGCAGGTGATCAGAATGTAGACGAAGTAGTCTATGGACAGCCGATTACGATCGAGCTGGATCGCGAGATCGATATTTCAAGAGGCTGTGTCATTGTAAAGGATCGCGACCTTTATGTGAGCAACCTGCTTTCCACGACGCTTTTGTGGATGGATGACCAGCATCTGGTAGCCGGAAAGAATTATTTCTTAAAGCTCGGAACAAAGCTCATCCCGGCGACCGTGTTAAATATCAAGTATAAGATCGACGTCAACGAGGGAACCCATATCCCGACCGACCGTATCTTTAAAAATGAGATCGCCAAATGTGAGATTTCCGTGACAGATAAGATTGCATTTGATAAATTTGAAAATAACGAAAACCTGGGAAGCTTTATTCTGATCGATCGTGTGACAAATATGACATCTGCCTGTGGTATTGTGAGACATGCCCTTCGCCGGAGTGACAATCTGACCTGGCAGAAGCTTGATGTTACAAGGCAGTTCCGTTCCGAACAGCTCGGTCAGGAACCAAAAACGCTCTGGTTTACCGGACTTTCCGGAGCCGGTAAATCAACCATTGCCAATGCACTGGAAAAGCGGTTGGTTTCCATTGGAAAGCATACGATGCTGTTGGATGGAGATAATGTCAGAATGGGACTTAATAAGAATCTGGGATTTAAAGAGCAGGATCGTATCGAAAATATCCGTCGTGTGTCAGAAGTTGCCAAGCTGATGAACGATGCCGGCCTGATCGTGCTGACATCCTTCATTTCCCCATATGACAGTGACAGAAAACAGGCAAGGCTGATCATTGGCGAAGAGAATTTTGTAGAGATTTATGTAAAGACCGATCTTTCCGAGTGTGAGAAACGGGATGTAAAAGGTCTTTATAAAAGGGCAAGAGCCGGTGAAATACCAAACTTTACCGGAATTTCCAGCCCATACGAAGAACCAACGGATGCAGAGATCGTGGTAGAAACAAAGGGTCATTCTGTAGAAGATTGTGTCGATGAGATCATGAAATGTCTGGGATTGGAGTAAGAATATGTCATCCATAAAACAGCTTCTGGCATCTATGTGTAAGATAGGATGCATTGGATTTGGCGGCGGCAGTGCTTTGATTCCGGTAATGGAAGAGGAGCTGATCAAAGGCCGCGGAGCAGAAGAAAAGAAACAATATGATCTGGATGTAGTAGTAGCCAGCATTACACCGGGAGCTCTCCCGGTGGAGCTGGCTGCTTCTGTTGGGAAAAGACAGCATGGAACAAAGGGAATGATCCTGGCAGCACTTGCTTTTGGCGCACCGGGAGCGATCCTTACACTGCTTTTGATCAGTGTGCTCACCAGGCTTTCCGGTGTTGTTTTATCTTATGTGCAGGTGGCCTCTCTGGGAGTATCTGCGTTCATTATGTATTTGCTGACAAATTATATTTATGAGGTCATATTAAAATGCCGGGAAGAAAATGAAAAGCGGTTGTTCCGCGCAATTGTGATCATGCTGCTTGTAATGGTACTGGCATTTGGAAAAAACATTTATTATCTGCTGGGGATTGACGCTGTACCGATTTTTAGTGTGTCAACTTTTCACATCCTTTTGGCAGCCTTTTTCTTTATCCTTTATACCAAAGGACAGTTTTGTGTATCCAATCTGTTGATCTCTGCAGTGCTGGCAGGTATTTATCTGCTCGGACACGGAAAAGCACAGGTGATCCACCAGCCGGTCGTGCTTCTGCTCACAGAGTTTCTGATGCTTGTTCTTGCAGTAAATGGAGTCAGAAGCAATATCAAAACCTCAAAGAAAAAACGGAAAAAAATAGATGCTTCTATGTTTCGCACATTTTTCATCTGGTTTTTTCTTGCAGTGCTTTCTGCGGTGCCAATCCTGTTTCTGGCATTTGGGGCAGCACTATCCTATACAAAAAATGGAGCGTTATCCGTATTGATGTCATTTGGAGGAGGAGATGCGTACCTTACTGTGGCGCAGGGACTGTTTGTGGATACCGGATTGTTAAGCGAGCACCAGTTTTTGAGTGATGTTATTACCGTGGTCAATATTCTGCCCGGTTCTATTCTTTGTAAAACGCTGGTAGCGATCGGTTATGAAATAGGGATTAATGTTACCGGGGCAGCCGGAGTCGGATTACTCTTTGCTTTGTCCGGATTTATGATCAGTATATGTGTTTCCTGTGGATTTTATTTTCTCGTATATGACTTATATGATACGTTAAAATCTCTGCATGTGTTCCGTCTGATCAGCCGATGGATCAGACCGATGATCGCAGGTCTGCTGATCAATATTATGCTGTCCTTATTCAGCCATGCAGCAAAAAATGCAGACATTACCGGAATCGGGAAAACCACTTCACTGCTGTTTGTATTTCTTCTCTATGTCATGAATCTTTTGCTCAAAAAATGTTTTCACCTAAAGCATACCTGGCTGTTAGCATTGGATGTGGCGATCATTATGATCTTATATCAGGTTACTAAGATCTTTGGGATCTGATCTGAAAAAGCTGCAAGTTGACAAATGGAGCAAGTGTGGTATGATTGACCAAGAAACCCTAGTGTTTTACTGGGAATACGAAGGGAAAAGGAGCAGCCATATGAACGAGGATGCTATCATATATTTGGATCATGCGGCAACGACCAGTCTTGCACCGGAAGTGTACGAGGCAATGAAGCCGTATTTTAGTGAGAAATTTTATAATGCAGCGAGCCTGTATGCACCGGCTCAGGAGGTACATGCGGTACTGGATGATGCAAGACAGACGCTTGCGGATCTTTTAGGAGCGGAGGCTTCCAATGAGATTTATTTTACCGGTGGCGGAAGCGAGAGCGATAACTGGGCGATCAAAGGCGTGGCAAGTGCGTACCGGGAAAAGGGACGCCACATTATCACAAGTAAGATCGAGCATCATGCCGTATTGCGCACGATGGAATATCTGGAAACGCTGGGCTATCAAGTGACATACCTTTCCGTGGATGAACGGGGAATGGTGTCGCTGGAGGAATTAGAGCAGGCAATAAGAGAAGACACGATCCTGATCAGTATCATGACTGCCAACAATGAGATCGGTACGATCGAACCGATTCAGGAGATCGGACGGATCGCGCAGGAGCATGGAGTTCTCTTTCATACAGATGCGGTGCAGGCATTTGGACATATTCCGGTAAATGTTAGACAGGCTCATGTGGATCTTTTGAGTATCAGTGCACATAAGTTCAGAGGACCGAAGGGGGTCGGTGCACTTTATATCAGAAATGGTGTGTCCATTGATCCGCTGATACACGGTGGGGCGCAGGAGCGAAGCAAGCGCGCAGGAACGCACAACCTTGCCGGGATCGTCGGAATGGTAAAAGCGGCCCAGCGGGCAGTCAGCCAGCAGGAAATGCAAAGCCGCAGACAAAAGAAACTGCGTGATGATATGATCGAGCGTCTGGAAAAGGAAATAGAATTTGTGACGATCAACGGGGACAGGATCGATCGTCTTGCCAATAACATCAACGTTTCTTTTTCTTTTATAGAGGGAGATACGCTGCTTATTTTATTAGATCAGATGGGGATCTGTGTATCTGCAGGTTCTGCCTGTACTTCCGGTTCTCCCAAACCTTCCCATGTCCTGCTTGCAATCGGTCTTACAAAAGAGCAGGTGCATAGCTCCATCCGCATTTCCTTAGGGGAAGAAACAACCAAAGAGGAGCTGGATCGTACCGTGGAGGTATTGAAGGAAAAGGTGGCACTTCTGCGTAAAATGTCACCGCTTTATCAGGAATATTGTAAAAAGAAGGAGCATAGCTAATATGAAGGAAACGGTTGTCGTAGGAATGTCCGGTGGTGTGGATTCTTCCGTTGCCGCGTATTTATTAAAAGAACAGGGATACCATGTGATCGGGGTAACGATGCATTTGTTTGATACGGAAGACACAAACAGCTGCTGTGGGATCACGGGGGTGGAAGATGCCAGACGGGTTGCCGCAACGCTCGGGATTCCCTTTTACGTGATGAATTTTAAAGAGGAATTTCAAACGGAAGTCATGGATTATTTTGTCAAAGAATATGAAGCAGGCCGGACGCCAAATCCTTGTATTGCCTGCAATCGATATATCAAATGGGAAGCATTGCTGGAAAAAAGCCGTATGATCGGTGCAGATTATCTGGCAACCGGACATTATGCAAGGGTGAAGCAGCTTGCCAACGGAAGATATGCGATCTGTCACTCTAAAACAGACCGGAAGGATCAGACTTATGCTCTTTACAATCTGACGCAGGAGCAGTTAAAGCATACGCTGATGCCTGTAGGGGAATATGAAAAGGAACAGATCCGGGAGATTGCCAAAGAGCAGAACCTGCTTGTAGCAAATAAACCGGACAGTCAGGATATCTGTTTTGTGCCGGATGGAGATTATGCCGGATTTATCTGCCGCAGCACCGGACGGCAACCCGAAAAGGGCAATTTTGTCGGAACGGATGGCACGATCTATGGAGAGCATAAAGGAATCCTGCATTATACAGTCGGACAACGAAAGGGTCTTGGGATCAGCTTTGGAAAGCCAATGTATGTGGTTGCAGTAAGACCGGACACGAATGAAGTCGTACTCGGCGAAGAAGAGGAATTATTCAGTACAACGCTTACCGCAGATCATATGAATTATATGGGAGCAGCTTCCTTTGCGCCGGGACAGAAAATGCTTGCCAAAATACGTTATTCCCATAAAGGAGAAATGTGTCATGTGATTGCAGCAGAGGGCGACCGGGTCAAGGTAGAATTTGAACATCCGGTACGTGCGATCACACCGGGACAGGCGATCGTTTTTTATGATGGAGAAGTGGTGCTTGGCGGTGCCGCTATTTTAGGAAGATAAAAAGAAGGAAAGGGGCATTTTAAAGTCTCTTTCCTTCTTTTTGTATGGTCCGGTTTAAAACAGACCATTGCGTATTTAATGCTTGGAAACCAGCAGGGCATTGATATAACAGGCCTCTGCTAAGGTTTCATTATTTGCAGTTCCTGGCGCAGTCAGAAGCGTTGTTTTCAGCATCCTGGTTCTTTGCTGTGTTCTTTGCATTATTTTCCGCATTTTTTGCAGTATTTGCTGCTGCCTGATCCATGTCCTTTGCACTGTTTTTTGCGGCAGCATTTTTCTTATTTTTAGCCATTTTTCTTCATCCTTTCCTTGCTTTTATCCGTGAATATAAGATTCACATATTTAGTATGTTGCAAAATAAAAAATATATGCACATAAAATTGGCAATTTTAGACAGAGGAGCAACAAAAAATTGACAAAAACCTACTGTTTTTGTATGTATTCAACAAAACAAGCCGCGTTTTTTGACAGTATTTTTTGTATTTTCTGGTTGAAATAAATCGAAACATCACATATAATAAAGATGTTGATAGGGCGTCCTGTAGAGGAACTTATCAACGCACTATATAACCCCTTATTAATTATTTATACTCCCCTCATGATAGCCGCTAGTTTCCCCTGGCGGCTTTCTACTTTTTAAAAATCATAAAAAGGTCAGAGCATAGTGTTCTGTCCGATCATTTCCACAGCAAGGCTGTGTTTTTTTTATGCTCACAATTGGCTGTATGTCGCATATACTATCCTATCAGAAGGAAGGGAGAAGTGGTCATGGTACAGCAGATATGGGCAAGCCGTGTGGATGCCTTTATCCGGGAACAGAACTGTTTTGTTATTGATCTTCGCGACCGCTATGAATATGCAAGAGGACATTTGAAACAGGCGGTACGGATGGATGCAGAATTTATAGAGGAGCAGGGTATTGATCTTCCAAAGCAGGTTCCGATCCTGTTATATTGTGAGGGAGGAAGCATCAGTTTGAAAATCGCCCGACTGCTATCGATGCGTGGTTATCATGTATACAATCTGGCAGGGGGATATGATGCGTATTTACGGGTGAAAAAGTGAAAAAACCATTGCAGTTGTAAGGCTTACGCTTTATACTAAAACTAACCGTGCCATGCCGGCAGGGAAATGAAATAAGGAAGATTAGAATGAAAAAAACATATGAACTGATTGCCCCATGCCATTTTGGCATGGAGGCAGTTTTAAAGCGGGAAATTTACGATCTGGGATATGAGATCAGCAAAGTGGAAGACGGAAAGGTGACATTTATCGGAGATGACGAAGCCATTGCAAGAGCCAATCTGTTTCTTCGTTCCACCGAGCGCATCATGATCAAGGTGGCATCTTTTCAGGCGGTGACATATGATGAACTGTTTGAAAAGACCAAGGCGATCGACTGGGAAGAATTCATACCAAAGGACGGCAGATTCTGGGTGACGAAGGCGACCTCGATCAAGAGCAAGCTGTTTAGTCCGTCCGATATTCAGCGTATTATGAAAAAAGCCATGGTAGAGCATTTGAAAACAGTCTACCATGTGGATTATTTTGAGGAAACAGGGGCGGCATATCCGCTTCGCGTTACTTTTTTGAAGGATCAGGTTACGATCGGGCTGGACACCTCCGGGGAGTCCCTTCACAAGCGCGGCTACCGGAAGACAGTCGTAAAAGCTCCCGTGACAGAGACACTGGCGGCGGCTCTGCTGCTTTTGACTCCGTGGAACAAGGATCGCATTTTGGTAGATCCATTTTGCGGAAGTGGAACATTTCCGATCGAGGCGGCAATGATCGGTGCCAATATCGCACCGGGCAGGGATCGTAGTTTTTTAGCAGAGGACTGGCCACATCTGGTACCAAAAAAATGCTGGTACGAGGCGGCAGAAGAAGCGGACGATCTGGTGCTTCGCGATGTGAAAATGGACATTCAGGGATACGACATTGATCCGGAAGCGATCAAAGCAGCCAGAGAAAATGCAAAACGTGCCGGAGTGGATCATCTGCTTCATTTTCAGCAGCGGGAGGTTAAGGATCTGAGCCACCGAAAAAAATATGGGTTTATCATATCCAACCCGCCTTATGGAGAGCGTCTGGATTCCAAAGAGGAGATGCCTGCGCTCTATCGACAGATCGGACAGGCATATGAAGGCTTAGACAGCTGGTCGATGTTTTTGCTGACTTCCTTTGAGGAGGCAGAGCAGTACATCGGGCGGAAAGCAACGAAGAATCGAAAAATCTATAACGGCATGTTAAAGACCTACTTTTACCAGTTCATGGGGCCAAAACCGCCGAAGAAAAAAGAACAGTAGAGAAAGGAAACGAACATGCAAAAGAAGGGTAAACAGAATAAAAGCGGGAAACAAAAGATGATAATTGCGGTGCTGTTGGTCGCAGCGGCGGTTATTTTAGTGGGGCTGTTGATGAAACTTTCTGATCTGCAAAAAAAGCGCGAAGGTAAATCTGGTCCGGCATTTCATGAAACAACAAAGCAGGATTCGGAAGATCAGACAGAATATGATGGAAAGAATAAAGTGGATTATTCCGTAATGGACGGAACGGTTACAACGGTGAGTGAGAAAACACCGGGGCAGGCATATTGTAAGAGCAAAAAGCAATTTGATTCGTTTGAAGGAAAATGCATTACAATAAATCTTCCGGAAGGAGTGAAAGCCGGGGAACTCACCTTTCAGGATGATTATATGAAGAAGAAGCTCAGTATTCATTTTCCTGCAAAATATCAGGATGCACTGGAAGCGTTACAAAATGGGCTGAAGAGCGACGCACTTAAAACCGTAAAGACGAAGACCGGGCAGGACAAGGCATCGCTTGTGTTAAAGTTCAAAAAAACGATGGCTTTTCATTACTACATCAAGGATGATGTGCTTACGGTCAAGTACGGAGCACCTTCTCTTTACTATGACAAGCTGGTCGTATTTGATCCCGGTCACGGTGGAAGAGATGATGGAGGATATGTTGCGGGTATCTCGTATTCCGAGAAGCAGATCATCAATGCCATGATGGACAAGTTGTATAATAATTACCGGAACCAGACGGATGTGATGGCGTACTTCACCCGTACAACAGATGTCAATTACAGTCTTTCAGAGCGTATTGCACTGGCTAATGAAATAGGAGCAGATCTGTTTATAAGCTTTCACACGAATCTGTTAGAGCAGTGGAAAGGTGCAGCTTATGGCGTAGAAGTCTGTTATAATCAGAATGATAAGAGCAAGCCGTACAACAGCAAATGGCTTGCCAAGAAATTTCAGGATGCCTATCCGGAGGCGATGGGACTCTTTAGCAGAGGATTGTTAAAGGACGGCGATCTGAAGGTATTGCGCTTATCCAATATGCCGGCCTGCCTGGTGGAAATGGGATTTATCACAAACAGTGGGGATCTTTCGGTATTGGCAGATGAAAAAATGCAGCAGGTCAGCGCAGATACCTTTGAACGCGTGGTAAAAGAAGCATTGGAGGAAATGAAACATGAGTAAACGGATTATCGTAGCAACCGGAAATGCTGGAAAAATGAAGGAATTTAAAGAGGTGCTTGGTGATCTGGATGCGGATATCGTGTCCATGAAGGAAGCCGGGATCGAAGAAGATGTAGAAGAAAATGGAACCACCTTTGAAGAAAATGCCCTGATCAAGGCGAGAGCGATTGCAAAAAAAGCAACAGATGCAATCGTACTGGCAGATGATTCCGGACTGGAGATCGATTATCTGAACAAAGAACCGGGCATTTATTCTGCCCGTTATTTAGGACACGATACGTCCTATGATTATAAGAACAAGGTGATATTGGAGAAATTAAAGGACGTGCCAAAGGAACAGCGCAGTGCGCGGTTTGTCTGTGCGCTGGCAGCCGTATTTCCGGATGGAAAGGAAGTTGTAAAACGGGCAACGATCGAGGGCGAGATCGGATATGAGATCGCCGGGGAAAATGGATTTGGTTATGATCCGATCTTCTTTGTGCCGGAATATGGGATGACAACTGCAGAGCTTACGATGGAGCAGAAAAATGCGATCAGTCATCGTGGAAAAGCACTTCGTATGATAAAGGAAGAGTTGGTTTAAATGTCGGAAAGAAGGAGTGTTCGATTATGAAGGTTTTGATTATCAGTGATTCACACGGAAAAAATGATGATGTGAAGCATGTCATTGAGCAGGTGGGCGATGTAGATATGATGCTTCATTTAGGAGACGTGGAGCGTGGAGATGATTATATCCGATCCATTGCACGCTGCCCGGAAGATCAGGTATACTTCGTGAGTGGAAATAATGACTACAATTTGGACCTTCCTTATGAACGGGAGCTTACGATCTGTGGACGGAAGGTGTTTATGACACATGGCCACCGCTTCTATGTCAATGGCGGTGTGGATCATTTGCGGGAATATGCCAAAGAAATGCACTATGACATTGCGATGTATGGGCATACACACCGGCCTTATCTGGAGCAGGAAGAGGATCTTACGATCCTGAATCCCGGCAGTATTTCCTATCCGAGACAGCAGGGAAGAAAGCAGACATTTTTGATCATGGAGATTGATGAAGAAACCGATAAGATTGAATTTAAGCAGGGCTTCTTACGCTCGACCTTAAAGGAGACATACGGAGATTTTTTTTAACAGGGCGGGAGTAGCCTGAGCCAAATGCTCCAACATTATGGCAAACGATCAGGGACATCTGGAAAGGGTTTTGGACATGAAAAAAGGAGACATTTTTGAAGGTTACGTGGAGAGCGTAACCTTTCCTAATAAGGGATATGTAACAGTAGAAGACCGCAGGGCAGCAGTAAAAGGCGTGATCGCCGGGCAGAAGGTGCGGGTACGGATGAAGCGGCTGCGCCGGGAGAACTGCCAGGCAACCTTGCTGGAAGTAGTAGAGCGTTCTCCTCTTGAAAATGAAACACCTTACTGTCCTCATTTTGGAACATGTGGCGGATGTTCCTACCAGACGATGAGCTATGAGAATCAGATTCAGGTAAAACAGGGGATCGTGAAAAGCTTATTAGATCCCTATCTAATGAAAAATGGAATCACAATGGATGAGCCGCTCAAAAGTCCACTTCCTTTTGGCTATCGCAATAAAATGGAATTTTCCTTTGGGGATGAAGTAAAGGGAGGACCGTTATGCCTCGGTATGCACAAGAAAAACAGTACCTATGACGTGGTCAATACTCTGGAATGTAAGATCGTTGATGAGGATGTCGATCAGGTAGTTGCCGCAACAGTTGCCTATTTTCGGGAAAAGGGCAATCATTTTTATCGGAAAATGCTGCATGTCGGATGTCTGCGCCACTTAGTAGTCCGTCGCTCCTTTTCCACCAAAGAGCTGTTGATCAATCTGGTGGTAACAACACAGGAAACCGTCGATACAGAAGGCTTTGTCAAAATGTTATGCGAGCTTCCATTGAAGGGGAGCATTGGCGGAATTCTGCTTACCAAAAATGATGGTGTCGCTGACGTGGTGAAAAGTGATGAAACAATCCTGCTTTACGGCAAGGATTATCTGACAGAAGAACTATTAGGACTGACCTTTAAGATCTCCCCATTTTCCTTCTTCCAGACAAATTCACTCGGAGCCTCCGTCTTATATGAAAAGGTGCGGGGCTATGCAGGTGAAACCAAAGACCGGGTTATCTTTGACCTCTATAGCGGAACCGGAACCATCGCGCAGATGCTGGCTCCAGTCGCAAAAAAAGTCGTCGGAGTGGAGATTGTGGAAGAAGCCGTAGCCGCAGCAAAAGAAAATGCAGCGATCAACGGACTGGACAACTGTGAATTTATTGCCGGGGATGTCTTTCAGGTATTAGATGACATCAAGGACAAACCGGATATGATCGTGCTGGATCCACCGCGGGACGGACTGCATCCGGGAGCCTTAAAAAAGATCATGGACTATCAGGTAGAACAGCTGGTATATATTTCCTGCAAACCGACCTCCTTAGCAAGAGATCTCGCCCTGTTTGAAGAAGGCGGATATCACCTTACCAAAGCAGGCATCGTCGATATGTTCCCACAAGGCCCTAATACTGAAACATGCGTGCTCTTAGAGAAGACGAGCGAACGCGAAGTCTGAGCTTAGAGCCGCAGTTGTTCTGCGGGAGCGGAGCGAGCGACAGAACTTCCTTGTAAGGGACGAAGAGAGAAGGCAACCACAGTGTTCGGAGAAAAAGGAAAAAGCGATAAAGGATGCGTTGGAGCATTTTGGGATGATTTAGAGAAGTGAGCACATGGCATTGAACTATAAAAGACTGCCGAGTTTTATGGAACGATTTAAGAAAGCGGCATAAGGCATACCAGCATCCTGCGAAAGTGTTGTTCTCCACCGGTAGCGGTGGAGATTTTTTGTACAATTGTTTATTTGCGATATATATGTACTAACTTTGATTGCTGGGTTTATAGTTCTTAGCTGCATCCTCCAGGAGTTTAAAATCACAAGATGCATTTACAAGTGCAGAATCTGTACCAGAAATAACTCTATCATATGTTTCTTTTGCTATTTTCTTTATGTCGTCTGTGATGGAGTTGCAGAAAACCCATTGTCTACGAAGAAATTCTTTGCGCCCGGGAGATTCTTTGTTGAAATCACGTTTGGATATATAGCGATCATCCACTGGGAACATGTAGTTAAAACGTAGAGAGCCTTTTACTTGATTAAAAGTATCATCTTCCAAACGGATTAGTAAATTATTCGGTTGTTTTTTCTTGTAAGAAGATACAGGTACGTAATATTTATATCCATTCATTTCCAAAACAACACCACAAACCATTTTACGTTCGTGTCCATATTCTACATCAGGAACGCGGGTAAAACCACGTTTAGCTGTTTCGGTTGTTTTGAGGTATTTTACATAATCTGCATCTACATCATAAAAAAATAGGTCCATATTGTTTCTCCTAAAAAATAATGAGTAAGGAAGGATATCCTTACTCATTCATCATAATTCGCCCTTTATGGTGGCGGAACACCAATCATAATTCACCTTTAAGGTAGTGGAACACCTGAGAAGATACTCTTCCTATTTACATACTATGCTATCTATCCTTTTTTGTCAAGGATTATCCGGCAATAAATTAAGAAAAATTTCTTTGCGATTAGTATGTCATAATTTGAAAAAAATATTCAATGAATTTTTCAAACCATGTAATAATTGGTAGAAAAAGTAATTGAGAATCGGTTGGAACGGATATATAATTGCGTTGTGACAATGGGAAAGCATATGAAATCAATGCGAAAGGATGTGAGTGCTATGTGCAATCTAAGTGAAGGAATTGAGGAAAAAGGACGTGTTGAAGGTCGGATTGAGGGGCAGGCAGAAGGAGAAGCACGACTGATCCTGAAGATGTATAAGAATGGATTATCACCGGAGCAGATAGCCACTGCCACAGATAAAACAATAGAGGAAATTGATGCAATTATTGATGGGGCAAAAATGAAGAAAGATGGAGAAGGGCAGTAAACCACTGCCTACTCCATCTTTTCTTTATAATCTTCGCCCCATTTTTGCATGGCATTAAGGATGGGACGCATGGTTTCTCCCAGTTCACTTAAGGCATATTCCACACGGGGAGGTACTTCCGGGTATACGGTTCTTGTGATAATACCGTCTTCTTCCATGGAACGCAGGGAATCCGTTAAAACCTTCTGACTAATACCATCTAAGCTCCGTTTTAATTCATTAAACCGCCATGGGCGCATCAGCAGATTTCTTAAAATTAATAATTTCCATTTACTTCCGATCAGTTGTACTGTAGTTGCAACCGGACATTCTGGTAATTCTTCTTTCGTCAGCATAAGCTCCTCCTTTACCAAGTTTCTAATGTGATGTAAGTATCAAATATAATGTAACATACGAATCTGTCCCTGTCTAGTGGTTACAAAAAGGTGCCTATGTTTTGGTTAAAAGGAAGTTACTTTGCGTACTATATATATTTTTAATAAAAATTACTTTGCGTACTGTTAATTAGTGACATTGAATCCAATGCAATATTTGCAAAATATGACACTTCTCTTTTTTTGAGGACACTTCCGTCCAGTGGTTACAAAAAGGTGCCTATGTAATAAAAAAGTGCGTACTTTTTTTATTCTTCTCCGGTTGTTATGCTAACAATGCAACAGGGCAATGCCCCAATACAACAACATACAGGAGGTAGATAACATGGCATTAGCAAACATTTTTGGATGGAGCAAAAAGGAAGTAGAACAGGCGCAGACAAGCGCAGCATGCGGTACAGCATGTGGAGCATCTGACCAGCCGGAGGGAAAGCCGGCAGCGTGCGGCACAGCATGTGGAGCATCTGACCAGCCGGAGGAAAAGCCGGCAGCTTGCGGTACAGCTTGTGGAGCATCTGACAAGCCGGAGAAAAAGCCGGCAGCGTGTGGCACAGCATGCGGAGCATCTGACAAGCCGGAGGAAAAGCCGGCAGCGTGTGGCACAGCATGTGGAGCATCTGACAAGTAACAGGAAAAGTGAGGTAATTGCGTATGGCGGTTACCTCCATTTTTTAAGAAGAAGGAGGAAAATGCAGGATGCGTCAGTATTTTTCATTTCAATGGCACATTACAGATGAATGTGACCAGCGTTGCAAACACTGCTATATTTTTTCAGGAGAGGGCTGTAAGCAATTAAAGAGCATGACATGGAAGCAGATGCAGGAGGTTGTGACAAATTGTGAGGATTTCTGTAAGGTTTACAACAGAACCCCTTATTTTTATATTACCGGTGGAGACCCCATTCTGCACCCGGATTTCTGGAAGCTTCTGGTGCTTTTAAAAAGCAGGGACATTCCGTTTACGCTGATGGGAAATCCGTTCCATTTAAATGATGAGATCTGCAGAATGTTACGGGTGTGCGGATGTGAAAAATATCAAATGTCGCTGGACGGTATGCAAAAAACACACGACTGGTTCCGGAAGCCGGGAAGTTTTGACCTGACGCTTGAAAAGGTGGGCTGTTTAAATCGTGCCGGGATCAAGAGCATTATTATGACGACGGTTTCCAAAACCAATGTGGATGAGATCCCGGATATTATAGATGCCGTGGTAAAGGCGGAGGTAGGGGTGTACGCATTTTCCCGTTATGTGCCGACAGGCGGAGAAGTTGATACCAGTATGACACCACAGGAGTACCGGAACCTCCTTGCAATCTGTGATGCCAAATTCAAGGCATATGAGGCAGCAGGCTGCAAAACATTTTTTAACAAAAAGGATCATCTTTGGACACTTTATGAGTACGAAACAGGACAGTTTTCTTTGCCGGAAAATGCTAAAAAAGGAATGATCTATGGTGGCTGCAATTGCGGAAACTGTCATATTACGATCTCTTCCAACGGAGATATTATGGCGTGCCGGAGAGTGACAGACAGCAAGGTTGCCAATATCTTTGAAGACCGGCTGGCAGATGTCTGGATCTGTCAGATGGAAAAATACCGCGATTATGACAGGTTTTCAAAATGCAGCAAATGCGAGTTAGCCGGCTGGTGCCGTGGATGTCCGGCGGTTGCCAATGGAACATACGGGGATTTTTATGCCGCTGATCCGCAATGCTGGAAGACAAAAAATGAGATAACAGGGGAGGTGTTACCATGTTGATGGATTTGGCAACTTGTTTAAAAAAATTGAAGCTGGTCGGTGTGCTTGCATTTGCTACCGTGGATAGTCAGGGCGCACCACAGATCAGAAATATCAGTGCGATCCACTATGAAAAGGATGCACTTTATTTTTTCACGGCAAGAGGAAAAGATTTTTGCAAAGAACTTCTCCGGGATGGCAGAGTGCAGATCCTTGGCTACACAAAGTATAAGGAAATGATCCGTTTGTCCGGAAACGCCGTTCCTGTAAAGGAGGAGGAACAGGAGAAATGGCGGGATATTATTTTTGAAGAACAGCCCTATCTTGCCAATGTATATCCGGGGGATACAAGATCCATCGGCATCATATTTTGCATCGATCAGGGAACGGTGGAATATTTTCATCTCGGTGTGAATCCGATCTTTCGCGAGACATATGCACTCGGTGATGCTACAATAAAGGAAAAGGGCTATGCGATCACGGATGCCTGTATCGGATGCGGACGCTGTCAGGCGCATTGTCCACAACGCTGTATTATGGAAGGAAAGCCCTATGTGATTGCAGCAGAGCATTGTCTGCATTGTGGAAATTGTTATGAGAATTGTCCGGTAAAGGCGGTGGTCAGAAAATGAAGAACAGGAAAATAGAGCAGCTAAACGAAAAATTAAATCAGGCAGATGCCGTGGTGATCGGTGCAGGTGCAGGGCTATCCACTTCTGCCGGTTTTACCTATAGCGGAGCGCGGTTTATGCGTTATTTTTCGGATTTTTACGAGAAGTATCATTTTCAGGATATGTATTCCGGGGGCTTTTATCCTTATGAAACATTAGAGGAACACTGGGCATACTGGAGCCGCTATATTTATGTGAACCGCTACATGGATGCTCCGGGAACGGTATACGAAAAACTTTATGATCTGGTAAAAGAAAAGGATTATTTTGTGCTGACGACCAATGTAGACCACTGCTTTCAAAAGGCGGGCTTTGACAAGCACCGGTTATTTTATACGCAGGGAGACTATGGTCTGTTCCAGTGCAGCGAACCTTGTCATGATAACACCTATGATAATGAAGACATCATAAAGAAAATGGTAATCAGTCAGGGGTACCGGATACAAAACAGCGCGCTTTTCCTGCCGGAAGGAGTGACTGTAAAAGGTGTCATTCCGAAGGAACTGGTGCCATATTGTCCAAAGTGCGGAAAACCGATGAGTATGAACTTGAGGGCTGACAGTACCTTTGTGGAGGACGAAGGCTGGCACAGAGCGGCCGAACGGTATGAATTATTTTTGCAGCGGCACCGCAATTTAAAGATTTTGTTTCTGGAGCTAGGCACGGGATATAACACTCCGGGGATCATAAAATATCCGTTCTGGCAGATGACAGATACTTTTTCTGCTGCTTCCTATGTCTGTATAAATAAAGGAGAAGCTTATGCGCCGGCGCAGATCCGGAGCGGTTCCCTCTGTTTCAATGAAGACATTGCCAACGTGCTTGACCAGTTAGGAAAGGAGACAGCTGCATGACGCAAAGAGAGCGAAGAGAATATCTGATCCACTACCTCCTAAAAGAAAAACAAGGATTGCTGCCACAGCATGTACCAAAGGCGGAAGAAAAACAAAGAGAGCTGCTTCGTTCCCTGATGAATGTCCGTATGCCGGAACCCATCAGTGAGGAGTTTAGAAAGATTCAGGATGACTATTTAACGGAAAGAAACAAAGAGCGTGGAGTCACTTTGGCGGACAGTTTGCATCCGGTTCCTTCCGATTCCCGACTATATGTCTGGCAGGGCGACATCACAACCCTGCAGTGTGATGCCATTGTAAATGCCTGTAATTCCCAGATGCTTGGCTGTTTTTCTCCGATGCACGCCTGCATTGATAATGTGATCCACACGTATGCCGGGATACAGCTTCGCCTTACGATGCATGAAATCATGCAAAAACAGGGGCATGAGGAAGAAACTGGAAAGGCAAAGATCACACCGGGGTATAATCTTCCGGCAAAATATATCCTCCACACTGTCGGGCCAATCGTGCAGTGGGAGGTGACAAAACAGGACGAAGAACTCCTGGCGAGCTGCTACCGGGAATGTCTGACACTGGCGGCAGAACATGGAGTGGAATCCATTGCTTTTTGCTGTTTGTCTACCGGGGTATTCCGTTTTCCAAAGCAGCGGGCGGCTGAGATTGCGATTGCCACAGTAAAAGAGTTCCTTGCCGGAAATGAGCAGATCAAACAAGTTATTTTCAACGTCTTTCAGGAGGAAGATGTCAGGATCTATACCGCATTATTGTAAAAACACACTTGAAAATACTCCGAAACCGTAGTAAATTAAAAACCACGATTTTGGAGTATTTTTATATTAGGAGAAGAACATGGATAAAAAGATCAGTGAAAAATTAGAATTGTTCAATCAGTTGATTGAACGTATTGATGACGTATATTACCGGTATGCAACCTCCTTTGGGATTACCGACACAGAGCTTTGTGTGCTGTATGCGCTCAAAGAACATAACGGAGAGTATTTGCAGAGTGACATTTGCAAGCAGTGGTCATGCAGTTTACAGACGATCCACACTACGATCAAAGGAATGGAGAAAAAGGGACTGATCGAGCTTATTTGTAAGCCAGACAATAAAAAGAATAAATATATTCATTTGACGGACAAAGGAGCTATTCTGACAGACCGCATTATGAATCCGTTAAGTGAAGCGGAGGCGGAAGCATTTGCTGCACTGACAAGGCAGGAGCAGGAGAGGATTCTTCCTCTTATGCAAAAATATGTAAATGCGCTGGAGCAGGCAATAAATAAAAGGAAGGAATCATTATGAAAATACATTTATCGGATCATTTTACTTATAAAAAGCTGTTACTCTTTGTGGTGCCATCGGTAGCGATGATGATCTTTACGTCCATCTATGGTGTGATCGATGGCTTGTTTGTTTCCCGTTTTGTAGGAAAAACATCCTTTGCGGCGATCAATCTCGTAAGTCCCATGTTGATGATCCTCGGTACGTTTGGTGTTATGCTTGGTACGGGTGGATCTGCGATCGTGGGAAAAACATTGGGAGAAGAAGGAAAACGCGAGAGCAAACGTGCCAACGAATATTTCTCAATGCTGATCTATGCCGTGATTGCGATCGGTATTTTCTTTGGTATTGTTGGATTTTTCCTTGTGCCTGTTCTGGTGAGATTGTTTGGAGCGGATGAGCAGATGGTGGCAGACTGCCTGTTATACGGCAGGGTGATATTATGCGCACTTCCATTTTTCATCTTGTCCTATGCCGTCCAGAGCTTCTTTGTCACCGCGGAAAAACCGCAGATCGGACTTGCCGTGACGGTAATGGGTGGTGTGTCCAATATTGTACTGGATGCAGTTTTGATCGTAGTGTTAAAGCAGGGGTTATTGGGAGCGGCACTTGCGACCGCATTCAGCCAGACCTTAACAGGACTGGTGTCTCTTCTATATTTTGCAAGAAAAAATGACAGCTTACTGCAGCTTACAACCAAAACCAGATTTTATAAGGATGTGTTTTTCAAAGCGTGTACCAATGGTTCTTCGGAAATGGTAACCAATATTGCAATCTCGATCGTTACGATGGTATATAATTATCAGCTTCTGAATTATATTGGAAAAGACGGGGTTGCTGCATACGGCGTGGTGGAATATGTCGGGTTTATTTTTTCGGCGGTATTTTTTGGCTATGCGATGGGGATTGCTCCTGCCATCAGCTATCATTATGGAGCAGGCAATACAGCAGAGCTTAAAAATCTACGAAAGAAAAGTCTGATCCTTATGGGGATCATTGGAGCGTTAATGGTCGTTAGTGCATGGACATTTTCTGCACCGCTTGCCCGGATCTTTGTGGGATATGACAAAGCGTTATATCAACTGACCGTGCATGCCATGTCCATTTATGTAGTGTCATTTTTCTTTAGCGGATACAGTGCGTTCGGTTCTGCGTTTTTTACCGCTTTGAATAATGGGGTGTTATCGGCGGTGATCTCTTTTGTGCGAACCTTTGTATTTGAGATTGGCAGCGTGCTGCTTCCGCTGATCGTAGGAGTAGATGGAATATGGAGTGCCATTATCGTGGCAGAGTTTGCTGCTTTTTGTCTGACCAGTGTGATCCTGATCGCAAATCAAAAACGTTATCACTATTAGTTGAGTGTAAGGGGGAATGATGTTACAATAGTGGAAAATTCATACATGGGAGGATGGCGGATAAACGTCCTTGGAATAAATAAGAGCAGAGGAGAGAAACAATGAAAGAAATGTTAATTGCAGTAGTGATCCTGATCGTAGGTTTTGTCCTGCTGATCAAAGGGGCAGACTTTTTTGTAGACGGAAGTTCATCGGTGGCGAAACGCCTGCGGGTGCCATCCATGATCATCGGACTGACGATCGTGTCTATGGGAACCAGCCTGCCGGAATGTGCGGTGAGTGTGACGGCATCGCTGCACAATGATAATTCCCTTGCAGTCAGTAACGTAGTAGGGTCCAATCTCTTTAACCTGATGGTGGTGTGTGGAATCTGTGCACTCTTTACGCCGCTTTTGGTCAATGCCAAAACATTACGGCGGGAGTTTCCATTTTCTATTATCTGTGCGATCCTGCTGCTGGTATTTGGATATACCGGAATGGTAGTGGGACGATTCGAAGGAATTTTTATTACGGTACTTTTTATCATCTATCTTCTTTCTATGGTTTGGGAAGCCAAAAAGGCGCGTGCGAACCGGCAGGAAGCAGAGGGGGAGGAATATGAGATCCTTCCGGTGTGGAAATGTCTGCTTTTTATTGTCGGAGGTGGCATTGCCATCAAATTTGGCGGAGATTTTGTTGTAAATGGAGCATCCACGATTGCTGCGGGATTGGGATTGAGCCAGACTTTGATCGGACTGACGATCGTATCGATCGGAACCAGTCTTCCGGAGCTTGTGACCTCGATCGTAGCGGCAAAGAAAAATGAAGTAGATATGGCGGTAGGAAATGTAGTCGGCTCAAATATCTTCAATATTCTGCTGGTACTTGGAGTGGCGGCGTCGATCAGTCCTATTGCATTTATTATGGAAAATGTCATTGACATTATCGTGCTGATCGTGTGCAGTGTGCTGGTATTGTTCTTTGCATGGAGCAAGAACCGGATTGACCGGAAAGAAGGAACTTTGATGCTTTTGATCTATGCCGTGTATGCAGTATATATCTGCGTGAGATAACGGAGTGTTTGTAGGAAAAAAGTAAGTGGCTGATCGTGTGATCAGCCACTTTTTTGATGTGTTACTATTTTGTTTTTGCGCGTTTCTTTGTGGACCATTTGCTGTATGCAATCTTTTTACCGGATTTTGTATACGCACGAACCTGTACATAGTAGCGTTTCTTACGCTTTAATTTTTTAATGGTACGGGTTGTGGATTTGGTCTTTATTGTTTTTACACCCTTTTTGAATTTCTTATCAGTAGAATAGCGGATCTGATAACCGGTCGCAGCGTAGATGGGACCATAAGAAACGTAGATGGCTTTTTTCTTTGTGCTTGTTGCAACCGTATAAAGCGGTGGTGTATTTAATTTATACTTTGCTTTATAATCGTCGCGGTAGCTGTAACCACACTTCTTACAGGTGTGCTGGGTATAACCGTTTGCAAAGTAGGTTGGGTTCGTTGTTGCATTTTCATACTCATGAGAACAGTTTGCCTGTGTTAAAGCTGTGTAGGAAATGATGTAACGTCCCAAATCTCCGGCATTTACTTTAATATAATAGGTTCCTGCAGAAAGTACTTTATCAAATGTTTTGGTTGCAGGAGCAGTATCTGTTCCATAGAAGTAAGATTCCTCTACAATGGTTTTCGTCATATCCTGATTGTAGAGTTTATAATCCAGATATCTCTGGTAAGAAATGGCTTTGAACGTATAAGTTCCGGCAGCCGGAATGGTTAAGCGGAACCAGTCTTCTTTGTCTGTTTCTGTTAAAGCACCATTTACTACGGTATCAATAGGAAGCGCCTGTGGCGAATCATAAGAGATCGCAGCAGCGTCGTTGGTAGTGTAAGCGGTGAAGTCAGCAGCCAGGCGGTATTTACCAACGTCAGAAGAAGCCCTCCTGACTCTCAGGTAGTAGGTTCCTGCGCTGAGGATTCTTGATTCTTCGTTGGTAACAGGAGATGTCTCTGTTCCACGGAAATCATGAAAATTCCAATTGTCAATAAATACCTTGGAAAGATCGTCATTAAAAAGATCAATATCTAAGCTATACATGTAAGCCATTGCTTTGATACGGAGCTTTCCATCAGACGGAAGGGTGATCCGGTACCAACGGTCTGCGGTATCGGTTTCTGTAATTATGTAATCATTAAAAGCACCATTACATGTGAAATCGGTTGCCAATGCGGCATAGTCCTGAGGGAGATCTTCTGCGTTTGCCTTTAATCCGCTTGTTGCAAAGGATGATGCAAAAAGAACAAGGGCAAGAACAAGAGCAGAAACTCTTTTGCTAAATTGTTTCATGTGTTTCCTCCTTTTGTTTTGAAAAGATGTATTCCCTTTTGAATTATTATACTTGTTACTATTTTAGCCAAAGAAAGAGCAAATGGCAAGCGTTTCCTTTGAGGAGATAGGAGGCAGAAACGTGAAATCAGATGTTGAAATTATACCCAATCGGGTATAAAATACATAGTATAACATTTGATTATACCCGATTGGGTATAAAAGTTAAAAAAGAGGGACACACTATGAATAAAATAGCACAATTTGTGAAAAAGAATCGTAAGGCTGCAGGTCTTACACAGGAGGAATTTGCTATGCGCTCCGGGCTTGGACTGCGGTTTGTGAGAGAGTTGGAACAGGGGAAAGAAACGTTGCGTATGGATAAGGTGAATGAGGCACTCGCTATGTTTGATATGGAAGTTGTACCGGGGAGGAAGGAGAATAATGATCATGAACAAAATTCGTGATCTAAGAATATGGGAGCTGACATGAACGAACAAACACTTATCATTACAAAAGATATAGAGCGCAAAGAATACTTAGGCATGCAAAAGATCTGTCAGGTCAGCTGCAGCGCACAGGTGACGCATATCGGTGACTGGGCGTTTGCAGGGTGCAAAAACTTGGCTGCGATATCAATTGCAGATCCTTCCTGTACGCTGGGAAAAGAAGTCTTTTTAAAATGCCCGAAACTAAAAGGTATTGAAGTAGGGGAAAAGAGAGCATGGAGCCGGCTGATGGCACTTTTTGTAAAAGAATTTCAGACTCCGGAGCTGATTTCTTATGTTACGCTGCGGCTGCCATGGCACGAGGAACAGTTGGATCATGGCATTACCTTGTTTCTGAACCAGCCGGATGAAGAAGGATTCGCCCCGTTTTTAGCTGGAGGCGAAGAAGATTACGAGGATAAGGACAGTGATCCGGCTTATTACAAACAAAAACGAAGAAGGAAAAAGGCGGAGTTTATCGTAGAACGTCTGCTGATTGAAAAAGAAGCTCCTATTGCCCACAAGGAAAAGGAACTCTGGTGCAGCTATATCAGAGAACATCCGGATTGCCTGGAAGTGATCTTCCAGGAAGAGGAACGAGCCGCCATGCGGTATCATGCATTGGAGCAGGAAGGCTTGATCCCGGCAGAGCAGGTTCCTGTTTTACTGGAACAGGTACCACCTTCTTTTGTAGAATGTAAGGCATTACTTTTACGAAGACAGGAGAGCAATCGGCAGGAAAAAGATTGCTTTGCCACTTTTACGATATAGAACATAACAGCAAAACTTCGACATAGTCACAGGATTTGTGACGTGTCGGAGTTTTTTTGTGCGAAAAAGGAGTGTAAGGCTATATTATGTCAGGGTGATAACGTTTTCATAAAAACACGGATAAAGAGGGGAAATAGTAAAAATACAAGAGCATTTCAATAAGTATAATGGCTTGGAATGTCAAATGTTCCCGTGAACTGAAAACGTTTTCGGATATATTTGTTTTCTTCTGTCATTTCCTGTGATAAAGTGCAGGACATAAGAGGAACACACAGAAGCTTCCAGACAAAAAAGGAGGGACGGCATCATGGATGAATTAGAGCAGGAGCAGCAGAAGTATATCATCAATGTAGAACATCTGAACAAACAGTTTATGGTAGATAAACAACTACTTCAGGTATTGAAAGATATTACGCTGCAGGTAGGTAAGGGTGAGTTTGTCACGATCGTAGGACACAGTGGTTGTGGAAAAAGTACTTTGTTAAAGATCATGTGTGGTCTGGTTGGTTATGAGGATGGAATTGTAGAACGAAATGGACATACGGTAGTCGGACCGGGACCGAAATGTGGAATGGTATTTCAGGATCACAGGTTGCTGCCATGGCTTAAGATAAAGGATAATGTTGGTTTTGGTCTGGGACATTTGCCAAAAAATCAGCGGGAAGAGCAAGTGCAAAAGCATCTTGATATGGTGGGACTTCACGGCTTTGAAAACAGTTATCCGGGTCAGCTGTCCGGTGGAATGTCACAGCGGGCAGCGATCGCAAGAGGTCTGGCGAACAATCCGACCATTCTGTTGTTAGATGAACCTTTTGGAGCGTTGGATGCATTGACCAGGATCCAGATGCAAAAGGAAATCCTTCGTATTCAAAAGGAACAGAAGACTACCATGGTAATGGTTACGCATGACATTGATGAGGCGATCGTCCTTGGTGACAGGATTGTTGTGATGAGTGCCAGACCGGGAGAGATCAAAGACGTTCTATCCGTTACAGATGCGGCACGAAGACGAAACAGTGAAGAGTTTAATTATGTGAAGAAAAAGATATACGGATATCTATTTCAGAATTCCGACAGTGAGTTTGAAGAAGCATATCCGATCAAGTATCAGATTTAGGAGGGATGCATATGAATCGCGTAGTTCGAAAAATAATATTAGCGTTTGTTATTCCGGTGATCATTCTGTTTGTATGGTTTTTCATGACTACATATGGGAATATTCCCACCGGTGTGTTCCCAACAATTCCGGCAGTAGGGAAGGCATTTGTTGACATGGTAAAAAGCGGGCAGCTTCAGGAAGATCTTCTTGTCAGTCTGGGACGTGTGTTGAAAGGTTTTCTGGTTTCCGGCATCTTAGGAATTGTACTTGGTTCCATGATCGGGATGTTTGAGCCTGCGAGAGAATTGTTTCTTCCCTTTATCACAGTGATACGGCAGATTCCGATCATTGCATGGATCCCGCTTATCATATTGTGGGCAGGAATTGGGGAAGCCTCAAAGGTGATCATTATCGTATTGGCAGCATTTTTTCCGGTGCTGGTAAATACGGAAAGTGGAATGGAACACACACCGAAAGGGTATGTTGAGGTGGCGAGGTTGTACCGGTTAAGTCCATGGAAGACATTTACCAAGGTTTATCTTCCTCATGCTATTCCACAGATACTGGTGGGGCTGAAGCTGGCACTGGGAGTATCATGGATGGCAGTAGTCGCAGCCGAATTGATCGCATCTGTCACGGGGATCGGATACCGGTTAAGCTATGCACGTAGTATGATGCAGGCAGATGTCGTGATCGTATGTATGATCGTAGTCGGACTTGTCGGCATTGTAATGGATAAACTGATCGGATGGTTATTTCATTTTATTACTCCGTGGCAGGGTAAGGTGGAAAAATAAAAACAAAAAATAAGAAAGAAAAGAGGAAAAGAATATGAAAAAAACAATCATTGCAGCAATATTAACTATTATCATCGCAGTAGGAGGACTGACCGGATGCGGGGATGCGTCAAAGAAGGGACAGGAGCAGACAAAAAAGGTGCAGGAAAATGCAGCTTCTAAAGATGGAAAACTTACCCCTCTACGCTTGGGTGTCGGCGGACAGGGAAATACCTATTCAATGGAGCTTGCTAATCTTGCATATGAAAATGGATATTTGCAGCAGGAATTAAAGGATGCAGGATATGAACTTAGTCTGCAGGCGTTTGTACAGACCGGACCGGAGGTCAACACGGCATTAGCCTCCAATGATCTTGACGGTGCGATCTATGGAGATTTTCCACTTTTTACCAGCAATAGCTCCGGCATTAAAACAACATTGATCGCAACCGCAAATCAGAAGGTACAGTATGGAATCCTGACGGTAAATGATGCGATCAAAGAGCCAAAGGATCTGGAAGGAAAGCGGGTGATCGTAGGTCAGGGAACCGTGATCCAGTATTTCTGGGATCATTATGCCAAGCAGAACAAGATCGATACGAGTAAGGTTGAGATCGTAAATGCGACAGATGCGGCATCCCTGCTGCAGACCAAAGAGGCAGATGCCTATGTGTCGATCATGACAGCAGCAAAATATATGGAAAATCTGGGAATTGGTAAAGTATTTGATGATGGAGAAGATGTTGAGAGTGGCAGTACAGTAAGTGCTGTGACACTCCGGAATGACTTTCTGAAAGAAAATCCACAGGCCGCCGTAGCGATCAATAAAGCACTTATCCGCGCTTATCAGGATGCAAAAAAAGATCCGGACAGTTTTTATAATGCACTGGCAACAGAGCAGATGACCGCCGAAGTACAGCGATCCGGATATCAAAATGATGAAACTCTGTCCCAGTTAGATCCTCAGATCTCTGATGCAGTAGTGGCACATTTGAAAGATTTAAACAGTTGGCTGTTTGACAATAAACTGATCCCGAAACAGGTGGATGTTTCTAACATTTATGATACGTCATATTATGAGAAGGCGGTACAGGAACTTGACCAGTAGATAGAAAACGGAGGTGGTAACCATGAGCAGAAAAACAACATTTACAGGAACTGTTGGAAGAACAATAGGAGAAACAAGGTATCAATATCAGGTGGAGGATACGAATCCGAAGCAGGCACCCAACGTCGTTTATATTTTATTGGACGACATGGGATTTGCACAGCTTGGCTGCTACGGCTCCAGTATCCATACCCCCAATATTGACCGTCTGGCAAAAGAAGGATTACGGTATAACAATTTTCATACTACCGCAGTATGTTCTGCAACAAGAACTTCGCTGCTGACCGGAGTGAATCATCACACTGCAGGATGTGCCAGTCTGGTCGAACTGCGTACCGGAGCAGAAAATAATCTGACAGGAAATATCAAGCCCGAATATGCATTTGTATCCGAAATTTTAAAGGAATATGGCTATGCAACCTTTTGTACCGGAAAATGGCATCTGTCAGCCGATCAGTGCACGGCAGGTCCGGTAGACGGATGGCCGCTGCAAAAGGGATTTGACCGGTATTATGGATTTTTGCAGGGAGAAAATGATCAGTATCATCCGCATCTGATCCGGGATAATACTGCTGCGCCACAGCCGAAAACGGTGGAAGAGGGTTATCATTTTTCTGAGGATATCGTCGATAATGCGATTGATTATCTGTATGAGCACCGGATCAACTTCCCGGAGCAGCCGTTCTTTTTGTATCTCCCGTTTGGGGCGATGCATACTCCACACCATGCACCTAAGGAATACATAGATGCGTATAAAGGACAGTTTGATGTCGGATGGGATGTGGTCAGACAGCAGTGGTTTGAAAATCAGAAACGGCTTGGTGTGATCCCACAGGATGCGGTACTGACGCCGAAAAATGAGTATGTAAGAGACTGGGAGGCATGCACACCAAAGGAGAAGGCTGTGTATGCAAGGGAAATGGAAGCTTTTGCAGGAATGCTTACCCATACGGATGCACAGATCGGACGTCTGATCGATTATCTGGAGGAAAGTGAGCAGCTGGACAACACGATCATCGTATTTCTTTCTGACAACGGGGCGTCAGCAGAGGGCGGCGTGGATGGAAGATTCAATGCCATGCGCGGACAGGATATTACCTCCCGTGGGGAAGGAGAGATCGATTATGCCTATGATCACTTAGAAGAGATCGGAACAGAGCTTGCATTTAACCATTATCCGACCGGATGGGCCAATTGTGGAAATACACCATTCCAGTGGTATAAGATCTGGGCACATGAAGGAGGGATCAAAGATCCGCTGATCATCCGCTATCCGAAAGCAATCAAAGATGCCGGTGCGGTGCGGTCGCAGTATCATCATGTCACCGATCTTACGCCAACGATCCTTGACCTGATCGGAGTGGAGAAACCAAAGAATGTAAAAGGGGTGCCACAGCAGCCGTTTACGGGGATCAGTATGAAATATACCTTTGCACATCCGGACGAACCCTCTCATAAGTACATCCAGTATTATGAGGTGCATGGAAACCGGGGGATTTATAAAGATGGCTGGAAAGCGGTTGTAAACCACTGCTTTGTTGAGGATTACGACAAGGATGAATGGGAACTTTATCATGTAGATGAAGATTATTCGGAAGCATTTAATGTAGCAGATCAGTATCCGGAAAAATTGCGGGAGCTTCAGGAGGACTTTATGCATGAAGCCGGAAAATACGGTGTATTTCCAATGCTGCGTTTCTCCATGCATGCCAAGCCGGAAAATCTGCATCGGCAATATGCAGAAAAAATTCCAACTCCGGAAAAGCACATTGTATTTGATCACGTGCGAAAAGCGGTCAATCTGGTAATGGATCGGAGCATCGGCGCAGGAACGGGAAGTAAGGCAGACCACAGTGTCACGGCATGGATCCACAGGGATTCCCCTCAGGAAGAGGGCGTTCTTTACAGCGTCGGTGCAAGATTTGGTGGTTACAGCTTTTATATTAAGGAAAATCGCCTGAAATATGTTTACAACCAGAATAAGGTGCATTATTATGAAGCAGTATCCGACCGGGAATTGCCGGTGGGTGATGTGAAAGTTGCATTTTCGTCCACCTATCAGAAGGAACAGGATCATGCGGAGGTAACGTTATACATTAACGATGAAAAAGCAGGTTCTGTGATCGTGGAAGAATTTGCTTATATGGTTGGATTTTCTACCAGCCTGCTTGCCAATCCTTATAGTCCGGTAACACCGGATTATGAATCGCCATTTGTATTTCAGGGACGGGCGGATAAGATCATTTTACATCAGTCTGCCGATGTGGTAGATACGGCAGAAGAACAGAAAAAATTATCTTCCATTGAATAATGGAAAAGAAATAAGGAGATGGGATCATGCCAGCAGCAAGCATACTGATCAAGCCGGCATCGGCAAATTGTAATATGGACTGCAAGTATTGTTTTTATAAGGTATTAAGCAGTAACCGCGAGGAGTACAGCAAAGGACTGATGTCTTACGATACGCTTGAAAAGCTCGTTCGTGAAGCGATCCGTTACGCGGATGATTCGTTGACATTTGCCTTTCAGGGTGGCGAGCCGATGCTTGCAGGCATTGATTTTTATAAAAAAGCACTGGAGCTTCAGAAAAAGTATAACGACAAACATCTAATCATTGAAAATACCATTCAGACGAACGGATATGGGATAGATGAAGCATGGGCGCAGTTTTTGCATGATTCCGATTTCCTTGTTGGAATCTCCATCGATGGACCGAAAAAACTCCACGACCGCTACCGGGTAGACGCTGCGGGCAAGGGAACCTTTTCCCGGATCATGCACACGATAGAGTTATTCCGTCAATATGAGGTAAGGTTTAATATTCTTACGGTTGTGACGGAGGAGCTTACATCCAAAGCCAGCTACCTCTACCATTTTTATCAGAGAAACCAGTTTGAATACATCCAGCTCATTCCTTGTATGGATGAGAAAATGCGTTCCGGAAAGGACGCGGGGAGCCGATCGGAAGGAGCTGTCACTGCAGCATCCTATGGACGCTTTTTATGTGAAATGTTTGATCTTTGGTATGAAGATTTTATCAAAGGGCAGCAGATGGACATCCGCATGTTTTCCAATCTTGCACAGATGGCGGCGGGGTATCCACCGGAAGAATGTGGAATGAAAGGCTGCTGTTCCTGCTATTTTGTAGTGGAGGGAGATGGCAGTGTCTATCCGTGCGATTTTTACTGTCAGGATGAATGGAAATTAGGAAATGCAGGAGAGTCTTTTTCCGATATGCTGCAATCTGAAAAAGTACAACATTTTATCGCAGAGTCAAAAGAACTGCCAAAGCGGTGCAGTCGCTGCCGGTATCTTTTGCTGTGTCAGGGAGGCTGTCGCAGGTGGCGGGAAAACAGCAGGGCAAACGGACTGGGAGTGAACCAGTTATGCGAAGCCTATGAAATGTTTTTCCCACATGTGTGGGAGCGGATCGGACAATTAGGACAGATGATCTTGAAGACATATGGCCCTTATAAAGAAAAATAAAAGATTTAAGGTTCATTTAAGGAGCACCGTCTATACTATCCCTATCAGAACAAGAAAGGGAAGTGACCGTGGTGGTGGAACGATCAAGGTAACTGAAGGAAGACATCTTTTTTACCGGAGACGAAAAATCCATTCGTCAAATGATTGGCATTTTACTGGATAATGCGGTAAAATACAGTAAAGAACAGACAGACATTTCGGTATCGCTTTTTAACAAAGGACGCCGCATCACGTCCCAAACCGGCGATTCCGGGATCGGACTCAGCGTGGCAGAGGCAATTGTAAAGGCACATCAGGGGAAGATTTGCGCCTATGCGAAAAAGCAGGATGTGTTTACCGTAATGGTATGTCTGGAAAACAAAGGCACGGATTGGAGAAAATATGTCGAAAAAACTGGGAAGTGAACCATTAGGAGCCTTTTATGTAGGCAAAAAAACAAAAAAACGAAGAGAGTGGCGTGGCATAAAAGACACGCTTTATGATTATTTCAAATGGCTTGGCACATGGAAGGTACTGATCTGCTTCATGGTGAAGCCGAATAATCTGCGTGGATTTTTCCGTTACCGCTGGATGGGGAACTATCTTTCCGTACCGGACTTCTTTGACCGGCACACGGAAGGAATGCGCGGTGTACAGCTTCGCATGGCGCACACAGGGCTTGGTCTGATCGTAAGTGATGTGTGTGATATGATCACGATGATCTTTAAAGCAGATCCGGCGATCGGAAATGACAAAGAATTAAACGATAAGATCATTTTATTTGATGAAAATATGATGAGTACGCTGATGGGTGGTTTTCCAAATCTCCACTGGCTTTCTGTGGAAGTTCCTGCGGTATACAGCAGCTCCATGATGAATCAGGAGGGTGTCAGCTATTATATTGATGCAACGCATCAGTATGGGGTGCCATCGGATGTCTGCCCAATGCCTGCCGCAGAGCTTGGGGTAGCGTTAAAAGGAGATTTTCCACTGATCGGCAAATGTGCCGTGCAATGTAATACTACCTGTGATGGCAGTCTGATGGGAAATGGATTGGAAGCACAGCATTTTACGATCCCGACCTTTCAGCTTGCCGTTCCGATCCGGCATCTGGAGGACAGTGTGCAGGAATATGCCAAGGATGAGATTGTTAATGCGATCCATTTTATCGAGGAACAGACGGGTGAAACCTTTGACTGGGATGCCTATTTTGCCAGCATGAAACGATTTAACTTGGAGACAGAGGAGCTGCTCTCCTGGCTGGAGATCTCCAAAACGGACTATCCACAGATGCTTGGCGTGAGTCTGGCACTATACCGCTATGGGGTATACCAGGCGGCCGGCGGAAGAAACCAGACATTTTTAGATACAGATAAAAAGCTTACTGCACTGGCTATGAAGGGTTATCGGGAACAGCTTCCGGTGGCGCAAGAAGCGAGACACCGATGTATTACATGGGGCGTGCAGGCAGCATATTATACGGCATTTCCAATCTGGCTCATCAACTGCTGGGGCATTCTGCCGCTGGTAGATATGCTGAGTCTGGTATCGACAGAGATGATCAATACAGAGGACAAGGAGCAGTCGCTTTACGATCTGGCCTATCTTTATGAGAACATGATCATGCGGAACCGTTCCAACGGAGGCTATGAAACCGGCGTGGAAGCATTATGGCGATTCTGCGAGCAGTTCCGCTGCGACATGGTCATCATGTACGAGCATATGGGCTGTAAATCCATGGCAGGATATCATGGATTGTTTGAGGAGGAAGCAAGGAAACGCGGGATTCATTTTATCTGGGTGACACATAATCTGATGTGCCCGCACGATGGTACAAGAAGTGATATGCGAACTGAGGTCAACCGCTACATGCGTACTGTGCTGCGGGAGGAGCCGCTTGATCCGACACTCGAAGATATTAAGGACGGTAATGCGTGGTAAAGGAAGGAGAAACAAATGAAATATTATGGTGGATGTGACGCAGGAAGTACCTATACGAAATGTGTGATCTTAGATGAAAATGGGACAATGTGTGCAAGCGTGATCAAAAAAAGCCGCATCAATCCGGTGCTCAGTGCGCAGGACGCATTGACGGAAGCCGTTGGGCAGATCGAGGGACTTTCGGGTGCAGAAGATCTTTCCTATCTGATCGGAACTGGATATGGAAGAAATAAAGTACCATTTGCCGAGGAGAACATTTCCGAGATCAGTTGTCATGCAATGGGGGTACATAAAACGGATCCGGGGATTTCTGCAATCCTTGATATTGGTGGACAGGATGTTAAAGGAATCGCGATCGATGCGGATGGATCAGTGCTGAATTTTGCGATGAATGATAAATGTGCGGCTGGTACCGGACGCTTTTTTGAATCGATGGCACGGGCATTTGAGATGAGCTTATCGGAATTTTCCAGGCTGTCACTCACTGCTAAAAATACAATCCCGATCACGGCACAATGTGCGGTATTTGCGGAAAGTGAGGTTATTTCCCTGGTCGGTGAGGGAAAGCCAATGGAGGAGATCGCCGCAGGAATTCAGTTGTCTGTTGCAAAACGCTGCTTTGTCATGGCAAAAAAAGCAGGCGTAACAGACAGTGTTACGCTGACCGGAGGCTGTGCGAAGAATGAAGGCTTAAAGGAAGCGATTGAAAAGGTATTAAAGGTAAAGGTTGTGGAGCTTGCTGTAGATCCACAGCTGATGGGAGCACTAGGCGCAGCAGAATTTGCCCGGATCAAGGGGCAGGCACAGGAGGGATAGCATGATCATTTTAAAAATAATTGGCATCTGTGCCATCGTTTTGCTTGCATTTTTTGTGCTGACGTTTCTCATTTATTTTTTTAATCTGGATATGAAAATGGCGGCATCTTTAGGACCTTTGCTGGAAAAGATTTACGATCACGGGGAAAAGAAACGCAAAGAAAAGGCACAGGATAAACAGTCATGAAGGTATATGATGAAGAGATTGCAAAGATAAAGACACAGTGTCAAAATGGCGTGCCGCTTTTTATCGATCGGGCATGGGAGAGTGTAAAAAAGGAAGAACTTTTGCTGCGGATGGATGCGGCGTTGGAATTGGGAGGCAGTGGGCTTCCTGCGGTTGGCGCACTCGGATTTACGACGGATGTTTCTCTTGTTGAGGAGACAAAGCATACTCTGATCGGGGAAGAGCTTGCCGCATGTTCCATGGATCAGCCGTATGCAAGGATCACGCTGCTTCGTTTAAATGAGAAAATGATCCGAAAAGCGGAGGAGGAAAAGTCTCTCTACCTGCTGCTTCGGGATATGGAATATGTGAGGTATCGTCTGCATCTGAAGGGATGTCTGCTTCGGGTATCTTCGGCGAAGGAGCGAGAGGTGCTGCGGATCTCCAAACAGGCGGTGGCAGATGGCATATCTTTTGCGGGAATTGCAAAGGCGTATGAGGCGGCATATCGTTCCTTTCCACAGGTGGAGGCAGTGCAGACGATCTTTGTGACGGAACCGGCATTTGCCTATGATAAGCTGCGCACAAGTGCCAGACGGATGGAGCAGATCACGCAGTCCTTTGAACATATTTATGAATCTCTTACGATGGATTGCAGTCAGTGCGGCTCAAAAGCAGTATGTGATGAGATTGAAGGACTTCGCGCCCTTCATTTTGCACAAGTGAAAAAAGGAGGATCAGGGGCATGAAACAGTATGTAATGGCGTTGGATCAGGGAACGACAAGCTCCCGGTGTATTTTATTTGACAAGCAGGGAGAGATCATTTCCATGGCGCAGCGGGAGTTTGCGCAGATCTATCCGAAACCGGGCTGGGTGGAGCAGGATCCAAGGGAAATCTGGGCGTCCCAGTTCTCTGTGGCGATGGAAGCAATGAGTCTGATCGGGATTACAGCAGAGCAGGTGGCAGCGATCGGAATTACAAACCAGAGGGAAACAACGATCGTCTGGAATAAAAATACAGGCGAACCGGTTTACCATGCAATCGTCTGGCAGTGCAGAAGAACGGCCGACCGGATTCAGACATTACTGGATGACGGCATGGGCGATTATGTGACAGAGCATACCGGGCTGGTGCCGGATGCTTATTTCAGTGCCAGCAAGGTAGCATGGATCTTAGATCATGTACCGGGAGCCAGAGCACTCGCGGAAAAAGGAGAGCTGTTATTTGGAACTGTGGATACATGGCTGATCTGGAACCTGACTAAGGGAAAGGTGCATGTGACGGATTATACCAATGCATCCCGTACGATGCTTTATGATATTCATCATTTGTGCTGGGATGAAAAGATATTAGATTACTTTCAAATACCAAAGCAGATGCTTCCGGACGTGAAGCCGTCAAGCTGCTGTTATGGAAAAACCAGTGCGACATTGTTTGGTGCAGAGGTGCCGATCAGCGGAGCGGCGGGAGACCAACAGGCGGCGTTATTTGGGCAGGGTTGCTTTCAGAAAGGGGAAGGAAAAAATACCTACGGAACCGGAAGCTTTATTCTGATGAATACCGGAGAAAAGGCGGTGAGATCTTCCCATGGACTGCTTACAACAATGGCGGCAGGTGCAAAAGATCAGATACAGTATGCGCTGGAAGGCAGTGTATTTGTGGCGGGTGCCGCCGTGCAGTGGCTGCGGGATGAAATGCAGCTGTTCGAGCAGGCAAAGATGTCAGAAGAACTGGCGAAGAGTGTGGAGTCAAGCGGTGGCGTATACGTCGTTCCGGCATTTACCGGACTGGGCGCGCCGTACTGGAATCCTTATGTCAGAGGAAGTGTGTTTGGCATCACAAGAGGAACATCCAAAGCCCATTTTGTACGGGCAACCTTAGAATCCATCGCCTACCAGACCAATGATGTCATCCATGCGATGGAGCAGGATCTTGGAGCAGGGCTCAGTGAATTAAAAGTTGATGGCGGGGCGAGTGCCAATGACTTTTTGATGCAGTTTCAGGCAGACATTACAAACACCGTTGTCAAACGTCCAAAATGCATTGAAACAACCGCACTGGGAGCGGCCTACCTTGCCGGATTGGCGGTAGGATACTGGGACAGCCTGGAAGACATTCAGAAAAACTGGAGCGTGGGAGCCACCTTTACACCAGAACTTAAAGAGCAGGAACGCAAAGAAAAACTGCACCAATGGAAAAAAGCAGTGGACTGTGCACTGCTTTTTGCAAAAGACTGATCAATCTTCAAAAAACTGGATCAGATGATGAAAATTGTCCCGCATATGGGAAAACGTCTTTCCGATCCTGGGACGTTCATAAGTAAATAATAATAGTCGATACCAGAAATAATGCATGCACGCCGGTCTCCCCTTTTTCAAATTATATGTGGAAGAACGGCGTGTGATACGTTTAACGGAAAGCTTCTAAACGGCAGATCGGTTTTCCCTCTTTGCTGAACTTCGTTTCATATTCCGTCATGATATTTCCATCGTTGTACTCACTGTGGTGAAGATCATAAGTGACCTTATCAAGCTGCCAGCCGGCTTCTTTGATCGATTCCAGAGAAAAATCAAACAGATCCCGGTTGTCTGTCTTAAAGCAAATGCGGCCTTCCTTTGTCAGCACCTGGTCGTAACGGGCCAGAAAACGATCAGAAGTCAGGCGGCGTTTCGCATGGCGGTCCTTCGGCCATGGATCAGAAAAATTCAGGTAAATGCGCTTGATCTCATCCGGAGCAAACACCTGCTCAATATGCTCCGCATCCATACGGATAAAGAAAAGATTAGTAAGAGTAACCCCTTCCTCTTTTTCATAGGCCTCCCTGCGTTCAATCGCACGGATCAGAACACTGGAGAACTTCTCAATCCCGATAAAATTAATATCCGGATTTCTTCTGGCAAGCTCCGTGATGAACTGTCCCTTACCCATACCAATCTCAATGTGGATTGGGTGATCATTGCCGAAAATAGCGTTCCAATTTCCCTTATTCTCATAAAGAACACTTTCATTATCCTCATTTATCGTAAAAGAACAGTTGGCAATACGCTCTCTGGCACCTTTTACATTTCTAAGTCTCATTTTGAATTCCTCCTTACATCTTTGTTGTATTTGTATTTTACTGCGCCCACCTTTGTGGGATCTGGTATTTTTCAGGCACGCTTTCGCTTGGTTGCACGACGTAGCGGTGCATAATGCGTAAAATGGCAGGCATGAGAACCCGGTCCGTTGGGGTGTGGTAAGCCCCTTGAAGTGGATTCAGGTATTTTAAGGCACGCTTGCGCTTTCATTGCACGACGTAGCGGTGCGTAATGCCCTAAAATACAGGGCATAAGCACCGACGCGTGCAAATAAGCCTTAAGAATACCTGAAATCCACCGGGGCAAATGCAAAACTGACGGACCGGGTAAAAACAGCCTGCTGTTTTGTTTATATCTATGACACTTCTAACTGCATAAATTTTAATAAGTTCCAACTGTTGTACTACATACAGGTGGTATCCATCATAACTCATAACGCTGCGTATATCTATCCTCTCATTCTAATCTCAGTATGCCAGCCCCTCCTTGTGGGATTTTGTAGATTTGCAGGCTGATTTGCATGCGCCGGTACTTAGGTCGCATAAAATGCGGCCTTACGTATCGCTGCGACATACAACGAAGCGCAAGCGTGCCTGTCAAAATACAAATTCCACAAAAGGGGGGTGTCACTAAAAGAGGAGAGCGTAACATATATAGTAGCATGAAGCGTAAAATTCGTAAATGGAAAAATAAAAAAACATCTCGCAGCGTCCTTTGTATATAGGAAGGAAAAAATACTAGCACGAATGTATACATGATAACTTTCCAGAAAGAACTCGCAATATCTCTGTACATTGGTATAGGAAAATACTAGCACGGCTCGCGGATGTTTAGATGATAATTTCAAGTAACAGCCCTCATGGTGGGAATTTGTAGAATTGGCAGGCTGATTTGCATGCGCCGGTACTTAGGCCGCATAAAATGCGGTCTTACGTACCGCTGCGACATGCAACGAAGCGCAAGCGTGCCTGCCAAAATACAAATCCCACCAAAAGAGGGCGTCCCTAGAAATCCCCCCACCAAAAGAGGGCGTCCCTAGAATAAATAAAAATCGTGCAATATGGGAAAAGATAGGGTATACTAATAGGTAGATTTCATGGATAGGAGTTACCGTTATGAGAAAAGGAAAACGAGTTCTGGCAGTCGCACTGCTCGTCGTCATGACCGCATGTTTCGGATGCGAGAGTACGTTTGCTGCAAAATACGAAAAAAGCAGTGGAGTGGCAGAAGATTATCTGCAGTCTGACGCCAAAGTAAAAAAATTGTATTCAGAGGCAGCCATTTTGATGGATGCCAAAACGGGAGAGATCCTGTTTCAGAAAAATGCCAAGAAAAAGGAGTACCCGGCATCGATCACCAAATGTCTGACTTCCTTAGTAGCATTGGAGAACAACGATCTAAACGATACGATCACATTTTCAAAAGATGCGGTCTACAATGTGGATGTTGGAAGCTCCAGTATCGCCCGCGATGTTGGCGAGAAGCTTACCGTAGAACAGACACTTTATGGTGCTATGCTGGAATCCGCCAATGAGTGCTGTAATGCGCTGGCAGAAAAAACAGCAGGCTCCAATGACCAATTTGCAGAATTGATGAACCAGAAGGCAGCAGAGCTGGGCTGCGTCAATTCCCACTTTGCCAATCCCAGTGGATTGTATGACAAAAACCATTATACCTGCCCGTATGACATGGCGTTGATCGTCAGAGAAGGCCTGAAAAATGATACGTGGCGCAAGATCAGCAGTGCACTCACTTATGAGATCGGTCCGACCAACAAGAAGGAGGAGTCCTTCATCTGTCGTAACCATCATTCTTTTGTCAATGGGGACGTGCTTTATGATACCAGCTTATATAAGGTAGAAGGCGGAAAGACCGGATACACAGAGAAATGTAAAAATACACTGGTGACTTACGCCAAATCCAACACGAGTGATATGGAGCTGATCTGTGTAGTAATGCGCTGTGACGATTATTATTATACGATGGGACATTCCCGTTCCAGAGTGTATACAGATACATTGAACCTGCTGGATTACGGTTTCAGTAACTTTACTTCGATCCGTTCAACAGTAGATGTATCCAAACAGGATGTAGACGTTTCCAACAATTACGTGCAGGCGGCTTATAAAATGTTGGAGCCGCAGCCATTCATTTCCTTCCGTGCAGATAATGACTGTGAGATCGTGGTATCCAATACCTATGATGCAAGCAGTCTGCAGGGTACGGTGGTGCTCGATAAGGATGATAAGACCGGACGGTTTGGGCGTTATGAATTTACTTCCTCCGGTAACGTGATCTCTGCCACTGATGTATATTATGAACTCAATCAGGACATGTTAAAGGAGCTGTTTTCCAGTCCTTCCCACAGAAGCAGTATAAAGAAGATCGGACATACGATCGTGATCGTGATACTTGCTATTCTCATGCTTGTGCTCGTATATGCTCTGGTGCGGTTTTTCCGGCATTTTTCACTGGCAAGCATTTTTGGAAATGGTGGTGTGAAGCTCGGTCCACTCAATCAAAAGAGAGGAATGAATTCATTTAAACCATACAAAAAACGCCGCCCAAGCCGGATCAAGAGCAGTGATTATGGCTCATTAAATACCAGCCGCAGACGGCGAAGAAGACGTTATGGCAGAAAGAAGAATCTGCATTTTTAATTGATCTCATCCACCTGCTTTACGGAGAGCTGATGGTTGATAAAATGCTCGAGCAGATAACTGAGAATACCAAAGAACGGTACTCCTAAAAACATGCCGAGTGGTCCGGCAACAGCTCCGCCACAGGAGATTGCGAACAGGATGATCAGTGGACGGAGTCCGGTCGAATCTCCTAAGATCTTTGGCCCTAAGATCATACCATCAAAGGACTGCAGTCCGATGATCAGAAGTAAAAAGATCAGTCCATGGGAAGGCTTGTCCATAAATAAAATGATCAGTCCCGGAACAGCTCCGATGTAAGGACCGAAATACGGGATCATATTGGTGATACCGACCACCACAGAGATCAGCATGGCGTATGGCAGCTTCGTAATACTCATAAGAACAAAACACAAGGCTCCTATGATCAGGGAGTCTATTGTTTTGCCGATAAAGAAGGATTTGCAGATCGCGTTGCAGTCCTTTAACGTAAGTAAAAAGACGTTGGCATGCTCTTTACTCAGCAGTGCATAAGATAATCGCTTAAAATAATTCCGAATCAGCTTTTTGTCACAGATCATGTAAATGGAAACGATCACTGCAATAAAGAAATTGATAAAGAAGCGGAGCACACTCATGCCGGCTCCGTAGAGCATCGGAATGATGTTTTGCAGCTGCTTTACCAGATAATCCTGAAACTTTGGCAGATAATTATTCATAAAATCATTCATGGCATCACTGTCGATCGAAGGATTTTTTTCGATATAATGAGTCAGCCACAGGGTTGTCTGATTATAAAAATCCGGTACGCGCCCGATCAGGTCAGTAATACTTTGTACCAATTGTGGAACGATGTAGCTGACACAAAGGATCAGACCACCAAGTACGATCAGATAGGCACTGAAAATGGAAAGCCCGGCTTTCAGTTTGGGAGCCTTTATCTTGAACAGATCCCGGAAAATGCGGGCATATAAAAAATTGACCAGTGGATTGACCAGATAGGCCAGTAAAAATCCAAGGAAATAAGGACTTACCACATGAACGACGCCTTTGATCAGTTTCATAGTGGATTCCCAGTTTATGATGATACGGAAGGCAAGGATAGAAACAAAAACAACACCGATCACATAGCAGCTGATGGTGAAGTATTTGGAATCCTTGTAAAATGTCTGTTTTTGCTTGTTGCTCAAGGGATCACCGCTTTCTGAAATATTCTGTTATTAGTATAACAAGAATGGCTGCAAAAAAAAATATGAAAAAAATGAAATTTAGGGTTGCATTTTAAAAAACTTTGTTATATAATCGGTATTGTCGTTGAGAACGACGCACATATGTATGCACCATTAGCTCAGCTGGTAGAGCAGTAGACTCTTAATCTATTTGTCCAGGGTTCGAATCCCTGATGGTGTATGTTGGGTTCCTGTTTGGCAGCCTTTGAGCTGCTGGGTAGGGGCTTTTTTTTATCCATTTTCTTTATATACCAGTCGGTATATAAAACACTTGAGATAATGATTAAAATAGGGTATACTAGTAGCATACTTGAATGAAAAAGGAGAGATACAATATGGCATGGTATGACAGCGCAGTATTTTATCATATCTATCCGTTAGGTCTTTGTGGATGTCCGCATGACAACAACGGAGAGGTGGGGGAACATTTTGACAAGTTAAATGCATGGGCAGAGCACGCCAAACGCATTGGCTGCAATGCGATTTACATTGGACCATTATTTGAATCCGGTTCCCATGGTTATGACACGATCGATTACCGTTTGGTGGATCGTCGTCTTGGAACGAATGAAGATTTTAAGAAGTTCGTGGCACACTGCCATGAGATGAATATGCGGGTGATCGTGGATGGTGTATTCAACCACACCGGAAGGGATTTCTTTGCGTTTCAGGACATCAAAAAGAACCGCGAGAACAGCCGTTACAAAGACTGGTACTGCAGCGTGAACTTTTATGGAAACAACGAGTACAACGATGGATTTTCTTATGACAACTGGGGCGGCTACAACATGCTTGCCAAATTAAACCAGTGGAATCCGGAAGTGAAGAATTATCATTTTGATACGGTGCGCTTCTGGGTGGATGAATTTGACATTGATGGAATCCGTCTGGATGCGGCAGATGTATTGGATCATGGTTTTATGCACGAGCTGCGTCAGGTGTGTGACGGCATCAAGCCGGAATTCTGGCTGATGGGTGAAGTGATTCATGGAGATTATTCCCGCTGGGCCAATGGTGACATGCTTCATTCCGTTACCAACTACGAGCTGCACAAGGGATTGTATTCCGGACACAATGATCACAACTACTTTGAGATCGCTCATACGATCAAGCGTCTGAATGGCATCGTAGGCAACACCCGTCTGTATACCTTTACTGACAATCATGACGTGGCACGTATTTACTCCAAATTAAATAATAAAGAGCATATGTATCCGGTTGCGATCTTACAGTATACGGTTCCGGGTATCCCATCGATTTATTACGGATCAGAGTTCGGGATCGAGGGAGACAAGCAGCAGGGCTCTGACTGGAATCTCCGACCGGAGCTGAATCTTGCCGATTTTGATGAGCACTGTGAGCTGACACAGCTCTTTACCAAGCTTGGCCATATCAAGCAGAACTTCCCGGAGCTTACCTACGGAGATTATCAGGAGCTTCAGCTTACCAACCGCCAGTTTGCATTTGCACGCTGTCTGGATGGAAAGGCAGTTGTCACACTGGTCAACAACGATGACAATCCGGCTCACATGGAGGTCAATCTTCCGGTATTTGCCAATAAAGCAGTGAACCTGTTAAGCATGCAGGAGGAATCTGAGGAAGAGAAGAAAGCACGTGAAAAAGCACGTCTTCAGGCATTGGAACAGGCATTTTTAGATAAGAAAAATGGCTTGCTTGAGAAGGCAGGACAGTTAGTTGGTGCTTCCGGTGAAGTAGCAGCAAAGGCAGCTTCCTTAAAGGACTCATTAGCACAGTTAGAGCAGGCAAAAGCATTTGATGAAACAGTGACTTCCGGAATGGAAGCTTTAAAGGAAACGATGGCGAACATGCAGCGCGTGATGGATGAATTTTCCTCAGAAAGCGGTGTGGAGCATACAGAGGAGATGGCAGCAGGAAATGTGGATGGCTGTGATTCCTTGACGATCCGGGATGGACGCCTGATCGTGGATATTGCACCAAACCGTGGTGTGGTAGCATATCTGACCAACGAATAGAATTTTAAAATCTCCTTATACTAATGGCAGCATTTTTATAAGGAGGTTTTTTTATGCCGTTAAGTATGGAAAATCAGGACACGAAAGAGCTGTTAAAATATTGCAATGCCGGATGTAAGATGGCAACCGACAGCTTAGAGCAGGTGATGCCTTATGCTTCGGACAAGGAATTTCGCCAGATGTTAGAAAAATATGATAAGGATCACATTGCGATCGGCGACCGCTGCCACACAATGTTAAATGACTGCCACGAGGAGGAAGAAGATCCGTCCGTCATGGCGAAAATGATGTCTTATTTCAGCACAGAGATGAAAATGTTGGCCAACCGCAATGACAAGGAGATCGCCAAGATCATGATGGATGGCTGCAACATGGGGATCCAGTCGCTATGTGGTTATTTAAACCAGTATCAAGAGGCGGACAAGGAGTGCCGTAAACTTACCCAGGATCTGGTAGATATTGAATTTGCCTTTATGAAAGATCTGGTGTCGTATTTATAAAGCATTGTGACAGGAAAAGATGGTCATAGAAAAACACTTCCCTTCATATAGTAGAGTAGGCGAAAGAGCCTGTTTGAAAACGAATGGAGGGAGAGCAAATGGCAGAGTACAGTCGATGTGTGTCATATTTTTATCGCTATGAGCATGGCGGAAAACAACAGAATGTGGGATTTGGAAAAGTGGAATGTCAGAAGCAGATGCTGCGCCTTACGATAAAGCTAAGTGATGCGAAGGCGCAGAGTGCTGCGCTGGCATTTTATTTTTATGCCTTTTCGGGAGGGCAGGTGCAGCTGATCCCGGTGGAAAAGGTGCAGATGCAGAAAGGGCAGCTGATGGTGAGGAAAGAATATGCACTCTCTGAATTGTTCCCAGATGGAACAGAACTGAACCACTGTTCCGGACTGATCGGTTTTTACAGTGAAGGGGTGTGCTATGGTTCGCAGTGGGACGAGGAAAGGCTTCCGGTTGCAGAACTTTTGCGTGCACACAGGCAGCAGGAAGAAGAGCTCGAGCAGACATTAGCGGCGGCAGAGCAAAAGGAGCTCCATGACCCGGTGGATGCCGTAGGGGAGCAGGAAGAAGCGGCAAAGGCAGATACTGGGGTACATAAAGAAGATAATGCGGATGCTTCTGCCAGACAGGAAACAAATAGGGAAGATACAGAAAACAGAAAAGAGGAACAGGAGCCGGAGCCAGAGGTTTCGCAACAGGAATATGAGGAGGTGCAGACGGGAATTGCCTTTTTGCTGAGCCACCGCAGTCCATTGCCGGATTTTTCCGGCAACGAAGTGATGCACTGTGTCAAGATCACGCCGGAGGATATCGGACTTACAAGCCGGGACAACTGGGATCTTGGAAACAATTCTTTTTTAATGCACGGCTACTATTCGTATCAGTATCTGCTGCTTGGCAGTATGGTGTACGAAGATGGCAAACGGCAGTACGTGATCGGTGTGCCGGGAATCTTTTCTAACAAAGATCAGTATCTGGCCTGCCTGTTTGGATTTAAACGATTTATCCCACTTAAAAAAGAACCTTATCAGACCGGTTCCTTTGGTTACTGGATCACAAGATGCAAAGAATAAAAAAGGGACTTCCCATAAGGAAATCCCTGTTGATCGGAATGACGTGATTCGAACACGCGACCTCTTCGTCCCGAACGAAGCGCTCTACCAAGCTGAGCCACATTCCGTTGTCGTTTCGCCGATGTCAGAGCCGTGTCATCAATCGACGAAACATAGTATAGCACACTTTTTTGAAAAATGCACGCATTTATTTGTTAGATTCTGAAATAAATTCCTCTAATTTGCGAAGAGCAGCACCGCTATCGATAAGCTGCTCTGCAAGACGCACGCCTTCCTCGATCGTAGCAGCCTTTTTCGCTACGTAAAGAGCGGCTCCGGCGTTCATGCAGACGGCATTTCTCTTTGAGCCCTTTTCTTCGCCCTTTAAAATGGATAAGGTAATGGCTGCGTTTTCTTCCGGTGTGCCACCGACGAGTTCCTCTTTGGCAGCCGGAGTATAGCCGAAGTCTTCCGGACGGATCGTGTATTCTTTGATCGTGTCACCGTCAAATTCGCATACGCTTGTTGGGCCACAGCTTGAAATTTCATCCAGACGTTCCTGCCCGTATACGACCAGACCGCGTGTGACGCCGAGGTTATGAAGGACATGAGCCATCGGAGTGAGCAGTGCTTCCTCGTAAACACCCATGACCTGTAAGCTGGCATGTGCCGGGTTGGTCAAAGGACCTAAGATATTGAAGATCGTGCGGATGCCAAGCTCCTTGCGGATCGGACCGACATATTTCATGGAAGTATGATATTTTTGTGCAAATAGGAAGCAGATGCCGTGCTCTTTTAACAGCTTTGCCCCCTGCTCCGGTGACAAGTCGATCTTGACACCGAGAGCCTCTAAGCAGTCGGCAGCTCCACTTTTGCTGGATGCGGCGCGGTTTCCGTGTTTGGCAACCGGAACGCCTGCGGCAGCGATAACAAGCGAAGAAGTAGTGGAAATGTTGAACGAGTTGGAGCGGTCACCACCGGTTCCTACGATCTCCAGACATTCGCCGGAATAGGGAAATGCAAGGCTGTGTGCACGCATTTCCTCGGCCGAGCCGGTGATCTCTTCGATCGTTTCTCCCTTCATGGATAAGGCAGTTAAATACGCGCTTTTCTGTACGTCGCTTGCCTGCCCGTCCATGATCTCCTTCATGGCAGCCTTTGCCATGTTGTAACCAATGTTTTCTTTTTGTGTGAGTGCCTGAATTGTCTGTGATATTACCATAACGGTACCTCCTTAAAAATAAAATGTTTGATGGGGCTTCTGTTATGGCATAAAAAAACGCCCATAACAGAAACATAATAAGTCTCTGTCAAGGACGAAAATAAACACTTTCCGCGGTGCCACCTTGATTCACGTAAAAAAACGTGCGCTTAACGGATACCATCATATCCTGTGCATGTAACGTATGCCTTACGTCACGGATACTAAGCAAAAATGCGTTTCACCATGCCCTCCGTGGTCCATTTAATAAACTGCGTTCTGCCAGGCTCTCAGCTACCCCGGCTCTCTGTGAGTGCAACATTTATTGTTATCTCCACATCAACGGTTTGTCATTTCCGAGTGCGTTGGTCGGAAATCTTACATTTTTATTATATTATAGGAAAAAGGATTGTTCAAGTATTTTTTTTGAGGTATCATAGAAAAAGAAGAGAAAACAGACATGAGATGTCGTGGAAAGGAACCAAAAAGATGAGTGATTCGCAAGGATCTGGAAATAAGAAAGGGATCATGACCGTGATCTGGATCATCGGCATGATCGCAGCGGGATTATTGTTAGCAGCTTTGATCATTGTAGGGGGAGATATTATGATCCGACGAAACGTGCGCCTGAATGCGAAGCAGCAGGCAGCCGTTACGACCGAAGAAACCGTGAGTACACAAGCAGCAACGACCGAGGAGAGCAAGCCAAAGAAGAAACGGAAGGATCTTCCGCTTTTAGTCAATAAAAAACATGCCGTTCCGGAAGGATATACACCAGTGCTGCATCGGCTGCCGAATGGCATAGAAGTAGCGGAGGAGATTTATGAAGCCCTTACCGCTATGTGGCAGGACTGCGAGGCAGCAAATGTAGGACATAAGCTGGCGGTGGTCAGCGGTTACCGGAACAAAGAAAAACAACAATGGCTGTTAGACGAAGAGATCAAGAAAAACAGACGTGCCGGAATGAATGAGGTGGAAGCCGAGGAGGATGCACTTCGGAGTGTATCGCCAGCCGGATACAGTGAGCATGAGACCGGGCTGTGCGTGGATATACTGGCAGCCGATTACCAGTACATGGATGAAAAACAGGAGGACTGCCCGGTCAACGAGTGGCTGCAGGCACACTGCACAGAGTACGGATTTGTAGTGCGTTATCCGCAAAACAAAGAGGACGTTACCGGATTCATGTATGAATCGTGGCATTTTCGTTATGTAGGCAGAGAGATTGCCGAGCAGATGAGTGAAGAAGGTCTGACGCTCGAAGAATATATTGAAGAATATGCGGCAGATTAAGGAATAAAAAGTACCAATTTCAGCCATACTACTCTCATCCTAAGAAAGAAATGAGGGAAGAAATATGGTATTAAAAGAAAAAGAAAAAACCGTGATCGAAGATCTGATGACACAGGAGAAAAATTGTGCCGAGAAATATGCACGTTACGGTGAGCAGGCGAAGGACAGCGTATTAAAGCAACTCTTTCAGACATTGGAGCAGGAGGAGCGCAAACATCATGATTCACTGGATCAGGTGTTAAAGGGAAGCGTGCCGGCCTGTGATGTCAATGACAGCAAGGGCGCACAGTATGCACCAAGTGCCACCTACAAAGTAGCGGATGAATCTGTAGAGAAGAAAAATGACTGCTTTCTGGCAACAGACTGCATCGGAACAGAGAAACTGGTTTCTTCCGAATACAACAGCAATGTATTTACCTTTTCAGATCCGGCACTGCGCAAGCTGTTAGCAGACATTCAGGTGGAAGAACAGAATCACGCGGAAATGTTATACAAATATAAAACCGTCAATGGAATGGCATAAGAGAAAGCAAGCAGACAGATCACAATGTGGTCTGTCTTTTTTGTTGTGGAGGTAGAATATAGGGTGCCTTTTTCTAAGTCTTGTTGATTTCAACAAGAAAAGAGCAGATTCTTACATTGATAGTGTCCAAAATAGAAGTTTTGTGTTATACTGTGGGCAAGTCTAAATAATAAGAGGCTTAGCTTAAAGTAAAGAAGGAGGAGAATTACATGAAGCAACGAGGAAAACGAGTGGTGAGCTTTTTGGGTACGATACCATCGGACGTAAAGGTAAAAGTACGTTTGGATTTATCTGATGCCTACGAGCGTGGCTGGAGCCTTAGTGTAGATAATACCGAATTGGAATGTGCTTATATCGATATGCCGGGATTAAAGAGTGATGTTATGCTGTTGCCGAAGACGACAACGACTGCGCCGGAACAGACAAAGCGCAAGCGTACTCCGCTGAAAAATGGCAGACGCTATACGGTAAAAGGGATGGTGTATCAGGTGGTGAACAAGACCTCCCTTTGTTTTGTAAAAACGGCAAGTAAGTCAATCAAAACACTGAATATTCCGGATGAGGTAATGATCAAGGGAGAAACTTATCCGGTGGTGTCCGTGGGAAAAAGGACATGCTATGGATATAAGAAGCTTTCAAAGGTAACGGTAGGAAAGCATTGTATGCGGGCAACGGCGCACAAAAATTATATGGTGCCGTGGGAGAAAAGAAATGTGTACCAGAAGCTTTTTGCAAAAGCAAAATAGTGCATGGCAGCCGAAGTGCAGGAACAAAAGCTGTGCCTTTGCTGATGTGTGATAAAGAAGTAGTAGAAGTGTAAAAAATTTTGCCGTTCCTATCCGGCGTTTGCGCATTGCG
>CAKRES010000011.1 GCA_934317845.1 uncultured Lachnospiraceae bacterium
AACTCATTTATCATGCATCTGTTCCTTATGCTTTATTTATAGCACTTTATACTGTCCAATAATCATCCCTTGTACATCGAATTAATGTTCTGTATTGCAACAAATCAGTATTAAAAAAGGACGCAGGATTTCTCCCACGTCCTCACATCTATCTGGCTTTATCTTCTCTTACCTTCGATACTTCCTTATGTGCCGCTTCCTGCTTCACCTCATCCACATCTCTAGCCTCAAATGCATCTCAAATACATCATTTGCCTGCTCTTTCATGGCATTCTTCCTTAATAATTCGAGAAGTTCTCTTATGACCTCCTCATTGGTAAGTTTTTTCCTGCTTCCATATCCATTCTGTTTCCTCCATTCTGTATACACTGTATTGATAAGGTCATAAACTGTTCTATGTTGATTACCGATATTGCACCTATGCTAACGGATGACTTTTATATGGTACGATGAGGATGCATGGTCAATTCCATCTATGTAACCGCAAACAATACCTCAAATCCCTTCTTCCAGAAGAACTTATGAGCGAAGTCCTCCGCTATCTTGTAAGCATCTTCATAAGTCAGCTTATCATTGTCCTCCAGATGAAAGGATATGGACAGCTTCTGTAAAGGCATTATATAACTCCATTTGTTTCATGGCTTCGCTTTTTGGTATTTTTGTATTCAGTTATTGTGTTTTGGCTACGATTGCACCGGATTATGGCTACATACTAATAGAAATTGTGGTCTGCCCCGGTAAATTGCAGTGTCATGCCCCTGTTGTGATTCTACTGTTGCTCTGCTTTGTAGCCATTTGGTTGCAGATATTGTCTAAGCTGTATCTGCTATAGCTATACTGTCCATAAGAACCGCTATCATCTGCATCAGTCTGGGTAATTCTTCGTAGCCTTGGTGTAAGCGATGCTTCGTCAGCAGGGCACATCATCCCCACAGATCTCTACTACTTATTGAAATCTTCTATTCCCTTTCCTTCATTCCGTAAAAGTAAACGCCCACAGATCCTGTATCTGCTCCATCAATGTGGAAAGCTCCCAATGCTTTTTACTCCTCTTCCTGCTGTTTGGATCATGCACGATAATACTGCCATCCTCATAACATCCTGTCAACACAATAAAATGCCCCTCTGTCGTAAAGTCTCCTGGTCCGACTACTGCAATGATCGGATGTCCTTCCTCCAGTTCTGCGCGGATCTGTTCTTCAGAAAAAGGTACTTCATGAGAAGATAGTCCCAGCAATGCTGCTCCATCTGTCATCAATGACCAGGAGGAGCCTGATCCCTCCACATAAAAGCCATTGCTTTCCGCCATTTTTGCGACTGCATATGGATTTTTTGCAGTATTTCCACTCAGTCCACAATAAACCATGGACAAACAGGTAGGACCACATCCTGTGACTGCCAGATAATCGCTACCGTATTGCTCATACCCCCAGCGTTCGTCCCACTGTAAAAAGAGTGGAATCTTCCCCCGCTTTACCTCGCCGGAAATATTCTTATCGTGATCCTTATCCTTTTCTTCCTGAAAATCTTTTACATACTTTCTGGCTTCCGGATTATTCTTATATAATTTCCGGATAGAATCCGGATATGACGCATCCAGCCAGTCCGGTGTACGATTTTCCAAGGAATCCACCATCGTATGCAGTGTTTCAGAAACGGGATCTGACTGTCCGGACTCCAGTTGACGCTCTGTAATCTGATTTCTCACATGCATAAGTAAAACCAGTAACAGGAGAAGAAAAAGCAGCCTTCGTAATATCACATGCTTCTTTTTCCGTTTTCTGCGCACTCTTACTCTTCTGCTCTGCATTTTCTGCTCTGCTTCTTTTACCATATCCATTCCTCCCAATGTAAAAAACTGTATGTAAGAATTGTATCCTACATACAGTTTTTTTGTATCAAGAAGTCCTGATGAATTTCTTATCATTTTATGATTTTTTCTGCATAACCAGACGAAAGGTGATCGTTTCCTTTTCACTTTCGCAAGTCAGAGTTCCGTGGTGCAGCTCCACGATCTGTTTGGCGATCGCAAGTCCCAGTCCGGCTCCACCGGAAGAAGAGTTTCTCGAAGATTCCATCCGGAAAAACTGTTCAAAAATTCTCTCGAGTTTTTCCGGAGGAATCGTTTTTCCATGATTTCTGATCACTAACACTGCCTGCTGTCCCTGCTCATATGTTTCTATCTCGATACAGGTATGCTCATAGCTATAGTTGACTGCATTTTTTAACAGGTTATCAAATACACGCTCCATTTTGTAAATGTCACATTCCACCAGCAATTCCGGCGAGGCATTCAACTCCCAGGTAAGATCTTTTTCCTTAAATAACGGTAAAAATTCATATACCATTTGTGTGATCATTTTAGAAAGATCTACCTCAGAAAGCTCCAGCGTCATTTTAGAAAGGTTAAACCGTGTGATCTCAAAAAATTCATTGATCAATTCCTCTAACCGCTGCGCTTTTTTCAATGCAATGGTTTCATATTTTTCCCGCAGCTTTGGAGAAATCTCCTGTTCCTCTTTCAAAAGTGTCAGATAACCGATCACCGAAGTAAGCGGTGTTTTCAGATCATGCGCCATATAAACGATCAGATCATTTTTCCGCTGCTCCGCATCCTTTGCAGCCTCCTGGCTTAGGCGAAGATCTGTACGGATTGCATTTAACTGCCGCTCCACCTCATAAAGCGGTTTGGGAAGGGAAAATAAAGCGTCACTTTCCATATCCGAATAGATTGTTTCCACGCTTTTTAAAATATCACTCATGTAAAGTGTGACACGCCGGATATAATAAAAGGAAAATGCCAACACGGCAACCAGCATGATAAAGAGAAAACAGACAGGCAGGTTGTGATGTACAAAGGTAATGAAGGGATAAAGCAATTCATCTCCATACCAGATCCGCCGTTCGCAGATCAAATATGCCACTACCAGCACAAAGACCAGCACACTGGCAAAGACCAGGCAGGACATTGCCATACGAAACAGCATTTTCCGGATCAGCTTCTGATGGATGTTTTCTTTATTCATCGATACGATACCCCACTCCCCAGACAGTCTTAATGTAATTTGGCTTTCTGGAGTTTTCACCTAATTTTTCCCGGATATGAGCAATGTGCGCCATCACTGTATTATTGCTGTCCATATACTTCTCATTCCAGACCGCTTCAAACAATGCCTCCGAAGATACCACTTTCCCCCGGTTTTGAAACAAATATAACACGATCGAAAATTCCAGCGGAGTCAATGGCACTTCTTTTCCAAAAAGCGTACAGCTATGTGTCTTCTCATCAATTTCCAATCCATTGTATTCATACCGGCTCTCCTGCTCCATTTTATTTTGAGCCTGATTATACTTTTTCGTTCTGCGAAGCTGCGCACGCACACGCGCGATCACTTCCAACGGATTAAACGGCTTCGTGATATAATCATCGGCACCAAGTGTCATCCCCTTGATCTTATCTGCATCTTCACATTTTGCTGTCAGCATAATGATCGGGAAAAATAAATGCGTCCGGATCTTCTGGCACAAAGTAAATCCATCCATATCCGGAAGCATAATATCCAGCAATGCCAGATCAATCCTTGTATGCTCCAGGCATGCAAGTGCATCTGCCGCATTATAAAATTTTTTTACACGATAGCCGTCATTTTCCAAATATACTTCAATGAGATCCGCAATCTCTTTCTCATCATCTACCACTAAAATGGTTTCTTCCACGCAAGCTCCTCCTTTTGACCGTCAATTTCGACTGTCATTTCCTCAGTTCATCGAAAGAGCATTCCTTTTACTGCTCATTCACATTTCATTATAGCATAGGCAGAAGCTTTCATTTCTTATGAATTTATGATTTCTTTTTAAGATCCTTATTAGCGGCTGTTATAGCTTCTCGGACTACTCTTCTTTCCAACCGTTGAAACATGGTGTTTGTAACGAACCGGTGCCACCTTGATCGAATAGGTAAATCCACGACCGGAACGAAGCACAATACTGGTAGTCTTGCTTGTTCCCAATAATCGGTAATTGCTTCCCGGCTGTTTGCCATACACCTCATAGCTCGTTGCCCCTTTGGCTTTCTTCCACTTCACAGTGATATAATCCACAAGCGGCGTTCTGCTGTTTCTTCTGATACTTGTGATTTTGGTCGCTCCCGGCTTCTTTGGTGCAGTATAAAATGTCTGGGCAGAAGACTTTTCTCCAAACAGCTTCTTTCCATTTGCCTTCACATACGCACATACCTTGAATTTATATTTGGACTCTGCCTTCAGCTTCTTCACTTCGCAGCTCGTCTTTTTCTTTACATCTTTATACAATACATAACGTTTCTTTTTTGTATTGTATTGATAGACACAGTAACCATCTACCCCTGTCTGTGACATCCAGTTTATTTTGATCGAATTGCCAGTCTGTGACTTATCATGCACTCCATTTACTTTTCCCGGCTTTACAACCACGGTACAGGAAGCAGATAAATTACTTCCATCGTTTGCCGTCACCGTTACAACAGAAACGCCCGGATTCAGAAAAGAACGCACACGACCGTCGCCAGCCATCGTAATAACCTTCGGATTGGAAGACGTCCATTTCAGCCCGGAAACCAAAGCTCCTTCCGGCGTAACAGAGGTTTTTAAGTCATAGATCTCATCCGGCTGCATTTCAAGATACGTCGTGTTCAACTGAAGTTCCGTTGCCGCAAGATCATGAAATACAATCGTATAAGTACCGGACGTATGACGATACAGCGGACTGATCTTCACATAGTTCGTACCTGCCTTTAAAGGAACCTCTATCGTTTTCTTTACCGGTTCCGTCAGGGAATTACAGTAAATAGTAATATTCTTTAATTCATTTTCAGAGCCATCATATACTCCTACCGTCAGATTGTTGATCAAAGTTGTTACATCAAAGGAAAATGTACCTGCCGATGGTGCAGTTACCTTATAATAATCACACATATCAGATCCGCCGATAAAACCTGTGATCTGCTGTCCTCCTGCCAAAGGCATCGCCGTAGCAGACGTATCATTCGGCTCCACATCATTACTTGCTACGGCCTCTAAGGAAGCCTTCACTTTAAAACTGCCTTCCTCGCCAGAGTTTTGCCATACCTTAAGCGTATAGGTTCCTGCCTGTACCGCTTTTGTAGTCTCCCCTGTCTGAGGCGCAGCCGCACTGCCACCTGTTATAATGTCATCCATCACAATGGTATTGTCCGTGCCGGTCAGATTCCATTTCAGATTTCCAACCATCGACTGTACCGTAAGTGTCAGATAACCGGTAGACGTCAAGGTAAGATTATATAGTGCCGGATTTTTTTCATCCGTAACCGTTCCCGTGACATAAGTATTATTTAGTGCCAATGTCAAAGTTTCTGCGGATACGCGCGGTGTCATCGGCAGCACCATACAGCACACCAGCAGCAATACCAAACTACATTTTTTTACTCTTTCTCTCATTCTTCTCCTCCTCTAGGTATCATAAATTTCCTACAAAGAAAATTATACCACAGGAAACTCTATTACAAAAGTAAAACCTGCTCCATAAACGGATGTTACATTAAGCGTAACATGCAGCACATCCGCCATTTTCTGTGCCAGATAAAGTCCCATTCCCGTCGCCTTTCTCCGGCTCTCATCCCCTTCCCCGGTAAAACCTTTGTCAAATAAAAATGGCAGTTCACTCTGTTTTACCCCGATTCCATTATCCTCTATAATAAGTTTTATCTTTTCCTCCCGCTCCACCGCAATACGGATCCAGTGTTCCTCCTTTGCTTCATCTACATATTTGCAGGAATTATAAAGTGCCTGCGATAACAGAAACAACAATCCCCGCTCATCACTTAAAACCTCTTCTTCTTTCGTATCCAGCCGGATCTTAATTCCCTTTTCTTTCAAAAACGGCTGTTTTTCCAGCAGTGCCTCCTGAATAAGAAGCGGAAGGGAGATCCGTTTGAATACTACATCCTTATGCGCCGACATCAATCTCGCATAATACAATAGCTGCATGATCTGTTCTTCCATCCGGCGATGAACATAAGAAAAACGCTCTGCCAAAAAAGGCGTCATTTCCTTTTGTCGGTTCTCTAATAAAAGCTGCAGCAAGGAAAGGGGTACCTTCATTTCATGTACCCAGTTTTCCGTGTATTCCTCATAATCCTCGCGCCGTACCTGTTCCGTTTTGCGCAGTCCCTCCTGCTCCAGCAAAAACTCCCGAAGGACAAGAAAACGTTCCATTTCATTCCGGGAAAGCTGTGGCAGTGCCTCATCATTTCCCTGCTTCCATTCTGCCAGAAAATGATCAAACGACCTCTGCCGTTCCATTTCCCGTCTGACAAGCAATAAAAACAAAATGGCAAACACCAGTACATAACACAGGAACAGGCAGATTCCAATGGAGAAAAAAGCCTTTGGATTCACAAGCCATAAAAAAAATGTTGTAATGCCCATCAAAAGAAACAGTATGGCAAATAAGTACCCGTATTCCCGCATATCTATATCTTTTCTCTTATCCTTCAAGCACCCTTACTCCCTTCTCAGCCGATATCCAATGCCGCGCACCGTTTCCACACGATCCTTTAAGCCCAGCTCGTTTAATGTATGCCGTAATCTGGTCATTGTAACCTGCAATGCATTTTCATCAATGTATTCCTTGGTTCCCCAAAGAGCAAGAAACAAATCCTCCTTTGGCACCGTTTCTCCCATATGCTGCAAAAGGGCAACCATGATCTGTCCCTCCTTTTCCGGCAGCACCTTGGACTGATTATTTACACAGATCGTATAGGTCTGCTCATCCAGCATAAAACCATTTCCGGAAAGCATCTGCGGTCCGGCATAACGGTGCAGTAGATTTTTGATCCGTGCCAGCAACCGTTCGGTATGACACGGCTTCGTCAGATAATCATCCGCCCCCAATTCTAATGCATTTAATTCATCTTTTAAACGGTCGGCACTCGTAAGGATCAGAGTTGGCAGATTCTTTTTCTGTTTCACCAGCCGACAGATCTCAAACCCATTCTGCCCCGGAAGTCCCAGATCCAATAAAAGAAGCTCCGCCTCCATGGAAAGGATCGTGCTGGCAGTTTCGCGAAATGTTGTGATCAACAACACCTCGTATCCCGCACACGATAATATTTCTTTTAGTTCCTGACGCAAAAATGCATCGTCCTCCACCAATATGATCCTATTCTTCATATGCCGCTCCTCATTTCTTTTATTCTGTACGGGAAAGCTTTTGAAGCTGTCCGATCAATCCATAGCTGTTTTTGATCACCGCTCTCATATAACAGTATTCTACCATAACAAGCCCCGCAATAACAACGGCTGCAAGAAGCAGTAACACACTAATCTGTGATTGCAGATCATAAGGAAGAACATGCCGAAACAAGGCACACACTCCAAAAAGGCTGCTGATCATTGCAGTTCCCACCGGAACTCCAAAGTACCACTTGATCTGCCGCTTGGAAGAAACAAAAAGCTGCTCCTTCGTACAGCCGAGCCGGTACATCGTCCGGTAACGGTCACTCATTTTTTCTTCCTGCATCATATATTGCAGACTAATCGTTGTATTGGCGATCAACAAAAAGATCACTGCCAGATAAATGGTCAGATAACTGGCCGCTACAATATAAAATAATTGTCTTCCCATATTTTGCAAATAATTTTCAAATTGGAAACCACTTTTATGAAGCAGTGGCAGCACTTCCTGCAAGGCATGAAGTAATCCATGTTCCTTAACATAGGACGCTTTCAGATACCCATTATAATAGAAGCTGATATTCTTTTCATCTGCCAATTGGGTAAATAACGCATCCGGCACGACCAGGCCAAAGCCGATCGTAATACTACGATCCACGACAATATCATCATGACACACCGCCTTAATGCGGTACTGTTTTCCATCGATCTTGATCACCGGATCATACGCAAGCAGCTTTTCATACATGTTCTGAATCTTGCCATCGCTGTCAAAATCATGATCAATGTAGATTGCCAGCTCCCCGTCTTTTAACGAAAGTTCTTTCCTGCCTGCATTATGGCGCAAACCATTAAACCCGTTTTCTGCAATCATGTATGGGGAAGTACTAAGATAAAACTGCTCCTGATTCTGAAACAATTCCCGATCCTGCCCCTTCAGGTGCGTGGCAGCTTTCTTTAGATCATCCGTCTGATAGGAAACGATCTTATCCATCCCACTGTCTTTCCCATAATCACATTCTGCATGCAGCATGCATACGCTGACCTTCTGCCATTTGGAAAATAGTGAAGCAATCTCCTTCTCCTGAGTCCAATTTAAAAACTGTGCCTCATCCGATTCTTCGTAAACCTCTGCCGTCACATCCATCGTATGTTCCGTACTTGTTTTTGCGTTGCTTAAAGCGATTGCAATTCCATATCCAAAACAGACAATTCCGATCAAAATGAGTAAGGAAGACACGGTAAGGGAAGTTGTCTTTTGGAACACATTTTCCTGTAACTGTCGAAAGGTGAAAATGGAAAGCTGGTCCTTGCTTTTGGTTCCGCTCATATGTCCAAACACACCACAGAATCCACCGATCAGCCATCTGCTTCCAATCGCGCCTACAACGAGCATGATAAGAAACAAACGGGGAGAAGCCCATGTGCGGTCAACAAAGCAAGCTAACACATAAGCAGCTATTAACAAAACGCTTCCAAGAAAAAACCAGATGCGCCCGGTTGGCATCTTGTGCTTTTTTTCTGACTCCTCGCTCTTTCGGAGCAGATGATCCGGCTCTTTTCGTACCAGCTTTGCACTTAAAATGATATTTGCAAACAGCTTCACTCCGAAAAATCCAAGCGAAGTAAGTAAAAGAGAAGAAAGGGAAAAGGAAAACTGATGTCCAATGATCCCCAGCCCAATGATCCGCGCGGTTACAAGGCTGATCCCTTCCGAAAGCAGCACAGCAACAGGAAGACCGATCACTAAAGAACGGACACTACTTGCAACATCAGAAAGCATCAAAAAGGAAAATAATCTGCTTCGCTTCATTCCGAGCATCAGCATTACTCCAAATTCATGCTTCTGTCGTTCCAACTGATATTTCTGGGCAAAATAAATAAGGAAAAAAACGAGGAAAAGAGCCAGTACAAACACAACATTCAAAAGCATGTAAAGCGTATTAACCGCATCACTTTCCATTTTATGAAGAAATACCATTACGTCCTGCTGCGGCAAAGCCAGCACCACATAGCAGGCAATGATCGCAATGATCAGGCAGGCATAATAAATTCCATTTTCTTTTCTGCTTTTTTTGTTATTTCGCCGTATCTGATTAAAAAACATTGACACTACCCCCTCCCAGCTGTGCAAGCACATCGATGATCCGCTCATAATACTGTGTCCTTGTTTCTTCTTCCCGTTCTCTGCGAAGCTCATGGAAGATCACACCATCCTGAATGAACAAGATTCTGGAACAATAGCTTGCCGCATTGGCATCGTGTGTTACCATCATGATCGTAGCCTCACGCATCACATTAAGCTCCAATAGTTTCTCCATCAGGCTTTTGGCATTTTTACTGTCGAGCGCACCGGTCGGTTCATCCGCCAGAATAAGCTCCGGATTCAAGATCAAGGCTCTGGCAGCCGCAATGCGCTGCTTTTGTCCACCGGACATCTGTGCCGGAAATTTATCTAAAACATCCGTGATCTCTAAAAACTTTGCCAGATCCTCGATCTGTTTTTCTGAATCATGATCCAGCTTCTTATGAATCACAAGCGGCATCTTAATATTCTCTCTGCCTGTCAGATTGTCCAGCAATTCAAACGTCTGAAATAAATAGCCAATCTTGTTTCCACGATAGGAAGCCAGCTTGCTTCCACGGAAATCAGCAATGTTTTCTCCGTTCAGAAGAATCGTACCGGACGTTGGACGTATCATGGTGGACACACAATTTAAAAGCGTGGTTTTTCCGGAACCGCTGCTTCCCATGATACCTAAAAACTCACCTTTCATCACAGTAAGATCCAAACCATTTAATGCTTTTGTGACATTGTCCTTTATGCCATATTCTTTTGTTAAACCTTCAATCTCTAATAATTTCATAGGGGTCTCTCCTTTTCATTTTTCATTATTACTACCATATCTTCATTCACAATCCATTCCTTTATTAACTCCAAACATCTATTTTCTTTTCAACTTTATAATTCACGAATCTGCATGCCTCTCCGTTACTCTTACAAAGTCTCATGCTTCCCATTTCAATATTTGGATTTATGCATCCTTCCGTAATCGCCCCATGTGGGAATCAGTATTTTACAAGGCTCATTTGCACTCGCCGGTGCTTATGCCCCGTGTTTTGGGGCATTACGCACCGCTGCGTAGTGCAACGAAGCGAAAGCGTGCCATGTAAAATATCTGATCCCACAAAAGAGGCGACTTCATGTGAAGGATCGCAGAAAGCTTAAGCTGTTGATAGTAGTATAGCAGTACGAGAAGAAAAATAACACTTACAGGTTTTGTAAGGAAAACATAAAAAACGAGACGACCAAAGTCGTCTCGCAAAAGTCTAAATTTGAAGAAGCACCTCAATACCATACACCAGCTTCTCTTACCTTGTAATATTATTTAACCACTTATATTTCTTATAATGGATATACACCACAGGAATCTTCACAAATTCATCCAATGTCAGGATAAAGGCAACAACAAGCACCGGCCACTGGAATACAAAAGCTGCCAGCAACGCTGCCGGAACGATCACAACCCAGAGTGTAACCAGATCACATACCATTCCAAATTTCGTATCTCCTCCCGCCGGAAAGATTCCTGCAATGATCGTGGAATTCAAAGAATTTCCAATAATATAATATGCCGCCATAAACAGCATTGCTTTTAAGTAGATCTTCGCCTGCGCACTGAGTGAGACAAGTGGCAGTACCAGAGGAATAAGTGCTAATATCACCAGACCGGAAAATACCCCGATGGCAATGGATAACCGCACAAAACTGCCTCCTGCTTTTTTCGCGTCATCAAGCTCTCCGCGTCCCAGCATTTGTCCTATAATAATTCCTACACCGGCGGCAATTCCCCAGCACAGACTGGCGATCATGTTTCTAACGATATTGGCGATCGCGTTCGCTGCGGTCGCATCGGTTCCAAGATGTCCCATGATGACGGAATACATTGTGATTCCACCACCCCATCCCAGCTGATTGAACAACAGTGGCAGCGTATAGTGCCAGTAATCCTTATGAAGCACCTTGCTTGCGCCGCCAAAAACATAGCCGAGCCGCAGTGGGACACATTTGCCCCGGAATAATACGATCAAAACTACTACAACCTCAAATACACGGGCGAACACGGTAGCCAGTGCTGCTCCGGCAATCCCCATAGCAGGCAGACCAAACAGGCCAAAAATGAATACCGCATTTAGGAAAATGTTGATCACAACGGAAAGAGATCCGATCAACGAGCTTAAACCTGCTCTGCCGCATACCTTCATAATGCAAAAATATACCTGCGAAAAGCCTGTCAGCACAAAAGACAATGACACAGTTCTTAAATACACAGCTCCGGCATCGATCAGTACCTGATCCGAGGTGAAGATCCGCATGATCACCCCCGGAATAAACAAAGTCGCGCATGTAAAAAGTAATCCGACAAGCAGTGCATAACGCATCGCAATTGCCAAAATCTGCTCCACAGACTTCATATCCTTCTTACCATAATACTGAGATGCCATAACCGTTGTACCGGAAATAAACGCCCCATAAAACAAGCTGTAAACAAATGCTGCCTGCGTTGCCAGTGATGAAGCAGACAGCGAATTCTGATCCAAAAATCCCAGCATGACTGCATCTGCGGCACTCACCGCCGATGACATCAAATACTGAAACGCAATCGGCGTCACAAGGGATACCAATAATTTATAGATCATTTTTTTCTTTTCTTTTTCTTTTGTATCGACCATTCTTCTCTCCTCCTAATATAGCCTACGAAACCAGTTCCTCCCCCGTAAGCATCCGTTTGTTCTTAATATCATATCTCCATAACGTATAAAGACTTCCGGAACGTAAAATGCGAAAAGCATTGACCAGAAAATCCACAACCAAAATAACTGTCAATGCCAGCCCTAACAACATGGCATGTCCCTGATCCATTCCTTCCAACCACTGCATCAATGGGGTAAATACCTTTCCCATAACAACTGTAATGATCGTTGCAAATCCACAACTTGTCGGCACCGAAGTATACTTCGTTACATGCAGCGGCAGCCGGGAATAATTCCACAATTCCACCTTTGAGATTCCCTCTACAATACTTCCAAGCAGTACCTCGCAAATGCTTACCACCAAAAAGGCAAGCAGGAAATAGCAGACAATCCGGAGCACCTTTTTTGTAAGAAGCAGTTTTCTGCCAAACAGCTTCATCTTTCCCGGTGTACCAAACAAAAAATAAAACCCAAGGATCAGCAGACCATATCCAAGCAAAAATGGTGCATTCATATTTCTGTTATCAATAAATCCTTTTGTAAATGCAAGCCAGATGTTCTCCACAACAAACCCTGCAAAAGACACGATCGCAAGCATGATCAGATATGTACTGATGTGATATTGTGTTATCATGACACTCACCCTTTCTTTTATATTGCTAAAAGACGTTTTTCTATGTATAGGGGATTATATACCCGAACCCTTGACAGATGCAAGCAAAAAAGAACAAATATTTTTTATGTTTTTGCTTGACAGTCCCTCCATTTTTTGTTATTATACTAATCGTGTCAAGCAGACAACATATGCGCGAGTGGCTCAGTGGTGGAGCGTCTCCTTGCCAAGGAGAAGGTCGCGGGTTCGATCCCCGTCTCGCGCTTTCCTAATTTTATAACAGACAATTATGCGCGAGTGGCTCAGTGGTGGAGCGTCTCCTTGCCAAGGAGAAGGTCGCGGGTTCGATCCCCGTCTCGCGCTTCTTTTATTGTCTTTTTATTCTATACAAAAAGCTGCTATCAGAATACGTTCTGATAACAGCTTCTTCTTTTTACTCTGTTTTAGAAATATCCGTTTCTTCCGGATCATCTTCTCTCTTTTCCGGCACTTCGTATTGAATGGCATCCTCTTTTAAAAATGCTTCTTCGCTTTCCCGCAGCAGGCTCACTTCATGATCCAGCCACGCGATCACTTCATTCATGCCGTCCTCCGTATAAGGAAATCGATTGTAGTGTTTCTTCTCCTCCGGCGTCTTATCATAGATAAATGGTCCCGGCCAGCACACCGACTCCAATTCCTCTTCTACCCGGTAAATACGGTAATAAAGAGGACCATCACTTCCCATATACGTGTTCTTTTTGTAATAATTTAAAACATATAGCTGGTTTCTGGGAATCATATCACCACTCCCATATTATGCCAAATCATACATCAATTTCTTAATTACGATCCAAAGCGTTGTTCTTAAATCATCTGCCTCGTAGAAATTAAGGTAGGAATCCTTATCAAATCCTACTTCCATCAGACGAGCGATCAGATCATTCAGATAACTCTGTACATACTGTACATTCTCTTCGGTATTCTTTACCAGATAATTTCCAATGTTATTGATATAGCTGATTACATTGCTCTCTGGCACTGAAGAAGTATTTGCACTACCTGTTGTTTCATCAGATAATTCAATCACTTTTCCTGTCTTTGTTACAATAACACGCTTGTTGCTTGCTCCAGATGAACCGGATGGTTTTGGAGCCGACTTGGTCAGAAGTTCCTCTACCGCTTTGATCAGATATGCTACAGAATAGGTACGCTCCTCTTTCGTCGCTGCATCCTGTCCCTTCTCTGCATACTGATTCCATAACCACTCAGACTTGCTCACACAATCTGCAACCTTGGCATTGGACATGAGTTTCTTGAACTCATCATTTCCGCCACCACCAAACTTGAATCCACCGGACTGTACCGGAGTATACTTGTTGGAAAGAACAATGCCTTCGTAAGCTCTCTGCAGCTGCTTCTCCACCTTACGCGGATCATAACCGTTACTCATCACCTGTACTTTTGCCTGTTCTACTCCATTCTTTACCATATCCTCTGCTGCCATGAATACCAGATGTTTCTGACGATCCTCCAGCATGGACTTGATCTCTAAGTTGGTCTTGTTCTTCTCAATGATAGAATCCTTACGGATCTTAAATGCCTTGATCTTTTCACGGATGCTGAACAATCCCTTTAATAATGCAGGATTGCCATTGATATAGTTGCCGATCCAGTTCAACTCGATAAACTGATGCTCAATCTTGTTGGAAAGCTCATACACGTTATCACCATTAAATAATACATTCAGAGTAGTATAGAGCATATCGAGGATCTCGTATTTCTCTTCCCAGGAACGGTTTGACATATCCTGATTTACCAGTGCTTTGATTCCGCACTCAAAGAATACGAGGTTGTACTCGTAAAGTCCCTCAAAAATGTTACTCTTATCTGCCAGAGAAGATCCGGTACCAAGCACCTGCAGATTCTTCTTCATCACAGGATCTTCCTCGATGTACTTACATACCTTCTTGATGAAAGCAGAAACATCTGCAATCAGACCATCAATACGACGGTTATAAATCTCCTGTTTGGAAATCGCCGTTACAACAGCACGGTTCAATACATTCGTATTACGGGTATTATCACAGTTACGGATCAGATCCTTGAAACTGTCATATACCTTCATGTTGTCTACCGGTATGTACTCTGCATTCAATCCGTAGAACTCAAATGCCTTATCATAATTCAGATTCTTGATATACTCATTGAACATACCCATAGAGAACTGGATCTTGTAGTCATTGGCTACATCGTCATCCTCTACCAGATAGTCATAAAATACTTCCAGATTGTTAAGATATAACTCAGAATTGGTATGGCTGGTCAGATCCATATCCATGACAACACTGATCAGATCTAAGTAACCCATGACTGCCTTGTCGAAATTCTTTGGACGGTCATCCTCTTCCAATGCCTGATAATAGCAGTTGATCATCTGTGGTGCAACCTTCTCACCGATCAGACGCATCGCATCCTCAAAACGGTCTGACTGGTACAAATAGATCAGCCATACACTGTAACGATAAATACCGCCTACGGGAATCTCTCCATCAATATCAGCCGGATCATGTTCTCCGTAAATATGATGATAAAGAGGCTCGATCCAATCTTCGATCTCATACTTATCCGCCTGTTTAATATGGATGTTTACAAATTCCTGCAGCTTGTATAACTTCTCTGACTGTGCCTTGATATCGTCTGGAACATTCATCTGGGTAATATCAAACTCGTTATCTTTTAAGTAGTCGATCACCAGCGTATAGAAACCATCTTCCAACTGCTCATTCAAAAAATGTATAAACAGTCCCTTGTTGCCGGATGCCGCTAAATTCATCAGGCTGTGGTCTGTCTGTGACATGTTTACTGATAAACTGTTCATCACGATTCCTCCTTCATAGATCTAATACATTCACTATGAATTATTTTAGCACATGGCACAGCTTCTTTCAAGGTAAAACTGCATTTTCACCTGTATTTTTCACAAGATATTTTATCACTTTTCCACAAAAATGATTTTCTTGACAAAAACAGTTCTCTGCTCTTTGTAACATTTTATTCTTTTTTTTGGATTTATTTGTATACATAGCACAATTGCACAATAAAAGTCATAAAAACAAAAGAAATAGCAGGTTTTCTTGTGCAATGTTGCCAAGTCATTCCTGCTATTTTTTACAATGCTATTGATTCATTTCTGCTTTAAATGTCTTGATATAATCTGCGATCACAGAAAGATCATATTGATGTTCTTCCATCAATCGGATAAATGCACTTCCAACAATTGCTCCATCGATCACATCCTTTTGCGGCAAAACATCCGCAGCGGTACGGATACCAAATCCCATCATTACAGGAACCGGAGCCTGCTCCTTTACTTTCTTCAGGTATGTGGTGACATTTTCATGGAAGGTTGCACTTTGTCCGGTCACTCCCATAGAGGAGACACAGTATACAAAACCACGCGCATCGTTAACGATCATCGGGATACGGTCTTTGGAAACCGGAGAAACCAGCTGGATCAGGATCGGGGCATCTTCTGTCAGATACTCTTTTATCTCATACTGTTCCTCATACGGAAGATCTGGTACGATCAGGCCATCCACCCCGGCATTTTTACACTCTGTCACAAATGCCTCCACGCCATAATGCAGGATTGTATTGTAATACATCATAAAGATCAACGGCACCTCGCAGTCCTTGCGCAGTTCCTTTACCGCTTCCAATACCATCGTAAGGTTAGTTCCTTTCTGAATGGAGCGGTAAGACGCATCCTGAATGACCGGACCATCGGCAACCGGATCAGAAAATGGAATTCCAAGTTCGATCACATCGACTCCGGCTTTCTCCTGTGCCTTTATGATCTCGATCGTATGCTTCATGTCCGGAAGACCTGCTGTCATATAGGTAATCAATGCTTTTTCCTTTGTCTCTTTTAAGGCTTTCATTCTCTCTTCTATTCGATTCATTATTTATTCATATCCTTTCCTTCTAAATATTGTGCTACTGTGTGTACGTCTTTGTCTCCACGACCAGACAGACAGACGATCATAATATCGTCCGGCTTCATGGTCTTTGCCTTTTTAAATGCATATGCCATCGCATGCGCACTCTCAATCGCCGGAATGATCCCCTCTACCCGGCAAAGCTCCAGCAATGCATCGATACATTCCTTATCTGTGATCGATACATACTGGGCACGTCCGGTATCCCGAAGATATGCATGCTCCGGACCCACGCCCGGATAATCCAGTCCTGCGGAAATGGAATGGGCAAGCTGTACATTTCCGTCATCATCCTGCAGCAGATAGGAACGCATTCCGTGTAACACACCCGGTTTTCCAAGTGCCATGGCAGAGGCGTGTTTTCCTGTTTCGATGCCAAGGCCTGCTGCCTCTACACCAATCAGTTCCACATCCTTTTCCTCGATAAACTCAGCAAACATTCCGATCGAATTAGAACCGCCGCCACAGCAGGCGATCACCGTGTCCGGAAGCCGTCCCTCTTTTTCCAGGATCTGTTTCTTTGCTTCTTTACTGATGATACGCTGAAATTCCTTGACCATCTCCGGATATGGATGCGGACCAACTGCAGAACCGATCACATAGAAGGTATCTTCCGCTTCCTTCGCCCAGGTACGGATTGCTTCATTTGTTGCATCCTTTAGGGTCGAACTGCCGGAGCTTACGGATACCACCTTTGCACCAAGCATTTCCATACGGAATACATTGAGTTTCTGGCGTTTGATATCCTCCTCACCCATATAGACCTTACATTCCATTCCAAACAACGCTGCTCCGGTTGCTGTTGCCACACCATGCTGTCCTGCTCCGGTTTCCGCGATCACCTTTTTCTTTCCCATACGTTTGGCAAGCAGGATCTGACCAATAACATTGTTGATCTTATGCGCACCGGTATGATTTAAATCCTCACGCTTCAAATAGATCTTCGTGCCGTATTTTTTAGAAAGATTTGCCGCAAAATAAAGCGGATTTTCCCTTCCCACATAATCCTTCATGTAGTAATTGTACTCCTCCCAGAAGGACGGATCACTGATCGCCTCACGATAAGCATGTTCCAGCTCTTTCAAGGTATTCATCAACGATTCCGCTACATACTGTCCACCAAATTCTCCATACTTTTTATTCTGCTTCTGTTCCATTACTTCTCCTTCTTTCTTCTTTTCTCTATTTTTTATACTGTTCTTTCCAGCGTCTGCTCAATTCCTTCGGATGCTCGCTCTCCATAAAGGCACGCCCGATCAGCAGCGCATCTACCCGGCAGTCCTTTAAAAACGCAATGTCCTCATCCGTAGTCACCCCACTTTCGGATACAAACACCGTATCTTCCGGAATTTTACTGCACAGCTCCTTTGTATGGAAAAGACTGATCGTGAAATCCTTAAGATTACGGTTGTTCACTCCGATGATCTTTGGTTGAAGCGGTAACACGCGGTTTAATTCCTCTTCCCCGTGCACCTCCAAAAGTACATCCATCTGAAGCTCATAAGCAATCGTGTAAAGCTTCCTTATCTCCTCATCCGTTAAGATCGCAGCGATCAGCAAAATGCAGTCGGCTCCAATCACCTTTGCTTCATACACCTGATACGGCTCAATGATAAAATCCTTGCGGATCATAGGAAGAGGACTGATCTTTCGGATCTGTTTAAAATACTCCACATTTCCATGAAAATGATCCTCCTCTGTCAGGCAGCTGATCGCATCCACGGAAGCATTGTACTGGTCGATCCGATCCGCAAGGGAAATGCGTCCATCGATCACCCCCATACTCGGAGAGGCCTTTTTGAATTCTCCAATAATGGAAAGCCCCGGCTTCTTTAATGCTTCCAGAAAGGACGGTCCTTTTCGTGTTGAAGCATATGCCAGCTCCTTCATTTTCTCTTCCGAAATACGCGCCTTGTACTCCGGTAGACGTTTTCTTTTATCTGCAACAATTTCGTCTAAGATCATACCACTCCTCCTTTACATTTTAAAAAAGTTTCTATCATGCGTTTTCCATGCTCTGTATAAATGGACTCCGGATGAAACTGAATACCAAAGAGCGGTTCCTCCTTATGTGTGATCGCCATGATCTCACCATCCTCTGTTCTGGCATCGATCCGGAAGCAGTCCGGAAGGGTATCCTCGATCACTGCAAGCGAATGATACCGCGCAACATACAATGGTTGTGGCATTCCTTCAAAAAGTCCTTGTCCGGTATGCTGGATCAAAGAACGCTTTCCATGACACAGTTCCTTCGCATAAGACACCGTTGCTCCAAACGCTGCTCCGATACTTTGATGTCCCAGACAGATACCAAGGATTGGAATCACACCATGCAGCTTTTTCACGACATCCATGCAAATGCCGGCTTCCTTCGGACTTTTCGGCCCCGGAGATAATACGATATGATCCGGAGCCATTGCTTTTATTTCCTCTACTGTGATCTTGTCATTTCTCACTACCCGGATATCCGGTTCAAACACTCCGATATACTGATATAAATTGTAAGTAAAAGAATCATAATTATCAATTAACAGCACCATCTCTTACACCTCCTTTAAAAGGATCGAGGAAAGTGCACCCATTTTATTCACACATTCCTGATACTCCTTTTCCGGTACAGAATCCGCAACAATCCCGGCTCCCGCCTGCAAATAAACCTTATCCTCTTTTTTGATCATCGTGCGGATCGTGATACAAAAATCCATGTCACCGGAGAAGTCCAGATATCCGACTGCTCCACCATAAAGTCCCCGTCTTACCTCTTCCAACTCATCAATGATCTCCATAGCACGGATCTTCGGCGCCCCACTTAATGTTCCCGCCGGTAAAAAGCTATTTAACAGATCAAGCGGATGCCGGTTTCCTTTCTGTCTTCCTTCTACTAAAGATACCAGATGCATGACGTGGGAATATTTCTGCACCTGCATAAACTGGGATACCCTGACCGTACCAAACTCTGCAATCCTTCCCATATCATTTCTTGCCAGATCCACAAGCATCACATGCTCCGCCTTTTCCTTTTCGTCGGACAAAAGATCCTTGATCAGTGCCTCATCCTCGTCGTCATTTCTGCCCCGCTTTCTCGTTCCGGCAATCGGACACGTTTCTACCATTTTCCGTTTTTCTTTCACGATCATTTCCGGAGAGCTTCCGATCACCTCAAAATCTCCAAACTGGAAATAATAAAGATACGGAGAAGGATTCTTTTCTCTGAGTCGCTCATATAATGTAAATCCATCCGTTCTCGTCTCTACCGTAAGCCGTTGTGACAACACCGTCTGGAAAATATGGCCTTCCCGGATATAGTGTTTGATCTTTTTAACTTTGTCACAGTATGCTTCCAAAGTATCCGTTCTTGCTACGACCACACCATCCTTTTCGTTATCCGGTGCAGCATCCGGTCTGCTCTTTTCCATCCGGTAAGCATCCTGTACTTCTTTGGCAAAATCCGCCAACCGCTCTTTCGCCTTCTGTTCTCCCTCTTTCGTGTCATCCATCAAAGTGACAAAGGTCATCGTTTCCGCCACATGATCGATCGTGATATACTCAGTCACCAGCATCAGTTCCATCGTATCACAACCGATCTCATCCGGATTCTCATCCGGAAGTTCTTCCTGATACCTTACATAATCATAACCGAACGTTCCCACCAGACCGCCAAGGAACGGAAGTGCCCCCTCCTCTTTGCTGACTTCGTACTGACTGTAAAACTCCTTTAACAGAGTTACCGGATCCCCGGTAAGAATTTCTTCGGTCTGATCCCGGTAAACGATCTTAAGCCCCTGATCGTGGTTCGACGTGATCCGTGCTTTCGGCTCACGCCCTAAAAACACATATCGGCCATTGTTCTTGTCGTAGCTTTCCAGCAAAAAGCCTTCCCGCTTTCCCACATAGCTTTTGTATATGGAAATGGCAGTTTCATCGACAATGCTGACCGTTTTCTGATACGCTTTTTTTCTGACCTTTTTCTGCATCTTCCGACTTCCTTTCTTCACAACTAAAAAATCCCCGAAAACAGAATTCATCTGCTTTCAGGGACGATACAATCGTGGTGCCACCCTTCTTCACATAAAACACGGGCAAAAAAATAAGCACTTCCCGAAAAACCGGAAAATGCTGCCACCGCTTTATGCCTCATACTCGATACTGAGGTTCTCCTCTAATATCTACCCGCTATAACGTGCGGACACGGCATCAGCTACTCCTTACGTTTCACCTTGCATCTCACAAATCCATTCCTTACTGCTTCCTGTACCGGTTTCCAGCATCCCGGCTCTCTGTTACAGTACCTCAGGTAAGTACTCCTTTTGCTCATAGACTTTGTCATATCTGTTTGTTAGGATAGCATTTTGTCCTGTGTCTGTCAAGTGCGAGTTTTTGACATTTGCGTATCATACGTCCACCCACACGCATTGTGTACACACCTTTATTTGAGCATATGGCTATTCTTTTTGGGAAAAATACTCATAGGTTTGTTTTGATATTGTTGTGATCAGGCTTCGGGCTGCTGCCACATTAGAGGTTCTTGTTACCATCACACAGAGAATGTATGGTTTCCCTTCCAGACAAATGATCGCTGCGTCATTTTCTGTATCGTCCAATTCTTCTGTCTTATTGGCTGTGGTTACATAAGAGGGAACACCTGTGGGAATTTTCCCTGTTCTTGTCTGCTGTTTCAGATCGTTTAAAATTTTTTTGGCACCGATTATTTTGTTTTCATCTCAGCACCTAATTTTGATCTTTGCTCGTTATCTCTGAGTCATAGGAAAAGTAAATACTCCGGCAGCTTATGCATAAAATAATCCGCTGGTTTCACGTTCTGGGGAAAGAGAGACCATATTCATGGAATTCGAAATATCCGTTTCCACAGGCTGATTATCTGCATAAAAATGAAATAGATCGGTATTTATATACTCTTCTTCTCCGACGTTTTTAAACGAACAATCCAGATAGACTGCCTCTATATACTCCCCGAACGTCCCATACTCCATGACATCTTCGGTACCTACGTCATTTATGGTTACATTTAACTTAGAGCCCAAACCATCATCCATAACGTAGGTTTGTCCGATTTCCAGCCAGTCATCCTTTTCTGCTTTTTGTTTCGGATCCTCTGTCGTTTCGGTTGTAGCACTCTGTGCCTTTTTTTCTTTCGCACTGTCCTCTTTATCAGAAGATAACCTCCCGGCATTATCATTCTGGAATATGTCAGCTTTTTTCAGCAGCTCGAATAACATTATTCCGCTCTCAAATAATCCGCATTTACATAGCCGCCTTGTTCCAGATCATCCGAGAACACCCATGCAAAATTGCCGTTCACTCTCTGGACCTGCACAATCTGTCCGTTGTAAAGTTTTCCTTCTATGTTGTCATCTCTTGTTTCAGGAGTACTACGCAGTGCAAGATAGGTTCCTTCCTTTACTCTTACCGTGTAAAAACCAATATCCACACTGGAGCTTTTACTACTTGTACTACCAGAGGAGCTTTTCTTCTGCATTGTGCCGTCCTGATAAACATATGTCCCCGGCCAAGTTTCATCGATTGCATAAGCCAGCCCCATTGTCCCATCTGTGCTCAATGTAAAACCATCTTTCGTCGTTTTGATTGTAACATCCGTCAGATTAGCATTATCGTCTCCATAATACCATGATCCCTTATATACACCGTTTCCTTCATAGGCTAAGAATGCCCCTCCATTCGCATCCGAACTAGTCATAGCATAGCCTTCACCATCCTGCAAAACAATCGTAAATGTGATTGAATCTTTCTTATAATCTCCTTCCATCAGCTTGTATTCTACCGGTGCACTTTTCTTCTTTTTCTTCGCTTTCTTTTCTTTTTTGCTTTCTTCTGTCGTAGCTTCTTCTGTTGTCGGTTCCTCTGTCGTTGGTGCTTCCGTTGTCTGCTGCTCTGTTGTCGCCTCCGTAGTAGCCTGCGCCACATGACTGTCACTACTTTGTCTGCTCAACAGTATCGTCACTATAATTGCTGCAATTATGATCACCACCGTCAGAACAACTCCCGCAATGATCAGAACATTCCGTTTTTTGCTATCACTACTGTTATGTACTGTAGTGATCTGCTGCTCTGCTCCACATTTAGGGCAGTATCTTATATTATCCTCTATTTTTTCTCCGCAATGGTTGCAATACTTCATAAATCCTCCTTCTCGTTCATCACAATATGCACCATAAAACCCCTTATTGACTCCTTACGTGTTACTTGGTTAGTTTTACTTTCTTTTTGCTGCTCCACTTACCATAGACGTATCTGCCACTGATCACCTTATACACTCTGGCACGTACATAGTAGGTCTTTCCCTTTTTCAACTTTCCAATGTAGCCGCTTTTTTGCAAGGTTGTAATTTTTTTTGCACCTTTAAAGTTTTTCTTTGTACTCCACTGAAGCTGATAGCCGTCACAGTTTGCCTTTCCCTTTAATGAAAATGCAATATATCTTTTTTTATACGATTTTGCTTTTGTGATCTTCGCTTTTATTTTCTTTACCTTCGCGATATACGCAGCGGTGCTGTCCTGTGCCGTGCTTGTCTGGCTTCGGTTTGCTGCTGTACTGCTATTCTGGTTGTTTTGTGCTGTTGTACTATTTTGGTTTGCTGTATTCGTATTCTGGTTCGTTCTGATCGAAACAGAAATCGTGTCCGGCTCACTTCGATAGTAGTTTTCTGTTTCAGCAGAGGATACTGTGATGACCGCCTCTCCTACTTTCAAAGGGGTTACGTTACCTGCTTCATCTACGGAAATAACGTCGCTTCCCTCTGTAACACTGTACTCGATCCGTCCATCACTATCTGTATAGATGCCCTCTAACTTAAATGCTCCATTTTCTAACAACTGTGAATATTTATATGTGTAAACGGAGAGATCCGGCGTATATTTGCTTACTGTCACCTCACATTTTGCTGCAAGTCCACTTTGTGTGGATGCAGTGATCGTCGCAATGCCGGCCCCCTTTGCAACTACTGTGCCATCATTTACTTCTGCTACTAATGGATTGCTGCTCGCCCATGTAACGGTATCTGTAGTATCTGATGGTGAAATCTGTGCTGCCAGCTCCACGCTCTGACCGAGGTACAACGATGCCTCTGTCTCATTCAGCTTGATCTGCGTACTGGCTACCAGAACGGTTACCGTACATTCCTTCGTCAATCCATTGGTGGTAGTCGCTGTAATCTTGGTGGTTCCCTTTTTCAGTCCTTTTACCAGTCCGTTGCCATCCACGCTGGCAATGCTTTCATCTGCTGACTTCCATGTGATCAGCTTATCTGTTGCATTGTCCGGTTTGACCTCCGGTGAAAACTGATACATCTTGGAACGATATACCTGAATGGATTCCGGAATAGACACGCTTGTAACAGGAATGCCTTTCACCTCGATCTCAAATGTCTTTGACTGATCTCCATAGGTTACGGTAACCGTCTGCTTTCCAATCTTGTGCATATCATAGCCGCTTACCCGGTCTGTTGTAATTGCAGTCTTTTTCTCGTTGCCATCCTCGTAGCTTACTTTCACAGAGCCACCGGTCAGATCCAGCTTTTCTCCCTGAATGTAAGTCTTTTTGGATGGAACACTTACCAGCTCCAGATCCTCCACACGAACGATGAGGTTACTTCTTAACTGGATATATGGATAAGAGCAGTCCGGATCAAGCTCCCATGTACTATCAAAATCGTAGCCTGTGTAGGTTGTTTTTTGTTGTAACTGGGTAGCAGTTTTCTCCGTTGCTCCATTAGTATATGTGCAGGAATCCTTAAGGCAATAGCAATCCGTTACGCTGCCACCCCCCGTTATCGCACTGGAGGCATAACCCATGTTAATACAATTTTGGCATATCGTTTCACATCCTATACCATACGCATCGCCATAATGTGTATTCTTGACACTTGCTCTGTTAATACAATTGATCATCGTAGTTCCGGTTTTGGTATCCCTATCATAATTACCTGTTCCTATAAATCCAGATACATAATCATCAGAGTCAGATGCATATGATGATATCGCTCCACTTACATAACAATTGCTGACCACCGCAGTTCCTGATGCATATCCTGCTATCGCACCAACAGAATAGGAAGAACTCAGGTCTATATCCACATCTACCATTCCGAGATTTTTTATCTCCGCCTTTGCTCCGAGCTTGGCAAATAAACCAACATATTTACCACTGAACGATCCATACATATGCATCCCTATAATGCGTTTTCCATTTCCGTCAAAGGTTCCGGTAAATTGATCCAGTGGTGTCCAACCGTGTCCGGTATCCCATGAACCGCCTTTTTTGGTTTCTTCACTGATATCCAGATCCGTCATCAATATGTACTTTCCGGATGGATCTTCATTGATGCCATATAAATCCTCAATCGTTCGAATCGCCTTATATCCTTTCGGAATGTCTGCTTCTGCCTTCTCATCATATGACTGATATGCTGCTTCGGCATCCGTTAATACCTTGGTTGTCTCCTCGTCGATCAATGCTTTTTGGGCTGTCGTTAATGCGTCGTATGCCTCTCTTGCTTTTTGGATTTTTTTCTTACATTCCAGCGTATATTTTACGGTTCCAATATTCTTGATCAATGCATCGGCACTAACTGCTGCTTTCGGATAATTGATCTTGAACGTCTTTTTCTCGCTTTCCACGCCATAGTATGTCTCCGTTTCCGCAACCTTGGCATATACATAATAGGTTCCCATATCGGATGGTGCCTTCGTGGTATATGTTCCATCCCCACTCACAGAATAGTAATATTCCACCGTACCAAACTTGGCACTTGCATCTGCTGAACTATACACGCTTCCATCATACTCCACATCCGGGCAGGTCAGCTCCTTGGTAAAAGCGTTCTTCGGCTTGCTTACCGTAATCTCATAACAAACCGTTTTTCCTCCCATGCTTACTGTTACCGTCTGTGTGCCGATTGTCTCTGCCACCGCAATATCAAGCATCGAAGTTGTAAGTGCCGTAGCTGCTTCTTTCCCATCTTCATAGGTGAGCTTTACTTTACCACCACTTACATCCAGCTTGTCTCCCTGATAATAGCTTGTTTTTGTCGGAGCACTTACCAGCTCCAGATCCTCCACACGAACGATGCGGTTACTTCTTAACTGGATATATGGATAAGAGCAGTCCGGATCAAGCTCCCATGTACTATCAAAATCGTAGCCTGTGTAGGTTGTTTTTTGTTGTAACTGGGTAGCAGTTTTCTCCGTTGCTCCATTAGTATATGTGCAGGAATCCTTAAGGCAATAGCAATCCGTTACGCTGCCACCCCCCGTTATCGCACTGGAGGCATAACCCATGTTAATACAATTTTGGCATATCGTTTCACATCCTATACCATACGCATCGCCATAATGTGTATTCTTGACACTTGCTCTGTTAATACAATTGATCATCGTAGTTCCGGTTTTGGTATCCCTATCATAATTACCTGTTCCTATAAATCCAGATACATAATCATCAGAGTCAGATGCATATGATGATATCGCTCCACTTACATAACAATTGCTGACCACCGCAGTTCCTGATGCATATCCTGCTATCGCACCAACAGAATAGGAAGAACTCAGGTCTATATCCACATCTACCATTCCGAGATTTTTTATCTCCGCCTTTGCTCCGAGCTTGGCAAATAAACCAACATATTTACCACTGAACGATCCATACATATGCATCCCTATAATGCGTTTTCCATTTCCGTCAAAGGTTCCGGTAAATTGATCCAGTGGTGTCCAACCGTGTCCGGTATCCCATGAACCGCCTTTTTTGGTTTCTTCACTGATATCCAGATCCGTCATCAATATGTACTTTCCGGATGGATCTTCATTGATGCCATATAAGTCATCAATCGTCCGGATTGGTGTGTAGCCTTCCGGCACGGTTTCCTCTTCCGCCGTATTCCCGGCTCCTGTGTCCTCTTCTGCGTTTACGATCATCTGATTTCCGGAAAAAGAAATCGAACTGAACAGTAAACAGCAAGTTAACAGTAACGATAAGAATCTTTTCATACTCATATACCTCCTATTTATGTGTTATATTTTTATGTTTTTTGATACTTTAGCACCTGCACGTTCCAAAACTTTTTCCAAAATTTTCAAAAAAAGAATCCCACACCATAATCATGATGTGGGATTTGATAAGCACTTTTATTAAACCATCGACTGTAACTTCTTTACATCTTCACTCATTCCATCTACCGGAATGAAATAGCTGCTTCCATCCTTTTTTTGTATTTGCACCATCTTCCCATATCCGCAGTATAAAAACACCAGTGCTGCCAAAAAGAACGCGGGTTGAAAGAAACCTAATATTACAAAAAAAACACCATATAAAGTATCCCATAAATCCATCTTAACTTTTACACCAATACTCTTAATATCAGATAGCTCTATCTTTGTTTCATTTGTTTTCTTTTTTCTAAACAATCTATCAATCGTCTGCGTAAAATGCAGTGCACCCGAATCATCAGCAGTGATCTCGGTATGTGTTGTACGGTAGACCATATAGGTAAACATTTTTCTTTTCTCAAATACTAGAGTTTTTGTTAATTCACATGCTCTCTCTGCACTCTGATTCTCCGTTTCCTCCACTTTAGTATTCTGCAGAGTTACATCTTCCTCCACATGCTCCGTGTCATTTGATCCAGTAGTCACATGTGCGATCTTGGATCCACAGACCACACAAAAATTTGCTCCATTATCAATCTTGTTTCCACAATTTGTACAGTACATATCTTTTCCTCCTAACACTATACATCAATAAAATGCCTTTATTAGCAGCTCTAGTCGTATTCTTCAAAAACATTTTCTATCATAAGCTCGGTTAAAAATAATCCTAATTCCTGACCATTCATTTTTAATGATGATACCGTAAAAGTATCATCATAAATCGTAAAGGTAATTACTACCGATGCGGCTTCATCAGAATAAGTACAGTTACCCGTAAATTTTACGAGCTTATTTCCTTCTTCGTCTTTTCCGGCTCTTTTCCACTCTGGATTATCAAAGAAATTCTCAAAGGCTTCCTCATAAGTAATATTGGGATATCCGTCATGAGTACTCTTTTTCACTAAATTAACCACGCCTAATGAATTTGCACTATTAATACATACTATCAAAATGATGATTTCCACTGCATAAACTAATGCTTTCGGAATTTTGGGAAACTTCTCCTCTATCATTTCAATCAAAACTAGAATCCCTATAAAAATCAAAAATGGAATTGGACTTTTATCAGATTTCCCTACCAATGAAGCGATAAGATATACTATTGCAATAAGTGATATTATTCCGTTTATTATTTCCCCTAATCCGCTATTGTTTATACTATTTTCAGCACTTTTTGTTTCTTGGTTATAAACAATAGAAGTATCCATCACTTCTCCTACATTGCTATCATTTTCTATTTTGGCTCCACATGCTGTACAAAATTTAGTATTATCGTCAATCTGCGCTCCACACTGTTTACAAAACATAAGATGCTCCTCCTTTCACATATTTTTTTGTTATATTTTCATGTCCTTTGTTACTTTAGCACCTGTGCGTTCTGAAATATTTTCCAATTTTTTCAAAAAAAAAGAATCCCACACCATAACCATGATGTGGGATTTACAAAAAAAATTTTTTTATTGCCAGAAAAAAATAAAACAAAGTGGCAGCCAGCTCTTCCTTAACCAAAGCTCACATAATATCAGACTTTCCATAACTATAATTTATAGTGTAACATGCTGTTTTTCTATTATTATTTTTCCGCCGTTACATACCACCGCTCCGCTTTTTTTCCGGCACGTTTTTTTGAAAATGCCTGATAAAGCTTCACATTTTGAAATCCGGTTGCATATAACATGCGTTCCAACTCTTTACGCTCATAGGCTCTCTGGTAATGGAACTCGGTAAACTTCCGATAATGTTCGCTCTCCGGCTCCCTTTGAAAGATGGTCACGGCATACTCATGAATCATCTGCTCCGCATCATAACAATTATCCCAGATGTAGCTATAATCCTCATGATCTTCTGCAAATACCTGATCATTACAGATGTTCTCATAAAAATAAGGAGTTTTGGCATCAAAAAGAAAACATCCCCCCTCCTTCAAATGCTCCCTGACACGGTACAGTGTATTATAAAACTGCTCCTCCTCCAAAAGATAATTCATGCTGTCGCATACGCTGATCACAGCATCAAAGCATTCCTCAAAGTAAAAGGACGTCATATCCTGCTTGGAATATGTGATGTTTTCTCCTGCCGTCTTCTCCTTTGCTACTGCAAGCATCTCCCCGGAAAGGTCAAGCCCCGTCATATGGTAGCCAGCCTGACTTAAGCGCAGACAAATACTTCCAGTCCCACAGCCAAGCTCTAAAACATGTGCTCCAGGCATGACCCCCTTATCTTTGAGCTGAGAAATGATATAGTCTCCCCACTCATCATATGGTATATTATCCATCATGCGGTCATAAAAATCTGCAAATCCTTTGTAAGTGTCCATTCTTTTTCTCCTGTTATTTTTTCCGGTTCCGTCGTGAAACGATACCTCCGATCCGTCCGGTTTCCTTTGCGGACAACGATCGCCAGCCCTCTTTCAGTACCTTGTCATAAAGCCCTAATTCCTTTGCCACCTCATACTTCATGCGTTCCTCGCCCGTAAGCTCCTCCAGACAAAAATCCTCCGGTGGGTTCTTTTTCTTATTTGCCATATAGCACACTTCCTTTCCCTTATCATTACCCTAATTATTGCCGGGATCAGAAGTTTTATACGTTTATTGTTATTGTTATTACTATAGCATGTATCGCCCCGTCACCGCCTTGTGGAATCAGAAGTTTTATACGCTTATTTTCATTATCTACAGTAGGTACCGGTTCGTCACCGCCTCGTGGGATTGTGGTATTTTTTAGGCTCATTTGCATGCGTCGGTGCTTATGCCCTGTACTTTAGGGCATTATGCACCGTTACGTCATGCAACGAAGCGAAAGCGTGCCTAAAAAATACCACAATCCCACCAAAGCAGCGGTGACGGTGTCAATCATTTCAAATCAATCTGCACACCTAATGCAAAGGAATAGATCACCCTACACGCTACTTTTTTTGCCAAAATCTGCTCCAGCGTTTTTTGATAATAGGCAAGCTGCATCTGGTAGCGTTCTTCCAAAGTATCGGGATCCGTGACCTGATCGGTTTTATAATCCATAATAACAAGGCTTCCCTCGTCTGTTTCATAGTAAGCATCTATGATTCCCTGTACTAACAGCAGATCCTCCTCCTGACAGATCACATCCATATCCTTCGTGACTTCTTCTGCCGGGAAACCGACTACAAACTGCGCCTCTTTATAAAGCCGCCCCTTCTTTGCTGCAGCAACCATCTGCTGCGCCAGTTCACTTTCAAAAAATGTCTTTAACTCCTGTCTGGAAAATGCTTCATAAATGCCGGGATACTGATGCGTCTGCATCCACTGTGCAACGGTTTCATATTCCGCATCATCATACCCTTTGGTAAAGTCGTACCGCTCCATAAACTTATGGATATAGGTTCCCCGCATTGCACCGGTTACGCCTCCCTCCTGCTCTTTTTTCATAAACTGAGGAAGCGTTGGTTCAAAATGACTGTGGTGTCCCCCTGCTGCCGGAGTACTGTTCTGAGCTTTGATCTGACTGACCGAGTATTTTCCAACCTGCGTGACCGCATCTGGATGCGCATAATGCTCCTGCATCCGTTCTTTGAGCGTTTCAAGTTCCTCCCTTGATAGTGCCTGTGCCCGCTCCTCCAACTGTTCTTTTTGTATCAGGGTATCAGCGATCCGCTCCTGCCGCACACCTTTTAGATCGTTTTGGTCAAAGCAGAATAAGGCAAATGCCGCCTCACAGTCCGGATATTCGTCTTTTTCTTCCTGCGCTTTCACCCCTGCTTCCTGAAGCTTTTCCCGCAATACCGGATGTGCCCGCAAGGCACTTAAGATCCACTCCAGATAATTTTTGCTGGAATAAAGCCCCGCATAATCCATTTTCCCCGGAAGTGCTGCAAGCTGGGCAAGAAGATCTTTGGATACTGCCGTCAAAATACACTTATCCTTCGCTCTGGAAAGAGCAACATAAAGCACCCTAAGTTCCTCTCCTAACATCGCCCGTTTTCCTTCTACCGCCATCATATTACGCGCGATCGTACTGCGTTTGATACGAAGAACAGGATCAATATAGCCGGTTCCTACACCACGCTCTGCGGAAAGCAGAAGATCACTTTTTTGATCCATTTCATTAAACTGTTTGGAAAGCTGGGATACAAATACGATCGGGAACTCCAGCCCTTTTGATTTATGGATCGACATGATCCGCACTACATTTTCATTTTCACTAAGGAGATTTGCCTCCCCAAAATCTACATCATACGATTTCATCTTCTCAATGTAGCGTAAAAACGGAAATACACTCCGCTTGCCGAGCGCCTCATACTGCGTCGCTTTCGTTACCAGCATCATCAGGTTCGCCACGCGGCGTTCTCCTGCCGGAAGTGCACTCTGATAGCGCAGATAACCGCTCTTTTCATAAATGGTCTGAAGGAGTTTCGACACCGTCATCACCTGTGAATATGCTTCGTACTGCTCATATTCTGCATAAAAATGCTGTAACCGCTGCTGTAACGACACCATATCCACGCCATCCAAAGGATCCGTCAAAATTCCCTGCTCTCTGGCAACAAGCCATGCCTTACATTTTCCAAACACTGTCGTAAGATCAGCGAAGATCCCTGCCTCCTTCAAGCGGTCAGAAAATCCCTGCTCCCGGCACTCTGCAAAGATTAAAGCCAGCTCCTGCGCCTTCAGTCCACCAAAAAACTGGTACAGACAGGCAGTCACGGCGATGTCATCCCGGCTGTTTACAAGAATATTTAAATATTGCAGCATCAATTCAATTTCTGCCGCCTCAAAATATCCCTTCGTCCGTTCTACATAAGCGGGAATCCCTTCCTGGGCAAACACCTCTGCAAAAGCAGCCGCTGAAGCGGACGGGGAGCGAAGCAGCACAACCATATCCCGGTAAGTGGCCGGGCGGTAAAGCGGCCGTTTTGTCTCTTCGTCCTCTCCCATTTTCACAAGCATCGGATGCGCCGGATCCAACATCTGTTTGATCCGAAAGGCGATCATACGGGCCTCGGCAGTTACCTTATCCTCTGTATCTTCCTCTGTTTCCTCCTGCTGCTGCTTGCGGTCATAGATCAGAAGCTCTGTCACATTATCATATCTGGCTCCGGGAACACACATCTCCTTCTTTGGTGGAGTATAATCAGCACCTGCCTTTAGAGAAGCTGCCACATCGTATTCCACATCTCCGATGGAGCGGTGCATCAGACGATAAAACAGATAATTGATGCTTTCCAAAACATTAGATGAACTTCTAAAGTTCCGGTCAAGCTCCACCTTGACCTGCTGCACCTCATCGGAAAGCTCCTCGTCATAAGTGGCAAACGTTTCATATTTATCTACAAAAAGTCGCGGCTCCGCCATACGGAAACGGTAAATGCTCTGCTTCATGTCACCCACCATAAACATGTTATGGTCTGCAAAGGAGGACAAAATAGCTTCCTGCAGATAGTTACTGTCCTGATATTCATCGATCATGATCTCTGCATATTCTTCCTTTAACTTTTGTGCGATTGCAGACGGATGGCGGATTCCCTGTTCATCAAGTTCTGTCAAGATCTCCAATGCCATATGCTCTACATCCGAAAAATCAGCCACTGCTTCCTTACGTTTACGCTCCTGATATCGTATCCGGAATGTCCGGCTTAACTCCAGCAGTGTTTCTACCACAGGTGCCATTGCCAAAAGATCACTGCACTGCGTCTCATACGGCACCTTGAAAAAGCTTTCCTTTAGCTGCTTAACGATTTTCTTATAATGCTCGCGATATGCTTTGATCTGCTCCTTGCTCTCCTCGTCATACTCTTTTGGAAAACGCAGTGTTTGAAAGCCCGGCTGCTTTAACCGTGCTTCCAACGCCTCTATTTCAGACTGCTCCGCCATCTCCCTCATCCGGCATAACAGATCATATTCTTCCTGTAAAAGTGCTCTTACCTTCTCTCCATCCTCCAACTGTGCGATCTCCCCCGCCTCTTTTGCATCCAGACAGGCAGGAGCCAGCATCTGTCCGATATGGTAACAAAGCTCCTTCGTATAGTAGGAAATATCCTTTATCTGCGCTTTGGCATGGAGGATCCACTGATCCGGATTTGCATGAGACATCTGAAATTCTGTAAGACGTAACACGAGCTCCGCAATCTTCCGGTCATTTCTTCCCGGCGCATAGCACTCTACCAGATGCAAAAAATCTTCGTCCTGCTTTTCATATTCTTCCTCCAACAGCGCATCCATCACTTCACTGCGCAGGATCTTAAGCTCTCCTTCTTCCGCGATCCGGTAATTCGGATCCACCTCAATATGCATAAAATACTGTTTTACAATATCCGCACAAAAGCTGTCGATCGTACAGATCTGCGCCTGATACACGAGCGATTCCTGACGATTCCAATAGGCAAGTGCTTCCTCATCTGTATGTTCCATCAAAAGCAGGGCTTCCTGCTCCGCTTCGATCGCCTTAGTAAAACGCTCCCGCATTTCTGCTGCTGCCGCTTTCGTAAAGGTTACAAGCAAAAATGCTGTAATATCCAGCCGTTCTTCTTTCATTCTGGCAATGATCCGTTTTACCAGCACCCACGTTTTACCGGAACCCGCAGCAGCCGCAACCAGCAGATCCCGTCCCCGCACCTGAACTACTTTTTTCTGTTCCGGTGTCATCTGTTCTTTCTTTGCCATATCACTCCTGCTCCTCTCCGGTAAAATCTGCTATCGTTTTCGGCTCCAGTGTCCGCTTATATTTTTCCTTCTGCGATGCGATCTGACAGATCCCTTTATAGGAGCAATACTGACAGGAATCTCCCTGCCCTTCCAAAAAGACCTGACGCGACACATTTCCGGCCAACATCTCATTTCCCAGCTCCTCAATCTTTTGTTCGGTATGGGAAAGCAGACTGTCAAATTCTTTTCTGGAATACGCACTACTCTGTTTGGACAGCGTACCATCCTTATTGTATTTGGCATTTACCGTAACAAAATTGTAGCCACTGCCCTCTGCACTGCCGCACTCCAGATGTTGTAAAAACGCATCCTCTGCCAATAAAATTCCATTCTGCTTATAAGGACTGTTCATCGCCTTTTGATAGGCTTCCTCATTTGGATCCTCCACCATCTCCTCATAGGAAATGATCGGATCCTGCATCGGATAATACAGTGCTGCAGCCGCAATTGCCCGTTCTCCATATGTCTTTTTTGCCACCAGAAGATAGGTCAGGAGCTGTAACTGCATGCCATAATAAACCTTGGTCAGATCCAGATGCACCGTACCGGTTTTGTAATCCACTACCTTTAAATACACTCGTTCTTCCTTCGTAGCGATATCCTTATCATCATACACATCCAGCCGGTCGATCGTTCCCCGTAAAGCTACTGTTCCGCCATCCAAAAGTGTATATACCGGCCCCGCAATATCCGCATCTTCTCCAAATGTAAGCTCTAATCCTGCCGGGACAAAATCTCCCAACCGAAGCTGTTTCACCAGCATAGCCAGATTGCGCTTTGCCGTTCGCACCATCATGTTTTCCACATACCGGGTACGTGCCGGCTCCTCTGCAAGCGCAAGTCCTTCCTCTTTTAACGCACGATCAACAAAATCCTTTGCAACCTGTATAAAATCAGCAGTGGCAAGCTCACTTAAGGAAATCTCCTCCTCATTGACATAACGCAAAAACAGCTCTGCCACCTTATGCAGCACCGAACCGAACACATCACTTCCTACTTCATTTGTCTCCATCTCCTTGATATGCAGACCATAGCGCAGAAAATGAGAGAAAGCACATTTGGCATATCCTTCCAGTCTGGTCACACTAAGATTTAATTTCTTGCCAAATAGTCTGGCAGCAAGCTCTGCAGAAATCGTCTCTTCCTCTGCCTCTTTCCACATCGCACGGGACAACAACTCTGCCTCCTGATAATACGGCTCCTCCTGCAACAGCCGGTAAGCCAAAACCGCTGTATGCTGCTTCTCCTCCGATTCGTTTTCCCAGGAGGAAAGCCCCTTTACCAGCACATCAAATAACAGCTCTTCCCGTCTTAAATAGCTCTCCTCTTCCTTTAAAAGTACAGGCACCTTCGGCAGAAGCTTTTGTATGCGCTTCATCAGATAGGCCGGGCGCATCGCCTCCTGAGAGGCATTTTGTCTCGCATAGCTTAGTACCAGGTGATCCGTTGCTTTCGTAAGTGTCTGATAAAGATAAAACTGCTCCTGATAAGATAATTCCATTTGATCCGGAGCCAATGTCATCTGAAACTCTTTTAATGTCTGACGGTCACGGTCTGTGATCAGATTCGGCGAACTGTTTTTCGACGGGAGGTGTGCGTCATTGACACCCAGTACAAAAAGTGCCTTGCACTCTCTGATCCGGCTTCTAGTAAAATCTCCCACGATCACCTGATCCATCGTTGGCGGCACGCTTCCCACAGAAATCTCTAACAATCCCGCATCCAGAATAGAGGCAAATTCCTGAGAAGAAAGCTGCTGCTCCCCTAACAGAGCCACCATTTTATCAAGCAGGGAAAGCATTGCCGGATATACTCCTTCCCACGTCTTTGCCGTAACGTAATCGCCCTGCTCCCTTAATTCCTCTGCATAACGCAGCAGCTTCTTTTCAAACTGCCGCTCTACTAAATAATCATAACAGGCTCTCACCCGTTCTGTTACGGTATGTGGTTTTAAAAAGAAGGGAAGGACAGGAAGCAGCGGCTCCATCATGCGTGCCCGGATGTCATTGATGTGCTTTAGATAGCGTTCCTTCCGCTCCTCTGCATGCGCCCGTTCCTCCTGCGTCTTTCCTTTTACATAGTAGCTTTTTGGAACTTTTTTAAAGCCACCCACATATGCCTTGTAAGACAGGTCACCTACCGCCGTCAGATAAACGTAAAGCTGTTCCATCTCGTCTTTTCGGATACCGGACAACGGACTTTGCGCATACCGGATGACACGCTCCATCGTAAATCCGGCTCCCTGTTTTGCCAATATATCAAGCACCGCACGCAGCGTTTCCACATACGGATGATTCATGATCTCTGTCGTATGATCGAAAAAGCACGGAATATGATACTTGGAAAAAATGTACTCGATCTCCTTGGCATAACGCTCCTCTTCCGTACTGACTACCGCAATGTCCCGATAGCGCACACCCTGTCCGATAAGATCACAGATTTCATTTGCCACCGCATGGATCTCTGCGGTTTCATTGACCGCCTCCCATAACATCACATGCGAAACTTCCCCTGCATAACAGACCTGCTCCTCCACCTGTCTGGAACGGAACAGTCCGGCTTCCAGTGCAGCAAGATCCAAAGCAGACTGCAGACGTTTCGGCGGCTGGTTAAAAAATGTGATCTCACGAAGCTCTGCCTCCTCCTTCTGCTGCTCCTTAAAGCAGTCCACAAGCTTCTGATACGTCTGCACACTAAGCGTAAACAAATGCTGCCGTTTCAAAAAACGCTTTTCATATGCCATCTGATCCATCGTCAGTGTCACGACAAATTCTTCTGCCCCGTCAAGCAGTGTTTCAATCACACGATACTGGATCGGCGTGAACCCCGTAAAGCCATCCAGATAAAAACCCGCACCAAACAGGAGGGGACAATCCTTTGCCACCTCACAAAACAGATCCGAAAGCTGTTCTGCCACCATATAAGACTGTCCCAAAGCGGCAGAAAATGCATCATAGATCAACACGAGATCATGCATCTTATAAGTAAGAATCTGCTCCGGCTCCATCTGATCCAGCAGACCATGAAGCTGTTCACTCGTCAGATCATACTGGTAAAATTCCGACAAGACTGACTTCATCTGATCGAGAAAGCCCGCTTTATCCTTCATATTATGATACAGCTTCAGCTTCTTTTCGATCTCTCCGAGCACCCGGCGAAGCAGCATACTCTTTCCGTGATCTTCCAATACCGTATCGACGGACGTTCCCATTTTCTCAAACACCCGGTAGCAAAGACGGTTAAAGCTTACAATATCAATATTGGTCGTTCCGTGCCTTTTCGTATGTTCTACGATATCCCGCTGTGCTTCTAATGTATACTGTTCTGGAACGAGCAGAAAAAACTGCTTTTTCGGATTCTCCTCTGCTTCTTTGACCAGTTTATCATACAGTGCGGTTGTTTTACCACTTCCACTATTTCCAAGGAGCAACTGCATTTCTTTCAAATTCTACACCGCCTTTTCTTTCTTGCTATCATATTTTTCCATTTCCACTCATACGTTATATCAGTAACCATTAGGAGGATCATATGGAAAATAAGACCAAAATCGTACTTCTAAAAACAAAAGAATTAATCTATACCGGAATCTTCGTTGTGCTTGGCATCCTGCTGCTCTTTCTGCTTCTTCATATGTTTACCGGAAAACATGGAAAACAAAGCTCTGCCAAGGCATCTTATGAACCAGGCACCTATACTTCCTCCATCACGATCGGAGATGCTACCTTTGAAGTATTGGTAACAGTGAGCAAGGACCGGATAGAAAATGTTGCCTTCGACCAGTTAAATGAAACGGTAGCCACGATGTATCCGCTGTTAAATACTGCCCTCGACAAGATCAACGAGCAGGTAAAGGAAGTCGATTCCTTAAATGAAATCGCCTTTGAAACCGATTACCAGTACACCGGAACCGTCATCAAGCAGGCCATGGAACAGGCTCTGAAAAAAGCAGAAAAATGATCCGCGTTTAAGAAAACATCTGACTTAGCAGCCATTTGGCACGATGACAGAACAAATGCTTTCCTGTCGCGATCTCATAGCCGTTTCTGGCAATTTCATATAGCTTATCTGTCTGCTGCAACAGGCTTTTCGCTTCTTTTGCTGCAGCCTCCGGATGCGCCACATCATAATAGACCAGATGCCTGCCATCGGTTAAGATTTCTCTTAAATAACGACTGTCATCCGTCATGCTGACACTGCCATTTGCCATCGCATTAAACACCCGGTCATGTGCGCCATCCCGAAACCACGGCATGACATTGAGACTGATCTTTGCCTGCTGCATCTTCGTAAGGCAGCCATAAGAATCCGTTCCTCCATGTATGTGAAGAAATGGGGAAGAAACTTTTTCAAAAGTCTCATACCCATTTCCATACACATGCACCTCGATGCCCGCTTCCACAAAAGCACGAAGCACCCGCTCCCGCTCATAAAAGCGGATATAAAGATCAATAAAATTAAGATTCTGGTAACAGATCCGCCATTCCTTCGTGGAAAGCTCTCCCATTTCCCGCACACAGTGCCGCCTTGCCACCTCGGTAAGCGTTTTCTCCGGATGATGTAACAGCTCGCTGATGATCCCCCGGTAAAATGCGGTATATTCATCATTGATCCTTGTGATATAGGACTCATACTGGCGGTAATCATTGTAATTTCCCACAAACAAAACCGGAAGCGACCGATTGCTTACCCACTCCTCTTTTGTCTGTTCCATTCCGTCCGTAAACAGGGAAGTTCCTGCAAGCGGACAAAAACCCAAAATATCATATTCTCCATAATATCGTCTTAAAAACTGTTCATGATCCCGGTCGATCGCGATGAGATGACTATCCTTTGGAAGCTGTTCAAACCGATCCACATAATAAAGCGGATGATCCACCAGCATGTTATAACAGGGAATGTCATACTGTTCCCAAAGATAGCCTCTGCCCTCTTCATATGCCCCTTCCTCTCCGGAAAGTCCCAGAAAATTAAAAGTAAACAAAACCGTTTTCTTTGGCTTGATAAAACGCTTTACACGTTTTGCTGAAGAAGGATCTTTTAGATCATAAAAAAATACGGCATATCCCTGCTGCTCAAAGTAAGCAGCAAGCTGCTTGCTGAAATAGGTTAATGTCTCTACTCCCCCGGTAAATAAAATGATCTTCCCCTTATCTTCCTGCATCGAAAAATCCCTCCGCTTTCCCAATCGCATCCATCTCTTTCATCCAAAGGGTACTTGCCGCATCACTCGGCATACGAAGATCTCCTCTCGGTGACACTGCAACCGAACCAACCTTCGGGCCATCCGGCAGACAGGAACGTTTGAACTGCTGTGCAAAAAATCTCCAGTAAAAGGTTCTGAGCCATTTGTAAATGACACTTCTTTCATAGCTTTCTTTAAAGGTATCACAGGCAATCCGGTAAATCTTCTTTGGAGCAAATCCAAACCGCAGCACAAAATACAAGAAGAAATCATGCAGCTCGTAAGGGCCGACCAGATCTTCGGTTTTTTGAGAGATCTCCCCCTCTTTCGGCGGAAGAAGCTCCGGACTGACCGGAGTATCCAACACATCAAGGAGCACCGTCCGAAGCTCCTCCTCCCCACAAATATCCGCATAATAGCGCACCAGATGACGCACCAGTGTTTTAGGAACAGAGGCATTGACCGCATACATGGACATATGATCTCCGTTATAGGTCGACCAGCCGAGTGCCAGCTCCGACATATCCCCCGTTCCGATGACCATACCATTTTCCTTGTTGGAAATATCCATTAAGATCTGTGTGCGCTCTCTTGCCTGTCCATTTTCATAGGTGACATCATGCACGGAAAGATCCTGCCCGATATCTTTAAAATGCTGGGTAACAGCATCTACGATCGACACTTCCAAAAGTGTGGCATGAAGCTTTCGCACCATGTCACAGGCATTGTGATACGTGCGATCCGTCGTGCCAAAGCCCGGCATCGTCACACAGATAATGTCTTTTCGATCCTTGCCCAAAAGATCAAATGCCCGCACCGTAACCAAAAGAGCCAGCGTAGAATCCAGGCCACCGGAAATACCGATCACCGCACTTTTGGCATTGGTATGCTTCAAACGCTTTTTCAATCCCATCGACTGCAGCGAAAAAATCTCCTCACAACGAAGGGTACGCTCTTTTTCATTTCCCGGAACAAACGGCGTTGCCGGATAGGTTCTTGTAAGCACCGTATCCTTTCGTGGCATAGAGAACCAGATCGTTTCATAGCTGTCAGGATCTGCCTCATTTAAAAAGGTGGACATTTTACGCCGCTCTGAAACCAGCTTATAAAGATCGATCTCCGTAACAATCATCTCATTTTCAAACCGTTTTGCCTCGGCCAGCACCGAACCATTTTCACAGATCAGGTTGTGTCCGCTATATACCACATCTGTCGTCGATTCCCCCTCGCCGGCATCGGCATAAAGGTATGCCGCCAACAGGCGTCCTGACTGCATACTGACCAGATTGCGGCGGTATGCCTCCTTTGTGGTTGTCTCCACGCTCGCCGATGGATTGACTAGGATCGTTGCTCCCGCCATCGCATGTGCAACACCCGGTGGATTCGGCACCCAGAGATCCTCACAGATCTCTGCGGCAAGCACCATTTCCTCCATATCCTCATTGGCAAATAACAAATGGGTGCCAAAGGCAACCTCCTGCTCTCCCATGGTCACATATTCGATCCCGCAAAGATTTTTCGCCGAAGTAAAATGTCTTGCCTCATAAAATTCACAATAGCTTGGAAGATATGTTTTGGGAACCAGACCTAAGATCTCTCCCTGATAGAGGAAAGCCGCACAGTTGTAAAGCTTTCCTGCATGTACAATCGGAACACCGACCACGGTGATCATCTCATACCGTTCACTTTCTTTGGCAAGAGAAAGCAGTGCCGTCTCCGCTTCCTTTAGTAAAAGCTGCTGTAAAAACAATTCCCCACAGGTGTAGCCTGTCAGACATAGCTCCGGCAGCACCAAAAGACGCACCTCTTTTTCTGCCGCCTGCTGCATCAGACTGCTGATCTGTTCTTTATTTGCCCAGACATCCGCCACCTTTATCTGCACGGTAGCACAAGCCACCTTTAAAAAACCATCCTTCATACCAAAACCTCACCGTTTTTTTGTTTTATTATAGTCAATAATACGCAAATTTACAATAAAACGAGCGAACTTGTCCAAAATAAAAAGAAGTGCTACACTAGAGGACAAAAGAAATGATCAGAGAAAAAGGAAGGTTGAAAATGAATCAGTTATCCGAGAAAAATAAAGGAATTTTATTTATCATCAGCGCAGCATTTTGTTTTGCATTGATGAATCTGTTTGTCAAAGCCGCAGGAGATCTGCCCTTTTTTGAAAAAGTATTTTTCCGTAATGCGATCGCAATCTTATTTTCCTACAGCGTACTAGTTAAAAACCACATCCCCTTAAAATGTGGCAAAGGAAATGGGTTATTGGTGTGTGGACGTGCCTTTTTTGGAACTGTCGGTATGTTCGGTAACTTTTATGCCATTGACCGTCTGGCAATTTCAGACGCTTCCATGCTCAATAAACTCTCACCTTTTTTTGCCATCCTGTTTTCCTATTTTATTTTAAAGGAAAAAGCAAAGCCTTATCAGCTTGCCTGCGTTGCAGTTGCCATGCTCGGCACCATCTTTATCTTAAAACCGGGCGGAGAAACGCTCCTTTCCTTCCCTGCCTTCATCGGAATGCTTGGTGGAGCCGGAGCAGGACTTGCCTATACCCTGCTTCGTAAAGCCACCGGGCGCGGTGTAAAAGGACCTTTTATCATCTTTTTCTTTTCCTGCTTCAGCTGTGCGATGTGCCTGCCATTTTTCATTCATTACTATGAGCCAATGACAGCCAGGCAGCTTCTGTTTATGATCCTTGCAGGCTTTTCCGCAACCGGGGGACAGTTTTCCATCACGGCTGCTTACTCTCATGCAAAAGCAAGTGAGATCTCTGTTTACGATTACTCGCAGGTGCTTTTTGCAGGAGTACTGGGATTTACATTTTTAGGCGAGCTGCCGGATGGAATGAGTGTCACCGGGTATGTTATTATTATTGGAGCGTCAATTGCTATGTTTCTGCTTAATCAGAGGCATACGGAAAATAGCTGATCCCCCTTGCGTGGAAGTTGGTATTTCGCTGGGGAATATTTACTTTTGCAATTGATCGATATATGCTGTTTAATATCCTAAAATCCCCCATTTTGGTAAGCTCTGGCTATCGCGTAAGATGGCTCATAAAATGCACTGCAATTATAATTATCAATTACATCGCAAATCTCGTTGTTGTATACTCTTACGATACCGTCTACATAATCCTCTTGAGATGTCATTGTATCTCTGATCAATCGCTGGTATACCGCCCCTATATCAAGAGGCGTGGGGATAATTGTGACAAGATCTTTATCAACATCGGTGACATCATAATTTCCGCATTTGAGGTTATAATCATGAATCCAATCTTCTTCTACTTTTAGCGGATTCTCACAGTGCTGCACATTTGCACAACTCAACAGATGATACAATCCCTCTTTTCCAATCATGTTCACAACGTATTTATTCTTTTGTTTGATACGTCTTGCAACTCTCTCAATCATATAACACACAAAATATAAGTCGTTGACTTTTATTTCTTCATTCAGAAAGTATTTATTTTTCACAGGGTTTCACTCCCTTCAAAAGTCAGTGTAGTCAATGCTTTTTCTGTACAGAATACAATTTGATGCGTAGGACAACTAAATTTTACCAGTTCCCAGAATGCATTTCTTGATATTTCTCCCTCTATATAACCTTCGACAAATTTCCAAATCTGATCATCTGCCATTGGACCTTCAACAATATCATAATTATGCTCAATCCCTCTTCTGCATTTTACAACAAAATCTAACCATTCATCTGTCATTTGGGGAAATCTTTTTATTTTTAAATTATCACTCTGAATATACTCGTATCTGTTCACTACAGATGCCCCATTTCGAGTTAAAGCCCATCGCTTTGCCTGTTTTTCATAAATGGTACAATAAAAGCCATATCCAAAATCCTTGTAGAATCCATTTTGGAGGATACGTGGAACAGCTACTTCTATATTACTTCCATGATATATTACATTTCTATCCATTGTTTACCTCCTATTTTAACATTTTCTCCACAGCCTTATGATACCATAAATCATGGTTTTCGGCTACCTTGCTGACGTTGAAAAAAGAACCCGGATGTGTTTTGATTGCAGCATATCCACTGATGATTTTCAATTTCTCTCCCGGTTACTAAAATAAGCCCCCTTGTGGGATGCAGTTGTTTTTAAGGCTGATTTGCACTCGCCGGTACTTACGCCCCGTATTCCGGGGCGTTATGTACCGCTGCTGAGTGCAACAAAGCGAAAGCGTGCCTTTAAAACACTGCACCCACAAAAGGGGCTTTTTGTACATCTGTTATAGCAATAATACGCCTATCCGATCACCTGCTGCATATCATACATGCCAGGTCCTTTGCCTGCTAAGAATTTACCTGCCTGCACTGCTCCTTTGGCAAATACTGCTTTGGAGTATGCTGTATGTGAAAATGTAATCACTTCATCTGTTCCGGCAAATATAATATCATGATCTCCGACGATCGTGCCACCACGGACTGCGGAGATTCCAATTTCTTTCTTTGGACGCTTCTCTCTGCGGCTGCTGCGGTCATAGCAATATTCATATGGCTCTTCTAATGCTTCGTTGATAGAATCTGCCAATGCCAGTGCGGTACCGGATGGTGCATCCACTTTTTTGTTATGGTGCTTCTCGACGATCTCAATATCAAAACCTGCCTGGGCAAATACTTTCGTTGCTTCTTTTACCATTTTAAGCAGGGTATTGATTCCGAGCGACATATTTGCGGAACGAAGGATCGCTACCTTTTTGCTCGCCTCTTCCACCTTTGCAAGCTGCTCTTCGCTTAAGCCTGTCGTACATAATACTACCGGGATCTGACGCTCTACTGCATATTCTAATAAATGATCTACTGCAACGGCTGCCGCAAAATCAATAATGACATCCGCATTGACATCACAATCAAAAATATTGGTAAATACCGGGTAGTCATTTTCGCGATTATCTACTACATCAATACCTGCTACGATCGATGCATCAGCATCATCTTTCACAATGTCTGTAATGACCTGACCCATATGACCATTACAACCGTGCATGATTATCTTTGTCATCTGTCTCATTTCCTCCTGTTTCGTCTGTTATTTAATAATTCCGGCCTCGATCATTGCTTTCTTTAAACGCTCTGCGTTCTGTGGCTCGATCTCCGTCATCGGACGTCTTAATGTACCTCCGCAAAGTCCCATCAGTTCAACTGCTTTCTTTACCGGGATTGGATTTACTTCACAGAACAATGCATTACAAAGCTCTAACAGCTCTAACTGGATCTTCACTCCCTTTTCTCTATCACCCTCTAAATATTCCATTACCATGTCATGTGTCTGTCTTGGAGCAACGTTGCTGAGTACAGAGATCACGCCTTTTCCACCTAAGGAAAGCAGTGGGATGACCTGATCGTCATTTCCGGAATAAATATCAATGCAGCCCTGTGCTAAAGATGCCAGTTTGACTACCTGTGAAATGTTACCACTGGCTTCCTTGATGCCGACGATGTTTGGTACCGTCTTAGCAAGCTCTACTGCGGTCTCCGGCTGAATGTTACATCCGGTACGGCTTGGAACATTATAAAGGATGATCGGCAGGGAAACGGATTCTGCCACCATGGTGAAATGCTCCTTCAAACCTTTCTGTGTTGCCTTGTTATAATATGGAGTTACAACTAACAGTGCATCTGCACCGATCTTCTCTGCTTCCTTAGAAAGATAGATTGCTGTTTCCGTACAGTTAGAACCTGTACCTGCTACCACAGGAACTCTCTTGTTTACATGCTCTACACAGGCACGGATCGTATCCAAATGCTCCTCATGTGTCATCGTAGCCGACTCACCTGTCGTACCGCAAATGATGATCGCATCGGTTCCATTTTCAATCTGGAAATCGATCAACTCATTTAATTTTGCAAAATCAATTGCTCCATCCTCTTTAAATGGTGTCACTAATGCCACACCTGCACCTGTAAAAATTGCCATAATCTTATGACCTCCTTCAATAATATTCTCTATGATTTCAAATATTAGTTTGCCTGAAAGTAAAAAAACCAACGCAGGATATGCGCTGGTTACGAATTCTAATTCACTAGCAGCACTCCATCAAACGATGACAGTCATAAGGTTCTTTACCGTATGCCCAGGAAATGAAACATAGAGCCTTCATCCCTTCGGCGTTGCTCCCTTTTCGCTCTCTTCTTCTGCTCTCTATCGCATCCAAAAACGTACTGATGAGAAACGCGCCTCTACTAAAATCTGAAATTATCTTATATTATGATACGCTCCCGATTGTATATTGTCAACCGGTTATTGCAAATAAATCAAGAATCTTCTGTCATTTTCACGGTTCTGATCTCAAATACATCACTGACATACGGCGTAAGCTGCAGCGGCATATTCCGCCCGGTCAAAATAACTTCCATTTCCTCATCCTTCATTTCAAGAAGACGGATCACATCCTCCATTTCAATAATGTGGTGATCCACCAATCCTAAAATCTCATCAATGACAAGCAGATCACATTCCCCTGTGACCAACACTTTTTTTACATAGTTAAGACCATTGTGAATGTTAGCATCCTCCGCCATCTGCTCTTCCTTGCTCAGATCCGCATAAGCCTCCGCATTACTCTCAAAACGGAACAGGCGGATCTCCGGCTCTAACCGCTTTAAGCATGCCAACTCATCTACATTACTTCCTTTTAAGAACTGAACAATGATCACTTCTTTTCCTACACTTGCGTATTTAATACATTGACCAATGGCGGCATTGGATTTTCCGTGGCCATCTCCACAATACACACGCACATGATTATACGACATGTCATCTCTCCTTTTATCCCAACCAGATAGTTAAGTGATACTGTATCATAAAATTCACTATTATGCAAATAGGACTGTCTAAACAGACAATCCTACTCACGATAACCACTTATTATTCACATTTTAAACGTCCGAGATATAGCTAAGCTTCTTCCTCCTCCAGACACTCAATCTTGCTTACAGAAATCTCATAGGCGACACGATTAACCACCTGATCTTCTCCAACCTTTTTCTGGTATTGACGGCTTTGGATCCGTCCCCAGAGCTGAATGTGTGCACCGACCTCAAGATTCCCTGCAAATCTTGCATTTCTTCCCCAGCAAATACAAGGGATATAATCAGATTTACCGTAGGCACGGTTGACTGCCAATAAAAGATCTGCAATCTCTCTGCCAAGTGGTGTCATACGATACACCGGTTTCTTGCAGATAAATCCATCTAAAAAGATCTGATTCGGCTTGCTGTACTCTTCGCCATCCTCCATCATACGCACTTCTCTGGCAAATAAAGATAAGATCAGACGATTCTTCTCATCTTCATGTTTATTATAGGAACGGAACTGTCCCTTCACCTCAATGCGGCATCCGTGATAATCCTTTTTAACATCTATGATCCGTTCTGAAATCATAACCGGAATGATGTCGTACGCATCAGATAAACGATCCACCTTTAAATCCACGTTATAAAATCCTTCGCCATAAAGCTCATGGCTGAATGTAAAATCTGATACGACCTCTCCTGCTACTACTGCCTGGTTATTCAAGAAAATTTTTTCTGTCATTATTATTCTTTCTCCCTTCTGACTGTATCTCTAACCATTTTATACCTATGCCTGAAAAACTGCAATTAGACCACAAAACGTTACAAATCTCTTAACCAAATCTTTACCGTTCAAAGTCAGGTCTTCCGGCTGGTATATTCTATCAGCTTGTCATACATCTCCTGGGCCTTTTCGCCAACCCCTTCGACGTGCATCACCAAGTTATACTTACCGGATAAAATATGGATCATATAATAATCCATGTCAACGCGCGGCTGATTGATCGTCACAGACGTGATCTTCTCATAAGGAAGAAGCACCTCTCCCCTGTGCGTCAGCAGCTTCAAATACTCCGGCAGTATAATGTATGTAACATCATATGCTGATATTCCAAATGACTGTTTCACGTAGGAAAACCCTACGAGAAAGAACACGACGGCAATTGCCATTCCGATCGCTTTGACCGGTGACACTCCCTTTGTTACCGCGCGTTCCATATAAAGAACAGCAAACGCCATAAAGGCGATGCCAATAATTCTGATCCCTCTTCGATAAGAACTCCTTCTTCTTGATGTGTATTCCATGTTGCACCTCTTCGTCGTCTGTATCATGCTGTCCGGACATTTAGGAAATGCAATACCCATTCACCGATTGCCTTTCCTATACGTTCATTATATCAGAACAATCGCTAAAATACCATGATTGTTGTACAAAATATTTCGACATATTCACCGAAAATACCCCGAAATCTATTGTTTTACCTTGTAACACGGGGGTTCATGTGCTATGATGATGAAGTTGTGCAGAATAGATCAAGACATTACATGTAGAAAGAAGGTCAATTATGAAAACCAAACGTGAAGATATTCGAAACGTGGCGATCATTGCCCACGTAGATCACGGAAAAACAACATTAGTAGATGAATTATTAAAGCAAAGCGGTGTGTTCCGCGCCAATCAGGAAGTGGCAGAACGTGTCATGGATTCCAATGATATTGAGCGTGAACGTGGTATCACTATTTTGTCGAAAAACACCGCTGTTTTTTATAAAGATACAAAAATTAACATTATCGACACTCCGGGACATGCCGACTTTGGTGGAGAAGTGGAACGAGTTCTGAAAATGGTGGATGGTGTCATCTTAGTCGTTGATGCCTTTGAAGGTGCCATGCCGCAGACCAAATTCGTTCTTCGTAAAGCATTGGAGCTGAATCTTTCCGTAGTTGTCTGCATCAATAAGATCGACCGCCCGGAAGCAAGACCGGAAGAAGTGATCGATGAGATCTTAGATCTGTTTATTGAGCTGGATGCCAACGAGGAACAGCTTGACTGCCCATTCATTTTCGCTTCCGCCAGAGAAGGAATCGCCTCCTACTCTGCCGACGAGCCGGGAACAGATATGGCTCCGTTATTTGAAACGATCATCAACTACATTCCTGCTCCGGAGGGAGATCCGGAAGCCCCACTGCAGACGCTGATCAGCACGATCGATTATAACGAATACGTGGGACGTATCGGTGTAGGCAAGATCAGCAATGGTACGATCCACGTAAATCAGGAAGCTATGATCGTAAACCATCATGATCCGGATAAGACGCAGCGTGTGCGTATTACCAAGCTGTATGTCTATGACGGTCTGAACAAGGTAGACGTGCAGGAAGCCAGCATGGGTGATATCGTTGCCCTGTCCGGTATTGCAGACTTAAAGATCGGAGATACGATCTGTGACGTAGATCATGCAGATCCAATCCCATTCCAGAAGATCTCAGAGCCAACCATTGCCATGCATTTTCTGGTAAATGACTCCCCTCTTGCCGGACTGGAAGGCAAATATGTCACCAGCCGTCATTTGCGTGACCGCCTGTTCCGCGAACTGAATACCGACGTTTCCCTTCGTGTGGAGGAAACAGAAAATACCGATTCTTATAAAGTATCCGGTCGTGGCGAGCTGCATTTATCCGTATTGATCGAAAATATGCGCCGCGAGGGATATGAATTTGCCGTAAGTAAGGCAGAAGTATTATATAAGGAAGATGAAAACGGAAAGAAGCTTGAGCCGATGGAGCTTGCTACCATCGATGTGCCGGAAGAATTTTCCGGAAATGTCATTCAGGAATTAAGTGCCCGAAAAGGCGAGCTTCAAAATATGGCACCGGGAAACGGCGGCTACACCCGTCTGGAATTTTTAATCCCATCCCGTGGCCTGATCGGCTATCGTGGCCAGTTTATGACCGATACCAAAGGAAATGGTATCTTAAATACAGAATTTAACGGATACGGCCCATATAAAGGCGATATCCAGTACCGTAAGCAGGGTTCTCTGATCGCATTTGAGGCAGGAGAAAGTATCACCTACGGCCTGTTCAATGCACAGGAACGTGGTACCCTCTTCATCGGTCCGGGTCAGAAGGTATACAGCGGCATGATCGTGGGACAGTGCTCTCGTGCCGAGGACATCGAAGTAAATGTCTGCAAGAAGAAACATTTGACCAATACCCGTTCCTCCGGAGCAGACGATGCACTGACACTGGTTCCTCCAAAACAGCTCAGTCTGGAGCAGGCACTGGAATTTATCGATACCGATGAGTTACTGGAGATCACACCGGAAAACATCCGTATCCGCAAAAAGATCTTAGATCCAACCGCACGTTACCGTGCAACAAGAAAAAATGGTGCCAAATAAGAAGCAGAAACGGCTCTATTCCCCTTATCCGCAATGGATAAGGGGTTTTCTTATTTTCTGGTATAAATCACCAGCAAAACGACCATACTTCTATATCAGAAGAAAGAAAGGAGGACATAAACTATGTCTGATATGTTTTGTTTTCAATGCCAGCAGACCGCCGGAGACAAAGCCTGTGTCGTAAACGGTGTCTGTGGAAAAAAAGCAGATACCTCCAATCTGCAGGATGATCTTGTAAAAGAGCTGATCCGGCTTGCGGTCATTTGCAAAAAAACAAATACCCATACCAAAGAAATAAACCGTCTGTTTGTTGACGGTTTATTTACCACACTGACCAACGTAAATTTTGACAACCACGCTATCGAAGCATTCAAGCAACGTGTGATCTCCAAGCAAACGGAACTGTCACAGGAAGAAATCCCGGTTATTGCCCTGTGGGAAGGAAGCAACGATCTCGTATCCCTGCGCTCCACACTCCTCTTTGGGTTAAAGGGAATGTCTGCCTATGCACACCATGCGAAAAATCTCGGCTATACCAATGATGCAGTAAACGAATGGTTTATCAAAGGGCTGTCCACCCTGAATGAAGAACACACGGTGGAAGAATGGATTTCCCTTATTATGGAATTCGGACTGGTCAATTACCAGTGTATGGAGCTTTTAGATCAGGCAAATACGTCATGTTTTGGAACTCCGTCACCGACAAAAGTCACAACAAATATTAAAAAAGGACCATTTATTGTCGTATCCGGACACGATCTCTACGACTTAAAACAGTTATTGGAACAGACCAAAGATACCGGGATCAATATCTATACCCACTGTGAAATGCTGCCTGCACACGGCTATCCAAAATTACGTGCCTATCCGCATCTGGCAGGAAATTTTGGAACTGCATGGCAGAGCCAGCAGCAGGAATTCCGTGATATTCCAGCTCCTGTTCTGTTTACGACCAACTGTCTGATGCCGCCAAAAGACAATTATGCCGACCGGATCTTTACCACCTCCGTCGTAGGGTATGAAGGATTAACCCATATTTCCGGAGATCCAGATGGCAAGAAAGACTTTACACCACTGATCCAGAAAGCCAAAGAGCTTGGCGGCTATGAACATGACCACAGCATGAGCGGCATTAACGGCGGACACATGCTGACCACAGGATTTGCCCACGATGCTGTCCTCTCCCATGCAGAAGATATCATTGCTTCCATCAAAAAAGGCGACATCCGCCACATCTTCTTAGTCGGCGGTTGTGATGGCGCACATCCGGGAAGAAATTATTATACGGAATTTGTAAAGAAAACACCAATGGATACCCTGGTTCTTACACTAGCGTGTGGAAAATACCGCTTCAACGATCTGGACTTAGGGGAGATCAACGGTATTCCACGCATCCTTGATATGGGGCAATGTAACGATTCCTTCAGTGCGATCCGTGTTGCCCTGGCACTTGCAGATGCCTTTGGAGTAGGGATCAACGAACTGCCTCTGACGCTCGTACTCTCCTGGTATGAACAAAAAGCCGTCTGTATCTTATTAACACTGCTGGCACTGGGAGTGAAAAATATCTATCTGGGACCAACCATCCCGGCATTCTTATCAGAAACTGTACTGAAGTATCTGGTAGACACCTATGGACTTACCCCACTTACCAGTCCGGAGGAAGATCTTGCCCATATTCTGGGAAAATAAGTTTCAACTTTTTACTCACAAGCGACGACAACTCCCATTGGATATAGGATTTCTCTTGAAATCAAGAAGCAGTCATGTTATATTATTAGTAGAAAAGATGCCACCGATAGACGGTTGGCCCGATACTAAACGTTAAACTTTAGAAAAGCCGCTCAGTTTTCTCAGGACCGGGGCGGCTATTTCTGTGTCAAAAACCTTGCTAATACAAAACCCGAAACCATATGGAAGTGATTTCGGGTTTTGACTACGGCTATGATTCCTCAGAAAGATACTCATAAGTATGTTTCGATATTGTTGTGATCAGTTTTCTGGCTGCAGCAACGTTTGTAGTTTTGGTCACCATAACACAAAGAATATATGGTTTTCCCTCTAAATAAATAATCGCAGCATCATTTTCTGTATCATCTAATTCTCCTGTTTTATTTGCTGTTGTGACAAAGGATGGCACGCCTGCCGGAATCTTCCCTGTCCTGGTCTGCTGTTTGAGATAGCTCAAAATCTCTTTTGCACCTGTGATCTTATTTTCATATACAAGACGTAAAAATCTGGTGCAATCCGTGACCGAGGTTACGTTATCTTTACTGCTTGAAAAATCGAGCATCAAACGCCCCATAGAGGTAGCGGTAAATCCATGTTCTGCACAGTAGGCATTCACCTTATCCATCCCTTTCGCCGCACTGCCATCCCCCAGCTTTTTTACTAAGGTATTGCAGGCAGTATTATCACTGACCGTAATCATATTACTTACAAGCGAAGGCAGCTCCCCTTCATAGGAGGATGATAACGTGCCATTTTTCATTTCTTCGTATACTGTACCTGCGACAAAAAGCTTGATCAAACTGGCAGCCCGTCCGGCACCTGCATCAAGATTCACATAATCCTGTTCCTGCAAATCTTTTACAAATACAGAAACTGTCGCAAGATCAAAACCACTGCCGGAAATGTCATCCAGCAATTTCTGTTTCAGATCATCAAGACTTTCCTCGCTCGCTATCTCCTCTGTCGTACTCTCTGTTACTTCGGCTTCCGTCGTCACTTTTTCAGCAATTTCTGTCTGCTCACTGCTGCCGTCTTTTTCCATATTATTGGCAACAGTAATCTGCGGAGTTTCCGTTGTGTTTTCTGCATTACGGGCAGTCTTTTTCATCTGCTTTGCCTGTTGCACTATCACACATCCGGAAACTACCACGACTAGCAGTACGATCAAGGAAATGCTGAGCCGATGTTTATTCTTCTTTTTCATCCTGGCACCTAATTCTGATCTTCTCCATCCAGCGGATACAGACTGCCATCACCAGCCTCCATCTCCGCTTTACGAAGGGTTTCTACATTCTTTGCTTCTATCTTGGAAAGTTTTGGATTCTTGGTGAATTTCTTACTCTTCTTGTACCATTGCTTTGATTCAAAGACATCCTGCAGTTCTTTCGACTTAAATATGTAACCATGGCGGGCATAAATTTCATTTTTTGCATAGCATAATTCCTGCCAGGTCATATAACTGTAGTCTCCATCTTCAATTACTCTGGTATCGCTGTCTGCGATAAAGTAATTATATAAAAGCATATTTTCCGCATCTGGGCGATCGGCAGATTCTTCCTCAGTTGCTTCTTCATCTGAAGTTTCATCAATTTCCTCATTATCAGAAATCTCTGAAGATGATGACGATTCAAAAACAGAACCCTCAGAATCTTTTAAAATAAATGCTTTTCCAGCAAATTCTACTTCTAACACCGTCACATCATCCGGATTAACCAATGCATATATCGTCCCACTTGTTTCACGATCTGTTGAAATATATTCTTGATCCATGGAATCCGCACCTATATCTACATGTTTATTATCTGCATAAAATGCAAACCACTCCGGACCAACATCTATGGTTTTATCACCTACATTCTCAAATTTACAATCGAGATAGATGATCTGATCCTGATATACATCATTCTGTACCGGACCCACCGGCTCTACTCCAGCTTCATTGACGGTGATCTTTACGTGTTCATCATCTGTTGCATCTACAACATAAGATTTGCCCACTTCAAGCCGTTCATCTTTATCTGCCTTTTGTCTTACTTCTTCTGTTGTTGACTGATCAGCGGTAATCTTTGTTGCAGCTTTTTCCTTATCTGTACCATCATCGGGAACAAATATACCAATTAAGACCAATCCTACAACTATAATCGCAATCAATACAATTAGCAAAATAAGCCACCCCTGACTTGTCATACCTTTTTTTGTTTTTTTCTCAGCTACTTCTATATTGTTTTTCGTTTGATCCTTGTTAAAACTAATTGATCCAACCTTACAACCACATTGAGGACAATAATTTCCTTGTGAAAATTCAGTTCCACAATTCATACACTTCATTAAAATCAACCTCCCATTTTTTTATTTTCTTAACCATGCATTATGATATATTCGCTACTCATTACTATAATTTCTTATTAATCTGTTTTGCAGTACGATATGCACTATAATTTATTGCAGCATTAACTTTTGCTGTTTTCGCTGCTGAATAAGTATTTCGTTCAATTTCTTTCATAGCATCTGTTTGTTTAGAAGCCTCTGCTGCAGCTTGCAGGGATGCATCCTGTATCGTTTGCTGCATTGTTTCCATTCTTTCACGATGCTTCATACTATCATATACATTCAATGCTTCTTTGAAATTATCTGCACGTCTACTTTTTATAAGATTATATAATTCAATAATACTTGTACGATTAAAGAACTCCTCTCCTACAACACCTCTTCCCCATTCTATTTGTCCAGAAGCGTTTAATTCATTTATTTCTTCTTGAACTTTTCCCAGTTGAAGTTTTAGAGGTTCAATATTATCACGGATATATTTTTGTGCTTCCGCTTCATATTCATCTTTATGTTCTTCAATATCTTTATCTCCAATGTTTATTATAATCACAAAAAAAACAATTCCTAAAATTATAGCTAAAATGATAGATATACTAAAAAGGAACATAACAATAAGTCCACAAATACCCAATAAAACATAAATTTTTACAGGACGAGGATTTCTAATACTATCAACCACTATATTATGTCGTTTTATCTCATCATTAATTGTTGCCTGTTTTATTAAAAGGTCTTGATTCATTTTAATGATATCTCCTACTTTCAAAAGCAACTCCATGGTTTCTTCTCGGTTCATGCTTTCTATAGGAGTTGTAGGTAATGCATTACACGTTTCAGCCACTGCCGTAGATTCATCTTTATATACCTCAACCTCTGTATTGCCCTCTGGATTCACATCGTCTATAACATCCACAATTGCTCCATCATCCTCAAACATGGATGCAATATCACAAGCCTCTGATAAAGATATAGAATCCCCTAATACACATGGTGTTCCAGCATCTACAGCTTCAATGGCCTCTTCGGCTTCCTTAAATCCCACACCTGTCACTTCTTTAAAACGCTTCATAACCTCAACTTTATTAGTACCTATTTCTTTTAAAATAATCTGTGCCATTTTCCATTTCTCCTCCGTTTTTTTACACCTACATGATGTTATCTTGATAACAAACACTTTATGATTGCTATTGGAATTAAAATCCATCCCAGAAATACTGCATAAACCAACTTTTTCATAAAGAACTGCATTCCATCAGAATAAATAACTACTTTTCCCTCATAAATAACCTTGTTTGCCGCCCAATATCCCACTACTGCATATATCAGCAAAAGTATCATAATATTTTTCTCCTCCTTATACATTTTTCTTATCATTAGTTAAACCTAAATTTTTCACGCTCATGCACCTCCAACGCTCTATCTTTTTACTGAAATTTTATCTTTCTGTTTCTACCATAGCACTTACCCGTTCCAAATCCCTTTCCAAAATTTTCAAAAAAGAAAAGCCTACATCACTGTTCGGATGTAAGCTTTTCGCTTCCACTCATATACTATTTTCCCTTACCACCGTATTCGTACGGTTTTGGAATAGCTACTGTAGATCGTCTGGTTTCCTTTTTTCTTATAGGTTCGTACTTTGAGCCAGATTGTTTGCTTTTTTAGGGTATACTGCAAATTCACTTTTTTCTTTAATTTCTTGATGGAGTTATTTTTTAGTTTCAGCTTCTGGTAACTGCCTTTTTGCTTTTTCAGATATATATCCACCACATCTCCCTGATACTGTTTTAATTGAATCTGCAGGTAGCGGATATTTTTACCGGCACGCTTTTTATAGACACGGATCGTTGGTCGTTTCAACGTTGCCTTCTTCTTCGCTTGGGGCTGTTTCTTTGAAGCATTTGTTTTCTGTGTTGTTGCTGTTTGCGCATACTCTGTTGTTGCAGCAGTTGTGTTCTCCTGTACTTTGGTTACCTGTTCCGTTGTTTGAGAATTCCCGGTCGTTGCTGTTTTCTCGGTAGTTGATGCTTGTATTGTCGTTACCTTTTCGACCGTCGATGCCTGTGTTGTCGTTACCTTTTCGGTCGTCGGAGCTTCTGTTGTTGTTACTTTCTCGGTCGTCGGTGCTTCTGTTGTTGTTACTTCCTCGGTCGTCGGTATTCCACTTATTGTCGTTGCTTCTGTCGCACTATCTTGTCTGACCGTGCTTTTCTGCACCGTCTGATGTCGATGGGCATAATCCTCCACTGTTACTCTGATCTCATAGGTTCCCTTTTGATCATGATGATCGCTCCACGCTTCTGTATGCGTGATCGTATTTCCCGGAATATCTGCTTCATAAACAGTTTCTTTTTTTCCTGCTTCTCCTTCTTCATCAGACCAGATCTCTATGACAACTCTTTTTACTCCTCGGTTATCATCTACTACGAGATAAACCTGAAAACCTTTGTCATCCTGCTTTCTAACGTCAATGACAAACTGTTCTATCGTAGGATCTGTGTAATCTGTTTTGATCTGCTCCTGTCTGAGTTTTCTCCAGTACGCCAATATAGATTCCCTAGTCGCTGCATCCGTTACTCCATTTTCCGGCAGCCCCACATCGTGTTGATACATTTTCACTAATATCGTCGTATCGTTGTCATAGATTCCTTCCCGCTCATATTCGTGACCGAGTATATTAAAAGGCCCATTAGATGTTTCTAAATAGTACTGCAGTAAAAAAAGCTGAATCCACTCAACACATGCTCCACTATGCACAACATCCGGATCATCGGTAACCCAGGAACATGTTTTTTCTGGTATGGGATATGGAGCACCCGGATTTGCAATATAGATCACATCATCCGTTTCCTCTTCTTTCGCATCGGTATACAGACAGCTCCCTGACAATACCATACATAGCGCAAGCAGAAACGCCGACAGACGTTTCCCCTTTTTATTCCATTTCATCCTGATCCCGTCCTCCGTAGATGATTTCCAATACCTCTTGATATTCATGCATATCTTCCTGTTCAAAGCAGACCAGACATGCGGCATCCAAGCGATAAGAGTCATCCAACAATGCCATCTGGCAGGCATTTAAAATGCTGTTCGCCATTTTGATATATTGTGCTTTTGCCTCTTTTTTCTCGTAATGCACCGACTGCGCCTGACTTTCCAGATATCGTCTTTGGGAAATATATAAGATCATCGGCAGAAGGTCGGAACGTTGAATGCAAAAATAGCGACGTTTTCTGTTTTTTCTAAGTTCATATAACTGCGCTTTTACTTCTTTCACCGTAGTATGTTTCTCACACAGGATCTTATGTGCGTTCAAATCTTCAAGAAGGTTCTTTTCGCATGTTTCATCCTCCGCAAGCTCTTCCAGCTCACCTGTCATAGCCGCCAGCCAGATCTCCTCTTCCCGCTTCTCTGCGATCCGCAGCAATTCGGACAAATGTCTCGCCGTCATGTTATATAATCCTTGAGATTCCTCTACCGGATGCGCTCCATTTTTTTCATTGAACCAGATTTCCGATAACAGCATTGCATTGGTATTTTTTTCGTTAAATGCAGTACGCGCAGCCGTCTGTATCTGGGCAATGGCTTCTTCCGGAATGCGATCCTGTTTTTTTCGCCGGCAACGTTTGATAAAACGCTCGACCTTTTTGCTCTCTGCTTCCTTCGGCAATTGATTTTTTGCCGCCCATGCCGCATAGTCCGTTTCCTCTAATAGCATACGAAGCTGCTCCTTCGCATCCTTCTTCATATAATCGCAGATCTCATCCTTCAGCATTTTAAAATACGATACTGCCGTCTTGCTGTATCCTTTAAAAAAAGCCGCATGATCCAGCATCCAAAGGAAGAAATCTTCCTCATCCATACTGCGATTTTTATAATATCCATCCATCAGTTGCTTCGTAGAAAAGGTATGCATCACCTTTTCTTTGCGGTTTAAATTCTTCTCAAACTGATCGATCAGGCGAACGCATTTTTCATAATCGTATTGATGATCCAGACCATATACCATAATCATTTCCTGATAATCATTCCAGGATATATCCGGTTCCATAATTCCGTTTCTCAGATACTCTCTCAATGAATCACTATTCTCACCCAGGGCAAAACAGATCTGATATACCATATGTCGGGACGGTATCGCTACTCCTCCAATTCCAAACCAGCGTTTCATCGTCGGGATCGTTGCAAGAGGCTGCTTGCCAATCCGTTTCCAGAAAGTGTGCCACGCCTCGATCCTCGCCTCCTCCATATCGGATATTTCATCCTGTTGCAGCATTTTCCGGATGAAAAAACGGTCAAATTGATATAGTGGTTTTTCCTTTGTTAATTTGATAATGTTCTCATGAAAATTTTGTTCCATCTTTTATCCCCTGTCTATTCTTATTCTATGCTGCCGTCAAAATCAACGCTATCCTCTGAACGACTCTTTTTCTTACTTGCAGTATCTGTTTTTTTCTTCACCGGTGCCTGTGCTGTTCTCACCTTCTGCTGCACGGCCTGCGTTGTCGCCGTTTCTTCTGTTGTTATCGTCTGCTTTTTCCCATTTCCCAAAGAAATCGTGAGTGTATACTGATTGTCCTTTTTTAACTGCTCACCGGATGGCACGCTCTGCTTGACCACACGCCCTTTTTTCTTTGTGCTGCTTTCAACCTCCTGCCATTCTACCAGAAAGGTTACATCGTTCAGGGTTTTCAGCAAGTCTGCCACCTGTTCTTTGTCAAGCCCTGTAAGAGATGGCATAAAAAGAGGTGTCTCTGTTTCCTCCTGTGTTGTCGCAGCTTCTGTTGTTCTTGTGACAACGGACTCCACTACCTTCTTTTGCTCTTCGCTTTGTTTTTTACGGATCACAGCATAGCCTTTTATCGCACCTGTCACCAAAAGGAAACTAATGATCACCGCTATAAACAGCATACCGATCAGCTTGGCACGCCGGTTACTTTTTGGTTTCTGTGCCTCCTCGGAGTCATACAATGCCTGCAGAAGTTCTGTCATAGTTGCATAGCGTTGCCCATACTCCACTGACATGCCTTTCATGATCGCCTGTTTCTGTTCCGTGGACAGATCAATCCGGTTCATCGTGTCAAGCGGCACAACCTGATCCTTGATCATACGGCTCACACTCTCTTCCGGCACAGTACCGGTCAGCATATAATACATCGTGGCACAAAGGGCATAAATATCCGTTCCTGCCCCCTGTTTCCCTTTAGAATGGTACTGTTCCTCCGGAGAAAATCCCCGTTTAAACATAACTGTGATCGTCTTCGTCCAATCCACATTGGAAAAACGCGCCGAACCAAAATCAATGACGATCAACTGTCCTTCCTCATTTACCAGCAAATTATCCGGGCTGATATCCCGGTGGATCATTCCACACTCATGTACCTTCGCAAGATCCTTCAATACCGGTTTCATCAGTTGAAGCACTTCTGCGCCGGACAAATGTCCCCTTTGGGTTATATACTCCTTCAAGCTGATTCCCTCTACATAATCCATAACCATGTATGCCGTATCATTTGCATAAAAGAAATCCCGGACGCTGACAATGGAATGAAGCGTCTGGAAACGACTTAATACCTGCGCCTCTTTATAAAAACGCCGGATCTGCTTCATGAAATCCACGGCATCCTTCTTTTCAAATACATAGACACTGGCGTCATTTCCACGCAGTACATCACGACTGACATAGCTGGTTGGGAAAAACTCCTTGATCGCTACCGGAAGTTTCAGCAGCATGTCCCATCCAATATAAGTAATTCCAAAACTGCCCTCCCCCAGTACACGACCTAACATATAGCGGTCACGAAGAGCAGTTCCCGGAATCAGGCAGCGTGGATTCGGATGATATGTCTTCTGATCCAGCCCACAATAACTGCATGTATTCTCGTTATGAAGTTCATGCATACATCCCAGACACAGATCCTGTCCCTGTATTTCCATTCTGGCTCGTCCTTTCGTGTTCTATGATTCCTAGAGTAAACTATACATTTTATTATAATACTGTTATCTCTAATTGTGCAACAAAAAAACCATCACCTTATATTGATAAGATGATGGAATAATATTTTAAAAAATGTAACTCATTGCCACTGATATAGAAAAATAATATACCAGACATGTACTCCTTACACAGTCTCCTTCTGTAATAAATCAATCACATCATACACTGTTTCAATAGGACATCCCAGCTTATTTTTACAAAACACGCACATTAATATAGGACTTCCCCAAGCCATATCTGTGCTATTAATATAACGCAGTGTTTTTCTATTGTCAATAGAATACAATTGTAGGCAACTGGAAAATAATCCAGAAATCATAACTTCCTTCATCAAAAAATATCCCTTACCTTTATCCAAAATTATGGACAAGGTAAAGGATAACTTTTAAAGACCCTCATCTGGATTTTTATAATTCCAATAATGTAAATCTGTTGTTGAGTAAGTTTGTTTCGCTTTATTTACAATTGTAATTTGGCATTTATATTTTTGGTTACCACATTTTGCCTGTACTGTAGCTTTCCCTTTCTTTTTAGCGGTTAACATTATACTTTTCCCAGTTTTCCTGTTAAGTTTCACAAAACTTTTTCCAGAAACTACAGATCATTTCACCTTTTGGTTTGCTTTTCCAAAGTGCTGAAATGCCGAAGCAATCTCTTCTACGTAATAGGGAAGCATCTTCTCATCATCATCTAGTACTGCAACTCTCATTTGTTACTCCTTACACCTTCTACTCTCTGTACTCCCTGATCCCCTTCTTCAGCCGTTCCAATCCATCCTGCAGCGTTTCCATCGGGCAGGCAATATTAAGCCGCACAAAGGTTTTGCCACATGCCCCGTACTGGGCACCGTCGGATAAATAAAGCCCCGTTTCCCGGCGCAAAAATGCTGCCAGCTTTTTGGTATCTGACGTCACCTTACTACAGTCGATCCACAAAAGATAGGTGGCTTTGGATGGCACAAGGTAGAGCATCGGAAGCTCTTTTTTTAAGTATTGTGCTACATGGTCACGGTTTCGTTTGATGATTTGGCGCAGGGCATCCAGCCAGTCACCTCCCTGCTCAAACGCTGCTACTGCTGCCGTTACGGCAAAAGCATTCGGCTCTGCCACTTCATCTGTGTTCAGCGCGCGCCACATTTTATGCCGCAGACTTTCCTCCGGTACTACTACCGCCGCTGTCTGCAATCCTGCGATATTAAATGCTTTCGTCGGTGCAATACACGTCACACTGATATTTTTACACGTCTCTGATACCGATGCAAATGGCACGTACCCCTCTCCCGGCTCTGTAATATCACAGTGGATCTCATCGGATACGACCGTAACATGGTGTTTCCTGCAAAGCTCTCCCACTTTTTGAAGTGTCCTGCTATCCCAGATCTTCCCTACCGGGTTATGTGGATTGCAGAGGATCATAAGCGTCACCTGCGGATCAGAAAGCTTTCCTTCAAGATCGTCAAAGTCCATGTGGTACTGACCATCTTCATAGACCAATGGACTTTCCACCACATACCGTCCGTTGTTGACGATGGAATTGAAGAAAATGTTATAGACCGGTGTCTGGATCAGCACCTTTTCCGCAGGGGTGGTCAGCTTGCGCACCGCTGTTGAGATCGCCGGTACCACGCCTGTACAAAAAATCAGCCAGTCTTTGTCTATCGCAAAGTCATGTCTTTTTTTCCACCAGTGCTGATAGGCATGCGTCCACTCCTCCGGCAGTGTCTCATAGCCAAAAATGCCATGCGCCACCCGCTTTTGCAATGCATCTGTGATCTCAGGAGCAGTCTGAAAATCCATATCTGCCACCCACATGGCAAGTTCATTTTCCGGAATATCCCATTTATAAGAACCTGTATTTCTCCGGTCGATCACCCGGTCAAATTCGTACTCCATAGTTTCCCTCCTTACTCTTTGCAAATGATGGTCGTCTTAGAAGGATCGACCTTATCCTTTTCCACAATAAGTTCCTTGATCGCTTCTGCGCGGATCGTACCGGAGCTTGGATTTAACACACTGTCGATCGTACTCGTGATCTCAGCATCCACACTCGAATATTCAAATGCCAGTGTCGTGTTTATCAGCTTACAGTTCTTCATCACAAGATTGTCAATGTAACACATTCCCTGCAGACTCTCGATCGTACAGTTGATGAGCGTCAGGTTCTTGGCATTCCAGCCGAGATACTCCCCGGAGATAAAGGAATCATAAACGGTAATATTCTCACTGTTCCAGAAGGCATCCTTAGAAGACATCGTTGCATGATGGATCTCCACATTTTTACAACCGTCAAAAGAATAATCTCCCGCAAGGGTAAAACCATCGATCTTCATATTTTCACTGTTCATCGCAAAGTACGTTCCCTTTGCACTGACATTTTGAAGGGTGACATCCTGACAGCTCCAAAGTGTCTCGGCAGCATCCGTAAAGGTGACATCAGACAGTTCTAAATTTTTACATCGTCTGAAATTCTTCGGTGCCTCGATCAGCGCACGTTTCACCTTCATATCATTGGTATACCACACACCGGCTCTTGCCATATCAAACCAGTTCGTATCCTCCACTGTGATATGGTTGGAATACCACAGTGGATATTTCCATTTGAACATGCTGTGATACACTTCTATATTCCGGCTCTCCTTTAATGGTGATTCCCCGGCATCAAATATACTGTCTTTTATGATCAGATCCTGACCCTGAAACAAGGCGCGTTCTCCTTTGAAAAATTCCTGTTTATACTCTTTCATTCTCTACGTTTCTCCTTATCCTTTTTGTATTATATGTGGTTTCTGTCGTCTTATCAAAAACCTACACTTATGATTATAACATACCTGGCAAGGGGGATTATTTAGTTTCTGCACTCCGCCCTACTCATTTGTATTTCCGTAAGACATCCGGTTCACGAACGAAAAAGGAGCCCGAAAGCCCCTTATAAAACTGCAATTCCTTTTCATACCGCTCTTTTTGTGTCAGCAAGCGTTTTCGTTCTGCGACCAGTTCTTTTTTCTTTACTTCCTTTGGTATCACATCATGTTCAAATGCGTAGCTTTTGACGAAAGAACTATCCTGCTCGATCAGGTAATCCACCACATCCCTTATGCGGCTGCTATTTCACCAGTCCGATGAGTTCTCTGACATCCTCCACACCATGCTGCTGCATGTATGCTTTGATACCGTCAATGATCTTTAAGGTTACAGTTGGATCATGGAAATTCGCTGTTCCGACAGACACCATCGTTGCCCCTGCCAGAAGGAATTCGATCGCATCCTCTGCGCTGGCGATTCCACCCATACCAATGATAGGAAGGGATACCGCATTGGCAACCTGATATACCATACGAACAGCAACCGGTTTGATCGCCGGACCGGATAAGCCTCCGGTTTTATTGGCAATTGCAAATGTCTGACGGTGAATATCGATCTTCATACCGGTCAGCGTATTGATCAGGGAAAGCGCATCTGCTCCTCCCGCCTCGGCTGCTTTTGCCATCTCTGTAATATCCGTTACATTCGGGCTGAGCTTCATCACGATCGGCTGCTTTGCCACCTTCTTCACTGCCTTGGTGATTGCAAGCAAGGCATCCGGATTCTGACCGAAAGCAATTCCGCCCTCTTTGACATTCGGACAGGACACATTGATCTCTAACAGATCTACGTCTTCCTCTCCCAGCCGCTCTACCACTTCTACATAATCCTTTTCTGATTTTCCGCACACGTTGACAATAATTCCGGTGGAAAACTGTTTCAGATAAGGAATATCCCGCTTGCAAAATACATCAATTCCGGGATTCTGCAGTCCGACAGCATTCATCATGCCGCCGTAGGTCTCTGCAATCCGTGGCGTAGGGTTGCCCGGCCATGGCACATTTGCCACACCTTTGGTCGTCACTGCCCCCAGCCGGTTTAAGTCTACAAACTCACTATATTCTGCTCCGGAGCCAAATGTTCCGGATGCAACAGTAACCGGATTCTGAAAGGTTACCCCTGCAATATCGACACTCATATTCATCAAAGCTCTACCTCCTCCGCAAAAAAGACCGGACCATCTTTACAGATACGTTTATTCTTTACATAGCTGTGTCCGTCCACCTCGGTACTGTTGCAGACACAGGCAAGGCAGGCTCCAATTCCGCATGCCATTTTTTCTTCCATGGAGATCTGCACTTCCATCCCGTTTGAAAGCCCGTATTCTTTGATCGCACGAAGCATCGGGATCGGACCGCAGGCATAGATCACATCCCCGTCAACTGCCTGTTCACGGATCGCATCCAATACATTTCCTTTGGTACCGTGTCTGCCATCTTCGCTGGCAAGTACCACCTTGCCATATGGTGCAAAATCTTCTGTCAAAAAGAGTTCATCCCGGTATCCCAATACGATCGTTTTTTCACAATCCAATCGTTTGGCAAGCTCTAACATCGGCGGAATTCCTATTCCTCCGGCGATCAGGACTGCTTTTTTATCCCGCAGAGTGTATCCATTTCCCAAAGGTCCCATCACCTCTATCTCTGCTCCGGCATGAAGCTTGGAAAATTCTTTTGTTCCGGCTCCTACGACACGGTATACGACACGAAGCTGTCCCTTATCCGGCAATGCTTCACATATACTGATCGGACGTGGAAGCAGACGGCTTCCCTCCTTGCAGTAAATGGAAACAAACTGTCCCGGTACGGCTTCCTTTGCCATCTCTCCCACTTGTAAATAGAGGGAGTATACATCACTTGCAATCTGCTCATGAAACATGACCGTTGCACTTACTTTTGTCTTTCCCATAGTACCTGCTCCTTTGTGATTATTTTCCCAGTGCGCCGTTGATGTCATCTCTCATATCGATCACAGCCTGACGGGACGCATCCGCATACTGCTCCGGTGTAAATTTCTCAGCATAGGCTTCCTGCTTGTAGGCACAGATAATGCCACGGGAAGAATTAACGATCGCACCCAGACCATCTGCATTGAAGTATGGAGCCAGATCAGAGGCCTTTCCGCCCTGTGCGCCATATCCCGGTACTAAAATGTAGGCATGTGGCATTACTTTCCGAAGCACTTCTCCCATTTCCGGATACGTTGCTCCTACTACCGCTCCCACGTTACTGTAAGAACCATCCATGCAGTCCTGTCCCCATTCGTTTACCTTTTCTCCGACATATTCATAAAGAGGACGTCCGTCGATCAGGCGATCCTGGAATTCACCGGAGGATGGATTGGAGGTCTTGACCAGAACGAAGATACCCTTATCCTCTTCCTTACATACCTCGATAAAAGGTTTTACACCGTCACTTCCAAGATAAGGATTGACAGTTACAAAGTCCTCTTCAAATCCGCGTAGTGTTTTAGAGCCGATCGTTACTTTACCAAGATGGCCGATCGCATATGCTGTGGAGGTCGAACCGATATCGCCACGTTTGATATCTCCAATGATCGTAAGTCCCTTGCTCTTGCAGTAGGAAACAGTCTTTGCAAATGCTTCCATACCCGGTACTCCAAACTGCTCATACATGGCAACCTGTGGTTTGACTGCCGGGATCAGATCATAGGTCGCATCCACGATCCCTTTGTTAAACTGCCAGATGGCCTCGGCACAGCCCTCTAATGTCTCGCCTTTTTCTTCGATCGCTGCATCCATAATATGCTTTGGAATGTAAGAAAGCATCGGATCAAGTCCTACCACGATCGGGGCATTTTTCTCTGTAATGTTTTTAATCAACTGCTGAATCATAATATCCTCCTACTGTATGTTATATTGTTTATTTCTCATCTTCATATACGATCGCGCCATCCACGATCGTCATTTTCACACGGCCGCTTACTTTTCTTCCCTGAAATGGAGTGTTCTTTCCTTTGGATGCAAATTCCTCCGGATCGATCACATACTCCTCTTCCGCATCAAAGATCACAAGATCGGCATTTTTTCCTTCCTCCACATAACCGATCAGATCATCTCTTTGAAGAACTCTGGCCGGATTGGAGCTCATCATCTGTACCATCTGGGTGATCGGCACGATCCCGCTCTTTACCAGATAAGTATAGGTCAGTGCCGCACTGGTCTCTAATCCTACAATACCAAACGGTGCACTCATAAAGCCGCCCGCTTTTTCGTCTGCATGATGTGGCGCATGGTCGGTACTGATGCAGCTCATCACTCCTGTACGGAGTCCTTCTATCATTGCATCCCGATCCCGGCTGCTTCGAAGCGGCGGATTCATTTTATAGTTGGTATCTTCCGTCTGGATATCCTCATCACACAAAATGAAGTGATGCGGGCAGACCTCTGCGGAAACAGAAATGCCCATCTCCTTTGCCATCTTCATCAGCTCTACCGTACCTTCTGTAGAACAGTGGCATAAATGCAGTCTGGCTTTTGTTTCATTGGCAAGGAAAATGTCACGCGCCGTAATGATATCCTCCACCGCATTGCTGATTCCGGGAACACCAAACTTTTTGGAAGCAACGCCTTCATTTAACACGCCTTTTCCAACCAGCTTCTTGTCCTCACAGTGTGCAAATACCGGAGCGTTAAGACGCGCGGCTTCTTTCATCGCTTCTTCATAAAGCGTGATATCCATTACACTCTTGCCATCCTCACTAAAGCCGATCGCACCGGCTTCCATCATTGCCTGCATGTCCACAAGCCCGGTGCCGTCCTGTCCCTTCGTGATCGCAGAGATCTGAAGCACATGTACCGGAGCCTCTTTCGCCCGCTCCAAAATATCCTTCAACGTCTCAACCGAATCGACCACAGGTTTGGTGTTCGGCATTGCACATACGCTCGTTACACCGCCTCTTGCGGCTGCCATCGCACCCGTCATCAGATCCTCCTTGTGGGTAAGCCCCGGATCACGAAAATGTACATGCAGATCAATAAAGCCCGGCATGACATAACGTCCCTTCGCATCCACCACCTGATCGGCTGCATCCTCTAATGCATCCCCGATTTTTGTGATCTTTCCGTTCTGGATCAACACATCTGACGGAAACGGCTTTTTGTCCGTTCCATCCACGATGATTCCATTTTTTATCAGAATTGTCATCTCATAGTCTCCTTTCCAGCTATTCTCTACGCGTAAGAAGGCGCAGAAATCCTACTATAGTTTACCATATCAGACCATAACTTTCTACCGCATATCACATTTTTTTCAGTTGCATTTTCTATGAAACATGCTACCATCAAATTATAGATTATCCTTTCTTTCATTAAAGAAAAGGGACTTAGCAGGAGGAGAACGATATGTTTCATTCGATCAGGATACGTCTGGCAGCCACCTTTTTTTGCTTTTTTCTCATTCTTGAGAGTGTGCAGCTTGGCGCAATGTATCTGTTTATGAACCATGCATTCCGGTCACAAAAAGAAAATACCATGCTGCAGGCATTTGATGAGATCAACGACGATCTGGATGATAAAACGACCTGGCAGGACACCTTGGCGGTCATTTCCGATTATGAAGTTACCTCCAATCTATACTTTTGCATGATTGACCGGGAGAATGATTCCGTGTTCTACAGTACAAACGAATCCATCCAGGACTCCGTTGCCTTTACCCATGTGGATGATTCCAAATATGAGGAGGAAGCTGATCCTGCCAAAGTGGAGGGCTACAATTCCAACTCATGGCTGGCGTTATACCGCACGATTGAAACGGATCAGCATCTTTATAATACCGTCATCTGGACATGCTACGAAGCGGAATTTAACCAGACGATGCTCGGCCTTTTTCCAATCATTCTGCTTACGATACTTGGCTCCTGCCTGTTAAGTGCCATCCTTGCAATCCCATTTTCCAGCCGCATTGTGTATCCGATCCGGCGGATCGATCAGGCTGCGCAGCGCATCACCCGGCAGGATTTTTCTACAACCCTTCCGCTGCCAAAGCAAAAAGATGAGCTTTACCGCCTTTCCAATAATATCAATCACATGTCCAGCCGTTTAAAAGAAGATATGGACACCTTAAAAAATGTAAATGCACAATTGGAACAGGATATCAAGGAAAAGCAGCGGCAGGATATGCTGCGCCGGGAGTTTTTATCCAATGTCTCCCACGAACTGAAAACGCCGCTCGCCATCGTTACGAGCTATGCGGAAATGCTAAAATACGAAGGGGAACATATTGATACAGAGGAATATTTAGACGTTATTCTGGAAGAATCCAAACTCATGAACAGCATGATCGGGCGGCTGTTAGAGGTATCACGTCTGGAGCATGGGGCAGCTCACATGACACTTTCGGAATGTAATTTTTCTGATCTATGCGAAAGCCTTGCAGAAACACAGAAGCTTTTATTTGACCAGCAGCAGCTTACTTGTAAGACTGAATTTGAAAAAGATCTTTTTGTGATGGCGGATGAAACCTATCTTTCCCAGGCCATCCGCAACTACATTGGAAATGCATTAAAATACAGTGATCCAAATGGCACGGTTACGATGTGTCTGAAAAAGGACGACAAAGGAAATGCCCGCTTTTCCATTAGCAATCCTTGTACTCCGTTGGATGAAGATAGTCTTTCTTCTATCTGGGAAAGCTTTTATAAGCTGGATAAATCAAGAAACAAAGACCGTAACATGAGTGTCGGTCTGGGACTTTATATCGTAAAAACGATCATTACAGGACTACACGGTACCTGTGACGTTACCAACCTGGAACATGGAATCTGTTTTTCCCTGTCACTTCCACTACTGGAAAAAGAAATGCTCTCTCACGAAGTTATCACATCATAAGATTACACTAATAAAAAATAGAAAAGAGGAATTTTCATGTATTATAAAAAACACATCCTGCTCTCGCTTGTCTTGTGTATGCTTCTCCTGCTTTCCGCAAGTCTGGCTCCGGTTCAGGCATTGGGAGATTACAACCGCACCCTTACGATCGACAAACACCTTGTAATAAACCGAAACAGCACCCTGCAATTAGAGCCAAGGGTAAATGGTTTTCTTGCCAACACCTCTGCTTTTACCTACCAGAGCAGTAACAAAGCGGTAGCAAATGTTTCCGAGGATGGTATGATCACCACAGGTCGAAAAGGAGTTGCACGGATCACGATCACCTCCAAAGACGATGATAACGTCAGTACAACTACCAAAGTTCATGTAGGAAAAAAGGTCAGTAAGGTTAGATTAAACGCCGGAAAGAAGACAATCTACCAGGGAAATTACTACATGCTAAAGGCGACAGTTTCTCCCAAAAGTGCCGCTTATAAAAAAGTGACCTATGTATCTTCGGATTCCACAGTTGCTTCTGTCAGCAGCAAAGGAAAAATTACTGCCATTGCTCCCGGAACTGCAACGATCACGGTTTCAACCATGGATGGAAGCAATGTGACCAAGGCAATACAGATCACAGTTCTCGAACAAGAGGACGACCAGAAATCGCGTTTTTTCCCAAATCCATTTTTTAAAAACAATCTGCAAACATCAGAAAAACCCAACGATCTATAGATCGCCGGGTTTTTCTTTTAGAGTTTTTTATAGAAATAGATACTGCTTGACTTCTGTGGTTTGGCAAGCAGGACATGGTCTCCTTCTTTCGGCTTGAATCCACGGTGTCCTTTGGAAACAACAATCGTTTTTATTACGTTATGTTCGTCAATCTCTACTTCATAGGAATAAACATTATATTTCCGTTTGTTCGTGTAATTCAATTTTTTTACAATTCCATCCCGTATCTCAAACGCATGCTGCTTCATCTGTCTGGTCAGTTTTACCTGATTTCCAAGCCCCGCAACAGATGCCAGGGCGATCAACAGGAAAAATACGATATAAAACAAGTTGATCTTTTGAAACAGAATATTGATGACGATACTGACCACAACAAATACCAGTAACAAAACGTATCCGACCAGCAGTCCTGTCCCCTTCGTCCGGAACATTCGGGCAATCTTCTTTTGCTCCGCCTCCTCTGGAATCATCCATTTATCATACTCTAATTCATTTACTTTACTCATTTACTCTGCTCCTTTAGGAATTATAATTGTCTACAATATGCTCAAAATCACACAGTGCAACCGGCTTACTGTAAAGATATCCCTGCGCTTTATCGCAGTTGAATTGTCTTAAAAGCTCACGCTGTTTTTCATTCTCTACACCCTCCGCAATACACTGAATTCCAATATCGGAACACATGGCGATCACATGCTTTACTATTTTACGACTGATTTCATTCTGTTCTAAATTCCATACCATACTCCGGTCAATCTTCACTTCATCAAATCGCATCAGGGAAAGCACGGAAATAGAGGAATACTTTGTTCCAAAATCGTCCATGGACAACCTGAAATTATTCATATGAAGTTGTTCCGCGATCCTCGAGATCATCTCATGCTCCATATCTCCGATCGTTTCTGTGATCTCAATCTCCAGATAATTACGGTCAATATCATACTTGGAAATAATGTGTTCCATTTTCTCGACCAAATTCTCTTCTAACAGTGTGATCCTTGAGAAATTAAAAGAGATTGGAAACATTTTTCTTCCCTCTTTTTTCCATTTTTGTAAGATCTGACATACCCGTTCCAGAACCCACAGATCAACATCGGATATCACCCCGAGTTTTTCCATCTGAGGAATAAAGTTATTCGGAGTGACAATACCTTTTTCCGGATGGTTCAAACGTACCAATGCTTCTGCACCACATAGATCATTGGATTCCAGATCAACCTTTGGCTGCAGGTAAACCAAGAAATTATCATTTTCAATCCACTGTTCCGCATTGTATTTCATGTAGTCCAAGGAGTTTTGATTGCCTTTTTTAATATCCTCTGTTTTTCGACGCTTTTTATCATTTTTCAGCATCTCTTCTGCATGCATATTCATCAACCGCAGATCTTTTTCATAGTCATCCCAGACATAGCCAACAGACGCTCCAACAATATGATCGGAAAGCTCCTTCCGAAGCTCTGTTACCTGATTCAGGAACTCTTCTCGTCCCATATTCTGACAGCATACCGCAAAATCATCCCCATCAAATCGATATACCTTATACGCAGGAAAATTTTGTTTTATAATATCCGCAATCTCTTTTACAACCAGATTTCCATATTCAAACCCAAATTGGGCATTCACTGCTTTCAGATTATCCACATCGACCAAAACGTATCCCAGGGAATCTGACTCCTGCACCTTTGGCATATCTGCAATGTATGCCGCACGATTCATTGTTCCGGTCAACTGATCGTGATATGCCTCATACTGACGAATACGCAACAGCTCCCATTTCACCATTTCGTTCCCTAAAAAGAGAGCAAACAACTCTATAATCGTAAGTTCTGCCGTATGTTTCTTCGGATTACATACCATCATAAAGCCTTTCATATCCTCATGCTCAAATGGTACAGAATAGTAGGACCATACTTTTGTCTGGCTCAGTTTTTCATACTTCTCCGGATCTGAATTTTTAAACTGCTCACTATTATCAATGATCATTGGATGCTGCTTCAACTCCTGATCACACCAGATACCATCCTGATACCGCTCCTTGAGCTGATACTGGTCATCGAGCAGAGCCTCAATGCGACTGCCATACCACTCATAATATTTCTCCGGCTGATCAGGAACATCCACCCGGAATACCACGCGATCTGCATTGTAGTATTCACCGATCACGGAAAGCACTTTCTTGCAGGTTTTCTCATAATTCGTTGTTGAGGACAATTCTAATAGACAGTTACGGAATGCATCCTCCATCTCGATTCTTGCGGTAAACGCAGTCAGCACGTCCTCTGGTTTTGTAATGTCAGTGCATGTTTCCAGTCTTGCTTTACGATTCTTCCAACGTACCAGACGTTCTCTGCATACATACTGCCGCGCTGTACTGTCATGGCGGTAAAGGAACGTATAATTTTTTCCCTTACAGATACCATCCTTGGTACAAAATTCGCATGGATCCTCCCTATCATGTAAGAACTTATAACATTTCTGCCCACGGTAACTTTTATCATCCGCTTCCAGTCCGTAGATCTCACGCACTGTCCGATTGATAAACATCAGCTCATAGGTATCAGCATCACACACATAGACTGCATCGGAAAGATCATCCAGTACCTGACTGGTCTCAGAAAAATAGACAACATCCTGTACCTCTTCCGTATTTTGTGCTTCCTGTGTCTGAATCTCATCATATAATATGTAACCATTTTTCCCGGCACGCTTCGCAGCATATAATGCACGGTCTGCCTTAACATAATAATCCTGAAAATGTTCTGCCGCGCCCTGCTCTGACACATAAATACCAATGGAAACAGAATACCCTGTTTTAATCTTGATCTCAGACAGTTTTCTTGTAATGTCTCCGGCAAATAGCACCGCTTCTTCCCGGCTTTTAATACGATTTAAAAATACAGCAAACTCATCGCCACCCATACGTCCGGCGAAACCAAGATTCATGGAAAGATCGTTGAGGCGTCTTGCAGTTTCCTTTAATACCCGATCGCCTTCGTAATGACCTAAAATGTCATTGACAAGTTTGAAGTCATCCACATCGATCATCAGCAATGAGCAAAAATCTCCTGGTTTCTGTCGTGTCAGGCTCTGCGATGCATGCTCCACAAATGCATTGTGATTGTATACCCCGGTCAACGAATCAATCTCTGATTTAAATGAAAGCTCCTTGTTCATATTGCGCAGCCGGATCTGCTCCTGCTTTGTATCTGTGACATCTGCAAAGTACGCACAAACACGCGGAACTCCATCCTCTCTGTCAAAGTATGAAAAATGTACTTTCATCCACTGGAAACCGCTATCCGGCTTAATGAACCGATATTCTCCGATCGTATGTGCACCTTTCACGATGCAGTTATCCACATCCTCATGCAGTTTTAAAATATCCTCTCCATAAATAAAGCGGCTGAAATCCCCGGATGTTTTCATAAAGATTTCTTTGTTTGTTCCAACAATATCAAAAAAACCTTCACTCAGATACTCAGCTATAAAACAGGTTCCTTCCACACGAAATACCCCGACGCCTCCCATCAGGCTGTCGAGTACATTACTCAAGATCAGACGGTTCTCCATGGAAAGCATAGCAGTCTCATAAAGTGCCGTCATCTCACCAAACATGATCTGAGAATACGGAAATCCATACTTCTGATCCTGTGCTATTTTACCAAAGCAACAGACAAACATGCCTGCGCCATCCTTCTTTTTCAGATAATGTGCAATAAACGCTTCCCCTGCTGTATCCAACGATTGCTGTACCATGGGAAAATAGTTTTTGCTATCTTCCTCAAAGATCAGATCCATCAATGTTAAATGATCCCGTTCTACATCCTCTTTTGTATACCCCAGAAATTTCGTGAATTGCTCGTCGATCTCAAAGATCTCCATTGTACCCATATTTATTTTATATGTTGCATATACAATTTTTTCCAATCGAGCACTCATTCGTATGCCTCCCATCGATTGATAAAATATAGTATTACTATTTTACTTTATTTAACCCAAAAAATCAAATACACTTTACTCTTTCAAGCACTTTGCAATTCCCTCTGCGATCTTCTTGGAAGCATGACCATCGCCATACGGATTCACCGCATTTTTCATTTTCTCATATTCCTTTTGGTCTGACAACAATTGTGCCGTCATCTGATAGATCTGTTCCTCATCGGTTCCCGCAAGCTTTAATGTTCCGGCTGCTACTCCCTCTGGACGCTCCGTGGTATCCCGAAGCACCAGCACCGGCTTCCCAAGAGAAGGTGCTTCCTCCTGAATCCCGCCACTATCACTTAAGATCAGATAGGACTGTTTCATAAAGTTATGAAAATCCAACACGTCCAGTGGCTCGATCAGTCGGATCCGATCAAGATCACCCAACAGAGCCTCCGCGCTCTGTCTTACTTTCGGATTTTTGTGTACCGGATAAATGACCTTTACATCCGGAAAATCCGTCACGATCCTGCGAACCGCCCGAAAGATCCGCTCCAGTCCTGCTCCGAGATTTTCTCTTCGGTGTGCAGTAAGCAGGATCAGCCGACTGTCCTTTGCCCAGTCAAGGTGTGGATTATGATAATCCTCTGTTACAGTATAACGCATCGCATCTATGACCGTATTGCCTGTTACATAGATACGATCTTCCCTTTTCCCCTCTGCAAGCAAATGCTTCTTCGCCGTCTGTGTCGGTGCAAAATGAAGTGTGGCAAGTATCCCTACCCCTTGCCGGTTCATCTCTTCCGGGAATGGCGAAGACAGATCATATGTGCGAAGACCGGCTTCCACATGTCCGACCGGAATCTGCATATAAAAAGCGGCAAGTGCAGCTGCAAAAGATGTGGTCGTATCTCCATGCACCAGCACCAGATCCGGTTGCTCCTTTTTTAAAATGTCCCGCATGCCAATAAGCACCGCTGTCGTAATATCGTAAAGATCCTGTCCCTGCTTCATGATGGCAAGATCATACTGGGGTTTGACAGCAAAACACTTTAGCACCTGCGACAGCATTTCCCTGTGCTGTCCGGTCACCAATACAACCGTTTCCCATTCCTTATGCTGTTCCAGTTCTTTTACAAGAGGACACATCTTGATCGCTTCCGGTCTCGTTCCAAAAACAAGCATGATCTTTTTCATGTTTCCTCCACCCCTTTCTCCTGCTGTAAATGCAGTTTTTTCTCTTTTTTTAAGATCCAGATATAATAGAGCAGAAAACAACAGGCACCCAGAACGCTGAGCGCAGCTCCCGCCATTCCATACGGATAATGATATGTGATCACTGTCGTTCCCTTATTGACATACAAAAGCTGGTCGTGACTTTCAAAAACTTGCCGGCTGGAAAAAGTATCCAGACATGCAAGAGTCGTATTGATCTGATCTACCGGACTTTTGATCACCATCTTATCTTTATCATAGGTGACAGAAAGCTCGTACAATGTCCGGTTGGCAAGCTCGCCCTGCTCGATTCCAAATAACTCGGAAAGCAGAGAAAAGCCACTTGGATCTTCCCGGTCAATACTCTGATATGCAATGTTTAATCCTAGAAAATAAACATTAGAAAGCCCTTTGGCCGTCCCTAAAAAAGTAAGCTTCTGATTGGAATAATCAAATGTACCGAGCACCTCATCGCACCCTTCCAAATATGCGGTATTCCAAATCCGATTGTCCTTAGAAAAATCCAGCATCGTCATTTTTGTTCCCTGATAGTAAAGATCCGGATAGTGATCCTCAAAGCTGATATCCTGTGCTGTCACAGATAGAAAATGCTGTCGATTTGTTTTCTTATCCACCTGCAGATGTGCACCATCGATCACAATACGGACTCCATAGTTGGAAAGCAATGTCACCAGATGCTCCGCAGTCGTACGGTCATGATAAGTAAAGCCGGACAAAAACAAGCACTGATACCGGGAGAGCTCTTCAAATGAATAATCATCCAGATATGTGGAATCTCCCGTTGTAAAACTCGGATAATAAAGCTCCAGTGTAGACGCATACGTTCCGATCGCCATACCTTTGTAATCCGTTTTTACACCGAAGCATTTCGGCGTTGCTTTTTTGAAAATGTAGGCTTTCTTTGTCGTCTCAACAAGGGCATAGCCACTTGCTTCTGCTCCTTTTTTTAAATCGGTCATCGTTTTTCCGGCAGCACCGAGCAGATCTTTTCGGATCATTACCGTATCATCCCCCAGTTCAATGCTGCGATCAAAAATATAGCGGTAATTCTCTTTCTCCAATGCTTCGTTAAGCCGCACGATATTCGGAGCAGTCGTGGCCCCCTGCCATGCCCAGCCATAGGTATATGCCACCCCATCCTTTCCCTGATTCAGTCCAAAGGACGGATAGGAACCAAATGCACTTAAGTCTAAAATACTGCATCGCTGATCTGTCATCTTCTTTAATAGCGGAATCTCCTCCTTTGTTGCTTCCTTTGACTGGGTGTAATAACGTTCAAAAGAAAAGGATGGTACCACATCTGCTATAAGGATCAGACACAGCAAAACGACAAATGGCTTTTTTAAAGAACGCCACTCCATAAAAGAAAACAGGAAAAATCCATATGCGATCGTCGCAAAACGCATCATCCAGAGCAGACTGTTGAGCGGCAGCTTGCTCAGGAAAGGAAGTGCCGCCGTAGTTGTCAGCAAAAGAACTAAGATCGCCAGATAATATCCGGCACGCTTCTGTTTTCTTGCCAACAAAATACCAAACACTGATACAACCACGATGGAGATCCCATAATAAAATGTATCAACAATTCCATCAATCCGGTTCGTCGGATCAAGCGAATCACGTAAGGAATACATCAAAGATGCCATAACCTCTGCACTTGAATCGGAGTTCATTCCCACCAGTCCACCGGACAGCGCAGGAAGCAGCCAGATGCCGATCACCGCAAAGGAAAGCAGCATGACGATGATCACACGTACTCCCTTTTTCAACTCCCGGTTTTCAAAGCAGTAAAAACAGAAAAACAAAAAGCTGGCAATTCCGGTCATCGCACCGATCATGGCATGTGATAACGTGATCAGTCCTGTTGTAAAAAGAATTCCGATCAAGGCACTGTTTTTTCCTTTGCGCAGATACAGGTATAGGAAATACAAAAAATAAGGGATCAAAATAGCCGTGACCATACGCGGCAGGTTTCCCTCACAAAAAAACACACGAAAATTCTCCGGCATAAAAAACCAGAGCAATCCCACAAAGGTTCCAGCAGGAAGTCGTTTGACCGCATTCCCCAAAAGAACAAAGGCGGCTCCGCCAAAGAACAGGGAGACACCTGCAAATAAAGCATACGACAGAGTCAGGTCACCCCCGGTAAACATCTGCAGCAGTGCCATCAAATAGTAAGGAAATGGTGCCCAGTAACGGTACGGCTGGATGCCGTTGTACCAGTCACTGGTATAAAGCGGATAGTAATTGCCTTGTTTGATCTGCTCATACATATACTGGGATTTATACAAATGTCCCCAGTAGTCATTTCCCGATGCAATATAGCCATATTTCAGCAAATACACCGTCAAAAGAGCCGATGCTGCCGCCAGAATAAGCAGACAGATCCCTACTGCAGCTCCTCTATTCTTTTGAAGAAATGTGTTGTTTTTCTTCATCTTCTCTCTTTCCTCGTTTCATAATCTTTTCCAGCATCAGATCAGCTACGGTATCCAACGACTGCTCCTTTACGTTCTGCTGCTGCTCATCTAAAAGATTGACCACATACGTTCTGGTCGGAGTTTCACTCATCTCAATCTTTAACAGAACCCATCCCAGTTCATTTAACCGTTCCTTCAAACGATCCTTAAAATTCTCACACGCATTTTCCAGTGTCGGATTGATCTGGTCAAAGGGAGCTACTTCGTTTAAGAACTGGTTCTGATATGGTTCCAAAAAAGCTTCCACACTTTTTTCCACGGCACCAAATTCCACAAAATTCTCCCGGAATTTAAGAACTGTAAGCGCGATCTCCCACGTATGGGGATGCCGTTCCCCCTGCTTTCCCCCGATCATGATCGCATGGCTGGCATTCAGATAAAATTTAAAACGATACTGTCGATACCGCATCCTAACCTCCTTCTCATTCACTCACAATTCGTACGTTTTTCCAATATTCCATACAAAATCTTCCGCAAAAAATACATTACAAAAAATGGTACTACGATGGACAATCCTTTGCTCAACAGAAAATTTACTGACTCTGAAAATGCTGCAAACAACCGGGTATTTCCAAGCCAGATCAGATAATCGGCAAGCACCAGCCCGATCAAAAAGGTGCCAAAATAGATCACAAATCCCATCTTTCCCTTTGCCGCCTGAAACACATAGGCAGCAGTCAAAACATAGCCGAGCAAAAATCCTACGATCACACCCGTCGTATTTGCCGCTACAATGGAGATTCCCATTTTTACAAGAATCCATACAATGGCAGTATCCACAACAGTCGTCACAATGGAATTAATACCATAACGTATAAGTATGGAAAACCGCTTAAAAAGCTGCTTCATCTTCTGCATCCTTCCTGTCTGTCAGACTTTTTTTCATCTGTAAAAAGGCATGTTCTAAAAGCCCCTGTTCCTGATAGAGCGTTTTTTCAAAATAGCTTGCTTCCGTATGCGCATAGATCTTAAGCTCTACCAAATACGTGGAAAGCACCTGTTCTAAAGAAGTGCGTAATGCCTCAAATGCATCCTGTTCAATCTGGTAAGAAAATACCAGAAATTCTCCTTTGGCGATCTCTAACAGAATATCTGATTCCGTAAGCTGCTTTTTCAAAAGCTCCTGTGCATGGAAAAACTGCGTTTTTGTAATATAACGCTCCCCCGGATAACACTTCATATAGATCAGTCCCATCGGGAACAAGGCCTCCTGCCCGGATTTTTTGAGCAATTGATATGCCAGCTCATCCTCGTAATCCTTATTATTACTGCTGTTTTGCAAAGCTGCTTCTCCGTCCCATGTCACTTCCTCTGAAATGTCTTCCAGACTTTTTTGTCTCTTTTCCAGTTCCTCATTAAGTCTGACAAGCTTTTTATCCCGATTCGCAAGCTGCATCGTAACAAAAACCAGCGAACAGAAAAATGCCATGCAGACAAATGCCAGTGACATAAACAGATACGTGTTGTGCTTGGTCACCTTGTAATCCAAAAAGATGCTATCAATTCTAGTTGCGATCCCAAAGGTATATTTGATCCCGTAGGAAGTCTCAAATGTCTGTGTGGTAACAAGATACTGCTCCTTTGGCAGCGTTTTCAAAAAATCCTTTAGCGTCGAAATATTCTGCTCTGTCATTGCCTTATAATAGTTTTTATCACGTACCTGTATCATGCGGTTTTTTTCAGCTAAAAAACACCACCGATAACTTCCGTTGATCGGACTTTTGGAAAGCTCATTTACGATGTCATAGGAGGAAGCTCCATCCACGGAAGCTCCAATATATGACGCCATCGCATCGGTAAGCATCTGCTGTTCCTCCTTTTTTTGTCGCAGCAGATATGCTTTGTTCTGGATCAGTTCATTTCCCACAAATAAAAAAGCGGCCAGAATAAACAACACACCGAGTACCATGACAGCTGCTGTACGGCTTTTTCTATTTTCAAATACCTTATTGATGATCTTTCCCATTACTTCGTCCACCTGCTCGTAACCGCAGTGCCAGTCTGACACTATCAATTGCTGTTTTTACTACCTTCATTTTACTGTTTCCTTCTTTAAAATCGTAGCGCAGTTCAAAAGGTACTTCTAAAAACCGTGCACCACATAAGGACAGTTTATATAATACTTCTGCCATACAGGTAAACCCTGTCTCAGACACGAGATCTTCTCCATATTGGGAAAATCCCTTTTTCAATATCTCACTTGTATAAAGACGGTAGCCACAGGTATAATCCCGCACACCTTTGACCCCCAATAACACAGAGTACACGAGCCTTGCTCCCTGACTGGTAAGCAGCCGATAACCTGCCACCCCCTGCACACTGGCTCCTCTTTGATATCGGGAAGCGATCACAACATCTGCCTGAAGCTCCTCTGCCGTCGTCTGTGTGGTTTGTCTTCCAATCTTACGCAGCATAGAAAGTACATACTTTGGGTCCTGTGTATTGTCACAATCCATGAGACAGGCAAAAGCACACGTTTCTCTTTCTGCTGCATAGGAAAGCCCGGTCTTCACGGCTGCTCCAAGCCCTTTGTTTTTCTCATGATTGATCAGTGTCACGTTTGAAAACTGCCCGGCAAGTCTCGTCGCAATTTCCTTCGTCGCATCCGCACTTCCATCATTTACGATCACAATACGAAGGTTCAAGGCATGACGTTCCTTTATTTTGCGCTGTCCCCTAAGCCATGTTGTCACCATTTTTTCCACATTCTGCTCTTCATTATAAGCAGGTAAGATTACTACTAATTCATTCTTCATCGTTATTAACCACCTCTCTCGCCTTATTCAGTGCACGGATCAGCCACGCAAAATCATGTCTGACCACTGCACGAAAGGCACTGCATTCTTCTGTAAGATTACTGGTACGCCACGTCTGGCTCCGGCTGATCGAGTTCACGATCCCGGCAAAACGGAACCAGAATACAAGGAAGTTAAATAGTGGCAGCAAAAATGCCAGATACCATTTCGGCGCGTAATACCGTTTCACTTCTTTGCGCGGTGTTAAAAAGATCAGCACATTGATATAGTAAAGCAATGCGGAGATCACATATAAGACATAGATCACAACAAGTGACATAAGGATCAGCTTCATCGGATAATTTTTAAATGCCAGAAAGATCAGCGCAAAATACCAGATCATACGTGGAAATGCAAAGGTGTGATCATACATCAAAAGCCGGATGGCAAAGTTAGAAAAAAAGCCCTTTCCTGCCGAAAGCTTTTTCCGCAAAAACATATGTGCCACTTCCAGTTCTCCACGCTGCCACCGCTGCCGCTGTGTATAAAGCTGGTTGATACCTTCGATCGGATCAACATAAAAGATTGCTTTCGGACAGATCCTCACCCGCTGATGGAGCATTTCCCTGACCTGAAAGGTAACATGGGTATCTTCACACACCGTATCCGTGTTATAAAGCTGCGTCTTTAAGATCGCTGATTTTCGGAACGCACTAAACGCACCGGATAGCGTATAAATACTGTTAAACTCTGATTCAAAATTACGTCCGGCTAAAAATGCCTGGCAATATTCAAAAAATTCCACTTTCCGAAACAGACGGAGAAATGGATTTTTCGTTTCATCGATCATCTTTGGATTGGTCATGATCGTTCCGGTAACACAGTGTGTATCCGGCTCCTGTTCAAACATGTTCACCATGCTTCTAAGAGCATCCGGATGCAGAATACCATCACTGTCAATGTGGATGATGTACTTTCCGTAGCTGCTGAACAATGCCAGATTTAATGCCTTTGACTTGCCCTGCTTTGCATTCATCCAGTTCATGCGAAGCTCCGGATATAACATCTGGCACTCGTTATATATTTCGAAGCTGTTGTCACGACTCTCGTTATTGACCAGCATAATATGGATCAGTTCACTCGGATAAGTGGACTGTGCTACCGAAGCAATACAGGCTTTTAACGTATCTCCAGAATTGTACACCGGAATGATCAGCGTGATTTCCGGATCATACGATGCCGGCATTTCTTTTTTCTGCCGGAACCGTTTGAATAACAGCACAAAAAAATTGCCAATTGCCGGAAAGATCTCCATTAAAAGAGGGATGATGATCCATGCCATCCAGAACACGATCGTGCTTAAAATATAATCAATCACCGTCATATCGGAAACTACCTACTTTCTGTCTGACAATCTGTGATTTTGTGAACACATAGAAATAAAGGGCAACGGAACAGGCATAGAAAAGCAGTCGTCCAAATACCGTGTGTGCCAGAAAATAAATATCATTTCCACCAAAATGCACTAATATACAGATCAGCAGGATCCGCGCTACATTGCTCACAAAAATAAAAAGGAACCCCAAAATATTCACTACTACCTTCTCGTAAAACTGGTACACCGGAAAAAACCAGAGCAATGAACTAAATGCCATGATCTCAATGATTCCGGAGCACTCATAGTCGATGTACAGTGATATGGACTCCCCTTTTGATTGAATAAATAACAGGGCATACTGATAAAACGAATCAAACAGCCCCGTCAATTGTCCTATAATACCAGCCACCGCCGTCACCGCTTTGGTAAGCGGAACGGTCAGAAGCGGCTGGATCCATGCTAATAAAAACAAAAACAATCCTACGCTGCCAAGGCAGAAATACCAAAATTCCAGCTTCGCACGCTTACATACACTCAGCACATATAACCAGAGAACAAATAAAATGACTAAAAAGAAATTCATTTACTCTTGAACCTGCTTTCTGCTTTTTCGATACCAGATATACGCCACAAATGCAATACAGATTCCTACTCCTACCGCTGCTCCGGTTGAAGTTCCGGAAGTATGAATGGAATTTCCGCCAATATTACTGCAGTTAAATGAAATCTCCCGAATGGAATCCTCCGGAATACCTGTAATCTTAGCTAATACAGCTAAGTCTACCCGAAATTCAAATTCATCCGACACATGCTTTTCGTTATATACCGTTACTGCAATATCTCCCATATTATATGGTGGATATTGACTATAGAACAATGACAGTGTCGTAGTTCCAACCGGAAGATGATATACCTGATCACTTTTGCTCCAATCGATCGTTCCATCTGCATTGGCAAATTGTGCAGAAAACTGTACCGGTTTCTCATTGTTGACAGTCAGTACAAAATTCGTCAGTGGAATCTGGCTCTGGTATAATTCATGCATTTTCACATGCACGTAAACATCCTTTCCATCCATATAAATACCTGCTTTGTGGTTACATTGCTTATTGTTGGAATACCATGTAAGTGCATCCTTGACATCAATGTTCGTCCAATCTTCATAATATCCGTCAACCACAATGCCGGATGTGGATGGTTTACTCTGTGTGGTCGGTGTCTCTGTCGTAGCAGTGGCCGCTGTTGTAGCTGCCTCTGTTGTCGGTGTTTCTGTGGTTGGTTCTGCCTTTGTACTGCTTTCTGCTTTTGCAACAGAAATATCCTTGACATAAACTACATTGCCACTGGCGTCAGTTAAAGAAACCGACTCGGTATCCCCAAACAAAGATACCGGAAAACTCATCTCCCACTGGTAACAGTTGGAATCTGAAAGATAAGCTCCCATACCGGACACATCCTTCATCGTCTTCCCGGAACCATCTACGATATTCAGTGTGCGGACCGCCTCCTGCCAGCCATAGCTGGTCTGATAGGTGGAAAAATCAATCTTCTTTCCCTCTTTGGTCACAAAGGCAAGCTGCTGTCCCCAGGAAATCGCACTGTTCATTCCATTTCCTTCTTTTGCATATACATAAACCCGGTCGCCATTTACCACCATGGCTACCTCGGAAAGATTGCCGGATGCCTGGTGTTTCTTCACATTCTCCCAGTCAGAAAATGACGCATCCACGGACATCGACGCCGCCTTACTGATCACACCTGTCGTGGCAAAAATCATCACTGCAAGCAAAGCTAAAAATCTGATACGTTTCATGCTACGCACCTCCTTTCAGGTTGTCTCTTACAACTTCTGCTTTCTCTTATCGTATGAAATGTATCGTTTGCTGTTCCCATTCTTACAGGAACTGTTCTTTTTCTTTCATTAACGCTTCCCATCTATGATCTATATCGTCATCTCCTGCGGAAGAAAGAAGTAATTTATCTGAAATGGAATACTTTCTTACCGGAGTTTCTGATATACTAAGCTGCATCAGATGCAGCTTATGTTTAAAAAGCCGCTGTCTCAACTCTTCATAAAAATAATCACCAATGTTTTCCACAGTTGGATCAAGATCAGAAAACTCCTCCAGATCATTCAAATATTGTCCGGAAAAATGTGTAAAATACTGATCCAGTCTCTTTTCAATCGCATAAAATGCCACAAAATCCTCTTCCAGCACTTCAATAAACAACGTAATGGCGAAGGTATGTGCATGCCGTTTCTCCGGCTGATCAAAAAAGCTGTGGCTCGCATTCATATAGTATTTCAACTTATAATACGTGACCATAGACTCCTCCTTACTATATAGTCTATCTCAAAAATGGCAAAATTGCAATCTACAATATCTGGTAAACCGCAATTTTGCCTTATTTCACATATCTTATTCTGCTGCCGCAAAAGAAACCGACACTTTAAACAAATCTCCGTCCAGAGCAATCTCAAATGTACCGCCCATCAGTTCAGTCAGACTCTTCGCAATAGATAATCCTAATCCACTTCCTTCACTGCTTCTCGCCTCATCCCCGCGGACAAAACGGTTCGTCAGCTCTGACACATCCTTTTTCAGCGGGTTCTCAGAAATGTTGCGCAGACAGAGTACATAGCGTTCGTCCTGCCGATTCAGTGTCACATACACACGCGTATTAGGCATGGAATATTTAAAAATATTCTGAAACAGATTTTCAAATACTCTGAAACACCGTCTGCCATCTGCAAAGATCACATAATCTGCCTCTTCAAATTCGGTAACCACCTGAAGATTCTTCTGCATAAAACGGTCTTCAAACTCTCCGATCGTCTGATTGATCAGCTCTTCCATATTCAGATTGATCGGCGTAAGTTCAATATTACCCGTACTGGCTTTTGAAGCCTCCACCAGATCCTCTGTTAACTGTTTTAAACGTTTGGACTTTTGATCCAGCACCTCAACATATCCCTTTAACGGTTCCGTATCAATATGTTCCCGTTTGATCAGGTCCACATAGTTGATGATCGATGTCAGCGGTGTCTTGATATCGTGTGATACATTTGTGATCAGCTCTGCCTTTAACCGCTCATCACGGATGCTCTTATCAATGGCCTTTTCCAGTCCTTCGCTGATCCGGTTGATCTGACTTGCCAGTTGTTTCTTTTCTCCTTTCATAGCAGAGGTATCGATCTGATATCTTACATTTCCGTTGGCAAGCTCCATGATCCCCTGCACGATCTCTTCTAACATTTTCTGATCCTGATACAGAAGATAAAAGCAGCGTCCAAAATAAAGTAGCCAGGCTACCAGACATATGACTGCCCCAAGATTCAGGCCGGAAAAAAGGAACAACAGGAAAAGCAACAGAAATAATACGTGGATCACATTATGTGCCAGCTCACGCATAATATTTTTTTTCAAGGTTCCCTGATTGTTCCAGACCACCTTCGCCGCTTCTGTAATACGAATGACATTTGCTTTTACTCCATGTCTATAGAGGTATACCAAAAGCAGATGATCTTTAAACTGATGACTTTTGATCAGACGCACCGAACTTAAGAGCAGATACATAAGAACAATATAAACAATTGCACTAAGTACCACTAACAGCAATGCGATCATTACAAGGATCGGCACTTCATTTCCATAAAAGCCATCCATCGTAACACCCTCATACAACAATTCTACTAAAAGAGTAATACCAAGAAGTATTGCTCCTCCTACCAAAAGCTTGGTAAACAGATAGTGCCGGTCTCTTCGTTTTACCTCTGCCACTTCCCGGTAGATCACCACGGCAAAAGTAATGACAAAGAACAACAGTGACAGGATCAGTCCCAGTATGAGAATATCAATATAATTAAGCAGGCGCGCTCTGAAATAACTGGAATTGAGCGAAGTGAGGGAAACATTATTTTTCAATCCAATCTCTACTTTTTGAATATTCTCATAATCGGAAAATGAAGTAAAGTCATTCTCACTGAGCGCAAGTGCTCCACTGTCGATCCTCCGCTTTGTCTTTACGTCAAAGGTTTTGCCGGTCACATTGTAGCTGATCACATCATCCTTAGCAAGCTGCTGATCCGTACAATTCTGCATGACATCATCTGACAGTGTAATACGGTAATCTACTTCGTTGATCAGGTTATAATCAATGGTATAGTAGCGATCCTGAATTTCAGCTATGGACTTTATTTTTTTCTGCATACCAAGGTAGGCAAGCGGTTCTTCAACCGTTGTAAATGGAGCAGTAATTATAGACTGGTAAAATTTCTCCTCTGAATCATAGCAAAGCTGACTTGCCGGTATATAAAACTCCTTTCCATCCGAAGCATCCTGATAGTCAAAACTATACCAGACACCATTGGTATACAATTCATAAAAGCCACCATCCATACTATAAAACACCAGGTTGTTATTCGTCTTGTTATAATATCCATATACAGAATCCTTTGTGTTTTGATAGTAACCAACAGAATCCTCTTCGTCACCATCACTTGCCCGGGTTAGAGCAGTATCAAATTCTTTATCATAATACCGTGAATCTTCTTCCCCGGACTTGACTGTTGCATAGCATTCCAGGATCTGGTAAAACTGCTCTCCCGTCAGATGCAGATAATCCTTTACATCCTTTGTCCCCAGCTGCTGCTTCAGATCACTGTAAAAATAGTAATAGGCTTCTCCGTTATCTATTCCATTTTTAATATCACTTGCAGTCGTTGGATGTTTCTTTTTTAAGGTTTTATACGTAACATCCTGATAAGGAAGATCTTCCTGCGTAACTTCTTTCTTTCCGCTCCAGTCAAAATCAGAAAATTCACTTATGCGGTACATAATATCATCCGAACTGATCTCAGTTACCTTATCTTTGACCGCTCCCGATTCCAGCATGGAATTGACCATAATTTTTGACCATAGACCAATCTCATCACGAAAAGAATTTGTTTTCAGATATTCGCTGTAATTGGATACTGCCTTGTCATCTGTTCTTCCACTATACGTAAAAACAAGCAATATCGTTCCCACCATTGTCAACAGTGCAAACACAAAAAGCACCAGCAGTAAAATCAGACGTTTCCATCCTGTCTTTGTTTTTTTACCTTCCATATACTCAAATCCTTTCCTTAATTGCTTCCATCTTGTAGCCCTGACCCCAGACTACTTTTAAATATCTTGGTTCTTTCGGATTGATCTCGATCTTTTCACGGATATGTCTGATATGCACTGCCACTATGTTGTCTGCACCAATGGCTTCCTCCTCCCAGATCTGTTCATAGATCTGACCTGTAGAAAACACACGTCCCGGATGCTGCATCAAAAATTGAAGAATGGAAAATTCGATCGGTGTCAGCCGCACTTCTTCTCCATCCACAAACACCTGCTTGCGCTCATCATCCAGCGAAAGCCCTCCGAGTTTGATCACACGGTTTTCTTCTTTTACAGTTCCACCCTGGTTGAGTGTCGTATATCGCCGCAGCTGACTTTTTACTCTTGCGATCAGCTCTAAGGGGTTAAATGGTTTGGTGATGTAGTCGTCTGCTCCGATATTCAGTCCTAAGATCTTATCTGCATCCTCAGATTTCGCCGATAAAATGATAACCGGAATATTACTCTGTTCGCGCAGCTTCATGGTCGCATGGATCCCGTCCATCTTCGGCATCATAATGTCGATCAGAAGCAGATGGATCTCTTCTTTTTTCAGGATGGCAAGTGCCTCCATTCCATCATACGCTTTAAATACTTCATATCCTTCCGTCATCAGATAAATGGAAATTGCCTCCACAATCTCTTTATCATCATCGCATACTAACACATGATACATATCCTTCTCCTCCGTTCTCAATCCTGACATGTTATACTATATTCTATAAAAGTTAAGAGAAAATCACACAATAGTTTAAGATATTATGAATCCTTTTCTCTTATTTTCTTATTTTACTGTTCCTTTTGCTCTGTTTGTTCCCAAAATGCTCCGATCCGTCGCTCGGTATCAGACAATGTGATCGTCTGGCAATCATCCCATTCCATAGGAAACAGGCTTTTGTACTCTCCATATTGGAAGCGGTCATCCATCAAAAGGATCACTCCCCGATCCTGTTCGGTCCGGATCACACGTCCTGCTGCCTGCAGCACTTTATTCATCGCCGGATAAATATAGGCATAGGCAAAGCCATCCATGCCCCGTTCTTTAAAATACTGGTGCAGCACATCCCGTTCATTACAGATCTGCGGCAGACCATTTCCTACAATAAATGCACCGATCAACTGATCTTCCTTCAGATCGATCCCTTCTGAAAAAATACCACCTAAAATGCAGAATGCCACAAGAGGGCGATCCGATTCCTCCCGGAATTCCATTAAAAACCGTTCCCGCTCCTCCTCGCGCATATTTGCCTCCTGGATACGCATCCGTCTGCCATCCGAAAGTCCCCGCATCAATGCCACATCATATACGTCCTCCATCATCTTATAGGAGGAAAAAAAGACCATGTAATTGCCCGGCTTTTTGGTTGCTGCCTTTAGATATTCCACGATCCGTTCGTACTGCTCGTAGTTACGATCCGTATATTTGCTTGTCACTCCTCTGGTCATTGCCAGAAAACGATTCTTTTTCTCAAAAGGGGACGGGATATAGACCGCCTTATCCTGCTGATTTCCGGTGAGCAGTTCCTTATAGTAAGCGATTGGAAGCATCGTGGCAGAAAAAAGGATCGTACTTCTTCCCTTTTCGAGGACTTCCTGCAGACAGTGGCTTGGATTGACACAGAACAAATGCAATTCAATGTGGTCATAGCCTAATGGTTCCACATAGATCACATAATGTTCATCCACATTCTCATACATATCCACAAAATGATGCACCGTAAAATAAAACTGCATCAGCTCTTCCACACCTTCAAAATCTGTATGCTCTTCTAACATCTCTTCCATGCTCGCTAAAAAACGCAGCATGGAAAAGCAGACATCATTACAGGAAGACATCGTAAGATACTTGCGGTGTTCTTCCTCCATTACTTCCCGGCACTCTGTCTGATAATCCTGCATTGCACGCTCCATCCCCAAAACCGCATGGTACGCCTGTCCGGCAAAGGCTTGTGGCAATGCTTTTAGATAGCCTGCCGCAAGCTCCACATCCTGTAAGCTGATACTGGCACTGAACATCGTTCTTCCACGCTCAATAAGGTTATGCGCCTCATCGACCAGAAACAGATATTCCTGATGCACCGCCTGTTCTGAAAAAAAACGTTTCAAACGCACCTTCGGATCAAATACATAATTGTAATCACAAATGACTGCATCCACCCAGACTGCGACATCCAGAGACAACTCATACGGACATACCCGGTAGCTTTCGGCATATAGCTCGATCAGCTCTCTTGTGATCGAGGATTCTTGTGTCAGAAGATCATAAAGACACTCATTTACCCGGTCATAATGTCCCTTTGCACGGGGGCAATACTCCGGATCACACTTTCTCTCTTCCATCACACAAAGCTTATCTCTGGCAGAGATCGTCACAAACGAAAGGGTAAGCCCCCGCTCCCGCAAAGTAACAAATGCTTCCTCCGCCACGGTACGGGTGATCGTTTTGGCTGTCAGATAAAAAATCTTATCTGCCAGTCCCTCTCCCATTGCCTTTACTGCCGGAAATACAGTTGACATTGTCTTTCCTACTCCGGTTGGAGCCTGTGCATAAAGCGGTTCCTTTCGCTTCATACTGGTATATACCATTGCCGCTAACTCCCTCTGTCCTTTCCGGTATTCAAATGGAAAAACACATGCTTTGGCACTCTTTCTGACTGCCTCAAAATGATTCAGTTCAAATTCTAAAAAACGGCTGTAAGAAAATACTAGTGAAAGGAACCACTTTTCCAGTTCCTCATACGAATATTCATACCAGAAACGCTTGATCTTCTCATAAGCGATCTGCACATAAGTGATCTGCACCATCATGCGCTTCTGCCCATGTTCTCTGGCATACAGATACGCATAGCATTTTGCTTGTGCCAGATGCAGCTCCTCCGGCTCCTCGAGTCCCAATACCCCCCGATACATACACTTGATCTCATCGATCGTAACAAGGTCACGGTATTCCTCTGCCTTTTCCTGCATCTGCTCCCGCATCATTGGCGTCAGCAGCTTGTCTGGCAGCGGACCGGTCATAATGCCATCTGCCCGCCCTTCGATCGTAAGCATTGCAAACTCCAGATCCAGCTTAAGCCGCAGACCAACTTCTGCCTGATACCGGTTTCCTCCCTGCTTTTGCAGCTTGCGATGCAGTCTGGCTCCCTCCTGCATCGCATTCACATCACGTCCCTGTCGCCCGGACGATGTAATATCACCATGGCGGAGAATAAACTCTACCAGACTTCTCACAGATATTCTTTTGTCCGGTTTTTTTCTTTCCACCAGCATTTCCTCCTCATCATAAAAAACGGCGGCATACCGCCACCGTTAGTATATCAAACATTTGTTTGTATGGCAACCCTGCTAACCTTCTGCAAAGGTGATCGTGATCGTGGTTCCTTTTCCCACTTCACTATCAATGGAGATCTGAGCTTTGTGTAACTCCGCAATATGCTTGACGATCGCAAGCCCCAGTCCGGTTCCTCCCGTCTTTTTTGACCGGCTTTTATCCACCCGGAAAAACCGTTCAAAGATCCGCTCCTGATTCTCCTTGGATATTCCGATTCCATCATCTTTGATCTCCAGCTGTTCTCCAACTGTCACCCAGAGATTTCCCTCGTCCTTGCTGTAACGGATCGCATTGTCGCAGAGATTATATACCATTTCCTCCATCTGATCCTTGTTTGCCATAATCGTTTTTGGTTCTCCGGACAAATGAACCGCTACCCCATGCTTTGCAGCATGCGGTTCCACCATATTCACACAATTCTGGCAGATCTCATAAAGATCCACCGGTTCCATGGAAATTTCATCGATCGATGTTGCATCCAGCTCAGAAAGATTGATAATATCATTGATCAATGTAAGTAACCGTCTTGCGTTACGATGAATTTCCCCGGCAAAACGGATAATATCTCCCTCTGTTGCCATTCCATTTTCAATCAGTTCCGAATATCCGGAAATAGAAGTCAACGGAGTTTTTAATTCGTGAGATACATTTGCCGTAAATTCCTGCCGCATTTTTGCACTTTTCAATATATCCTCATGTTGGGTACGGATCACATTGACAAAAGGCATCAGTTCCTTGTAAGTCGTAACACGTTCCAAATGGTCTAAGTTGTCTGCGACCTGTTCGATCGGACTGATCAGGCTTTTGGTCAGATAATGACTGAGCAGCATACAAAAACAAAACAGAACCAGTGCGATCAGCATGATCACCGGAAACACACTGCGGTACACGCTGAAAATACTCCTTGATTCCTTTGCCACACGCAGCACATTTCCATTTTTTAACCGTTCTGCGTAATAGAAATTGGAGCGGTTGATCGTCGTTGACTTTCTGATCGCGCCTCCCTCTCCCTCTTCCAACGCTTCCTTGACCTCTGGACGATCTTTGTGGTTGTCCAGTTTTTCTGCCGGCTCATAGTTATCATATAGTACCGTTCCATCCGGTGCCATCAATGTGATACGCAGGTTTTTATTTCCGGTCTGGAATGTGGACGGATCTTTGGAAAAATCTTCTGATGCCCCCATTACATTGGCATACCCTGCCAGCTCATCCATCACTTCTTTTTGAAACAGATGATAATAGATCACTGTTGTAAAAAGAACAGTAGCAATGATCGCCAGCGCTGCCACCGACATAAATCTTACATTTATCTTGTTTTTCATATGCAGCTCCTATTCTGCCCGGTATCCGACATTTCGTACAGTCTTGATATGACAGCTCGCATCGCCAAGCTTCTGACGCAAGGTTTTTATATGCATATCCAATGTCCGGGATTCTCCTTCATAATCCGTTCCCCAGACACGCTCCATTAAAACATCACGCTTTAATACAATACCCGCATTCTGCACTAACAGATAAAGAAGCTCAAACTCCTTATAGGTGAGTTCTACAATCTCCTCATTTACCTTCACTTTACGTTTCTTCGGATCCAGCATGATCTCTCCTAACGTTACGGCATCCTCTTCCTCAGCATGGCTGCGCCGAAGCAGTGCTTTCACTCTGGAGATCAACTCCATAACTCCAAATGGTTTCGTCAGATAATCATCTGCACCAATATCAAGACCCTTTACTTTATCAAGCTCTGTCGTTTTTGCCGACACCATGATCACAGGCACATGCTTGGTCTCTGCCTGCATTCTCATTTTTCTCACAATTTCCAATCCATCCTCGTCCGGAAGCATAATATCAAGTACGATCAGATCAGGTACCCGAAGTTTTACTCTATTATAAAATTCCTTCGCACAGTCAAAGGTTTCTACCGAATATCCACTGTTTTTCAATGCAAACGCTTCGATCTCCTGAATGTTTCTGTCATCTTCTACGATATAAAGTAATGCCATTATTTTCACCTCCTATGGTAACACATACTGCTCCTTAAACAGAGAAAAGTACATAGAAAACTCAGTATTCTCTCCGTTTTTCAATAACTCCATATATTCATGTGACTCCATCTCCTCATCGACCTCTTTGAGCACTCCGATCGCAATGTTACTGCAATGATCAGAAATACGTTCCAGATCGGTAGAAAGATCCGAGAGTACAAATCCCATATCCACGCTGCATTTTCCTTTTCTAAGGCGTTTCACATGCCGTTTTTTGATCTCCTTATTCAGCTCATCGATCACCTCTTCTAACGGCTCCACAGTATGGGCAAGATTCTGGTCATCCTCAGAAAAAGCAAGTGTGGTACGATTTAAAATTTCACTCACTGCATCCACAAACACCCGGAACTCCTCTAATGCTTTTGGGGAAAATGCCTGTTCTTTTCGCTGCATTTTCCGAATCGCCATCACCATATTGAGGGCATGGTCACTGATCCGCTCATAATCCCCTACACAGTGCTGCAGCTGTGAAAGCATCTGGCTGTCCTTTTTCGTCAGATGACGACTGGCAATCTTCATCAGATAGGTACCGATCTGATCTTCATAACTGTCGATCCGATTTTCCAATCCTTCCACTTCTTTTTCTATGTTCACTTCATAATTCCATAAAAGGCTGACCGCCTTCTGAAAAGAAAGCACTGTAAGCTGCGCCATCTGCTCTGTTGCCTCTTTTGCCTCTGCCAATGCAAATCCCGGCTGATCCAAAAAACGCTCATCTAAGATAGATAACCCTTTTTCCACCGCATCCTGTTCCACCGGAGCATCCTCATTCTTATCCCGCACCGAAACGGTTGCCAGAAATTCCAATACTTTGGAAAATGGAAGCAGACAGATTGTTGCCCCTACATTAAACAGAGAGTGGATCGTTGCGATACCCGCCGGAGTTGCCATATGCTGCAAAAAGGCAAAATGATGCACGGTTACATGAATCGAATAAAATACTGTCATAAAAACAAGCGTTCCAATTACATTAAAATACAGATGGACAAATGCTGCCCGCTTCGCATTTTTGTTTGCACCAATACTGGAAAGCAGTGCCGTCACACACGTTCCGATATTCTGTCCCATGATGATCGGCAATACGGAACCGTAGCCTAAGCTTCCTGTAGCACAAAGAGCCTGTAAAATACCAACGGATGCAGAGGATGACTGGATCACTGCCGTCAGCAGCGCACCTGCGATCATACCGAGAAACGGGTTGGAAAACATCGTTAAAATACTGGTAAACTCTGGTACATCCTTTAACGGTTCTACTGCCCCACTCATCGTCTCCATACCAAACATCAAAATAGCAAATCCCAGCATAATGGAACCTGCATCCTTTTTCTTCTCTGATTTTGTAAACATCAGAAAAATAATACCGATCAGAGAAAGAATCGGAGAAAAAGAGCTCGGCTTCAAAAGCTGAATGAAAAAGTTATCACTTTCGATCCCGGACAAACTAAGCAGCCACGAAGTTACTGTCGTTCCGATATTGGCACCCATGATGATACCCACCGCCTGATGCAGTTTCATAATACCGGAATTAACAAATCCTACGACCATGACCGTAGTAGCGGATGACGACTGGATCACTGCCGTAACACCGGCTCCCAGCAATACCGCTTTGAACGGATTAGAGGTAAGCTTCGCAAGAATTGCTTCCATTTTACCACCAGAAGCTTTGGAAAGTCCATCCCCCATCAGATTCATGCCATATAAAAATAACGCCAGGCCACCGATCATTGTCAATACATTGAATACACTCATACCTTTTGACTCCTTTTTTTCTTTACCATTACTTTATCTTTACATTAAAGAGTGTAACAAGGCAGTGTAAATTCTGTTTAGGCGTTATGTAAAATCTACGTAAAAAATTTTACACAGAGTTAGTGCTGCCTAACTCTGTGTAATCTTCTTTTCCTATCTTCTGTTATTGCGTTCTTCCCGTGGGATATAGTTATGCGGTGTTACAAGGCTGCCATACGCTGGACGAATGATCTTATCCGTCGTCACCAGTTCCTCCATCCGATGTGCACTCCATCCAACAATTCGTGCGATCGCAAAAAGTGGAGTATAAAGCTCACGTGGAATTCCAAGCATTTCATACACAAATCCACTATAGAAATCAACATTAGGACTAACTCCCTTATAGATCTTTCGATGCTCTGCGATCACCTGTGGAGCCAGTTTTTCAATATTATTATATAGGGTCATATCCTCATCACGCCCCTTCGCTTTGGCCAACTGTTCCACAAAGCCTTTAAATACCCGTTCTCGAGGATCTGACAGAGAATAAACGGCATGTCCCATTCCATAGATCAGCCCCTGCTGATCAAAGACCTCTTTTCCAAGGATACGCATCAGATAGGCCGCAATCTCTTCTTCATCATGATAATCCTTAATATGAGATTTGATATCATCCATCATGTTCATCACCATAAGATTAGCTCCACCATGTTTTCTACCTTTTAAAGATGACATGGCAGCAGCAATGGCAGAATATGTATCAGAACCTGATGAGGTTACTACTCTTGTCGTAAAGGTCGAGTTATTTCCTCCACCATGTTCCATGTGAAGTAATAATGCTATATCAAGTACTCTTGCTTCCAACTCCGTAAATTCCTGATCCGGTCGAAGCAGGCGCAGAAAATTCTCTGCAATCGAAAGTTCCTTGTCCGGACGATGTATATACATGCTTCCGTCCTTCTCATAATGGTTGTATGCATGATACCCATACGCTGCCATCATAGGAAAAGTTGCAATCAGCATCATACACTGACGCAACACATTATCAAGTGCCAGATTGTCCTTTTGCTCATCATAAGAAGCCAATGTCAGAATGCTTCGCGTCATTGAATTCATAATGTCTGCACTCGGAGCCTTCATAATAACATCCCTTGTAAAATTGGTTGGGAAATCCATACTTTCATTGATCACTTTACGAAAATCAGAAAGCTTTCTTTGATCCGGCAACTCCCCAAATAACAAAAGGTACGCTCCTTCTTCAAAAATGTAACGCTTACCAACCGCTCCCTGCACCAGATCACAGACATCATATCCACGGTACAGCAATTGTCCATCACATGGCACCTTTTTTCCATCCTTCTCTTCAAATGCACGGATCTGAGAAATATTGGTCAGTCCGGTCAATACCCCCTGTCCATTTTCATCACGAAGTCCCTTCTTCACCCCATACTGAGTGTAAAGGCAAGGATCGATCGCATCATTTTTTTCACAAACCTTTGCCTGTTGTTCCATATACTGATGATTCCATTCATTACCCATTATATTCCTCCTTTCCAACAGCTTTCTTCTGTCTCACAAGATTAGCACTCGCATATTTATAGTGCTATATTGTTTGTTTTTAAACTATGTTATCACAAAAAAAGAAATCCTGTCAACCAAATCCACAGTTATTTCACATTTGCACGTTGAAGGAATACGTTTCTCTTATCGTGTCCTTATAACATGTGTTTCAGATTGTCTAAAATCTTTTTAGAAACAGATGCAAAATGGCGGAGTTCTTCCTCGCTGATCCCACAAAACAGTTCTTGTTCCACCTTGTGAAACAGTCCGTTGATCTCTTCCAATACCTGATCTGATTTCTTGTCCAGTACGTAATGCACATAACGATGATCCTTAGCATCTGTCATTGCATGCACATATTCCTTTTTGCATAAGGAATCCAGCAGACTCGACAAATGCCCCTTATTCATCTGCATATCCTGTTGAATCTCTTTCGCTGTATGACTCTCCGATTTAGACAAATATAAAAGGATCAGCAGCTCCGTTTTTTTGAGATCATATTTTTCCTGCAATGCTTTTAATCTGTTTTTAACCAACTGTTTAAATGCTCCACCATGAAGCAGAATTTCCATATCGCGCTGCATCATTTTCCACCTTTTCTCATTTATCATGCTTATTGTAATATACTTTTTTCTGCCTGTGAACAACCAAATACAAATACTTTTATTTTTTACCTGATTTTTACGCTGCCTGGTCTGCCTATTTTACACACGCCTGTTAGACTGATAACAACATAAAGAAGAAAGACAGGTGAGACACTATGATGCAGGATTTATGGGATTATTGTAAAAGCAAACACGTTGACCAGAAAAAAACCATTCGTTTCTTTCTATTTTGTAATACGCTGATCTTTGCATTTGCAGGACTGATGCTCTGGATGATCATCCGCTTATTCCTGTTCGATAATTTAACCGGACTGCTCTGTTTTGTTGGATATCCAGCCGTATTGTTTGGCATTTTCGGCGGAGCCTTTTATCTGATGAGGCAGGAAAACTAACTTAAGCCCCTCCTTTAAACCAATCCGTCACTCATTGCCCGAGTGACAGATTGGTTACTTGCTATCCCTGATACCTTATTCTTTCTACCAGCGTTTCCTTTTTCAGATTACTGCTTAAAACGCAGGAAAG
>CAKRES010000012.1 GCA_934317845.1 uncultured Lachnospiraceae bacterium
TCTGCTTTTTCCTTTCTTCATATTGACCTCCATTCATTTTGCTTTGCTGATATGGTCATATTCTATTTTCAATGTACACTATATCCTCAAAATATTACATTCGTAAGATTTTGAAGTAAAAAAAATTCTCTTTGATGGGTATATCGTACTATACATTCCTCCCTTCTTTTTATTACATGCGTAAGATTTCGCAACAAAAAAATATCGTCCGAACTCCTGCTACACTTGTGTAAATATTACATCGGAAGATTTAGAAGTCAAGTTATCTTTATATAAAAAGGCCTCTGCCAGGAAGTATCATACATTTTCGCAAAAGTGATACCTTTTAGCAAAAGCCTATTATTCAGCAGAGTCTCAAAACACCCCACTGTTTTAATATTCAAATGTTTCATTCAAAAGACCTGAAAACACACATTCATTTTCTCCCCTTAATATCCCACAAACCGCAGAAAATCAAGGTTTCTTTGAAAGCAGACAAACGGTTTCAATATTCCCCTGAACTTCGATTTTATACTGCATAGCGAAAGTATGCAATAGATTTCAAAGTGGGGTAATGGTTTTATCCCCATATAAAGCGTTGTCCTTCTCTTTTTCAAGTATATAGTTTACCGTTTGGCAACGGTTTGGGTATTCTCTCGTTTATTCCATAATAGGCTAAATCCTTAATAAAAAGACATTGATTTGGCCTTGCCTTAGGTAAATCTATCGAAGTTGATAATGCTGGCGGAAAACTTAATGTTATATCAATACTTCTATCAATCCCTTTTGTTTTGGAAATATCTTCTATAGTTTCCTTAATATTTTCAAAGTAGCTTTTTATCTCCAGTAAACTTCCCCTTAAAAAAGCCTCTTCCAAGTTATCAATTTCCTTTCTAAATTTAACTACTTTTGGATCATACTTTAATTCAAATGCATACTTTACTATATCTTCCAAATTTCCATACTTATCAAGTATATAATCTAATAACACAGGAAATCTATACCTAATCACATTTTTTCCAATTAAAGCGTTTAATTCCTCATAAAATCCGCATAATTCGCTATCCAATTTGTTAATCACATCTTTTCTGTTAAAAAAGTTCAAAAAATCATAACTCTGTAGAATTAACAATCTTTTGACCGAAGGCATATAATCCAGCCCGTTCTCATTAGCCACCAACCAATAATCTAACGCTCTTTTTCCATCATTATTTATTTCATAGTATCCCCTTTTTCCAAATAATATTTCCAAAACTTTAGAAGAATCATACATTCCGTTTTCATTTGGTTCAATATTTTGAACTTCACTTTCAGGCATTTTATATTCAAAAAAATGTTCAAGCGATAATTTTTGAATTATTGGGGATAACGCTTGTTTAGACAATATTCTAAAACGAATCTCATATTGTTTAAAAAAATCTACTCCTGACAAAAAATGTGAATTAAACATCTCTTCCATAACATATACTTCATCCCACAAAACAATTCCATATATTACATTCATTAGCGCATCATATTTAGCTATGTTCATAGAATTATTTTTCAATTCACCTATTGCTGTAGAAGCCTCATAAACACTTTCACCATCTAATAAAATTCTACTCATATGTCTGTTCCTCTCACACTTTAGTAAAATACGCCTTAAATCTATTCCTCACCTATTATTGATACACAATCTCACTCTGCAATTAGAAGATAAAAGAACAATTTTACAAACCATTTTAAGTTATGACGCGTTTTTATTCTTCTTATAGAACACTAAAATATGTTTAATTATCATTCTCACTCAAGGCTAACTCAATTTCCCAGAGTTCACTCACAAATTCATTGCAAACGTCCATAACTTGATTCTCTTTTAATGCTACAATTGTTAACAGTTCATCTTCTCTATTGGATGATGCAATAAAAATAAGAGAAAAGCATAATGCAAATAGTGATTCAAATTGCGTATACGAATGTGCCAAGCAATCTCTATCCGGTATGTAATCTTCCAATGATGTGCCAATAGTATCTAAAAATTGATTTCTCTCTTTTGTTGACATTTTCATATATTCATCTTGGATAGCAAAAGCTTTTCGAGTTACTTGTTTCCATACATACGAATCATCATTATACTTTAAGAAATTTATTTCCTCACAAGATAAATCATAATCATATTCCTTCCGCAAATCATTTTCTAAATTTTTATGATCATGCATAAAATATTCATATCTTGCATTAGTTTGTGCCAACAAAACCCAAAAATTCTCTTTTTCTTTCCACCTTGCTTTCAACCCTTTATTATCTTCAATAATTTTATTGATTTGTTCATCATAACATGACAGCCTATTGTTAAATTGTTCAATAATTTCATCTTTTTCATATATCGTCTGTTTATCTTTATCAATAATATCATTTAAATTTAGTAATTGCTTTTCATAGGATCTACGCTGTTCATCCAATATAGTATACGCCGTTTTTTCTATTTTTAAATTTGCTCTAACCCAACCTGATGCATCCGTATCTCGCTTTAGTTCAACAATTGCTGCAAGCACTGCTGCTTTCAAATTATCTTTATTATTCCATTTTCGAATGACCCTACCACAGCATGCCTTTTCTCTAAATTTCAATAACTTAGATTGTTTTGTGCCTTTGCTCTCAGTTTTACTTCTTGGTAAATTGTCAATATCATCATATATTAAAGCTAATATCGGCTTATTATTTTTAACAGCGTAATGAAATTCCATTTCGGTATACCCTACTTTATTACCATCATCATCTATGCCTATAGAACCATATCTTCCTGCTATTATAACTAGATAAAAATCGCTCTCATCAATAACTCTTTTTATTATCTCCCACTGACTTTTATTAGAGGCCGGAAACAATTCCATTCCTGCTGGAAAACAATTACATTCCAAAATTGCCTGTGTGACTTCTTTTCTCTCTTCTTTTAAATCTTCATATGTTGAACTTACAAATATTTGATATTTAATTTCCAAAATGCATCCTCCAGACATTATCATATGTTCTTATAACAGATCCTAAAATACAAAAATTCCAATCCTTTTTCGAAAAAGTATCCTTTCGCCAAAATGTATATTTTCCGTTCTCCAAAGCCTATCCCCTGGGGTAAACCTCCACTTATATCATCACTCTGCGGAAACAGAAACACACATCTATTTTATTCCCAAAATGGCGAAATCCTTTTATTTATTGGGCTTTTCTTGACAGAAGACAACCGTTTCAACGGTATTACCTCTTTCCCACAAAACTTTCCTTACTTCCTTACCGTCACGATATATCGGAAAATTGAACTCTATTGATTTCAACGGCATTTCCGACTCTCCGTTTGGGTATATTTGAATTTCTTTTATGAGATAAGAAATAACGCTTTTCTTTTCTTCATCACTCATTATAGCATAGAGCTTTCCAAAATTCTTCATTATTTTGTAAACATTCTCCAGAGTAATGGCTTCCATCTCAATAGAACTTCTTCGTAATTTTGCATCTTCAATTCGTTCCTCCAACTCAACAATCGTATCGTACAGCCCATCAAGTCTTAATGTCATATCGTGGATTTTTCTCTCACGATAACGGGCATCAGCAGGAAGATTATCAATCTCCCGTTCCAGACGAGCTTTATTCAAATCAACCTCCTTCAGCTTACTTTCATAATTTGCAATTTCCTTATCAACATTACTTGTATCTGTCTGTATTCCAATTCTGCTTTTTATCTCTCTGGCAAAGTACTTGTCACTTACCAACTCTTTGACTGCTTCAATAACAAGCGGCTCAATATCTGTTTTTCTCAAAGAAGCCTTATAATCACAATGATGTCCTCGCTCCTGCTTATTTCTCCCACATATATAATAATAGACTTCCTTATATGTACCGTCCTTATTTGTCCAAGCGTGTTTGTTAGTATACATTGAGCTTCCACACATAGGACATTTCAATACACCTGTCAAAAGATGCGACCTATCTTTGCCAACCTTTGACGGTTGCTTAATTCCCGTGGCGATACGCTTTGCACGAACCTTTTCCCATAATTCCTCGCTGACAATACCCTCGTGCTGTCCTTCCTCTAAAATATAATCATCGGTGTGAACCTGTTTATACTCGTTTTTAGTTCCTTTTACTTTCTCCCTTGTTCTTCTTCCGTAAGCAATTTTACCACAATAAACAGGATTATCTAATATCTGCCGTATAAGATGGCTGCTCCAAGTTTCCAATTTCCCATTCTGGCGTGGTATCTTTTTAATTCCTTGAAGATTAAGATATTTCGCCACTCCGCCAAGTCCAATATCAGAATTACCAAACTTCTCAAAGATAATGCGAATAGCTTTCGCTTCCGTTTCTTCTATTAAAAGCTGATTATTTTCAAGATAATATCCGTAAGGAGCAAAGCCACCATTCCAACCGCCCTGTCTGGCTTTTTCCCTGCGTCCATTCATTGTCTGCTCTATAATATTTTCTCTCTCAATTTCTGCAACAGCAGAAAGAACAGATATTAAAAGCTTTCCGCTTGTCTGTGATGAATCAATTCCTTCTTCAATACAAATAAGGTTTATGCCATAAGACTGAACGAACTCCAATGAATTTAAGATGTCTGCTGCATTTCTTCCGAAGCGTGACAACTTATATACTAAAATATAATCTATCTCTAATCCGTTTTTTATATCAGACAGCATTTTCTTAAATGCAGGTCGCCCCTCAATAGATTTTCCTGACTTTCCTGCGTCCTCATATACACCTACAATCTCCATTTCCTCTCTGTCTGCAAATCGTTTCAAACTATTTTTCTGACCTTCAAGGCTATATCCATCAACCTGCATTTCTGTACTTACTCTTGGATATAAAACACATTTCTTTCCCTCTCTGTTCATTCTGTTACCTCCGATAGTTTAGAAAAATGTGATATGTAAGGTTGCGTAAGATTACGCAACACAATCTAAATCTTGCAGAACTGATTTTCCGTATTTTTCAACTATCTGCACCATAGCACTGATAAAAGCGTCAAAGTTTTCCTTTTCATCAGCTACAATGTCAGGCTGCTGTTCTGCATTCTCTATTATTTTTACATTTTCCATCTGAATACCTCCGCAAGAGCAAAGCGGCTGTTCACTCTAAATTATAGAGATACAGTCGCCCTTTGGCGAATGTGCAAATCCACCCACACATTCACATTTACACATTTTTATCAATTCTTTTTTCAAGCGAAACGCTGATAGCCAGAGCTTTATCAACAGCAACAAGAAAACGCCCATCAAGGGTTCCTAAATACTCTTGCAGGCGTTGTTTATCAATGGTACGAATTTGCTCCAATAAGATAATGGAATCTTTATCAAGTCCATTGACATTGTGTACGATAGTGTGTGTCGGTAGTTTTTTCTTTGTTCCAATCTGTCCTGTAATCGCCGCTACAATGACCGTAGGGCTGTGCTTATTCCCTGTATCATTAGAAATGATAAGTACAGGTCGTGTACCGCCCTGCTCCGAGCCGATGACGGGGTTTAAATTTGCGTAGTAGATGTCGCCACGCTTAATGATTCTATCCATAGTGTTTGACCTCCCATTTGGATTTAGGCAGGAGCATCCTGCCTATGTAACAGCCAAACACAAGGAAGTATTTAAGGTCGGGAGCATATAAACAAAGCTCTGTTCTTATGACCGCCCTGTATCTGGCATTATGATAGGAAGCATTTCAATTTGTCCTCGACACCCCGAAATGCTATGGGAAGTCGCCAAACGGTCAGCAGCGAACTGACACCACGGGAGTTTCACCCCAACTGTCGGTCTGACAGAGCCGCCCTCATTGCCTGCGACAGTTTAATCACGCTCGGACTGTGACTGGACGGGAGTACCATTGTTCTCTTTGTGGGTTATGGCGGAATCGGGAGCTGCCCGATATTTTGAGTCGGCATTTATCGCTCTCTGCCTTTCGGCAGGTCATGGCGTACCGCTGCACACGCTTATGCTCATCACAATCACAAAGAGGAAGTATTTGGCGAATAGGTATTCGGTTGTCAAGGAACTGCCCAATCTTCGCCACACAAAGGAAAACTGGGTAAGAGTTTTTGTCCTCTCACCCAGTAGCCCGTGGGAAACCTCAAATTTCCCCTCTATTCAAAAAACTTTTTTATTTTTTCTTTGAGCCTGTCCATTCGCCTGTAAACAGCTTTTTCCGTGATACCGAGCTTCGATGCAATTTCTTGGGTAGAATAGCCCTGCATTTTGAGCAACAACGCCTGTAAAGTCTGCTTGTCCACTTTAATCAAAACGGCATAGAGCTTTTCGTTTTCAATGTCGGCAAGTAAATCCTCAACCGTTTTTGCTTCTATCGGTTGGTCTTGTTCTGCAATCTCCTCAAGGTATGTACCTGCGTCTTGCAAACGCTGATAATACCTCCTGTCGGAATTGAAAACCGCCCAATCATGGATATGGAGCTGTTCAATAGCATCCTCGCTGACACCTAAACTCCGCAGTTTCTTTTCTTCGGCTTCTTTCCAGAGCCGCCATTTCCGTTCTTCTTTGGCTTTGTTGTAAGCCATAATCTGTTACCTCCAATCTGAATTTTTTTGTAAATCCAGATTGAAAGGCGGAGAACGGCATCCCACGGCAGAAATAGCCCTGCGGCGTATTTCTGCAAAAAACGACAAAAGAAAATCCGCAAAGGTCGTCAAACCAATGCGGATATAGGTGTTATTGTTTCTATTATATAGATATTTAGCTTCTACCTGTGAAGCAGAATACTCCTTCGCTGAAGCAAGGATTTTTTTAACAGACTATCCTCGCTAATCCGTGTTGCTATGTAGAAAGCTACTGCTTCTGATAAGCAGTGAATTGTCGGTACTTGACCAACACATAAGAAATCCCTCCAAACTCAAACGGGTCTGGAGGGATTTCTGTTTATCTGAGCGTGAAGAAACAGCCCACCAAAAACACCGTTTTTTTTATTCAGTGGGTTTCTTTCTTTTTTTAACTATTTTTCCGAGCTTATAAGCCTTACTTGATAAACGGTAGGATAATAAAAGATAAGTTCTTCATCAAATGAGTCTTTCAATACCACCATTACGGTATCACCTCGACTAAAATCTGTAATTGATATTATATTATCTTCTTCGTCTACTAACTTAGTGCTATCACTAATTAAAAGTGAATTAAATGGACTTCCATAAATCTCTGTTGTCCGTTCAACTATCAAACGGATTTCGCCATCTGATTGAGTAACAGTTTCTTGAACAATCGCCTCAAATGACATTTCAGACCATTTAGAAACTTGATTAATTGTGATTACAGCAACAATTATCGTAACAAATAGAACAACTCCGATGATAATCAATTTTTTCTTTTTCATATCTCTCCTTATGCAACTTGATGTTTCTTAAATCCTAATCTGGCAAGTGGAAGCGTTATTACTGTTAATGCAGCATATACTATTACCCTCATAGAAAATGTATCCAATACCAACCCTCCAAACTGATAAGAAATATATTTACCTAATTCGGGGATAGTTGCACGATAAGGTAATAAAAACAGAGTAAGGTTATATATTCCTGTCGTTCCATTTGGTGCCAAGAACAACGGAATGAAAAGTATTGGTACAAGTACAATCAAAACAAGATAAGGACTTTTCATTTTTGCAGATAAAAGGAGCGTCAGCCCAATCATTGCCAACTGTACCAAGTAAATAACGCCTACATTGATTAGAGTCGCCTGCAGAAATGTAAACGGATATGGGATTGATAAACCAGCTGCCTGCAACGGTAAATTCCACCCATCTATACCAAATGCAATTAGCGGCAATCCACACGCCACAATAATGTGAAGTACAAATGCAATAGTTCCGAACAAAAGAGAAGCTAAAATTTTTGCCGTTATCAATTTTGTTTTTCCGTATTTCCCAGACAAAATTACAGCATCAGTACCTGCTTGATATTCGCCAGAAAAAACGGGAGCTATCACAATGCAGATTGCTAATATAGCAAACATTAAAAGTTCAAAAGAAGTTGTAATAATCTCCCAACCTTCAAAATAGCCATATTTTAACGGCATATTTATATTGCTTGCCATATTTCTCCAATAATCTTTTTGCTCGTTGGATAAATTAGAAGATGGAGCATTGAGTATGTTTTCCCTCTTGCTTTCCATTGCTTGATAGAAATCTGCTCCGTTTGATACATCTAAATCTGGCATACTATTATAGCCAACATATTCATTGGGCTTACTATAAGCTTTTGCAATCAAAGTAAGCATTTTTTCTCTCGGTGCAATGTTGTTCCAATAGGCATCGCCTATTAAAAACTGTTCATTTCCATCTGTTCCTATATTATCTGGATTTTCAAAAAGTTTCTGCACATCCTGGATTGTTTCGGTTACATAGTCCTCAGTCAAAGGAACAGCATATTTCTCGGCTTGTGCCTTTTCGTATGCAATACCCTCTGTGCCTTTTATAACACCGTATTGATTATAGGTCTGATATCGCATAATAGGTAATCCAAAAAGAAACGCTGTTAAAAGTAAACTGACCACCATAACAATTAAAGTTGACTTTTTACGCAAAATTTTTAAAAACTCATATTTAATCAACATACTTATTTTTCCTCCTGTTCCTGTGTTTCTTCGCCAAAATGATACAAAAATAAATCCTCCAAACTTGGCTCTACCGTATAGGCATCTGCTGATGGTGCGGTTTCATTTACAATGCGTAATCGTACCATATTATTTTCGTGATGAAGATTGACAACAGAAAAATGCCTGCTATATTCATCAGCCTTTCTTTCAGGGACAAATAGTTCCCAAACCTTTCCTTGAATGTGGTCTGTAACCGTGGTCATCGGCTCTTGCAAAATGAATTGTCCCTGCTTCATCATCAAAATTGTATCAGCGATATACGAAACATCTGATACAATATGTGTAGATAATACAACAATTTTTTCTTTTGCTAAATCAGATATAATATTACGAAAACGCACCCTCTCTTTTGGGTCAAGTCCTGCTGTCGGCTCGTCTAAAATAAGGATAGATGGATTATTTAGCTCTGCTTGTGCAATGCCCAAACGCTGTTTCATACCTCCCGAATAAGATTTAATTTTCTTGTCCGCTACATCTTTCAGATTTACCATATTGAGTAAATCTTCCGTTCTGGATACTGCTTGTCGTTTATCAAGACCTTTTACAGCAGCCATATACATCATAAACTCACGTGCAGTAAAATCGGGATAAAAGCCGAAATCCTGCGGCATATAACCTAAATGGGTATAATATCGTTCTCCTAATTCACCAATCGACTTTCCGTTTAATCTGATACTGCCAGAGGTTGGTTTTAGCACGCCGCATATCATTCGCATAAGGGTTGTCTTACCCGCACCATTCGCTCCAAGAAGTCCATAGACCCCAGATGTTAATGTCGCACTCACATTGTTTACAGCACACTTTGTCCCGTACTGTTTATTTAATTCTTGTAACTGTAATTCCATACAAAAACCTCCTGTTCATTTTAATAGGCATAAAGAAAAGGCAGCCTATGCTTATAGCATAAACTACCCATCTTAGGTGTGGCTTTTGCGTATCTTAATTTAACCTTAACTATTTTCTTTGTTCTGGAATGGAAATCTCAAACTTTGTCCCTTTCCCACGCTTACTGCTCACTGTAATATTCCCACCGTGAAGCTCTATAATCTGTTTTGCAATAGCAAGTCCAAGTCCGCTGCCCTCAGATTTTTCTTTCGTACTTGTTCCCCTATAATATCTGCTAAAGAGTTCTGGTAATTCATCTTCACTTATCCCTACTCCGTTATCACAAATTGATATATGGACATTGCTTTGAACATCTATACGAGTAGAAATCAATACTTTTGTTTCGGGCGGATTGTGTGTCAATGCGTTTATGATAATATTCTGAATGGCACGGCGGAATAAATCTGGGTCAATCAAAACAATACATTCATCAGTATTGCTTTCAAATTCAATATTGCGGTTTGAGAAAGCAGGGTCATTCACTATATCAATAACCAACTCTCTTATGAAGCGTGTGAGTTGTGTTTCTTTTGGACTATACGCAAATGCACCAGAATCCAACTGATAAGTCATTTTCAAATCGTTAATCAGCTTCTCTGTATGATTGACATTCCTTAAAATGATTTCTCCATATTCTTTTGAAGTTTCACCTGTGAGATTGGAACTGTCCGTAAGCAGCTCTGCATATCCCTTAATCGGAGAAAGTGGCGTTTTTAAGTCGTGTGTAATATTGGTTATCCATTCTCTACGTACCCGTTCTGTATCTTCATTTACTTTATCGGCGTGTCGAATATCAAAATACATTTTATTTAATTCTTGATAGACTTCGCTGAATATGCCATTTTCTTTTAACGGCGTATAAGTACGATGTGATATTCCGCTTATACCTTTTGTAACCTTTGACAGCTTACGTGAAAGCCAAACACTGTAAGCAAAAATAAAAATCATTAAAATCCCGAATCCGACCATAGTAAGCAGCTTTGCCGCTGGAGAAAGCCGTGAAATTCTTGAGCCGTTATAATAGAGCATATATTTCCCAATATCATACGGAAATCCAACAATGTAACTACATTCTTTGTCTGTATCATCAAGGATGTTTACAAACAGCGTATAACCATTTTCATAATCGCTTGTAGTAAGTGCAAGCAACTCGGCGGCGGTATATTTTGTAGGAAAGTTTTCTGGCTTATTATGAGAGAATATTTCTTCGCCGTTTTCATCAATAAACTGAATCCATAAACCATATTCGTCCAGTCGCTTCAGACCTTTTTCTTCTATCGTTAGCTTTCCATTTTCATAGGTTGTCCACACCGTATAGCTATTTGTAAAATTCTTCGGAAAATCTGTGATACTGATTCCATATGGCTCAGGAATTGAGAATATGTAATAAAACAAGCCGATTGCCATTATGCAAATCATTAAAATCAATGTGATAATAAAAGCTACTGTTCTGCCAAGCAACTTATATTTTCTTTTACTTTTCATTTGGATTTACCAACTTATATCCTAAGCCTTTCATTGTAATAATGTATTGTGGAGCAGTAGGATTATCTTCTAATTTTTCACGCAAATGGCGGATATGCACCATAATAGTGTTGTCGCAACCAAAGCTGTCCTCTCCCCATACAGTTTCATACAGGCGTTCTCGGCTGATAACCCGCCCTACATTTTGAGCTAAATATTGTAATATTTCAAATTCTCTTGCAGTCAATTCGATTTCTTTATTGTTTTTCATTACTCGGCAGCCGTCAGCGTCAATCATCAGTTCGCCTATTCTGACAGAGAAATCTTGTTTAGGATTGTACTTGTATTCTGCACGGCGTAATTGTGCTTTCACCCTATATGCAATTTCTTTCGGACTAAATGGCTTTGTTACATAATCATCACCGCCGACAGCCAATCCAAGTATTTTATCCAACTCGTCATTTTTAGAAGAAAGAAAAAGAATTGGACAATGCGAAATTTCACGGATTTTCTTACACACCTCATAACCGTCAATATCGGGAAGCATAACATCTAAAACAATAATGTCTGGATTTATTTCTTTACAAGTATTTATAGCAGACAGCCCATTATCAATTTTCGTAATATTACAATATCCCTCTATGGTAAGAGCCTTATCAAGCAAATCTAAAATATCTGGTTCATCATCGACAAGCATTATTTTATATTTATTCATCTAACAAATCTCCTTTTGTTCCAAGTTGTTTCTCTTTATTCATTTTATATCGACCATCAGCAGGCTTATTAGCGTCTTTAGGTATCAGCCAAGTATTGCCCATTTTAACTACCCCATCAATTCGCTTATCATTACAATACTGTAAAATCCGTCTATCTGATATGCCCCATTTTGCGGCTGCTTCTTTTGTGGTAATGTAATCCATATCGCACCTCCTACATAATGATATACATTATACTTCGTTTGTCCGAAGAATACAAGTGTGCAAATATGAATTTTCTTCTCTTGAAACAGGAGATAATATCTCTTGTTATAGGAAATGTCACTTTCTTTAATAAGAAGTGAGATTTCTGTACAATATAGAGTAGAAAATTCAAGGACAGGTGGTGATTAAATGGATGGCAGAGATAACAACTTCGGTATCGACTTTGCACCGATTGGGCAGGCGATTAAAAAAGCCCGTATTGCACAAAATATGACAAGAGAGCAATTAGCAGGCATATATTTTCTTTTTTCGGATAGTTACTGGTAGTAGTTAGGGGGAGAGGTGTGGAGAGGGGGAAGCCGAAAATATGGCTATCCACCGTAAACAGGCAGACCTCGCCCTCGGTGTGTGGCTATCGTTCACGGTCTTTGCTCCGCTGCAAATGGCGGTTGTAAAACTCCAACGCTTTCACAACAAAGTCCGATTCCTGCCCTCTGGGAATAGACTTGGGGATGAGCTTGATTATCCGTTCATCACGAAAGGCAGGCTTCTCCCTCTGGTTTGGTTTTTCCTCCTCCATAATGGATTGAATAACCTCGTCCGTGAGCTTATCATCCTGCATAAACTTCTTCATTTTGATAGCCTGTGCAAGTGACGGGGTAGCGTCGCTGTACTCCATCGCTTCAAGCAGAGTGTATTGCTGCTCTTCGGGCAGATAAGAGATTTCCACCGCAGGACGAAAAGCAATCTGCCTGTCATCGACCATTTGCAGAATTTCGGGAACAAGCTCGGTAAGGCGGATATAGCGGCGTATCTGGTCTTTGCTTTCTCCTACAAGTTCGCCCAATTCTTCATCGGAACGACCTTTCGGTAAATTAGTCGCCAATGGCGACGCATTTTCTTTCGGGGGTCTGCCTGCTTGCCGCTTCATTGCTTCAAGCCGCATTTTATAGGCAAAGGCTTTCTCACTCGGTAGAATCGTTGACCTCTGCAAGTTGCTCTCCACCATTACAATAATGGCTTCATCACGGCTTAAATCCTTAACCTCGCATTTCAGCGTTTCCAATCCTGCAAGCTCACACGCCTTTTTCCGCCTGTGTCCGCTGATAAGCTCATACCGTCCGTCCTCTTTGAGCCGAACAGTCGCAGGGGTCATTACACCATTTCGTTTAATACTATCGACAAGCTGCTCCATATCCTCGTCTATGAAAACCTTAAACGGGTGGTCTGGGAACTCGTCAATTTCTGAAATGGGAATATCCCTTATCTTACTGAGCTTCGCTTCTTCACGGCTCTGGTCTGTTTCAAACAGGTCATCGTAAGCGGTCAGCTCGATTTTTGTTTCTTTGCTTCTCGCCAATGTCTGCCACCTCCTTTCCGAACTGCTCATAAGCTGCGGCAACCTTTCCGTTTTTGTCATAAGCGAAAATGCTTTTTCCCTCTGCCGTGGCTTCAACTGCACGGATGGAGTGCGGTATCTGGGCATCAAAGACTTTGATGTTCTGACCGTATGCACTCTTTACCAATGCAGTCACTTCCTTAGAAATGTTGGTGCGTGGCATTACCATCGTCATTAAGATACCGTCAATCCGCAGGTGGGGGTTGATTTGCCGCCTGACTTTTGACACGGAGCGTAGCAACAGCTCCAGACCTTTCGCTGAAAGATAATGCGGCTGCGTGGGGATAATCACGCTATCAGCCGCCGCTAATGCGTTGATTGTCAACATCCCCAAGCTCGGCATACAGTCGATAAGCACATAATCATAATTCTTTTTAACCTCGCTCATACAGGTCTTTAGAACACGCTCACGGCTAATAGCGTTAATAAGCCTTACTTCCAGACCAGACAGCTCAATGTTAGAGGGTAACAAGTCAACGCCCTCACCGTGGTGCAGGATACCGTTCTGAACATCTATGGGATTATCGTCAATGATGTCCTGCATAATGGTGGCAAGGGAGATGGGTAAATCGTCTGGTCGTGGATAGCCAAGCGACATTGTAAGGTTAGCCTGTGCATCCGCATCGACAAGCAGAACTTTCTTTCCCTGCTGTGCCAAGCTCACGCCCAGATTGACCGCCGTTGTTGTCTTGCCGACACCGCCTTTCTGATTGGTCAGAGCAATTACTTTGCAATTTGACATTTGTGCGTCCTCCTTTCGCATAGATTTAGCCGCTTTGTCAAGGCGGCTATGTAAGAGTAGCAGAGAAAGCAGAACGCAAAAAAACCGCCTACTCTTAGTAAGTTAAGAATAAGCGGCTCAGATGATTTGTACTTTATACATATTCAATTCTCAGCTTCTTGACAGGTGCGTTTGCGACCTTAAATATAAGTTCGTCAACGCAGTCTGCATATCTGCCTTGCTGTATAAGCTGATTTTTCAGCTCTACAAGGCTATGTAATAAGGTTGTCTTTTGGCGACTATCCAGATATATGTGATATGTTTGCTCTCTCATAAACAGCACCTCCGTTTCTGTTTTCATTATATATAGAAGCCCAAAACTGTTCAAAGGTGCAAATTTGAGCGAAAAAAAATAAGCGTACCACTATTTCTAATGATACGCTTATCCGTTTAGATTACCTCAAAATACTTCAAAGCATCTTTGATTGCTTCTACTTTTTCCGCTGTTGGATGTTTTCTCGGATTTTTTAATTCCTCTACCGCATTTGGAGCATCATACATCGGCAAACCTAAATCTCTCTTAACCTCTGCGATATATGCGGTATGTACTTTGAAGCCATACTTCGCTTCTATGTACTCCTTTATCATTTTGTAGGTGACTCGCTCTTTCGGCTTATAGGCTTCTGCTCTTTCAGCGATTGCTTTTAACGGAACTTTACCCTCACCCTCGCCAAACTCCACTTTTATGTTGATATGACTGTCTGGCTTTTTGTGGGAAAGCAGTACTACCGTCTCCACATGCCCCGTCATCGCAAATTGATCCACCACACACACCTTCTTTAACTCATACCCATTCTCGCCAAGCCACTTGACATCCCTGGCAAGTGTTGCCGGGTCGCAGCTCACATACACGATACGCTCCGGCTCCATTTTCACCATTGTGCGCAATGCTTTTTCATCGCAGCCCTTTCGCGGCGGATCGACCACGATCACATCGGCATGTACCTGATGCGCCTCGTATTCCCGCGGAAGTACTTCCTCTGCTTTTCCCACATAAAAGGTGGTGTTTTGAAAACCGTTCAAGCGGGCATTTTCTTTGGCATCCCGGATAGCCTCCGGGACAATCTCCACGCCATACACATGCCCGGCTTTCTGCGCCAGAAACAGGGAAATGGTTCCAATGCCGCAGTACACATCCCATACTGTCTCCGTTCCGGTTAAGGCTGCATACTCCAATGCCTTTTCATAAAGCACTTTCGTCTGGGTTGGGTTTACCTGATAGAAGGATTGCGGACTGATCTTAAAGTGAACCTCTCCAATATCGTCCATGATCGTATCCTCGCCCCAGATTGTTACAGTTTGATTTCCCAGTATGCGGTTTGTATTCTCCTGGTTTATGTTATAGGAAATGCTGGTCATGCCGGGAAGGGCAGACAGCATTTTGGCTATCTCCTCCTCATAAGGAAGCTTTTGCGCATTGATCACAAGACACACCATCACCTGTCCGCTCGCTTTCCCACTGCGGATCAGGACATGGCGCACGGTACCTGTCCTTGTTTTTTCATCGTAAGGGGTAACCCCGTATTCATTCATATATTCTTTTACACAGGTAAGGATTTTTTCCGTTCCCTCTGCCTGCAGATAGCAGTGCGGCTGATCTATGATGACATGGCTGCGTCCGGCATAAAATCCAGTCACGATCGATCCATCCTTTGCCTGTCCGACCGGGAATTGTGCCTTATTGCGGTAATGAAAGGAACCATGGTCACAGATATTAGGGATGATTCGATCATCATCTAATGTTCTGCTTTCCTCCTTGGTGAACATTCCGATAATCCCTTCCATATACTGTTCCGGATCTTCCACCCCGCCAATGCGTTTCAGGCAGTTTGCCACCTTGCGGTACTTATATTGAAGCTGCGCCTCATAAGACAAATGCTGCAGCGTACAGCCACCGCACTGTCTTGCCACCGGGCAGCGCGGTTCTACCCGGTCTTTTCCCGGCTTTAGAAGTTTTTCTAATCTCGCATAGGCATAGTTTTTCTTTGCCTTGATCACCTTGACGCGTGCCCGGTCTCCGATCACAGCATCTTTCACAAAGAAAGGAAAGCCTTGGAACTTTCCAATGCCTTCCCCTTCATTCGTCATATCTTCAATTACAATGTCAAATACTTCGTTCTTTTTTACTTCCATCTTCTATTCTCCGTCCGAAGTTTTTCGGATATTGCTTTCAAAAAATCTCTGATAACCCAGCCACTCTGTGCCGTTTGCTTTCTTTGTGGCTTCCTTAAATGTCTGCAGCTTAGCAGAGGTATTATCTGCATAATGCAGTGCCACTGCTTCCATCAGTGCCGGTTTCTTTGGAGAGCCATATTCGAGTTCTCCGTGATGCGCCGCGATCAGATGCTCCACCTCGGCACGCAGTACATGTGGAAATCCTTCTATGCCGTCGATCGCTTTATCAATACTGATGATCCCCATCACAATGTGTCCGAGCAGCTGTCCGTCGTCGGTGTAATCATTCTCCGGGAACTTGGAAAGCTCTTTGATCTTTCCAATGTCGTGCAGGGCGGCTGCGGTCAGCAAAAGATCCCGCTTCAATTCCGGGAACATCGTACAGTAGCAGTCACACAGCTTCACAACCTGCAGCGTATGCTCTAACAGTCCTCCGATATATCCATGATGCACAGACTTTGCCGCACTGTGCGTTTTAAACAGATTCACATAGGTTTCATTTTCAAAAAAGGCTTTTATGAGCGCTTTCAAATGCGGATTTTTGACGCTTTTCAAATATCCCATCATCTCTGCAAACATTTCATCTACATTGTGTTCACTGCATGGCATGTAGTCAGACATCTGGTACTGTCCCTCTGACACGCGATAAATGCGGTCGATGTTGAGCTGCAGATTGCCCTGAAACGAGGTCACTCTTCCGTCCACCTTGACAAAATCTCCTTTGTCAAAATCTTCGATACCCGGACTTGCCACATCCCAGATCTTACCGTCTACCAGACCTGTTTTGTCCTGCAACTGCAAGCTGTAGTAGGTTTTCCCATTTTTGGATGTCAATGCATCTGCCTTTTTGCACAGATACACTTCTGAAAAATTATCTCCCTCACGAAGATCTTCAATATATTTCATGCTCGTTTCTCCTTCTATAATGCTTTCCTTAAAGTCTAGTATAGCACACCCCCCGATAGAATACAATTTGTTGCGAAAACAAGAAAAAAAGGCTATACTATTACCGATAATACAATCGTTTAATGAGGTTTTTACTATGATGCGAAATAGAAATTTCCGTATTTTGGAATACGACAAAATAATTGATCTGTTAGCAGCGTATGCGTCCTCGGACATGGTTAAAAAACGCTGCTTAAAATTAAAACCAGTCAGTGATCTTATGGAGATCGAGAAAAGACAGGACGAAACCTATGCCGCTTACACGCGCCTGCTGCGCCACGGCAACTTGTCCTTTGCGGGATTAAAGGACATCCGCCCAATGCTCCACATGGCAGAGATTGGCGGTTCGTTGTCTTCTGCGGAGCTGCTTGACATTGCCCGCCTGTTAGAGATCGTCGGCACCGCCACTTCTTATAACGAAGAAAATGCACAGGCAGATGCTTTGGCAGACAACGACTGCATTGACCACTATTTTGAGGAATTAGAGCCGGTACCGGATCTGTTGCGCGAAATCCGCCGCTGCATTTTATCGGAAAATGAATTTGCCAATGATGCTTCGCCAGCTTTAAAATCCATCCGCAAAAACATGCAGGCTGCCAACACGCGTATCCGGACAGAATTAAACAAGATCATCAGCAGCCAGAGCAACCAGATCATGATGCAGGATAATCTGGTCACCATGCGAAACAACCGCTACTGTATTCCGGTCAAGGCAGAATATAAAAATGCATTTCCGGGTATGATCCACGATCAGTCCGCCACGGGCTCCACGCTCTTTATTGAGCCGATGAGTGTGGTTTCTTTAAACAATGAGCTGACCGAGCTTGCAATCAAGGAGCAGAATGAGATAGAACGGATCCTGCTTGAGCTGACCGAGCGGGTAAAATTTGAACAGGAATATATCGATGCCGATCTCACCATTTTAGTTGAGCTGGATTTCATTTTTGCCAAGGCAAGATTTGCGCGTTCCTACGATGGCACACGCCCCCGGTTTAACGAACAGGGCATCATCAATATCAAAAAGGGACGTCACCCGCTGCTTGATCCGAAGAAGGTTGTTCCGATCGACATTGCCTTAGGAGACGCCTACACGATGCTCATTATCACCGGACCAAACACCGGTGGAAAAACGGTTTCCTTAAAAACACTGGGACTGTTTACATTGATGGGAGAGGCCGGACTTTTGATCCCGGCGGCAGAAGACAGTGAACTGGCAGTATTTGACCGGGTGTATGCAGACATCGGAGATGAGCAAAGTATTGAAATGAGTCTTTCTACCTTCTCCGCACATATGACCAGCATTGTGCGTATTTTGCAAAACGTGACTGCTCATTCGCTGGTATTGTTTGACGAGCTGGGCGGCGGAACCGACCCAACGGAGGGTGCCGCACTTGCCATTGCCATTTTGTCCTACCTGCACGGCATGGGCGTACGGGTGGCTGCCACAACGCACTACAGCGAGCTGAAAGTCTTTGCGCTTTCTACCGACGGCATTGAAAATGGATGCTGTGAGTTTGACTTAGCTTCTCTTGCCCCTACCTATCGTCTTTTGATCGGTGTACCGGGAAAGAGTAACGCATTTGCCATTTCCAAAAAGCTCGGCCTGCCGGATTATATTATTGAAAGTGCAAAAACACAGATTGACGATACGAGCATGGACATGGAACGTCTCTTAAGTGATCTGGAAGAAAGCCGTATCACCATCGAAAAGGAACAGCAGGAAATCACGGCATACAAAAAAGAGATCGCAGAGCTTCGTAAGAAAACAGAAGCCAAGCAGGAAGACTTAAATAAAAAGAAGGAACAGATCTTAAAGGCTGCCCGCGAAGAAGCGCGTGACCTTTTGGAAAAGGCCAAAAAGGAAGCAGATGAATCCATCCGTCTGTACCAGAAATGGGTGAACAATCCGGAAAAAGCCAATAACAAAGCGATGGAACAGCAGCGTACCCATTTGCGCAAGGATCTTAACAAGCTCGACCACCAGTTGATCGAAAAGCCGAAAAAGAAGGCAAAGAAAAAACAGAATATAACGTTCTCCAAAGGGGACTACGTTTATATCGAGAGCATGGGCTTAGAGGGCGAGATCGTAAGCCAGCCAGACAAGAAGGGCGACTGCTATGTGCAGGCAGGCATTTTAAAAACGCTCGTCCACACCTCTGATTTAGAGCCGATGGAAGCTCCAAAAGAAGAAAAACAAACGGCAACTCGCAAACCGGCACAGCTTAACTTCAGAAGTGCCGTCCCACCGGAGATCAATCTTCTTGGAAAAACTGTGGATGAGGCATTATCCCAACTCGATAAATATCTGGATGATGCATACCGCTCCAATTACCACACAGTAACGATCATTCATGGAAAGGGCACTGGTGCTTTGCGTGCCGGCGTGCAAAACTACCTGAAACGACAGTCGATCGTCAAAAGTTTCCGTGCCGGCGTTTACGGAGAAGGGGAAGCGGGTGTTACGGTAGTAGAGTTTAAGTAAAGGAGGAATTTTATGGCGGAACAAATTAAAATACTGATCGTAGATGACGATGAACATATCTCGGAACTGGTTTCTCTTTATCTGGTCAAAGAAGGCTACGACTGCCACATGGTATGCGATGGAGAAAGTGCGATCCGGGAGCAGGCTGCATACCAGCCGGATCTGATCCTGTTAGATATCATGCTGCCCGGCATGGACGGCTACGAAGTATGTTCTGAGATTAGAAAATCATCTAACATTCCGATCATCATGCTTTCTGCCAAGGGCGAATCCTTTGACAAGGTGCACGGACTGAAAATGGGGGCCGACGATTATCTGGCAAAACCATTTGACACCAAGGAGCTGTTAGCACGGATCGCTGCCGTATTGCGCCGCAGCGGAAACCAGACAGCTTCCCCGGCAGATGCCCGGCAGACCGGCGAATTTGTAAGCTACCAGAACCTGACAGTAAATATCACCACCTATTCGGTTACCTACCACAAAAAAACACTGGAAATGCCGCCAAAAGAACTGGAATTACTGTATTTCCTTGCTTCCAGTCCAAATCAGGTATTTACCAGAGAGCAGTTGTTAAACCGCATCTGGGGGTATGACTATATCGGTGATTCCAGAACCGTCGATGTACATATCAAACGGCTCCGTGAAAAATTCACTGAAACCGGTGACAACTGGAGCATTGCCACCGTATGGGGTGTCGGTTACAAATTTGATTTACACTAAGGAGTACGCTTATGCGATTATTTCAACGTTCCTTTTTTGACAAGCTCATCCTCTTTTATATCATCTTAGGCTCTGTCTGCTTTTTGGGCATGGTATATTTTACCAACCACAACATCACCCGCCTTCTGATCAATGAGCGAACCACTTCCCTGCAGTCGCAGGCACGTCTGATCGCAACCCAGTATGCCAAAGATTATTTTGAAGGTGATCTTACCAATGTCGAACTACTCGAACAGTTAGACTCCTTAAAGACGCTGCTCGGCATTGATATCTGGATCACAGATAAAAATGGGCAGTTGATCGCAGCAAGCCCGACTGACCCCAATAGCAATAATACACCCACTCCGGTTCATTTATCCCAGCTTTCCGATAAACTGGATGTACATCAGTCCTTTGTTAAAACCGGACAGTTCTACGGATGCTTTTCCACCGATACTTTAAGCGTCGGAATCCCGTTGATCTTAAAGGAACGACAGGTAGGATATATCATTTTACATGCCTCTTTGGCAGATACGTCCGACATCAAATCCGGCATTTTAAAGGTGCTTTATCTTGCCTATCTTGTCGTTATGCTCCTGTCCTTATTACTGCTTCATCATTTTACGAAGCGTGTGTTAGATCCTTTAGAGCAGATCAATCATGTTGCCAGCGAATACCGCAAAGGAAATTTTGAATCCCCGCTTCAGGTGGAGGATAAAAATGAGATCGGTCAGCTTGCCGACTCCTTAAATGACATGGCAGACGAATTGCAGAAAATGGAGGAATACCGGAAGAATTTTATTTCCAATGTTTCCCATGACTTCCGCTCACCGCTCACTTCCATCAAAGGATATTTGGAAGCGATCCAGGATGGCACGATCCCACCGGAGCGACAGGCGCATTATATTGATGTGGTGCTGGGAGAAACGAAACGTCTGACCAAACTTACCTCGGGTCTGATCGCGTTAAATGACTTTAACAGCAATACGCTGATCTTAAAGAAAAAGATATTTGATATCAGTGAAATGATCCTCACGATCATGGACAGCTTTGAAGGAATCGCCATCAAAAAACAGGTGCGGCTGTTACCGGATATTCCAGGCACCCCAGTCAAAGCCTATGCCGATCCCGATAAGATCTATCAGGTCATCTACAACCTGGTCGACAATGCATTAAAGTTCTCCAACTCCGGCTCGTCCATTTTCGTCACTTTGCTGATACTGGATGACGACAAGATTAAAATCTCCGTAAAGGACAATGGGGAGGGCATCAGCGACGACCATCAAAAACACATCTTTGAACGATTCTATAAAGCAGATACTTCCCGAGGCAAAGACAAGGCAGGATCCGGTCTCGGACTTGCCATTGTAAAGGAAATTATAAAAGCCCACAACGAGTCCATTACCTTGCAGAGCAAAGAACACGAAGGGGCTGATTTTTCTTTCACGTTGCCACTGGCACCTCACCAGTGATAATGATGTAACTGACCCTGGCTTTCCAGATCCAAAAACTGATTCTGGCGCAATGCCTCGTAAAGCACGATTGCCACAGAATTTCCCAGATTTAAGGAGCGCATCTCTTCCTTCATTGGAATACGGATCGCCGTCTCCTTATAGTCAAGCAGGATCTCCTCCGGAATTCCGGCACTTTCTTTTCCAAACATGATGAAGCAATCCTTCTCATACTGCACATCCGTGTAGCACTGTTTGGACTTGGTCGTTGCCATGTAGATCTTAGCACCCGGATTTTTTTCCAGGAAATCTTCAAAATCATCATAATAATGCACATCCAGCTTGTCCCAGTAATCCATCCCGGCACGTTTTAACATTTTGTCATTGATATGAAACCCGAGGGGACGGATCAAATGCAAGGATGTCCCCGTTGCCGTACAGGTTCGTCCAATGTTTCCGGTATTCGCAGGGATCTCCGGTTCGTGTAATACAATATTCATGCTTGCATAATCTCCTTTCACAAAGAAATAAGAGGGTTATAACCCTCTCACCTTCTTTTCTTCAGTCTATCTTCATTGCCAGATTCACTTCAATCTTTTTGTCCGGTGTACCTTCATAATAAACTGGAATACAAAGGTTTGCTGCCGCTCCTTTAAATGACACGTTACCTTTACACATCGTAGGTGGTGTAATATCAATACCAATTCCCTCTACAGAGAATACGGTTGATGCATTACCCATGATCATATTACCAAGCTCACAGATCGCACTCGTTGAAATCTCATCCAGCTGCTGCACCGGCATCATCATCATCTTGCCGGCAATATCACAAGCGACTGTATCCTCAAATGACAGCATAACTTGGCCTTTCATTTCACCTGTTACACCGATCATAATGACGATCGTGTCATCTTTAAATTCACAATTCTTCACACTCGGTTTTCCAACTTTTGGATTATATCCACACATATCCTGTAGTATTTTGGTAGTAGCCATCAGAAAAACATTTACGTGTTCTGCATTTATAGACGCCATGCCTACTTACCTCCCATTCGTATTATTAACCTTATCATACCATACTATGTCCCATCAGTTCAACATATTTACCATCAGATCGAATAATTATTTCAAGATTTCATGAATGTCTCACGCTCATACGCATTACATTCTTTTTTAAAGTGTTTCTTCACATATGCTTCGTCAAAACAACGCAGCAATTCATCCTTTCTGGCAGGAACTAAAAATCGTTCTTCCTCATCAAGATAGACAATTCTTGCCTTTTCCTTCGTCATGCAGCCTGCACATACAGCGTCCACTCCCGCCTTACGAAGTGCCATAACCATACGCTCAGCATTGGCACATGCGATCACCATACTTCCGCTGCTGTGCAGCAGATATGGGTTCATATCAAAAAATTCCGCAATTTCAATGACGGGCTGTCTGATCGGGATCCGCCTCAGATCAACGGAAATACCAAGCTCTGCCGCACTTCCCAGTTGAAATAACGCGCCAAAGATCCCTCCGTAACCACTTTCGACCACGGCATCAAAGGGGGTCTGCCTCAACACTTCATACTCCCGCTCATATCCAAACTGCGTATCATATTCTCTCACCGGAGCCAGAAAATCAGCCGCATATCTCTCATGCAGCGCATCATAATGCTCCCGTAAGACGTGATAAGCGCCGGATAAACCGACGCTTTTTGTAATTACAATCTGTGAATCTTTCTGAATGTGTAATCTCTGCATTACTGTGTAACCTCTGTTGTATCCTGCGCAGCAGGTGCTTGTGTCGTAACAACTGCTTCTGTTGCCTCTGCCTTGTTCTGCGTTGCCTTTTTCGCTTTCTGCTCAGTTGTCACTGTCGTCTTATCTGCGTTCTTTTTGCTGTTCTTTTTCTCATCCTTCTTCTCAGCATCAGCAGAAGCCTTCTTTTCCTTTGTTCCAACTGTCACACGTCTAGGAGAAGATGCGTAGTAGCTGTTATTGACCTCACTCGTACTCTGCTCCACTCCGTCTACCAGCACACGCTTCCATAGCTTTGCACGGTATCCCACATGCGATTTCTGAGTGACGATCTCTTTGCCTTCCTCAAGATTTTTATCCTTTGTCACAATATCCTTACCCGGATTGATTGTTTGTGTTTTCTCACTATAGTATTCGATCGAACGGTTCTCTGCGCGTGTTTCCGCACCATAGACCGTAAACGTGACATTGTATCCGTTAACTGCTCCGGCAATATATACCGGAACTTCGTAGTTGTTGGTAAATTTGAAATCCTGTCCACCGGAATCAGATACCGCTGCATCAAAAGATACATCCACATAACTGACCGTCATCTGATGATTATGACGCTCTACTACATCCAGCTCAGATAACAAGACTGCATTGTATAAGGTAGTGGATACCTGGCACACTCCTCCGCCATAACTCTGGATCACTTCTCCGGCAGAATAAGAGCCGGCTTTCTCATAACCATTTTCCGCATTCAGCGGTGCGATCAGATCCATAACAGAAAATGTCTCGCCCGGATATACCACAGAACCGTTGATCTTGCTGCAGGCATTGGTAATGTTCTTGATCCGCTCTGCGGTGGAAGTTGCAAAGCTTGTCGTATAAGTACCAAGGATATCCTTGATCTTTTCCATGTCTTCTCTTGTATATTCCGGTTCTGCCACATCTGCTTCCAGTGCATAAGTCAGATCTTTCTTGTTCCAATTTTTATTGAGCAGTCCATCAATTGCCTTTACGTTGGAATCCAAAGGAACTTCAATTCCCTTCTGCTCGTCGGTGATCACAAAGGAACCATTCTCTCTTGTGATCGTAGCATTGGCTGCCACCTTACCAAAATGATCCGCATTGGCATCGATATACTCCTGAAAAGCTTCTTTATCGATCTGCTTTTTAATAGAAAAGTCAGTCCCTTTTCCCTCTCCTGCCCGGATTGCTTTGTAACGCTTTAACATAGAACCTTGTTTTCCCAGTTCATATGCTTTCTCCACGGCATCCTCCGGATCTTCATAAGATAACCCAAGACTTTCCAACGTCATCGAATCCTCATGATCCTCGTATGTAAGGGTGATCTCTTTGGAATTCAGCGCATCTTCATAGTCAACGACCTTGTCATAGGCTTCCTGTTTCTTTAATCCGCTGACATCACATCCGTCAATACTGATCCCTTCTCCAATCGTCTTAATATTTGCTACCGAGCTTACTGTATGGTAAAAATAAGCAAGTACTGCAAGCAATGCAACGATCAGAACAACCAAAATACTGATGATAACTCTTTTTTTCGTACTCATTTAACCAGTCCCTTTTCTCTTTCAAACTTTTCATCTGCTTTATTCTACCACAGAATATCTTGCAAAAACAGTCACAAAGTAACCATAATATTTGACAAAAAAGTCTTGTTTTTGTATATTTATAACGATGTGAATGCTTCTATTTTCCTGTTCTAGAACAGACCGGATAACAGCATAGAGCATACCATGGCAAGAATCAAAACAACTATGATAACCGCCATGATCCTGCGATTCTTTTTTTTATTAAAATTGATCATATGACTCACCTCCTTGTCACCTCAGAAAATAGAAAGGACATTATTATGCCATTTATTATCTTTTTTGCAATCTTTTGTCTCTGGCTCATGTATGAACTCAAAAAAAACACACGTCTCCACAAGAAACGATCTGACGCATTCTGGGAAACAGAGCGTCAGGCAGATGCCACCAGAAAAAAAGACATCAGCCATCTTGCCTACCTGACAATCCCTTTTGATGAGCTTCCTTTGCATGAAGCCCTTCCGGATCAGATCAAGCGTTACCAGGATGCCATTCTTGCATTAAAGGATCAACCAATCTTAAACTTAAGCGGACAGACCAATACAGAACTGAAAAGCACCTACGGTGCTGCCAATCTCGATGCACTGTCCATCTGCGACAGCAACTACACCACACTTGTTTCCAACCTTGCCAGACTTGGTACTTATTATTATGAACAGGGCGATGACGTACGAGCCAGAAAGCTTTTGGAGTATGGTATCCTGATCGGCACGGATGTTAGCAGCAACTATGTGACACTTGCCCGCATCTATCTGAAACAGAATGAAACAGACCGTATCTATGATCTGATGGAACAGATCTCCGAATCCCATTCTCTTTTGAAAGATTCCATTTTACAAAAGCTTCATGCACTGTTAGCAGAAGATTAATTCTGATAAAAAGAAAAGCAAACCTTCGTATCCAAGGTTTGCTTTTTCAATGCCGGCGACCGGAATCGAACCGGTACGGGTATCACTACCCACGGGATTTTAAGTCCCGGGCGTCTGCCAGTTCCGCCACGCCGGCAGGAAACAAAGTGTTCCATGCGGTTTATCAACCGACAACAAAGATTATAACAAATGCCTTTTTATTTTGCAAGTGTTTTTTTCTTTTTCTGCAACTTTTGCGATTTTTTTCTTCTTCGCTTATAATAGAAGGTAGAAATTTCTTTCATCGGAGGAGAAACACTATGAAACTACTGCTGACTGCAATCAATGCCAAATATATTCATTCCTGTCTGGCAGTGTATGATCTTGCCGCCTACTGTAAGGATCTTCCTGCCCATTGTGTGGTAAAGGAATATACGATCAACCAGCAGAAGGAGCATATTCTGCAAAGTATTTACGAGGAGCATGCCGATATCATTGCATTTTCCTGCTATCTGTGGAACATTTCCACTGTAACAAGTCTTGCACGAGAACTCAAAAAAGTTGCTCCGCACGTAAAAATCTGGCTGGGTGGTCCGGAGGTTTCCTACGATGCCCCTTCCTTTCTCCTGGAGCATCCGTATATTGACATGATCCTCTGCGGAGAGGGAGAAGAAACATTCCGGGAACTTATCTGCTGCACACTCTCTGGCAGCTCTTATGAACAGGTTTGTGGTATTACCTACCGAACCTCTGACGATGAAAATATATCTGCAATCCGCTCAACTCCGCCACGCCCTTATATTGATATGGATCGCATTCCATTTATCTATGAGGATTTTTCTGCCTTTGTCAACAAGATCATCTATTATGAAACGAGCCGCGGCTGTCCATTTTCTTGCAGCTACTGCCTGTCCTCCGTGGACAAACGGGTACGCTTCCGGAGTCTTTCCCTTGTACTGCCGGAGCTTCAGAAGTTTCTGGATGCCCGCGTTCCACAGGTGAAATTCGTCGACCGTACCTTTAACTGCCGCCATGAGCACGCCTACGCGATCTGGAGTTATATCAAAGAACATGACAATGGCGTGACCAATTTCCATTTTGAGATTTCTGCCGATCTTTTGAAGGAAGAAGACTTCCTGTTGTTTGAAACAATGCGTCCCGGACTGATCCAGCTTGAGATCGGTGTACAATCCACGAATCCGGAAACGATCACGGCCATCCTGCGAAGCATGCAGCTTGCGCCGTTAAAGAAAGCTGTTGCACGTATCCACTCCTTTGGGAATATCCATCAGCATCTGGATCTGATCGCCGGACTACCGAACGAAACCTATGACCAGTTCCGGGAAAGCTTTAACGAAGTATATGCCATGCAGCCGGATCAGCTCCAGCTCGGATTTTTAAAGGTATTAAAAGGCTCTTATATGGCACAGCATGCAAAGGAATATGATCTTGTAACGCTCGATCGCGCACCATACGAAGTGCTGTCTACACGGTGGCTAAGCTATGACGATGTACTGCGTCTTAAGGGAATCGAAGAAATGGTAGAGATCTACTATAACAGTGGTCAATTTTCACGCACCCTCTCTTATGTACTGCCATTTTTTGAAGATGCATTTTCCTTTTATGAAACTCTGGCCTCCTATTACAAAGGAAACAATTTGTTTGACCGGAAGCATACCCGGCTTATGCGTTATGAAATCCTGCGTGATATGCTGACGGAGTTTCAGCACGACACGGATGCCTGTCTGGATGAATATCTGATCGCGGATCTTTATGCTACCGAACGCATCAAAAAACGTCCTTTGTGGGCAGCGAGCGAGGCTGTCACAAAGGACGCAGCAAAACAGTTAAAAGACAGGAAGTGGCGACAGCTCCATCTAACACCAAAAGAACAGGAAGCCGTCGAGCACGCGCTTTCCCACCGTACAGAGCTTCATTTAGAGCAATATGCCAACACCCTGCACGGCGATATTTTGCTCTATAATTATAGCAGCCGGCATCCCCTTACCAATGAGGCAGAAAGGATCCGGCTGTCAGGTACTTTATTCAACAATAATTAGCGATAGGTCTTTACAAGCCATTTTCCCATCGCACTCAGATCAGCGGTTTTAAAGCCGCTGGTTTTTTTAACGTTCGGTTTTAACAATGAGGCTGTTTCAGCTTTGTTTGACAGACTCCAGCAGCAGTAGCTGACCTGATACTGATTGAGCAGCTTGATCCATGCATTGGCAGAAGCCTGATCGATCGCGCCTCCTCCGGATGCTTCGCAGCCGGAAAACTCGGTACAAAAGATTGGCAGACCTTTCTTTAATGCCTTTTCACATTTGGCACGGTAACTGTCTTTATGGGTTGCAGCATAAAAATGAATCGCATACATCACGTTTTTATATTGGGAAAGTGGAGAGTCAGCTGCCACATCCACATCCTGTGACCAATTTGGCGTTCCGACGATCACGATTGCCTTTTTATTCTGTTTGCGGATCACCGGTATCACTGCCTTGGCATAGGATTTGATCGTCGCCCAGCTCGTTCCGCCATTCGGCTCGTTACAGATTTCATAGAAGACATGTTTTTCCTTCTTGTATTTGGCTGCTGCCTTTTTGAAAAATGCTTTCGCCTCTTTCTGGTGTGCCTTTGGTGTCCGGTCATTTAATACATGCCAGTCGATGATGACATACATACCAAGCTTTTTTGTTGCTTTTACGACATTATCGATCGTTGCCAGCAATTTCTTTTTGCTGGCAGCATCCGTCACACAGTAGCCATTGTATTCCTCGGTATACATTGCCACCCGGACAACATTTACCCCCCATTCATCTCTGAGGTTGGCGATCGCTGCCTCATTCATGTACGGATATCCCACGTCCCAGTTAATACCGTGACTGGATACCCCCTTCAACTGTACCGTCTCACCCTTTTCGTCTACCAGGCGGGTTCCCTTGACCTTTAGTCTTCCATGCTTGCCAAGACATGTCTGTGCATAAGGGATATTTTTGCGTTTTCCTGTCAGAGTTACATTTGCTCCCGATGCACTTACAAAACTTCCTAAAATCAGAACCAGACACAGCAGCAATGCTGCACTTTTCTTTTTCATACCATCACTCCCCTGTGTGTGTTATTTTCCGGCAAATGTCTCAAAGTCTGATACGATCTCATCCGTATGATCAGAGCAGACATAGATCACATAATCGCCGCAAGCTTCCACAACTGCACCGTCTAAACGGGAATACTGTTCCGGAACATAATCCTTAAAGGATTCTTTCTGGCTTTCCAGACGTTTCTTCGCACCCTCTAACACTGCATCGACACGATCTGCGGAAGCTGCCTTGATGACCACCAGTTCATCTGCTAACGCAACGTCTGCGATCACTCCGGAGCACTCTGCAATATCAGCGTCCTCAAGCTCATAATAATATGCGATCTTCTCCTGATCCAGTGTCTGTGTACTGGAAAGGCCAAGCTTTGACGCTGTCTGTTCCACCCATGCTTCGACCGTCTGTGCTTCGGAAACATCACTGGTATCGTCCGTTCCGGCTGCTTCCTTTGTTGTCTCCTGCTTTTTATTATCCTCTGCTGCCTTATTTTCATTTCCACGGCTCATCACTAAGACCAGACCGATCAGGCAGACCACAACAATCACAGATAGCACACCAAGCGTGATCTTTTGTTTCTTATCCATAATACATTTCCTTTCTAACGCATTTCATCTTTTATATAATTCACCCATTTGGCATACGCATTTACCTTCAAATGATATCCGTCCGAACTGACTTTGGAAGACAAGCATTTCTTCTTTGTCACATAGTGGGAATGGATATCTACATAGCTGGTATATTCATAAGAGTTGCTCATTTTTTTGAGCCGCTTGTTCATTTTCACGATCCGTTCATTGGAAAGCCGCTTATGGGACTTGGCAAATTTAGACGTAACCGGAAGTAATGATTGCACATAAATCCTGGTATTTGGAAGCTTCTTATGCAGCTTCTCAAGCAATGTGCGGTAGTTGCTCTCAATATCGGAAAGCGTATAACCCGAGTAGTTCATGTCATTAATACCGAGCATGACAAATATGTATTTCGGCTTTTTCTTTGTGATCGTTCCGATCTTTTTCTGCGCCTGTTCAATGCTCAAACCTTTTTTTGCAACCAGATTCTTTGTCTTGACATAACCATACAGACCAAGCCCCTCTGTCAGGGAATCTCCTAAAAAGACAGCTTCCCGAAACCGCTGCTGGTTGGCACGCAAAATATCCGCCTCTATGACTTCTTCAATGGATTCCATATAATTGTCTGGCTCCGGTGCGATCAACGTCTGCTCAAATGTCACAGACACCTCGGCTGGTTTTTCTTCTTTCTTTCCGGAACGAACCACGATCGCACCCACGATCAACACGATCAGGATCACATCCACGGCTAAAAAGATTGGAAAAAACAGATTCTTCTTCGTTCCGTTTCGATTGCTTTCTTCCCCACTCCGATTGCTCATCTTAAAACGCCTCCCATAATCCAGTGTATATTACAGTGCCTTTAAGATAACACCTGAGATCTTAGGCAATGTGATCGTCAGTGTGTTATTTTGTATTCCATATGACTTTGGTTCCATCGAATATCCTTGTTCACTTGTCTCCATTAACCGGCATAACATCATGCCACTCGACATTCCGATCTGCCATACCGGAATTGTGATGGTCACATCTTCATAGTTATTGTTGATGCAGATCAAATATTTCTCTTCGTCGTCAAAACGTCCATATGCCAATACCTTATGTGCACCATAGACAATCTTTACTGATCCGGTCTTTAATGCCTTACTCTGCTTATGCAGAGCAATGATATCCCGATGGAACCGGATCAGTTCCTGATCCTCTTTGCCCCACGGATAGCATCTTCGGTTATCCGGATCGGTCCATCCGCAAAGTCCTGCTTCATCTCCGTAGTAGATCGTTGGTGCACCCGGCCATGTCATCTGTATCACAACAGCCTCCCGGAACACGCCCTTGTTGACATTTTCATTGGCGGCTTCCGGTCCCATTGATGCGGTACGTCCCACCTTGCGGTTCGTTCTCGTTAAAAAACGTGAATGATCATGATTGGAAAGCTCATTCATCGCAACCTGCAGCGAGTTCGTGTGAAATCTTGTCATGTGATGCTCCATTGCTCCTTTAAAGCTGTCTGCATTTCCCAGAAGATCCCCGATAAACTCATCACTGTGCTTTTCCATACCGGTTAAAAACCATGTCACCGGCTCCATGAATGCATCATAGTTCATAACGGTATCCCACTGATCTCCCGTAAGCCAGCTTCCCGGATCTCCGTAATGCTCTGCTAAAATGATCGCATTCGGATTGGCATCCTTTACTGCCGTTCTGAAATCCCGCCAGAACTGATGGTTAAACTCCTCCGAATGTCCGAGATCCGCTGCCACGTCCAGACGCCATCCATCCGCATTATATGGTGGAGATACCCATTTGCGTCCAATATTTAAAATGTATTCATAAAGCTTTTTGCTTCCTTCGTAATTGAGCTTTGGCAAAGTGTCATGTCCCCACCAGCCATCGTATGCTTTGTTGTATGGCCAGGTTCCACCATCATAAAACTGATAAAAGCTGTGATATGGGCTGTCCTCTGCCACGTAGGCACCTTTTTCGTAGCCCTCCTGTTTTTCATAAATACGCTCCCGGTCGATCCATTTATTAAAGGAGCCACTGTGATTGAATACACCATCTAAAATGATCTTCATGCCGCGGCGATGCACTTCCTCCACCAGCTCGATAAACAACTGGTTGCTGGCTTCCAGATTCCGCTTGTCCGTTACACGGGAAATGTATTTGGTTGCTTTGGAATTGTCCGTTTCTCCCGGTGGAAGCACGTCTCCTTCATCCACCACGATCCGTCCAAAATGAGGATCGACATAATCGTAATCCTGAATATCGTATTTATGATTTGATGGAGAAACAAAGATCGGATTTAAGTAAATGACTTCGACGCCAAGGTTCTGCAGATAATCCAGTTTGTCCATGACACCCTGGAGATCACCTCCGTAAAACTCTCTGACATCCATTACCTTTGGATAACTGTTCCATTTTTCTTCTTTATGCACCGGTTCTCCGATATAGGCATACTCTGCGTTGACAACATCGTTGGTCGGATCTCCATTGCAGAAGCGATCCACGTAGATCTGATAAAAGATCGCTCCCTTTGCCCAGTCCGGAGTATAAAAGCCCGGACGTATTTTAAAGTTATAATAGGGATTCCAGTCACGATCCACCCCACGTGCATGATAGTAGCACATACTCCTTCCGGAATATACTTCAAAATAATACTCTACCGGATCCTTTCCCGGTGGGATCACACCCTCGAAATAATCAAAGATGCGATCAGAAAATGCCCGATACATCGACACTTTAGTATCGTTATAACATAACAGTACCCGGTCCACATTGTCCTTTGCCGTGCGGAGACGGACTGTGATGGAGTCCTCACAGGAAGGTTCCGCCGGAATGCGGTAAAAGGAAGTGCCATCAGAAAACAGCGCATCTTTATTGAGCACCGGCATGGACTGCCTGATATAATATAATTTTTTTTCATTTGCCGACAACCCGGCGGTATTTACATGAAATTCCATAATCCGTTCTGCTTAAAAGCTCTACCCTCATTTCCTATTCTTCTGTCTGATCACCGGAGCCATTTCCCTGTACTCCCGCATCTTCTGTATCTTCAAATAACGCCTCAAATTCCTGCTGATTGATGCGTTCTTTTAAAAGAAGCTCCTCCGCACAGCGGTGTAATACACTCATATTCTCTAAAATGATATTCTTCGCATCCTGGTAACACTGATCGATAATAGCCTTAACCTCTTTGTCGATCGTCTTTGCAACTGCCTCACCGTATGGTCTGGCATGACCAAGATCACGCCCTAAAAATACCTCGTCATCCTCCTGCGTCTCATAATTGACAAGACCCAGCTTCTCCGACATACCATACTTGGTTACCATTGCTCTGGCGTAAGCGGTTGCCTGCTTGATATCCTGGGAGGCTCCAGTCGTGATATCATCAAAGATCAGCTCCTCTGCAATGCGTCCACCGAGTCCGACCATAATGTCCTGGATCATCTTGCCCTTTGTCATGAAGACGTTATCATTTTCCGGAAGCGGCATCGTATAGCCCGCAGCACCTACGCCGGTCGGAATGATCGAAACTGTATAAACCGGACCAACATCCGGAAGCAGATGATAAAGAATCGCATGTCCGGTCTCGTGATAGGCCGTGATCTTGCGTTCCTTCTCCGGCACCAGACGGCTCTTCTTCTCCGTACCGATACCGACCTTGATGATCGCTTTATCAATGTCTGCTTTCTTAATAAAGCGACGCTGCTCTCTGGCAGCTAAGATCGCTGACTCATTCATCAGGTTTTCCAGATCCGCACCGGAAAATCCCGCGGTCGTACGTGCGATCTCTTCCAGATTGACATCCTCTGCCAGTGATTTATCCCGTGTATGCACATGCAGGATCTCCAAACGTCCTTTTACATCCGGTTTTCCAACGGAAATCTTACGGTCAAATCGTCCCGGACGAAGGATCGCAGGATCCAAGATGTCTACACGGTTCGTTGCAGCGATCACAATGATACCCTCATTGACTGCAAATCCATCCATCTCCACGAGCATCTGGTTCAAAGTCTGCTCGCGCTCATCATGTCCGCCGCCCAGTCCGCTTCCGCGTCGTCTGGCAACAGCATCGATCTCATCAATGAAAATGATACATGGTGCGTTTTTCTTGGCTTCCTCAAACAGGTCACGCACTCTGGCTGCACCGACACCGACAAACATTTCCACAAAGTCAGATCCGGAAATGCTGAAAAACGGCACCTTTGCTTCTCCAGCGATCGCCTTTGCCAGTAATGTCTTACCGGTTCCCGGAGGGCCTACCATGATCACACCTTTCGGAATCCTTGCTCCGGCATCCATAAACCGCTGCGGTTCCTTTAAGAAATCCACGATTTCTCTTACTTCTTCTTTCTCTTCCTGTAAGCCGGCAACCTTTGTGAAATCCACATCCATATCCTCTGCCCGGATCACCTTCGCCTTGCTCTTGCTGAAGTTCATCATGCGGCTGTTTCCACCGCCGCCTCCTCCGGCTCCGGCAGTCATCATAAAGAACACAAACACAAACACAACGGTCATCAAAATATACGGAAGAATGCTCACCCAGATACTTGGCCGGTCAACATCCGTCATATGCACCTCAACATCGCTATAATCGCTGGTCACATGATCTACCACCGACGTTACATCTGATACATAAAACTGCTTCGTACCCTTTCCCTTGATACTGGCAGCCACGACACCGGTCGGTACTTCCTCATTCTGTTTTATTACTATCTTGGTCACATCTCCGGCTTTCAAATCCTGCTCAAACTGGTTGACGGTATATTCGTCCGTTGTATTCTGGGAGTTCAGATAGTAAAAATAAACACCCAGACACAATACGATCAGTAAGATCAGGTAAAAACCAAATCCGCTCTTTAATCGATTATTCAATTTGGTCTCCTTTCCACTGCAACTGGTCGATATTCACTGCTTTTCTATTCGTCGTCTTCCACGATCCCGATGTAAGGAAGGTTACGATACTTCTGTGCATAGTCTAACCCATATCCTACAACAAATTCATCCGGAATGGAAAATCCGGTATACTTCACATCTACCTCTACTTCCCGACGTTCCGGTTTGCTCAAAAGCGTACAGATCTCAATGCTCTTTGGATTACGCTTTTTTAATACCGGGATCAGGTAGCTTAATGTCTTACCGGAATCAATGATGTCTTCCGCGATCAATACCTCTTTGTCCTCCAGTGGCTCATCCAGATCCTTGACGATCTTTACAATACCTGACGACGATTTCTCATTGCCATAGCTGGAAATGCACATGAAGTCAATGGACACCGGAATTGTGATCCGTTTAGCCAGTTCGCATGCAAAAAAAGCCCCGCCTTTTAATATGCAGATCAAATGTACTTCTTTGCCTTCGTAATCCTTACTGATCTGTGCACCCAGATCATTGATCCTTGCATCTACTTCTGCTTCTGTCAGCAAAACCTTAATGTTATCCTCTGTCATTTCTTTCTCCTTTATTCCTGTAGTGATTCTTTATATGTAACCTCGACGATACGCTTCGTATGCTCCGTCACATAATACATCGGATTAACCCGATAACCTATGATCCATATGATCTCTTCTCCGTCACACAAAAGCGGAATCTGTTCCCGAAGTGGTCGGGGAATTTTCTCATCAATAAAAAAACGCGATAGTTTTTTCTGATGTCCCGATGCATCGATCGTAAAACGATCTCCCGGCTTTGCAGTACGAAGCAATAGAATACCCTTTATTTTATCATAATCAAGCACTTTAGTATAGTTTTTTTTCGGAATTTCTTGCGTTTTATCCCAATTTTTCACAACAGTGGAAATCGCTCCCGGCACAGCCCCTGCCGGCTTCTGTTCCGGCTCTTTTTCTACATAAAACCAGTCGTAGCGCAGCACACCACAAAGCCCCTTCCCAAACGAAACTGACTTTTCTCCTGCCTGTCCCTGAAGCAGCAGCCTTTGTGCCGCCAGAATATGTGCCGCTTTGCCATCCACATCCTCCGCTTTCATTTGCCCGATCATCTGGCGGAGCACCTCTTTTTGCAGCACCTGCGGCAGACGCAAAAACTCTGCCCTTGGGAACCTGACGGCATCCTGCTGCCCTTGCCCTGTGTCCCCCTGCAAATGTTCCAGAAACTGTTCACATACCTTTTGCGCCTGACTGCTTAGATATTCCGAGATCTCTCCCGCCTGTTCACACACCATTACCATATGCTTTACTGCCTCTTCATTGATCTGGCACAAGGACGGAAGCACCTCCTTACGGATACGGTTTCTGGCATAACAAAGTGATTCGTTGGTGGCATCTACGCAGTAAGGCTGTTCCCATGCTGCAAGCAGCGTCAGGATCTCTTCCCGATGCAGGCAGAGCAATGGGCGAAGCAATGGAATCTCCCGATACCGGCTGACTGCCGCCATGCCGGAAAGTCCTTTGATCCCCGTTCCTCTTGCCAGGCGGTAAAGCAGCGTTTCCGCCTGATCCTCCATATGATGTGCCACTGCGATCGCACCCTTTTCACAGCGGCCGGCCGCCTCACAAAAAGCATCGTAGCGAAGCTTGCGTCCGGCTTCCTCCTCTGTCATTTTCTGTGCTTTCGCATAGGCCGGTACGTCAAACTTGCAGATCTCACACCCGATCCCGTGCGCATCACAAAATTTCTGCACAAAAGAAGCGTCACGATCCGCTTCTTCTCCCCGGATCCCATGATGGATATGTACCACGCTAAGACGGTAACCATACCTGTTCTGCAAATGCAGCAGCACCCGCAAAAGGCACATGGAATCTGCCCCGCCGGATACTCCTGCCACGATATCGTCCACATCAGCAAACATATGAAATTGTTCAATATAGGACTGAATCCGCTGCAACATCCAATGGTCCTCTCTTTACCTTTAACTAATTGTCTCTTAAATTATTATGGCACATCCGTCCTATTTTTTCCATATTGAAAACGCAAGAATCGTCATATCGTCCTTCACCGCAGAAAGCTCTGTTCCGGTTACCCGTTGATAAAGCTCCTGTGCCACCGTTTCCGGATTTTTGGACTCAATCTGTTCCAATTGCTCCTTCAAAAACAGCTCCTTCTGCTTTGCCATCACCAGATCCATCACACCATCCGATACCATGATGATCATATCACCATCCCGCACATCAAACTCCATGGCATCGCAATCCATTGTACAAAATACCCCGGCCGGAAGGGAAGTGGATACCAGAAGGTCTACCTTACTTTCCTGCTTGATATAGGTAGCCGCTGCACCAACCTTTACCATCCGCGCCACACCGCTAAACAGATCCAGCCGGAAAAAGTCAAGCGTGGCATAGCTTCCTCTCTGGTCATCCATGGCAAGCACACTGTGTGCCAGCTTAATCGCCATATCCTCCTGAAATCCAGCCTCTAAAAACTCTTCCAGAAGCTCAATCAGCAATGCGCTCACTCTGCCGGCTTCCGCTCCTGTTCCCATACCATCCGAAAGCATGGCATAAAACCGTCCGTGCTCCTCTTCCAGATAAGAAAAATTGTCTCCATTTTCTCCCTCACGAAGTGCCAGCCGACGGACCGCATGCTGCACACGGTAAACCGGCTCCTCTTCAAACACATATACCTCGTACTTTTTCGTCACAACCGCCTTGCAGCCATCCACCGGACGATACGCACATTGATACACCTTGGAGATATGCGTGGCAAGCTCCTTCGCGGTCATCAAATGCCCCACCGGACACTGTGCTACCACATAGAGCAGATCCGGCTGCTTGTCCCGCTTGCGGTAAAGCACTTGCCTCACATTGACATGGCGGGCTTTTAACCGAATGCGAAGCAAGATCTCAAACGATTCATCCCGTCCACAATCCTCCATCAGCTCGCTGCTGAAGTCGTTCATCTGCCTTGCAATATCTCCCACCTGTGCCGCAAGGATCTCCCGGCTTTCCACCAGCTTTTCCGCAATGATATGGTTACTCTTGGCACGCTCATAACTGATGTTTGCCCCGATCATAAATGATTTCTGATTGCTGCAGTGATCGGAAAATTCCTGCGGAATATCTTCCAGACAAAGACCGCCCCGTTTTTCCAACGCCTGAAAAATGGAACGCGCTGCCCGGTAAGTCTGCTCCGGAGCCTCCTCGCAATGCTTCCGCATGCTGCACTGGTCACATACATTTTCTTTCATCTGCATATACATGGTAGAAATATCCTGCTCACTAAAACAGTTCTCCGGCTTCGGCAGTCTGTCAAGGCTTGTCGAAAGCTTATAAAAGCCACCGGCAAAATCCCGCATTTTCTCGCGCACACTGCGCCCGAGCTGCTCCTGCAAAAGATCCATGACCTCATTTTCGTTCAGCTGCTGCCGTATGAGCCAGTCCTTTGGAAGCAGCAGGAAAATGGCTCCTGCCGACACGAGCCCCTTTAAGGAATTGGATGCCAGCGATACATCATCAATACCAAACTGGACGAGCAGTACCACGAGTGCCATCCCTAAAAACACACCGATGCGTCCCATTTCCTTCATCGCCCCGGCGCACACGCCAAAGAGCGTCACCAGTCCAAGCACCGAAAAATCCTGCAGCTGGTAAGCAAGCACCGCCCCGGCAAGTGCACCGACCAGCGTACTTTCCAGCAGGCCGTACATATATGCCACCACCAATATGGCTAAATAACCAATGCACTCCGCCACAGCAAAAGTATCATACAGCGTACCGGGAAGACCGTAAAGCACCACCATAAAGAGGATGACACCGCTGATGAATAGCTTCCGGTTTCCGCCTCCTGCCCGGATCAGCTGCCACTCCTTTTTGGAAAGCGCATGAGTAAATATGTAAGACAAGCAGGTAACAAGCACACTCTCCAATGCCGCCTCCATAAATGCAAGCAGCGTGGTACGGCGGTTCTCCCACATATAGGACAGCCTTCCAAGATCCGGAACAAACAGACTATGCTCCACAGAACCGAAAAAGGTATCGCTTCCCATCTGGGCAGCAAACAGACACACACCCGCCATCAGGCACAGCCGGAAGGTACCGGTCTGCTTCTGCCGTGCAAACACCTGACTGACAACAAAAAATAAAAATACAAACAGCAAAAAGGAAACCACACCACTTGCCGATCCGGTGCTGGCGATCCCGAGCAGCACCACACACGCCAGCAAAACACTGCTGAGCGATAAAGCATGCGCCGCAGTAAAAAATGCTGCCGCCAGCGGATTCATATGGAAGCAGACCGCTCGTCCCACAAAAAATCCGATCACACACAAAAGCACCTGTTCCCTTGTAATTTTTTTGCCCCGCAACATAAAAAATCCCCCTGTTTTACAATGTTTCCATCCATACGATTTGCATTATAAAACAGAGAGAAGTTAAGATTTTGTAGAATAAAGGGAGCACCTTATCTTTTACGCAGAAAGTGTCACCCGCTCATTTAAAAAGCCTTTGGTCATAATCGCACAAAGGATAAAACCACTGACCAGATTAACCCCTGCGGTAAGAAATACCTGTCCGGCACTGATCTGCTGGGTCAGCACATTGCGAAGTGCCATACTGGAACCGTAAAGTGGGATAAGATACGATGTTGTGCTTGTCTCCTTTGTGACAAACATCGTCATCATGCCCATCACGATGACCAGCATATACGCCGGCATGAGATAAGTGGAAGCCTCTTTCATGTTTTTGGCAAATACTGCACACACGCCGATGATCGCCACGTAGAGAAAAACAAGCGTTACGATCAGAAGCAGCAGTGCCGCCCCCTGAAAGAAGCTCAAAGAAAAGCTCATTCCTGACGCACTCAAAAACAAGGCAAATGCTGGGAAGGAGCAAAGCATCACGATCCCGTAATCCAGTGCCGAAAGTGCAGAAAGCACCATCAGCGCCAGCAGCTTTCCGTATATGATATGGCTGCGCCTTACAGGAGTTACCAGCATTGTCGCCAGCGTTCCCCGCTCTTTTTCCCCGGCAAATGCATCCGTTCCCAGATTCATTACCCCGGCAAACAATAGCATACAGATCATATAAGGAATCAGACTTCCGAGCATTTTTCCGCCCGCCTTGTCCTCATCCTGCACCACACTGTCCTTCGTCTCCTCATTGACTGTAAACACCTGCACATCCGAAAGTGAACCGATCCGCTTTTTCAGAAGTGTATTGCGGTATTCCTCCAGATACGCATCAAACGACTCCTTTGCCGCACCGGAATAATCCTCGCTCGGATTGTAATAGGTCTTTACCTGTGGCACAGCATCCCCGGTCCGGTAGGAAGATACCTGTTTGGAAAACCCTTCTGGAAATACCACCAAAAGATCCAGATCACCGCTTTTTAGCTGCTCTTTGTAATGGTCAAGCTGTGCTTCCTCTCCTGCTTTGCACCCGCTTTCTTTTTTCTCCTTCGCAAGCATTTTAGAAAAATCCTCCGGCGCATTCACCAGTACAACATCCGACACATGTGTGCGGATGTCATTTTGCATGTTGGTGACAAGCAAAAGCATTACACCAAAGATCAGTCCCATCAGCACCAGAGGCAGCACAAACAAGCCTAAGAGCATTTTCTTGTCAAATAATACACGCCGCAGCTCCTTGCGGAATATGGCTCCAATCGCACTCATGAGATCTCCTCCTTCTTCTGTTCACAGTAAATAGCAAAAAATGCCTCCTCCAAGTCAGCGGCACCTGTTTTTTCCAGTGCCTCATCAAGCGTTCCTTCAAATACACTTTTTCCGTCAATGATCATCGCCATCCGGTCGCAGAGCTTTTGCGCCTCACTCATCACATGCGTGGAAATGATGACGACTTTGCCCTGTTCTTTGAGATAGCGCAGATAATCCGTCACCGCCCGCGCCGTAATAATATCCAGACCATTCGTCGGCTCATCAAAGATCACCACCTCAGGATCGTGTACCAGACTGACTGCGATCGCCACCTTCTGCTTCATTCCCGTCGAAAGCTCTTCGATTTTCTTGTGCTGGAACGGAACAATGCCAAAGTAGGTAAACAGCTCCTCTCTGCGCCGTTCTATCTCCTCTTTTTTCATGCCGTGCAGCGTACCGAAAAATCCAAACAGATAATGCGGGGAAAATACCGGATCAAGCTTACATTCATTCGTTAAAAATGTAATCTGCTCCCGTACCTGATCCGCCTGTCTGACCGTATCATATCCCTGCACGAAAATAGAACCCTCCGTAGGCTTTAACAAGGTTGCGATCATGCGCAGCGTCGTCGTTTTTCCTGCCCCATTAGGTCCGAGCAGACCAAAGATCTCACCCTTATCCGCATGAAAGCGCACACGGTCCACCGCCAGCTTTTGATGGCTCTTTGTCCGGAATTCCTTTTGCTGCCGCTTTGACAGCTTGTATATTTTGGATACTTCATTTACCTCGATCATCGTAGCTCCTTTCTTACGCAAACGGGTATAAAGAAAAGCACTTAAAAAAATTTAAGTGCTTTCCATTTCGTGTTTTGTTCTGTTCCCCCGCCGAAACTGAATATACGCTACTCTCTGGCTTTAAACAGGATCTCTCCATCCTTTACCATACCAAGCTTTTCGCGTGCAACCTCTTCTATGTACTCATCCGTCTGCATATAGGTTTCCTGATTATCCAGTTCTTTTTTCTTCTCTTTCGCCGTATCGATCTGCTGATGCAGCCGGTGCTGTTCCACTGCCAGTGCACTGCTTGTCTTTGTCAGCCTTGCACGCCCCGTCAACATGGAAACACTGAGAACAACAGCAACGAGAGCAACAATCCACATGCCTTTTTTGGTTTTCACCCTGCTTCGTTGTCTTCTACTCATAAAACTACCACCCGCTAGTTATTGATAATTATTATTTTAATGGATTTCACAATTTTTTTCAAGAAATTCTTCATTTTTCCACAAATTACACGAAAAGGTGCCACAATCCACCCAAAAATCCACTTTATTATCGTAAAAATGTGCCAAAGAATGATCGTAAAAAGGCTGCGTATTCCGTTGTGAAACACAGCATAATAAACAAGTGCCGCCGCGATTTCGCAGAGGATAACATAAAAGGAAGGCGAACCGCTCCGGTAACGGTAAAATACCGCATAAGTCACACCCACAAACACCGCACAGAAAATAAAATCCTCTACTATGACAGGCCATCGTTTTTCCCTGCCACAGCGCACACATTGCTGCGCGGGAAAACTGCCCAGACGCTTGAAACATTGCTGCTTTTCATACTTTTTTACCCGTCTGACTGCCCGGAACAGATCAAATAACAGGCATAGGAAAAATCCGGTCAGCACACTCACCCAGAGCAGATGTACCTGATCCCTGATCACTGCGGACACGAAAAGTCCTTCTTTGGCAGAAAGCATATAGTCTCCCATGGCCGCCCCCATCATTTAAACAGTCTTGTAAACAGGCTCTCTGCCTTTGCACCCGTGGAAACATCCGAATAGACAAGAGAATCGATGCGCCCTTCTAATGCCACTTCCCCCTTTTCCAGCATCAGACGTACCACATGCAGATCCTCTCCCTTTATTTCAAGCATTCCAAGCTCCGTGTCCAGAAGCACCTGCACGGTGTCAAAGGCAAGCACATCCCGCACACCGGTCACCAGAGCCTGACTTCGATTCGTCAAAGATATTTTCTGTGTATTTGCAATGCGTAATTCTTCCATCTTTGTCCCTCCTTTTTCCACATGGTAAAGCCTATGCAAAAACTTTTCCAAATAGAACCGTTCCTCCAAAAGAACGCAAAAAGAGGTGCATATCGTAAAAACATGCACCTCTTACAGGGACAAAAAACTATTTTATATACTTCGATGACACAAATCCGGTCAACGTTTTTCCTCCCTTTTTCACTCGTACCTTATACCACCCATTTTTCGTGGAATCAATAACTGTGACCTTGCTTCCTTTCTCACAAGTATCCACTACAGCACCATTATTATCCGCTGTTTCCCGAAGTGTCAGTGCGGTATCACCAGTAGATACCTTTCCTGTCCATTTCACCTCCGAAGCCTTGGTGTAACCGATCACGGTGCCATCATAAGTAACATACCAGTTTTTTTCCACCGCCAGAATAGTGAGCTTTTTGTTCTTCTTCAAAGAACAAAGCTTCTTCGCACTCTTCTTTTTCTTTTGAAAGATCTTGGTTGCAGCAGTTGTTTTTCCGGCTATTCTCAGCTTGTAGGAAAGCATCGGGATCTGCTTTTGTTTTGTCAGTATCTTCCCACAGTATTTACATTTTTTTCCTTTGGTCAATCCGTTCTTAGTTTTCGTTGCTTTCACTGCCTTCATCGTAACAGCCTTATGCGCTTTTTTTGCTACCACCTTTTGTTCTTCTAAAACGGCATTACATACAGAACATTTTTTTCCGGCGGAAAGTCCAGTCTTTTTGCAGGTTGCAGCAACCGCTTTTACCTTTACAACTTTATGTGCTTCCACGGAATCCGGAATGATCTCCTTACATACACTGCACACATACCAGTGGTTTTTTTCATCCGTAGTATATGTCTCCGGCTTTACGTGCGCACATTTTACCACACCCACTAATCCATCTGACTTTGCAAAGGATAGTTCATCTCCGGCTGCATTGATCGCCTGAAAATAGGTAAATGCGATCGGGTACCCTTTCGCTTCCGCATTTTTATCAACAGTAAATGTAAGTGTCACCAGCGTACCGCTCGTCTTTACATCTTCAAATTTCGCATTATTTGCCAGATACAAAAATTCTTCCTTCTCATACTCCGCCGTTGTCGGAAGCGTAACAGCATCATCTGAAAAAATAGTTCCATTTTTTACATTGGTTAATTTCAGACTCTTATGGTCATAGGAAAGCTTCATCTTCAAGCCCCAGATACCGGGATTGTCCTTTACTTCTACGGTCACATCCACCGTGTTTCCTATCGAGCCATTGACCGGAACCACATGGATGGCAGGGGCTGCCGAAGTCTCGGCAACCGCGTCTACCACCAATGAAGTACCGGAAAACATCAGATTCATCGCTAATGTTAACACACACAAAATCCCTACAAATCTTTTCATATTACTCCTCCTTTACTTTGCTGCATTATTAGATGCATCCGCTGATGCATTACCGGAAACCTCAACAACCGGCTGCGGCTTCTGCTTCAAGCCAAACCATGTCACTTTTGTGTATGAGCCATTGTTGTCCTTGGCATATACATAAAATGTAGTCGCATTTTCCGGCACCTTCGTACCATCAATGGTTGCCATATTTCCCTCTATGCTAACGCACTCATGATTGCCCGCAGCAGTATTGGCATCCGTTGTAACAATATAGTCCGTGACAGCCAGCGGCTTCTTCGCAAAGCCATATGTTTTTAACTGCACCTTGATCTTATGTCCCTTTTCCACTTCATAGGTACCGTGGCTGGCTGTAATGCCCTGGTTCAGTGCTTCATAATTGAAATTATGATCAAATTTGATCACTTTCGTATTTCCCTTCTTCGAGTCACTGTGATTGATTCCACAATTGCCAAAGAGATCATAAAATCTGACATCCGCATACACGGTACTAAACGCATTGATCCAGTTTGAGGTTTCCATATTCACCTTAGTCGGGAAACCACCATATTTCGTAAAGCTTGACGACTGCGTCTTCGCATCCAGATCCAATCTTGGCGAGTAGGAGCTGGTACCGGAAAAACTAAAGGTATACTTCATTTGATTTACTCCACCACCGGACTGCCGGCAGGAATATTCGCATCTGTAATATCCGCCGTTCTCATCATATGCCTTAATGGACATTACGGCAGGATATAATTTTTCAAACTTGGCATACACATCATCCTCCGGACGGGAAATGATCATATCATATACGCCGATCTCGGTTTGCGCTCCTGTGACATATTCATCCGCTCCCTGCTTTAACAGTTTGACGGTGAAATCACCCTCCTTGTACTTGGCCTCCTCCTCTGGTGTGTAGGAGTAACCAACTGTGTAGGAAACCTCGGAATCATAGAAATGATCCTGATCAGCATCAAAGGTAAATACCGACTCCGGAATCCTTACCTTTTCTTTCCAGTGTGCATACAGAGTATGCGAAGTAACCGCTTTAACGATATCACTTTCCTCTACCTTCGTTCCACCTTCCGGCTCCGTATACCATCCTAAGAAATGGTAATCCGAACGATGTACCGCCGGAAATGCACCATACGGATCATCGTAGAGAACCTTCTTTGTCGTTTCTGCGATCTCATCTCCACCATTTACATGGAAGGTTACCACATAGCTTGCCTGCTTCCACTTTGCCCACAGTGTAGTATTCTCGGCAGGCATTTTATTGGACGTAAACTTTTTGGTACATGCCTGATCCGTGCACCAGCCGTCAAAAATGTAACCCATCTTGGCAGGAGTTTCGATCACCGGAAGGATCGTGCCCTGCTTTTTGCTGATCGGATCTACAGCAGAACCGCCCGTCGTATCAAAGGACAGCGTAACCACCTTTTTGACCACATTTTTACAGGTAAGCTGATACGTCGTTGCATTGGAGATCGGTCCTACCTCAGGAGTGATCGCAACCACATCCGTTCCATTTTCCTCTGCCACTTTCGTATAATCAAAGTCCGGCGTTGTACCTTTCTTTGTCTTAACCGTCTGATTATCCGCATCAATGCCATTAAACACAAAGGTAGCCGCCACGCTGTCATCCACATAGATTGCCTTCGTCGTATGTTTCTTGCAAAGCGCTTCGATCATACCGGCATCTAACGGATCATTGAGATCCACCTGCTGCTTCTGTCCATTTGCTTCGATCTCTGCCGTTGTATAAACCCCTGCAAATTTTTTGTACTCGTCCTTTTTATTTGTTCCAGTAGATGCAAGCTCAGAAAAATCAAATGCTTCGCCATACTTTGCGTCAAATGTCTTGCTGTATTTCGTGCCATCCGCTTTTTCAATATCATCCACCGTCAGACGATAGGTTTTATAATCCACATTATAATCAAAGGTCTTGTTATCAATGACCGTGACTTTCTCTGTCTTCTGCTTTCCGTAACCGGTAGAAGCTGTGTATTTCAGGTCATTCCAGCCAATGAGCTTTTTGATCGTCTGCTCTGTCGGCAGGCTGAACTCCTGATTCTTTAATACCCTTTTGCTCCATACAACACGGTAACCGTCCTTCACGTTACCGACACGCACTTTCACCGTGTAATACTCGTTCAATTCCTCTGTAGTCAGATTCGTCCACACTACCGGAACGGTAACCGACATATCATACTGGCTGAATGCAACCTTGTTGTAACGATAGGTGATCGTCATTTCGCCCTCGATGTAGCGGGTATTGTCCGGAACATCCACAGCAATCTGATCCTCCTTCATAGAGAAGCATGGATTGGTAAATGTAACACAGAATTTTGAGGTATCCACAGCCTCCATTCCCTGCTCACCGGTATTGAGATCCACATAGGAGAGCGTCCGCATTGCTTCCGGCACATCCATGGCAATACCATTTCTGCTGTCTCCATCCTCATCCCGGATCCGAAGCGTTTCATCCTCTGCCACCTCATAATCTGCTTTATAATAATACCTGCGGCTGCCCGCCGTGATGAGCGGCAGCTCCTCATCTAAAAAGTCACAGCTATATTCAAACAAATTACCAATGGCATTGGCTTCAAAGCTCATGACAAAATAAAGTCCAAAGTCTACATACAAAGCACCTGCCATACGTTCTGCCGTTATCGCACTGGTCGTGTTGGCAGAGCGCATCTTGGAATATTCATAAAGGAAGAACCCATACAATTTGACGTAAGGCCCCATCTCCGTTGCAATTCCGATCGAGGCAAATTTACCCGAACCGATTCCGCAATAAAGCTTTGCACGCACTCCTGCCTTCAATCCCAATTTACCCATAACATAAAACTGGAAATCAAAATGTTCATCTAAAATATCCATGGAAGACGAACCTGCAGATGGCTCAAACAATCCTACCTTAAACCAGAAATTATACCGTTTTCCAACCTCATACTGCAGATTGGAACCGATCGCAATGTTCATATCAGAACGGATCACAAAATTGAACTGCGCTCCAATACAGATACCATATACACAATATTCTACCTGACCGATCTCCTTATTAAATAAAGTGATCCAGTCACTTTCCCGCTCTAATACTTTGGTATACTTATCCATCAGCTGCTGCATACCATCTAAGAACTCGGTAGAAAGTCCGGTTTCCGTGCTAAGATCCATAAGATCTAAAATGTCAGACGCAACGGTAGATTTTTCAAATGTATTACACATTTCCTTCCATTGCCCTTCACTTAAGCCATTGGATTCCATCACGCCCCACAGCGCAGTAAGATCCCTTTTGTAGGCTTCCAGTTTTTCTTTCTTTTCGGCCGCTTCCTCGATCTTGGAATCCAGCTCCTCGATCTTGTCCATTACATCCTTCACGGACTTCAAGCCCTTAGAGAGGCCTTCCGGAAGTTTATCAAGGCCGACGGCATCTGCCGGATTTTCCGCAATGCTCTTGAATTTCTCCCACAACGACTCCTCCTCTTTTTCTACCGTATAGATCTGTGCATCAAAGGAGAATGCCGTATAGTTTTTAATATCAACGGAGGCATTTACACTAACGCCAACCGGCACCGGAATAAAGAATATTTCTTTGGTAACCGCCTCACCCTTTACGCTAGGAGATAATTCCACTTCTTCAACAAAGGTGGCAGACAGCTCGATCTTTACCGTTCCGTCCTCTCCCTCTGTTTCAAATTTTGCGTTCACTCCGACCGCAACCTGGATTCCTTTGTTATAGTGCAGCTGCTCGCCCTTCGTTATAAATTCCAATGTCAGATCCACATCATCGGCAAGCTTTAATTTTTTGCCTAAATTTAATTTACTGATCTCCTCATCAGACATCGGATTTCCATCTGAATCACGTATTTCAAAGCCACCGCCGGCACCATCAGACTTCATTTGTGCCGATTCTTTGAGCGTCTCGCCCAGAACATTTGCCGCTTCCTCCGCAAAGCCACTGTCCTTCACCTGCTGCAAAATATCTTTTTCAATCTGCGCTCTCTTTTCTTCCGGTACAATATCCTCCCCAGTTGCCTCGACATTGGCATAAAGATCCATACTATGTTCAATCTCATCCTTCGTCGTGGTCTTATAGGTAATCTCTTTGGTCACAGCATCATAAGACGTGATCTGCGCATATACCAGATCCTCCTCTGAGCGGATGCCATCAGCGGAAACGTAAAGAGAAATATAATCTCCTGTAGAAACACCGTTCTTTGCATTCTGGACCGTTCCCTCATCGCCCATCATATTAGCATACATATCCGTATCAAGATCTTCTAAACTGACTTTTCCCGTCTGCCCCTTTGGAAGATCCGCAACCTTGATCGGAAAGTTATCCGGTATATCATATAAATCTGCCTGTTCCTCTTCCTTCAACGGAGAAAAGGAAACCTTTTTGCCCTCTACCTTGTCAACCTTAACATACACCGCAGGGGCAAGTGCCGCAGCACCATCACTGCCATCCCGTTTTGTCGGACAGACTCCGTCATAAAGACAGATAATACTGCCCTCCGTTAATTCGTTGGCCTTTTCGTACTCAAAAGAACCGCCTTTTTCTGTAAGATTTTCAGAGGTTAAAACGTCTACCTTTTTGTCGCCAATCGTATATACCATCGAATCAGTATCCTTGATGTACTGGATCTCATCGTTCAATTCAATGTTGGCAACCTCTTTCATCGCGATGGAAAATGCAGCCGTACGGATCTCTTTATCTTTTCCATCAAACACCCAGCCATCCGCAAGCGTAAGCTCATACGATGCGCCCTCTTTGTAGCCATCCTTTGGCCGAACCGTGTATACTCCATCCTTGTCCTCGTCCGTGATCGCAATGCTCACACCATCGGAACCATCTTTAACCGCAAGCGTTGCCGCTTCTTTGGCTGACGCATCCCCGGAGATCCGTTTGATGGAAAATGTCACATCCTTCGGCTGATCCATCTGTGCAAACGAAGTCACCGTCAGATCTTCCTGACGCTCCACGTCCTCATACTTCACATAAACATTGGTGCTTTGTGAAACTGCATCTTCTGCATAGAACGGCTCCTGATATCCGGCATCCTTATAATAACCGGCTAAGATCGCATCCTTTTTGACAAGCTTATCATCACTTGGCAGCGTCGGCAGAGGCTCTCCCTTATAAGCCGGGATCACATCTAATAGTGTGCCTCCATCATAAAAGGATACCTGAAGCTGATCCGGTCCAAGTGTAACATCCCACTCTGCGAGATATTTGCGCAAAATAAGGAAATCGCGCATATCGACCAGCTTATCCGCATTCAGATCTGCATTATCGAGATTGATCTTGTTGTCCTTCGCCTCTAATATGTACTTGCGCAAGGTCAGCACATCTTTCAGATCAACCTTCTGATCCTCGTTCATATCACCATAGTTCTTTGGCACATACTTTTTCGCATCTGCCGGGATCGCACCGGTCGGAACCATTGTGATCACCATACAGACGATCAGCAGCATGCTGATCAGTTTTTTAAATCTGTTTTTTGTTCTCATGCTTTCTTCTCCCCTCTTTCTTTTTTGTTGTTACGGATGAGCAACGCTGCAACTCCCGATAGGATCACAACAACGCTAATGATCGCCACTGCCAGCTTCCCTTTGGATGTCGTCTTTGCTGTATCACGCTTCTCTCCCTTATCCTTTTCGTTCCCATTCTCTTTGTCAGAAGAAGAATCCTTTGCACTTACCTGCTCCTCTGAGGAATCCTTCTCTTCCACTGCTTCACTCTGTGTCTTCTTTTCCTCCGTCACCTCCTCCTTTTTTTCTGTTTGATCAGAAGTTTTATCTTTCAGGCTCTGCGCCTGTTTACTGGCTTTTATATCCTCCGGCTGATCGGACGCTGTTATGGTGACATCCTTCTTCTTGTTAAGTTCCGCTTTTAAACAGAGCTCACCAACGTTTAAGGAAACTTCCTGTCCCTCTACATCAATCGCCTGATCGGCCTTCATGCTCAATAGATACGCTCCTGCCGCAGCATGCTTTTGCACTTGAAAATGCAATACCAACAACGTTCCATTCCCGGTGCTGTTTTGCAATGCATTTTTGGTTGCCAGATAAACAAGCGGCGACGTCTCATAGTCCGCCGGCAAGGTCACATCCTCGATCGGAAATACCGTGCCATTATCAACCTTGGTCAGATTCAGCAAAGATGTATCGTACGCAACCTTCAGCTTCAATCCCCAAATACCGGGATTGTCCTTTACATTCACTTTCACGTCCAGTTGGTCCCCACTCTGCGTCACATCTGTAAATGTCAGCTGCCCCGCTGTTTTTGCCTTAACACTCACAACGGATAGCAACAGCAATGTCGCTCCTAAAAGAAGCCACACACCCTTTCTTCTTCCATTCATGCTCCTCAACAAATCCCACCTTTCCCCATCTTTTCGGTAATAGAAAAAGCGGTCACCTTTTTGCTGCACACAACAAAAAAAGCCCCCGCTTTTTCTACAATTATTTTACCATAAAAGCCCTGTCTTTGCAAAGCTAATTATGGAGAAAATACCCATTTTTATTGACTTTACAAATATTCGTACATGGATTCCGCCTGTTCCTTTTTCACGGTTTCCGCAATCTGCAAAACACGCACCTTTACACTGCGGTTTCCAAACTGAATCTCTATCACATCACCGACCTTAACATTATAAGAGGCTTTGACCGCCTTATCATTTACCAGTACCCGTCCGGCATCACAAGCATCATTTGCCACGGTACGTCGTTTGATGAGTCGTGATACCTTTAAATATTTATCTAATCTCATGTTCTATTCTCCTTAAATCCATAAGAAAAAGGCTGTTTCTAAGTGAAACAGCCTGTCTTTCTTATCGCTACCCAAAATTACTTATTTACTACGTCCTTTAATGCCTTACCAGCTTTGAACTTAGGTGCTTTGGAAGCTGCAATCTTGATGGTCTTACCTGTCTGAGGATTGCGTCCTTCACGTGCGGCTCTTTCAGATACCTCAAATGTACCAAAGCCAACTAACTGGATCTTTCCACCCTTTGTCAACTCCTCTGTAACAACATCAGTAAATGCCTTTAAAGCCTTCTCTGCATCTTTCTTGGATAATTCTGTCTTCTCAGCGATAGCTGCAACTAATTCTGTCTTGTTCATCGGATTAGTTCCTCCTCTTCGTATTATAAAAATAATATTGTTCACCATATGGTGATGGGACACGTTTCACACCCATTTGCCTTGCAAATGCTACGTTCGTGTTTGAAACGCTACAAGTTATGTTATACCGTTAATCCCCTGTTTTGTCAAGGCAAAATCCCCTTTTTCCCTTGTATACAAGGCTTTTTATGGAAAACAGAGAATTTTCTCTCCAAAAAAACACGGAAATGCCCCGTCCTTTGTGGTTTTTGCACATAATCCGTCATCTTTATTTTCTCATAACGCCTGTGAAATCTGACCATCTTTCAAATAAATCGTTTTTTGCGCATACTCTGCTACCGTTTTATCATGCGTTACAAGCATGATTGTTTTTCCGTCCTGATGAAATTGCATCAAAAGCTCCATGATCTGTTTTGCATTTTCTGTGTCCAGCGCACCTGTCGGCTCATCACATAAAAGCAGCTGCGGATCATGAATCAATGCTCTTGCAATTGCCACACGCTGCTTTTGCCCTCCGGACAGCTTTTCCACGTTGGCATCTTTCTTCTCTGTTAATCCCAATCTTTCAAGAAGCATCATAACATGTGCCTCCTCAATCTTCAGCTTATCAATGACAAGGGGCAAAACAATATTATCATATACACTAAGCTCCGGAAGCAGTTTGAAATCCTGAAAAACAAAACCAACCTTTTGCCTGCGGAAAGCTGCCATCTCTTTTTCTCCGGACGGATTGATCTTTTCTCCCTCAAAATAGATTTCTCCTTTTGTCGGAGCATCCACGCAGCCGATCAAATGCAATAAGGTGGATTTCCCACTTCCACTTTTGCCCATTACTGCAATACATTCTCCCTGCTCTACGTTAAGATTTATCCCCTTTAGAGCAGCTACCTCAAAATCTGATCCTCCATATGTTTTATCTACATTTCTTACTTCTAACAGCATAGTTATTCCTCCGTTTTAATATCCTTAAGCAGATCTCCAGACAATCGTCTTGCCACCAGCGTCTTTACAAACAGCAGTACACATGCTGCACTAACAGCAATTACAACGACATACAAAAGCGGGCGCAAGCCTGTCAGCAAGTCATAGCTTCCCCCTCTTAAATTATACAACCATCCGGTATGTACGTCAGAACCAAACATTTTCACACCTTCCGACAATTCCCCGGTTGCTCCAAATGAGTCTAAGATTTCTTTTGCTTTTTTCGCCAGATACCATTCCTTTAGCTGATACAGTCCCAGCGGAAGCCATCCAAGCAGACAATTGATCCCTATATAAATTCCGTACCGCTTTAAATATATAGAAAGGATCTGCCCCCGTGTTACACCTAAAATGCGCAGCACACCTATATTCTGCCTTGCCTCGATCAACTGAAGCTCCATACACTGATAGATTGACATAAGACCTACCAGAAACAAAAGTACTGCAATGATCACCAGAACCAGACCATACTTCAACTCCTGATTCCAGATCTTTTGCTTGATTTCATAAACGCTTTTCATTTTCGTATCTTTACTGTTGGCATACAAAGAATAAACTCCACGGGAAGACTTTTTCTCTGAAAGACTCGCCTTCAATGACACACCCAGCTTCGTGTAACAATGATGTGGCAGCCCCCAATGCGTTGGTGCAGCAGCACTAATCATAATCTGGAACTGATTTTCTCCCCAATTGGAGGACTTATAATAAAAGGAATCCTTCCCGTCAGAAAGATACACGATTCCACCTACCTTTGCCGTAAAATCCTTGCGTGTTCCATAAGAAACTCCCTCTCTCTTCTCTCCATTCTCTTCATAGGTAAAATGACTTCCGGAATGTTCAGGAAGTTGATAGGTTCTAAAATCAAAATTATAAGCAGGATCTGATGGATCCAGCACTACATCAGAAAATGTGATCGTATCGCCTACCTGATAAGGAAGGGATTCCTGATCCTCCTCTTTGTAGCAAGCCAAAAGCACTTCTTCTCCGGTGCTTAGCTTGTCCGGGTTGATCTTTCCGGCAAGAAGCTTAAAGTCATCCGAATCCTTCGACAATTTCTCTTTGTCTACTCCCACCATACTGATATTATAAAGTGCATCCCGCTCTTTCTCACTATACCCGGTCAATGCATCCGACTGGCTGGCAAGATCCTCATTCATGCCTGTTTTTTGCTCCATCTCCTTTAAGGTAGCTCCAAGCATACTGTTTGCAGTCTTGTTTTCCATGATCATGATCTCCGGCATCTGCATGCAGTATGTCATCGTCCGTACCTAAGAGTCCTTTTTCAACTTTTGGATCTGCTCCGGATTAATTCCATCATCCCAACGATTACGCAAAAGCATCAGCTCTCCGTCATTTGCCATGTCACGCCAGAGCAAATAATCATAATCTCCCAGATCAGCCTGTTTTACCTCCTCCTTATACTGTCCGGCATCTGCCTGAAATTTCGCATAAAAATAAAGTGTAAAAAAGCCAAGGGACGCAATCACGGCAAATATCAGGAATAAATTGATCGCATGGTGTGCCGCACCGACACGAAGAATCCCCCGTACCGAAACCGTCTTTTGTTTTTTTGTTTTCTTTGTTTTACGCTCTTTTAGCTGCAGTGCTTCCAGCGGACGGATCGACTGCCAATTCCAAAACGAAAGTAAAATCGCCGACAAGCAGGCAAAAAGCGTCATGCCGGTTGTAACCAGGAATGGATCAAGCGTAACTGCCCGAATGATCTTATTTGCCTCTAACGCACTCACAAGAGGCGTATGTAATGCTTTTCTTAGCAATAAAACCATACCTTCATACCCGGCCGTTCCCAATATAAGACCTATGATCCACGAACCTGCCGCAATAACAAATAGCTCAGCCAAAAGAATTTTTTTTGCCTGTTTATTTGTCATACCAAGAAGGCAGAAGAATGCAAGTGATGCCCTGCGGTGCATCAGAATGGAGGAAAGTGCATAGCAAAGAGCAATACATACCATAACACTTAACAATCCACCAAACAAAGGGATCAACAGTGCTGATTCAAAATCTGATAACGTTGCTCCTGCCAAAGCCTTATTTGTCGCTTCCACCGATGCCTCATCCGAATCAACATAGAATGCTTCTGCTAAGGATTTTCCATCATCCGAAGTATAAGCGATCTGGTTTTGATCAAGAAATGCATTTGTTTTCCTGACCGACCGTTCTACTCCCATAGCAAAAAGAGGAGTATCTGAATTACCCTTAATAAAGCCATCCGGATAGACCAGCTCACCATCACTAAACCGCTCCACATCTTTTAAAATTCCACACAGTACATAAGTGGATGAAGACGATCCTTCTTGTGTAATAGTAACTTTTTCTCCGATCACCGGAGCTGCGCCAAAGCGTTTTAATACATCTGCAGTTAATGCAATCTCACCCTTTTTCTTCGGATAACGCCCCTTTTCACATCTGACATGATACAAATCTTCCCCTTGCTTATCTGTACTTGCAAGCAAATAATCATCATCGGAGGAAGCATTTGCCGGCCGCATCTTTCCCTCCTCATAAACCACTCCGAATGCTTGGAATACCCCGCTCTTTTTTATTTTCTTTACCTGTTTTTTCGACGGAGAAAGCATATAATAATTATAGTTTCCATTTCCGTCCAGCGCAGTTTCATACTGCTCCATGAATTGCCCGCGCAGCAAGAAAAGCAGCACCAGTAACACCATACTGCTTAGCACTATCGTCGAAACCAGCAGAAAAAACTGGCGCTTGTAATGTTTCCAGAATTGAATTGAAAAATGCAGCATACAAACCTCCTTACATAACATAAAACCAAGAGCGCGCTCGGCCGCCATCACGCTCTTGGATTCCTGCTTATATTATTTACTTGTGTAGTAATGAACAGTGCCACTTGCAAAAGCATCCTTATCATATAAAAACTCTACATCAAATAGGTCCGTACGTCTTCAAAGCCCTGATCGATCATCTGCCGGTTGATCGAATAAAATACCTTGTGCTCTGTTTTGCTGGCAAGGATCAGCTTACACTCCTCTAAGATCATCAAGTGATGCTTGATCGTTGCCGGAGTTAAATGCAGTTTTTTGGAAAGCTCCTGTCCATAGGATGGGTGGATCGCAAGCTGTTTTAAGATCGTCAAACGGTTTTCATCACTGATCGCCTTTAAAAACTGGCACATCATACGACTCTGGTTCTCATCGTTATACCACTGGATCGCTTCTTTTCCCAGTACTATGTAACCTTCCTGGCTCATGTAATCATGAATGGACAAACGTTTCATCTCTACCGGATCGAACAGACTCAAATGAATCGTAATGCGGTACGGCCAGCGTCCCTGTTCAATGCGGAACTCTTTCTTAAAGTAGCGGTTTACGAAATCTGTCGGCATCAGGAATAACTGCTCCATGTATTTTTTCTGTACCTCTGCCAGCGTTTTCTCTACTTTATCCTTTACCTTGGAATAGGCTTCCCTGTAAAACTTACGAAGCAGCACCAACACCTTTTTGCGGGTTTCTCTTGGAGACTCCAGACATTTGACCACATTCTTTCTCGTGGAATCGTCGATCACCTGGCACTCCCGCACATAAAGCTTCATCAGCTCCACACTGTGTTTTACCTCTGACCAGTCTCTCGGATAACGGGCATGATATTTGGAAATATACATTCCACCTACATAGTTACAAAATACCACGTCATCACTGCCTTCTATTGCATATAACATCTCATCTACAGTTGCCGTATGATAATCTACCGCATATGCCTCAATGATGCCTGATATATTAAGGTTATCATATAACCACATGATCTCCTTCTTCATATCCTTCGTAAAACGTTCTTTTAATTTCTGCTTGATCGCAAGATCATTTTCACTGATCACCACACCGTCCGGCACAGGTTTGCTGTTGTGTTCACACAAATATTCGATCGCTCTTGCAAATTCAAAACATTCATTGTACTGAATACGCACCTTACTCTTAATTTCATTCTTCAACTGGTCCATAAAACTAGCTCCTTTGTCTTTTAATTAGATACTTATCTAATGAGAGTATAGCATATTTGCCAGATTTTGAAAAGGGTTATTAGACACACATCTAATAACCCTCTCCAAATATATACATTTTCCAGTTTTTTACCCTTCCATCTGTCGTCCGAGGAAGTCTGCGGCAACGGTTGCCATTTTCAGTTCGTTTTCTCCTAAGTGGGAGTCTTCTTCCTGATCCAGTATGACCACTGCTCCGATCGCATCTCCTTCACAGATGATCGTTGCTGCCGCCTGTGCATAAAATGGGATCAAGCCTTCTGCTACCGGAATAAAATCGGGATCACCGCTATGCGCCACCTGATTTCTGCGGTCTTCGATCAGCTCCTCCATTTCCTTATCGATCTCCTTGCCCTTCAGATTCTTCTTTTCTCCTCCTGCTGCCGCAATGATCTGATCCCGATCACAAACGACTGTGGTTTTCCCAAGCAGACTGGAAATAGAATCCGCATAAGCCTGTGCAAATGTAGATAATTCTCCGATGGGTGAGTATTTCCGTAAGATCACATCCCCCTCATGGGAGGTATATATTTCCAATGGATCGCCTTCACGAATCCGAAGCGTTCTTCTGATTTCTTTTGGAATCACGATCCTGCCCAAATTATCTATCCGTCTGACGACGCCTGTTGCTTTCATATGCTTTCATTCCTCCTGTTTTCCACTAATTTTTCCATATTTGTGCTGTATGGGTAGTATGTGGAAATCGACATGTTTTATACATATGGTTTTCCAAAGCTGCAGGCAGCTACTGTGTGTTATTCCTTCATGCACTTATTATTTCGCAACATATTTTGCTTTCTTGTGAAAGCCCTTTTTCTTTAAAAACTTCTTGTATGCTTTTGAGCTCTTCTTAGGAACCGTCACCTTCACGTTCTTTGCAGTTCCTTTAAATGCATTATTTCCAACGGACTTAGATTTTAATTTTGTGGTAAGGAAGGTTACCTTTTTCAGGTTCTTGCATTTTTCAAATGCAGACTTGCCGATCTTCGTTACGGAAGCCGGGATCGTAATTTCCTTCAATGCAACACAACCCTTGAATGCATTCTTGCCGATCGATGTGCAGTTTTTGCCAATCTTGATCGTCTTTAATTTCTTACATCCATTAAATGCATTATCTGCGATCGCTGTAACTTTATATGTTACACCATTCCGCTTATAAGTTGCCGGAATCGTGACGGTTGCTGCATTTGCATTCTTAGATCCTGCATATACCAGCGCACCATTTGCAAACTTATAGATCGCATTTGTTTTCTTATCTGTAATAACATCGCCATTCTTTAACTTCTTAGTCGTAGTCTGATTCGTCTTTTGTTCCGTTTTATTAGTATTCTGGTTCGTTTTCGAGTTATTCTTTTTTGCATTCTGATCCGTTTTTTGATTGGTTTTATTTGTCGCTGTCTTTGCAAGCACACTCACCTGGATCGTTATGGTAAGCGGAATATTTTCGGTATTCTCAACTCCCAGCGGCAAAATAACTTTACCATTTACTTTAAACGTCTGCGCATTCGTATTTTTCTGATCGTAAGTCGTTCCTTCCGCCAGATTTTGCAGATCCCAGATCACCGGAGCACTTGTAACATCGGAATTTTTCACCTTGATCTGCACGGTTCTCGGAAGTCCGAGCGCAGTTGTGGTTTTAGCTGTTCCGTTTACTACATTTGTAATATCTTTTGGTTTTGTGATGCTGACAAGTACCGCTTTCTTTGTATCTGTTGTTCCCTCACCGGTAGAGTCACCCGGCTTTGCATCTCCTGACGGTGTATCCGGTTTCGCATCACCTGATGGAGTATCCGGATCTGTATTTGGCAGCTTATCCCCTTTCGCCAATACAGTAACTGTTGGTTTTACATAACGGAAAATATTATTAGCATTGGAGATATTATCTGGTAAGATCACCTCTCCCTGCACCTGGAAGGTCTGTTTTGTTGTTTTTTTAGGATTATACTTACCCAAATATGTCCAATTCACCTTTGCGCTTGTTACAGCAGCATCTTCCGTTTCAATCGTAACCGTAGCAGGAAGCCCCAGTCCTTCTGCTGTTTTTGGTGCTCCATACTCCACTGTAATATCATCTGGTGTAATGATCTTGGTCAGTGCTGCCATTGGGGTGGTTGTTTCAGAAGTAACTGTGATCGTACCATCTTCATTTTTGGTAAGCGAAGTCACTGCATTTCCGTTAATCGTTATATTGTTTTCTGCAATAGCAGTGCCAAATTTATAACCCTCTTTTGCTGTTATTGTTATACTTGCCACGTAAGTTGTGTTAAATTTCGCAGTTTCTGTTACTGCTTCCTCACTGCCTTTTACGGTGTAAGTAACTGCCGATAAAGTAACCCCCTCTGTCTTGGTAGCCGCTTCCTTATCCAACGCAAAGGTTGGCTTAATACTGTCAACATCCGTAATCGCAACAGATGAAATCACTGTCTTTTCTTTTTCTTTTACCGTAATAGAGGCCGTCAGTGTAAGTGGTACATTATTCGGATTGTCTATTTCCTCCGGCAGCACTACTGTACCCTTTACTTTAAACGTCTGCTCCTTTGTTACCTCCGGATCATAGGTTCCCTCTGCAAGATTCTCTAAATCCCATGCGATCTCTGCTTCTTTTTCTTCTGTTGCATCAGCAGCTCCTTCACTGGAATCTTCCTCTGTCCCTTTTGTTACTTTGATCGTTGTTTTCGTTGGTAAATCTAATGCCTCTACAGTTTTTTCTGTACCATTCGCTACCTCTTTTTCTACGGTTGGAAGCTCTGCAGATACCAGATCCGCTTTGTAGCTAAAATCATAGCTTACCGTAATAGAGCCATCTTTATTCCGGATTACATCGGTTGCCGGATTACCATTTACTTTCACATTTTCTGCTGAGATCGAAGGGGAAAGGACATAGCCGCTCTCGGCATAAAAGTTTGCTTTAGCCGTGTAGGTTACACCGGCGATCACTTTTTTCTCCCCGAAAACTTCTTCTCCCTCTTTATAATAAGTAACATATTTATCTGCCTCATTGCCAGAATCTGTTTTTACGATCACACCTGTTGTCTTGCTTGATGGTGTAGACACGTTCTGTGCAATTGTTTCTCCTTTGTTCGGAACAGGAACTGTTACATCCACCTCGGAAATAGCAGTATCGTTACTCTTCTGCTCTGCATTTACCGCATAGACAGTACTGCTCTTCTCATCTGCTGCTTTCTCCAGCCAGATCTTACAAGAAGACGCATCCAGATCAATGTTGGAACCGACTGCTTCCTTGATCGTGGCAAGAGAAATATTCTGTGTTTCATTAATCTTGATCGAATAACCATAATCTAATGTCGCACTGCCATCTGATTTCTTCTGATTTTCTCCCTGCACGCACAGATAGAGATCCTCATCCTGTGCACTCTTATAAACAGAAATCTTGTCTTTGGTATACTCAGCTCTTGATTTTATCTGGTCATAACCATTTACCCGAAGCGTCATCGCATCATCAAATTTCTGACCCTTGCCTCCGGTACTTGTATACACACCTGCCTGTAAAGCTGGAACTAATGACATGTGGTTGATCTTGCTGAAGTCAATGTTGCAGGCTGCTACGACACCCCTTAACCTATTAACCCTCGTTGTAAGATAAGGAGGAGTATTTTGATCTGTTACATACCAGGCATCAGCCCTATGATCATCTTTATCACCATCTCTTTTTCGCAGCCAGTAACCATAGTTTGTTTTACTTTGCTCTGTGAAGTATTGTTCCTGAACCGGAATATATGTTTTGGATGAATCATTACTATTATGTGCATAGCCTAGTACAAAATGTCCCTTAAAGGAGTCTCCCAAATCAAAATCCGGTGCATATAATTTCACACTCACACCATTAGTTCCTGTATCGTTTACATCATCAGCTAATGGCAGTGCTGTGATCACACTGTCATCTGTTTTGGAAAATAAGGCAGTTCCCTTCTTTTCAGTATATTCATTATAGCAATAGCTTTGTATTGTATCATACAATGTACTTCCATAATAACCTACAGAACCATCCAGCTGCTGCGTATAATACTTAGACGTTCCCAACTGCTGTGCAGACAACAAAAGATATGTCTGATCCGGTTTTATCTCCACATTAGAATTATCAATATGTCCGACATGATCATGTCCGGCAATATACCATTGTAATTTGGTTCCATCCTTGGCTCTTCCAAGATACACCTTTGCTACCTTTTTCGTTCCATCCAGTCCATAGACCACATCCTGGGTATTGGCACTATTTTTACCGAGATCACCCCATCGACAAATTGCGTTTGTTTTGTCATCGGAGTCCTCTGCAATCTCCTTATAGTAATCAAAGCCCAGCGTTGCTGCCTGTACTTCATCCGCTGCATCTGCCGCCTTCACATTTGCCACTCCGTTTACGGAAACGACAGACATGACCATTGCGGCTGTCAAAACAAGACTTACACCCTTTTTTAATAATTTTTTCATTCTCATACGTTGTACCTCCTGCCCCTTATTTTATAATTTTGGCCTTTTTATAAATGCCCTTTTTCACTAAGAATTTCTGATATGCGGCAAGACTTTTCGCCGGCACTTTCACCTTTGCATTTTTAGGAGTTCCTTTAAACGCCTTTGCGCCCACTGTTTTTGCCTTCAATTTCTGCGTTTTGATAATGATCGTCTTTAACTTTTTGCACTTTTCAAATGCCGATCTTCCAATCTTTGTAACATTAGAAGAAATGGTAACTTTCTTCAGTGACGTCATATTATAAAAGGCTTTGTCGGCAATTGCTGTCACTTTGTAGGTAATGTTTCCAACTTTAATAGACGACTTCATCGTAACGGTTGCTGCTTTTTTATTAACAAATCCGTATAATGCCACTTCTCCTTTGTCTCCGGATTTCGTTACTTTATATTTGACACCATTCACCGTTAAAACATCTCCTGTTTTTACAGCGTTTTTTCCGGTATCTGACGTCTGCGTTTTTGTGTTTTTCGTAGCATCTTCCTTCTTGGAAGTATTCTGTTTCGTAGTTTCCTTTCGAGAAGTATTTTGTGTACTCTCCTTCTTTAACTTCGGAATCGTCGTTCCCTTTGTAACAACTGCGCCACAAATGCTGCAGTAGGTATCTCCGGTATATCCCTCCGAAGTATAGGTCGCTGCTCTTTTGTTTTTTACTGTGGTTTTCGCATGCATACACTCCCATGCAGCATAAAGTTTTATATTTTTCGCTGACGAAGTTTCAATCTTTGTCACCTGTGTCACATGAGTGGCTTCTAAAAACCATCCCTTAAACCGATAGCCTGATTTTGCAGGATCACTTAACGTGATGTCTGCATCCTTTGTAGTATACGATTTAGGATTAGAAGAGGAATTGGTTCCCCCGTTTAAATAGTAACTGATCTCATATGTCCCCGAAGTATCCTGACCAGGATTGTCCTTTCCAGGATCGTCCTTTCCAGAATCGTCCTTTCCCGGATCACCCTTTCCGGGATCATTATCTCCCGGTTTTGCATCACCAGACGACTGATCTTCTTCCCAGATCGCATATAACGTTACTTCTTCCTTATCCTTATCTGCAAGACTTGGAACCTTCTCCTTATCCTCATAAGAGGTACCGCTGCCATCCGCTGATGTATTCCAGCATTTAAAACGATATCCTGTTTTTTTGTATTGGTTTGGATCTAAGGTAAATTCATATCCAATCGTTTTTTCTTTGGAAGTCATTTGTCCCGAAGTTGCACCATTACCATCGTAGATCAAGGTGTAAAAGCCTTTTTCACAGGTAAGTGAGCAATTCGCCCATGTATTATCTTCTCCCAAAAGTTTAAGCTGCGTTTTGGTAAAGTCTGAAATGACTCTTAATATTTTGCTCTTGTTTACTGCAAATGCATAATCACCAATACTCTTTAGGCTTTTTGGCAAAGACACTTTTTTCAGTGCAGTTGTAAGATAAAATCCCATATCTTCGATCTTCGTTAATGCCGTATGGGAAAGCTCCACTTCCTTTAACGAAGAACAGCCCTGCAATGCTGCCTCACCAATTGTTTCCAAACTTGCCGGAGCAGCAAATTTCGTTGCCGCACGACAATTTGTAAATGAATACGCTTCCAGTGCTGTCAGAGAAGATTGCGCCAGATCGATCTCCTTTAAGGAAGAACACCAGTAAAATGCATACGTGCCGATCTTATTCAGATTACATTCCGACAAATCCATGGTTTCCAGCTTATTACATAAGTAAAATGCCTTACTGTCTATCGTCTGCAGTGTCTTTGGAACTACGACTTTGGTAAGTGCCGTCATCTCGGAGCATGCCTCCTGGCCAATGGCATTCAGTGCCGTATTGGATAAATCTAATTCGGTCAAGGAAGTACACTTATAAAATGTATAACCATCAAGATCTTTCAATGTGTCCGGAAAACGAACCTTTGTCAGTCCGGAACATTCATAAAAGGTCAATATCAGCTTTTCTAGTGTAGCACTTGACAGATCTACTTCCGTCAACGAAGTACAACCTTTAAACGCATAATTTCCTATTGCCTTGATATGCTTATCTGACAGATCCAGCGTTTTCAGGCCGCTGCAGCCGCTGAACGCAAACATAACGATCTCCTCAATGTCTGCACCGGTAAGCTTCACCTCTTCTAACGCAGTATCTCCCACAAACGCATATTGATCGATCTTTTTCAGCTTACAATTGGATAGATCCAATGATTTTAACTTTGCACATCTTCCAAAGCCATAACAACCAATGGACGTGATATTCGCACCTTGGATATCCACCGTTTCCAACGATCCACATCCCACAAATGCATAATCCGGAATCTTTGTGATCAATTTAGGAATATTGATGCTGGTCAGCGAAGTACACTCATAAAAACTGCTTTCTCCAATACTCGTGATCGTATCCGGCAATGTTACTGTCTTGATATTACCATTTTTATAGAATGCCTTGTAGATCACTCTCTTAACCGGAATCTCATTGACCGCATGCACATTGACATCCTCAATCTTCTCCGGATAAGCTCCTGAAACCGAAAGATTCCATCCTTTTTTAGAATTCCATTTCTCGGGAGAGTTGATCACCTGTCCCTCTATCTTAAGCATGTTGGTGCCATTCTCATTTGCCAAAAAGGTGTACACCACACCATCACATACCAGATTTTTGATCTGATAGATCAAATGATTTTCCTCGTTCGACATCGTAGTAGTGTTAATATCGAACCAGCCCATAGTCGGGCTGCCACCCTTTTCCCATTTTTCTTCCCCTGTGGCAATGTCAGCAGTCACCCGATTGGGACTCATCCATGTTGTATCAACATAGATCCATCTTTTCTCATCCTTCAGATAAGTAATATTGATCATATGCTCCATGGTGATCACAGCCTGATCAGGAATACTATTTGCGATCAAGAGTGTGTGCAGCAGATACGCATATCCCTGACAGATACTCCTCTTCTGCTTCCAAACCTGATAAGGAGCTATCGCCATCTGCTTAACTACCTCATCCGAATCCGACTTTAATCGGTAATCATCATAATAGACCCGGTCTGCAACATACGTGCTGATCGCTTTTACCCTGTCATATTCTTTCGACTCTGACGTAATACCATTTGCTTTCAGGTATTGATCCAGATCATCCGTCATCTCTTTTAATTCTTTCTGCGTACAAGCTCCCGACATACTGCCGCCCGGACCATACTCATCACTCATACACAAATCCGGACTTAAGTACTGCTGTACGATACTGTCTAACTGCTCACCGCCGGAATACGTAGTTTGTCCGGATCCTTCTGCCTGCACATTTGCGCTGCTGACAAATGCAAAAAGGAAAAACAACGCTACGGCAGCAAAAGCTGTTCTGATCTTATATTCTCTCTTCATAAGCCTCCTCCTTTTCATAAAACGTAACAAAATGTGTCAAAAACCTCTTTTCAAAGACATGATCTATGTCTTTGGAGTATCACTTTTGTACAATTGTGGCACACTTTTTGCAACACAATTACTTGTGTTATTATACTACCCAGCCACATGTTATGGGGAAGGCCTGCGTGAATCGACCCATATTTCAACGAAATCGACCGAACGAACACCCACCACTATTTTTTTGTCAGCCAATCACAGCACACCATTTGCATTATCAAACGCATATGCAAAATATTGTTCTTTCGTCTGCGTATATTTCCCATGCGGAATCGGAATTACAACTCCTGATTTCATTGTTATACTTTTCTGAGACAGGTTTTCCACATAACGCAGATTGATCAGATACGATCGGTGAGGACGAATAAAGCATCCGAATTGCCGGAGCATTTCCTCCAGCTCCTTAATTTTTACTGTACTTTTTAATCTTGTGCCATTTTGCAAATAAAGGATGAGCGAGCGATTCACCACCTCGCAGTATTCCAAATTCCTGATATGGATCTTATTGATCCCATTTTCACATTTCACAAGTATAAACTCTGCCTTATCCTGCTGCCATTTAGCATACAGTTTATCCAACACAGCAAAAAGATCCTGTTTTTGTACCGGCTTTAATGCATAGTAAAACGCATCCACAGTATAGGACTGCACCGCATATTCCGCAGCAGAGGTCAAAAATACGATCCTGACATCCTGATCTGTCTTGCGGATCTCACGTGCCACCTCGATTCCGTTGTCTTCCTTCATTAACACATCCAACAGCAATGCATCATAATGCCCCTTCACCTCCATCTGTGTCAGCAACTCCAGAGGGCTTTCAAATGCATCATATCTGATCTGTCTGTCATACTCTTTGTTATATACATCAAGCAATGCCTTGAGGTTATCCAGCACAACTGCTTCATCATCACATATTGCAATTCTCATTTTCCGTCATTTCTCTCCTTCCCAAAGGAACTGTGAAATGAAAAATCAAAAAACAACTTGGATACCTCCGGATATTTTTTCGGTGGGATCGGAATCCGGTCGCCATTTGTCATGATAATTTCATTTTTATTGATGTGCTCAATATAATGCAGGTTCACAATATAAGAACGATGCGGTTTTACAAAATCAACATGCCCTTCCAGTAAAGACACCAGTTTCGTAAATGTCATAACAGATGACACAACACTCTGATCGGACAAATGCAGATCCACGGTCTTTCGCATCGCTTCCCCATACATAAGTCTGGAATACTGCACCCTCATATACTGGTTAGAGCCGGTGCGGAGTATCAGCCCTGCCTGTTCCTTCTGTTCAATATCAGAAATACATGCAGCTATGATCCGGCACAGTTTTTCTGCACTTATCGGCTTTACGATATAATTGCTGGCACGCACCTCATAGCTTTCCACTGCATACTCTACAGAAGATGTTAAAAAAAGCAGCTTTACCTGTGTATCGTTTTTCCGGATCTCTCTCGCAATATCGATCCCGTTTTCCCCCGGCATGATAATGTCCAACAGCACAATGTCAAACGACATTCCACATTCTATCGCATTCAAAAGCGAAAATCCGGTCCGGAAGGTCTGGACATCCAGACAGGAATACTGTTCGTGGCAGTAATTCTGCAATATGTGATCTACATAGTTTAATTCTTCGATATTGTCATCACAGACCGCAATTCGTATCATGATATGCTCCTCTCCATCTTGTTATGTATTTCATTATAACGTATGGTACCGGAAAAAAATATGTTTTCGTACCCTATTTCGTACCATTCATACCAATCGGATAAATTACGGAAATAATATTATAAAATAATGACAGGGAACAAATGCAGCCACCTTATCAAAGCAGAGTGCTGCACATAATCTCTGATATATCTATAACATAAAGGAAAGGAAGCGATGATATGAAACATATCAAATACGAAAAAAAGCGGGCATTGTCCTTACTACTGGTACTGGTCATGCTGGCATTTACCTGCAACACTCCTGTGTATGCAGCAACCACGCAGAATTCTGTGAAATCATATACAGAAGATGAGCTGCGTCAGATCAAAAGCATTGAACAAGAAATTGTAAACGCTCTGGAAAAAGAACAGACCAAAGTAAAACTAACCGGATACACCATTTCCACTGAACGACTGGCAGAAGGAAAAGCTCTTGAATATTTTTCTGACAGACATCCGCAGTATATGGGAATCGGTTTGCTTTATACCTTTCAAAGTGCTCTGGACAGAACAATTACCGGAGTAGATATCACATGGGGAAAGGACACGAAAAAGAAACGCGATGCGATCAAAGCTGCAACCGACGAGCTGGTTGCAAGCATCAACAGCAGCAAAAAGAAGCTTACCGACTACGAAAAAGCCTATATCGTCTACGAGTGGCTTGTCAGAAATTGTACCTATGATCCAAAATGTGATAGTTCACTCACAATAGAAGAAAACAAGAAAATCCTTGATCCGGATGACTACAACGCCTACGGCGCACTTGTGAAAAAAATTGCCGTCTGCAGCGGTTATACCGACGCCTACCGCTATATTGTAGAATGTCGTCTCGGCATTCCTTGTGATACCGTGATCAATGACACACATGCATGGAACATGGTAAAGATTGGAGATCACTATTACCACGTAGATGCTACCTGGGGAGATACTACAACATATTCTTCTTCTTTTGTCTCTTCTGATAACAGCACCGGCAATTCACACATGAAATTTTTTCTGATGTCAGATAAACAGGTCGCACAGCTTGGTGCTCACAGGTTCTGGGTAAGCTGTGAGCTTGAGCCTCATACAGCAGATACCACTATTTCCGAAAGAAACCCGGTATGGGAAAGTTTCCGCAGAATGCAAAGTCCGTTTGTCTATTTTGACGGCTGCTTTTACTTTGCTAATTATTGCACACTGTACCGTGTCGATGATCTGCTGAACTATACTGCCGGGGAAGCAGAAGTCGTACAGGAATTGGGTGAGAGTGCTGCAATAAATGTAGGAACAAAAGCAGGGCTTGTAAATATCATTGATTATCATCATTGCCTTTACTTCAACGGTTCCCATAAGATCTTCCGTTACAACCCGACAGAAGTAACAGAAGAACAGCGGGCGTTTACCAAAAGCGGCAGCAACAACCTGGCAAAGAATATTACTATGGATGTTGCACCAATGGATGCACTGATGGTATTACAGAAGGAACGCAGCCAAAACGTTATCACTAATTTTCAAATTGCAGAAAAAGAAGGTTATAACGTAACTTTCAACATCTCTGGAGATACGAGCTATGAAGCACAGTATCCTGGTCAGTCATTAAGTGCCAGACTCTCTGCCGATTCCATTACCATTACCGGAGCACCTACCGTAGGAACTACTGTCAATGCAGGGTGTAACTTACTGGCTCCATATCCATTTAAAACGGTAACCCCTTACTACCACTGGTACCGTGGTGATGAACTGATAAGCATGAACGATACGGGAGACTATACCATCACCGGTGACGACATTGGTAAAACCCTCAGCGTAACTGTCGTATGCGATAACCTCTTCGGATCAGTAACAAAAGAAGTCTTTGCTATTCCAAAGCAGAAGCCTGCAAAACCGGCAGATGCAGATCTTCCAAAATTATCCGGTAGCAAGGACGCTGCGCTGAAAACGATCGAACTTCCAGAGGGCTACACATGGAAGGAGCCGGACACCATTCTTGATAAAGTGGGCAAAAAAACCTATCCTGCTCTTTACTGTCCGGACAGCGAAAAGTATGATCCTTTAGAGCTTAACTTAACGGTTACCGTGACCAAATGTACACACACCTGGAATTCCGGAAAGGTCACAAAGAAAGCAACCTGTCTGGAAGAGGGGGTCAAAACCTACACCTGCAGCAAATGTAAAGCAACTAAAACAGAAGCCATTGCAAAAACAGATCACAAGTGGGGTTCCGGCAAAGTAACAACGGCTGCGACCTGTGGAAAAGATGGTGTAAAAACCTTTACCTGCAGCATTTGTAAGGAAACCAAGACACAGGTGATCCCAAAGACGAACAAACACACTTACAACACGACCGGTACTGTTACCAAGGCACCAACTGCAACTGACAAAGGTATTTTCACACTGACCTGCAAGAATTGTACACAGACAAAAACAGAGAGTCTTTCTTTAGGAAGCATTTACAATTTAAAAACAACCGCTCTTTTACCAAAAGGAAGACTGACGGTTTACAATGAAGCAACAGACAAGAGCAGCTCCATTTCCTTCATTGAAAACGGAGATACCGTATATATCGTTGACAACCGTTGTACGGATCAGTACACCGCTATCATCCAAAAGAACATGATCGGTTATGTTTACAAAACAAATGTGAAAAAGGGTGCTGCTACTACCACGCAGAAAACTCAAAAAACAACACAGGCTCCAAAAAAACAAAGCAAAAAAGACAATGGTACCTCTCTTAAAAAGGGCACTACCAAAACAGTAAGCGGCATCACCTATAAAGTGACCGCTACAGGAAGCACAAAGACGGTAGAAGTAACGAAAGTATCTTCTGCTATGACTTCCGTTACGATCCCGGCTACTGTAAAGGTCAACAACGTAACCTGCACGGTAACTTCGATCGCAGCCAAAGCATATAAGGGCAACAAAAACCTGAAAAAGATCGTCATTGGCAAGAATGTAAGCAAGATTGGAAAAGAAGCATTCTTAAACTGCAAGAACTTAAAAACGATCACGATCAAATCAACCAAGCTGACTTCGGTTGGTGCAAAAGCCATCAAAGGAATTCACAAAAAGGCAAAAATCACCTGCCCGGCAAAGAAAAAGGCAGCTTATAAGAAATTATTTAAAGCAAAAACAGGATTTAAAAAATCCATGACGATCAAATAAATCGTCCTGCTAAAAAGACCATACGCGAAGATAGTGATTCGCGTATGGTCTTTTCTTTTTTATCATGCTTTTGCCAGCTTACCTTCATTTGGAAATGCCACTTTTTCCGCCGGAACATCGTGCGTTCCGATCAGTTTCTCCATCCAGATCATATCGTACCAGCGGTCAAATTTGTATCCGGACTGGTGAAAGGTTCCCACCAGCTCAAATCCCATTTTCTTATGAAAATAGTAGCTGTCGTTGGTCAGGTGTTCATCCTCCTGCTCCGTACTGGCGATGCAGGCATTCATATTTTTTATTCCCATCTCACAAAGGGCACGTTCCAATGCAGTATAAAGCTGCCCCCCTACCCCTTTTCGTCTCGCATCCTGCTTCACATAGATTGTCGTTTCCACAGACCAGTCATAGGCTGCTCTGTCTTTAAACGTTCCGGCATAGGCATACCCTAAGATCCCGCCATTTTCCACTGCCTTAATATAAGGGTAACGCGCGGAAATGGTTTTGATCCGTTCCGTAAATTCCTCCACCGACGGCACCGTGTACTCAAATGAGATCGCTGTATCCTTCACGTATACACTGTATATCGCAAGCAGCTCCTTTGCATCAGCTGCCGTTACATTGCAAATGTCCATAGCTTCCTCCTCTTTCCCACATTTCTCTGCTTGTATTATAAACGTTCCTTAGGAAAAACGATCATTTTCTACAATATCGACTTACCTTCTGCGCTCCAGCTTTGCCGCATAAAGCATATAACTTAACGTGTTGGTAAAACAGATCAGGCTAACGGCTGCCACCGCCCATATATCTGTTTTAAACAAAAAGGAAATGATAAATGAAATGACCATCAATACCATGCAAGTAACATTTGTTGTAAGAAATGCGTGATACCCTGCCTGATACACCATCTGCTTTTGTGCCTCGTCACAGGAATTCATCCATACCTTGCGGAAACCGGTATCGAAAATATCTCCCTGTTTTTCCGGATTCAGCTCCTTTTCTATCTTAACAACTGCCTGCATCACCGTCATCTCTACCACCATAGCAGCAAAATAGGCGATAAGGAAAACCGGAACGTAGCGCGTACCAATGGTCTGTTCAAACTCCTCTGTCATACTTTGCAGCATCACGCACAGAAACAGTCCGGTGTGGAAAAGAGAGCCTGCATTGGCAAAGATCAGCGGCGTATTGAGTTTATCTTCCAATCGATCCAGAAGCTCCTCATTTTCCTCCTCTTTTTTATACCTCTTGTACATGCTGCGACAACCGGCATAGGTGATGAGAGAAAGCAGGATTCCCAGCAGACATGACACTACAAGCACAACCGGAACACCGTATAACAGTGCCTCTGCGCCCCACGCAGTGATCCACATCGTAATCCCGTGATTTTCCGCAAAAAATCCAAATCTTCCAAAAAGAATACCGGCAAAAAGGCTGCCTGCCAGGATCAGCACAAAAGTGATCATGATCCGCTTTTTTGATTTCATTTTTTTATTATTGTTCATCTGTCTCATCCTCCACATACTCAAATATCTCTTCCACACTTGTTCCGCACACTTTGGCAAGCTTTAGTGCAAGCGTTACCGACGGGGAATAGTCTCCCCGCTCGATCTGGCTGATCGTCTGTCTGGACGTCTGCACGAGCGCCCCCATCTGCTGCTGATTGACACCAAGCTTTGCCCGGAACTCCTTCAAATGATTGTATAACGGCATCACACATCCTCCTTCTTATCATGCCTATTTCTTATATTGACAACTTTCCTTGTCATTGTTATACCATATGACAAGTTTCCTTGTCAACCTTTTTTGACAACTTTTCTTGTCAACCACTATGAGAGGGATCGATAAAAGCAATAAAAAAGAGGCATTACACAACTTTCAGTGCAACACCTCTTTCCATCACGCTCCTCTTAATTTTGGAATCAAAAAGGAAAGCAACAATGCGATCAGCAGGATCGGGATCACCGCATGCAGTAGCCCGATGATCAGCATTGCCAGTAAGATCACAGGAAGCAGGATCACAAACGTCAATATTTTTGCCAGTCCCCATGCTGCCTTCAATGAGAATAAGACCATTTTCACAGCCAATATAATGATTCCGATCACAAGTAATGTTATCATGACAATCTCCTCTTTTCTACGTTAATTGTTTCTAAAAGCTCTGCGCCCTCTGTCAATCCTTCTTCAAAGTCAACTGCTTTTCCTTTTTTAAAAACTGCCGGTAAAACAAAAATCCCACTCCGGTGGTGATCGCCTCCGTAAGTGGAAACGTCAGCCAGAAAAACCGCAGACCAAACCGGGAAAACAAATAGCCCAGCGGCACAAACAGCACCACGGTACGAAGAACCGTGAGCAGCGAGCTTTTCACCGGATATCCGGTTGCCTGAAAGAACACTGGAAAGATCAGGGAAGTCACCATGCCAAGAAAGCTCACACCGACAAACCGGAAGCCCCACGTTCCGATCGCGATCACTTTGGCATCAGAAGAAAATACTCGCAGCATCTCCTCCGGAAGCAGCAAAAAGCAGAGTGTTCCCAGTGCCATCAAAATTATTCCTCCGGCGAGTGCAACCCGAAGCGTGCTCCGGCACCGCGCAATCTCTTTTCTCGCGTAATTGTAGCTTAAGATTGGCACAATACAGGTCTGCAGTGCCCCGAGCGGAATAAAGAAAAACGTCTGCCATTTATAATATAATCCGAGTGCCGTCACTGCCTGATCGCAAAATCCTGCCAGGATCAGGTTCAGTCCCAGTATGTAAAAGGTATATGCAGACTGCATTAAAATGTTGGGAAGTCCGAGTCCGAATATGTATCTGCAATAATTGGCGTACTGGTATCGTTTTGGCGAACGCACATAGCCGCCTTTCCAAACGATCATCGCTGCCACGATCTGCCCGGCTACCGTTGCGATCGCAGCACCCTTAATCCCAAGTGCAGCAACTGATCCCCAGCCGAAGATCAGAACCGGATCAAGGGCGATATTGACCAGTGCACCCACGATCTGCGCCACCATCGGAAGCTTCATATCTCCCTCTGCCTGATGCACTTTCGTCCAGATACTTTCCAGAAAAAGCCCGATACTAAACACGCAGACCAGTCTACCGTACTGCACAACCTGACCGGCAACAACCGGCGAATCCGTAGAGATCGACGCATACCACGGCAAGATCAGCCATGCGATCAGTGCAAATAATGCCCACAAAAACAGAGCAAGCGGGGTTCCAACCCCCGCAATGTCCCGCGCCCGTTTGTGTCGTTTCAGTCCGTTAAAATGCGCAATTCCGGTATTGATGCCCACACCGGTGCCTACCGCCAGCGCGATCATCAAAAGCTGCATCGGATAAATGATGGAAAGTGCCGTCAGACCATTTTCATCATATCTTCCTATAAAAAAGCTGTCTACGATATTGTAAAGAGCCTGGATCAACTGCGCCAGCATTACCGGAGGCGCAAGCGTAAGCAGAATTCGGCTCACTGGTTCTGTTCCAAAATCAATTTCCCGCTGTTTCATGCCTGTCATCCACCATTTTCCTACTGTAATACGATCTAGTAATTCTCAGCATGTACCTCGAAATAGCTTTGTGGATGATTGCATACCGGACATACCTCCGGTGCTTTTGTACCGACAACAATGTGACCACAGTTGCGACACTCCCATACCTTTACTTCTGATTTCTCAAATACCTGTGCGGTTTCGATATTGTGAAGCAGCGCACGGTACCGCTCCTCATGGTGCTTTTCAATCTCGCCGACTGCTCTGAATTTGGCAGCAAGCTCAGGGAAACCTTCTTCCTCTGCGGTCTTTGCAAATCCCTCGTACATATCGGTCCACTCATAATTCTCTCCCTCAGCTGCGGAAGCCAGATTTGCTTTCGTATCGCCAATGCCGGAAAGCTCCTTGAACCACATTTTCGCATGCTCTTTTTCATTGTCAGCTGTCTTTAAAAACAGTGCTGCCATCTGCTCGTAGCCCTCTTTTTTCGCAACTGATGCAAAGTATGTGTACTTATTTCTCGCCTGCGATTCTCCGGAAAATGCCTCCCGTAAATTCTTCTCTGTCTGTGTACCTGCGTATTTGTTTTCAGCCATGTTCATTTCCTCCATTCTTCTCGTGCTTAAATGGCGGGTAAAACTGTCTAAGCCATTTAAAACTCCATATACTATACTGCTCATTATACCCGTTTTGGGGGAGAATACAACAAAAAATGTGCCTATATCATCCAGATCGGGACGACGTAATTGTCACAGGAAAACCATTCTCCCCCCATTTTTTCGGCTAATTCATACTCTCATTCCAAATCAGCCGAAAAACTATTCTCGCCCATATCACTTTCTTATGAAAATGTTCTTTCCTGCTTTTCATTTCCAGCCTTGAAAAACCAAATTCCCCTATGTAAAATAAATCCAGACAATCCTATAACAGAAACAGGCACTTGCGCACCGCACTCGCAAAATACAGTTGCACAGCTTTCGTCCTGCCATACGCAGGTGCATTCAGAGCCGCCGGTACTTGGATGCCGTATTTTGGCATCCTATGTACCGCTGCGAGCGATGAGCAGCGCAAGCGTACCTGCATTGACAGGACAAAAGCTATGCAACGATATGCATCCCGCAAGTGCCGTCACTCATACACTTATTCAGCATACAGAAAAGAGGTATTTTATGATAGAAATTGATCTCATCACCGGCTTTTTAGGCTCCGGCAAAACAACATTCATCCGCAAATATGCCCGCTACCTGCTCGACAAGGGACTCACGATCGGCATCCTTGAAAATGACTTCGGTGCCGTCAATGTGGACGCCATGCTGCTACAGGATATTTTAGGGGAACACTGCACACTGGAAATGGTCGCAGGCGGCTGCGACGCCGACTGCCACCGCCGCCGTTTCAAAACCAAACTGATTGCCATGGGCATGTGCGGTTATGACCGCATTTTGGTAGAGCCCTCCGGCATTTTCGATATGGATGAATTTTTTGACACGCTGCACGAATCACCCCTTGACCGCTGGTACAAGATCGGAAACGTGCTCACGATCATCGACGCTTCCCTGCCACAGGAGCTTTCCAAAGAATCCCGCTACCTGTTAGGCTCGCAGGCAGCACAGGCCGGCACAATCCTCTACAGCCACACACAGGAAGTAAGCGGAAAACAGCTTGCCTCCACCAAGACTTATGTAGCAGAATCCCTCGCCCTGCTCGACTGCATCAGACCACCCAGGCAGTTGGAGATCACCAAAGACTGGAAGACGCTTACCTCCACGGATTATGAAGCCATCCTGTCCTCCGGCTCTTATCCGGCAGACTATAAAAAACTGTGGTTTGACAGCCAGAAAACCTATGACAGCCTTTATTTTATGAACATGGATTTTACGGAAGAATTTTTACTTTCGTCCTGTAAAAAGATCTTGTCTGATCCCGCCTGCGGCAAGGTATTCCGCATCAAGGGATTTCAAAAGCTGCCGAATGGTTCGTGGCTCTCGATCAATGTCACCCACCAGAAAACAGAAATTGTCCCGATCAAAAATGGACAGGCCATCCTGATCGTGATCGGCGAAGCTTTGCAGCAGAGTGCGATCGAACAGTATTGGGGAAAATCCCGTCCATAACGCAGCCCAGAACCCCCGCTTTCGTTTCGCAGGCACCACCGCATCCCATAAAAATAAAATTTTTCCCTTGTCTAATCGGGGTAATAATATTACAATAGATGTGATTTTAACATATTAACATGATATAACAGGAAGGTTTCATTATGAAAAAAGTAGTTAAATTTGGAGGAAGCTCTTTAGCAAGCGCAGAACAGTTCAAGAAAGTCGGCAATATCATCCACGCAGATGAAAGCCGTGTTTACGTGGTGCCATCCGCTCCGGGAAAACGAAGTGACGACGACACCAAAGTAACCGATATGCTGTTACATGCGTACCAGACTGCTGCCGACGGAAAAAACATCGACAAGGAAATGCAGGCGATCAAAGCACGTTACGATGAGATCATCACCGGACTTGGCTTAAAAGATTTCAGCCTGGACGACGATTTCAAGGAGATCACGAAAAACTTAACTGATGATCCACAGTCTGATTACGCTGCATCCCGTGGCGAGTTCTTAAACGGTAAGATCATGGCTGCTTATCTTGGCATTGAGTTTATTGATTCTGCCGAAGTCATTTTCTTTAATGAAGAAGGCTATTTAAATGATTATAAAACCTATAAACGTTTAGGCGAGCGTCTGGCACAGTGTGAACGTGCCGTCATTCCGGGATTTTACGGAATGGGCAAAGACGGAAAGGTAAGGACCTTCTCCCGTGGCGGTTCCGACGTAACCGGATCTATCGTGGCAAAGGCCAGCAAAGCAGATGTATACGAAAACTGGACAGACGTATCCGGATTTTTGGTTGCAGATCCTCGTATCGTAGACAATCCAAAACCGATCAAATATATCACTTACCGCGAGCTGCGTGAGTTATCCTACATGGGAGCTACTGTGCTTCATGAGGATGCGATCTTCCCTGTCAGAAGCTGCGGTATTCCGATCAACATCAAAAACACCAATGCTCCGGAAGATGTCGGAACATGGATCGTGGAAAGTACCTGTCAGAAACAGGATGATGTCGTAACCGGTATCGCCGGAAAGAAAGACTTCTGTACCATTTTCATTTCCAAAGCCATGATGAACTCAGAGATCGGATTTGGTAGAAAGGTGTTACAGGCATTTGAGGAAAACAACATTTCCTTTGAGCATATGCCATCCGGTATTGATACGATGACGATCGTCGTACATGCGGACGAATTTATCGATAAGGAGCAGCAGGTTGTTTCTACCATCCATCGTTTAGCAGAACCGGATTCTGTTGAGATCGAGTCCGGACTGGCACTGATCGCCGTCGTAGGACGTGGTATGAAATCTGCCAGTGGTACAGCCGGAAAGTTATTTACCGCTTTAGCAGCCAAAGGCATCAATATCAAGATGATCGATCAGGGATCTTCCGAGTTGAATATCATCATCGGAGTACAGAACAAAGACTTTGAAACAGCGATCGAAGCTATTTATAAAACTTTCATTAAAAAATAAATATTAAAAAAAGAACCTCTGGAGCAATATGTTCGGAACATCATATATCGCTTCAGAGGTTTTTTCTATCCCCTCACACCAATTGTTCATAAAGTGCCAAAAACTCTGTTTCCACCTTTGCCGGATCTTCAAAGGCACAAGTCACTTCCCGCCTCAGCTCCCGGTACCACTCATTTAATGTTTCCGGCATCAGCTTTAGAAATTCCACAGAAAGCATCTGATCGTCGATTTCAAACACCTGCGTCTGTTCTTCCTTCGACAGCTCCCTGCCGATAAAATGCGAAAAGATCATATTCTGCAGCCGTTCCTCCACCTGAAGATAATATGTCAGATCCTTTTTCACCGGACGTGTCACATCAGAAAGATACGCTTCACTGCCATCGTGCAGCAGGCAGCCTAAGGCCACTTCCCTCTTATATCCACGCACCATTGCCTCCTTTGCACAACAAATGCTGTGCTGTGCCACGGAATAAAAATGCGTGGTGTGACCATTGGCACGGCAGATCAGCGATAGAGAATGTGCTATATCTCTGATCCGGAGCAGCTCTTCCTCTGGTTCGATCGGATCAAAATGTATCCCACGCGCTGTTGTAATATAACTCATTTATGCTCTCCTCTTTTCTTTTACTCTTCCACGGTCTGATAAGTACCACAGTATGGGCACCGCCCGGTATACCCGGAAGCCGCCGAATAACTGGCACCGCAGTTTTGGCAGGTAACCGCTACCATATTTAGCTTTTCCGGATTCACCGGTTTATTATCCATCAATTCTTCCTCGCCCGGCAATCTCTCATCCCGTACGGAATCAGGGTCAAAGCTGTATTTGCCCTGGTACTCATAAATATCCATCGTCATCCCGATCGGATACTCTTCCGATCCGGCACAAAAAGAAGTAGGAATGACCGCTTCCCGTTCTATATGATGTTCATCAAAATAATGCACCTTTGTGTTGATCGTATAAGCATCATTTACCACAATGGAAGTATTCGGAACATAACTATATATTTTAGCAGGATATTTCTTCCCCTCTGTTCTGATGCGTCTTTGCCCCAAAAGCCACACTGCAACTGCCACCAGAAATCCCATTCCCAAAAGTGCAAACAATACCGGAATACCAATCATCATATTCCATTCTCCGGCAGCTACAAAACTGACGGTCAGCACCGTACCCACCAGGGTAAAGCAAAATCCTAATAATCCAAATATTTTTTGTGCTGTATTCATGCTCCCACTCCTTTTCCACTTTTTTCTATACACATTATAGCAAACACCACCCTCTTTTGCTACTGCAAAAGCTCACCACCACCACCATTCTATTGCCAAAAATTGCGCGCTTCTATTGAATCAAAGCAATAAATGTTTTATTATAATAGTAACTGTCGCAGGGCAAAATTCAGCCTGCTCTGCTCTTATTTATTACCAATCAGATAAAAGTATGAGGTTTTCGTTTTATGAACAATGTTATGAAACAAACATTTTATAAAAAGCGTGCTGCCTTTGAGCAACAGCTTGCCGTGCGTGACAAACGCTTTGAAATGCCGGAGGGGGTTCTTATTCAAAAGGATCTGCCCTATGCAAAAGATTCCGAGGCAGCGCACCGCTTTGATCTATACCGTCCGCAGCACAGCGAAGGGAAACAACTCCCCGTCATCATCAACGTGCACGGTGGAGGATTGATCTTAGGTGACAAAACATTTAACCGCTATTTTTGTGCCAATTTATGCAAACAGGGATTTTTAGTGTGCAGCATAGAATACCGCCTTGTCCCGGACTGCCTCTTTTTTGACCAGTGCAGGGACGTTTTTCAGGCAATGTCCTTTCTTGAAACGGCACTTCCCTCTTACGGCGGCAATCCGGAACAGATCTATGCCGTCGGCGATTCCGGTGGAGCCTGCCTGCTGACTTATTGCATTGCTATGCAGAACAATCCGAACATAGCCAGAGCAGCACAGATTACTCCTGCTGCTCTTCCGGTCAGAGCACTGGGACTGATCAGCGGAATGTTTTATACCAACCGACCGGATTCCATTGGATTATTTCTACCAAAGTTTTTATATGGCAAAGACTACAAAAAAAGTGCCTTTGCTCCATATATCAACCCGGAACACAAAGACATTGTGACTGCCCTGCCGCCGGCACTGCTTGTCACCAGCCACAATGACAACCTGCATCATTACACCATACATTTTACACAGGCATTAAGCAGGGAAAATCGTCCACACAAACTGATCGACTATCCGAAGGACGCACGTCTTACCCATGCCTTTAGCGTATTTGAACCATTTTATAAGGAAAGCCTGGAAGTAGTCGAAGCACTCGCGGATTTCTTCCTCACCTATTCCTAAAATGTCCCCTAACAGAGAAGGAGAAGTATCTATGAATTACGACGCATCTGTTTTTAAAGAAAAAGCCAATCGAAAAGCACGAAAGATCTGGATCATATTTGCGGTGCTGCTTTCTGCCAACTACGGAAGTGATGTGGCAAATGGTCTTCAGACCGTACCTTATTATCTGACCTTTTTAACTCTTTGCTGGCTGCCACTGTTGTTCGGCGAAGTGCTTTTGCGCACCAAAGGGTATGACACCGAGCTGTACCGCTATGATCTGGTCATTGGCTACGGCATTTTCTATGCCTTCGTTGTCAGTACCACCGCCTCCCCAATCGCTTTTACCTATGCCCTTCCGGTGACCAGTCTTTTAGTTCTTTATAAGGACAAACGCTTTATGGTCGGCTGCGGCATTGGAAATTCCCTGATCATCATTGGCTCTGCTATATACCATGTTGCCGTGCTGGGATATAACTCTGCATCTGATATGAAAAATTATCAATTAGAATTTTCCTGCATTATTCTTTGTTACATCTGTTATGTGATGTCCATCAAACATTTAAACGAATCAGACGGAGCAATGACCGACAGCATCAAAGCTGATCTGCACCGCGTCATTACGACCGTGGAGCAGGTAAAAACAGCCAGCAATTCCATCATCGACGGTGTATCTGTCGTGCGGGAGCTGGCATCAGAAAACACCCACGGAGCCAACATTGTCGTACAGAGCCTTAACCGTCTGGATAAAAATAATAACAACCTGCGCGACACCACGACCTCATCCAACGAGATGACCTCAGATATCCATACGCAGGTGAATCATGTTGCCCAGATGATCGAATCTATGGTAGAACTGACGCAAGCATCCGGTGACCATGCCAAGATCAGCTCCAGTGATCTTGATAACTTGATCACAACGACCAATACCATGGCTTCCCTCTCTCATGAGATCGATGCCACTTTAAAGGATTTCAAGCAGCAATTTGACATGGTGAAACAGGAAACCGGAACGATCGAAACGATTTCCGGACAAACGAACCTGCTTGCCTTAAATGCTTCTATCGAGGCCGCCCGTGCTGGAGATGCGGGAAGAGGCTTTGCCGTTGTCGCTGAGCAGATCCGGGAACTCAGTACCGGAACAAAAGAGTCCTCCGCTCAGATCCGTCAGTCATTAAACCACTTAGAGGAAACCTCCGAAAAGATGACCTCCTCTATGGAAGAAACCATTCAGCTCATCCAGCTTACTCTGGATAAAGTGACGCTTGCCGGAAATAATATTCAAAAGATTGCTTCCGACACTGAACAGTTAGAAGAAAATATCCAGATCATAGATACTGCAATGAAAGAAGTGGAAACCTCCAACCTGCATCTGGTCGACAACTTAAAACAGGTTTCTGATGTCGTAGTTGACATGACCAATTCCATCGTAGATTCCAGCGAGATCAGCAAGCGGATGCTCAGCAAATACGATGAGTCTGCCACGAACATCAACTCTATCGAAACCGTGGTAGAAGGACTGATGTGTGAGCTAGGAATCGGTGGCTTTATGGGTGTCGAAGACATGAAAGCAGGTATGCGTCTAAGCTTTACCACCGAAGAAGATAAAACCTTCCATGGCGAATTGCTTGCCCAGCGCGACAATGATCTTGATGTCCTGCTTCCAGATGCACCGAAGTTTGCTGCAAAGACACCGGGACAGCTTCAGGTTACTGTAGGCAATATATTATACTGCTGGAAATCCGCTCTCATTACCTGCCCAGATCCTCTGCATCCGGATCATTTTACCATTACGATCAAGTCCCGTCCTAAGATCAACAACCGACGCAAGTATCCTAGGATCGATCTTGCCAATACCTGTACGATCGCCATTACCGGAACAGATACGGTGATCGAAGGAACGATGGATAACTTAAGTGCAAATGGATTCGCCTTCTTGACACATGATCCATATTTTACAGAACATAAGAAGGTTGACATTACCTTGACCATTCACGACTTCGAACTGGCTGACCATCACGTTTTATCCGGACGCACGATCCGTTGTTCCAACAACGAGGGCCTTTACATTGTGGGATGTCAGCTTCCGGAGGACGATTCCTTTATCCGGGATTATGTCAGACAAAAATTAGCGCAGTAATGGGGAAATGATATGAAACGAGAAAAACTGTTAAATATTCTTCAGATCGGAGATAAGAGCAACCGTATAAGCCGTACGTTTGACTTCTTTATTACGATCACTATTTTTTCCAATATTACAGTGACTTTCTTAGAAACCTTTGAGGAGCTCGCCTTTTTGTACAAGATCTTTAAAGCGATTGAATATACCACGCTTTTGATCTTTTGTGTGGAGTATATTCTGCGCATCTGGACCGCTCCTGACCTTTATAAAGATATGAAGCCGGGGCAAGCCCGGCTTCATTTCCTTTTCTCTTTTGATGGAATCATTGACTTTTTAACGATCGTTCCGGCATCCTATCTGTCCGGCTTCGTCATTTTCCGTATGCTGCGTGTTGCCAGGATCTTTCACCTGTTCCGGTTAAACGCCAAATATGATTCTTTTAATATCATCACAACCGTTCTCTATGAAAAGCGCAATCAGATCATCTCATCTGTATTTATCGTATTGATCCTGATGCTTGCGAGCAGTCTTTGCATGTACAGCGTAGAACACACCGCGCAGCCGGATGTGTTTCAAAATGCATTCAGCGGCATCTGGTGGAGTATGTCCACACTGCTCACTGTCGGTTACGGAGACATTTATCCGGTGACCACCCTAGGGCGCATCATGGCGATCATCATTGCCTACTTAGGTGTGGGTGCTGTTGCCATCCCTACCGGTATCATCAGTGCTGGTTTTGTGGAACAGTACCAGAGAAAAAGCACCCTCTCCAACTTCAAAAATGCAGACATCAAGGAAATCTCCGAAGTATTTATCAACAAGGATTATGCCGGAAAAACGGTGGAAGAAGTGGAGAAAGAAGATCGGGCAACGATCTATCTTATCCTGCGCGATGATCTTTCCATCCTTCCCCAGCACGATACGATATTACGATTGAATGATATTGTCGTCTTGCGTGGTATTAAGGAGAACTAGTTCTCTTTTGCAAAATATTCTTTTACCAGCTTCACAACCACTCCGGATAACAAGAATACTGCAACCAGGTTTGGAATAAGCATTAAACCGTTAAAGCTTTCTGCAATACTCCACATCAATCCTAAATTCATGGTAGCTCCCACAATGGCAACAAGTGAATATACCACCATAAAGGGTTTATTCACGCGGGAACCAAATAAAAATTCAATACATCTTGTTCCGTATAATCCCCATCCAAGAATCGTAGAAAAAGCAAAGCAGCACATTGCGATCGCAGTAAAGATCGATACCCAGCCACCGTAGGTTGCGGTAAAGCCACTGATCGTAAGCTCCGCTCCTGCTGCCTGTCCATAACCTACCGCAACACCACTGCATAAAATAACAAGAGCCGTAAGTGTACAGATCACGATCGTATCCACAAACACCTCAAAAATACCAAAGAATCCCTGCTTTACCGGCTTTCTTGTATCGGCACAGGCGTGTGCAATCGAACCAGTTCCCAGACCTGCTTCATTGGAAAAAATACCGCGTGAAACACCCTTTTTCATACTTAGGAAGAAGCTTCCCACTGCTCCTCCGGTTACAGCTGCCGGGCGGAACGCTCCTGTAATGACTGCTGAAAATACCTGTGGCACAGCATTCAGATGAAGCAGCACAACACCGAGTGCCAGCACAATATACATTACTGCCATAAACGGAACCAGCTTCTCTGTCACCTGTCCGATCCGCTTGATGCCACCTAACAGGATCAAGGCGATCAAAGCAGCAAGGATCACACCAAGCACCAGATTGAGCGTTCCTACAGACTGCTCTGACACCAGATCATAATTGTAAAGCGCAGAATCGATCGCTGTTACGATCGTATTGACCTGTGTTGCATTTCCCGTTCCGAATACAGTCAGCACACCAAATGCGGAAAACAGGTATGCAAGCCACTGCCAATGCTTGGACAGACCATTTTTGATGTAATACATCGGGCCTCCCACCAGCTCGCCCTGTGCGTTTGTCTCCCGAAAATGCACTGCCAGCGTCACCTCGAAGAATTTTGTACACATGCCGAGAAGAGCAGATATCCACATCCAAAACACAGCACCCGGTCCACCAATAGCGATCGCTCCGGCGACTCCGGCAACATTTCCGGTACCAACCGTTGCAGCAAGAGCCGTACACACTGCCTGGAACGGAGTGAGTGCACCATCAGATGCTTCCCTTTTTTTGAGCATACGTCCAAGCGTCACCTTCATGGCATACGGAAACTTCCGGATCTGAAGGAAACGGGTGCGGATACTTAAAAATAAGCCGACACCAATAATACAGATCATAGCCGGCACGCCCCAGATAAAATTATTGACTACATTATTGATCGATTCTACTACTGATAACATCATTTACTCCTTTTTCCTATGTATGCGGAAAATGCCGCAGTTCTCCCTATTATAGCACAAACTGTTCATCATAGGAAACGTCTTCCGCTTATCAAATTTTCTCCCTCTCTTGACAAATTAGTTAGACACAACTAACATAGAGATGAAATCAGACATAGAAAGCGAGGAATCAGATAATGGAAAAAACAAAAGTAAGCGTACAGGGGGTACCGGAAACGATGCTGCAGACACTTTATGCAAGAGCGTCAGAATCCCAAAAACCGAACCATCACATTTACGATGAAAAGGCGATTAAGGTCGTTTCCCGGATGGATTATGATTTTACGAAAGCAAGCAACGACAATATGATGCGCTTAGGTGTGATTGCACGGACGATCGTGCTGGATCAACTGGTCGAAGATTATTTACAGCACCATCCACAAACACTCGTCATCAACATTGCCTGCGGCATGGACACAAGATGCTATCGGGTGAAGGCTTCCTATTCCCGCTGGTATAATGTAGACCTTCCGGAAACCATGCAGATCCGCCAGACCTTTTTCAAGGAAGAGGGGCCGATCTATCAGATCGCCAAATCTGCTACCGATGCTTCTTTTTTAGATGAAGTAGAATATAACGGCGAACCGGTTCTCATTATCATTGAAGGACTCACCATGTATTTATCGGAACAAGATGTTAAAACCATGTTTTCGATCCTCGACCGGAAATTTTCAAATGCACAGATACTGGTAGAAACGATGTCTCCTTTTTTTGTGAAAACCGTGAAAGAAAAATCTATCGAGGGCAGCCAGGCACAATTCACCTGGGGGATCAAGAACGGGGCACAGCTTCATACCCTGCTTCCAAACTTCCATAACGTCAAGGATGTCAGCTTAGTAGAGGGAATGAAGGTGCTGATGCCAATTTATCATATTCTCGGCATTTTCCCATTTGTTAGAAATATATCTAATAAGATCCTTGTGATGCAAAAAGATACTTCATCATCCGCTTATAGCGAAAATCCGAGCATCAAAAACAACAAATGAAACAAATAGGCAACGACCCATGCGATCACACATTGGATCACTACCGTTAAAACGGCGGCTTTCGTCCCTCCCATTTCCCGTTTGACTGTTGCAATGGCTGCCACACAAGGCGTATAAAGAAGTGTAAATACCAGGAATACCATGGCACTTGCCGGAGTAAAGAGTGTGGTTACCAGGCTGCTGTTTCCACCAAGCAGTACCGTAAGTGTGGAAACCACACTTTCTTTTGCGGTAAATCCGGTAATGAGTGCCGTAGATACTCTCCAATCTCCGAACCCAAGTGGGGAAAAGAGTGGTGCCACCAGACTTCCGATCATCGCCAGCATACTCTGATCAGCAGAGGCAGCGACATTCAGTCTGCTGTCAAACGTCTGTAAAAACCAGATGATGATAGACGCCAGAAAGATAATTGTAAAGGCTTTTTGAATAAATCCTTTTGCTTTTTCCCAGATCAACTGAAGTACACTTTTGGCAGATGGAAGGCGATAGTTCGGAAGCTCCATCACAAAAGGCACCGGCTCTCCTTTAAATTTTGTTATTTTTAATATGGCTGCGTAAAGCACCGCACATAAAATACCGATTGCATAGATCGCCACCATAACAAGTACCTGATAACGTCGTGGAAAAAATGCAGTAACAAGCAGCGTATAGATCGGAAGCTTTGCACTACAGCTCATAAATGGTGTCAGCAAGATCGTCATTTTCCGGTCACGCTCACTCGAAAGCGTTCTGGTCGCCATGATCGCAGGAACGGAACATCCAAATCCAACGAGCATTGGCACAAAGCTTCTGCCGGAAAGCCCAATCTTCCGGAGCGGTTTGTCCATCACAAAAGCAACACGTGCCATATATCCGGTATCTTCCAGAATTGACAGAAAGAAAAAGAGTGTCACGATCGTTGGCAAAAAGCTGATCACACTGCCCACGCCCTGACAGATTCCGTCTACAACGAGTGCATGTACCACCGGATTGATCCGGTATAACGTCAGTCCATGATCGATCAGAGCGATCACGGCATCCACACCATATCCCATCAGATCAGAAAGCCATGCTCCAAACAGATTAAACGTCATCGCAAAAATGAACGCCATGATCAAAATGAAACAGGGAAGGGCTGTATATTTTCCTGTCAGGATACGATCAAGGCGCACACTACGTTTATGCTCCTTACTCTCATGAGGCCGCACAACCGTCTTTTTACATAACCGCTCAATAAAAGAAAAACGCATATGCGCTATCGCTGCTTCACGATCCAGTCCGGTCTCATTTTCCATGACTGACACTGCCTGTTCAAATATATCCTGCTTATCTTTGGAAAGATGCAAAGCATCCTGGATCGGGGCATCCTTCTCGATCAATTTCGTTGCTGCAAATCGTACCGGGAGTGCAGCCGCTTTCGCCTGTGGCTCCACCATATGCACAATAGCATGAATGCAACGGTGTACTGCACCGATCACATCTCCCTTCTCACTGCTGTCCGGGCAGAAATCAATACGCTGCGGCACCTCCTGATAGCGCGCCACATGTCTGACATGATGAACAAGCTCATCAATTCCCTCATTTTTTACTGCAGAGATGGGAACAACCGGAATACCAAGCTGTGCCTCTAATTCATTGACACGGATACTTCCTCCATTTGCACGCACTTCATCCATCATGTTAAGAGCCAGCACCATCGGTATCCCAAGTTCCATAAGCTGCATCGTAAGATACAGGTTTCGTTCCAGATTCGAGGCATCTACAATGTTGATGATGCCGCTCGGCCTGTTCTTGATCAGAAAATCACGTGTCACGATCTCTTCATTGGAATAAGGAGATAACGAATAAATTCCCGGAAGGTCTGTCACCTGCATATCCGAATAACTGCGGATCATACCATCCTTACGATCCACTGTGACACCAGGGAAATTACCTACATGTTGGTTAGCACCGGTAAGCTGGTTAAACAACGTTGTCTTGCCACAGTTCTGATTTCCCACTAATGCAAACGTAAGCATCGTCCCTTTGGGCAATGCACGCTTTTCATCATGCACATGATTAGGTGTCTGATCTGTCAGCTCTCCCACGCCAGGGTGGGGTGTTGCTTTGTAATTTTCCGGCGCAACGATCTCTCGTTCTTCCTTTTCATGAATCCGCTCGATCGTCAGTTTTTTTGCCTCTTCTAAACGAAGGGTAAGCTCATATCCCCGAATCTCCATCTGCAGCGGATCCCCCAGCGGAGCAACCTTTTGCAATGTGATTTCCGTTCCCGGGGTCAGCCCCATATCCAGCAAATGATGACGCAGTGCCCCCTCTCCTCCGACTTCTTTTATATAAGCACTTTGCTTTGGCTTCAATTCATTTAGTGTCATACGTATCCTGCTTTCTCCTCTTATCACTCCCACCTTATTGTAGTCATTTCCTTATTGAGAATCAATAAGAAATCTTTGTTTTTTGATACATTGCCCCATAAGAAAACCTATGTTACACTAAAAAACAGAAGAGCAAGGAATCTTCTTTCTACATTTAACAACGAAGGGAGCTTATATTATGCTTCGATATACCACACTGGACAAAATTTCAGATGGCAGACTTTATCAGGCAGACGACCGGGTAAAAGCAGACTGCAAAGGCTGTAAAAACTGTTCCAAATGCTGTCATGGCATGGGAGACACGATCGTGTTAGACCCTTATGATGTTCACCGTATCGTTACTCATATGCCAATCAGCTTAGAGGAGTTATTTGACCGCCATTTTGAACTGGGTATGGTCGATGGAGTGATTCTGCCCCATTTAAAAATGGGAGCTGCCACCAATGCCTGTACCTTTTTAAATGACAAGGGACGCTGCAGTATTCACAGCATCCGACCCGGCATCTGCCGCCTGTTTCCTCTTGGACGCTGCTACAACGGTGAGGGTTTTTCCTATTTTTTACAGACCGGAGAATGTATGCAAAAAAGCCGGGATTATGTAAAGGTAAAGGACTGGATCGACGAAGATCCCCTGCCTGACTACGAAGCATTTGTCTGCCAGTTCCACTACTTTATCAAGGACTTTGCCAAAGCCTATGAAGCAGATCCGGAGCAAAAGCAGGCAAGCGTATTTTTATTAAAAACACTTTATCTTACTCCTTACGATGCCCAAAAGGATTTCTATTCACAGGCAGAAAAGCGGATGCGGATCATTCGGGAAACCATGTTATCTTAAGATGGCATTTTCATTTTTTACGCCTGTACCTGCAATTTCTGTTTCTGAATACAGGCATCACTTTATCGCTTTAAAGTTTTGCGCTTTAAAGTGTTGATATTTTTGATGTAATGTGCTACAATACGGTTCAGAAATCAAAACAGGAGGCGAATGATATGTCACAACAAGAAAAGAAACACGGAGATCTGATGAGTTTTCGACCGGATATTAAAGTATTAGATGCCACGATCCGCGATGGCGGTCTGGTCAACAATTTTTATTTTACTGATGAGTTTGTGAAGGCTCTTTATGAAACAAATGTAAAGGCCGGCGTTGATTATATGGAATTTGGATATAAGGCAGATAAGGAACAGTTTTCTGTCACGGAATTTGGCAAATGGAAATTCTGCGATGAGCAGGATCTGCGTGCTATCGTAGGGGAGAACGATACCGATATGAAGATCAGCATTATGGCAGACGTGGGACGCTGCAACTACAAAAAGGACATTCTTCCGCGGGAGGATAGTGTGATTGATATGATCCGCGTGGCAACCTATATCCACACGATGCCGGCTGCCCTTGACATGATCGAGGATGCCCATGCCAAAGGCTACGAAACAACCTGTAATATCATGGCAATCTCAACTGCCAAGGAAGAAGAGATCGATCAGGCACTCGCCATGCTTGCCAAAAGCAATGTAGATGCCATCTACATCGTGGACAGCTACGGTTCCATTTACCCGGAAGCGATCCGCTCTATCGCCGATAAATATGTAGCGGCCGGAGAAGGCGCAGGCAAACTGATCGGAATTCATGCCCATAACAACCAGCAGCTTGCATTTGCCAACACGATCGAATGTGTTTCCAGAGGTGTCAGCCTGTTAGATGCCACCATGGCAGAAATGGGACGTGGAGCCGGAAACTGTGCGATGGAGCTGTTACTGAGCTTTTTAAAGAATCCAAAGTACCAGATCAAACCGGTACTTCAGTTTATTGAAAACTACATGCTGCCGTTGAAGCAGGAAGGTGCGGTATGGGGATATGATATTCCATACCTTTTAACCGGAAGATTAAACCAGCATCCAAGAACAGCGATCAAGACGGTAGCAGAACACAATACGCATTACAGCCGGTTCTATGATGAATTATTAGAGCAGGAATAAATGGTTAAGTAATGCCCCGGTCGTGAGGAGTGGTATTTTTATGGCACGCTTGCGCTTTCGTTGCATGTCGCAGCGGTGCATGCAAATAAGCCAGAAAAATACCACTTCCTCACCGGGGCATGCCTGGATAGACAGTAAAATTCAACAATAAAAAAATAAAGCGATCATCTATTTTAGACGCTCGCTTTATTTTTTATATTCCAAACGATTACCACGAATATTTTATTACTACACAAGTTTACATACTATAAAGCAGCTCGCGTTTTGTATATATCGATACATTGCGAGCTGCTTTTGATTTTATTTATTATAAATTTATTTTGCTTTTCTCTGCGGCAGCACAAAGATAAATAGTAAGGAGCTTAGCAGTAAAAATGCCGGATAAAATAGTACCGGAAGTATTTGAAATGCGGAGATTTCATTTCCTAATTCATGCACTGCGGAGATCGCCACTAACATCTGCGCTCCATAAGGAAGTGCTCCCTGAAAGATGCAGGAAAAGGTATCCAGCAGGGAGGCTGTTTTTCGTGGTGTAATGTCATACGCTTCCGCCATTTCTTTTGCGATCGGTCCTGCCATCACGATCGCCACCGTATTATTTGCCGTTGCGATATCCATCGCACCGACCAAGAGTCCCATACCGAGCTGTCCGCCCTTTTTTCCTTTGAATACCCGTTTGATCCCACGCAGTAATGCTTCAAAACCGCCATGCTCGCGGATCAGGGCACAAAGCGCAGAAACTAAAATTGCTACCATACAGGTTTCAAACATGCCGGACACGCCGGAGCCCATGTTGGTAAGCAGTTCCACCGGCTTGATCTGCCCGGTAAGCAGCATGATCGCCGCGCCGGAGACGATTCCGACAAGCAGCACTACAAATACATGAAAACCGATGATCCCGCCGATCAATACAAGCACATACGGTATGATCTGGATCAGGGAATAGCTTTCTTTGATCGAACCGGAGATTGGTGTATTTACAGACAATATGGCGATGACCACCAAAGTAACAAGTGCCGCCGGAAGCGCGATCCAGATATTTTCCCGGAATTTATCCTTCATTTGACACCCCTGTCCGTTACATGCCGCGATCGTTGTATCGGAAATAAAGGACAGGTTATCACCAAACATTGCCCCACCCATCACAGATGCGACGCAAAGCGGCAGCGAAAAACCGGAGGCCTGCGCCAATGCTGCGGCGATCGGAGTCAGCAGCGTAATGGTACCAACCGAGGTTCCCATGGCCAGCGACACGAAACAGGCTACAACAAAAAGTGTCAGCACTGCTCCGTGCGTCGGAATGATCGACAGCATAAAATATGCCACGCTCTGCGCACTGCTTCTTCCCACTACACCAACAAACAGTCCTGCGGTTAAAAAGATCAGAAGCATCGTGATGATATTTTTATCCGCAAGTCCCTGTGCCATGACACCAAGCTTTTCATCCAGGGAAAGTGCCCTGTTTTGCAAACAGGCGGTCAGGATCGCCACCATAAATGCTACAACGATCGGGATATTATAAAAGCCCATTGGAATTTTGAGTACGTATTCAAACAGGATGCCGAGTCCCAGATACAGGATCAAAAAGACCAGAATAGGCAATAGGGCAATAGGGTTGGATTTTTTCATTTTAGACTCCTCTCTAATCATATACCTGCGAATGAATTTGCCATGAGCAATGCTTTGGTCAGGCAGGTATCTTTCCGTGATCCTAACAGGTCATTTTCCCGTATGATCACCGTCAATAACTACCATCTTAACATAGCGCGGATGTTCTGTTAAGTGTTTTTCTGATGTTTCTTGTTATAAGTGGCAGTTATAGCAGGCTATCTTTTATTTGAATTATGTCTATGGCTAAATTTTATGCTACGATGAGGGCAACAAAACGAAAGGCGGGTGGGCTTTTATGAAACAAATACTTTGCTATGGAGATTCCAATACTTACGGTTACATTCCGGAAAATGGGGAGCGATACGCTTACGGGGTACGCTGGACCAGTCTTCTTTCTGAGCGGTTAAAGCCTTACGGGATTACTGTGGCAGAGGAAGGCGTTTGCGGACGCACGACACAGTATGAGGATGCAACACGTCCGGGACGAAACGGTCTTGCGACACTTTCATCGGTACTTGCCAAACATCCGGAAGCAGATGCAGCAATCCTGATGCTCGGCACAAACGACTGCAAAACGCTCTACCAGGCAACGGCTGAGGAGATCGGAGCCGGAATTGCACATTTGTTAGACCAGTTCAAGGCACAGAACCGCTTTGACACCATTTTATTACTCTCTCCGATCCACTTAGGGGAGCACGTTTACGAAGCGGATTACGATCCGGAATTTTCTGACTGGTCTGTTCCGCTCTCCCAAGCATTAGAACCTGTTTATGAGCGGATCGCCAGACAGTACGGGGTATCCTTCTTAAAAGCAAGTGACTATGCTTCTCCAAGTTCTGTTGATCAGGAACACTTAAGTGTGGAAGGACACCGTGCACTGGCAGACGGCATTTTTTGTACCTTGTGTAACATCAACGAAGTGCGGGAATGCGCGGCCTCTTAAGAGGTAAGAATTTCCTTTTGTCAAAGCACTTCTTATGCTATAATGAAAATAATGAACCAGATGCGAAGCATTTGGCGATTGTAACAACGAGTATGAGTTGTCAAAAGGAGGAGGAATTAGGATGAGAATAAGGATGAAAAAATTTTTGTGCCTTACTATGCTTCTGGCATTGTCAATGGGGTTATGCGGTTGTCTTCACGTCACGCAGACCTACACGATGGGACCGGATTCGATGACGATCACATCGACACTGGGTTACAACAAAGCCAAAATGGATGCACTTGGCGCAGGCGAGGACGAAGACATTACCAAACTGACCGTGCAGACGATTGATGGTGTAGATTATTATATGGAAAAACCGGAAACGGAGACACATACCTATGCACAGATCAAGAAAAAATATGAAAGCTATGCCGTAAATGCCACAAGCTTCTATTACTATGACAACATTACCGGAAACATGGCGTCCTCCTACGAAACAAAGGCGCAGGACAACAGCGATTCTGCTTCCATTGTATACGATTACGTTGGCATGAGCGTAACATTTTCCCAGCCGATCACAGTGACAAACGGAACCTTGAGCGAAGACGGTTTAAGCGCAAGCTGGGCTTACAAAGGAAATGATCTGGATAATCTGAAAAAGATCGAGCAGTATGCCTACACAGCAGAAAATACACTTGAGACAGACCGTGCAAATGTGAAACAGGCAGTGAAGGAACACTCCGATAAAAAGCCACCAAAAGTAAAGGGGATCAAAAACAAAAAAACGTATTACAAAAAGAGCCTGACCTTTTATGTCAAAGACAATATTTCCATTAAAACCATTAAATTAAATGGGAAGAAAGTAAAAGGAAAATTGATGAAAAAGGGAACTTACAAAGGATTTTATAAAGTAACCGCAAAAAAATCCGGCGTCAACAAGCTGGTTGTTACCGACCAGAATGGCAATCAGACCAATTATACTTTTACCTTAAAAAAGAAGAAATAACATTGACGAATGTCCGTCTCCCGTGCTATACTTGCAAAGTTGTCCGGGAACGGACATTTTTCTATCGAGTGTTCGAGACCTTCCACTCGTAAAACAAAACTAAAGGAGAATTACACATGAGAAACAAAAACGTAGCATTTCTGACGCAGGCAGCGATGATCGCTGCCATCTATGTCGTACTGACGTATTTCATCAGTGCATTTAACTTAGCATCCGGAGCCATTCAGGTGCGCATTTCAGAAGCATTGGTAGTTTTGCCATACTTCACCCCAGCCGCCATACCGGGCGTATTTATCGGATGTCTGATCAGCAACCTGATCACCGGAGGCGCGATCATCGACGTGATCTTTGGAAGTCTGGCAACCCTGATCGGTGCACTCGGAACCTATGCCCTTCGCCGGCATAAATTTTTACTGACGCTGCCACCGGTATTGTCCAATGCAATCATTATACCATTTGTATTAAAGTATGTTTATTACCCGGATGTAGCTTACCATCTTTTTGGCATCGACGTATCGATTTTATTCTATGCCGTTACCGTAGGAGTCGGCGAAATCATTTCCGTGTGCCTGTTTGGAAGCATCCTGCTTCGTGTGTTACGCCCATTAAGCGGAACACTCGGCTGGACCATCCCACAAAAAAAGGCAGCCAACAAAGCTACCAAAGCATAACTAACATCAATCACAGAATATTAGAAACGCATCGAATCATTACCCATCACCAAGGTCTATCAAACGGTAACGATCGATGCGTTTTTCTGTACTTCACATTTGCTACAATCTCTTACAACACCCACATCTTTTCTCCATTAACCTCTATCTCAAATGATCTTGGAATATTAGTATACGGATAATTTTCTTGAGTTGGGATAATATTATCCCATATATAATTCTTTTATCTCTAACAGCCTTGACGATTAATTGTAAGCGCCAAATAATCCCACGGCTAGCCAACAAACGCCTCTAACTTCATAATCGTAGTTAGACTATTTTACCACAATAACTACAAGGATCTGCAACGATACGCGTCACCAATGAAACGGATCCACCTGTCATTATTGATTCAAGAAAAACACGATAGCTGCCAATATCATCAGTCCTCCTCCAACAGAGGCCAGAACGCTCCCCACTATCCCTGTCTTTACAACTACCTTTTCCACGTAGGCGTGTTCCGGTTTCTTTGGATCATAAACAACGAAAATCTTGCTTTCTTTTGGCCATTTTTCTCTGGCAAACATGAGATAGTTTGCCCGCGTTCCGTTATTATATCTGTGAAAATAATCTTTATCTGATATATAGAATCCACTGGTTTGCTCCGAAGTATTTTTATATGTACCACTGGTTTTCTTTGCAGATGCGATTCCCTTATAATGACGATATGCCGTATAGGTTACTCCATCGACGCAGAATTCAACGACGGGGGCGATGGTGCTATTCCAATTCCCCCATCTGGTATATTTATAATCCACTACTTCCCCACTCGTTTGTGCAGAACATCTCGATTTTTCATGCGTGGCATGGATGAAAAACGGAATAGCGATAAGCATAATAATAAGTCCTGACCCTGCTACAGATATACATGAAATTATAATTGGTGTCATTTTTTCTCCTTTCATTTAGTCCTTACCAGACGTTTGATAAACGCCACAAACCAATTGATTTTACTGCACTGGCAAGCTTCACTCCACTTGACTCATCTGTCTTTGTAAGTTCCCCATTTGATTCTCTTTTTCATGAGAAGTTTTTCTCACTCCCCATATAACTTTGGAAAATCGTTGATAAAAATGCTTTCAAATCTCTGAGACACTTGATAAATGCGGGATTTTTAACTCAAGTTAGCATATTGCCGTGGTAGATGAAAAGTACTTTTATCATTTTTATATCCTTACGAATTGTTTTAAACCTTGATATTTCCTGGCTTTTACACCGTTTTATACAATTTCTAATCTTTAATAAAACTCATATACTTAGGCTACTTCTTCATCGATATTCACAATTTCATGTTTTGGATCTTGCTTATTAATATATTTAACAATTTGTTTTTTTAATATTTCTTCCATTTTTTCATCACTTTCTATATGTATTATTATTCATCCCAGTAATCTTCTGTCTCTTGGGATGTTGTTCGTATTCCAAATAACTTCCACATAAAGTCTTCTCTCTCATGGAAGATATCTACAATATAGATTGAGTCATCTGTAATCCTATAAAATGCGTAGTTATGTTCTGTATATACCACCAGATAATCACATGGCACACCTATTGCCTTTTCTACTGATATTCCAGACTGTTCAAATCTCTGTAACCGTCGAATCGTCTGCATCATATTTGACACAACACGTTTTGCTACATCTGCGCCAAAGTTTATCGTTACATCACGTTTGATATTACGCAATTTCTGCGCTGCATCTGGTGAGTATTCTAATCTCTTCAAATTCTATACCCCCAGTTCTTTTTCTAAATCATCTGCAGAAATCCATCCCTCTTTATTCGCACGCTCCTCCGAGCTTTTCAGTTTTGAAAACAGTGTATATGCAGCTCGATATCTATCAAGCTCATCAATCTCTGCCATTGTCAGGATTCCATACTGGCCGTGTCCATTACGTGTCAAATATACTCTGTTGGATATATCAACTTCCTTTAATACCTCTGTATAATTTCTAAGATCCGATACTGGTTTAATGTTTGGCATAACAATTCCTCCATTTCACATATCAATCAAAAATAATTCCAACTTATCAATATTATTATACCAACGAGGTTTATGTTATGCAACAATATTTGCGTGCATATTTACAGCAAATATTAAACTGCATAAAATAAGCACCTGATTCAAACGAACCAGATGCTACCGTTTTTCTACTGTACTTCACATTCACTACACTCTCTTACAACACCCACATCATTCGTAGTAAAAGCGTAGTCAAAATTTCTGTCATTACCACCGGTTGCACCACTACGCCGCAGGTCATTCCGGCTTTGCTATACAGCTTATCTCCTGCCGTGGCAGATGAAGAGTACTTTAATCATTGTTTTTTCCCTGATATTTTCTGTATAATTCTTCCAAAACATTTTCCTTTCATATTCTGAACTTTTGAAATGATGTCGCCATTGATAACATTTTTATTTTACAGGAATGAAGCGGTAATCGCAAACACAATCCACAATACAAAATGATATTCTTTTTTTCTGGATGTTTCTGTGATATACTTATACGCGGTCGTATCAGACCGGAAAGGAAATATTATGTTACAAAAAT
>CAKRES010000013.1 GCA_934317845.1 uncultured Lachnospiraceae bacterium
ATGACTTTATCTCATCATAAATCTTTATAATCATTGTTAGCTCTCTTATATCTACTTACAACAACTCCCAGGCAAACATGAATTTGCACTTATCTACTTATACACCAAATATAGAATAAACAACAATGAATATAATCCAACAAATACTAATGGGATTAATGATATTATTCTTAAAATTTTATTCTTATATTTATTGGTAACCCAAAAGATTATACTGAACACACTCCCAACCATACAACCAAGCACCAATCCACTAATAACTGCTTCAATAATTTCAGTTTCAATCATACACATTATTCCAACTATACAAATAGGTGAAACAATTGAAAGAATAGCCATAAGTGGAGAAAAAAATTTTTTCACTCTATCTCTCCTCCCAAATCATAATTCAATTGAACTGTATGTACAACTCCACAACTTTCCGATTTCACAGCATCCCTATAAATTCCGATTTTCTTAATTCAACCGGAAGTTGTATAGTTTTTAGTGATTCAATGCCCCGTGATTGCTACGATAACCAGATGCCCATTTTTATATTTATGTATTACTCGTCGATATTTATAATTCTAAAACCGCCAAATATAATTTCATAAATTTCATTAATTAATAAAGTTATACTGATATATTGAGGTAAAATTTTATCTATTAAAAATTCCGTGCTTTTTCTTTCGCTAAAAAGAGTGCTTTCCGAAAAGTATGTAATTTGAAAGAGTCCCTGTATTTCATCGTTAAAGTATGCCGGAATTCCAAAGTATGTATAATACCTATTTTCATCTCTTTTGTCATAAGAAAATAATTTGTCTATCTCTTTTTTTGAAAAACAAATAAATACATCTTTATTATTCATTTCCATAATTTTACTATCAAGGTGATTATCTGTATATATATTCCTTTTTACAGTATATTTGTGATAAATAATGTCATCCCCTGCATATCCAATATTTGTTATAAAATTGTTATCAATTTTCTTAGAATATGACACACAAAAACTACCTTTGTCAAATTTGGCTATTGTATTATAAAGTTCATAACACAATCTGTTTATACTATATTCAAGACTATTAGTTTCTATTTTTCCTTTACAAACACCTTTTTGAACTTTCTCTAATTCCCTTATAATTACATGATTAACACTAATTATGCTTGCTTGAACATTCTCATATATCTCATTCAACATTTTAATTTCAGATACATATTTCTTAATTGTTCTATCTATTTTTTCATCCTTATATATACTGTATACAACAAATATTATATAAATAATTCCTAAAATAAAAATTATACTAATTTTTATAAAAAAACCTGATTGATTTTTTCCCCAATTTCCTAAAGACGAACAAACTGCTCCAATAATTATTGCAAACAACTGTATAACAATATTTTTGAGAATTAAGAATCTTGTTATTATATTTGAATAAGTATTGTGATAAAATTTCTGCAACCTATAAAGTTCAGCTTTTGCATCATAATATAATAAAATAGAAAAAATACCACTTAATACAAAAACCATAACAATTTGCAAAATATTATTTTTTCCAATATGAGTCCATGTTCCCATATATGAGCATAAGGCTCCTATTATTAATGGAAATATGTAATTCAATATTTTTATTATTCTCATATAAACACTCCCCTAAAATCTATACTTCAAAATCAAATGTATATCCTTATAAATATTATATACTAAATTTTCCTATTTTTCTGCAAATTCGAAGTTGAGGTTACCCTGCCTAATTATAAACCTACCAAGAACTCTTCTATGCAGTAATTCACAAAATTAGGATTGTCAACATTAGAATTATGTGCTGCATTTGGAATCCAGGTAATCTCTATGCCAGTTCTTTTTGACCATTCTTTATTATACTGTTTTACTTTTCCTGTATTATCCTTTTCTCCAACCAATAGTAACAACGGACAATGTATCTGTAATTCCTTGTTATCATCTAAAAATCCCGCATAACCAATTCCCATCAAATGACAGAGTTCTGCTTTTCCATAATCACTAACCATTTCAAGCATATTATCTCTTCCTGCTTTTGTAACAGCATTTTGTTTTGCCATTGATACTTTAAGCATTTTTTCTGAAAATGGTTTGCACATCCATTCTATCTGTTTTAACCACCAAATATCTGATTTAGAATAATAATTACCAAATGGCGTTGAATCAATTGACACAAACCCTATTACTATTTCAGGATATCTTGAAATGAAAGACTGTGCTATATACCCACCCATTGATTGTCCAATCAATACAACTTGTTTGATTTGCAATTTATTCAATATTTGTAACATCACGACAACTGCATCCTCATACGAAAAATTTGAATATGGTCTTGATTTTCCATGTGCAGGTGCATCCCATACTATCACATTATATTTACCACTCAAAAATTCGATCTGCTTATCAAACATTGCATGATTTGCCGTTAATCCATGTAACAGAAAAACTGTCCTTTTAGCAAAATCAATATTAGTATACCAATAATATACAGACCCTTTTTTACATTCTAATATTGCTTGTTGCATATTTTTATATTCCTCCACCAAATTACGATTTATAACTGACTGCATCTCAGTCACACATCATATTATCACAGACGTTATCGCCTTTGCAATCACAACCCTTCATGACAAAATGAATTTTTCTATATTTCTACAAACTCTTATATTTTTTCACCAATGCCCCCAATTCTTCCAATAACATATCAGATGGTGTCACAGTCTTGTCCCCCTTCAATATGTAATCTGTACTCACTCCATAAATTTCACTAAACATCAACAGCGAATCAATCGACATTCCCTTCACTCCCCGCTCTATCCGGCTGATCGTTCCCGGCTCAAGTCCAACTGCCTCCGCTACCTGCTCCTGTGTCTTTTCTGCCTGTTTTCTTAATGTCTTTAATCTCTTACCGCTTGCTTCCATGTCGTAAATCATCATAATTCTTCATCCTTTCCAGCCATCTCGATAGCCAGAATTAAGATGATGAAAAATTAATTTTGAATTTTCCGCTCCCTGATCCACGCAAAAAGACGCAAAGGAAAGCCAGTTATCTACTGGTTATCTTTCCCCTGCGTCTCTGGTGCTTCCATCATCTCTGATGTGCCCTTATCAGGTGGGCTGTTCATTTAATTGTCATTTTGTTTCTATGTAACAGATCTGTCAGATACGGAACACACCTTTGTCGGCACGCTTCCGTATCATACCTTCTGTATATTTCTTTAACATCATTACCCGTTTGCAACGGTTGCATTTGATCGTAATGCCCTGCAAGACGATCCGGTCATCGTCCTGACACAATGTATAATCCATCATCCTCGCATTACATTCTCTGCAATGCAACTGCACTGTACTCCAATTCTTCTCCAATTCAGTTCAACTCCTCTACCATACAAAATTGCTATTACCAACACGCAACATTTGTACTTGCAAGGGAAAGGGAAATCAACCTTCGCAAGCCCATTACTAGAGCCGGAAGTTCCGATGCGCCCTGTCCTGACGCTCCGACATTGCTGATCTTAAAGCCTGTTGACCATGGCAAGCCATAATCTGCTTAAGCTGATTTCTCCATGAACCACATATTGTTGTCCTCATAGAACAGATATACTTCTTTTCCGTCTACGACACATGTATATCGCATCCCGGCACCGCCTGCCTTTAAGCTGGCTGCACGCCGGATGTCTTTTACTTTGCTGATCTCATACTCTACTCCATCCTCCCATACAAAACTTTTCGGAAGGAGCATTCCATCCTTGGTAAATGTGGCATTCACATCTACATAAATTTTGTCTTCGTTCAAAGAACTGCCTCCTATTCTTAACTAAAATATCCTTGCGGATGTACCGTGTGGGAATCTTTTGCATCCAAAGAAGATAACAGCTTATCCTGATACACTTTTTTCCAGCAGTTTTTTTGATAGCGTCATATTTCGTATATTATATCTCATTTGAGCAATACTGTAAATAATGCAACCCTTTTTCTTATCTAATTCTTACGAAAGGAATCGACTAAAATAATAGTGGAATAGTTTGGAAAGCGAGGAATGCCTATGCAAACAAATATCACATTGCAACGTATTGAGAATTTATGCCAGCAGCGAGGCTGGTCCCTATACAAACTCGCCAAAGAAAGTGATCTGCCTTATTCCAGTCTGAATAATATTTTTCAGCGTAATACACAGCCCACCATTCCTACTTTAGAAAAGATCTGCAATGGGTTTCAGATCGGTCTTCAGGATTTTTTCATGGACTCCAAAGGTTCTGATTACCATGCACTAACAGAGGAAGAACGGGAACTTCTGACCTGCTACCGTTCCATCTCTAAAAGCCAAAAGAAACAACTGAAAAGTTATGTTCATTTTTTATCTCAAGAATCTGACCACTAAGGCAAACAAAAATCTCCTGCGTGATTTCTCTTCCAAAAATCACGCAGGAGATACTTTTCTTTCTATATGTAATTATTTCATAGGATCATTCTGCAAATGATACATTTCTGTTCCATTTGGTTCGTTCCTTACTACTAAAATCTCCTTATCCTGCGATCAGACCTTCTACTAAAATCTTAATTCCGATGAGGATCAATACGACACCACCGAAAAATTCTGCTTTTTTGCTGTATTTTGTTCCGAAAATGCTTCCGATCTTTACTCCTGCTGCCGAGCATACAAATGTTACGATCCCGATAAAGCTTACCGCCGGTACGATCGCAACCTTCAAAAAAGCAAATGTCACACCAACCGCAAGCGCATCAATGCTCGTTGCGACTGCAAGTATAAACATGCTTTTCACATCCATGGAGGCATCGACATGTTCTTCATCCCCTACTGCTTCCTTGATCATACTGCCACCAATAAAGAGCAAAAGAATAAAGGCGATCCAATGATCATACTTCGTGATCATATCCGCAAACAGACTTCCTAAAAAGTACCCGATCAATGGCATCAGTGCCTGAAATCCTCCAAACCAGATTCCGGCAATGCACATATGTTTTACCTTGATCTTGCCAAGTGACAGTCCTTTACAGATGGATACCGCAAGGGCATCCATCGAAAGTCCGACTGCTAATACAAATAATTCCCAAATTCCCATGTCATTCACCTGTTACTTCAGGCTTCCGATCGGACGTCCCATCATCGAACCGTCTTCCGCACCATAGCCTTCTCCTCTTGCTCCCCACTGAGCCACGATGATCGGTGTACCATCACTAAATCCGACACACCGGAGTCCTGTGATCATTTCCACATGATAGGTGTTGGCAGGAGTGCGCTTTCCTGTCGTTTTAAATACACAATCGCCCGGACGCACTACAAGCTTCTGGATCTTCTTTTCACTATAGCCGCCTTTGATCATCCTCTTTTTCTGGATCAAATAGCTGGACTCCGTTACTGTCGTACCGGGATATCCTGCAGAACCAAAGGTATACTTTGCACCGTATTTGTACGACTTCCATACTAACGCACTACAGTCATAGTAACCACTCTGTGTTCGCTTGGGCTGGCTGTATTTCCAATGTGTTCCGATATATCTTGCCCGTGTCACCACTTTTTTGATCTGGGCGGTATTGACACTGATGACGCAGCCCATTTTCTGTCCCTTTACCTTTGCTGTGATCAGAGCATTTCCTGCTTTTTTCGCTTTTACAACACCCTTGGAGGACACTGATGCCACACCCGGATCAGATGATTTCCATGTGATCTTTCCGGAGTAACCCTTGACCTTTAATCTCTTTGTTTTTCCTTTTATGACAAATGCACCGGAGTCTGATAAACGGACCTGCTTCAATGTCACCTGCAACGTGTACGTCTTATCACAGATCGTAACTTTTACCTTGGTTGTCACATTCTTTCTGCTGGAAAGCTGCATATGAAGAACATTATTCTCAATCGAATAATCTGATACACTGACACTTCCCTTACTTGCTCTTACACTCAAGCTTACATTCTCATCATCAGAATTTAATGTATAAATACTCTTGATCGGCACGGAAAACTCGGCATTTCCATAACTGATCTGGTCTGTGTACGCATACTCCTGCATCATATATCCGGTAAATTTCATCTTAGAGAAGGATACCTTCGACATATCGTACTTGATCGTAAATGTAATGCGGGCATGAAACAGCAGCACGCCGGCTGCATTTTTTCCATCTACATACACGGTAACCGTACCCGGCTGCAATGCCGTAAAGGTACCATCCGCATTGATCGTCAGCTTGTCCGTTGCAGCAGCATTACTATCGTAATAGCTGCCATCCCCATCTACTGCTTTATAGGTATAGGCAGTGATCACATTGTCATCGGATGTCGTAGCAGTCGGCTCAGAATAACCGTAATTATAATCCTGATACCACCAGTAACGATAACTCTGTTTTTTCATCGTGCCGGCATGATAACTGCCAAACCACGCTTCGTCCTCTGACGCTTCACTGGTTGCTTCCTCGCTTGTTCCCTCCTCTGACGAGGATTCTTGCGTGGTAATATCCTCTGTCGTATCTTCTGTTGTAATGTCCTCTGTCGTATCTTCCGTCGTGATGTCCGGCTCTGTAGTCGTCACTTCGGTCGTTGTGGCCTCCGTTGTCGTCGCTTCCGTCGTTGACGGAATGTAATTAACATTGATCACACCGGAATCCTTTACGTAGATCTCCGCACTCTGCTTGTCTCCCTGGGAAAGCGTATAACTTCGCTGTTCTGCCCTCGAAACCGTTGGTGACAACTGAACAATCAACATGACCGCAAGCAAAAATGCCGTAACTCGTTTACATTTTCTCCTTTTTTCCAACATCTTTTCTCTCCTTCTATTCCAATATAGATGATTACATTTTTTCATTATAATCGGTAAATACTGGTTAATCAATGGTAAAGAATTGGTTTTCTACATTTTTTCTACACAATTTCTATGTTATACTAATCATGAGAAAATATTGGAAAGGAGCATTTTATGGTAAATAAAACATTGCTACGTTATTTTAACTTGATTCTGGGGGCAGTCATCGCAGCATTTGCTCTGGAGGAATTTTTAGTTCCCTGCCAGATCTTAGATGGAGGTATCGTTGGTATCAGTATCATCATCAGCAGCTTAACCCCGATCTCCCTTGGTATCTTAACCATTTGTCTGAATCTTCCTTTTGTTCTTGCTGGTGCAAAACAATTGGAAAAGTATTTCTGGCTTCGCACTTTAGTTTCTATGATTGTTTTTTCTATCTTTCTGGAGGTTTTCCGTCAATGGCATTTCAATGTTACCTATGACGCCCTGCTCGCAACTGTCTTTGGCGGCGTGATCTTAGGTCTTGGTGTTGGTCTGATCATCCGCAATGGCGGCTGTCTGGACGGCACAGAAACCGTTGCCATCATGGTATCAAGGAAAACCAGTTTTTCCGTTGGTCAGATCGTTTTGATCTGTAACATAATCATCTACATGACCGCCGGTCTGCTGTTTGGACTGGATCGTGCTTTATACAGTCTTCTAACTTATTTTATTACATCGAAAATTGTAGATTACATCAATACCGGACTCGACCAGGGAAAAGCAGTTATGATCATTACCAACGAAGCGCGTCAGATCGCAGATGACATCTACGAAACCCTCGGTCGTACCGTAACATTTATGAATGGCGAGGGATTGATCTCCGGAGAAAAGACGATCCTTTACTGTGTCATCACCCGTATGGAGCTTTCTACCCTTCGTAAGATCATCGAAAAAGATGATTATTCCGCATTCATGACCGTATCGGATGTATCGGAAATTGTTGGTCACCACATCAAAAGCTCCAACAAAAAGCTGGTGGATACGCAAAATAAGTCAAAATCAGAGAACGATTCTTAGTCAATGTGCCAAAAACCACCATTTTATTTGAAAAGAATCCCCATCTATGCTACACTCGACAAGTAAGATTTCCATTACAATACAAAGAAAAGGAGTTTAGCATCATGGAAAAATTTTTCAAGCTCAAGGAAAATGGCACCAATGTCAAGACTGAGATCTTAGCTGGTGTCACAACCTTCATGACCATGGCTTACATTTTAGCCGTGAATCCAAACATCTTAAGTGCCTCCGGAATGAATAGTCAGGCAGTATTGATCGCAACTGCATTGGCTGCATTTCTAGGCACTTTATTTATGGCATTATTTGCCAATTATCCATTCGCATTAGCCCCTGGTATGGGACTGAATGCTTATTTTGCCTACACCGTATGTGGCAATATGGGATATTCCTGGCAGGTAGCATTGTTTGCCGTATTTGTGGAAGGTGTGATCTTCATCATTCTTTCTGCCACAAACGTGCGTGAAGCCATCTTTAACGCTATCCCGGCTTCTTTAAAGGCTGCTGTATCCGTAGGTATCGGATTATTCATTGCCTTTATTGGTCTGCAGGATGCCAAGATCGTTACCGATAACGCCTCTACCTTAGTTTCCATCCAGTCATTCAGCACTGCTGATCGCGCTGTTGTAGTCGGTGCAGTATTAGCATTGATCGGTGTACTTATCACAGCAATTTTAATGGTAAAACAGGTAAAAGGTAATATCCTGATCGGTATCATCGTAACATGGGTACTTGGTATGATCTGCCAGGCAGTTGGCATTTACGTTCCAAACCCGGATGCCGGCATGTATTCTTTATTCCCAAGCGGCATCGTAAGCTTTGATTTTTCTCCGATCAAGGAGACATTCTTTGCCTGCTTTGATAAAGGAGCCTTATCTTCCATCAAAATTCTGGATTTCATCGTTATCATGTTTGCCTTCTTATTTGTAGACTTATTTGATACGTTAGGAACCCTGATCGGTGTTTCCTCTAAAGCAGGAATGCTTGATAAGGAAGGAAAGCTTCCACGCATCAAAGGTGCTTTATTTGCAGATGCTACCGCTACCTGCGTAGGTGCTGTACTCGGAACCTCTACCACAACTACTTATGTTGAGAGTGCTTCTGGTGTAACAGAAGGTGGACGTACTGGTTTAACTGCAATCACTACCGCAGTTTTATTCTTACTTGCCATTATCTTCTCCCCACTGTTCTTAGCCATCCCATCCTTTGCCGTAGCTCCGGCACTGATCATCGTAGGCTTCTACATGATGGGAAATGTCATGAACATCGACTTTAATGATATGGCAGAAGCAATTCCATGTTTCTTGTGTATCATGGCAATGCCACTGTTCTACAGCATTTCAGAGGGTATCTGCTTTGGTGTGATTTCATGGACTGTTATCAACCTGATCACAGGAAAAGCAAAAGAGAAAAAGATCAGCGTACTGATGTATGTTTTAACGATCTTATTTATTTTAAAGTATATCTTCTTATAGGAAAATGGAAATTCAAAAAGGATTGCACTGCGACGTGCAATCCTTTTTTTATTTGTAATACTTCTAAGAATCTCAAAGTTTTGTTTATTCCAGATTGGTATATCCCATCAATGCCTCGTCCACTGCTTTGGCTGCTTCTCTTCCTTCATGGATCGCCCATACGACAAGGGACTGTCCACGGTGCATATCACCTGCTGTAAAGACATGAGGCACGTTGGTCTGATACTGATCCTTTTCTGTTTTGACATTGGTACGCTCGTTGACCTCTACACCAAATGCTTTGGTCACGTAGTCCTGACTTCCAAGGAAACCTGCTGCGATCAGTACAATATCTGCCGGATATTCTTTCTCACTTCCCTCTACCTCTTTCATGGCGGTTCGTCCGGTCTTTTCATCCTTTTCCCAGCAAAGGGAAACCAGCTTTACCTTTGTGAGATTTCCTTTTTTATCCTTGATAAACTCCTTCACGGTCGTCTGATAAATACGTGGATCATGTCCGTACACTGCAATGGCTTCCTGCTGACCGTAGTCTGTCTTTAAGACTCTCGGCCACTCCGGCCATGGATTGGACTCGGCACGACACGTTGGAAGTGGAGGCATCATTTCTACCTGCACGACACTTTTGGCACCATGACGTACTGCGGTTCCTACACAGTCATTACCGGTATCACCACCACCAATGACGATCACATTTTTATCCTTACATTCGACATATGCCTTATCTTTAAAATTAGAATCCAGAAGGCTCTTTGTATTTCTTGACAGGAAATCTACAGCAAAATAGATTCCATTGGCATCCCGTCCCGGTGCCTTAATGTCACGCGGGTTGGACGCACCACAAGCTAAGATTACAGCATCATACTCTTTTTTGATCTTCTCTGCCTTGATGTCTTTTCCGACATTCGCGGAGGTGACAAAGTTTACGCCCTCTTCCTTCATGATCGCGATCTTCCGGTCGATCACGGACTTATCCAGCTTCATATTTGGAATACCGTACATCAGCAGTCCACCGACACGGTCGCTTCTTTCATATACCGTCACTTCATGTCCACGCTGGTTCAGCTGATCGGCTGCTGCCAGTCCGCTGGGACCGGAACCAATGACGGCTACCTTTTTGCCTGTTCTTACCTTTACCGGCTGTGCCTTTGCCCAGCCGTTTTCATAAGCAGTCTCAATGATCGCCCGTTCATTTTCCTTTGTGGATACGGCATCTCCGTTTAAACCGCACGTACAGGCTGCTTCACAAAGTGCCGGACATACTCTCGACGTAAACTCCGGGAAACTGGACGTTTTTTTCAGACGGTGAAATGCCTGCTCCCAGTTGCCGTGATACACTAAATCATTCCACTCCGGAATGAGGTTATGCAGTGGACAGCCACTTGCCATTCCATTTAACATCATACCGGACTGACAAAACGGCACACCACACTCCATACATCTCGCACCCTGTAACTGCTGTTTCTCTCTGGAAAGAGGGATGTGAAACTCATCAAAATTCTTAATTCGCTCAAGCGGTGCAATCTCTTCGCTGTTGCTTCGTTCATACTCTAAAAAACCTGTTGCTTTACCCATCTTACTGCCTCCTTCCTATTTCTTTGCATTTGCATAAAATGCTTCAATCTGTGCCTGCTCGCTGCTAAGACCTTTCTCTTCCATCTGTACGATCGTATTCATCATACGCTTGTAATCATGTGGAATGATCTTTTTGAATTTTGGAAGATACTCACCAAAATGATCCAAGATCTTCTTTCCTTTTTCTGAATTGGTGTAGGTTACGTGATCGCTGATGATCTCCTTTAACTCCAGTACATCATATTTATCGGTTACCGGCTCTAATGATACCATTTCCTTATTGACCTTCATATAAAGATCGGAATCCTCATCAAGCACATATGCGACACCACCGGACATTCCGGCTGCGAAGTTCTTTCCAACGCTTCCAAGTACGACAGCGCGTCCTCCGGTCATATATTCACAACCGTGGTCTCCGGTTCCTTCTACTACTGCAATAGCACCGGAATTACGCACGCAGAAACGCTCACCTGCAATACCATTGATATAAGCTTTTCCGCTCGTTGCTCCGTACAGTGCAACGTTACCGATCACAATGTTGTCCTCTGCTTTATAAGCAGCTGACTTTGGTGGATATACGACTAACTTACCACCGGAAAGTCCCTTACCAAAGTAATCGTTACTGTCGCCGACAAGCTCCAGCGTCAGTCCCTTTGGAATGAAAGCACCAAAACTCTGTCCGCCGCTTCCGTTACATTTAACGGTAAACGTATCTTCTTCCAACGTGTTATAATATTTTCTTGTGATCTCTGCACCAAAGATCGTACCAAAGGTTCGATCCACGTTGCTGACATCTACTTCTACGCTGCGTTTCTGTTTTTTCTCAAAGGCGGTCTTAAATTCTTTCATTAAGATCTTTTCATCCTTTGTCTTTTCCAACTGGAAGTCAAATTCATTCTTCTTGCGATAAGGAGCCAGCTTAAATTCATTTACCCACGGATTATTGAGGATCCGGGAAAGATCTACCTTGTGCGCTTTGGCACTCGGCTTCTCTACTAACAGATCCGCACGTCCAACTAACTCATCCACTGTTCTCACACCAAGCTTTGCCATATATTCCCGCAGTTCCTGGGCAATAAAGCGCATGAAGTTTACGATATACTCCGGTTTTCCGGTAAAACGTTTGCGAAGCTCCGGATTCTGTGTAGCAACGCCGACCGGACAGGTATCCAGATTACATACACGCATCATCACACATCCCATGGTAACAAGCGGTGCCGTTGCAAATCCAAACTCCTCTGCACCAAGAATAGCAGCGATCGCTACATCACGACCGGTCATCAGCTTACCATCTGTCTCGATGATAACTTTGTTTCGCAGTTCATTTAAGATCAGAGTCTGATGTGTCTCTGCCAGTCCAAGCTCCCATGGAAGTCCGGCATTATGAATGGAATTTCTCGGTGCTGCACCGGTACCTCCATCATAACCGGAAATTAAGATTACCTGTGCTCCGGCTTTTGCTACACCTGCGGCAACTGTACCAACACCTGCCTCGGATACCAGCTTTACACTGATCCTTGCATTGACATTTGCATTTTTACAGTCGTAGATCAACTGTGCCAGATCCTCGATGGAATAAATGTCATGGTGCGGTGGTGGCGAGATCAATCCAACACCCGGTGTAGAATGTCTTGTTTTGGCAACCCATGGATATACCTTTTTCCCCGGCAGATGTCCACCTTCACCTGGTTTTGCACCCTGCGCCATCTTGATCTGGATCTCATCTGCACTAACTAAATAACGGCTGGTTACACCGAAACGACCGGATGCGACCTGTTTGATCGCAGAACAACGGTCAATCTTCTGTCCCTTGGTCAAAATACGGTCTAAGTCCTCTCCACCTTCTCCGGAGTTGGACTTTCCATGCAGCATGTTCATGGCGATCGCCATCGTTTCATGTGCCTCTTTGGAAATGGAACCATAAGACATCGCACCTGTTTTGAATCGTTTTACGATCTCATCCACACTTTCCACCTTGTCAATATCAATGCCCTTTTTCGGATAGTTGAAATCAACCAGTCCTCTTAAGTTCATCGGCTCCATTTCTTCATTGATCAGCTTCGTATATTCTTTGAATTTGTTATAATCACCGGTTCTGGTAGCAACCTGCAGAGCATGGATCGTCTGCGGATTATAAAGATGCTCCTCTGCACCACTGCGCATTTTATGCCACCCCATGGAATCCAGAGAAAGCGGCTGCTTTAAGCCCAGCATATCAAATGCTTTGGAATGTCGGATATCTACATCCTGCTCAATATCCTCCAGCGTAATACCACCGATACGGCTTACCGTATTCGTGAAATATTTCTTAATGACATCCTCATCAATACCGATCGCCTCAAAGTTCTGGGATCCCTGATAAGACTGGATCGTCGAAATACCCATCTTAGAAGCGATCTTAACGATACCACTAAGAATGGCTTCATTGTAATCATTAACGGCTGCATAATAATCTTTATCAAGGCTTCCATCATCAATCAACTGCTTGATCGTTTCCTGTGCCAGATATGGGTTGATCGCACAAGCACCATATCCTAACAGGGTTGCAAAATGATGCACCTCTCTCGGCTCTGCCGACTCTAAAATCATTGCAACAGAAGTTCTCTTTTTCGTTTTTACCAGATGCTGCTGCATTGCTGAAACAGCCAGCAGTGACGGAATAGCTACGTGATTTTCATCCACCCCACGATCGGATAAGATCAAAATATTGGCTCCATCCCGGTAAGCACGGTCTGCTTCGATAAACAAATGCTCGATCGCACGCTCCAAAGATGTATTCTTATAATATATGATCGGGATCACTTCTACCTTTAATCCTGGCACCTTCATCGTCTTGATCTTTAATAAGTCGGTGCTGGTAAGGATCGGATGGCTGACACGCAGTACGTGACAGTTCTCTGCCTTCTCCTCCAAGATATTACCGTCTTTTCCGATATAAACCTCGGTTGCGGTGATCACCTTTTCTCTGATCGCATCAATCGGCGGATTAGTTACCTGTGCAAATAACTGCTTGAAATAATTAAACAATGGCTGATGTTGTTTGGACAGTACTGCGATCGGGGTATCTACACCCATTGCTGCAATTGCTTCGGATCCGTTGGCTGCCATCGGTAAAATACTCTCTCGCAGATCTTCATAGGTATAACCAAAAGCTTTCTGGATTCTTGCACGCATCTGTGGATCATATTCTTCCACGCGTTTGTTCGGAATCTTTAAATCTCCTAAACGAACCAGATTGGCATCCAGCCATTCTCCATATGGCTGCTCCGATGCATATGTCTCTTTCAGCTCGTCATCATCGATCACTTCGCCCTTTACGGTATCTACAAGCAGCATCTTGCCCGGCCGTAAACGATCCTTCTTTAAAATATTTGAGGAATCAATGTCAAGAACACCTACCTCAGAAGACAGGATCATAAATCCGTCATTTGTGATATAGTATCTGGATGGACGAAGTCCGTTACGATCTAATACCGCCCCCATCACATCTCCATCGGAGAATAAAATGGAAGCCGGTCCATCCCATGGCTCCATCATTGTTGCATAATACTGATAGAAATCACGCTTTTTCTGACTCATGGTTTTATTGTTTGCCCATGGCTCCGGAATCGTGATCATCACTGCCTTTTGTAGTGGCATTCCACTCATCACCAAAAACTCTAACGTATTATCTAACCGGGCGGAATCAGAACCGGCCGGGTTTACAATTGGGATCAGCTTATGCATTTCATTTTTCAGATAATCGGATTCCATATTTTCTTCGCGGGCATGCATCTTATCTTCATTTCCACGGATCGTATTGATCTCACCATTGTGCACCATAAAACGATTTGGATGTGCTTTTGACCAGCTCGGAGTCGTATTTGTTGAAAAACGGCTGTGTACCATGGCAATGGCAGACTCAAAAGATTCATCCTGCAGATCATGGAAGAATGTACGAAGCTGTCCAACTAAGAACATACCCTTGTATACGATCGTCCGGCTGCTCAATGATACAACATAAGTATTATCGTTGGATTGCTCAAAGACACGCCTTGCCACATAAAGCTTACGATCAAAATCCAGTCCCTTCTCAATATCCTTCGGCTTCTTTACAAATGCCTGCATAATGCATGGCATACATTCCAATGCTTTATGTCCCAGTACCGAAGGATCGGTTGGAACCTCACGCCATCCTATGAACTGAAGACCTTCCTTATTAACGATGATCTCAAACATTTTCTTTGCCTGATTCTTCTTCAATTCATCCTGTGGAAAGAAGAACATACCAACACCATATTCTCGTTCTTCCCCAATATCAAAACCTAATTCCTTAGCCTTTGCTACAAAAAACTTATGTGGTACCTGTAATAAAATACCAACACCATCACCGGTCTTTCCTTCTGCATCCTTACCTGCTCTGTGTTCCAGGTTCTCAACAATGCTAAGCGCCTGTGCCACGGTTTTATGACTTTTGATTCCCTTGATATTGACAACTGCACCAATACCACAGTTATCATGCTCAAAGCTTGGATCATATAATCCGATCGGCTGTCTTTCTTCCATCTTCATGCGATAACCACCATTCCTTCCTTGTGAACATTACATTCCACTTTTCTCTGCCATCATATTACTGCAATCAAAAAAAGAAGTAAACAAGAAATATTTGCATTATTTTCAGATTATTTGACAATATGCAAATTTGCATGTAAATTGTTTTTAATAAAACATAATTTTATCTTAAATATCATCCAACACAAACAATTATCCTTTCTTTTTTTTATAAAAAAGCGCAAAAAACTTTATAAAATCAAGTTATTTTTCTTTTGAAAATCAATTTTTACACAATTTAGATGCATGTTCATACTTCTTTCACGTCATAATTTTACTGTTTTTCTCATTAATTCTATAAAAATTGCAAGTTTCACCGTCACGACTTGCATACTGTTTTGAAAGTTTTCTCCCTGTTTGAGTCTTTTAATAATCTTTCTTCCGAAATAAAAAAACCGTCAGCAGAACACTTTGTTCTGCCGACGGTTGTCTTTCTACTCTTCTTTATAGAGGATGGATTACTCTCCGAATCCGTTTTCAGCTAACGCCATTGCTTTATCCATTGCTGCCTGCTCGTCTTCTCCATCACATTCGATCGTGATCTCAGATCCACATTTGATGCATGCTGCAATGATGTTCATAACGCTCTTTGCGTTGATCTTCTTATCGTTAAATATGATGTTCACATCACAGTGAAAGGCTCCCATTTCCTTTGCAAATAATCCTGCTGGTCTCATGTGAAGTCCCTGCTCGTTTGTTACTTTTACTGAATTTGATAACATAATACCTACTCCTTTTCTTTACTTTATCTTTGGATTGTGTTCTCATTATAACACGCTCCGTTATGAATTACCATCTTCTTTTATTCTTCTACAACTTTTTTCTTTAATAAGCTTAAAATGATCGCTCCTACAATACTTCCTGCTGCCAGTGCAACCAGATATAAGAACCAGTTACCCACTACCGGGAATACAAAGATTCCACCATGTGGAGCACGCAGTGTACAATGGAATGCCATAGATAATCCACCGGCTACTGCTGAACCTACGATGCAGCTTGGGATAACACGAAGCGGATCTTTCGCTGCGTATGGGATAGCTCCCTCTGAGATAAAGCACAATCCCATGATATAGTTGACAATACCATTTCTGCGGTCTTCCTTTGACCATTTGTGTTTTGCAAATGTAGTTGAAAGGGCAATGGCGATCGGAGGTACCATACCACCAACCATTACAGCTGCCATAACATCATATCCACCCAGATCGAGTGAGGCAGTACCAAATACGTACGCTGCCTTGTTGAATGGACCACCCATATCAATACTCATCATACCTGCACAGATCATACCAAGTAATACTCTTGATGTATCTCCCATACTGTCAAGCCAGTTGCCAATTCCGGTATTGATCCATCCCATAACCGGATTCACGGCACACATGATCGCTCCAATCAGCAGGATACCACCGAGTGGATAGATCAGCATCGGCCGGATTCCGTCAATACTCTTTGGAAATTTCTCAGTAAGCTTCTTTAATCCCTTTACCAGATAACCAGATAAGAAACCAGCTAACAACGCTGCCAGAAAACCACCGGATACGCCGGTTGTCGTACCTTCAGCCAATGCCTGGAAGTTCGTACCATTCATGGCAAGCACACCACCTGCAAAACCTACGGCAAGTCCCGGACGATCTGCAATCGAGGAGGCAATATATGCAGCTAAAATTGGAAGCATAAATCCAAATGCAGCATTACCAACTGTTTTGAAAAATGCGGCAAGCGGGGTATTCATACCAAAGTTACTTGGATCGATCGAGTAATCATCCACTAAAAATGCCAGTGCGATCATAATACCACCACCAATGACAAATGGAAGCATATGTGACACACCATTCATCAAATCTTTGTATATTCCACTTCCGGCATTCTCACCACTTTTCTTTTCCCCGGTTTCATGGTATACCGGAACTTTTTGATCCACAATCTTCTGGATCAGTTCCTCCGGTTTATGAATTCCATCTGAAACTTTCGTAAACAGCACCGGTTTTCCATCAAATCTCGCTGTTTCTACATTCTTATCGGCTGCTACAATAATACCGTCACACTGTGCGATCTCTTCTGCCGTCAGGATATTCTTTGCTCCACCGGAACCATTCGTTTCTGCCTTTAATGCATATCCCATCTTTTCTCCGGCTTTTTCCAGACTTTCCGCTGCCATATAGGTGTGCGCAATTCCGGTTGGACAGGCAGTCACAGCAAGGATACGGTAGCCTTCTTTTTTGTTCTGCTCTGTTTCTTCCTTTTTCTCTGCCACTTCCTCCGGGAATTTCTCTGCTTCTTTCTCATCGATAACCTGTAGGAATGCATCTTTATCCTTTGCTGCAAGCAGATCCTTACGGAAATCTTCATCCATCAAAAGCACACTCAGACGGGATAATACCTCCAAATGGACATCTCCACCATTTTCCGGTGCTGCGATCATAAAAAAGAGGTTGGAAGGTTTTCCGTCCAATGCTTCATAGTCCACACCATCCGGTACGGTCATAGCAGCAAGTCCGGGCTTTACAACCGCTTTGTTCTTTGCATGCGGAATTGCAATTCCTTCTCCGATCGCGGTAGAGCCATCTGCTTCCCTTGCCAAAATACCTTTTTTATATTCTGTTTTGTCATTGATATTGCCCGCTTTATCATGTAATGCCACCAGCCGGTCGATTGCGGCTTCTTTGGAATCTACACTAACACCAAGCTCGATGCTTTCTTTTTTTAATAATTCTGTAATACGCATCTTTCTCATCTCCTCTCTTTTATACCAGCTGTTTCAACAGCTCATCTACGACATCTTTCGTTGCCAGCCCCTCTGAAAATGCAGTTGCACTTCCGGTTGCCGTTCCATATACCAAAGCTTTTTGATAATCATGATCCCGGCTGTAGCTTGCCACAAATCCTGCTACCATAGAATCCCCAGCTCCTACGGAATTCTTTACAGTTCCCTTTGGAACACCGATCCGTTTTACATCTTCCTGCTCGGTGATTAGGATCGCTCCATCTTTTGCCATAGAGATCAGAACATTTCTGGCTCCCAATTCCTGAAGCTTTTTCGCATAAGTAATAATCTCCTCATCCGTGGTAAGTGTCACTCCGAACATCTCTCCTAATTCATGATTATTTGGTTTGATCAGGAATGGATGATATTTTAATACATTGCGAAGCAGATCCTTTGTTGCGTCTACCACGATCTCGATCTTCTTTTTCTGCAGACGTTTCATGATACGTTCATACATATCTTCCGGCAGGGAAGCCGGTATCGCACCTGCCAAAACTAAGATATCGCCATCCTCTAACTGATCTAGCTTCTGCAAGAGCATATCAATCTCTTCTGGAAGGATTGCCGGTCCTTGTCCATTGATCTCTGATTCTTCCAATGCCTTTATTTTTACATTGATCCGACTCAATCCACTGTTTAAATGGATAAAATCGGTATCCACTCCCATGGTCTTCACGCCATGTTCTATCTCTCTTCCGGTAAAACCTGCTACAAATCCCAATGCTCTGCTTTCAATTCCAAGATTATGAAGCACAATGGATACGTTGATTCCTTTTCCTCCGTAAAAAATCTGTTCTTTTTTCGTACGATTTACCTCACCTGGCATCATCTTGTCAAGAAACACCACATAGTCAAGTGCCGGATTAAATGTCACTGTGTAAATCATGCTTAAGCACCTCCTTTAACACTGTTGCTGTTTTGTATTTCTCCTTTGTACAGTAATCCGTGATAATACACGCTTCCTCAATATCTGCAAATCTAATGGCGGTCACAAGATCAAACTTCGTATGATCCGCTAAAATGTAAGTCACATAGCTGCGCTTTACGATCTCCCGTTTGATTGCTGCTTCTTCAACATCTACCGTCGTATAACCAAACTCTTTATGAATGCCGTTGGTTCCGACAAATGCTTTCGTAAAGTTATACTTCATGAGGCTTCTGACACCTTCTGCTCCAACAACGGCTTCTGTTACAGGCTTTACTCTTCCGCCGATCATGTAGGTCTTATACCCTTTGGCGATCAGCTTCTTGGCATGTACAATACCGTTCGTAACATAGGTTGCTTTGTCATTGTTTAAATAGGAAATAACCGCTTCCGTAGATGTTCCGGCATCAATAAACACGTAATCCTGATCGTTGATCAATGCAGCAGCGTATCTTGCGATCTCATCTTTTTCTTTTGCATTCATCTTTGACTTTGTGTTCACATCATACTCGCCAGCAACAAATTCATGTTCCAATGCGGTCGCACCACCGTGTACTTTGGAAAGCCGTCCCGCCTTATCAAGTGCCACCAGATCTCTTCGAATCGTGGACTCTGAAACACCAATCTCTTCCACCAGCTCTGTCACTGTCACACTTTTTTTCTGTGCCAATTCATCCAGAATCCTGCGCTGTCTGTCCTGTGTAAGCATCCAACCATCTCCTTGTGATTGTATATTACCACCACATTCTTTCATTGTCAATCATTATTGGTCATTTATCTTCATTTTTTTCTGCCATTTCTGCTTATTTCAGTCATTATATGAGGAACAGTCATTTTCAGTCATTGCATTTGACTGTTTTTCTTTTGCATAAAAAAGAGACATACCCCTTTTCTTTCTGCTAGTATGTCTCTTCTCTACTTATATTATGAAAAAACTCTTATTACTTTTGCGCCATCTTCATACGTTCTTTCCGGCTGTACATCGAAGCATCCGCACGATGGATCAGATCCTCCAGCTTTTTATCTTTTGTCGGATCATATATCGCATAGCCGCAAGCTACTTTAAAATCAAAGGTAAGGCGTTTGTTCTGCGCCTGCGTTAATTTCTGGAATACCGCAATGCGCTGCATCAATTTATATTCCTCGCAGTTTGGAATGATCGCTACAAACTCATCTCCTCCGACACGGTATACTTTACCTACCCGGTCAAATACTTTTCGGATACAGGCAGAACATGTTTTGATCGCCTGATCACCTGACTGATGACCATAGGTGTCGTTGATCCGTTTTAAATAGTTCAGATCAAAGAATAAAAAACACAGCCCTTTATATGCCCGATTCTGCTCAAATAGCTCCACATCCTTATTGTAGGCAGTACGGCTGTAGCAATTTGCCATAATATCCACCATGGCAAGCCGCTCATAATATTCTGCATTCCTGCTGGCTTCTAATGTTTTTACCACGCGGTAAGCAGCCTCATACATCAGTACAAACACAAGCATGACCGCCCCATAACGGATCCAATTTCCGATCCATAAAGTACGTCCGGACAAAAAGCCCCAAAGCTCAGCAGAAGCAAAAAAAGTCAGACCATAGATTCCAAGTGCCAAAAACCGATACGACTCGTTATTATAATGAAGCTGTTCTGCGAGTGCGTTGGAAAAAGTCAACACAACTGCCACCACATATAACGCTCCGGTCACAACCGATGTTTCCGAAAAATCTTTCAGATCAGAAAATTGCAACACCGTACACACGACAAAATTTAAGACAAATACATAAGCAAGCAACATCAACGGGCGGCGCATATGATTACCCTTGACCATTGCCATATAATATAGCATCGGAACCGGCAGTAACATTCGTCCCATCGCATCAAGTAATAACACCACAAAACTGTTTCCTATAAAAAACTGGGATAATCTTGATTGGGCAAAGAGCCACATACCAAGAAGCACAGCAGAAAAACACAAATACAGGGTACGGCTGACATCCTCCGTTTTGATCTTTTTACGAAATGCCACATAAAGCACTGCGATTGCAAGACCAAACACCATCAGCAAGAATGCAAATAACATGCCAATCCCATACTGCCGAAACAAAAGGAATAGCAAAGAAGTCTGTGTCCCAATATAAATATGATCCAACCGACAGGTGGAGTCCTTATAAGGAGTGAAAAGTGTCAGGGTAAGCATCTTGCCTCCGGCAGATTCCGGCAACTTGATCATATACCAGTAATTGCCAGCATTTTTTCCAAATACCGCATTATCCTCTACCCCATAAGAAACCGCATCTTCCCCTTCAATCTGAGCTGTGATCGACTGCCCCTGCACCCAGACGCAAAGAGATAATCCACTCATAATATGTTCCGGCAATTTATGTGTCAGAACAAGTTTTTGAGCTTCATATTGAGTCTCCGCCGGAAGACTGAGGTTTTTTTCCTGTCCATCTTCCATTTTCTGCTGCCAGCCCTGATCATAGGTCATTGCTGCATCCGAATAAAAACCATTATACGTGTGCTTACCAATCCCCACGATCAACAGCATCACAAAAAACAAAAAAACCGCAGTAAAAAATACATAATTACGAATCGAATGATTCTTCATAAACATCCCGCCTTGCTTATCCCCGCTAATTTCTAAACCATTGTCAGTGTATCATACCAACCGGTTTTTTTCTACCTGTTTCGTCAACATTTTCCGCATTCATATATGACCATCAGATACTGTTTTTCCGGGAGAAATGGCCAGATCAGATAGCGGATGCTGGCAATCGTGATCTTCTTTTCATAATATGCCATGCCGATCCACTGTTCCAGTTGTTTTGCCCCATCTACCCGGCTCACCGGGTAAGAAAGTGCTTCTTTGGCTCGTCCCTGTTCAAACAATGCGATCAACTGCTCACAATGAGGATCGTTTTTAGCAAATGCGCTATACTCCAGGCCAAACACAAAATGCTGTCCAATGGAAAAAATCTGCTGCTGCAACCAGTCAACCATCCGGTCATTTTCCTCCACCAAAAAGCGGTGTAGTTTTTGTCTGTCTGATAGAGAATAGTTGACTACGCCTTCCTGTATTGCGGTCTGAAACAGCGCAGGGAACAGACTGTTGATCTGACTGTGAAACCCCACTGCGATCACATAATCATAAACCGACTTAATTTCTAATGTCTCCTGCATAGAAGCCTTTGTACCTTGTCTGATCATATCGCACAGATTTTCTATACTCATTCTTTGCTGCATCTTTAAAAGAAGTGTTTCGCAAAGTTCTTTTCTGATCGGCCAAACGTCTCTTTCCAAAAAGGAGATTCTCCCCTCTTTGATCTTCTGCCGCCGAAGACCTTCCTCCATCAAAGAACAATCCCGATCCAGCAGCGTAATGTCATACCCTTGTTTAAGCAGCCCGTTTAGATTAAGATCATTGCATCCTCCTGCTCCTAAGATCAGAATACGGCTATCAGAAGGAATGATCCGGCACAGATAATCGGTAAGTGCTTCCCGGTATGTGCCCCAGTCTTCATACGCTCCCGGCAGTCGTTCTGATGCTCTTAATCGTTCATAAATCGTACTCATACCTGATCCTTTTGTGCCGCAATTTCAGCTTCTAACTGAGACAAATATTCCCAACGCTCATATTTCTCCTCGCGCTGCCGGCTCAGCTCTTCCCGCTCCTTGGTAAGCTCCGACAATGCCGTATAAGAGGTTGCCTGTGCAGCCATCTCCTCATCAATTTCTGCAAGACGATCTTCCATCTTCATAATATCTTCCTCAATCGTCTGATATTCCTGCTGTTCCTTATAAGAAAACCGCCGCGCCCGCGTACTGCTTTTCTCCTTGCGGTAAGCCTGCTTTGCTTCTGAAACTTCCCCGGAGGAGCTGCTTTTGCCTTTTCGTGGTTCTGTTTCATCAAAAAATCCTTCTTTTAAAGTACCACTTTTCTTTAGATAGTAATCCGTGTAACCACCCTCATATTGCACAAGCGTCCCATTTCCTTCAAATGCAAAAATGCGATCTACCGTACGGTCAAGGAAATAACGGTCATGTGATACTACGATCAGTATCCCGTTAAAATGATCCAGATAAGATTCCAATACCGTAAGTGTTGCAATATCCAGATCATTGGTCGGCTCGTCAAGCACCAGTACATTCGGTGCTCCCATCAAAACAGACAACAAATAGAGCCTTCTTTTTTCTCCACCACTCAGCTTTTCAATCGGAATATACTGCATCACGGGGTCAAATAAAAAACGCTCACACATCGCACTGGCACTGATCGTTCCACTCGGTGTAACAAGGTATTCCGCAATCTCCTTCACATAATCGATCACACGCAGGGAACCATCCATCTCAGGAAAATGCTGCGCAAAATAACCGATCTTGATCGTTTCCCCAATGGTGACCTCGCCCTCATCCGGAGCAAGCTTTCCCGTAATGATATTTAACAGTGTAGACTTTCCACAGCCATTCGGTCCAACAAATCCGACATTCTGCTCTTTTAAAAAGGCATAATTAAAATCGGAAAGCAGCACATTATCTCCATATGCTTTGCTCACATGGCTGCATTCGATCGTTTTCTTTCCCATCCGGCTGACAATGGATTCCAACTGCACACTGCCAATCTTTTCCGGTGCACGCATATTAGACAGCTCCTCAAAACGGCTCAAACGTGCCTTTTGCTTTGTGGAACGTGCTTTGGCTCCACGGCGCACCCATTTTAACTCATTGCGGTAAAGATTCCTGCTTTTGTCATAGGTCGCCTGCTCGCTTTCTTCCCGCTCTGCTTTTTTAACCAGAAAACCGGAATAGTTCGTATCATATTCATACAGCTTTTTCTTGCTGATCTCCACGATCTTTGTCGTCACGTTGTCCAGAAAATAACGGTCATGCGTTACCATCAAAAACGCACCCTTGTAATTTTTCAAATACTGCTGCAGCCACTCGATCATTGTACTGTCCAAATGGTTTGTCGGCTCATCTAACAGCAGCAGATCACTTTTATGAAGCAGTGTTTTTACCAGCGATACCCGTTTCCTCTGACCACCGGATAACGTGGACAGTGGTGCCGTAAAATCTGAAATCTGAAGCTCCAGCAGCATTTTCTTCGCGTCACTTTCATTCACCCACAACTCCCCTGCCTTTTCTTCTTCCATGACATAGTGAAGCACCGTATCTTCCTTTGTAAATTCCGGCGTCTGCGGAAGATATGCAACCTTGATATGATTCGCCTTAATGATCTCCCCCTTTTCTACAGGAACCAGTCCTGCGATCATTTTCAGCATTGTACTTTTTCCGCAGCCATTGCGTCCAATGATCCCGATCTTTTCCTGATCCTGTACACCCAGTGAAATGTCTTCAAACAGCATGCGGTCTCCCAGATCCATACTGATATTTTGTATATTTAAAATGTTCAACTGATCTCCTCCATTCTTCTGCTCTATCTATTCTACAAAAGTCCCCATTTACTGTCAATGTTACGCCTCAGATCTTGCAAAAAAGCGGAGAGTTACGCCTTTACTAACGAAGCCAAGTAGTGTAAACTAAACATAATATTGTGTAAATTTAACCGATAGAAGGAAGCGGGGATCGAATATGAACCTAAGAAAGAATTGTGCCATTTTTCTTTCCAAAATGGCAAATCATATCTGTATCAGACTGGGGCGTCAGGGCGTGACATGGGCAGGCAAGATTGCTGCCACCATTTACCCTCCCATCCTGTCTGATCTCGCACAGGAAGTAAAAAAAGGAATTTTTGTAACCTGTGGAACCAACGGAAAAACCACGACCAACAATATGTTGAGTGCCTTTTTAAGGAGCGAAGGTCAGCAGGTGATCTGTAACAGCACCGGATCGAATATGTTAAATGGTGTGATCTCTGCCTTTGTTCTGGCAACAAACAAAAGCGGACACATCGATGCCGACTATGCCTGTATTGAGGTAGACGAAGCATCAACTCTTCGTGTTTTTCCTTATTTTAAACCGGATTATATGGTACTTACCAATCTGTTCCGTGACCAGCTTGACCGCTACGGAGAGATCGATATCACGATCAATCTGTTGAAACAGGCTCTGGCAATGGCTCCGGACTGCAAGATCATCGTCAATGCTGATGATGTGTTGAGCACCAGTCTTGCAAAATCCTGTGGTCATCCGATGATCACCTACGGCATCAAGGAAACATGTGAAGAAAACGAAGCCTCCAAAACTGAAATCCGCGAAGGTCGGTTCTGTCAGATGTGTGGAGAAAAACTCACATACCGTTTTTACCATTTCAGCCAATTGGGAGATTATTCCTGCCCAGGCTGCGGTTTCTCCCGTCCTAAGATCAGATTCAATGCAAAAGATATTTCTTTGGAAAATGGATTATCCTTTTCTATAGAAGAAGCAGGAACACTCACACCGATCGATGCAAACTACCGTGGATTTTATAATATCTATAACATATTAGCAGCCTATGCAGCTGCACGCACTGCCGGATTTTCTCTTACGAAGATCGCACCGGTATTAAAAAACTTCAAACCGGAAAACGGACGCATGGAACAGTTCACTATCGCAGGAAAATCAGTATTATTAAACCTTGCCAAAAATCCGGCAGGATTTAACCAGAATATTTCCGCAGTTATGGAGGACTCTTCTGAGAAGAATCTGATCGTTGTGATCAATGACAATGCACAGGACGGACATGATATTTCATGGCTCTGGGATGTTGATTTTGAACGCTTTGCCGACGCAAATATCAAGCACATCATCGTGAGCGGTCTACGCGCCTACGACATGCAGCTTCGTTTCAAATACAGTGACATCGACTGTGAAGCGATGTTAAGCATTGAGGAAGCAATCCAGACAATGTTAAAGGATGAGGTATCCAATCTTTATATTCTGGTCAATTACACAGCTCTTTTCGGTACACGAAAACGTCTGAAACAGTTAGAGGAGGAGATGCACTAATGGAACTTACAATTGGACATTTATATCCTGATCTGTTAAATCTTTATGGAGATCGCGGTAATATCCGCTGCATGGTAAAACGTCTGAATTGGCGTGGCATTGATGCTCATGTGAAAGAATTTCAGCTTCACGATCCAATTGATTTTAATTCATTGGACATCGTATTGTTAGGGGGTGGCTCTGACCGCGAGCAAAAGCTGGTCTGTGAGGAGCTTTCCCAGATCAGGGATGACTTTTTGCATTACGTAGAGGATGATGGCGTGGTGCTTGCCATCTGCGGCGGCTATCAGTTGCTCGGCTCCTATTACCAGATGGGAGAAGAAAAAATCCCAGGTCTATCTCTCGTTGATCTATATACGATCCAGAAAGAAGGACGTCTGATCGGAAATATCACGATTGAAAGTGACCTCTTTCCTATGCCGATCACCGGATTTGAAAATCACGGCGGACGCACCTACATCAACCAGAATACACCACTTGGCAAAGTAGTTCATGGATATGGTAATACGGAAGAACAGAGCTATGAAGGAGTACATTACAAAAATGTGATCGGAACTTACCTGCACGGTCCGCTTCTTCCTAAAAATCCAATGCTTTGTGACTATGTGTTACAAAAAGCATTGGAACGAAAATACAAAAAAACGATCACCCTTGCTCCTCTTGATGATACCGAAGAGATACGGGCCAATCATTATGCGCAGGGACGTACCTATTGATTTATAATTTGTGAAAAATATGTGTTTTTATATTTTTTTTACAATCGTTCACATTTCTTTCACAACAAGCCTTTATGATAATAATCGTAGAGTTTTTCATATATTTGAATCCTCTCCCCCCTCAATGTAGGACAGGCATAATGCCTGTCCTTTTTCTATGTTACACACTTGATTTAAAGTGGTTTTAGGTATAGAATATATAGTAATTATGTGCATATGCACAAAAAAAGGAGGACCATCATGTCATACAAAATTTTAATTATCAATCCGGGTTCTACCTCTACAAAGATCGGTGTTTACGAAGACGAAACACAGGTAATGGAGGAAACCTTACGTCACTCTACAGAAGAGATTGCACAGTATGCAACCATCTACGATCAGAAAGACTTCCGTAAAGAAGTGATCCTCTCTGTTTTGAAAGAGAAAAACGTAGATTTAAATAGCATTGACGTTGTTGTTGGACGCGGCGGTTTATTAAAGCCAATTCCGGGCGGTACATATGCCACTACTCCAGCATTATTAGAAGACTTAAAGATTGGAAAGCAGGGACAGCACGCTTCTAATTTAGGTGGTATTTTGGCATCTGAGATTGCAGCAGAGATCAACGTTCCATCCTACATTGTAGATCCTGTTGTTGTAGATGAATTATCTGACGTTGCACGTCTTTCCGGTCATCCAAAAATGCCTCGGATCTCTATTTTCCATGCATTAAACCAGAAGGCTGTTGCCAAACGTTATGCAAAGGAAGTTGGTAAAGCTTATGAGGATCTGAACCTGATCGTTGTACATATGGGTGGCGGTGTATCAGTCGGTGCACATGACCACGGTAAAGTAGTGGATGTTGCTAATGCCTTAGACGGTGATGGTCCATTCTCTCCAGAGCGTTCCGGTGGTCTTCCATCTGGTGCCTTAATGAAGATCTGCTTCAGCGGAGAATACACACAGGCAGAGGTTGGCAAAATGATCAACGGAAACGGTGGTTTCAATGCTTATGTTGGAAGCAACGATATGCGTGACGTTATGAAGATGAAACAGGAAGGTGATCAGACTGCTGCTGCTGTAATTGATGCATTCCATTACCAGTTAGAGAAAGAGATCGGTGCTATGGCTGTTGTATTAGGTGGTAAGGTAGATCAGATCATCTTAACCGGTGGTATCGCATACAACCAGTTCACACAGGAAGAAATGACAAAGGCAGTAGAGTGGATCGCTCCTGTTACTCTTTATCCTGGTGAGGATGAGCTTTTAGCATTAGCGCAGGGTGCACTTCGTGTTATGAACGGTGAAGAAAAGGCAATGGAATACTAATTTTAATATTATTTTATAGAAAAACGGCTGTTATGCCGTTTTTCTTATTTTTTATGATGCAAAACAACAAAAAAAGGAGCTGGTGTCATGTACCAACTCCTTTTATTATTATGTCTAAAGTTGTTCTGCCTCTTTATGCGGGTCAATTATTTGTTAGCAATTGCATCTTTGATGCCCTGTGTTAACAATGGAACGATCTTATTCAGATCACCTACGATACCGTAATCAGCTACGTCAAAGATTGGAGCATCTTCGTCTTTGTTGATTGCGATGATCAGATCAGACTCTTCCATACCTGCAACGTGCTGGATTGCTCCGGAAATACCGATTGCAAAATATACGTTAGGACGTACAGTCTTACCTGTCTGACCTACCTGAAGCTCTTTTGGCTTCCAGCCGGAATCTACAACGGCACGAGAACATGAAACCTGTCCACCGATTGCCTCTGCAAGATCATCTAAAAGCTTGAAGTTCTCAGCAGATCCAACACCACGACCACCGGAAACTAAGATCTTAGCATCCATAATGTCTTTGATGTTTGATACAGCCTTGGAGATCTCAAGAATCTCAACATATTTGTTATTTGGAGTAAATCCAGGATTGTACTCGATCACTTCTGCCTTAGCGTTAGGATTCTTCTCTAATTTCTGCATAACACCAGGACGTACTGTAGCCATCTGAGGACGGTTATCCGGGCAAGCGATCGTAGCGATCGTATTTCCACCGAATGCAGGACGTGTCATCAATAACTGATTGTGTTTCTGCTCTTTTCCAGGAATTGGATTGATTGGGAAATCGCCAATCTCTAATAATGTACAGTCAGCAGTTAAACCAGTTGCTACACGAGCGGATACTGTAGGACCTAAGTCACGACCGATCGCGGTAGCACCAACTAACATGATCTCTGGCTTGTACTCATTGATTACAGATGCTAATGCGTGTGCATATGGCTCTGTTCTATAGTTCTTTAATTCAGGATCGTCTACAACGATTACTTTATCAGCACCATAAGCTGCTAACTCATCTACAAGACCTTTTACTTCAGATCCGATCAATACAGCAGTTACGTCTGTGCCTAACTTCTCAGCAAGTCTCTTACCTTCACCGATCAGCTCGAAAGAGATATTGCTTAACTCATTGTCTACCTGCTGTGCAAAGACATATACGCCTTTGTACTGTGCAATTTCTTCTGCGTTCATTGCGCCCATTTTATTCACCTCTTTAATTAGATAATGTGCTTACTTGTTAATGCATCTACGATAATCTTAGCAGCCTCGTCTGGAGAATCTGGAACGAATTTCTCACCAGCACCCTTACGAACTTTATCAGAAGCCTTAGCGATCTTTGTAGGAGAACCATTCAAACCTAAGTTGCTGTCATCTACATCTTTCAGATCAGCTCTGCCCCATGTAGTGATCTCTGCATCACATGCATCAAAGATTCCACCCGGAGTCATGTAACGAGGATCATTTAACTCTGCTAATGCAGTGATCAGGCAAGGTGTCTTAACCTTTAACATATGATATCCATCATCATACTGACGTTTTACAACAACGCTGTCACCATCTACCTTGATCTCCTGTGCATAAGAGATTACAGGAAGTCCTAAATGCTCAGCAATCTGAGGTCCAACCTGTGCGGTATCACCATCAATAGCCTGACGGCCTGTGATGATAATATCATAATCAATATTTCTTAATGCACCTGCAATTGTAGTAGAAGTAGCCCAAGTATCTGCACCACCTAATACACGGTCTGTTACAAGGATACCATTATCAGCACCCATAGCCATAGCCTCACGCAGAACATCTGCAGCCTTTGGAAGACCCATGGTCAATACGGTAACTTCTGCACCGAACTCATCTTTTAATCTTAATGCTGCCTCTAAACCAGCTTTGTCATCCGGATTCATAATTGTAAGCATAGCAGCTCTATTTAATGTACCATCTGGGTTAAACTGTACGCCACCCTTAGTATCTGGCACCTGTTTTACACAAACAACGACTTTCACGATACGTACCTCCTAAATTATTTTAAAATGTTTGCTGAAATTACCATACGCTGAACCTCTGAAGTTCCCTCGTAAATCTCAGTAATCTTAGCATCACGCATCATACGCTCAACATCATACTCTTTGATGTATCCGTAACCACCGTGTAACTGTACACACTTCGTTGTAACTTCCATAGCAACCTCTGCTGCGCAAAGTTTTGCCATAGCAGCCTCTACAGAGTAAGAAACCTTCGCACCATTCTGGTACTCACCCTTCTTACAAGCAGCTTTGTATACTAACATCTTAGCAGCTTCAATCTTAGTTGCTAAGTCAGCTAAAACAAACTGTGTATTCTGGAACTGTGCAATAGAACGACCAAACTGCTTACGCTCTTTTACATAGTTTACTGTTGTCTCTAATGCACCCTCAGCAATACCAAGAGCCTGAGCAGCGATACCGATACGACCACCATCCAGTGTGTGCATAGCAATACCAAATCCTTTACCCTTCTGTCCTAATAAGTTCTCCTTAGGGATACGACAGTCAGTAAAGATCAGCTCATAAGTAGAAGAACCACAGATACCCATCTTGTTCTCCTTGGTTCCGAATGTGAAGCCTGGAGTATCTTTCTCTACGATAAATGCAGAGATCTCTTTCTGCATACGTCCACGTTTCTCAATCTTACCGGTTACAGCGATCACGATATAAACATCTGCTTCTTTACCATTAGTGATGAAGCACTTAGATCCGTTCAGTACCCACTCGTCGCCATCTAAAACAGCCTTTGTCTGCTGTCCCTGTGCGTCAGTACCAGCACCTGGCTCAGTCAGACCAAATGCACCTAACTTCTTACCGGAAGCTAAATCTGGTAAATATTTCTCTTTCTGCTCCTTGGTACCAAATGTCTGAATTGGATCGATGCAAAGAGAGGTATGTGCAGATACAATAACACCAGTTGTACCGCAAACCTTTGATAACTCCTCTACACACATAGCGTATGTTAAAGGATCACAACCCTGTCCACCAAACTCTTTTGGTACAGGAATACCCATAAATCCAGCTTTTGCCATCTTCTCAACAGTCTCTCTTGGGAATCTATGCTCCTCATCGATTTCCTGAGCAAGTGGCTTAACTTCGTTCTCAGCGAACTCTCTGAAAAGAGTCTGTGCCATTTCATGTTTCTTACTTAAAGTGAAATCCATTTTGTATATTTCCTCCTATAAAAATGATATTGGATCAAATCCTTATCAATCCACCTGATCTCAATTACTGAGCATCTACTGGTGTCTTTGTGCGGTCAGCATTGTATACATAGAAACCTTTACCGCTCTTGCAGCCTAAGTTACCACCACGAACCATCTTGCGGATCAATGGACATGCACGATACTTGCTGTCGCCAGTCTCTGCATATAATACATCCATAATAGCCAGACAGATATCAAGACCAACGAAATCACCTAACTCTAAAGGTCCCATTGGATGATTTGCACCAAGTTTCATAGCAGCATCGATACCGGCTATGTCAGAAACACCTTCCATCTTGATGAAAGCAGCTTCGTTGATCATTGGGATCAAAATACGGTTTACTACGAAACCAGCAGCTTCATTTACCTGAACAGGAGTCTTGCCAATCTCTTTTGCGATTGCAACGATCTTGTCTACTGTCTCCTGAGGAGTGTTCACACCAGCGATAACCTCAACTAATTTCATACGGTCAGCAGGGTTAAAGAAGTGCATACCGATCATAGGACGTGTTAAACCGTTACCGATCTCTGTGATAGAAAGACTGGATGTATTAGAAGCAAAAACACACTCTGGCTTACAGATCTTATCTAACTCACCAAATGTATCTTTCTTCACTTTCATATCCTCAAATGCAGCCTCTACAACTAAGTCACAGTCTGCACAAAGGTCTTCCTTCAAACCAGTTGTAATACTGTTAAGAATTCCGTCAACCTTCTCCTGAGTCATCTTTCCTTTTTCTACAAGTCTTGCATAACCTTTTGCAATCTTGTCCTTTCCACCGTCAGCCCACTCCTGCTTGATATCGCAGAGTGCAACTTCGTAGCCATCAACCATAGCAAATGCTTTCGCAATACCCTGGCCCATAGTACCTGCGCCAATTACGCCTACCTTCATGTTTTCATCCTCCTATTTTTTATTTTGTAAATTTCACACACAGGAGGGATACGTGGATATCCCTTCCTCTGTGATAAAATCAACGTAACACAAACAATTATTTGTTCTTAAAGTCTACGACTTTTACTTTCTGCTCTTTTGGAGCTAAGAAATTGCCCATTCCGGCCTTCTGGTCTTCTGTCTCGAAACAGTCACCGAATAATTTCTCCTCGATCACGATAGCCTGATCCATATCTACCTGAAGTCCGTCATTGATTGCCTTTTTGCAGTTTCTGACTGCGATCGGAGCCTGCTTTGCAATGCCCTGTGCTAATTTCTTAGCAGCATCTAAAAGCTCCTCTAATGGGTATACGGCATTGACTAAACCAATGCGGTATGCCTCGTCTGCTTTAATGTTGCGAGCCGTGTAGATCATCTGCTTTGCCATACCGGCACCTACCAAACGAGCCAGTCTCTGTGTTCCGCCAAATCCAGGGGTAATACCAAGACCAACCTCAGGCTGACCAAATACAGCGTTCTCTGAACAGATGCGGATATCACAGCTCATGCTGATCTCACATCCACCACCGAGTGCAAAACCATTCACTGCAACGATTACTGGAATTGGGAATGTTTCGATCTTACGGAATACATCATTTCCCTTTTTACCAAATGCCTCTCCTTCTGCTTTGGTAAGAGTAGACATCTCTCCAATATCTGCTCCGGCAACAAAAGATTTCTCTCCGGCACCAGTTAAGATCAATGCTCTGGTCGCATCTAAATCTACGGCATCTAAAGTCTCATTTAACTCATCTAATACCTGTGAGTTTAATGCGTTTAATGCTTTTGGACGATTGATGGTAATCACACCTACAAAACCATCCTGCTCATATGTGATAAATTCCATGATATTCTCCTTTTACATAAATTCATCTGCGGAAAGATCCCGCAGATGAAAAACTTCCCAATTAGTCTCTCTTAACGATAGTAGAGCATCCCATACCGCCACCGATACATAAGGTTGCTAAACCAGTCTTTGCATCTTTCTTCTGCATCTCATGAAGCAGAGTTACTAAGATACGGCATCCGGAAGCTCCAACAGGATGTCCTAATGCGATCGCACCACCGTTTGGATTCAACTGCTCATCTGTGAAACCTAAGTCTCTCTGTACAGCGATAGACTGTGCAGCAAATGCCTCATTTGCCTCGATGATATCGAACTGATCGATCGTCATTCCGGTCTTAGCTAATACTTTCTTTGTAGAAGCAACAGGACCTACACCCATGATAGAAGGATCTACTCCGCCTAATGCTCCTGCAACGAATGTAGCCATTGGAGTAACGCCTAACTCTTTTGCTTTCTCCTCGCTCATAACAACGATTGCTGCAGCACCATCATTGATTCCTGAAGAGTTTGCTGCTGTTACGATACCGTCTTTCTTAAATGCAGGACGTAACTTTGCAATGCTCTCAGCAGTTGTTCCAGGACGTGGACCCTCATCAGTATCAAAGATAACAGTCTCTTTTTTCTTCTTAACTTCAACAGGAACGATCTCATCTTTGAATGCACCAGATTCTACTGCTGCTGCTGCCTTCTGCTGGCTCTTTGCAGCAAATGCATCTAATTCTTCTCTTGTGATACCATATTTTTCACATACGTTCTCTGCTGTGATACCCATGTGGTAATCGTTGAATGCATCCCATAATGCATCATTCACCATGGTATCAACCATTGTGTTGTTACCCATTCTGTAACCAAAACGAGCCTGCTTTAATGCATATGGAGCCATAGACATGTTCTCCATACCACCAGCTACAACGATGTCAGCATCGCCAGCCTGGATCATCTGAGCAGCCATGTTTACACAGTTCAGACCAGAACCACATACTACGTTTACAGTGACAGCAGGAGTCTCAATAGGAAGACCTGCTTTTAAAGACGCCTGACGTGCAACGTTCTGTCCAAGACCAGCCTGGATAACGCATCCCATGTATACATGGTCAACCTGGTCAGCAGGTACACCAGCACGGTTTAATGCTTCCTTGATCACGATAGAACCTAATACTGGAGCTGGAGTTGTGCTTAATCCTCCACCCATAGTTCCGATGGCTGTACGACATGCGCCAGCTAAAACAACTTTCTTTGACATAATATGTTTCCTCCATTTTATAAATATGTTTTGGTAAAAATGCACAATAGATAAAAATGTACACTCTCACCCTAGTATGTACCCATTTTATCATAATTGGATTTGCATTGCAACCTCAAATTGATAAATTTTTAACATAGTTTTTCAGTTTGTATCTGCCCCATTTTTTGTATATATTTACCACAATACGTAAAAAGGAAACCCACTTTCGGGTTTCCTTTTTGTTTTTTATTACTGGGCATCCTTAAGGCTTAAGTTAATACGGCCCATCTTGTCTACCTCTAATACCTTTACGCGTACTACATCACCGATGTTTACTACGTCTTCTACTTTTTCTACACGCTCATTTGCCAGCTTGGAAATATGGATCATACCATCCTTATTTGGTGCAAGCTCTACAAACGCACCGAAGTTCATGATACGGACTACCTTGCCTTCATAGATCTGACCAACCTCGATCGGATCTACAATGGAGCGGATGATCTTCATCGCTTTGTCCATCATTTCCTGCTCGATACCGCAGATGAATACCATACCTTCGTCGTTGATATCGATCTTCACACCAGTCTCATCAATGATCTTGTTGATCGTCTTACCACGCTGTCCAATGATCTCGCTGATCTTGTCCGGATCTACCTTTGTCTGAATGATCTTTGGTGCCAGCTCTCCTACGTGATCTCTTGGCTCGCTGATCGCATTTGACATACAGGTATCCATAATGAAGTTACGTGCCTCATGTGCTCTTCTGATTGCTTCTTCTACGATTGGACGAGTCAGACCATGGATCTTAATATCCATCTGGATCGCACTGATTCCCTCATGGGTACCGGTTACCTTAAAGTCCATATCACCGAAGAAATCCTCTAAGCCCTGAATATCGGTAAGTACCAGATAATCATCATCGGTATCTCCGGTTACCAGACCGCAGGAAATACCAGCTACCATATCCTTTAACGGAACACCGGCAGCCATCAATGACATACAAGAAGAACAGGTAGATGCCATGGAAGTAGAACCATTGGACTCAAAAGTCTCTGATACGGAACGGATCGCATACGGGAACTCTTCTTCACTTGGAAGTACCGGAAGAAGCGCACGCTCTGCCAATGCACCATGACCGATCTCACGACGTCCCGGTCCACGGGATGGTTTTGTCTCACCTACAGAATAAGATGGGAAGTTATAGTGATGCATATAACGTTTGCTTGTCACATTCTCATCTAAACCGTCGATCTTCTGGATCTCAGAAAGTGGAGCCAGTGTTACCACGTTACAGATCTGTGTCTGACCACGGGTAAACATTGCAGAACCATGTACTCTTGGGATCAGGTCAACCTCTGCTGCCAGTGGACGGATCTGATCGATCGCACGACCGTCCGGACGCTTGTGGTCTTTTAAGATCATCTTACGAACGGTCTTTTTCTGATACTGATATACTGCCTCACCGAGTACGGCAAGCCATTCTTCTTTTTCTGCAAATGCTTCTTCAAATTTGGCTGTGATCTCTCTGATATTCTCCTCACGCACCTGCTTCTCATCTGTGAAGACTGCCTCTTCCATCTGTTCCGGTGTTACGATCTCGCGCATTGCCGCAAACATTTCCTCTGGAATAGCACAACTTTCATACGTGTGTTTTGGTTTTCCAACCTCTGCTACGATGCTGTCAATAAATTCAATGATCGTCTGGTTGACATCATGACAGCGGTAAATAGCTTCGATCATCTTCTCATCAGAGATCAGGTTAGCACCTGCCTCGATCATGATAACTTTTTCTCTGGTAGAGGCAACGGTCAGCTTTAAGTCCCCCTTATCCCATTCTTCCTGAGAAGGATTTACGATAAACTCACCATCGATCATACCCATCTGTGTCATGGCACATGGACCATCAAATGGAATGTCGGAAATGCAGGTTGCGATCGCAGATCCTAACATACCAACTAACTCCGGGCGGCAGGCTGGATCCACACTCATTACCATGTTGTTCAGAGTGACATCATTACGGTAATCTTTTGGAAATAACGGACGCATCGGACGGTCGATCACACGGGCGGTCAATACAGAGTTCTCGCTTGCCTTACCCTCACGCTTGTTAAATCCTCCAGGAATCTTACCTACAGAATACATCTTCTCCTCAAATTCCACGCTGAGCGGGAAGAAGTCGATTCCATCTCTTGGCTTATCGGATGCGGTTGCGGTAGAAAGTACTGTCGTATCACCATAATGCATAAAAGCACATCCATTTGCCTGCTTACCAACACGACCTACATCAACAGTCAGTGTTCTTCCGGCAAGTTCCATACTAAAACTTTTGTACATACTGTTCTCCTTTTCCGGGCTTTGCCCATTCATTTTGTCTTATCAGGTATCACACCTGGTCATCGCGGGCATATTACACCGAAACAACTCATCAGCAGACAGCATTTTATGCCCGTTCTGTCTGCTCATAAGAAGTCTCGGCCTTCGTGCATGAAACATGCAAAACAAAAAATACCCACATTTCGTATTATTATAACACTATTATGTAGGTATTTCCACTATATTTTCTATGCTTTTTATATTTTTCCATCCGCATTACTGGGTCAGTGTAAGCACTTCCCGGAGTGTTTCAATCTCCACCTGTCCCGGTGCCGACTGTCTGGCTACGCTGGCAAAGGTCAGGCTGTTGCCAAACAAGCCACCGGAAAGGCGGCTGATCACACCAAGCTTTCCCATCGCCATCGTAATGATAGGGGTGTCGGCATGCTCCATTTTCATCTGCATCGTCACATTCAGCAAACGCATGACATCCTCCGGCTGCTTCGGCATTACAGCAAGCTTTGCAATATCTGCCCCCGCCTGCTGCATTCCGGTCAACAGTCGCAGCATTTTTTCTTTGGATGGAGTTCCTTCAAAATGATGGTTGGAACCGATAACCACCATCCCTTTCTCCCTCAGTGTTCGGATCAATGTCGAAGTTTCATCCTCATCTTTATACACCTCAACATCTACTGCATCCACATATCCGGTATCTGCCACAAATTCCAATAGTTCTGCGTATTCCTCATAGGAGATCGTTTTTTCTCCGCCCTCCTCTTTCGTGCGAAAGGTAAATAAAAGAGCAGTATCTCCCATACAATCACGCACCATTTTTAAGACTTCTTTTAAACGTGCTTTTTCCCGCACTGCCTCAAAATGATCTCCTCGGAATTCCACCATATCCGGCTCATGCTTTTGGATGGCTGCAAGCTGCGTCTCCAGCTGCGTACGATGCTGTCCCACAAGTGGTACACAGATCTTTGCCTGCTCATCCCCCAGATTCAGATTTCTTACCTTCACTATACTCATATCTTCACCTTTATCTTCTGTTTTATTGTTCCATATATTGAAGCAGCTTCTCATAGGATTCTTTTGCATCCTGATAGCCCTGTCTGCAAAGTGCTCTTAACGCATCCTTATTTTTCTCCAGCCGACCGACTGTGACAGGCTCCTTTGGACGGATGACAAACAATCGTCCTGCTTCTTCCTCTTCCCGGATAAATGCAAGTGTTTCATTGTACTGCTCCGGTCGCTCCTCCATCGTTTTCACAAAATCAGGATAGTTGTGGTAAGCAAGCTTTACAAGCGGCATCGTGCTCTCCTGTGATTTACGATAAGTCACATCTCTTGTCAGCACCACCACATTTTTCTCATTTCCTATTTCGATGGAATGTTTGATCGGGATCGCATCTGCAATACCGCCATCCATATAATGTTTTCCATCGATCTCTACCATTTTTGCAACCAATGGCAAGCATCCGGATGCCCAGATCCATTCCATATCTTCCCGCATATGTTCCATCTTCTTATATACTGCCTGTCCACTTTCACACTCCGTCACAACAGAATAGAAGTTCATCGGATTGGCATCTGCGGCTTCATAATCGTAAGGAACAAGCTGATCCGGCACAGTCTGCATATGAAATTTCTTGTCAAAAAAATTACCGGTAAGCAAAAGTGCCATCGGAGAAGCATACTGCTTTGTATCCAAGTAGCGCATTACGATCTTTAATGCCCGTTTCCGTTGTTTGGAATAATAACTACAGCCATGGCTTGCGCCTGCCGATACTCCGAAACAGTCCTTAAAATAAAGTCCCTGTTCCATAAAATAATCCAGAACACCGACCGTATACAGTCCTCGCATACCGCCACCTTCTAAAATCAATCCACCATTTAACATCATAACTACCACCCCTTTTACCTAAAAGATAAGGAAGCCGATCTCTCGGCTTCCCCCTTAACATTTAAGATTACTTTCTTAAACCTAACTTCTCGATCAGTACACGATATGCTTCGATATCTTTTGACTTGTAGTAAGCAAGTAAACGACGTCTCTGACCAACCATCTTCAGAAGACCTCTTCTGGAATGATGATCCTTCTTATGAACAGCAAGATGCTCATTTAAGTCATTGATTCTTGCGGTTAATAATGCGATCTGCACCTCGATAGAACCTGTGTCATTTGCGTCTTTTCCGTACTTTGCTACGATGTCTTTCTTCATTTCTGTTGTAATCATGTTACAATCTCCTTTCTTTTTTGTGATACGCCTGTCACTAAGATGCGGTCGGAGTGTCCGATATCTGAGTAACGGCAAAAATCATACCTAGATAATATAGCACAACTTTTTCTGCTTGTAAACCTGCTATTTTATTTTTTCTTATGGCGGATCATTGCATCATCATACTGCACATCCCACAGAAATAATCCCATTGGTGGAGCTGTCATTCCGGCAAGAGAGCGGTTTTTCCCCTCCAATATCATTTTCATGTCCTCCGGAGTACGCTGCCCTTTTCCTACCTCTACCAGTGTTCCCGTCAAAATGCGCACCATATTATATAAAAAACCATTTCCGGTATACTCTATTGTAAGTTTTTCCCCAAATGGTACCGTCTCTTCCGTGATCGCAATGTCGTATACCGTGCGCACCGTGGATTTTTTCATCCTGCGATTGGCACAAAAGCTCTTATAATCCCACTCTCCACAAAGGATAGAAGCTGCTTTTTTCATGCTTGTAATATCAAGAGGATCCTTCACCTGCCATGCATAATTGCGCTCAAACACATCGATCACCGGACTGTTATAGATCACATACCGGTAGCGTTTGGATACCGCAGATAATCTTGCATGAAACTTCTCCGGTACTTTTTCTACGGAAAGCACCGCAATGTCCTGTGGCAGATAGGCAAAAAAGGCTTTCAGAAGTGCTTCCTCCTGCCAGTCCTTCGTCGTCTTAAAATTGGCAACCTGACCTTTGGCATGGACCCCTGCATCCGTTCTTCCAGAGCCATTTAAGGAAATCTCCTCTCCGGTAAATCGACAGAGTAGTTCCGTTATTTTCTGTTCGATCGTCTGATCAGTGTGCCGCTGTGACTGCCAGCCATGGTATCTCCCTCCATCGTAGGCAATCGTGATCTTATAATTGGTCATGATATCAGATCCTTTACATACTGCATTCCAAATTCCGCATCACGATGCATCTGCTCACTCAATTGTGCAACAGAATCAAACTTCTGCTCTTTTCGTACATAGTGCAGGAATTCGACCGTGATCTCCTCCCCGTAAATATCTTCATCAAAAGAAAAAAGATAAGTTTCCACCCCGACATCCCTGCCATCCACGGTAGGCTTTGTTCCAATGTTGGTAATGCCATATAGGATGCGTTCCTGCAAACGACAGCGTGTCACATATACCCCGTTTGGAGGGATCAGCTTCTCTGTCGGAACCTGCAGATTGGCAGTTGGCATTCCGATCGTGCGTCCAAGCTGTCTTCCATGCACGACCTCGCCACGGATAAAATAAGGATGCCCCAGCATTTCATTGGTCTGCTCCATCTGTCCTTTACTAAGGCAGATCCGGATCTCACTGCTGCTGATCTTCTCCTCATTTTCCTCTTCTTTATACCGGGGCACAACCACAAGCTGATAGTCATATTTTTTAGACAAACGTCGCAGTACTTCACAGTCGCCCTGCCGCTGATAGCCGAAGTGAAATTCTTCTCCCACAACGATCACTTTTGCCCCCATCTGTCCCACTAAAATATCCCGGACAAATGCCTCCGGAGACAAATGAATGAGTGGTTCCTCAAACCGGTATTCTGCCAGGTGCTGAATCCCTAACTGCTCCAGATAATATCTTCGCTCCTCCGCAGTAAACAAAAATTCTTCTCCATTTTTCATGACCTTGGCAATCGAAGAATCAAACGTAAAGATCGCACTCTCATATCCCTGCTTTTCGTACTGTAACAGTTTTTCAATGAGCTTTTGATGTCCTTTGTGGATGCCATCAAACTTGCCACATGCCACGACCGTATTCGTTAAATGAATTGATTCAAAATCATGATAATACTGCATCTTTCATCCTTTCACAAAAAACAGTTTTTTCGGTTTCATTTTCCTGATCGTTTTTTCATAACAATAAATCCCGATAAATGTACCATCCTGCTTGTAAACGCAAAGTTCTTCCGGCTGTTCTTTTTCCGGATAGGAAAAAGCGTTCCCATTATCCAAAAGTTTATCCAGAGAAGCAGGCGCAACAAACTTTGGCAACGCAGAAAATGCTTCATCGACCGGGTGAAGCACACTCCCAATCTTCCCCTCTTTTTGCAAATTTTCAACCTCACTCAAACGAAATGCATCCTCCAGATAAAATTCCCCCACTCTTGTGCGGATGAGATCCTGCATAGCTGCCATGCAGCCGAGTTTCTGTCCAATATCACGGCACAGACTGCGGATATACGTTCCTTTGGAACAGGAAATCTCCATCGTCACCAAAGGAAGAGTGATGTCAATGATCTCAATAGAAAAAATCTCCACTTGAACAGGTTTGCGTTCCACCACTTTTCCCTCTCTTGCAAGCTCATAAAGTTTCTTTCCGTCGACCTTACGTGCCGAATACATCGGAGGAATCTGATCATACACACCGACAAAAGAGCGTATGGCTTCCGTCACCTGCTCCGGTGTCTGCGTCACATCCCGCTGTTCAAGCACCGTTCCCGTCATATCTTCGGTGTCCGTTGATACTCCAAGCCGCATAACAGCCCGGTACGTTTTAGAACGATCTGCCAACAGATCACAGAGCTTTGTTGCTTTTCCTATACAAACAGGAAGAACTCCCTGTGCCGCCGGATCCAGTGTTCCGGTATGCCCGATTTTTTTCATTTGAAGGATTCCGCGCAGCTTTGCCACCACATCGTGGGATGTATAGCCGGGTTCCTTGTATATATTTAACATGCCATCCATCTATTTTTTCTCCTGTTTTATAAAGGTAATAAAATCCTTCTCTGGCAAAGGTCTGGAGTAATAATAGCCTTGAATATACTCACATTGCAATGCAGAAAACACCTCTGCAAGCTGCTCTGTCTCAATTCCCTCTACCACGATCTTCATATTCATGTCCTTGATCATGCGTATCGTATTTTCCAGCACAATATGCATCCGGTCATTGCCGTAGGCATCTGCCAGCGTCTTATCCAGTTTCACAATATGAAACGGCAGGGAAATGATCCGCCCCATATTGGAGTATCCCGTTCCATAGTCATCAAGTGAAAATTTAATCCCGGCATCACTTAGTGTCTGTATATTCGAAATCATTGTATTCTGAGAATAGGATGCAGCTGTTTCAGTAATCTCCAGATTAATCTGTTCCACAGGAACGTTGTAATGTTTCAGCATCTGTAAGATCTCTTCAGCCAGATGCTCATTCATGCACTGTGCAACGGACAGATTGATCTCAATATAATCAAGTCCCAATGCTTGATATTCTTCACTGGAAATAAAGCGACACACCTCTTCTAACACATACAATCCGATCTTGTGGATCGCCCCGCTTTTTTCCGCTGCCCTGATCAGTAATTCCGGAGAAATGAAACCATACTTGTCATCAATCAGACGAAGCAGTGCCTCCGCAGATTGGAAACGTTTCTCCTTCACAGAATAAATTGGCTGATAATAGACCTGGAACTGGTGACTTGCCAGTGCTTTTTCTATAATACGGTCAATCTCATTCATCAGATCATAATGATCCTTCTGGTATACATCTTTTGCATAAACGATCTTCCGCGCATACTTCTCTTTGAACAATTCATTTCCAAATGCCATGATCACTTCTACATCATCAATGTCCTGTGGACAATCCATAATACACGTACTGACTGTCACATTCACAGTCATCTGATGCCATGTTACAGGAACAGAAAACAGCTGCAATAACTCCTCTGCCATCTGTTCTGTCTGTTCATTATAACGGTCATAAACAGCCAAGCGGAATTTACCATCCCCAAGATAATAATATTCTGCGCCATAATCCAGCTGTTTCATCCGTGTTTCGATCATATCGGAAAGTTTGCCTGTAAACTCCTGCATTCCGGCATACCCCAGCATTTCTCTAAGGGATACAAAATTTATGACATTTAACAGCAAGATCCGCTGCGATTTTCCATTGATCAGACGCTGTCTGGTGTCCTCCATGTAATGTGTCACATTACCAAATCCGGTTGCCGTATCAAGAAGACTCTCCGGACTCTGTACCACAAGAGACACAAAAACCAGGCTCATTGCAGTTGCAAACATTTCAATCAGACACCACGGATAAACGTATTGCACCAACAAAGCTGCGATCAATACCGGAAAAATGATCAGCAATGAAAACAGCTTCCGTTTATTGAATAGCTTATGATACGCAATCACATGCAGCATACTGGTCAGCATATAGAAAAATGCGATCACATATAACAGCCAGAAAAGTGATCCTCTGACATAGTCTCCCTCAGTAGTGATCACAAATATATCATGAGTGAAAAAATTACATAACAATGCAATGATCAGTAACGGAAACGGAAAGATCAGAACAACTTTTGCAGCCCATTTCCGATAACAGTGCCAGGTATCCGTTAATGTATTCACATAGATCATATATAACATCGGGGTAACCGTATGAGTGAACAAATAGATCGTGTGTACCACATACTGTGTGATCATCTGCGAACCAGAAATTGCATCCAGTTCAATAGAAAGTATGTCAAACAACGCTGCCACAAAGCAATTACTCAGCAACAGTAAATAGCAGCGGTTCTCACGTCCTTTGGTCATTTTACGAAAGAAACTGGTTGTGATCAGAATTGCGATCAACAGCACCGCGCAATAATCAAAATATGGAATCTTTTCCATCATGATCAGATATCCTTTCCATTCCAACAATAAGTACAAAGATTCTCCTCCGGAATCCCAACTGCTTTCAGCATATCATCCAAACGGTTAAACCGAAGTGTTGTAAATTTTAACTCCTTGCGGATTTCTTCTACCATCTGCTCGTATTTCTCCGAATCCGGATCTGCATACTGTGCAAGAATATCCTCCGAAACATCTTCGGTTCCTTCTAATCGTGCGATCATACGTCTTGTGATCAGCTCCATTTCAGAAGAAGACCGCGAGAAATTCAAAAACTTACAGCCGTAGATCAACGGTGGACAAGCCGGACGGATATGTACCTCCGTAGCACCGCTTTCATATAAGAATTCAGTAGTTTCTCTTAACTGGGTACCACGCACGATCGAATCATCGATCAGCAAAAGGCTCTTATCCTTGATGAGATCATGCACTGCGATCAGTTTCATTTTTGCGATCATATCACGTTTACTCTGCACGGTCGGCATAAAAGATCTTGGCCACGTCGGTGTATACTTAATAAACGGGCGGGAAAATGGAATGCCTGATTCGTTAGCATATCCGATCGCATGCGCCGTGCCGGAATCCGGCACTCCGGCTACAATATCCGGCTTTACATGATCTCTCTTTGCCATACTCTTTCCACAATTATACCGCATTTTCTCTACACTGATCCCCTCGTAGGAGCTGGATGGGTATCCATAGTACACCCACAAAAAGGTACAGATCTTCATTTTTGTTCCGGGAGCAAGCAGCGTTCTCACGCCGGTCTCATTACAGATCACGATCTCTCCCGGTCCTAATTCCTTCAAATCGCGATAACCGAGATTGTGATAAGCAAAGGACTCAAAGGATAAGCAGAACGCATCTTCCTTATGTCCTACCACAAGCGGAGTTCTGCCATATTTATCTCTCGCCCCGTAAATTCCCTTTGGTGTTAAGATCATCAGCGTCAGGGACCCATCTACCTTTTCCTGTGCATAGTGGATGCCCTCGATCAGATTGTCTTTCTGATTGATCATTGCTGCAACAAGCTCTGTCGGGTTAATGTCACCGCCACTCATTTCCAGAAAATGACTGGTTCCATTACCAAACACTTCCTCCACAAGTTCTTTGGCATTATTGATCTTACTTACAGTCGTGATCGCATACGTACCATGGTGAGAACGTACGATCAATGGCTGCGGCTCATAATCGGAAATACAACCAATTCCATAGTATCCCTTCATCTGCTGCATATCTTTATCAAACTTGGTTCGGAATGGGGAATTTTCAATATTATGAATGGCACGGTCAAAGCCTTTTTCTCCATACACAGCAAGACCTCCCCGGCGTGTTCCTAAATGTGAATGGTAGTCCGTACCAAAAAACAAATCAAACAAACAGTCCTCTTTTGATGCAACACCAAAAAATCCTCCCATAACAACCTCCTAAAATTCTACATTAACTTTATCCAATCTATTTTATCAAAACCATGCAATCGTGGCAAGGGAAATCTATCATCTTCCTCTTCCTTTCCACTCTTATCGCAGCAAATACGGAAAAAAACGATATTTTACCATTTCTTTGCCATAGAAATAAAAAAAAGACTTGCGAACTAAAAAAAAGTATGGTAGTATCTTTGGCAGACAAAGGTGTCTGGATATTTCCAGGCACCTTTTTTTGTATTCAAAAACAAATTAAGATAGGAGGAAACTGTTATGAATACTGGAGATACCGGATTTATGTTGATCTGCGCCGCATTTGTGTTGTTTATGACACCCGGCCTTGCATTTTTTTATGGAGGACTGGTACGGCGAAAAAATGTGTTGAACACGATGATGTCATCCATCTTTATCATCGGACTGGCATCCGTGATGTGGATCGCCTTCGGCTACTCACTGAGTTTTAGCGGAGATGGCATGCTGCTTGGAAATCTGAAGCAGGCCTTCTTATCCGGCATGGGAATGGATGTCGGCACCTATGCTCCTACCATTCCGGCTTACGTCTTTGTTGCCTTTCAGATGATGTTCGCCATCATCACCCCTGCATTGATCACCGGATCTGTTGCCGGAAGAATGCGTTTCCCGGCATTGGTATTCTTCATTTTCCTGTGGTCGATCGTCGTATATTATCCACTCGCTCACATGGTGTGGGGCCACGGAGGATTGTTAGGGGAAGTATTAGGATCTGTTGATTTCGCAGGTGGAAATGTCGTACATATTTCTTCCGGTGTCAGCGGACTTGTTCTTGCCATTCTTCTTGGCAAACGTCGTGGCTATGCCCACCAGTCTTACCGCACCCACAACGTTCCTTTCGTTATCCTCGGTGCGTCTCTGCTGCTCTTTGGCTGGCTCGGCTTTAACGCAGGCTCTGCTCTTGGGGCAAATGGTCTTGCCGCCCACGCTTTCATCACAACGATCACATCCTGCGGTGCCGCAACACTGAGCTGGATGCTGACAGAAGTGATCTTAAACGGAAAACCAACCGCAGTTGGTGCTTCTACCGGTATTGTACTGGGACTGGTTGCCATTACACCGGGAGCCGGCTTTGTTCCAATCTGGGCATCCTTTGTGATCGGTGCACTCGTCTCCCCAATCTGCTACTTTACCATGTCAGTGGTCAAAGAAAAGCTCGGCTATGATGATGCCTTGGATGCTTTTGGATGTCATGGTATCGGAGGTATCTGGGGTGGTATCGCCACCGGATTATTTGCAAAAAGCTCTATTAACAGTGTGGCACGCTATGATGGGCTTGTTTATGGAGATACCCGTTTATTCCTGGCACAGTTACTCAGCATTGTGATCACCATTGCCATTGCCATCGTCGGCACCCTGCTCTGCGCTTTTGTTGTCAAACTCGTTACGCCGCTTCGGGTATCGGATCATGACGAGCGTATCGGACTGGACAAATCACAGCACGGAGAAGAAGCATATCCAACCTTTAACGGTTTAGATTAAAAAAGGAGGTTCTACTATGATTAAAATAGATGCAATCGTCAGAACAGAAAAAATGGAAGAGGTAGAAGATGCCTTAAAAGAAATGCATGTACACGGCATGACCATCAGTGAGGTGATGGGATGTGGAACAAGCTTAGGTTACACTACCCATGTGCGTGCCTCCAAAGTAGATGTCAATCTGGTTCCCAAAGTAAAATTTGAAGTAGTCGTATCCAATCAGGAATGGGCAGATAAAACAGTGGAAGCCATTTCTAAAGTAGCGTATACCGGGGAACATGGTGATGGAAAAATATTCCTCTACGAATTACTCGATACGGTGCGTATCCGTACCGGCGAACACGGACCAAAAGCACTTTGGGATCTGGAACAATTTAAAGAAGGTCAGGAAGATTAAAAACAGCGTATGCCAGAACAGTCTTTCTAAAATAAAAAGTGTTCTTCTTCGTTTCATCATAACGAAAAGAACACTCTTTTATTTTTTATAACTGTTTTTTGATCTCTTCTAATACCTGCTTTAATGCCTGCTCATAGGGTGCCTTTAAGGTGCATCCCGCTGCACGGATATGTCCTCCGCCGCCAAATGCCATCGCCACACGGCTCACATCCACATAAGAATTAGACCGGAAACTGAACTTGTAATCCTTGTCCTCTGTCTCATATGCAAAGATCGCAACCTCCACGCCCTCTGTAATACGAAGCTGATCGACGATCCCGTCAAGATCCGGTTTCGTGATCTGATACATCGTAAAATAGCTTCTCGGTACACAGGTTTCGATCACACGATTTTCTTCATACCGCCGGCTTTCTAACAAAGCTCGTCCCAGTATCAGATTCTGCGCATAAGTTTTACGATAAAAAGTATCGTCAATGACCGCAGATGTATTTACGCCACAAGAGATCAGATGCCCTGCTGCCTCCATCGTATGTCGTGTCGTATTGCTGTGCTTAAACACCCCGGTATCGTGGACAATTCCGAGATACAACGCTTCTGCCACTTCTTTTGGAAGAGCTGGAGCCTGATCCAAGGAAAAAGCAGCAACCGACAGATTTGAAGTACATTCATTTTTCTCTATTTCTGATAGTCTTACTGCCTGATATTTTGACATAAGCAAATCATAAACCGCTTCGGAAGCAGAGGAAGAATCAAACACCAGATTGTCCTGCACATATCCTGTATTAGTAACATGATGATCCACACAGATCGTACGTCTGGCATTTCGCATGATTGCAGAAAATTCCAGACGTTCTTCGCTGCTTGTATCCAGTGCAATAAAAAGATCATATACCGGAGCTTTAGAAACCGCCTGTTCCACTGCCTCCCGGTCCGGACACAGCACCATGTCTGAAAGGTCTTTTATAAAAAGGAACGAAGGAGAAAATTCTCCCAGATAAACCGTAACCTTTTTGTCCTGATATAACCAGTGGATCGCATGGTAAAGTCCCATGACAGAACCTACACAATCGCCATCCGGACGAATGTGTCCGCCAATCGCGATCGTATCTGCTTCCTTAATCCGCTGCCAAAACAACTCTGCCCTATTCATTGTCATCCTCTTCTTCATCGTCTTTCAAATTTGCAGTGAGTGCATCAATCTTATGAGACATATTCACACCATATTCAATCGACTGATCCATGATAAACTGGATTTCCGGTGTATTTCTCAAATTTACGGAACGTGCCAGTTCTTTTCGGACAAAATGCGCAGCACTTCGCAAGCCTTCCAGCGTCTCTTTCTGTGCCTGTTCATCTCCCAGCACACTGATATATGCCTTACAGAATTTCAGATCCGGAGTAACCTCGCAGTCCACGACCGAAGTCATGGAGTGAATGCGGGGATCCTTGATCTTATAATTGATAATGTTACTCAGTTCTTTGCGAACCTCCCCGTTGATACGGGTATTTTTTATACTGTTTTTTCTCATATTTTCTACCTTTGATTAGCGCGGTACTTCCACCATAATGTAGGCTTCGATACTGTCGCCCTCTTTCACATCATTAAAGTTCTCTAATACTACACCACACTCATAGCCGGCCTTGACTTCTTTTGCATCATCGTTAAACCGCTTTAAGGATGCCAGTGGTCCCTCATAGATCTGCTCACCATCGCGGCTGACACGAACAGTTGCATTTCTCTGAATGCTTCCATCTAAAACATAAGAACCGGCAATCGTACCAACACCGGAAGCCTTGAATGTCTGACGTACCTCTAAGTGTCCGATCACCTTCTCCTCAAAGATCGGATCAAGCATACCCTTCATTGCTGATTCCATATCCTCGATTGCATTGTAAATGACACTGTACAGACGGATATCTACCTTTTCCTGATCTGCCATGCTCTTTGCCATCGCATCCGGACGTACATTAAATCCGATGATGATCGCATTGGAAGCAGACGCCAGAACAACGTCTGATTCATTGATCGCACCAACACCACCATGAATAACCTTGATCACAACCTCTTCATTCGACAGCTTGGTAAGACTCTGTTTTACTGCCTCTACGGATCCCTGTACATCTGCCTTTACAACAAGGTCTAACTCCTTAACATTACCTGCCTGAATCTGATCATAAAGATCATCCAGGGAAAGACGGGTCTTTGTATCAGCCAGCATCTTCTCACGTCCCACTGCCTTGTAGGTTTCAGCCATATTTCTGGCTTCCTTATCGGTTTGTGGAGAAACGAATACTTCACCTGCCATCGGAACATCGTTTAATCCGATGATCTTTACCGGTTTAGAAGGACCTGCCTTGCTTACCTTCTTACCCTTATCATCCACCATCGCACGCACTTTTCCATATGCATTTCCGGCAACGATACAGTCACCGACGCGAAGGGTTCCTTTCTGAACTAACAGTGTCGCAACCGGACCCTTTGTTTTATCCAACAATGCCTCAATGACAACACCTCTCGCCTTACGGTTCTTATTGGCCTTCAGCTCTAAGATCTCTGCCGTCAGCAGAACCATCTCTAACAGGTTATCAATACCCTCTTTTGTATGTGCAGATACCGGACAGAAAATGGTAGATCCGCCCCACTCTTCTGCAACCAGACCATATTCCATCAGCTCCTGTTTCACGCGCTCTACATTTGCGCTTTCCTTATCGATCTTATTGATTGCCACAATGATCTCGATATTGGCAGCCTTCGCATGGTTGATCGCCTCGATCGTCTGTGGCATTACACCATCATCCGCAGCTACTACTAAGATGGCAATATCCGTAGACTGTGCACCACGCATACGCATAGCGGTAAATGCCTCATGTCCCGGGGTATCTAAGAAGGTGATCTTCTTATCTCCGCATTTTACCACAGAAGCACCGATATGCTGTGTGATTCCACCAGCCTCGTCTCCTGTTACGTGAGAAGAACGGATTGCATCCAGTAAAGAAGTTTTACCATGATCAACGTGACCCATTACACAGACAACCGGCGGTCTCTCTGTCATTAACTTCTCATCCTCTTCGTCCTCCTTGAGCATTTCCGCAATGACATCGACTTTTTCTTCCATTTCTGCGATATAGTTGTACTCTAATGCAATCTCTGCTGCCTCATCAAAGGAAAGCTCCTGGTTCATCGTTACCATTTTTCCGGCAAGGAATAATTTCTTGATCAGTGCAGATGGAACGAGCTTAATACGCTCTGCAAGCTCCTGGATCGTGATCACCTCAGGGAGTTCTACGGTCTTGATCGTATCTTCTTCCTTCTTCTTTGGCTCCGGACGACGCATTTCTGGTTCCTGTTTCTGATTTTTCTTTTTCTTCTTTCCACCCTTATTCTGGTTTTCGTACTCTTCTGTCTCATTCTTAAACTTCTTATCGTACTTATCCAGATCTTTCTGCTTATCGCCCTTTTTCTTTTTGCTGGATGGCTTCTCCATTGTCTCTAAGCTATTGATCGCTTTATCAATATGGTTGTCATTTTTTCTTCCGCCGCGGTTGTTATCACGGTTAAAGCCTCTGTTGTCACCATCCTTGTTATAGCCGCCACGATTGTCTCTTCTGTCTCCACCACGATTATCTCTTCTGTCAGAGGAATTATAACGGTTGTCTCTGCGCTCTCCATTACGATTGTCCCTTCTGTCAGAAGATCGGTCTGAACGGTTATCTCTGCGCTCTCCATTACGGTTCTCTCTTCTATCGTTTCCGCGGTTGCCGTTCTGGTTTCCTTCTTTATTATTCTCTGATCCGGCTGGTTTTTCTTTCTTTTTTAATTTCACGCGAACCAGCTTCTTATTACCATTGTCATCAATGACTTCTTTATAATATACGACCTGCTTCTTACCGTTTTCGTCAAGAATTTCCTTCTTAAAATATTTTTCCTTTTTCTTAGGCTGGTCAGAAGCTGCCGGCTTCTTTGCTTCTTCCTTTTTTGGCTCCGGCTTCTTTGCTTCTTCCTTCTTTAACTGCTCGGTCTTTTTTCCTTCTGTCTTTGGCTCTTCCTTCTTCGGTTCCTCCTTCTTTGGAGTACCATTACGATAGGAGTCTTTTGCCATCTTTACAATGTCTTCTTCCACACTGGAGGAAGCCGTTTTTACCTCGACTCCTTTTCCTTTTAAGAACTCTAACAGTTCCGCGCTTTTCATATCTGTTCCGTTTTCTTTATTGATTTCTTTTACCAAATCATAAATTCTCATTTTTGACATTCAACTACCTCCATATCGTTTCTATCAAAATACTTTGCAATTGCATCCGCAAGGCCCTGATCTGTTACTGCTACTGATGCTCTTGAAACTTTGCCTATGGCATGCCCTAATTCTTCCTTGCTGGCGCAGATCACAATTGGCACTTCATAGAAACTGCATTTATCCGTAAATAATTTCTTTGTATTTAAGGATGCATCCTCCGCTACTAACACAAAACATGCAGTTTGTTCTTTGATCGCTTTTTCCGTGGAAAATTCTCCACTCACCACTTTTCCTGCTTTTGTTGCAAGGGAAAGCAGATTTAAGTATTTCTTATTGGGATTCAATCGTACTCAACTCCTTTTCAAGCTGCTCGTAGATCTCATCCGGGATCTCCATTTTTAAAGAACGGGAAAGCCCCCGATTCTTACGTGCCTTTTTGAAACATTCGGTTCGTTTGCAAAGATATGCCCCACGTCCATTTGCCTTTCCGGTCACGTCCAAACGGATCTCTTCTTCCGGAGTTTTTATCACACGGATCAACTCTCTTTTATCAAAACTTTCACGACAGCCAACGCATTGTCTTGTCGCAACTTTCTTACCCATGAACTCACTTCCTACTCTCAGCCAAAAACGTGCCGGCACAGTCACTTCTGCAACATAGATTATGCCAAAATGCTCGTTTTTATGCTGTTTTTTGTGTTAGTACGATGACTTTATTCTTCGTCCTCGTCCTCAAATTCTTCAAAATCTTCTTCTGAAAGCTCTTCCATTTCCTCAAATTCTTCCTCAGAGATTTCTTCGATTTCTTCCATCTCCTCGAACTGTGCTTCCATTTTCTCTTCCGGCTCGATTGCAAGAGGTGTTTCTTCTTCCTCTTCCTCCTTTGGTGTACCATCCGCATTGTAGTGAATGTATTCACCCTTTCCGATGTAGATCTTATCTTCTTCCTCTTCAAATTCAGAAGCCTGTGATTCACTCTTTATATCAATTTTGTATCCGGTCAGACGTGCAGCTAAGCTGGCATTCTGTCCACGTTTACCAATGGCTAATGAAAGCTGGTAATCCGGCACCACAACACGCGCACTGGTATCCTGTAAACAAACCTCTACAGAAACTACCTTAGACGGGCTTAATGCATTTCCGATCAATACCACCGGATCAGCATCCCAATTGATGACATCGATCTTCTCTCCCTTTAAGTCATTAACGATCGCATTGATACGAGCTCCGTTCATACCAACACATGCACCTACTGCATCGACATTTGGATCTTTGGCGTAAACCGAGATCTTACTTCTGGAACCAGCTTCTCTGGCAACGGCTTTGATCTCTACAGTACCATCTGCGATCTCTGTTACTTCTTTTTCCAGTAAACGTTTTACAAGCTCAGGATGGGTACGTGATACCACGATATGTGGTCCCTTTGTATTATCCTTTACTTCTACTACATACACCTTTACGCGTTCTCCCGGAATAAACTGCTCACCCGGAACACATTCCTTCTCTAATAATGCTACCTCTGTACGATCGTCCAGTGCGATCATCACACGCTTGCTCGTATGGGAAATTCCATCTTTATCTGTATAAGTCTTATTTTCAATACGCTGTACTACTCCGGTCACAACTTCGCGTTCCTTGCTGTGGAAAGTATCATATACGTTCTGACGCTCAGCTTCCTTGATCTTCTGCACAATGACATTTCTGGCATGCTGGGCAGCGATACGACAGAAATCCTTTGGTGTGATGGAAATATTTACCACATCACCGAGCTCATATTTTTCATCCATCATCTTCGCCTGTGCCAGGCTGATCTCACATACTCCGTCTTCTACTGTTTCCACGACTACTTTTTTTGCAAATACGTCTACGGCACCGGACTGATCATCGATCTGAACGCTGATCTCTTCCTTATGCTTCTCCTGCTCTGCTTCCTGTGGAAGATCTCTTGTATTTTTATCTTCCTTGGAGAAATTTTTCTTGTAAGCAGCCTCTAACGATGCCCGGATCGCCTCCAGCATGAACTCCTTTTTGATTCCTTTCTCCTTCTCCAACTGCTCCAATGCAAGGATCAATTCCGGATTTGCATTGGTCGCTGTTTCAGTAGTTGCCTTTCTCGCCATTTTTTTCTTCCTCCTATTCAAATGCTAAACGAATCATTGCAATTTCTTTTCCTGTAACTACGATGGTTTCCTCACTTCCATCCGGAAGGATCGTCACCTCATCTTTTTCATATTTTTTCAGTTCGCCTTCAAACTCTTTCCAGCCATCCTTTGCCTGATAAAGTTTTACTTCCACACGTTTTCCTATATTCCGCAAGAAATCTTTTTCCTTCTTTAACGGTCTTGTCAGCCCTGGTGAACTCACCTCTAAAATGTAGGCTTCCGCAATAAAATCCTCTTCATCAAGTTTCTGCTCCAATGCCCGGCTGACATACACGCAATCATCAATGTCAATGCCATTTTCTTTGTCGATATAGACACGAAGATACCAGTTGGCTCCTTCCTTCACATATTCCACATCTACCAGCTCAAAGTTCTTCTCAGTAACAATCGGGAGCACTAACTCTTCCGTTTTACTCTCAACCTCTCGTCTGTTCATCTTCTCACCTGCCTTGCCATAAAAAATGAGTGGACCAAAAATCTTGTCCACTCCTACATAACTAGCATCATTTAATTCCAAAGCATATTCTACTACCATTTCCAGAAAAATGCAAGAGAAATCTAAAAAAGGTCAAGATTTACCCTTTTTTATGTCAACATTTTCTCTAGGAAACAAAAAACAAAACCGCTATAATAACTCCGATACAAAAGAAAAAACATTCTATAGAAAGAAGGTATGCACTATGACAAAAGACATGACAAAAGGCAGTCCGCTCCGCCTGATCCTTACGTTTTCCATTCCTATGCTGCTTGGAAATCTGTTCCAGCAATTTTATAACATGGTCGATTCGATCATTGTAGGAAAATACATCAGTACCAATGCACTGGCAGCGGTAGGCTCTACCGGATGTCTGAATTTTCTGGTCATTGGTTTTGTCATTGGAATCTGTACCGGATTTAATATATTGGTTTCGCAGGCATTTGGTTCCGGTGATCTGAAGAAAATGCGCTGCTACGTGGCAAATGGTGCATGGCTCTGTGTCGGCTTCACCGTCCTTTTAACAGTACTTACCATGCTCTTTACCAGACCGCTTCTGATACTGATGCACACTCCAGCTGAGATCTTAGATGATGCCTATCACTACATCATCATTATCTTCGCAGGAATCGCAGCAATCATGTTATATAACTACCTCTCCTGCATTCTGCGTGCATTGGGTGACAGCCGCACACCACTATACTTTTTGATCCTGGCATCCCTGATCAATGTTGTATTAGACCTTTTGTTTGTCCTTTATTTCAAGCTCGGTGTAGCAGGAGCCGGTTATGCAACCGTGATCGCACAGGGAATTTCCGGTGTACTTTGCCTTGTTTATATCATCAAGCGTTTCCCGATCCTTCATTTTAATAAAGAGGAAATGAAGATCCGTCCTTTGTTTATGAAAAAACTGATCGGAATCGGTGTACCAATGGCATTACAGTTTTCCATCACCGCTATCGGTTCTGTAATTTTACAGATTGCTGTTAACTCTCTTGGAGCTGTAAGCGTGGCTGCCGTGACGGCTGCCAACCGGATGCAGATCATCTTTACCCAGCCGCAGGAAACGTTAGGACTGACCATGGCAACCTATTGTGGCCAGAACCTCGGTGCCGGAAAACCGGAACGAATCAAAAAAGGAATCCGTTTGTCCACAGTGATCACGATTTCTTATAGTATTTTACTCTGCATCATGATGCAGCTTTTTGCTCCGACATTCAGCCTTTTGTTTGTCAATGCATCCGAAACTGCCGTGATCGCCAAGAGTGCTATGTTTTTACGCATCAATTCCCTGTTTTACATTTTGCTCGGCGTCCTCTTTGTATTCCGGAATGCCCTGCAGGGAATGGGCTACAGCCTGCTGCCAATGTGTGCCGGAATTCTGGAACTCATCGGACGTAGTGTCATTGCGATCTGCTTTGTCAGCATTTTCCACTATCAGGCAATTTGTATGGCTTCTCCGATCGCATGGCTGTTAGCTGACATTTTATTGCTTACTGTTTACTATATAAAAGTAATGCGGCCAAGAAAACATCTGGCAAGTCATCCAAATTGCTAAAAAATTTTGATAAAACAAAAATGGCATGTGAAACAAATTCGTCTCACATGCCATTTTGCTATTTTCTTAAGAACGGAGCTCAACTCCCATTTTTTTAAGATCCTCAATGATCTTTTCAACCACGGAAGATACCTCTGCATCCTCTAATGTCTTATCCTTATGTCTGAACTTCAAAGAGTAGGCAACTGATTTATAACCTTCTGCAATCTGATCTCCTTCATAGACATCAAATAATTCCATGCTCTCTAACAGTTTTCCACCGCGTTTCTTAAATACAGCTTCTAACTGTCCCACGAGCACCTCTTTTTTCATTACCATACTTAAGTCACGGGTCATGGCAGGGAACTTCGCTACGCTCTCATATTTGTAATCAAAGGAGGTGCGTTTTACACACTCTTCAATATGAACAACAGCAACATATACTTCACCCTTCATGTTGTAATTCTCTGCTGCCTCCGGATGAAGCTGTCCCAGATAAGCAATCTCCGTATCCTGATCCATTACTACCGCCTGACGACCCGGATGCAGGTATGGATATTTGCTGCTTGCTTCAAATGTCAGTCCCTTGATATTCAACTTATCAAAAATACCTTCTAATGCTCCCTTCATGCTGAAGAAATCACCTTCTCCATACATACCAAGAGCCAGTTCCATGTGCTCTTCCGGAAGCTCGGTAAGTGGAAGTGCCTTTGGCAGATATACATTACCGAACTCATAAAGACGTACATTTTTATTGCGATGTGCAAAGTTTGTTGACAGGGAACTTAAAATACCGTTCAACGCAATCGTTCGCATAATAGAGAAATCCTCTCCCAACGGATTGGAAATAACGATTGCTTCCCGCTCTTTTGCATCTGGTGGAAGAAGTAATTTGTCAAATACCTTCGGACTTTCAAAGGAGTAACACATACCGCCACTAAAGCCATAATCTTCTGCAACATCTCTGGCAATATCCTGTACCCGGTGCTTTAATGATACTTTACCGGCAGTGGCCTCTCCGTGTGGCAGCGTAACCGGAACTTTATCATAACCATAGAAACGGGCTACTTCCTCTGCCAGATCAGCACGACAGATCAGATCCTGGCGGAAGGTTGGAATAACCATCTCATTTGTCTTCTCATCGTAACGAAGCTCTAAGCGGTCAAAGTATTCAAACATCTGCTCTTTTGTTACATCTGTACCGAGCAACGCATTCATTTTCTCCGGCTCAAATAAAATACGTTTTTCCTCTACCGGATCCGGATATACATCAACTGCACCTCCAACAACTTCTCCACAACCTAATTCTTCGATCAACTGACAGGCGCGATCCATGGCTTCCATGGCATTGTTTGGATCAAGGCCTTTCTCAAATTTACCGGAAGCATCGGTACGAAGTCCGATCCGCTTTCCGGAAAGACGGATATTGGTTCCGTCAAAGCAGGCTGCCTCAAATAACAGGGTATGGATGTCATCGGTGACCATGGAGTTCTCTCCACCCATGATTCCGGCGATACCGATTTCTTTTTCACCGTCACAGATCATCAGCACATCCTTATCCAGATTACGCTCCTGTCCGTCTAATGTGACAAAGGTATCTCCATCCTTTGCACGGCGTACGATGATCTTTTTATCTGCTACCTTGTCCAGATCATAGGCATGCATTGGCTGACCATATTCTTCCATTACATAGTTGGTAATATCTACAAGATTGTTGATCGGACGGATTCCTACAGCTGCCAAACGTCTCTGCATCCACTCTGGAGATGGTGCAAGCTTGATATTCTTTACCACTCTTGCGGTATAACGAGGGCACAGATCCGTATCTTCTACCGTTACACTGATATAGTCATTGATATCTTCTTCATTTCCTGTTTTCGTTACAACCGGTGGATGAAATTCCTTACGGAAAGTTGCTGCCGCTTCTCTTGCCATACCGATCATAGAGAAACAGTCCACGCGGTTTGATGTGATCTCAAACTCCACGACAGAATCATGTAAGCCTAATACTTCGATCGCATCATCCCCCGGCTTTGCACTTCCCTCCGGAAAAATGTAAATGCCGTTTTCCGGTGCCAGTGGATACATGTCCTTCGTAGAGCCAAGCTCCTCAATGGAACACATCATACCATTGGATGGTACTCCACGTAATTTTCCTTTTTTAATCTTGATTCCGTTCTCCGGTGCTTTTTCTCCGGAATGACCGTTGGCTACTTTTCCACCATCCAATACAACCGGAACAAGATCCTTCTCTGCTACATTTGAAGCACCTGTTACGATCTGGATCGTCTCTGTTCCAACATTGACCTGACAGATGATCAGCTTGTCCGCATCCGGATGCTTCTCGATCTTTTCAATCTGGCCTACTACGATCTTATCAAGATTCTGATCTAATACTACTGCATTTTCCACATTGGAACCGGACAGCGTCATTGCATCTACATATTCTGTTGTTGTGCAGTCCAGATCCGGAACATATGCTTTTATCCATGATATAGGTGTTTTCATGTTGATTCCCTCCTAATTAAAACTGATCTAAGAAACGTTTGTCATTTTCATATAATAAGCGCATATCATCAATCTCATACTTCAACAGTGCGATACGCTCTAAGCCAATACCAAACGCAAATCCACTATATTCTTCCGGATCAATGCCACAGTCGTGAAGCACTTTTGGATGTACCATACCACATCCTAAGATCTCGATCCAGCCGCTTCCTTTACACATACGACAGCCTTTTCCACCACACTTAAAGCAGGTAACATCAACCTCAGCCGATGGCTCGGTAAATGGGAAATGATGCGGACGGAACTTCGTTTTGGTATCCGGTCCGAAAAACTCCTTTGCCCACTGGTTGATCGTTCCCTTTAAATCTGCAAAGGTAATACCTTTGTCCACAACCAGTCCCTCTACCTGATGGAAGGATGGAGAATGTGTAGCATCCACCTCATCGGAACGGAATACTCTTCCCGGTGAAATAATACGGATCGGCATCCTTCCCTGCTCCATGATACGAGCCTGTACCGGAGATGTCTGGGTACGAAGTAAAATATCCTTCGTAATGTAGAAAGTGTCCTGCTCATCCTTTGCCGGATGATTTGCCGGAATATTTAACAGTTCAAAATTGTAATGGTCTAACTCTACCTCCGGGCCCTCTACTACTTCATAACCCATTCCGATAAAGACGCGCTCTAAATCCTCCAACGCGATCTGGTTAGGATGACGATGTCCGGTCATTTTCTTCTTGCCAGGCAGTGTTACGTCAATGACTTCGCGTTTCATTTTCTCCTCACGGATCTTTCGCTGAAGCATCGTCTTTTCCTTTTCTAATACATTTTCAATGGCGGCACGGGTATCGTTCACCATCTGTCCGACCTTCGGACGGTCTTCCGGAGCGACGTCCTTCATGCTCTTAAGCACCTGAGTCAGTTCGCCCTTTTTACCAAGAACGGATACTCTGATGTCGTTCAGTGCATCCAAGTCTTTGGCAGTTTCAATCTGTTTTAATGCTGCTTCTTTGATCGCATTCAACTTGTCTTTCATTGTGCGTTCTCCTTTTCTTAATAAATTAAAAAAGCCCTATATGCAATTGCTTGCATATAGGGACGAATCATCGCGGTACCACCCTAGTTCCCGCACCATATCTTCCGGCACGGACCCTTCATTCTACTTAACGCGTAGGTAACGTCGGTCTCTACCATAAAATCTACTTCAAAACCGCAGCTCAAACGGGAAATTCATCATGCATCTGAACTTTATCCGGCTCGCAGCGAATCACCGGAACTCTCTTGAAAAGAAAATGTATGACTACTGTGCGTTTTCATCGCTTTTAACCATAATATTGTAACATATTCTGTAAAAATGTCAACGGAAAAACGGTTCATTTTTCAAAAAAGACTTTCCTTTTTTTAAAAATCTGTTATAATACCATAAGTATTTTGGGAGGTGAAAGATTTGCTGAAACTGTTTTCTTTAGGATTTCGGGTTGCTGACGGTGTTACGAAACACCATCTGGGAGCTTATGCTGCACAGGCAGCATTCTTTACGGTACTGTCTTTCTTCCCATTTCTTATGTCTATCATGAGTTTGGTACAGTTTGTTCCGATTCCCAATGAGCAGATCAAAGATCTGATCATCTCGTTTATACCGGAAGCTTTTTATTCTTACATCGAGCCTTTGATCATGGATACTTTGGATAATTCCACCGGAACGGTGCTCTCTCTTTCCATTCTCGTTACATTATGGGCAGCTTCCAAAGGCGTTATGTCCATCAAAAACGGATTCAATACCATCACCAACTATCGAAAAAGCACCAACTATTTTGTTGTTCGATTGATCTCTACCATATATACCCTGTTCTTTTCGTTCTCCATCATTTTACTGATGGTCGCTTTGGTGTTTGGTAATCAGATCCTTCACACACTGATGAAAGAATTTCCATTTATTGCAGGAATAGCAAATACGATTGGTTCATTGCGAACCATTGTTGTGATCGCACTGTTGTTGCTCTTTTTCCTGTTTTTCTACCGTTTTTTACCGGATCAGAAAACCACATTTTTACACTGCATTCCCGGTGCACTTCTGTCTACGATCGGATGGGTAGGCACTTCGCTTGGTTTTTCCATCTACATCGATAACTTTAATAACTTCACTGTCATGTATGGTTCCTTAACCGGAATCATCTTAACTCTGTTGTGGCTTTACTTCTGTATGTTTATCTTATTCATTGGCGGGGAATTGAATCACTGCTTATTCGGCGGACCAGAAAATGACATCTCCTATCTGCCGCTCTGATGCTCATACATATTGTGAAGTGTCGTTCCCTCAAAAAAGTAAGACAGCATCTGTTCATAGGTATAGCCTTTTTCTCCCATCGTCTTAGCTCCATTCTGACTCATACCTACTCCATGTCCATAGCCGCCACCATGATAGGTGACGGTTTTTATTTTTCCATTTTTTGTTTTTATAATATCAAAATAAAAATAGCCACTTGGAAGCATCGCCTGATTTAAGGTACCGCCCCCATTTACCGTAATAGGGATTGTGCCATCTCCAAGCAATTTCCGGATGCCATATTCACTGGTCACCATAATCTGGGCTTTGGAACCTACGAGTATCAGTGATTTTAATACTCCTGAGCTGCTCCGTTCTCCCACCTTGATATCTTTCAGCGAACCAATACTGGCAATCTCCTGCTGTTTGTAGTTTCCGTCATCCTGCTTTACGCTAACATAACGGGAAACACTGCTTAAATTTTTCTCAATCAATGCCTGAATCTGCTTCTTACTCATCGTTACTGTCCATCGAAACCATGGCTCTTCTTTTTCAAAAAAGTCATAGGCATTTGTATGATCTATGAAGGTACGGAACGTTGTTTCATCTTTTAAATCCAGTGTTCCCCCTTCACTTGCCTGCAGCTTTCCGGTAAGATAAGAAGGCGGTGCCGCATTTGAGATCCAAACATCAGAACTGTTTCCCGTATATCCACAAGAGGTGGAAAAGAAATATGTTGTAACAAGCGAATCGCCGTCATACAGCACCTGGCCACATGTACTATCCACGGCAAGAATACTCTCATCACACTCTTTTGTGTTGTTATATACCTGACTATTCACACTGTCATCCAAATGTGCTCCATAAGCTAAAAAGGATGGATCGTGAAGCTGACTAAATGCAAAGCTTCTGGCACATACTGACTGAAGCTTCAATGCCTCACTGCCATATTGCACCGGCATCTCACTTGGTACAACAGCGTATAGATAAGGCTCCACACCCACTTCATTGACCAGTACCATTCCCTCCTCTGTTTTCGCAATCTCCAGACTGCCGCGATAGGACGGATTTCCATAGGCACGCTCGATACTCTTCACAATCAGACGTCCTTCCTGTGCCTTCGGTTCTATCCGGATACGCTCATTAAGAGCCACATCCCCCGGCAAAAATGTAATCTCCTCTCCTTTCTGATAGGAGCCTTTTTTCTCTCCTTGTGACACGGAAAATGCAGTATCTGCCGTCACAGTGATCTGCTCGTGGAATTTTGACTGAAATCCGGTCGTATTTAACAACACCCGAAGCATCGTTGTCTGTTCTGATGCCGGAATGATCACTGCCACTACCTGTTCCTGTTCTAAAACCAGATGAACAGATTTATAACTCATCAGTGCCGCCAGCGAAGAAAGTTCCTTGATCCCTTCGTATGTCACATACACCGGAAGCGTGCTGCTTCGTTTATACGTTTTTTTCTCCAAAGAAATGGAATCCTTTGTCACCGACACTACCTTGCCATTTACTGTTGCCTCTTTTTTAGTAACAGACTGTACCTGCTGGTTTGCAATCGTCACATCAACGACATGTCCGGCTGCATCGTTTGCTGCGTTTGTAACAGGAAGCGTCACTGTATTCTGTTTGGCAAAAATCGTAAGCTTCTCATTTTGTACTGCTCTACACCAGACGTTTTTTACAGTGATTGACCGGTTGCTCAAAGAAAGATACTGTAAAAATTCTCCCTCACAGGAATAGTAACAGATCACCTTCCCAACCTTCTTTTTCATCTCTTTTTCAACTTTGGTATAGGTTCCGGCACTTGTCACAAGCTCCTTTTTCTTTTCATTATAAGAATAAAGAAGTGCGTATTTTTTCTTCACCCGTGCACTATCCTTATAAAGCACCCGCAATGCATCGTACATCTTATAAAAATGCTGTGGCGTCATGGCGCGTTTACTCTTATGGGAAAAGGAAAAATCATCGACCGTTAATCCCAACTGTAATGCCACCTGTCCATAATCCTCATAAGTAAAGAATTTGTCCTTTTCAAACGCTTTCTTCGTCTCATCTATCGCAAACAGATTTCGCTCAAATGCGTCATAAATATAGGCATAATCCGGATCTTCTTTCCCTACATCCGAAAACGGAGATTCCCCGCTCTCCTCCTTCTGCTCCTGTGCGGCAAAAAGCAGAGAAAACAGCTTAGCAGCCTCTGCTCTCGTCACACCATCCTTGTTCTGTTCCCATCGAAAGGAGAGCATGATCGCAGTCAAAATACAGCCGGTCAGCACAAAAATGATTCCCATGCGTTTCTTCATATTAACCTCCTTCAGACCATTTTATATAAGCGTATGCCGTGCTCGTTCAAATATGCGGCAAGTCGATCCAACCTGATCTTCTACTGAAATAAAAAAAGCAGCATTCCTGCTGCTTTTTTGTCTACGAAATCTCCCAAGGTGCCGTTTTCTATATTTTGACGCCCTAGCTAAGCTAGGTGGATGTCCGCACATATAGATCTATCTTCCTCTGATCCTAGGAGGCCTGATATTACTATATAAATATAGGAGTTCCTTTTCACGTAATGTAGGTTCAAAATAATAGAAGTTTTCGAACACTCCAGGAAATATGTTACCTAGATTATATAATATTTATATAGATTTTACAAGTAATAATGACTAAATTATCCTGCTTTTTCTTTCTCCTTTTATCCATTCTTCCCTTTTTCATTTCCAACGTTTTTGTGCCTTGCATGGATCTCATTCCTGTCATATAATGTTGATAGTTATGAGCTTATTTTTGACAACAGATTGGGAGGATACTCATGAAAAAAAATTGTATTGTAGCACAATCAGGCGGTCCTACTGCTGCGATCAACGCAAGTCTTGCCGGTGTCATTGACGCTGCGATCAAAAGCCGTTCTTTTGACACCATCTACGGTTCGATCAACGGGATACAGGGTGTATTACAACATAAGATCATTGCATTAAATGATACCTTTGCAAACAATGAAAGAGCCATCTCTACACTGATGACTTCACCAGCCATGTATTTAGGTTCCTGTCGCTATAAACTGCCGGACTATACGGTAGATCCGGCACAATATGACTTTATCTTTAAAACCTTTGAGCAGATGAATATCCATGCATTTTTTTACATTGGAGGAAATGATTCCATGGATACGGTGGACAAGCTAAGTCAATATGCCAAAAAGATCGGATATGATATTTCCATCATTGGAATTCCGAAAACCATTGACAATGACCTGATGGAAACAGATCATACTCCAGGTTTTGGTTCCGCTGCCAAATTTGTTGCAACCTCTTTGTTAGAAATTGCCCACGATACCTATATATACGATGTGGAGAGTGTTACGATCGTCGAGATCATGGGACGGGATGCCGGATGGCTGACGGCAGCCTCTGCCCTTGCAAGAAATGATTATAACCATGCCCCAGACCTAATCTACTTACCGGAACGTGATTTTTCCACCTTCCAGTTTATCAACGATCTGAATCAGTTATTAAAGACAAATAAAAATGTGATCGTTGCAGTATCCGAGGGAATCCATGATAAAGATGGACAATATATCAGTTCCACGCAGGCAGCTGCCGATGAATTTGGTCATGCACAGTTAAGTGGTACGGGAAAAGCGTTAGAGCATTTAGTCAAATCCACAATTGGATGCAAAGTACGTTCCATTGAATTAAATGTATTACAGCGCAGTGCGATGCATATTTCATCTCTGACCGATATCAACGAAGCTTTCTCCTTGGGAAATGAGGCTGTTAAAGCTGCAGAAATGGGGCTCTCCTCTATTATGTTAACTTTAAACCGGGAGCATAACCACCCATATACTATTTCCATCGGTAATGTCGCAGTCAGTGACGTTGCTAATGCAGCTAAGCGTGTACCACAAAACTGGATCAACGAAGCCGGTAATGACATAACCGATGAAATGATCACCTACCTCCGTCCTCTGATCGAAGGAGAGCCACATATCAACTTCAAAAATGGAATTCCGGATTATTTATCCATTAAGCACTTAATTTGATGCGTAATTTTAAACGATCCTTAAAAGGCTTTCTCCGAACTAAACATACTACTCATTTTTTTGTGCTTTTTACTGTGATAGTCTTCTTCACAGTTCGATTTCCATATTCCGGAAACATTGCTGTGATCGTTACCGTTCCTGCTTTTACCCCTTTTACGACTCCGGATTTGGAAACTGTAGCCAGTTTGGTATTACTACTGCTCCAGCTTACCTGCTGTTTTGTCGTAGAAAGCTGTAAGGTAGATCCTACTTTCACGCTGCTGCCACCATTGATCGCCAGTTCCTTTCGAACGGTCACCTTTTTTTCAACCTGCTCGTTAGTTGCAACATCAGTTGCTGTCACTACTAGTGTTCCCAACGTTTTCGCCACATAATTGTAACCGGTCGAAGCAGAGTTGACAGAGCCTCCTCTGGTTACTTCTGTTCCATTATCATCATATACTACATAAGTAAACTTGGCTGGTGCATTGGTTGTATAAGAGAGGGTATCTCCCAGTGCCACATTTCCTCCTGATGTATTTACATAAGACATATGGAATGCACTCACTGCTATGCCGATCGTTTTGCTTTCCTTTGTAAGTGTGTGATTCAATTGAAGTGTTACATTTCCCAGACTTGTTGGAATCACCTGAAATGTGCCATTCCCCCCGGAAGAAACACTGGCACTTCCTGCTACTACAGCACAATTCACCTGCGGATCATTGACCGCTATCATAACCGGATGTTTGAGGATCACACTGGTGGCAGAAACACTGGCATCCAGATGTTTGTACACCTTCACACGCACTTGGCAGCTTGCATCCTGATAATAAACGGTAATTGCATGCTCCCCTTCTGGAAGAGCTGGAGAATAATCAGTTGTCCATCCCTGCACTGCTGCAGAAGAACCATCCTCATAGCTTGCCATCACCATCATACCTGTAGTATTCAAATTCTCACCCACAAAAGAGGGAACACTTGGACTATTGGCACTAATAGAAATCAATTTCGGAGGCACAACAGTAATAATCATTGTTGTTTCAAAACCATTGTAGGAAACTACCACGGTACGATCTCCTACAGTGCGATCCTCTGAGTTATAATTTGTCGCAAATTCAGTGATCTTTTCACTGTTTCCATCTTCATACAACTGCACCACTTCTATTTCAGAACGATCCAACTCCCGTCCTGCCATAACATTAGAACATGTCTTTGTCACCTTTATTCCAACTGCAGCTATCTTTCTGATTGATACTGCTACCTTTTGTGTCAATGTAATATCATCCTCTACATATTGGAATGTCAGCTCTTTTTCTCCTTCGTAATCGGAGATCACATAATCACTGATCCAATCTTGTGTTACTCGTTCCTCTCCATCAGAATATACAATCTTAACCACATAATTATTTTGATTTAGCTCCTGACCAGCATATACGATTGGATTTTCACACTCCACAATCATGGAAACCGGCTTATGACTTTTTTGTTTTGCAGAGATCACAGTGGAATACTCAGTTCCATTCACAGTATAGTAAAGTAACATCTTTACTGTTCCATCTGCCTCCTCCACACTTCCGATCCGGATGTCAGAAGCATCTACAAGACCTGTAGAACCATCTTCATAAGTAACAAGGATCTTTATTTTAGAAACATCCACACCATCTTCCTTATATAGAACACCTCCGCTATAACTAGCATCAATACTCTGAATAGAAAGAACACTGACCGGAATAAATACAGAGGTGGTAATATTGCTTGTAGGATGCGTCACCACAACATTTAAGGTTCCCTTTTCCTTTGCAACAACATTAGAAAGAGTATACTCCTGCGTATTTAATGTCTTTGTAGATCCATCATTATAAACAGCCGTCACCGAAAAATCATTATTTCCTACTGCCTGTCCGACAGCTAACGGACCACCTAAATACGTTGCCTGTAATGCTGTTACTTTCTTTTTTTCTGCTTTCACTTTTATCGAACAACGATACTCCTTATACTTGACAGCAATTGTATTCTCTCCCTCTTTGGCAAGCTGTGCTGATTCTATGGTATACCCTGTTATCTTTTTCTTCTTACCGCTTTTATACACTGCCTTTACAAGCAAATCAGATTTATCAACAGCATTTCCCACATAGGCGGCAGAACGCATAAATTGCGCCTGAACAGACTTTATTCCATCCTTTTTGACTGTAATCTTTTTCTTGACGGTCAATCCTCCTGCTTTGGCAATAAGTGTGATCTTTCCTGTCTTCTTTGCCTTTAATACCCCTTTTTTTGATATGGTCGCCTTCTTTTTATCCGAAACCTTCCATTTCACGAAAGCCGCATTGGTTTTAAACTGATACTTTCCAGATACATATACCGTTTTCTTTCCGGATATTTTCAACTTTTCCACTTTTACAGTCATGATCTGATCAATTTTTGTTCTCTTATTTTTAGTCACATAACGAACCACATTGGCTTTTCCTTTTTTCTTTCCAGTTATTACACCGTTGGACGATACACTGGCCACCCTCGGATTGCTGGAACGATAAGTATATACGGTCTGATTTTTTGACTTGGCGATCAGACTCCGGTTATTTGCTCCGATCACCAGCACCTTTTCCATGGCGGTCTTTGCCTGAACCCGCATCACAGGTGCATTTTTTGGAACGATCGTTCCAACTAGCATAAGCATGACCATTCCTATCGCAATGCCTCTCGTCACCCTCTTTTTTTCTATACTGCTGTTACACATTTTTCTTCCTCCTTTGCTTCATCCACTCTTTTACTAATAAACTTACACCAAACAACACAACCACGACACAGGAGGGAAACATCCATCCTCCCTTGCGAATTTCCTTTTTCTTTTCCGGTATTACGATCGTTTGTTCCTCACTGGCTTCATTTCCTGCTGCATCTACCGCCTGAAGACGTATCGCATATTCGCCCGGTGTTTTTACAGAACCAGCTGTTACTTCCTGCTCATTTACATAACAGGTAACCTCTACCGGGCTTTGGTCTGTCACAGCCTGTTCTTTCCATTCCTTTATAGATAAGATCACCTCCTTTTTCTTTGGCATCTGGAATGATATGACAGGCGGGGTTTTATCAATCTGAAAAGTTCGGGATTCCAAAAGACTTTTTGTCTCATTGACCTGATCGTAAATAGCAAGCTGATACTGCCCTTCTTCTGTCACAGTATCCTCTGCGATCATGGTTGCACCTGTCATCTGTAAACCTATCTCCTTTTTTACTTTCCACTGCTGTTCTCTACACTCCAACAGCTGAATGGAAAGATCCGGTTTTGACGCTGGTGCAAGTACTCGTAGAGAAACATCCTCTTTATAGTATTCCTGATCCGTAACTCCCTCTATCGTGATCTCATCCTGCTTCTGTTCTGTCTCTGTTTCATCCTCTTGCACTTCCTGCACTGTTTCTTCTGTTGTTTCCTCACTGCTTTTCTCTTTCTCTTTTTTTTCCATCTCTGTTGTAGAAGCAATTTCTGCAGTCTCTGCCATTTGCGTTGTTGCCACAGCATTTGTTGTCACTTCCGATGACAGAGTAGAAGAATTCTTTCTCTTTCCTGAAGAAGTTTGTTTTGACTCCTGCTCATAAAGGATACTTTCTTCTCCATTCCCATAAAGCTGTCTGTCACTCAATCCTTCTGCACAGGTATTTTTTCCCTCCAACAAAACAACAATCAGAACGATCATACTAAACAGACACCATAGCCGCTTTCTCTTTTCCATGAAAACACCTCCTGTTTTTATTCTGTTTTGAATCCAGATCAGATCAACGGGTTTCCTACACTATAGAGTACAAAGAAAATAAGAGGTCCGATTTCAATTTAGATTATAAAAAGTGAGATTAGATATTGATCAAATATAGATCCAAAACAGAGATTCCTTTTGGAAACAACATTATCGTAGCACGAGAAAAGTAAGACTGTCCAACAACGATTTGTTGTATTTTTTAACAACCTGTGGTTGTCACTGTCGAAAAAACTGTCTCCCTTCTTTTTTGAAAAGATATAGAATACATAAGGGTTTTCCTGTTATTTTCACCTTTTTTCCACAAAAAAAGAACTGTCGAAACCTTCGACAGTTCTTCTACACACTCTCTTTTAAAAGGATATAACTTAAATATTTAAAATACGTTTGACCTGTGCACACATATCCTTGGCATCTACTACAGTATCATGTAATACCGGAGCCGTACGAATATCTTCAATTGCCTGAGGTACTGCAACTTTTGACAAACGATTCAACTCATCCACCAGTTCAAAGTCCGTTTTGACGTCATAGGCAGGATCAATAGCATCCATTACGCTTCTCGTGAACTTATATGGACTTGCGGTAGAAGCAATTACGGTAGGTGTGGTATCCTTCGTATCTGCAACATACTGCTCATATACATGAGCGGCTACCGCTGTATGGGTGTCAATAATGTAATCATCCTGCTTGTAGATCTTAGCGATCACTTCAGCAGTCTCCTTCTCTGTTGCATAACCGCCAACAAATTCAGAAAGTGCAGCTTTCATTTCCTCTGTGATCGTGTACTTTCCTTCTCCCTTTAACTGCTCCATAAATGCAGCATTCTTTTTGGCATCATTTCCTGCAATCTTATAAATCAGACGCTCTAAGTTGCTGGAGATCAGGATATCCATAGATGGAGAAGTCGTCAAGATAAATTCACGGTTACGATCGTAACAGCCCGTCTCAAAGAAATCAAATAATACTTTATTTTCATTGGAAGCACAGATAAATTTCTTGATCGGAAGTCCCATCTGTTTCGCATAATAAGAAGCCAGAATGTTACCAAAATTACCCGTTGGAACAACAACATTCATTTCTTCTCCTGCCTTTAATGTACCTTTTTTCACAAGCTGCGCATAAGCATACACATAATAAACAATCTGTGGAACCAGACGGCCAATATTAATGGAATTAGCAGAAGAAAACTGGTAGCCAGCCTCATCCATAACCTTTGCAAGCTCTTTGTCGTTAAACATATTCTTAACGCCTGTCTGTGCATCATCAAAGTTACCGTGGATACCTACCACATATGTGTTCTCACCACGCTGTGTCACCATCTGCTTTTCCTGGATCGGACTTACGCCTGATTTCGGATAAAATACAATGATCTTGGTTCCAGGAACATCTTGAAAACCTGCTAATGCAGCCTTACCGGTATCACCACTCGTTGCTGTTAAGATTACGATCTCATTTTTCACATGATTTTTCTTGGCAGAAGTTGTTAGAAGGTATGGCAGAATAGAAAGTGCCATGTCCTTAAACGCAATCGTTGCTCCGTGGAACAATTCCAGGAAATGTGCTCCATCTGCCTCATGCATTGCAGCAATCTCCGGAATATCAAATTTCTTATCGTAAGCACTGTTAATACAATGTTTTAACTCTTCCTCGGTAAAATCTGTGAGGAATTCTTTCATAACAACATAAGCAATCTCCTGATAACTCATCTTTGTCAGATCCTCTAACGATACCTGTAAGGAAGGAATCTGCTCTGGTGCGTATAAACCTCCATCATTGGCAAGGCCCTTTAAAATTGCTTCTGATGCGGTAACGCGTTCCTCATTGTTTCTCGTGCTTTTGTACATTAAATCCATATCAGTCACCCTTCATTTCATTCAAGTTTATGGCAAACCGCCATGCTAATCGGCATTATTGTATCATACAATACAAAATAATTCAATTCCCGGAAACTGATTTACCATTCATATCCATAAAAAGAATGTCCGCCACAATCAAAAAGATATTGGAGTTTTCCATCAAACCACTGTCTGGCTTCACTGTTTGCTGTTGCGCGATTTAAAAAAAACAATGCTCCCTGACTTTCGTCTTTCCCTTCCAGCACTGCGGCAACCGCCCGTTTCGTTGCTTTGGTAACTTGCACAGAATAAAATCTTCCGTCCTCTGTCGGAGAAAACTGTGCCGTTCCCTCCTGCGTTTTCTGAAATACAACTTCTCTTACCGTATCCGGAAAATGCTCGTCTGCCACCCGATTCAACACAACATTTGCCACCATCTGTTTACTTTTACTGGATCCTCCTGTTGCCTCGGCTTCCACAATCTGAAGCAGAATATCATAATCTTCTTTGGAAAGCATAAGATTTCTGACCTGATCCAATTTCTGTGTCTCTACCGCAGCCATTGCCGTTACAACCTCCTGCGTTGTACTTTCTACCTGCTCCTGCTGCTTAGACCATTCTTCCCGACAGGAAAATGTTCCCTCAGATATTGATACAAACACACGCTTCTGCTCCTGCTCTTCTACGGGATAAGTCAATATTGCCAGTATGCACAAAAGACCAACCCCCAAAAAAGCCAGAAGGTTTGATTCCCTCATTGAATATTATTTCCTCCTATCTTGTCCCAAAACAAAAAATCCGCCTTTCTTTTATGATATGCATCTGTTACAATATTTATACTAAAAAGATTTATTTAAGAGGTTTTTTATGGGTAAAACAGGAGTATTTCAAGCACGCAAAAAAGACAATACCGTATATTACCGAAGTTCCATCACATACAAGGGAAAACATATCAGTTTAGGGAGCTTTCCAACGGAAGAAGATGCTTCTGCAGCCTACGAAGAAGCAGTCATGCTGCTGCGTTCCCAGTTGTCTTTAGAACAGACTTTTTCTCACTCCTATCACCTGCCCTTTGCAAAAATAGTTAGCCTCATCAATTACCGGGATCATGGCATTTATCTTCGCAATCCCATCTACCTGCAGGAGAAATTTTTCTACTATTATCTGGATGAAAAAACACCATTGAAGTTTGATATTGATGATCTGTTCTATTATTCCACCCATAAGATCCAGCGACGCGGAGGGTATCTTTTTGTATCAGACTATGGCATGCAGGTCAACATTTATTCCCGCTATGGTATAAAAAACTACAGTGTCTGTGGAAAAGATTATCGCCATGTAAATATGGATGAATATGATTTTACTTATGCAAATCTCGAAGTGATCTGTGCATATTATGGCGTAACCAGCATATTAAAAAATGGAAAACGGATCTATAAAAGCCAGATCCATTTAAATGGGAACTATCTGATCGGTTACTATGATACCGCAGAGGATGCTGCCATTGCTTATAATAAAGCAGTAGACATCGTCACAAAAAAAGGATGCAGCCGTTCGTTTCCAAACAACTACATCCTTACTTATTCCGCTTCTGAATATGCCAGACGCTACCTTGAAATTAAGATACGCGACCGTATCCTCACGTGGCAGCCTTCTTAATAGAGGCATTCTCATCACACCACTTCAGCATGTCGCGAATCAGTTCACGGCTGGTATAATGATGTTGCTCTAGCAGATCTTCCTCGCTAAAACGTTCTGTCTGACAGGAGATCATAAGATTCCGAAGATTCATGATCACTTTCTGCTTCGTATGATCATCAAAACAACAGAAAATCGTCTGTGTACGATCCGGCAATACCATCATGATCGATTCTACCATCTCAGCTACCAGATTACACTCCTGATACTGACTCAATAAATAAAATACCTTGTCACGCTCTTCTCGTGGAATTCCTGCATGTCTTGCAATAATACCGCGATAACGTAAAAGTGCATCCTTGTATCCAACATGGTAGCGGTATATTCCATATTCATCAAACGCTTCCATGCAAATGTCCATATAATACTTCTTCTTATACTGGGGAAGTCCATCAAACAATGCTTCCATCTCAAGTGTTCCCAAATGCTCCTTATCCCAATATACCATGGAAAACACCCAATACACCACGATCGCCAGCTTATAATCATCTACCACATTGCTATCATTGGCGAATTTAAACAACATTTTCACCTTTGTGGAAAGATACTTATAATCTTCTTCGGTAAGCGCAAGATCACTCAACACTACAATGGAGGACACTTGCTTCATTAGTCTTTTTTGAATTTCATCTAATGACAGATGTTCACTGGAAAAGCTCATCTAAATTCCTCCTTTCCAATAAAAAAAGTAGCAAATATAACCAAATTTCTATGATTATTTTACTACTTTTTGTCTCACTTGTCAAAAAAATAAATCAGGCCGGACGATAAGCCGGGTTATGTCGTGAATGATCATCTATCTAGGCTGCCTGTTACCAGACAGCTCAAGCGACCTACCTTGAAACGTGACGGGCCGCCACATGGTTTCGTTTTGGTCTTGCTTCGAGTGGGGTTTACATCCGCCCATCCTGTTACCAGAATGGCGGTGAGCTCTTACCTCACCGTTTCACCCTTACCAGCAGACGCTGGCGGTTCTTTTCTGTTGCACTAGCCTGGGAGTTACCTCCACCGGACGTTATCCGGCACCCTGCCCTTTGAAGCCCGGACTTTCCTCACCTGCCACCTTGCGGTTTGACAGCCGCGATCATTTATCCGGCCTGATCTTATTCTATACCTATTATCAAACATTAAAACAGCTTCCACCGATAAACTCCCGGATAATGGAGTTGTTTGGCAGATTATTACTTTCCGCAGACAGAAAATAATCAAAGAATTTCAGCAAGCGTTTTGCCTCCTGATATTCCGGACAATCCTTTGGAATTGCAAATAATAAAGGTTCTGCATAACTTTTTAATACTGCCAGCTCGTAGATCAGTGCAGAATTAAACATAGCATCTGCATTCTCCTGATAAGGGAAAATATTTTCTTCTTCTCCCCGGCGTACAGAATGCCACATGGCAATGGTATCCTTTGCCGAAGTCCCCCGATGCTTGGCATCCCGGACGATCCGCCGGATCAAACGTCCATCTGTGGTTGGAATCCGGTTATGTTCATCAATATTAAGCTGTGTCAGTGCACTGATATAAATCTTGAATTTTTCGTCATCTGACAATGCCTCTGACATACGAGGATTTAAGCCGTGGATTCCTTCGATCACAAGCACATCATCTGGTCCCAGCTTCTTGGTTTCTCCCTTGTATTCCCGTTTTCCGGTTTTAAAATTGAAGCTTGGCATTTTTACTGTATTGCCCCGAACAAGATTACTCATATCCTCGTTAAACTGCGCTACATCCATCGCATCAATACATTCAAAATTGTAATCACCATTTTCATCTCTTGGTGTGAATTCACGGTTTACAAAATAATTATCCATAGCAATTGGATGCGGATTCAGGCCGTTAGCACGAAGTTGGATCGATAAGCGGTGAGAAAATGTTGTTTTTCCTGAAGAAGACGGACCTGCGATCAACACAACCTTTTTCTTCTTCAACGCAATCTCATTTGCCATGTTTCCAATATTTTTTTCCATCAATGCTTCCTGCACCAGGATCATTTCATTCATTCCACCATTTACGATCAGATCATTTAATGCACCGACCGTACCGACATGGAGCATATCCCCCCATTGTTCTGCCTGCTTTAATACAGAAAAAAGCTTTGGCTGTGGACGAAAGACCGGAATATCATGATTATTTTTCCGTCCCGGTAAAACAAGCATAAATCCATTCTCATAAGGAACCAGATCAAAATACTTAATGTAGCTTGTCGATGGCACCATGTACCCATAATAATAATCTACATAATCATTCAGATAATAAAGATTTGTCTTAGAAACCCTGCGATAACGGAACAACTCTGCCTTATCTGTCATATGTCGTTCTTCAAAAATACGAACTGCCTCACTAGTTTCCACATTCTTTTTCTGGATGACAATATCTTCGTTTACCAGCCGTTTCATCTCTTCCTTTGTTTCCTCTATCAGTTCCTTGGAAAGAGTGATCCGCGGATCATTGATCTCACAGTATAGTGCCTGATTGATGGAATAGTTGATACTCAAATTAACCGGAAGTTCTTTTCTTGTCACATTCTGTAAAGAGGCCAGCATCAGTAAGATCGCACTTCTGCGATATGTCTGATTGCCAATCTTATCTGCGGTAGTGACAAACTCTACTATACTATCATCCGGAGCCTGCTTTGTCAACTCGGCTAATTTTCCATCTATGTACGCCAACACAATTTCTGCTTCATACCATGACTGACATTCCTTTGCCACGTCTAAAAGAGTCATCGGCGCCTGCATTTCAAATTCTTTTATCTCCTGTTTGGTGCGAATCTTCATACTGCTACCTCCATTTTGCTTAAACAAGCTGATATGGTGCTTTTTCCTCACACATAACCAGCGTTACTCCGTTCAATTTATCCTCTAAATACTGTTTCACAAACTCTGTAAAAATGTGCTCCAATCCATAATGCGTAGCATCGATCAGGATCAGTCCGTCTTCCTTCGCATCCAGCCCTTCATGGTGTCCCAGATCACCGGTCACAAGCACCTGTGCTTCCTTTTGTCTGGCATCATCTATCATACTTTTTCCGGAACCCGGACAGATTGCGATCCGTTCCACCCTCTGCTCTAACGCTCCGTACACCATAACAGCAGGAAGTGAAAACTGTTTTTTTATCTCTTCTGCCAGCTCCTGAACGGTGCATTGCTGTGGCAGTTTTCCCACTCTTCCAATGCCCTCCACTATGCGATCATCCTGCCATGTCACCTCTAATGGCTCCCTGTGAGATAACTGCAAACGATCTGCTGCTATATCTGCCATGGAACCCATTATATCAAAATTCGTATGCATTGCAAAACAGGAAATGTTATTTGCAAGCAATGTCATAATCTTTCTTCCAACCAAAGTATCCATATTGACCGTCTTGATGGAACCAAAAATCATGGGATGATGCGTGATCAAAAGATCTACCTTCTCAGTCACTGCCTGTTCGATCACTTCCATGGAAGCATCCAAAGCCAGCATGATCTTTTTTACATCCTGTTCCTTTGATCCCACTAATAAACCTACGTTATCCCAATCCAGTGCATATTTTTTCGGACTCAACTGTTCCAAATACAGCATAATATCACTACACTTCATCTTTTGGCTCCTTTCTTCCCACGAAAGCTTTCTTCCTAGTCTATGTACGTTTCATTATAATAGAACAATGCCTCTTTCAATTGTCTCTCTTCCCCTTCTAACTGCCTGATACGTTCCAGTGTTTTCTCAGGAATCATTTTGTTATGATCTGTCAACTTTTCCAAAAGTTGTGTTGTCTTATCAAGCTTTTCTTCCAAATAAGTAAAAAGTAGCGCATCTTTATTGAGCAAAAGCAATTTTCCATACTGCTCATACACTTCTTTCTCATAGTATTCTTCTCCAGGAACCGCCTTTATCACAGTATAATACTTCCCATCTTCCTGCAAAAATAGTTCTTCGACAATCTGATAATGCATTGCATGAAGCTTTCTACGCACCTTAAAAATTTCTGACTGTGGCTGTAAGATCAATTCCTTTGTCCCACAAAAACCAGAATCAGCCGCATCTAGTATAGAACACATCAAAGCTCCACCCATACCGGCAATTATGATCGTATCTACTTCTTCCGGAGATAGCATTTTCAGTCCATCACTCCGTCTTGTTTCAATCTGAGTTTCCAGACCATGTGCGTGAATATGTGCTATGGCACGCGAAAGAGGTCCTTCCCCAATATCCATTGCGATCGCATGCGGAACCCACCCATTTAAAGTAAGGTAGATGGGAATAAAAGCATGATCTGTTCCGACATCCGCCAAACGATTTCCTTTTGTCACCAGACTGGAAATTGCTTTCATACGCATTGATAGCTCCATTTTTTTCTCCTTGTTTTTTAATTATCGAGGAAATCCTTCAATTTAATCTTTCTACTTGGATGTCTCAGCTTACGGATCGCCTTTGCTTCGATCTGACGAATACGCTCCCTTGTAACATTGAATTCTTTTCCAACTTCTTCCAATGTGCGTGCACGGTTGTCTTCCAGACCAAAACGCAGTCTCAATACCTTCTGCTCACGATCTGTCAAAGTAGAAAGCACCTCATCAAGCTGTTCCCGAAGTAAGGTAAATGCAGCAGCATCTGCTGGTACAGGAACATTCTCGTCTTGAATGAAATCACCAAGATGACTATCCTCTTCCTCACCAATTGGAGTTTCTAAAGAAACCGGCTCCTGTGAAATCTTCTGGATCTCTCTGACACGTTCTACCGGAATCTTCATTTCTCTTGCAATTTCTTCCGGTGTTGCTTCCCGGCCTAATTCCTGTAATAACTGGCGTGACACACGGATCAGCTTATTGATTGTTTCAACCATATGAACAGGAATTCGGATAGTTCTTGCCTGGTCTGCGATTGCACGAGTGATCGCCTGCCGGATCCACCATGTTGCATACGTACTGAACTTATATCCCTTGCGATAATCAAATTTTTCTACCGCCTTGATCAGACCTAAATTTCCTTCCTGTATCAAATCTAAGAACAACATGCCACGTCCGACATATCGTTTGGCAATACTGACTACCAGACGCAGATTGGCTTCTGCCAATTTTTTCTTTGCCCGCTCGTCGCCATTTTCCATTGCCTTGGCAAGTTCAATTTCTTCTTCTGCACTTAACAAAGGTACTTTACCAATTTCCTTCAGGTACATACGGACCGGATCCTCGATACTAATACCATCCGGTACAGAAAGATCAATATTCTCTACATTCGTATCATCATCTGAATCCAAAAGCAGATCATCATCCTTATCTAATACCGTAATATTCTCTTTTTCAAATCGATCAAACAATTCTAACTGCATGGCAGAGGTATACACCAAACCACTAAGCGAATGATTTACAAAATCGCGGTCAACAACACCGCCTTTTTTCTTTGCCTTATCAACCATTTCATTTAATCGTACCAAAAACGTAGTCTGGTTATCTTCACTTAATCCTTGCGCATCAGTCTTTTCATCGATCGGTGCGTCAAATTCAAATTTGTTATCCTCAAACTCCTCATCAATGAGTTCATCATCCTGCTCTTCGTCAGAAAACTCCTGCTCTGTTTTATCAACCAGCTTTTCTTCTTCTAAAGCTGTCTCCTGCACAGTCTTCTTCTCCTCTTTTTCCTTCACAGACTTCTTAGTCGTTTTCTTTGAATTTGTTTCTTTCTCTGTTTTATTTTCCTTTTCTGAAGTCTTCGCTGCTGTCTTCTTTGTTGTTTTTTTCTTTACCTGTGTTGTTTCTTCTTTCATTGCTTCTGTCTCTTTTACTGTCTTTTTCTTTGTTGCCACTTTTTTCTCCTTACCTTCTTCTTTTTTATGATTCTCTGCCATATCGGGACTCCTTTCACTTACCTTTTCGCTTCGGTATGCTTGTATTTTAACCATTGTCAAGGGTAATATACAAATTTTCCAGAGCTTGTGTCTCCTTCATCAATTCCATAAATCTTTGACTTTGTTCCTTTTTGGGAATCGACTGCTGCGTCAACTCCTTCATTTGTCGGTCAATACTTTCCTGCTTAAATCGCCGCACGGTTTCCGTGATCGCATTTTGTGCAAATTGTCTGCGCATCTCTTCGTCTTCCTGCTCGCTTCCTTCATATTGCACTTCCTCATTTAAGATCGCACTGATCTTAGAGTGTAGAGACAGGTCAGGATAAGAATCAATGACCTCTGCCGGATTTACCATATTCGTTTGCTGATATTGTTTTTCAAACTGCTCTGCAATCTGTCTTGTCAAACCTTCACTAAACTCCTGAACCGTAATATGCTCACGGATTTTTTCCCATAACACAGGATAATTTGCAACCCAGGTGAGTAACAACTTTTCCTGTAAAATAGGAGCCTCCTTCTCTTCCTTTATGATTTTTTGATGACTTTTCTTGCTTTCTTCTTCTAAATCCTTGAAACGCTGCTCCTCAAATGTTTGTTCTCCAATCTGATTCACCTGCTGTAGCAACGATCGTTCCTGAAAATGATATTGCTCCGAAACAGCAGTCACATAATTCTCCCGCTCCAGCTTGTCCTTTATATAAGCAAGACGTTTTGCTACCTCACGTCCAAAGCTCGTTTTATCCTCCGGATCGTTCAAATGATAGTGCCCCGCCAGCACCTGTATCTCATACATTACACTGCTGATTGAATTAGCAATCCGCTTTTCATATTCCTCTGCACCAAGATTTTTAATAAATTCGTCCGGATCCTTATATGGTTTCATAGAGATCACGCGGGCGGAAAGATCTGCACTTCTGCATATTTCAATCGCTCTCAGTGCTGCTTTTTGCCCTGCAGCATCACTGTCATACGCTAAAAAAACACGATTACGGTATCGCTTCAAAAGCCTTGCCTGATCGATCGTATAGGCAGTTCCAAGTGATGCAACCGCATTGTCAAATCCCGCCTGATGCAGTGAAATCACGTCCATATAACCTTCACAAAGCAGAAATCCATCCCGTTTTGATCTGCGCGCAAAATGAAGTCCATAAAGATTTTTCTTCTTTTCAAACAGAAGCGTTTCCCTTGAATTTAAATACTTTGGTTCGCCATCTCCCATCACACGGCCACCAAAACCAATGACTTTGCCATTCATATCAACGATTGGAAACATCACACGATTCCAAAACTTATCGTGTGCTCCCTGACTATCTATTTCCACCAGCCCGGAATCTTTCAGCACCTCATCCTGGTATCCCTTTTTCTTCAAAAACTGATACAGATCATCCCGGTAGATATCTGCAAAACCAAGACCAAACTTCAAAATAGTATCGTCTGTAATCTGTCGTGACTTGAAATACTCATAGCCTCTTTTCCCGTGTTCATGATGCAAAAGCTTGAAAAAATAGTTGGCAGCATCCTTATTCATTTCCCGCAGCGTCGCACGATAATCTGCCATTGCTTTCTGCTCACTCGTCTGTTCCTCCTTTGGCAGCTCCATTCCAACCTGTTCTGCCAAATACTCTACTACTTCCGGGAACGTGAAATTTTCATATTCCATCAAAAAGGTAAATACACTACCACCTTTTCCACATCCAAAACAATAAAACATCTGTTTTTCATCACTAACGGAAAAGGATGCCGTCTTTTCTCCATGAAACGGGCATAATCCAAAATAGGAGTTTCCCTTCTTCTTCAAATGAACATAGTTACCAATAACATCCACAATATTCGTACGGTTTCTTACTTCCTCGATCACTTCATCCGAATAATACAAGGGTATCCTCCTTTCCCATTATGTACTAAAAATTTACAGCTAAACCAGCTTACAAATTTACACTATATTAAAAGCTGTTCCATCCAATAGGAACATAAATCTCACTAAAACAATGTATCGCATAACGATCTGACATTCCTGCTATGTAATCACATACAACCTGTTCTTTATCTGCCTTTTCCTCTTTGATCATCTGCACATATTCCTCTGGAAGCAGTTCAATCTGCTCCATATAGGCTTCAAATAATGCTGTAATCAATTTACGTGCCTTATTTTCCTCCGATTTTGCTTTCGAATTTGTATATACATGTTCGAACATAAACGAACGTAATCCGCTTAATGCCTCTTGAATCTCTCCAGACATTTTTATCTCGTACTGCTTCTCACTACTACGGATAATGTCATGAATCATCGTATTGATCCGTTCTCTCACCGAATGTCCCAAAATCTGAGTATATTTCTCCGGAATCTGTTTCTCTGCTAAAATTCCAGCCCGGATCGCATCATCAATATCATGATTTACATAAGCAATCTTATCTGCATAACGAACAATTTTTCCCTCCAAAGTAAATGGCATATAACGGGTACGATGGTTCTTTATCCCATCTCTCACTTCTTTGGTAAGATTTAATCCTTGTCCTTTATTCTCCAATATCTCTACCACTCTAAGACTCTGCATATTATGCTCAAATCCATGGGAAGATAATTCATTTAATGTCCTCTCTCCAGAATGACCAAACGGTGTATGACCAAGATCATGTCCCAAAGCGATCGCTTCCGTAAGATCCTCATTTAAGCGCAATGCTCTTGCTATCGTTCTTGCATTCTGTGCGACCTCAAGAGTATGTGTTAAACGAGTGCGATAATGATCTCCGTACGGATCTAAAAACACCTGCGTTTTATGCTTTAATCGTCGAAATGATTTACAATGAAGAATTCGGTCTCTGTCTCTTTGATACACAGTACGGATATCACACTGCGCTTCCTCGCGTTCACGACCCAAAGAATTACAACTCAAAGAAGCATGCGAAGACAAGTATTCCTTTTCCCAACATTCCTGCTGTTCTCTGATCGTCATACTATCACCACCTTAATGATCCTTTTTTAACCACAAACTGGCTCACATTCCTAATATTCTACAGATTTCTTAAAAACCCTTTTTTCATCCATAAGAAACAATTTCCCAAATCATAAAAAAGAACAGTCTCCTAAGAGACTGTTCCTTATATATTCCATATAATTGATGATAATATCAACCCTTAACCGCACCAACGGCAATACCCTGAATAATATTCTTAGATAATGCAATGTATACGATTACAACAGGAATGATTGCTAAGAAAATCATCATGTAAATCTGACCTAAGTCAAACTTTAAGAAGTCAGCACTACGTAACTGAGCGATCAGAATAGGTAATGTCTTCATCTGTGTTTTGCTGAGCAAAAGGTTTGGAGTGAAGTAGTTATTCCATGCAGTTACGAATGTGAAGATTGCCTGTACAGCAATCGCTGGTTTCAAAATTGGAACAATGATTGCGTTGAATGTTTTGAACTCTGCTGCACCATCAATACGAGAAGCTTCCACAATCTCAAGTGGCAATGAACTCTCCATGTACTGCTTCATAAAGAAGAATACAGTAGGAGCAGCAATAGAAGGAACAATCAACGGAATAAAGTTATCAACTAAATGCAACTGATTCATAAATCTAACGAAACCTAACGCAGTTACCTGAGTAGGAATCATCATAATTGCCAAGATAAATGTAAATACAACTTTTCTACCCTTGAAATCATATGCATGGATCGCATACGCAGTCAGTGCGGAGAAATATGTAGATAAAATACATGAACCTCCGGAAACGATCAAGCTGTTGATCATACCACGAACTACAGGTAAGTTACCATTAGAAAGCAAGTGTTTAAAGTTGGTTAAGAACCAAACACCCGGTACTAATGAAAATCCTTTCTGGATATCACTGTGTGCACGAGTTGCGTTAATAATCAAAATGTAAAATGAAAACAAGCAAATGATTGTAAGAATAATCAGAACGATATAACGGACTGTCTTCTTCGCAGCCATATGCTGAGATAAACTTCTCTCTTTCTTTTTAGCCATGAAAAATGTCCCTCCTTCTAATACTCTTCTGGTGTTACAGTTACTCTGTAAATAATCAAACTTAAAATAGTCGTAAGTACAAACAGCATAACTGAAAGTGCACCAGCCATACCATAGTTCTTACTATACAGATGCTTATTCAAATACATGATCAATGTCATTGTTGTACGGTTCGGGTTACCTTCACCATTTGTTAAGATCTGCGGAATATCGAACATCTGAATACCACCGACTAATGATGTTAATAATACATATACGAAAATCGGCTTTAATAATGGCATCGTAATTCTAAAGAATACCTGTGAACTACTTGCGCCGTCTACTTCAGCTGCCTCAAATAATGATGTATCAATACCCATGATACCAGCCATTAAAAGGATGGTTGTATTACCAAACCACATCAAGAAGTTCATGGTACCGATCAAAGCAGCGGCACTTTTTGTGTGATCAAGGAATACATATGGTTTATCGATAAATCCCATAGCCTGAAGCATTTCATTTACAGGTCCGATGTTAGAGAAGATTGTAAAGAATAACATAGCCATAGCAGAAGCCATGATCAAGTTTGGCATGTAAATAACGGTTTTAAAGAAACCTTCTGCCTTCAATTTACAACCTGTATCTGCAAACCATACAGCTAATAATAAAGATACTAAAATCTGTGGAATGAAACCTACAATCCACAATAACATGGTGTTACCTGTATATTTTAACAGGTCACCCGTCTGAATCAAACTAACATAATTGTCAAGTCCTACAAAGTTGGGTCCAATCTGAGTCAATCCAGCTAAGTAATTCTCAAAGAAACTGTTATAAATGGTTGAGAATAACGGAATAATCTGGAATGCAAAATAAACAAGAAAGAAAGGAATCAAAAAGATGTATCCCCATTTTGTATAACTTACAACTTTCGATTTTTTGCTACGAGCTGCAGCCATACTTTTCACCTCACGTAATCAGCTAAAAATAGCCTCATAATAATTAAAGATGAGTAAACTACTCATCTTTATAAAATTAGTTAAAAAACATGCCTGCCTAATCAGACAGGCATGTAAAAATCAAGAATCACTCTAATAGCGAATCCTATTTAGGAGCATTTAAGTCTGGGTATTTCTCAACCGCAGCTTTGTAGAATGCCTTCTCAGCGTCATCCTTAGATACGTTACCAGTGAAGTAATCCTTCATAGCGCCCTGGAATGACTCGTTTAATCCCTGATCATAAGGTCCCATGTTAGAGATATTGATCTTCTTAGCAGCTTCAGCAAATAAAGCGATATGGTTCTGTCCACCTAAGAAGTCTGACTTGTAATCAGAAGCAGCTAAAGCTTCCATAGCCTCAACGTTGTTTGTGTAATCCTGAGTATCCTCAGTGATCTTTGTTGCAACGCTAGCATCACAAGTTAAAACTTTCATGATATCGCAAACTAAAGACTTGTTGTCAGTACCAGCAGCTGCACAAATCCAGCTACCACCCCAGTAGTAAGGAGCAGGACCTTCACATACAGCCCAATCACCAAAGATACCGTTACCAACTTTTTCTTCACCCTTCTGGTCATCTAAAGAGTTACCAAGCAGAGTAAAGTTGATTCCCCATGTAGAATAGAAGAAACCAAATACCTTACCTTTAGATCCCTGGTCAGCAGCCCAGTTGTCATCCCATAAAGATGTACCATGGTTGTAACCTTTGTCTGTGTAAGTCTTAGTCTGGTCAACCCACTGCCAAATAGCATCATCGATCTGGATTGTCTTGTTATCATCAACCCATTTCTTAGATACGTTGTTAGAGAATGTACGATAAGAATCATCGTATCCAGATAACATGAAGTATCCTTTGTCCTTAGCCTGAGCAGCAACTGCATCAAACTTATCCCAGTCAGCTAAGCTCTTCTGAACCTCAGCAGGATCGTCTGTTCCTAAAACGTCTTTAGCAATAGAACGTCTGTAAGCGAAAAGTCCAGGAGTTGCCTGCCATGAAACACCACGTAATGTACCATCTTCAGCAGTACATACAGTCTTGGTGTAATCATACATACCAGAAAGGTCATCATCAGTTAAGCCAAGAGCCTTAACGTCTAATGTGTAATCAGAGTTAACATACTTTAATGCGTAGTCAGCCTCGATTAAGAACATATCAACCTTCTCATCAGCAGATGCATCAGCATTCTTAGGAAGAACTTCGTCTAACTTGTTCTGGTAAGCATTATCATCTGAAGGAGTGATAATCCAGTTAACAGTGAACTCACCTAAGTCGTTCTTTAAAGTACCTGTAGAGGTATCCTTACCCTCAGTATAACCTGGGTAGTAAGCTTTGAAACGACTCTGGAACTCTTCATTCCAGCAGTGGATGTTTAATACAGTACCATCATCAGTTGCGTTGATCTCTGCAGTCTTAGCAGAAGAGCTGCTCTTTTTGTTTGATGAACCGCCATTTGAAGTTGCAGAATCTTTGCTTCCGCAACCCCACATTGTCAGTGACATCGCGAGCACTAAACCAAGTGCTACAATACTTTTGATTTTTTTCACAAAAAACCCTCCTTTAAAAATGTTGTTTTTCGGGGTTCAGTTTTGTGAACACACATTATTAAGTTATGTATCCTAAAAAACAGAACCTCCTTTACATTGGTTGAACCTTTGATCTATATTCCCATTACCTTTATCGCAATAGGAATTAAAGCTGTGATATACAGCATAGGTCCCATATTTATTACAAGACTTATTATAGGACATATTGAACAACATTGCAAGCATTTTTTATTTTTTCTTTATCTTTTTTGTACATTATTCCCGCTTCCTGCCTTGTAATTTTTGCCAGAGCAAAATCTATGGTAAGTTTTTCTCAAAAAATTGTTTTGAAATCGAGCATCTGTTATCAAATTGTTACAAGAGCGTAAAAAAACTGTTTTTTTCGTCCTATCACCTTTGCAATATATTTAACAACAGCTTCTATTGTACAGAAATAATTATTGGCAATTTTGCTTGAAACGAAAAAAAGATTGACCAAAGTCAATCTTTTTTTAGCAGGGGATGAGAGAATCGAACTCCCACCAAAGGTTTTGGAGACCCCTATCATACCATTTGACCAATCCCCTATATTACTTTGTACGTTCAAAACTGCACACAGTCAAGACTTTTTTACGCTCTTTTCTTTCACTTACTTTTGAAGACAAGCCCTCGACCTATTAGT
>CAKRES010000014.1 GCA_934317845.1 uncultured Lachnospiraceae bacterium
TGGTTCGGAATAGTGTAGTGCTGGCGGTCTATCTCTTGTTTTCGGTTGCTTGCTTCCTTACCGTACATGAGCATTGTAAGCAGGAATAAAACATGCTAAAATGAGAAAGATGTTGAAAACAACAAAGCAGATGATGAGGTGAAGAAATGAAAATATTAGTAACAGGTGGAATTGGATATATTGGTTCTCACACATGTGTGGAGCTTTTGAATCAGGGACATGAGGTAGTAGTATTTGATAACTTATACAATGCGAAAATAGACGTGGTGGACAAGATCAAAAAGATCACGGGAAAGGACATCATTTTCTACAAGGCAGACATGCTTGAAAAAGAGCAGATGCGTCCGATCTTTGAGGAGCACAAGATCGATGCGGTCATTCACTTTGCCGGATTAAAAGCAGTCGGAGAATCCGTGGAGAAACCGCTTTTGTACTATCAGAATAACTTAACCGGAACGATGAATCTTTGTGAGCTGATGGCAGAATATGGCTGCAAGCGCATCATTTTCAGTTCCTCAGCTACCGTGTACGGGTCACCAAAAACCGTGCCGATCTCCGAAGATTTCCCGCTTAGCACAACCAATCCGTACGGAACTACGAAGCTGATGCTGGAGCGTATTCTGACCGACCTTTGTGTGCCGGATCCGGAGTGGAGCGTGATCCTGCTCCGTTACTTTAATCCGATCGGAGCGCATGAAAGCGGCTTGATCGGCGAATCACCAAACGGGATCCCAAACAACCTGATGCCATATATCATGCAGGTAGCGATCGGAAAGCTGCCATGTCTCGGCGTCTTTGGAAATGATTATGATACGCCGGACGGAACCGGAGTGCGGGATTACATTCATGTTGTTGATCTTGCCAAGGGACATGTCAATGCTGTAGACAAAGTGGTTGCAAGCAAGGGCGTGAATATCTATAACTTAGGAACCGGAAATGGTTACTCCGTGCTTGACATTGTGAAAGCATTTGAGGAGGCCAACGGAGTGCATATTCCATATGAGATCAAACCACGCCGTGCAGGTGATATTGCAACCTGTTATGCCAATCCGGAAAAAGCCAGACGGGAGCTCGGCTGGGAAGCCAAATATGATCTGAAGCGGATGTGTGAGGATTCCTGGAGATTTATCCAGATGAACCATTAAACGATAAAGAGAAACCATGATCCACAGACAGTGGTTAAAAAATAGGAAACGGTGGTAAGAGCAATTGCTGTTGTTTCCTATTTTTAATATTAAAATTTACGATTTTGCAGAAAAACAAAAACTGCTTGACGAAAGCCGCTAAAAATGCTATACTAACCCTCGTGTGAGACAGAAGTACACACCATGCGGATATGGCGGAATCGGCAGACGCGCTAGCTTCAGGTGCTAGTGGTAGCAATACCGTGCAAGTTCAAGTCTTGTTATCCGCAGTAAGAAGATGGATACGAAAGTGTCCATCTTTTTTTATTGAAAAAACAATTAGTAGATGGATCAAACCCTTTGCACAGAGTTGTCAACCCCTTGTATTTATGGTAAGATAACAGGTATGTGTCGATAAAAGGAGGAGAAAAGAACATGACAACGCAAAATATAATCATCCTGGCGACGATCCTTTGTTATCTTGCCGCCATGCTTGGTGTAGGAATCAAATTCATGAGAACAAATAACACCGTAGATGACTTTTATCTCGGTGGCAGAAAATTAGGTCCGTTTGTAACTGCTATGAGTGCGGAAGCAAGTGATATGAGCAGCTGGCTTTTGATGGGACTGCCGGGAGTGGCGTATCTGTCCGGTATCTGTGATGCCGCATGGACTGCGATCGGACTGGCATTTGGAACCTGGGTCAACTGGCTGATCGTATCAAAACGTATCCGGCGATACAGCCATCGGATTGGTGCAATTACGATTCCGGATTTCTTTTCCAAACGCTATCATGACAAGAGGAGCATTTTAACATGTGTATCTGCTGTCGTGATCATCATTTTCTTTATTCCTTATACTGCAAGCGGATTTGCAGCGTGCGGAAAATTGTTCCACAGCCTCCTTGGTGTAAATTATATGACTGCCATGATCGTGTGCGCGGTCATCATCGTTGCGTATACCACGCTTGGTGGATTTCTGGCAGCTTCTACAACAGACTTTATCCAGAGTATTATTATGACGATCGCGTTGCTGATCGTGCTGTTTTTCGGAGTGAATCAGGCAGGCGGATTATCAGTTGTGATCGATCATGCGAAACAGCTTCCGGGCTATCTGTCCATGACTTCTACCTACGATGTGGCAACCGGTGCAGCAAAGCCATATAAGCTTCTTACTATCGTTTCTCTGATGGCGTGGGGACTGGGTTACTTTGGTATGCCGCATGTGCTGCTTCGTTTTATGGCAACGAAAGAAGAAGAGAAGCTGACACTTTCCCGCCGGATCGCAACAGTCTGGGTAGTAATTTCCATGGCGGTTGCAGTATTTATCGGTGTGATCGGACTTGCGATGAGTCAGGAAGGTGTGGTAGAAACGTTAGAGGGCAGTGCCAGTGAGACGATCATTGTGCGGATCGCAACCTTGTTGAGCAGCTTCGGACCGCTCGCAGCGGTTGCAGGTGGTCTGATCCTTGCCGGAATTTTGGCATCTACGATGTCTACAGCGGACAGCCAGCTTCTGGCGGCTGCGTCAAGTGTATCGCAGAATCTGATGTCTGACTTCTTTCATATTAAAATGAGTGAGAAGACATCGGTTGTTATTGCCCGTTGTACGGTTATTGCGATCAGTATCATTGCAGTCTTTTTGGCAAGAGATCCGAAAAGCAGCGTGTTTGGTATTGTAAGCTTTGCCTGGGCAGGCTTTGGTGCAGCGTTTGGTCCGGTTGTGCTGTTGGCTCTGTTCTGGAGAAGAAGCAATCTGAAAGGTGCGCTGGTTGGCATGATCGTAGGTGGCGTGATGGTATTCGTATGGAAATACGGCGTGCGTCCACTGGGCGGTGTGTTGGATATCTATGAGCTGCTTCCTGCATTTGTCGTTGCGCTGGCAGCCAATGTTTTGGTAAGTCTTTTGACTAAAGCACCGGAAGATGCCGTATTACAGGAATTCGACGAAGTGAAAAACGCGTAAAAAAGTTTTTTGACGCAGAGAAAATAAAGAGAAAGGCGGAGCACATTATGGGAAAATTGTTGATTGGAACGTTGCTGACATTGTTGACGTATGATATTTCTGTCGGAAATGGTGGATTGTTCGGAGTGATTCCGCATTTCCTGGGATTTTTGCTTATCTTTTTTGGAGCGCGTCAGATGGAAAAGCAGAGCACTTACTTTGACCGGCTGCAGCTTCCGTGCTACATTATGTTTGTTTATTCTGCGGCGTATTACATGATCAAAGCCAGTGGACTGATCGCAAAGATCGGAAACGTCAGTGGCTACATTGTGTATTTTATGGATCTGCTTGAAATGATCGGAACGCTTCTGGTTTCTTACCTGATCGTATTTGGACTGACGAATGTGGAACATAAAATGCGGGAGAATTTTGGGTGCAAGCGTTTGCAGAAATTCTGGAAGGCAATGGCACTTGTCCAGATTTTATACTATGTTGCATATATCACACAGGTCATGAGCGCAGGGATCAAAACGGGAGATGCCAAAACGCTTTCCCAGTTTGCGGTGATCTGTGTCATGATCACACTGATCTTTAATGTGGTACGTGTGTTTGTGAGCGTCATATATCTGCTGCTGTTTTATGGTGTATTTGGCAAATACATGGAGAGTCGGAAATAAAGGAGAAAATGCTATGTGGATCGCAGATGGCTGGAAGGATTACGAAGTCATTGATACTTCAAAGGGAGAAAAATTAGAGCGATGGGGCGAATATCGTCTGGTGCGTCCGGACCCGCAGGTGATCTGGGACACCAAACGCAATGAAAAAGAATGGCGGCGCAAAAACGGACATTACCACCGTAGCAAAAAAGGCGGTGGCGAATGGGAATTTTTCGATCTTCCAAAAAAATGGAAGATCCATTACAGAGATCTTACTTTCTGGCTGCAGCCATTCAGCTTTAAACACACCGGACTATTTCCGGAGCAGGCGGTCAACTGGGACTGGTTTTCTTCTATAATAAAGAAGGAAGTGGAAAAAGGGAAAGAAGTCAAAGTGTTAAACCTGTTTGCATATACCGGAGGAGCGACGCTGGCAGCAGCGGCAGCAGGAGCAAAGGTAACACATGTGGATGCATCCAAAGGTATGGTCAACTGGGCCAAGGAAAATGCTGCAGCATCCGGGCTTTCTGACGCACCGATCCGCTGGCTGGTGGATGACTGCGTGAAATTTGTGGAGCGCGAGATCCGGCGTGGCAATCATTACGATGCCATTATCATGGATCCTCCATCCTATGGACGTGGACCAAAGGGCGAGATCTGGAAGATCGAAGAATCTATCTATCCGTTTTTGCAGCTGTGTACCAATATTTTAACGGAAAAGCCGCTTTTCTTTCTGGTAAATTCCTACACGACGGGATTGCAGCCGGCAGTGCTTACCTATATGATGAGTACGGTGCTGAAACCGTTTGGAGGACAGGTGATGGCAGAAGAGATCGGACTTCCGGTCACATCCAATGGACTGGTGCTTCCTTGTGGGGCGAGCGGAAGATGGAGCAGAAAAGAATAAAAATGTAAAAAACAGGAAGAATAAAAGTACACAAAATTTCTTTGCATAAAAAAGAAATTTTGTGTACTTTTTTACGAAAAAAATTAAAAAAATCCTTGCAATCCCTTTATTTATAAGGTATACTAACAACTGTTGTGACCTTGATAGCGTTGAAGCGTGAGGTTGCTGCCGGGATACGGCAGGTTTTCCGTGGAGCGAGTCAAGTTATAAAACTGGCGACAAGTCACTGTACAAACTGAAACAATCTGCAAAAGAGGCAGATATGACGTGTGTAAGTTTAAGACACACACGGGTAAGTGTACAGTCACCGCTTGTCGTACCGCAAAAAGTACGAAAAGGAGGCGACTTTTTTTATGGCAAGTCAGAACGTAATGCGAATTACATTGAAAGCGTACGATCACAAGATCATCGACGCTGCTGCCAAGAGTATCGTGGAGGCTGTTTCTAAAACAGGAGCAAAGGTAAGTGGACCAGTTCCAATGCCTACTAAGAAAGAGGTTGTAACCATTCTTAGAGCCGTACACAAGTACAAAGATTCTCGTGAGCAGTTCGAGCAGAGAACGCACAAGAGACTGATCGATGTAATTGAGCCAAGCAAGAAGACTGCCGATGTTTTACACGGTATGGATTTACCAGCTGGTGTAGACATTAGCATCAAGATGAAATAGTTTCATCAACAAATTAAGTAACAATCCTTAGGGTTTAGATATAGGGTCCAAGCGCTCTTAAGGCTTAAGAGACCAAGCACTCCGATATTTGACCATCTAGGATGATTGCCCGGACGGGTAATCCGCTGTAGATTTTATTAGGAGGTATTTACAATGAAGAAAGCGATTTTAGCAACAAAAGTCGGCATGACTCAGATCTTCGATGAAGATGGCGTATTAACTCCTGTCACTGTATTACAGGCTGGTCCTTGTGCAGTAACACAGGTTAAGACGGTTGAGAACGATGGATATGCCGCTGTTCAGGTAGGTTTTGCTGAGAAGAGAGAGAACCTGGTGAACAAACCAATGAAGGGACATTTCGATAAGGCTGGTGTTTCTACCAAGAGATTTGTCAGAGAGTTCCGTTTTGAGAATGCAGATGAGTATGAGTTAGGCCAGGAGATCAAGGCTGACATCTTTGAAGCAGGAGATAAGATTGATGCAACAGCAACTTCTAAGGGACATGGATATGCAGGCGCGATCAAGAGACATGGTTTCTCAAGAGGTCCTGTAACACATGGTTCTAAGCATCACAGACATACCGGTTCTTCCGGATGTGCAACAGATCCAGGTAAAGTTTTCAAAGGAAAGAAGATGGCTGGACATTATGGTTGCAAGCGTACAACGATCCAGAACTTAGAGGTTGTACGTATTGATGTAGACAACAACATTATTTTAGTAAAGGGTTCCGTTCCAGGACCTAAGAAGTCTTTAGTAATGTTAAAAGAGACAGTAAAGGCCGGCAAATAGGCTTAAGGAAGGAGGAGCATACAGATGGCATCAGTATCTGTTTATAATATCGAAGGTAAAGAAGTAGATAAGTTAGAGCTTAGCGATTCTATTTTCGGTGTAGAGATTAATGAGCATTTAGTTCATATGGCAGTTGTGAACCAGCTTGCCAACAATCGTCAGGGAACACAGAGTGCAAAAACTCGTTCAGAAGTTCGCGGCGGTGGAAGAAAGCCTTGGAGACAGAAAGGAACCGGACATGCAAGACAGGGTTCTACAAGATCTCCACAGTGGACTGGCGGTGGTGTTGTATTTGCACCAAAACCACGTGATTATGAGTTCAAGATGAACAAGAAAGAGAAGAGACTTGCATTAAAGTCTGCTTTAACTTCCAGAGTTCAGGACAGCAAGTTCGTTGTTCTTGACGAGTTAAAGTTCGATGAGATTAAGACAAAGAATTTCCAGAATGTATTAAATAACTTAAAGCTGGATAAGGCATTGGTTGTTATGGCTGAGAACGATGAGAACGTTGTTCTTTCTGCAAGAAACATTCAGGGTGTTAAGACTGCACTTACAAACACGATCAACGTATACGACATCATGAAGTATGATACCGTTGTTTGTACCAAGGACGCAGTAGCAAAGATTGAGGAGGTGTACGCATAATGGCAGCATTACAGTATTATGATGTTATACTCAAACCAATTATTACAGAGAAGTCTATGAATGCTATGGGTGAGAAGAAGTATACATTCTTAGTTCATCCACAGGCAAACAAGGCACAGATCAAGGAAGCCGTAGAGAAAATGTTCGACGGCGCAAAGGTATCTAAGGTAAATACCATGAACAACGCAGGTAAGACCAAAAGACGTGGTATGGTATACGGTAAGACCGCTAAGACAAAGAAAGCGATCGTACAGTTGACCGCAGACAGCAAAGATATCGAGATCTTCGAGGGTCTGTAAGATTTGTCCAAACAGGACACGCCCGACAGGGTGGAATAAATACAAACTAAACGCAAACAAAGCGTGATAACAAATAACAGAGCATGAAAGGAGTGCGAATCATGGGAATTAAGAAATATGGCCCATATACACCTTCCAGAAGAAATATGACTGGTTTAGATTTCGCAGATATCACGAAGTCAACTCCTGAGAAATCATTAACCACTTCTTTAAAGAAGAATGCCGGTCGTAACAATCAGGGAAAAATTACAGTAAGACACCAGGGTGGTGGATCTAGAAGAAAATACAGAATCATTGATTTCAAACGTAACAAGGATGGAGTTCCTGCAACCGTTAAGTCAATTGAGTATGATCCAAACAGAACTGCTAATATCGCATTGATCGCTTATGAAGATGGCGAGAAGGCATATATCCTTGCACCATACAAATTAGAGGTTGGCGCAAAACTTATGAATGGACCAGAAGCAGAGATCCGTATCGGTAACTGCTTACCATTAGAGAACATTCCAGTTGGTACTGAGGTACACAACATCGAGTTGATCCCGGGTAAGGGCGCACAGATGGTACGTTCCGCTGGTAACTCTGCGCAGTTAATGGCAAAGGAAGGAAAGTATGCAACCCTTCGTTTACCTTCTGGCGAGATGAGAATGGTTCCTATCAAATGTAGAGCAACAGTAGGTCAGGTTGGTAACATTGAGCACGGCCTTGTAAATATCGGTAAAGCCGGACGTAAACGTCATATGGGTATCCGCCCAACTGTTCGTGGTTCCGTAATGAACCCTAATGATCATCCACACGGTGGTGGTGAAGGAAAGACCAGTATCGGTCGTCCGGGTCCATGTACTCCATGGGGTAAACCAGCACTTGGTTTGAAGACCAGAAAGAAGAACAAACATTCCAACAAGCTTATTGTACGTCGTAGAGACGGTAAGAGCTTTAAGTAGTATTAAAGGAGGTACCGATTATGGCTCGTTCATTGAAAAAAGGACCATACGCAGATGCAAGTTTATTAAAGAAAGTAGATGCAATGAACAAGGGCGGAGACAAGTCAGTTATCAAGACTTGGTCACGTCGTTCTACTATTTTCCCTTCCTTCGTAGGACATACATTTGCGGTTCATGATGGAAGAAAGCATGTTACTGTATATGTTACAGAAGATATGGTCGGACACAAGCTCGGTGAGTTTGTTCAGACCAGAACTTTCAAGGGACATATCAAAGACGAAAAGAAATCAAAGGTTAGATAATAATTAGTATTTGAAAGGAGGCATCATCCATGGCTAAAGGACATAGATCCCAGATCAAGAAAGCAAGAAATGCAGAAAATCGTGAGACCAGACCAAGCGCAAAGTTATCTTACGCTCGTGTGTCTGTTCAGAAGGCTTGCTTCGTATTGGATGCCATCAGAGGTAAGGATGTACAGACCGCACTTGCAATTTTGGCTTACAATCCAAGATATGCATCAAGTGTTATTGAGAAATTATTAAAATCAGCAATTGCTAACGCTGAGTACAAAGGACTTAGCGCAGACAACTTATACGTTGCTGAGTGTTTCGCAAATAAAGGACCAACAATGAAGAGAATTAGACCAAGAGCACAGGGTAGAGCTTATCGTATCGAGAAGAGAACAAGCCACATCACTATCGTGCTTGATGAGAAATAGGAGGTAAGTCATGGGACAGAAAGTTAATCCTCACGGCCTTAGAGTCGGAGTTATCAAAGACTGGGATTCCAGATGGTATGCAGAAAAGGATTTTGCTGACAACCTTGTAGAAGATGATAAGATCAGAAAGTTCATCAAGAAGAACTTAAAGGAAGCTGGCATCTCCAAAACAGAGATCGAGCGTACTACAAATCGTGTAAAGGTTATTGTATACACTGCAAAACCAGGTGCTGTAATTGGTAAGAACGGTGAGTCTATCAATAAGACCAGAGATGCTGTTCAGAAGCTTACAGACAAGAAGTTAAGCATTGAAGTAAAAGAGATCAAGAAGCCGGACTTAGATGCTCAGTTAGTAGCTGAGAACATCGCACAGCAGTTAGAGAACCGTGTTTCCTTCCGTCGTGCAATGAAGATGGCTATGCGTAACACCATGCGTGAAGGCGCACAGGGAATCAAGACCTGCGCTTCCGGACGTTTAGGTGGAGCAGATATGGCTCGTACAGAGTTCTACAGCGAGGGTACAATTCCTCTGCAGACATTACGTGCTGATATTGATTATGGATTTGCTGAGGCAGATACCACATATGGTAAAGTTGGTGTGAAGACCTGGATTTACCATGGCGAAGTACTTCCTACTAAAGGAAATAAGGAAGGGAGCGATAAATAATGTTAATGCCAAAAAGAACAAAACATCGTAAACAGTTTCGTGGTTCTATGCGTGGTAAAGCAATGCGCGGTAACACTATTTCAAACGGTGAGTACGGTATCGTAGCAATGGAACCATGTTGGATTAAATCAAACCAGATCGAGGCTGCCCGTGTTGCTATGACTCGTTATATCAAGCGTGGTGGTAAAGTTTGGATCAAGATTTTCCCAGATAAGCCAGTAACACATAGACCTCTTGGAACTCGTATGGGTAAAGGTAAAGGTGCTGTTGAGTACTGGGTAGCAGTTGTAAAACCAGGCCGCGTTATGTTTGAGATTTCCGGAGTACCTGAGGAGACAGCAAAAGAAGCATTACGTTTAGCTACCCACAAGCTTCCTGTTAAGTGTAAGATCGTTTCCAAGGCAGATTTAGAAGGCGGTGAAAACAGTGAAAAGTAATAAATATATTGAGGAATTACAGGCAAAATCATCGGAAGAGTTACAGAACGACTTAGTAGCTGCTAAGAAAGAGCTGTTCAACTTAAGATTCCAGAATGCAACGAATCAGTTAGACAATACTAGCAGAATTAAAGAAGTAAGACGTAATATTGCTAGAATTCAGACCATTATCACTGAAAAGGCAAATGCTGCTCAGTAATCTAGGAAGGAGGATTGCACAAGATGGAAGAGAGAAATTTGAGAAAGACCCGTGTTGGTAAAGTAGTTAGTGACAAGATGGACAAGACAATCGTTGTTGCTATTGAAGATAATGTAAAACATCCACTCTATGGCAAGATCGTTAAGAGAACTTACAAGTTAAAGGCTCATGACGAGGAGAACACCTGCAAGATCGGTGACCGCGTAAAGGTTATGGAGACCAGACCTTTATCTAAGGACAAGAGATGGAGACTCGTAGAAGTGATCGAGAGAGCAAAATAGTTTTGATAAGAGTAATCATAGGAAGGAGAAACAGCCATGGTTCAACAGGAATCTAGATTAAAAGTAGCTGATAATACCGGTGCAAAAGAATTGTTAGTCATCCGTGTATTAGGCGGTTCTACTAGAAGATATGCCAACATTGGCGACACTATTGTTGCTACGGTTAAAGATGCAACACCAGGCGGTGTTGTAAAGAAGGGTGACGTTGTGAAAGCAGTTGTAGTACGTTCAAAGAAAGGTGCTCGTCGTAAAGACGGTTCTTACATCAAGTTTGATGAGAATGCAGCTGTAATCATCAAGGATGATCTGAATCCAAGAGGAACCCGTATCTTTGGACCAGTAGCAAGAGAGTTAAGAGACAAGAAGTTTATGAAGATTATTTCATTAGCTCCAGAAGTATTATAAGGAGGTGTCGACAGTGGCAACTAGTAAGATTAAAAAGGGCGACCTTGTTCAGGTAATCACCGGTAAAGACAAAGGAAAGTCTGGTAAGGTTATGTCCGTTGACTTAAAAAACCATAAAGTACTTGTTGAGGGCGTGAATATGGTAAAGAAACATGCAAAACCAAGCGCAGCAAATCAGCAGGGCGGCATTATTGATCAGGAAGCTCCTATCGATATGTCTAACGTAATGTACCTTCATAATAATGAGCCAACTCGTATCGGTTTCAAGACAGAAGGTTCAGAGAAAGTACGTTATGCCAAAAAAACCGGCGAAGTAATTGACTAATTGAGAGAGGAGGCCAAGAACGTTGAGTAGTAGATTAAAAGAAACTTATAATAATGAAATCAAAGACGCAATGATGAAGAAGTTCGGTTACAAGAACATCATGCAGGTGCCAAAGCTTGACAAGATCGTGATCAACATGGGTGTTGGCGAGGCGAAAGAGAATGCGAAAGTATTAGATTCTGCAGTTAGCGATTTAGAGATCATTGCAGGTCAGAAACCAGTTACAACTAAGGCAAAGAAATCCGTTGCAAACTTCAAACTCCGTGAGGGTCAGGCAATCGGCTGTAAAGTAACTTTACGTGGCGACAAAATGTATGAGTTTGCAGATCGTTTAATCAATTTAGCATTACCTCGTGTACGTGACTTTAGAGGTGTGAACCCAAATGCTTTTGATGGTAGAGGTAATTACGCGTTAGGTATCAAAGAGCAGTTGATCTTCCCTGAGATCGAATACGATAAGGTAGATAAGGTAAGAGGTATGGATATCATCTTCGTAACCACTGCAGAGACTGACGAAGAAGCTCGTGAATTATTGACATTATTCGGAATGCCATACAAGAAATAGTTAGGAGGGTTTTCATGGCTAAGACATCTATGAAAGTAAAGCAGCAGCGCAAGCAGAAATATTCCAGCAGAGAATATACCCGCTGCAGAATCTGTGGTCGTCCACACGCTTACTTGAGAAAATATGGAATCTGTAGAATTTGTTTCCGTGAATTAGCTTACAAGGGACAGATTCCTGGTGTGAAGAAAGCAAGCTGGTAGAATTTCTAAAAGGAGGACAAACAAAATGACAATGAGTGATCCAATTGCAGATATGCTTACAAGAATCCGTAATGCAAACACTGCAAAACATGATACAGTTGATGTTCCTGCATCTAAGATGAAGATTTCTATTGCTGAGATTTTAAAGAACGAAGGTTTCATCAAGGATTTTGAATTAGTAGATGCTGGTAACTTCAAAGATATCCGTATTACTTTAAAGTACGGTGCTGACAAGAACGAGAAGATTATCACCGGTATCAAGAGAATCTCTAAGCCGGGTCTTCGTGTGTATGCAAATGCTGAGGATATGCCAAAGGTATTAGGCGGACTTGGTATCGCAATCGTATCCACAAACAAAGGTGTGTTAACTGACAAAGAAGCACGTAAGCAGAATGTTGGTGGCGAAGTATTAGCATTTGTATGGTAGGCAGAGAACTTAGCGAAAACGAGCCGACAGGCGAAGAGTGAGCTTAGTCGTAGCCATGTCGACGCCCTTAATGAGCACGAAGTGCGAATTTAGTAGTCGATGAAGGCAGAGAACTTAGCGAAAACGAGCCGATAGGCGAAGCTTGAAAAAAATCTGAAAACAGGGCATGAAGCACAGTAATGCCCCGATAATTTAAGGAGGTATATTATGTCACGTATCGGAAGACTTCCAATCGACATCCCTGCAGGTGCAGAGGTTAAGGTTGAGGCAAATAACAAAGTGACTGTAAAGGGTCCAAAAGGAACTTTAGTAAAAGAGTTACCTGTAGAGATGGACATTAAAGTAGAGAACAATCAGGTGATTGTCAGCAGACCAAACGACTTAAAGAGAATGAAGTCATTACATGGTCTGACCAGAACTTTGATCAATAACATGGTGATCGGTGTTACCGAAGGATACAAAAAGACTCTGGAGATCAACGGTGTTGGTTACAGAGGACAGAAACAGGGTAAGGTATTAAACTTATCTTTAGGTTATTCTCACCCGGTTGAGATGGAAGATCCAGAAGGCATCGAAGTTACTATGGATGGCCAGAACATTATTATCGTAAGCGGTATTGACAAGGAAAAAGTAGGTCAGTACGCAGCAGAAATCCGTGAGAAGAGAAAACCAGAGCCTTACAAAGGTAAAGGTATCAAGTATCAGGATGAGGTAATCCGTCGTAAAGTTGGTAAGACTGGTAAGAAATAATAGGTAAAGGAGTGAAACATAAATGATTAGAAAAGAATCTAAAAAAGAAATTCGTGCAAAAAAGCACATGCGTATTCGTAATCGTTTCAGTGGTACTGCTGAAAGACCACGTTTAGCTGTGTTCAGAAGTAATAATCATATGTACGCTCAGATTATCGACGATACAGTTGGTAATACTTTAGTTTCAGCTTCCACTTTACAGAAGGATGTAAAGGCTGAATTAGAGAAGACCAACAACGTTGATGCTGCAGCATACTTAGGTAAAGTAATTGCAGAGAAGGCAATGGCAAAAGGCATTAAGACAGTTGTATTTGATAGAGGCGGTTTTATTTACCAGGGTAAAGTAAAAGCGTTGGCAGAAGCAGCTCGTGAAGCTGGCTTAGAATTCTAGTAAGGAGGAGAACAGATGAAGCGTACAATGATTGATCCAAGTCAGTTAGAGTTGGAAGATAACGTCGTAACGATCAAGCGTGTAACCAAGGTTGTTAAAGGTGGACGTAACATGAGATTTGCTGCATTGGTTGTAGTTGGCGACAAGAACGGACATGTAGGTGTTGGTCTTGGTAAGGCTGCTGAGGTTCCTGAAGCAATTCGTAAAGGCAAAGAAGACGCTATGAAGAAGTTAGTGGAAGTTCCTATGGATGAGAATAAGAGCGTACCACATGACTATACAGGTAAATTTGGAAGTGCTGCAGTATTATTAAAGGCATCTCCAGAGGGTACTGGTATCATCGCCGGTGGTCCTGCCCGTGCCGTATTAGAGTTAGCTGGATATAAGAATATCCGTACTAAGTCTTTAGGTTCTAACAATAAACAGAACGTAGTTCTGGCAACCATTGAAGGTTTAACAAACTTAAAGACTCCGGAGCAGGTTGCAAAACTTCGCGGTAAGTCTGTAAGCGAGATTTTAGGCTAGGAGGTATTGAGTCATGGCAGATAAGTTAAAGATCACATTAGTGAAGTCTCCAATCGGTGCTGTTCCTAAGCATAGAAAAACGGTTGAAGCATTAGGACTGAGAAAGCTTAACAAATCCGTTGAAATGCCAAATAATGCGGCAGTTCAGGGTATGGTAAAGCAGGTAAGTCACTTAGTAAAGGTTGAAGAGATCTAGTTAAACTATAAGGAGGTGCGATAATGGATTTATCAAGTTTAAAACCAGCAGAAGGTTCCGTTCAGGCTGATTTCAGAAGAGGACGTGGACATGGTTCAGGAAATGGTAAGACTGCAGGTAAAGGCCACAAGGGACAGAAAGCACGTTCCGGCCCTACAAGACCAGGCTTTGAGGGTGGTCAGATGCCATTATACAGACGAATTCCTAAGAGAGGTTTTACAAACCGCAACACAAAGGATATCGTTGCAATCAATATTTCAAAATTAGAAGTATTTGAAAATGGTGCAGATGTAACAATCGAGACATTAAAGGAAGCCGGAATTGTAAAGCATGCAAGAGACGGCGTAAAAATCCTTGGAAATGGGGAGTTAACTAAGAAGCTTAACGTTTCTGCAAATGCATTTAGTGCATCTGCAAAAGAGAAGATTGAGGCTCTTGGTGGAAAAGCTGAGGTGATTTAATGTTAAAAACACTTCGTAATATTTGGAAAACAAAGACGTTACGAAATAAGTTTATTTACACATTTTTTGTACTCTTAGTAGTCTTAGTTGGATGCCAGTTGCCAATCCCGGGATTGGACAACGGCGCCATCAAAGATTATTTTAGTAACGCATTGGGCGATTCATTTAGTCTTATGAACTCCTTCACTGGTGGTTCTTTCGAGAATATGTCCATTTTTGCGTTAAATGTAACGCCATACATCACAGCATCCATTATTATGCAGTTATTGACCATTGCTATTCCGGCACTGGAAGAAATGCATAAGGATGGAGAAGATGGACGTAAGAAGATGACACAGATTACCAGATATGTGACAGTTGCTTTAGGTATCTTAGAGGGTATTGGTATCACTGTTGGATTTGGTCGTCAGGGTTATGTGGATGAATACGATTTCTTCCATGCAGCACTTATGGTCATCGTATTAGCGGCAGGTGGCGTATTTGTAATGTGGCTCGGTGAGCAGATCACATCAAAAGGAATTGGAAACGGTATTTCTATTATCCTGTTGATCAACATCGTGTCAAGAATGCCAAATGACTTCTACGCATTATACGAGAAGTTCATGAAAGATAAGGCGATTGGAAGTATGCTGATCTCCGGATGTATCATTTTAGTTGTAGTAGTTGGAACGACCGCACTGGTTACTTTATTTACTGCAGCAGAGAGAAGAATTCCGGTACAGTATGCAAAGAAGATGGCAGGACGTAAGATGGTTGGCGGACAGCAGACCTTTATTCCAATTAAGGTAATTACCGCAAACGTTATCCCGGTCATCTTTGCATCATCCCTGTTGTCATTTCCACAGGTTATTTCCAACCTGTTCAGTGTCAATGAATCAGGTATATGGGGTAAGGTGCTTCGTGTGTTAAGTTCAGGAAGCTGGTGTGATCCGGCACATCCTGCCAGAAGCATTGGTATGTTAGTATATATTGCACTCATTTTCTTGTTTGCATATTTCTATACATCCATTACCTTTAACCCACTTGAGATTGCAAATAACATGAAAAAGTCAGGTGGATTTATTCCGGGTATTCGTCCTGGTAAGCCAACCTCAGATTACTTTAATAATGTATTAAACAGCGTAATTTTTATTGGCGCAGTAGGACTTAGTATCGTGGCAGTGATTCCAATCTTCTTCTCAGGAGTATTTAAGGCAAACGTATCATTTGGTGGTACTTCCATCATCATCGTAGTTGGTGTAATCCTTGAGACCATCAAGCAGGTGGAATCCCAGATGTTAGTTCGTCATTACAAAGGTTTTTTAGATGACTAAACAATAAAGATAAGCTGTAGTATTATTGCAAATGCTACAGCTTATTGTTCTATTTATCGATATAGGAGGATCTCATATGAAGATTATTATGTTAGGAGCTCCTGGTGCAGGAAAAGGTACTCAGGCAAAAATGATCGCAGAGAAATACGCGATCCCTCACATTTCAACCGGCGATATTTTCCGTGCCAACATTAAAAATGGTACAGAGCTTGGAAAGAAAGCAAAAGAGTATATGGATCAGGGACTTTTAGTACCGGATGAGCTGACCTGTGATCTGGTTGTAGATCGTATTCAGCAGGATGACTGCAAAAAGGGATACATTTTAGATGGATTCCCAAGAACGATCCCACAGGCAGAAGCTTTGGATGCAGCACTTGAGAAATTAGGCGAGAGCATGGATTATGCGATCAACGTAGAAGTACCGGATGAGAATATCGTCAACCGTATGGGTGGACGTCGTGCATGTACATCCTGTGGTGCAACTTATCATGTTGTATACAATGCACCAGCAAAGGAAAATGTATGTGATTCCTGTGGTGCGGAGTTAGTCCTTCGTGATGATGATAAACCGGAAACCGTACAGAAGCGTTTAGGCGTTTATCATGACCAGACACAGCCATTGATCGACTTCTATACAAAGAAGGGAATCATTGCAGAAGTAGATGGTACTATGGATATGAAGGATGTATTTGCAGCAATCTGTAAGATCATAGGTGAGTAAAATGGCAGTGACCATAAAGTCAGAACGAGAAATTGAGCTTATGCGGGAAGCAGGAAAAATTCTCTGCAAAACTCATCAGGAACTAAAAAAGATCATCAAACCGGGGATTACAACGCAGGAGATTGACCGAATCGGGGAAGAGATCATAAGAAGCTATGATGCGATTCCTTCCTTTAAGAATTATGAGGGATATCCGGCATCTATCTGTGTATCTGTAGAAGATGAGGTGGTACATGGAATTCCGCATCCGAAGCATGTGCTGCGGGACGGCGATATTGTAAGCCTTGATGCAGGCGTGATCTACAAAGGGTATCATTCCGATGCAGCCAGAACGCATGCAGTAGGAGAGATCAGTGAAGAAAAACAACGATTGATCGATGTCACCCGGCAGAGTTTTTATGAAGGAATACGCTATGCGAAAGCGGGAAACCACATTAAAGATATCGGAACTGCGATACAGACATATGTGGAGCTTAGAGGGTATTCAGTAGTGCGTGATCTGGTCGGGCACGGCATTGGAACGCATTTGCATGAAGCACCGGAGATTCCGAATTTTAAAACATTTAAAAGAGGGATCAAGCTGGTACCCGGAATGACGCTGGCGATCGAGCCAATGGTAAATTTAGGAAGCCCCGATGTGTGGTGGATGGAAGATGACTGGACAGTTGTGACGGCAGATGGGAAACCATCCGCACATTATGAGAATACAATACTCATTACAGAAGGAGAGCCTGAAATATTATCCCTGCCAGAAGAGCTTAGGGAGCAGGAGGAAGCCTGATCCGGCAAAACGTATAAGAACAAAAGTATTGGAGGTAAAAATATATGTCTAAAGCAGATGTAATTGAAGTGGAAGGAAAAGTAATCGAGAAGTTACCAAATGCCATGTTTAAAGTGGAATTGGAGAATGGACATGTGGTACTGGGTATCATCAGTGGAAAACTGAGAATGAACTACATCAAAATTTTACCGGGAGACATGGTAACACTGGAAATGTCACCATATGACTTGACCAAAGGCCGTATTGTATGGCGTGCTAAATAGAAACTATGATGATTATGCCCAATAAATGAGCGTGATAGCAATGATTTGTTGGGCATTTTGTAAAAAGTTTTTGAATAAAAGAATTAGTCTTGTCTTTTTTTTGCCGGGATGATATAATTTTATTCGAACTTTTTTGAAAGGAGAGATAACTGTGAAGGTTAGAGCATCAGTAAAGCCTATCTGTGAGAAATGTAAAGTTATCAAGAGAAAAGGCAGTATTCGCATTATTTGCGAGAATCCAAAGCACAAACAGAGACAGGGTTAATTACTTTCGGGGGAAAGTGATAAGACCTTGCTTTTGTGCGTCAAAAAGCATGTACCGAATTACCGAATAGGTACAAACTTTTTATTTATTTGTAAGCGGCTGTAGTGTGTAATGATACGAAACACCAGGGTGGGTTGTAATTACATCACTATTTTTATAAATGAATAACGTCATTAAGTTAGTAAAAATCGTAAGTAGTGAGACACGTATATCATTTCACCGTACTGCGGATACGATGGATCGCGGCTTATCAGCAAAAAGAATAATTATGGAGGTGCTTCGAATGGCACGTATTGCAGGTGTAGATTTACCAAGAGAGAAGCGTATCGAAATTGGTCTTACCTATATCTATGGTATTGGTAGAACCAGTTCTAATCGTATTTTAAAAGAAGCTAATGTAAATCCGGATACTCGTGTTCGTGATTTAACAGATGATGAAGTTAAGAGACTGGCTGCAGTAATCAGCGAGACTCAGGTTGTAGAGGGTGATTTACGTCGTGAAGTTGCTCTGAATATCAAACGTCTTCAGGAGATCGGATGTTACAGAGGAATCCGTCATCGTAAGGGTCTTCCGGTTCGTGGTCAGAAGACAAAGACAAATGCTAGAACTCGTAAGGGTCCTAAGAGAACAGTAGCAGGTAAGAAGAAATAAGAGATAGTAACCTAGGGAGGTTTTTGTAATGGCAAAGAAAGTTACAAAAAAAGTGACAAAGAAACGTGTGAAGAAGAACGTAGAACGTGGACAGGCACACATTCAGTCATCTTTCAATAATACAATTGTTACATTAACGGATGCAGAAGGAAACGCTCTTTCATGGGCAAGTGCTGGCGGATTAGGATTCAAGGGTTCTAAGAAATCAACTCCATATGCAGCACAGATGGCAGCAGAGACTGCAGCTAAGGCAGCGTTAATTCATGGATTAAAGACAGTAGACGTTTTCGTAAAGGGACCAGGTTCTGGTAGAGAGGCAGCTATCCGTGCGCTTTCTGCATGTGGAATCGATGTTACCAGTATTCAGGACGTGACTCCAGTACCTCATAATGGATGTCGTCCACCAAAACGTAGAAGAGTCTAATTTTAGGAGGTATAGGATCATGGCAGTAGATAGAACTCCAGTCTTAAAGAGATGCCGTTCATTACAGATGAGCCCATCCGTTTTAGGAATTGATAAGAAGTCTAACAGAAAGTTAAATAGATCAAACAGAAAAGTAAGTGAGTACGGTGGACAGTTACGTGAGAAGCAGAAAGCAAAATTCATCTATGGTGTATTAGAGAAACCTTTCCGTAACTACTACGCAATGGCAGAGCGTCAGAGAGGATTAACCGGTCCTAACTTAATGGTTATCCTTGAGTCAAGACTTGACAATGTAGTATTCCGTTTAGGATTAGCAAGAACTCGTAAAGAGGCAAGACAGATCGTAGATCATAAGCATGTTCTTGTAAATGGCAAGCAGGTTAACATCCCTTCTTATCTTGTAAAAGCCGGCGATGTCATTGAGATCAAAGAGAAGAACAAATCTAGTCAGAGATATAAAGATATCTTAGAAGTAACTGGCGGAAGACTGACTCCGGATTGGTTAGAAGCAGATCAGGAGAACTTAAAAGGAACTGTAAAAGAGCTTCCTACAAGAGAGCAGATTACAGATATTCCTGTAGACGAGACACTGATCGTCGAGTTATATTCTAAATAATCGTAGCACTTGATGTTTCATGGTAGCCAAGAAGGAGGTTTAACATGAGTAGTAACGAAATGGAAAACGGAAGAACCGAAAAGTTTGAGTTCCGATCACCTCAGATTAAAGTTGCGGAAATTTCTGAAGATGAGAGATACGGACGTTTTGTAGTGGAGCCTTTAGAGAGAGGTTTTGGTACTACACTTGGTAATTCTCTTAGAAGAATTATGTTATCTTCTTTACCAGGAGCAGCAGTTAGTTCTGTTAAAATCAAGGGCGTTTTACATGAGTTTTCATCTATCCCAGGTGTGAAGGAAGACGTCACTGAGATTATTATGAATATTAAGTCTTTGGAGATTAAGAATAATAGTGCTACAGGTGAGCCAAAGATCGCTTACATTGAAAAAGAGGGCGAAGGTGTGGTAACCGCTGGTGATATCAGCGTGGACAGCGACATCGAGATTCTTAATCCAGATTTAGTAATCGCTAACTTGAGTGGAGCTGACGCTAAGTTAGATATGGAGCTTACGATTACGAAAGGTAGAGGTTATGTTGGAGCAGATAAGAACAAGAATGCGGACTTATCAGTAGATGCGATCGCAGTTGATTCCATTTACACTCCAATTGAGCGTGTGAACTTAACCGTTGAGAACACTCGTGTAGGTCAGGTCACTGACTATGATAAATTGACATTAGATGTTTACACAAACGGAACACTTGCTCCGGATGAGGCAGTGAGCTTAGCAGCTAAGGTATTGTCCGAGCATTTGAACCTGTTCATTGATCTGTCTGAGAATGCAAAACAGGCTGAGATCATGGCAGAGCAGGAAGAGGACGGAAAAGAGAAGAATCTTCAGTTAAGCATTGATGATCTGGAGCTTTCTGTTCGTTCCTACAACTGCTTGAAGAGAGCTGGTATCAACACAGTAGAAGAGTTGACCAATAAGACATCTGATGACATGATGAAGGTTCGTAACTTAGGACGTAAGTCATTAGAGGAAGTTATCGAGAAATTAAAAGAATTAGGTTTATCCTTTAGAAGCGAGAACGAGTAATCTCGTTTTCCGACACCACTTAGGCTGAAGGATTAGTAAGCACTGTGAAGATGCGGGATACCGCATAGAATAAGGAGGACATTGAAATGGCAATGTATAGAAAATTAGGAAGAACTTCTTCCCAGAGAAAAGCATTACTTCGTAGCCAGGTAACACAGTTGATCTACAAAGGTAAGATCAAGACAACAGAAGCTAAGGCAAAAGAGATCCGTAAGATCGCTGAGTCATTAGTTACTATGGCAATCAAAGAGAAGGACAACTTTGATACTGTTACTGTTGATGCGAAAGTAGCTCGCAAAGACAAAGATGGTAAGAGAGTTAAGGAAGTTGTAGACGGAAAGAAAGTTACCGTATACGATACAGTTCAGAAAGAGATCAAGAAAGATCAGCCTTCTAAGCTTCATGCAAGAAGACAGATGTTAAAGGTTCTTTACCCTGTAACTGAAGTTCCTACCGAAGCAGCCGGACGTAAGGCTGCTACAAAGAAAGTTGATTTAACAGAGAAGTTATTCAACGAGTACGGTACAAAGTATGCAGACCGTAAAGGTGGTTACACTCGTATCGTAAAGATCGGTCAGCGTAAAGGTGATGCAGCGATGGAAGTTATCATCGAGTTCATCTAAGATTCGATAAATAAGATTGTAATAAACTGCTATGTGGCATGTGCCGCATAGCAGTTTTTTTAAGCTGGCTGGCGGTGGACAAAGGCAGAAAAACATGCCATAATACACAGGAAGTAAAGCGTGAAAGAAAAGAGAAGAAAACAGAATGATCAAAGCAGAGAATATAACATTTGAATATATCAGGCGGGATGAAGACCAGAATGTAGTGGAGATCAAGACAGCTTTAAAGGATGTCAGCCTGCACATTAAAAAGGGCGATTTTGTTGCAATACTCGGACATAATGGTTCCGGTAAATCTACCTTTGCCAAGCATGTGAATGCCATTTTTACACCGGAGGAAGGAACTCTATATGTAAACGGGATGGATACGAAGGAGCTCGACCGTCTTTATGACATCCGAAAAAGTGCCGGAATGGTATTTCAGAATCCGGACAATCAGATCATAGCGACGGTGGTAGAAGAGGACGTGGCATTTGGTCCGGAAAATATGGGAGTGCCGACAGGAAAGATCAGAGAGCGGGTAAAGCAGTCGTTAAAGGCGGTAAATATGTGGCACCGCAGAAAGGATTCCCCGAATAAGCTCTCCGGAGGGCAGAAGCAGCGCGTTGCGATTGCCGGAGTGATGGCAATGGAGCCGGAGTGCATTGTACTGGATGAGCCGACGGCGATGCTTGATCCGAAAGGACGGATGGATGTCATAAAGACAGCCCGGACATTGAATGAGGAAAAGAATATGACGATCCTGCTGATCACACACTATATGGATGAGACGGTAGGGGCGGATCAGGTTATCGTGATGGATCATGGTGAGATCGTGATGAGTGGTACACCAAGAGAGATCTTCTGTCGAGTGGATGAATTAAAGAGGATCGGATTAGAGGTACCATTTGCCACAAGGATGGCATATGAACTGCGAAAACGCGGGGTGAAGATCCGACAGGATATAGTAACGGAGGAGGAGCTTGCCGAAGAGATCAACCGTCTTCTGGCAGAACAGGGCATCCATAAGAATCAGTTGATCGATCTGCAGCCGCAGTGGATGAAAAATGCACCGGATGCCTACCACCATAAGACGATGCAGGAGCTGAACGGGGAATCATCCCTGATCCTGGATCATGTGTGTTATACCTATAGCAAGAATACGATCTATGAAAAACAGGTGTTAAAGGATGTGAATCTGACCTTTACCAAGGGCGAGTTTGTAGGAATCGTAGGCCATACCGGTTCTGGAAAATCAACACTTATCCAGCATTTGAACGGACTTTTAACACCAGAGAGCGGAGCAGTGTATTTTTGTGGTCAGAACATTTCAGATAAAGAGTTTTCACTGAAATTCCTGCGCAGTAAGGTGGGACTTTCGTTTCAGTATCCGGAGCATCAGTTGTTTGAAAATACGGTATATGAGGATGTCGCATTCGGCCCGAAAAATCTTGGATGGGATGCGCTTAAGATTGAGAAAAACAGCTATGATGCCATTCGTATGGTGGGCTTACCGGATGACTGTTATGATCTTTCACCATTTCAGCTTTCCGGCGGTCAAAAAAGGCGTGTGGCGATTGCGGGGATTCTGGCAATGGAGCCGGATTATCTGGTATTAGATGAGCCGACGGCAGGACTTGATCCCAAGGGTAGAGATGAGATCTTAGATCAGATGAAGCTCATATGTAACGAGCGGGGCATTACGATCATTTTGGTGTCACACAGCATGGAAGACATTGCAAAATATGTTGACCGTATGATCGTTATGGATGATGGAGATGTACTCTATGATGATGTTCCGGCACGGGTATTTTCACATGGAGAGGATCTGAACCGGATCGGGTTGTCCGTTCCAAAGGTGACCAAGCTGATGAAGACGCTTGAGAAGAAGGGGACTCCGGCATACCCTTACATGATAAAGGAAGAAGCAGCTGCCGATACAATAGCGGGCTGGTTCGGAAATGAGGCAAAACAATGATTCGAGATATTACAATAGGACAGTACTATCCGTCTGAGTCTGTGATACACAAGCTGGATCCGCGGGTGAAGCTGTTTGCAACGATGCTGTTTGTCATCAGTCTGTTTTTGGAGAAAGGGATCCTGTCATTTGTGATCGCGACAATGGCACTGGTGCTGGTGATCACGATATCCAAGGTTCCGATGTCTTATATTTTGCGCGGATTGAAACCAATCGTATTTTTGCTCGTGTTTTCCTGCGTGTTAAACATGTTGTTTACCAAGGGAGACACGGTATGGTTTCAATGGCATTTTCTGGTATTGAGCAAGGAAGGTGTGATCAATGCGGCATTTATGGGAGTACGACTGCTTTATCTGGTCGTTGGTTCGTCCCTGATGACATTTACCACGACACCAAACCAGTTGACCGATGGCATTGAGAAAGCCTTTCGTCCGTTGAATAAGCTGCATGTTCCGGTACATGAATTTGCGATGATGATGTCGATCGCGCTCCGTTTTATACCAATCTTGACGGAAGAGCTTGATAAGATCATGAAGGCGCAGGCAGCACGCTGTGCAGATTTTGAACAGGGCAGTTTAAAGGAGAAAGCCAAGGGGCTGGTGCCGATCATCATTCCACTGTTTGTATCGGCGATCCGTCGGGCCAACGATCTGGCTCTGGCAATGGAAGCCAGATGCTATCAGGGTGGAAGCGGAAGAACCAAGCTGTATCCTTTGTATTATCAGAAACGTGATTATCTGGCATATGTCTGGATCATTGCTTACTTTGTTCTGATGATCCTTGCAGCGGTTCTCTATTAACAAAAAAATGGAGGGAAAATGAAGCGAGTACGTTTGATCGTTTCCTATGATGGAACAAATTACTGCGGGTGGCAGATTCAAAATAATGGAATTACGGTAGAAGAGGTGCTGAACCGTGCGCTAACCGATCTGTGCCGGGAAGAAATCGCGGTGATCGGGGCAAGCCGGACAGACTCCGGAGTGCATGCATTAGGAAATGTGGCAGTCTTTGACACAAATAGCCGGATACCGGGAGAGAAGTTCAGCTTTGCGTTAAACCAGCGGCTGCCGGACGATATCCGGATCCAGCGATCCGATGAGGTAGCGGATGACTGGCATCCACGTTTTCAGGATACAGTAAAAACCTACGAATATTGCTTTTTAAATCGCCGGATTCCGGATCCCATGAGAAGATTGTACAGCTATTTTATCTACTATCCAATGGATGTGGAGAACATGCAGAAAGCCGCCGATTATCTGATTGGAGAACATGATTTTAAGAGCTTTTGTACCCCGCGCACGCAGGTGCGTTCTACGGTTCGTACCATCTATGACTTAACGCTTACCAAAGAGGGAGATGAGATCCGGATGCGGATCACCGGAAATGGTTTCCTTTACAATATGGTGCGGATCATTGCCGGAACATTAGCCAGAGTAGGAACCGGACTGTATACCCCGGAGCGGGTGAAAGAGATATTAGAGGCGAAAGACCGGAATGTGTCCGGACCGAAAGCACCACCACAGGGACTCACACTGATCTCCATTGCATACCCGGCAGAGGAGAAAGAATAGAATGCATATAAAAAGTATATTGGCAAAAATGTCAATATTGAAAGAAACAAATTGATAAAACTATATTATATTTACGAAAATGCTGTCAATGCTGGATTGACGGCATTTTTTTATAGACGGATCGAGGAAGAAATGCTATAGTGAAGACGTATATAGTAGTGAGTAATACGAATGACGAGAAGAGAGAAGGAAGAGAATATTATGGAAATAATTGGAAACGATCTGGTACAAGCAATCTTAGATGATACCAATCTCGGCATCTGGACGATCCGTTATGATGTAGAACAAAAAAAGAATCAGATGCTTTTGGATGAGCGTATGAAGAAAATGCTTTCGGTCAGACCGGGAAAGTCAGAAGAGAAAACATATGACTACTGGTTCCGCAGAATTTTGGCAGAGGACTCCCTGAATGTGTTAGAAGCGATGATCACAATGATCTCGCAGGAGGAATATGTCAGTGTGGAATATCTTTGGAACCATCCGGAGCTTGGAGTACAGAAATACAAAATGACCGGGCGGTTAGAGCGCGTGGATCAGGAAGGATTCCTCGTGTTAAAAGGACATTGCCAGAATATTGTACAGGACAGTGATAATGCATCCGTAGCATTGGCACAGCAGTTTGCAGGTGAGAAGAGAAGATTATGGAATGTTATGAAGACGGCATATCTTTCAGAAGCCAGGATTGATATTGAGGCAGGAACGATCAAACAGACGTTATTTGCCGAAGATGGTACTGTGAAAAGTATGCGTGGGTCAGATTATGAGCAGTATATGAAAGGCAGACTGGAGGAAGTTGTGGAAGATTCCTACCGGGATGAGGTAGCAGAATTTTTAGATCTTGCGCGAATCCGCAAAGTTGCTGAGCAGCCCGATGGCGTGCCGGAGGAATCGGTACGCTACTATGCGATGGATGAAAACAAAGAGAGCCGGATCTACGAGAATCGTCTGGTATACGCAAGAGAGCAGGGCAAGAATATGGTGAGCCTGTTGTTAAAGGATGTGACGAAACAGGTGCGCCATGAGATTGCATTGATCGAGCGGAAGAAACGTCTGGAGAAATCCATCGAGAATATGATCGATAACAGTTTGAAAAAGGATCAGATCATAGAACGATCCGTGCAGGAAATGAGAAAGTATCTGACTGATCTGATCGAGACAGCAACCGAGCTTGTAAAAACAGAAAATGAGGAAAATGGGACTGTTAATAGTAAGTTGGAACGCATTTTGAAAGATAGCCTTGCGATCAAGGAGCAGCTGGATCAGATCGATGATATGCCGGCAAAATTATAAAAACAACGAAAAATGCAGGAAAAACAGGGAAGAAATGGTTGACACAGCAGGCTGCGTGTAATATAATACTTAACTGTGACAAAGTGTGTGAATCTGATTCATTAGCCCCGAGTCAGATTTTCCATAGAACGTCCAGCGTCTGTTACGGACATTGCAGACAGGGACACATTTGAAGCCGGAAGGCACAGAATCTATCTAATACAAATAAGGAGGAACACTCATGAAGAGTTATATGGCAAGCCCATCAACAATCGAGAGACAGTGGTATGTAGTAGATGCTACTGGACATACATTAGGACGTTTAGCATCTGAGATTGCATCAATCTTAAGAGGTAAGAACAAACCAACTTTCACTCCACACATCGACACTGGTGACTATGTAGTGGTTGTGAATGCAGATAAGATCAAAGTTACTGGTAAGAAAATGAACCAGAAGGTATATTACAACTACACCGGTTATGTAGGTGGATTAAAAGAGACTACCTTAAAAGAGAAGTTAGCAAAGAAGCCTGAGGATGTGTTATATCTTGCAGTAAAGGGCATGCTTCCAAAAGGACCTTTAGGTCGTCAGATGATCAAGAAGCTTCATGTATACGCTGGACCTGAGCATGAGCAGCAGGCACAGCAGCCAAAAGAGTTAGAGATCAAATACTAATAAGGAGGAATCGTCGTGGCAAAGGAAAGATATTACGGAACAGGTAGAAGAAAAAATAGCGTAGCTCGTGTTTACTTAGTACCAGGTACAGGTAAGATCACGATCAATAAAAGAGACATTGACCATTATTTAGGTCTTGAGACATTAAAGATCATCGTTCGTCAGCCATTAGAGGCAACAAAGACAAACGGTAAGTTTGACGTAATCGTTACTGTAAAAGGTGGCGGATTTACAGGTCAGGCAGGTGCGATCCGTCACGGTATTGCAAGAGCATTACTTGAGGCAGATGCAGACTACAGACCAATCTTAAAGAAGGCTGGTTACTTAACACGTGACCCACGTATGAAAGAGCGTAAGAAACCAGGTCTCAAGAAAGCTCGTAGAGCACCACAGTTTTCAAAACGATAGGATTATCTGCGAACAAAATGGATATCAAAAAGCCCGGAATGCTTGCATTCGCGGGCTTTTTTGTATCCATTTTTGTTCATAGGAATCTATATATGACCGAGATGAAGCGAAGCGGAGTCGAGGTTCAAATATAGATTCGCAGATAATCCGTAAGGAGATCTATATGACCGAGATGAAGCGAAGCGGAGTCGAGGTTCAAATATAGATTCGCAGATAATCCGTAGGGAGAATCTATATGACCGAGATGAAGCGAAGCGGAGTCGAGGTTCAAATATAGATTCGCAGATAATCCGTAGGGAGAATCTATATGACCGAGATGAAGCGAAGCGGAGTCGAGGTTCAAATATAGATTCGCAGATAATTCGTAGGGAAATCTATGATTGATACCGAACACTAGAATAATAGTGTGTGAAACTTGATGGGGGAATAATAAAAGGATATAATATTGGAATAGGATAGGGTGTTGCAACATGTGATTTCGAGACACCCCAGAAAGGACTCCACCATGGAATATTTTATCAAACCAATCTTATACCTGATCTTCATGACTATATGTTTCCTCCTTGTCTGGTGGTTCATAAAAACCCTTGAAGCATTTGCTGCAAAAAAACATGCTGCCAGTCTTACCGAGGATGTGAAAACCTATCTGCGTGCGCAGGAGCACAGAAGGCAGGTTACTCCTGATGATCTCGTAAAACTAAGGAAAAATTCTGGGAAAAAGATTGTTTCTTATATGATCTTTCTAATTTGCTGTTTTGCGGTATTTGGCATTATGGATGGGCTGGAACCGCCCTATCTATTGGCGGTGGTTACCTGCCTTGTGGTATTTGTGATCGCATTTGCCATTCTTTGGTTTCGTGATAAAAGAAAATTGTCCCCAAGCTATGACAATGGTCTTTGGATCGAGCAGGCATATGTGCTTCATGTAACCAGAAACAGGGGATATGAACTGATCATTTCCTATTTTGATTTCATTGACTATGAAATACATACGATCAACATCCATATTGACAGCGAAGATCTAACTGATGCACCAGCCGCGGGTGACTATATTTCTATTATTCTGGCTGTCAAGGGTTCACGTTTAAAATATAGCTGCGTGGCAAAGGAGTAACTGCTTGCTATCAATCCGGTACCGTAAAGGTAAGGGTATTGTCTTCCGTCTTTTCATTTTGCAGTAATGGTGTTACTGTAATGGTAGTTCCGGCAATATCATCACTGGAAAAATAATATGGAACTTTAACACTGGTTTTAGCAGGGACGCAGGTATATACTTCGACAGTATTGTAATCTTTTATATCCGTATAATAGTCATATGGCGTAAAGTGCAGGTAGTGATCGTCCTGATTGGCATCTAAAGATGGCAGCCGGACTAATTCGTGTGAATAGGGGTTGGATAGTTCAAGTGTTACCATATAGTACGTTTCGTCATACTCTTTGACGGAAGCGGGGACATCCTGTTCCTTTACTTCCTCTACATCGGATACTGCAGAAAGGGTATATTGAGAGCTGTGTTTATAATTGTCTTTGGTCATTGTTGTGTAATAAAGACTTCCCGGCAAAACGAGTATCAGAATAAGCAGCAGCAGACCATTTAACCCCAGATGTTTAAAGATATATGCGCAGAAGCGGAGCGTATATTTTACAATAAAAGAGAGTCCTCTCATGAATCTTCCTCCATTCTTTTCATAAATTTTATGGTTCGTCCGAATATGGCACGTCCGTGACCACATAGGACTGTTTTAATATCTCGGTATCCGGATCTATTTCATTTAACAGCAGTCCGTCAAAATCTCCTTCTTTTACAAGAAAATAAAGGGTACCATCCTGAAAGGAAATTTCGTCGCTGATTCCATGTTCTTCCCGTCCATCATAATCAAGCCCTTTGACATCCCCAATATCATAACCGGAGATCGGAGTTAGGTAGCTGCCACTTTTGGTTATACAATAGGTAAGAATACTTCCACTTTCCCAGTTGGTATACAGAAAATTGTCGTCCGGCTGACCAGGGGAGTTTTCCAGTACCTGTTCTGGCAGGGCAACATGATAGGAAACGGCAACAAATTCATAGCCATCCGGTGTTTCAAATGCAGGGTCGGAATCTTTGGTGGCACCGGAAAATGTGATCGTGAAATCGCCATTTTCTGTTGCGACCACAACACCCTCTGAAGCTGTACATTCTTCTGGTGAAACAGAATCCTCTACCAGAAGGGAGGCTTTCTTTTGTGGTGTGATAAACGTATGGTAAAGAAAGGGGAGCGCAACGCTTCCGGCGATCAAAAGAACCAGAATAAATGTCAATACACGGTTGGAACGGAAGGAATGTGTGGCATTTGAGATCGTTTGCATCTCTTCTTCCCAGTTGTCGTCTGTCTCTGCGTCTGTAAAAACAGCCTCCGGCTCGTTTACAAACTCTGATGTTTCGGCTTCCTCCTGCCAGTCCTCTGTTTCCTCTGATACCGACTGTTCAAAAGCTTCATAGTGAGCGTCTTCCAGGGTCATATCGTCCCAGTCGGATTCCTGTCGGACGTAGGTGCCGCAGTGTGGGCATATTCCGGAATAAAGCTCATACTGGAAGCGTTTTCCGCAATTCGTACAGATTACTTTCATACATTCTCCTCCTGTGTTCGTATGTTAGAAATGCATTATATTCTGTTATCATGATAACATACCGCACATAGAAAATAAATGTAAAACCAATCTATTGGTGTCATAATCCCTCGAATTATGGTAAAATAGAAATGATAAGCTATGCTACTTGTTTCGGGAAGAGGGTGAGGATATGGCAATGATCTGGTTATCGGTGCATCTGGTTGGTGTAGCGATTGCATTTTTATTGATGTTTATCATTTCAAGGAAGGAAGATACCGATTATAAAAGCATGCTTCTTATGGCAATTGCGTGCTGTCTTGTGACACTGGTAACAAAGTGTTTTTATATTATGGGTGGAAGCTTAGAAACGATGCTTGTGCTTGGTAAGATCGAATATCTCGGCAAATGCTTTGCGAATTTTTTTGCGTTGCTCTTCATTTTAAAATGGGAAAAGATCAAGCTTCCTGACTGGTTGATCAATCTTTTGTTTTTGGCCAATCTTTCCTTTTTTATTTTGATCAGTACTGTGGGAATGCACCATCTGTATTATCGGGAATATTGGCTTGCTCCGTCTGACATGAACCTATCCGGTCATATCTTATCTTCGACGCCGGCTCCTCTTTATTATCTTTATATGATCACACAGATCATAGAGATCACAGGTTATATGATCGTGGTGGGAATTTCTTTCAGGCAGAAACAAAACAGCCCAAATTATTTGAAATATCAGCTTCATGCATCCCTGCTTGGTGTGGTGCTGGCACCATTGATCCTTTTGACGATGTGGCTGCTTGGTGTGATCAAGGGAGACGATCCAACCCCGCTTGGTATACTGCTTGCCAGTGTATTCATGAGCCTTGCCGTAATCATTTACGGATTGTTTGATCCTGTACGTAATGCGAAAGATACGATCATTCAAAAATTGACAGAGTGCTTGATCGTAGCAGACATGGAACGTAATTTCCTTTATCTGAATCCGGCAGCAGAAACGCTTACCAATCATATTTATAAGAAACAGGGGTATTATACTGACCAGAGCATTTATGATTTTATTAAGCGGGATGGTGAGTATTTTGACTGGGATGGACGGCATTACCGGATTCATGAGCAGGAACTTAAGGTAAATGCGATCGTGCAGGGCTATATGCTTTCTGTTGTGGACATAACAGAGATCATGGAGCAGAACCAGCGGATGAAAGAGCTGGTAGAACAGGCAGAATCTGCAAACCGTGCAAAAAGTGCATTTGTATCTAATATCTCCCATGAGATCCGAACCCCAATGAATTCCATCGTCGGTATTGCAGAAATTTTGCTGCGCAGACAGCACGATGAGCAGGAGGAGCAGTACCTGCAGAATATCCAGGATTCCGGACAAGCACTGCTTGCGATCATCAATGATGTGCTGGACTTTTCCAAAATGGAATCCGGGAAAATGCAGTTGTTTGAAGAACCTTATGATACGCTTTCGCTTTATTATGACATGAAAGTTATTTTTGAAAACCGCATCGGTGACCGCCCGATCAAGCTGCTTTACGATCTTGACCAGGATCTTCCATGCCGCCTGATCGGAGATGCCGGAAGACTGCGTCAGATTATTGTGAATCTGGTAGGAAATGCGATCAAATATACCGAAGAGGGGCATGTAAAACTGACGGTACGCCCGGAGAAACGGGAACAGGCGGAGTATGCGGTGCAGCTTTATATTGCAGTAGAGGACACCGGAGTTGGCATTAAAGAAGAAGATCAGCAGCTTTTGTTTGACTCCTTTGAACGGGTAGATGTCAAAAAGAATCGCGAGAAAGAGGGAACCGGACTGGGCCTTGCCATTTCCCGTGATCTGGTGAAACGTATGGGAGGCGATATTTCCCTGCACAGTGTATATGGAGAGGGCAGTACCTTTTTCTTTACGATCCGGCAGGGGGTAGAGGATTGGACACCGATCAGAGAGGCGGAGCCTGTCCGTGAGAAGCGCAAAAAGAAGGAAAACAAAGAGTGGATGTTTGAGGCACCGGAGGCAAAGGTGCTTCTGGTTGACGATAATGATATGAATCTGGTAGTGGCAAAAGCATTGTTAGAGCCGTTGAAGATACAGATAGAAACGGCGCGCAATGGTGCGGAGGCATTGCAAATGGTAAAGCAAAAGGCATATGATCTGGTATTGATGGATCATATGATGCCAATTATGGATGGAATCGAGGCGACGAAAGAGATCCGCAAGCTTCCTGAAGAAGCATATCGGACTCTACCGATCATTGCTTTAACGGCAAATGCCATGATAGATGCAAGAAAAGAATTTGAAGAAGCAGGCATGAATGGTTTTGTAGCAAAACCGATCGAATTTTCTGCAATCTGTAGAGAACTGTATCATTTTCTGCCACCGGAGCTGGTTCATAATGTGACAGAGGAGGATGCTCAGGCAGAGGATAAAGTGGAGGAAATGCCGGATATTCCGATGCTTGATCTGAACGAGGGAGTGCGGCACTGTGGAACGCAGGAGCTACTGGAAAAGACGATGGCAGTATTTTATCAGACGATCGATCGAAAGGCGGATCTGATCGAGCAGTATTTTCTGAGTGGAGATATCAAAGCATATACGGTAGAGGTACATGCGTTAAAAAGCTCAGCCAGATTGATTGGAGCAACTGAATTGTCTGCTCTGGCAAAGGAACTGGAAGAATGGGGACACAAAAAAGAGATTGCCCCGATCAAAGAAAAAACAGGAGAACTTCTTTCCTTATATCGTAGCTATAAGGAGCTGCTTCGTCCTTATGTAGGCGAGAAAATAGAGAAGAATAAGGAGCTTTCCCAAACGGAGTGGGCAGTATATCTGACACAGATACGGGAACATATGGAACAGTTTGATCTTGACTTTGTGGATGAAACAATGGAGAAATTGAAACAGTACATGGTTCCTGAGAAAATTGCGAAAGAGATGGAACTTTTATACGCTTATGTCGCAGATGTGGCAATGGAGGATGTCATGCAGCTGTGTGAGAGCATGTGCGGCAAACTGCAGGCGGGAATTGAGGGTGAATGAATATGGAAAAAAATGAATTTATAATTGTGATGGAGGAACAAACCTACCTTACCGCAATGTTTGTGGCAGCGTTTGAAAAGCATGGAATGAGGGCTCGGATCGTTGCACTCTCCAAAGATAGTGTGATGCAGGGAGATGAGAAAGGACTGCTGGTATGTACAAGTGCGGCACTGTTGCATAAGACCATGCGGGTGAAGGCGTTGATCGATCAGACGATCAAGCATAATATCCCGGTCTTTACGATGGGAAATCCGGAAGAGCTGGAGACATTACTGACCGCTGTTCCGGCACAGATGATAGAAGAAAAGTATATCCGCCCGATCAATATGGGAGAAATGGTGAATAGTATCTGCGGTAAGATCGAACAGATGGAAAAGAAGAGTAAAAAGAAGATTCTTGCGGTAGATGACTCCGGTACAATGCTTCGCAGTATCAAAAATCTGTTGGAAGACAAGTATCAGGTAGTCCTTGCCAATTCCGGTGCAACAGCGATCAAATATCTGACGCTCAACACGCCGGATCTGGTATTATTGGATTATGAAATGCCGATCGTAGATGGAAAACAAGTGATGCAGATGCTGCGAGGGGATGAGGAATTCCATTCCATTCCGATCATCTTTTTAACCGGAAAAAATGATGCGCAGACGGTAATGGATGTCATGCAGTTAAAACCGGACGGGTATCTGTTAAAAACAATGGAGCCGGACAAGCTGCATCAGGCAATTGATGAGTTTTTTGAGAAGAAAGAATAGTGAAACAAAAGAGGAGAACAGAGGATCATATGGAACAAGCGGGATTATCAAAAAAAGAAGTGGGGAAAATGCTGATCACATTAGCGATTCCTACCATCTTAGAACAGATTCTCTCGACACTTTTACAATATGTCGATACCGCAATGGTGGGACACTTAGGAGAGCAGGCAACGGCATCTGTGAGTATTACGACAACGATCACATGGCTCTTTGCCAGTGTACCGTCTGCGATCGGTGTGGCGGTGCTTGCCCTGATCGCAAGATATTATGGGGGTAAGGAAGAAGAAAAGCGTACACATATGACGATGCTTACCGTATTTCTGGTGGTGGTCAGCGGGATCGTCCTTGGTGCAGTCTGTGTGATCCTAAGCCCGGTGATCCCTACATGGATGGGAGCAGAGCCTGCCATAAGGAAACAGGCGTCCATGTATTTTGCGATCATCAGTGCTCCTATGGTATTTCGGACGGCATCAACTGTGTTCGCATCCGCTATGCGCGCGGTGAAAGATACAAAGACACCGATGGTGATCAGCGTGCTTACAAATGTGTGTAATATTTTGCTGAATGCCGTATTTATCTATGCCTGTGATCTCGGTGTTACAGGGGCGGCGATTGCTTCTGCGTTTTCCTATACGTTTGGGGGAAGTGCCATGTATCTCTGCTACCGCAGACATAAGGAGCTTTCTTTTTCCTATGCTTCCTTTGTCATTGATAAAGGAGAATTAAAAGAATGTTTTCAGATCGCATTGCCGGTACTGGCGACGAACTGTGCTTCCTGCTTTGGTTATGTCGTATTTGCAAGGCTGGTATCCGGTATGGGAACGACGGTATTTGCGGCGCATTCGATCGCAGTGACGGCAGAAACGATCTTTTATATTCCGGGATATGGGCTTCGTACTGCTACGTCTGCCCTGATCGGCATTTCTCTGGGGGAACACAACCGGCAGAAATATGAAATGGTTACAAAAATGAGTATTGTCGTGACGATGGCGATGATGGTGTTTAACGGTATTCTGCTTTATGTGGTGTCTTATCCATTGATGAGGCTTTTGACAAGCAGTACGCAGGTGGCAGTGATCGGTGCCTCTATGCTGAAACTGGTGGCATTTTCAGAACCATTTTTTGGACTGATGATCATTATGGAAGGTATTTTTTATGGACTGGGAAAAACAAAATATCCATTTTTTGTGGAAACGTTCAGTATGTGGGCGGTGCGGATCTTGTTTACTGCACTTTGTGTGAAGGTGTGGAATCTTTCCCTTACAGCAGTCTGGTACTGCATGATCGCAGACAATGTCTGTAAGGCGGTGCTGCTTCTTTTACCGAATCTGTCAGAGAAAAAACGACGACAGTTGTTCCACAATTAAGTGGAAAATAAACAGATTGCAATCTGTTTTGGAATGAGTGATACTATAGGAAAGAAGATGAGAACGTGAGTGAACATGTAACGCAAAAGAAGGGGAAGTCCAAAAGCTATGCAATGGATCTGACCACAGGGTCTGTCTGGACGAAAATGCTGCTGTTTGCCCTGCCATTGATGTGTTCGAGCATGCTGCAGCTTCTGTTTAATGCAGCAGATATCGTTGTTGTCGGAAGATTTGTCGGAGATAATTCATTGGCTGCGGTAGGCTCCAATACTGCACTGATCAATCTGCTGACGAACCTGTTTATCGGGCTTTCCGTTGGTGTGAATGTGTTGTGTGCAAGGTATTACGGGGCCAAGAAGGAACAGGAGCTGTCCGACACTGTACATACGGCAATATTTGTCAGTATCATCAGTGGATTGTTTTTAAATGTATTCGGCGTTGTATTTGCCAGACGGATATTGATTTTAATGAGTACCCCGGCGGAGGTGTTGGATCTTGCCACTTTGTATTTAAGGATCTACTTTTTCGGCATGACGGGAATGATGGTGTATAACTTCGGAAGTGCAGTATTGCGGGCATTGGGAGATACAAAACGTCCACTTTACTATCTGTTTTTTTCCGGTATTGTCAATGTTATTTTAAATCTGTTGTTCGTGCTGGTATTTCAGATGGATGTGGCAGGGGTTGCGCTGGCAACGGTAGTGTCCCAGTGTATTTCTGCAGCACTGGTGATCCGGTGTCTGATACGGGAAAAGGGTGCTGTTCATTTGAACTTAAAAAAGATCCGTATGCACAAGACGATATTTGTCCGTATCATGCAGATCGGTATTCCGGCGGGAATACAGGGCATTGTGTTTGCATTATCCAACGTTGTGATCCAAAGCTCGGTCAATTCCTTTGGGCCAGTGATCATGGCGGGCAATTCCGCAGCGGCTAATATTGAAGGCTTTGTCTATATGGCTATGAATGCATTTTATCAGAGTGCGCTGACATTTGTCGGACAGAACATGGGAGCGGGACAGAAAAAACGGGTGATCCGGATCCTCTTTACCGCGCAGGCACTGGTGATCCTGACCGGATTGTTGCTTGGCAATGGGGCGCATCTGTTTGGAAGAAGCCTGCTCCGGATCTATTCGTCCAGCCCGGCAGTTATTGATGCCGGAATGCAGCGACTTCGGGTGATCTGTGTGACTTACGCCCTTTGTGGTATGATGGATGTGATGGTAGGTGTGCTTCGTGGACTTGGATATGCAGTACTCCCGATGATCGTATCACTGATCGGAGCCTGTGGACTTCGACTGTTGCTGATCTTTACGATCTTCCGGCTTCCGGAGTTTCATACAATGTTTGTACTGTACCTTTCCTACCCGATCACCTGGATCATTACATTTTTTGTACATGTCATCTGTTTTCTCATCATTGCAAGAAAAGAACACATACTATAAGAAAAAAGAAAAGAGGAATCATCATGGAATTATTACGTTTGAAACCGGTATTTAAAGATACGATCTGGGGCGGCAGTGCGCTGCATGAATTTGGCTATGAAGAGGCATCTGCTGAGGCAGGAGAGTGCTGGGGGATCAGTGCGCATCCCAATGGTGATTGTGAAATTTTAAATGGAGAAGCCAAAGGAATGACACTTTCTAAAGTGTATCAGGAGCACCGGGACTGGTTTGGCAATATAGATGAGGATGTTTTCCCGCTGCTCATCAAGATCATTGGTGCCAAAGAGGACTTAAGCATTCAAGTGCATCCGGACGATGCTTACGCAGCCGCACATGAAAATGGTGCGCTTGGAAAAACAGAATGTTGGTATATCTTAGACTGTAAAAAAGATGCAACGATCATCATCGGGCATCATGCAAAAGATAAAGAGGAATTAAAAGAGATGATCCTTTCCGGACGCTATCAGGAGCTGATCCGTGAGATTCCGATCAAGCCGGGTGACTTTTTCTTCATCAAGCCGGGCTGTCTGCATGCGATCAAAGGTGGTACCTTGTTACTGGAAACACAGCAGTCCAGTGACGTTACCTACCGGGTATATGATTATGACCGCATGACGAACGGAAAGAAACGTCCGCTTCACGTTCAGGAAAGTATTGACGTATTAACAGCACCGTTTGTTCCGGATCAGAGTAAGCCGGAGCAGATGGCACTGACCGGAGCGACAATTACAACGTATGCATCCTGTCCGTATTTTACCGTACAAAAATGGGAAGTAGAAAACGAGTATTCCTTTGTGAATGACAAATCGTTCCTCAATGTATCTATCATTGAAGGTGCGGGTACGATAAATGGCGAGACAGTGAAAAAGGGAGATCATTTGATTTTGACGGCAGAGTGCAGAAATGCTGTGATGAAGGGGTCAATGAAAATGATGGTATCTTTCTTATAATAATAAGGCACAAAAAAAGGATGGAGGTATGATTAACATGAGAAGAGGTATTGGAGCATCAGAAGGAATTGGAATTGGACAGGTAGTGATCATTGAGGAGCAGGAAGTGAAAGTCGAAAGACGCACGATTTCCGATGCGGATGCAGAGATCGCACGTCTGAATGAGGCAATGGATCACTTTGAGGAAGTGACCAATCAGATGGCAGATAAAATGGCAGAGACTGTAGGGGAACAGGATGCGGATATTTTGCGCGGACATGTTATTTTGCTTCGTGATCCGATGGTAGGCGATCAGGTAAATGCCATGATCCGTGGAGAAATGGTAAATGCAGAGGTAGCACTGGATCAGTCTCTCGATCAGATGGCAGAGATGTTCCGCTCTATCCCGGATGAGCTGATCCAGCAGCGTGCAACGGATCTGATGGACATCAAATCCCGGATGTTAAAGATTTTAAATGGTATTGAAGAGGTGGATATTTCTGCGGTTCCGGAGGGAACAGTTCTTGTAGCAAAGGATCTGACTCCATCCATGACAGCGGGCATTGATCCAAAAAATATTGCCGGTATTTTAACCGAGGTAGGAGGACGTACCTCTCATTCTGCGATCTTAGCAAGAGCAATGGAGATCCCTGCGGTACTCAGCATTGAGCGGATCTGTCAGGAAGTGATCAATGGAGATACCGTCGTATTAGACGGAACGACCGGAGAGGTATATGTCAATCCGGAGGAAGAGATCGTTGCTTCCTTTGAGCAGAAAAAGAAAGCATTTGCAGAAGAAAAAGCATTGTTGCAGCAGTACAAGGGACAGCCAAGCAAGACGAAGGACGGCAAACAGGTAGAGCTGGTGTGCAACATTGGAAAACCGGAGGATGCCGATAAGGTCGTAGAGTGCGACGGAGAAGGAGTAGGATTATTCCGTACAGAGTTCTTATTTATGGATCGCGACAGCGTGCCAACCGAAGAGGAACAGTTTGAAGCATATAAGACCGTAGCAGAAAAGTTAGCCGGAAAACCGGTGATCATCCGTACATTGGATATCGGTGGTGATAAGGCGATCGACTACTTAGGTTTAGAGCAGGAGGAGAACCCATTCTTAGGTTTCCGTGCCATCCGTTTCTGTCTGCAGCGTCCGGACATTTACCGGGTGCAGTTACGCGCACTGCTTCGTGCCAGTGCATATGGTCAGATCAAGATCATGGTGCCGCTGGTGACCGGGGTAGAGGAGCTTCGTCAGGTGAAGGCACTCATCAGGGAGATCATGGAAGAGTTAGACAAAGAGGAGATCGCATACAACAAGGAGATTCAGGTTGGTGTTATGATGGAGACTCCGGCAGCCGCAGTCGTGGCGGATCTGTTAGCAAAAGAAGCAGATTTCTTCAGTATCGGAACCAACGATCTGACCGGCTATACCATGGCAGTAGACCGTGGAAATGCCAAGGTGGCATACCTTTATTCAGCATATAATCCGGCAGTACTTCGTTCCATTAAGCGCATCATTGAATGCGGAAAGAAGGAAGGCATTTTCGTTGGTATGTGCGGAGAGGCAGCCGCAGATCACAAGCTGATCCCGCTGTTGCTTGCGTTTGGTTTAGATGAGTTCAGTGTGAGCGCAACCAGCGTATTAAAGACGAGAAAAGCGATCGCAGATTGTGATGAGGCATCGGCAAAAGAGCTGGCAGACCGCGTGATGCAGGCAGCAACCGAGAAAGAGGTACTGGATCTGCTTGGATAGTGGGATATCTGTCCGGTGAATAGAAGTTGATACAAAGACACATCGTTGCTATACGGTGTGTCTTTTTTGTGGTAAAATAAAAAGAAGAATGTGCAAAAGGGGACAGGATCATGCGAAACAGACCGGAACTCATCAAACGATACAGCGTATTTTTATTTGGAATTTTCTGCAATGCTCTCGGTGTGGCATTGATCACCAAATCTGCCCTTGGAACAGGACCGACGACCGTGATCCCCTATGTGGCAAGTCTCGGACTCCCGCTTTCCTTTGGTACGTTTACGTTTCTCTTTAATGTGTTGTTATTGCTGCTGCAGGCACTGTTGCTGCGCAGAGATTTTAAACTTTACCAGCTTTTACAGATTCCGGTCAGCTTTTTGTTTGCCTTTTTTATTGATGTGGCAATGGCAATGTTTTCGGGACTTCATGCCCAAAACTATATGATCGCTCTGCTTTTTGTTTTGCTTGGTTGTGTATTCCGTGCCTTTGGAGTGAGCTGCCAGGTGGTGGCGGATGTTGTTATGCTGTCTTCGGAAGCACTGGTAAAAGCGGTATCTATATTAACGCGAAAAGAATTCAGTGTATTAAAGCTGATCAATGATACTTTGATGACTCTGACCGGTGTGGCACTTTCGTATGTGCTGCTCGGACATTTAGAGGGAGCGAGGGAAGCAACGATCATTACCTCATTTTTGGTCGGACCGATCTCCCATTTCTTTACCAATCATCTTGGATTTACAAACCACTATTTTGAACATGAGGGAAATCTGGTTTATGAGGCAAAACTGAAATTAGAAGAGGGAAAGCGTCTGGTGGTAACGATTACGTCGGAATCCGGAAGCGGAGGGCGTATCATCGCCAGAATTTTAGGAAATCTGCTTGGAATTCCGGTTTATGATAAAGAACTGGTCGAGCTTGTGGCAAAAGAAGGAAATTTTACGACCGACTATGTGCGCCGGCATAATGAGCGGTTGTATGCCAACGTGGTCGAAGCCTTTTTCATGGAAAACTATGCGATGGTAAATGAAGATTTAGAAAGCTACCGTTATTTGTATCAGGCGCAGCAGCGGGTCATTGAACGATTGGCAGCGACGAAGGACTGCATTATCGTGGGACATTGTTCCCATCATATTTTACGGGATCTGCCGGGAGCGTTGCATATTCATATCTGTGCGGATATGGCACATCGCATTTCCTATATGGAGGACAAATATCATGTCAATGCAAGAAAGGCTTTGGAAATGATAAAGACACAGGATTCCGAAGTTTATCAGTATTACATGCATTTTACCGGAGAGGACTGGAAAGAAGCCGCCAGATACCATATGACGATGGATTCCGCCTTATTTGGGTATGAACAGACAGCAGAGATGGTCGAGCAGATCGTCAAAAAGAATTATATGGATATGCCGAAGGCGACATTGCGGGAGGTCATCCGCAAATATCATTTGGAGAAGAAATAAACAAAGCGGTGGTTTTCTCACATTAGGAAGGAAAAATGCCGATATAATAGTAATGGGTATTACCCCATTTGCTTTGCACAACAGGTATGATAGGAGCATTGAGTATGAAAAAATGGTGGAACAAATATAGAAAAAAAGCAGGAGTCTTTCTCCTCACAGCGGGACTTTTGGGAATTGCCGGGGCGGCTGTTGCACTGGGAAGTGCAGACGATACGGTAGCGCAGGTAACGAGTGGAACCGGAAGCAGTGCAGTGACGACCAATTATGATTCCTTAGCCGGGGCAGTAGAGGCGGCAAAGAAGGGAGATACGATCACGCTGTTAAAAAGTACCTCTGTGACAGAAGATATGAAGGTAAACGCGCCGATCGTGGTGTCATCTGCAGTGACACTGACCGACAGTGGTGCACATACCATGTCCTACGGGGATGGGCTTACAAGTGCGATGTTTCAGGTGAAGGGCGGAAGCCTTACCTTAGCGGGAAACCTCACGTTAACAGGAGCATTGCCGGAAGCTAAGGTGGCAGACAGTCTGATCAGTACCGAAAAGGGAACGGCACTTACGTTAAATAATGGTGTGACTTTGAAGGATCATACTTGTATCTCCACCAGCAAGGGCGGAGCGGTAACGGTAGCTGTCGGTGCCACTTTAACGATCAATGGAGCCAGCATAACAGGAAACCGGACAGCTGGAATTGGTGGTGCGATCTATGCCGCGGGAAATCAAACAGGCTATGCAACAGTTCACTTTATATCAGGTGAGATTTCAGATAATACCGCAGCAATGAGCGGTGGTGCCGTGGGACTCAATCAGGGCGCAAAGATGGATATGGGAGCAGATGGTGCTTCGGATGAGGCTGCAAAGATAATTGGAAATACACAGGAGAGTACCCTTTCTACCTCCGGCGGTGGAGCGGTTACGCTTTCACAGGGAGCCGGTTTTACGATGTATTCCGGAACGATCGCAAAGAATCAGAGTGCTTCCAACGGAACGATCTGGCTTTCCGGCAGCTCCGCAACAGCAGTGCTTTCCGGTACGATCAAAGAAAACCGTGCAAAAACAGGTGGTGCCGTTTTTATGGCAGCAAGCACGAATGTAACACTTGCCGGTGCTACCGTTACCGGTAATGCGGTAACCGGAACTACCAGTGCATCAGCAGGTGGTGTTCTGGTCAGTCAGAATGCCAATCTGACGCTTTCTAAAACGACAGTGGTTACCGATAATACAAGAGCAAAATCTACATCAGAGCAGCAGCTTGCCGCAGATCCGCTCAGCAACATTTTCTTAAATGGTACAAATATGACGATGGTCACCGATGCCTCCTTTGATGGAACAGTCGGTGTTACAACATTAAATGATGGATTATATGACATTTCCAAAGGCTATGGCAAAGACAGTGATGTGACGAAGCATTTTATTCCGGACACAAAAACGTTAGATGCCGGGGTAAAGGACGATGGTACGGTATATCTTGGCTATCTGGTGGAGTATTATCCGTATGATACGAGTGACAGCACCTTTACCGGAGCAGACAGTGTCAGCCTCAGCGTGGGCGGAACAAAACTCGATAAAGTATCTTATGTATTGCAGACGAACCAGTTGAAGAAAAATATGACGCCGGCGATCCCGGATGTAGATTGTGACACCTATTTCCAGGATACGGAAAGCTCCCTTGGATGGTATGCGTATGGGCTCAATGCATCCGGTATGGGGCAGGAGATCAAGCGCATCAAGGATGCTACAAAATTATCCGATCTTAAGACGACAGGTGCCTTAAAGCTTTATCCGGACTGGATCAAGCTGGTGGCAACGATTGAGAATAACGGAACCGTCTACGGAAAGTATGCATCCGTAACAAAGGCGTTTGGTGATACGAATACCTTAAAGGAAGGTTATGAGGTTGTGTTGCATGCGGACAGCGAGATCACGGCAGCCATCCGTGTGATCAGTTCGGTAACGCTTCGAAGTGAGGCAGGAAAAGCTTACAAGATCACCCGTGTGGGACAGAGCGCGATCTTTTCTGTGGAAGACGCGTCCACTTCCTCTCAGACCAAAAAGGGAGTGCTTCATATTGACAATGTAAAACTTTGCGGCGGCAGCAATAAGGCATACAGTATCATTATGGTCAAAGGTGGTACCGTTACTCTGTCCGGCAAAGATTCGGAAATATACGGCATGGACTTTGGAAGCACAACGCCAAATGCTTCCCGGAACGGATTTGGTGCGGTCTATGTAGAATCCGGTCTGTTTACGATGGAGGCAGGTTCCATTCACGACAATAAAATGAATGGCCGCGGCGGTGGTGTCTATGTTGCCAAAGCGGGTGTCTTCCGTATGAAGGGCGGAACGATCACGAAAAATGAAAGTACCGCAGGTTCCGGTGTCTGTGTGATCGACGGAACGTTTAGTATGACAGGCGGAACGATCACTGCAAATGAAGCAAAAAATTCTGGTCAGACAAAGGGTATCGGAATCTATACGAATACAACGATCGAATACGGAGGCAGTGCTTCGGTTACCGGAAACAGTGACAGTGCCGGAGCCAACAACATTTACCTGGAAAATACGAAGGATAAAGATGTGCAGCTTCGGATCACTTCCGCCCTGGAGGACAGCAGTGTGTCCGGTATCACGATGGCACTTCCGGCAAACTGCAATGTAACAAAGGATCTGGGCAAGCAGGGAAATGTGGAAAACTTTACCTCCGACAGCAGCAACTATGCGATCGGATATGAAGATGGTGAGGTTTATTTAGGCTTCGGTGTTACCTATTATACAAATGGGGGATATTTTGAAGAGGACGAAGCAGTAGCTGCAGACCAGCGGCAGACTTCAAAAACGATCGTCGTACGTCCAAACCAGACACCGGTGCTTCCAAAAGTATTCCACGAGAGCAAGGGATTTGAGAACTGGACATATGAGCAGGCGGGAAATACGATCCTCTTTGATGAGAATACAACGGTGCAGATGTCGATCACAGCAGTCAGTGCCAACTGGGGAACCACCAACGTGACTGTAAGCGGTACGAAGGATGGAACAAATTACACGCATTCGTATGTATCTTTGCGGGATGCTGTTGCAGACAGCCGCAGTGGTGATACGATCAATGTTGTAACAAATAATTTAGCAGCAAGCAGTGGAATGGTGATCCGTCATTCTGTAACGATCACAGGAGATACGCTGATCAAGACAGATGATGGAATCTTATTTACCGTAGAAGATACGGAAAAAGAAGACATCCGGGTACAGCTTTCACTGACATTAGATGGAAATCAAACATCCGGCAGCGTGTTGAAGGTAGTATCCGGTGAGGTAGATCTTTCCGGTACCGTGATTGAAAATGTCGCGGCAGCAGATGCGCAGGATAAGGCATACGGACAGGGTGCCTTGTATGTAGCAGGCGGCGAAGTCAATATGCGCTCCGGAAGCAAGGTACAGAATAATAAGACCTTTGGACAGGGAGCCGGTATTTATATCGAGAGTGGTTCCTTTGTTCTTCATACATCAGCAGAGATCACGGGAAATGAAGCAACCTTAGAGGGTGGCGGAATCTATGTAGGAAAAGAAGGAACGCTGCTGCTTCGTGGTGGTACGATCAGCGGGAATAAAAGCGGAACAGCCTTAAGCGCACCGCGTGGTTCCGGTATCTTTTCAGCAGGAACACTGCATCTTGGAGATACGTCTTCGACCGCTGATATTACGGTAAAAGATAATCCTTCTGCGGCAGCAGGACAGAATAACCTTGCCCTTGCAGATGGCTGTAAGATGACATTTGACGGAGCGTTGTCTGCGGATAGCCGGATCGGAGTCAGCGTGGAAAATCCATCACAGGATTATCTGACCAGTGGCTTTGCACAAAAAGCAACGATCGGAACAAGCGAGCAGGAAGGAACGATCCAGTCGGATGATACAAGTCTTACACTAGCGTATGATACGACGGCAAAAGAGTTATACATAGGTTATCAGGTAACATACGAGCTTGGTGCAAGTGTAGCAGATGGTGCTTATTTTACAGACGAAGAAAGTCTTCCTGTAGAAGATCGGAACGAAAGCCGTCTGGTCGTCATTCGTGCCAATACCCATCCGGAGCTTCCGGATGCCAGAAATGGCAGACAGGCACTTGGCGGCTGGTATCAGGAGGATGATACCGAGATCACCAAAGACAGCTATATTACCGGGGATATGACATTAAAAGCAAAATGGGTAGGCGCACAATGCCGGATCGGTGAGATGTATTATGCGACGCTTTCCGAGGCGGTAGCAGTTGCCAACCAGAAGACATCCGAGACGGTGATCGAACTGTTAAGCCAGGCCGTTATTACAGAGCCGCTTCTGATCACGGCAAATGTGAAGCTGACGTCAGAGATTGTTACAGATCCGGATGCTGCAACACGGTATGGCATTGCCAGAGCCGGTGCAGTGACGATGATCCGGGTGAGCTCCAAAGGAAAATGTACATTAGAAAACATCAGTTTAAATGGTAACAGTCAGAGCTTTAACTTAGTGTATGTCGATGGCGGTGTACTGACGATCGGCAAGGATGCAAAACTGACCGGATGTAACAATGAAGTACGAAATGAAAGTATATTAGAGAGCAGCGGACCGGGTACGGTTTATGTGGCAAATGGCGGACGCATGGTGATGACTGCCGGAGAGATCACGGCAAATCATTCCGCATGGGGAGCAGCTGTTTATGTGAGTGACGGTAAGTTGAGCATCAGTGGCGGAAGTATTACGAAAAACCAGTGTGCGAGCAGTGCCGGTTTATATTCCGGTATCTATCTTGGCGCAAACCAGATGAGTATTTCAGGAAATCCAGTGATCGCAGATAACACGCTGGCAAATGGTACAGAGCAAAATGTCTACTTTACCAGTACCGAGGGCGTGATCGAGATTACTGATACCGTGACAGAAGGAGCAAGGATCGGTGTGACCTCCTCCGTTGGACCGACAGGTATCGAGGTGTCCGGTCTGATCGCCGTGACCAAAATGATCAATTCCAAATATCTGGCAGATTACCCGCGGGATGCCATTTTCTCAGACGATGCACGGTACGAAGCAGTTGTAAATGAGGACATCAGCCAGGTCTGCCTGCGAAAAGGACACACGGTTACATTTGAAGTTGAGCCGGGACAGACGCTGATCGGAAACAAGACAAAGGATGTCGTAGACGGAGAAATGATCGGAACACTGCCGAATGCCAGCTATGGAAGACTCTATTTTGATGGCTGGTATACGAAGGCAGGGGAAAAGCTGACCGAGAGTACGGTCATTACAGAAAGCATGACAGTAACCCCATTATTTACCGAAGGACTTTGTGCCACTCCTGTGGCAACGCCAACCGGAGGAAAGCATTGTGTGGGTGAAACCAACGATACGTTGCAGGTAACACTCTCTACGGCAACAGAGGGCGCAGACATTTACTATACGCTCGATGGCAGTCAGCCGGAGAAAACGGTAACCGTGGGTGGTGCCACAATGAAATATGGCGATGCACCGATCTCATTAGCAGAGGATGCAGTGCTTCGTGCGATCGCAGTGAAGAAAAATTACAGTACGAGCGGAGAATGTAAGGAAGAATACTATATCTGCTATGTAAAGAGTATTAAGATCACAACGGCACCGGATACGGTGTTCCGTGGTTACGATGCAGAATTTGCCGCACGGGTCACGGTAGGAAACCAATCTACCACCAAAGATGTGACATGGAGTATCGTGGGAGACTATGAAGATGGAACAACGATCGATCCGCTGACAGGCGTGTTAAGTGTGGACAGCAAAGAGCTTGCAGAGGAAGTGACCATTGTGGCGCATTCGGAAGATCCGGATAAGACTGCACAGGTGACTGTTCCGATCAAAGACCAGTACCGGGTGATCTACTATAAAAATACTCCGGCACAGGGCATTGTGACAGGTTCTGTAGAAGATAGTGACAGCCCGTACTTAAGTGGCAGCACCGTTACGGTACTAGCCAATGGGCAGAACACAGAAAGCAATCGCGGATTTGCCTGCAGCGGCTACACCTTTAGCGGCTGGAACACAAAGGCAGACGGAAGCGGAACGGCGTATCAGCCGGGTGACACCTTTGAGATCCTGGAGGATACGACGCTTTATGCACAGTGGCAGGTAGTGATCAGTATTTCCTCGTTCAGTATTTCTCCAAAGAGCCAGACGGTGAAGCAGGGCGAAGAATTTACCTTCCATGCACAGGTACGTGGAACCGGAAATCTGACAGGAGAAGCGACGTGGGAATTGATCGGAAATGAATCCGAGCATACGACGATTGATGAAACAGGAACGATCCATGTAGATAAAGAAGAGTCTGCGAAAACCATTACAGTACGGGCAACGTCAAAGGACATTACCTCCTACTGGGCGGAAGCAACCGTTACAGTGGCACTGCTGACCAGATACCAGCTTCGTTACAATGCAGCCGGAGGCCGCGGAGATATGACGAGCGAGGAGAATACGTATATCAATGGAACAGAGATCACGGTGGCAGATTGCAGCTTTGTCCGGGAAGGTTATGACTTTGTCTGCTGGAATACCGCAGTAAATGGAAATGGTGCGGAAGTAAAACCGGGTGATACCTACGTGATGAATCAGGATGTGACGATGTATGCCCAGTGGAACCGGAAATCCGATTATGTGCCGGACGAAGATCCGAAGGAGGAAGATACGACAGAAGAAACGCCGCATGTAAAAACAGATAAAGAATATGCGGAAGAAACGATCGCGCTGATCGATGCGATCGGTGATGTGACAAAGAACTCCAAGGCAGCGATCGATGCGGCAAGAGCTTCTTATAATGCATTGACCGATACCCAAAAGGCATTGGTAGGCGATACCGAATACCAGAAGCTATTGCTTCGGGAACGATTGTATTATGAACTGTTATATGGAAAAACTACAGAGACAGGACAGACGATCATACCGGAGAAGAAAACAACCTCTGTAGTGGCGGTGAAACGGTATATAAAACCGGTAGCCAAAGGAAAGAAATTTAAAGCCGGAGCTTACCAGTATAAGGTGACAAGATCATCCTTAAAAAATGGAACCGTTACGGTGGTAAGACCATTAAGCAAAAAGATCAAAAAGGCGACGATCCCGGCAAAGGTTACCTATAATCAGGTTACCTACAAGGTTACCGCCGTATCCAAGCAGGCATTTAAAGGCTGTAAGAAGCTGAAAAAAGTAACCATTGGAAAGAATATAACAACCTTAGGTTCCCGCCTGTTCTATAAGACAGGAAAGGTGGAAGCCGTCGTACTAAAAACAAGAAAACTAAAAAAGATCGCAAAGAATTCCATGAAGGATCTGAGCGATCAGGCATACATTAAGATGCCGGATAAGAAGTACCGAAAGTATGAAAAACTGTTGCAAAAGAGTCGTATCCGAAGTGATATCCGCTTAAAGACATGGTAGTAAAAAGGTTGCCGCACAAAAGTGCGGCAACCTTTTTAAATTTTATTTATGCTTCTTCAGCTTCTTTTTGATCTCGTCCTTTGCGTGTTCCGTTTTCTTCTTTTTGGCATCTGCTTTGTGATCGGTATGGGAAGCGGTTTCTTTCTCTTTATGCTCTTCTTTTTTCTTGGAAGCCTCTACCGCAGCTTCCTTCATCTGATCCCGATATTTCTTACCGATATTTTTTACCGGCTTCACGTAAAGGTTATCATAATACTGGATCAATGCAATATCTTCTTCTTTTGAGGACTCACGCATGATGTGCTTTTGCTCATGGAAATCAAAAGTATCATCGGTATTGAGTTTCTGCATCATATGCAGCGTTACATTGAAGCAGTGGGAGGAAATACGGTCAAAGGCGGTAACCAGCTCGATCAGGGAGATTCCGGCTGCTGTGCTACATTCTCCGAGTGTCAGGCGGGCAATGTGGTGTTCCTTTAACATATCCTTTAATGCATCGACGGTCTGGTAGAGTGGTTCTACCTTGATCGCACTTGACATATCGTCTTTTTCAAATGCTTCAAGGGACGCTTCCAAAGTCTGTTCAGATGCTTTGATCAGATAGGTAAGCTCCTCTTTTCCGGCTTCTGTGAAAACAATTCCCTGTTCTTTATTAAAGACAACGACGTTGGCGATCTTGATACAGTAATCACCCATACGCTCAAAGTCGCTGACACTGTTTAACAGTTTTCCGGCTTCCTTGCGATCCGTGCGGTTTAAGGAATGTGCGGTCATTTTTACCAGATAGTCACTTAAAGCGGTTTCTGATTTATCAAGGAACTGTTCATTTTCTTCCATGGTTGCATATTTTTTATCATCCCAGCCATTGGTCAGCAGATCTACAGCGATTGCAAAATTCTCTTTTACAGTATCGGACATGCTTCCGATCACCTTGTTACACTGCTCCAAAGCGAAGCTTGGCTTGGGTAAGAAGATCTCGTCTAACAGGGCAAGCTCCTTGTCGATCTTGCTGTCCTGATCGCCACGGATCAAAAGTCCGGTGAAATCTGCGATCTGCTTAACAAATGGAAGCAGGATCAGGGAAGTGATCACGTTGAATGCCAGATGCATATCAGCGATGTTACCCTTTGTCATAACATGATCCCAGAATGGAAAATGGACGATCGCCTGCAGGGCATACATCACAGACATGATGATCACCGCACCGAAAACGTTAAAGCAGACATGAGAGGCTGCCAGACGTTTGGCTTTCTTTCCGGTTCCGAGACTTCCTAATACAACTGTGATACATTTTCCTACGTTCTGTCCGACGATGATCGGAAGACAGGTGGCAAAGGTAATGCTTCCCGTAGAAAATGCAAGTGCCTGTAAAATACCAACGGATGCAGAGGAGCTTTGCAGCATCATCGTGACAATCATACCGATCAGAAATCCGAGCAGCGGGTTGGAGAATTTTAAAAACAGGCTTTGAAATTCGGTGGATTCACTGAGTGGAGAAAGTGCAGTCTCCATGGTGTTCATTCCGATGAATAATACACCAAATCCCATGATGATCCCGGCAATGTCGCGGGAACGTTTGTGTTTGCTGATCAAAAGAATAAAGGCAGCGGCGCAGACGAGAAGCGGTGCAATGTTGCTCGGCTTCACAAGCTGAAGTGCCAGGCTGTCTCCGCTTCCACCACTGAATCGAAGAATCTGGGCGGTTACGGTACTACCGATGTTGGCTCCGAATACAACCGGAATGGCCTGTACCAGTTTCATGATCCCGGCATTTACAAAACCGAGTGCCATAACAGTGGTGGCGGCGGAACTTTGTATGATCGCAGTTACGCCAATACCGAGCGCGAATCCTTTGATGCGGTTGCTGGTAAGCTTTGCTAAAAGCCGCTCTAAACCGGCACCGGCGACACGCTCCAAATTCTCTCCCATAAGACTCATTCCAAACAGGAAGAGACCTACACCACCTAGCATCTGAATGATGTTGAAAATATCCATGCTATCCTCCGTATCGTGTTTACATGTAGTTTACTTTTCTTACATAAAAATTACATACAGTCCCATTTTAAAGGTTTGCGGTCTGTTTTTCAATCCTTTTTTCATCTTTCACGGTTTTGATACGGTAAAGCTTTCTGATTTTTGCCAGTATGTGCAAAAAACTGCAAAAAATCTATGTGCACGGTTTACAAAAACAAAGCATCTTATTATAATAGTAGCGATGCATGCAAGATTTGCCTGCAGGATGCAATGAGGTGCGCAGTATCACTGATGAATGCGCTTTCCTGTCAGTTTAGGAGGACAAACATGGATAAAATTAAGATGACGACACCGTTAGTGGAGATGGATGGAGATGAGATGACACGAATTCTCTGGAAGTTTATTAAGGACGACTTAATTCTCCCATTTGTGGATTTAAAGACAGAATATTATGATCTCGGTTTGGAATACCGGAATGAAACAAACGATCAGGTTACAGTTGACAGTGCCAACGCGACCAAGAAATATGGTGTAGCAGTAAAATGTGCTACGATCACACCAAATGCAGCCCGCATGACCGAGTATAACTTAAAGGAAATGTGGAAGAGCCCGAACGGTACGATCCGTGCAATGTTAGACGGAACCGTATTTCGTGCTCCGATCATTGTAAAAGGAATTGAGCCTTGCGTAAAGAACTGGGAAAAACCGATCACCTTAGCACGTCATGCATATGGTGATGTATATAAAAATGCAGAGATGAAGATTCCGGGACCGGGAAAGGCAGAGCTTGTCTTTACGGCAGAAGACGGAACAGAGACAAGAGAGCTGATCCATACCTTTGATGCACCTGGTATCATTCAGGGTATCCATAACACAGAGAAATCAATCCGAAGCTTTGCAAAGGCCTGCTTTAACTATGCATTAGATACCAAGCAGGATTTATGGTTTGCAACGAAGGATACCATTTCCAAAAAGTACGATCATACCTTTAAAGATATTATGCAGGAAGTATACGATGCAGAATATGATGAGAAATTCAAGGCAGCAGGCATTGAATATTTCTATACTTTGATCGATGATGCGGTAGCACGTGTTATGAAAGCAAAGGGTGGATTTATCTGGGCATGTAAGAACTACGACGGTGATGTCATGAGTGATATGGTATCTTCTGCGTTCGGTTCTCTTGCTATGATGACTTCTGTACTGGTAACACCGGATGGAAAATATGAGTATGAGGCAGCACACGGAACAGTAATGCGTCACTACTATAAGCACTTAAAGGGAGAAGAGACTTCTACAAACTCTGTAGCAACGATCTTTGCATGGACCGGAGCACTAAAGAAACGTGGAGAGATGGATAACCTTCCTGATCTGATGGCATTTGCTGACAAATTAGAGGCAGCTACCTTAAAGACGATCGAAGATGGTAAGATGACCAAAGACCTTGCACTGATCACTTCCTTAAAGGATGTTACTGTATTGAACAGTGAGGACTTCATCAAAGCGATCCGCAAGACCTTAGAAGAGATGTTATAATTCTCATCCGGGCAATCATAGTGTACCTAAAAACCTCCGATGGTTCTATATCTGGAACCGGTCGGAGGTTTTGTTTTAAAAAAAATAAAAAATGCGTGATAAAGAAAAGCTATCCTGCATTAAATTAACAGATACAAAAAACCAGTATAAAAAAGGAGGAGATACTATGAAACAGAAACAAAGGGGAAGAAGTATCAGAACGATACTTTGTATGATGGTGATCATGCTGCTTATGGCATGTACCGTTGTATTGAAGGAGGAAACCATTTCTTCTGTAGCAGCCGGAAAGTCTTTTGCTTATGATGGAAAGAACCTTTCCAAATTTAAAGGAGAAAAGACATTTGTATTGCAGAAAAATGTAAGTCTTAAGGAGAAAAAGGCTTTTGTAAAGGCTTACCGCAAAAATACAGCAAAGTTTGCAAAGGTAACAACTGTGGAGTTTAGTGGAAAACTCACCGAGCTGGATGACGATATGCTTGTTTTCTTTCCTAATATGAAGAGGATCGTGTTAGGAGCAAAGATCGCAGACGTTCCGGAAGAAGTGTGGACGGATTATTTGGGAGGAGTGTCAAATAAATATAAGCAGTTTGCTTCTTTCCAGGTAAAAAAGGGCAATCAGGACTATCAGGCGAAGGATGGTGTGTTATACAACAAACGTATGACGAAGCTTGTCCGTATTCCGGCTCAGTACAGCAAAAAGAACCTGATCCTTCCGGATTCCGTAACAGGTATGGTAAATGATGCTGCAATACCAAGCAGCAGTGCCATCACAACACTGACAATCGGCACCTCTTTTGAAGGCACCTTAAAGATCCTGAACACGATGGAGAACCTTACTTCGATCAACGTCAGTGGTTCCAATACGGAATATGCCAGTGTAAGTGGTGTGCTTTACAATGCAGCCAAAACAAAGCTGATCTGCTGGCCAAAAGCGAACAAGGCAGAGAGCGTTGCATTTCCATCTACGTTAAAATCATTGAATGTTGATATGCTCCCGGAAACAACGGTGACATTAAAAATTTCCAAAGACACGACCAATGTATATACCGATGATAAGAACAGAGGAAGCTGCTATCCACTGAATGTGTTAAAGAAGCTTGCTACAGTCACAATAGAGGATGGAAATACTGCTTTCAAAGTGGAGCAGGGTATTTTATATAATGATAAGCTGACGAGTTGCTACGGTATCCCGGCAAAAACGAAGCTGACAGAGGTGTCTCTTCCGGAAGGAATCACAACGATCTATGATGGTTTATTTACCAATCATGACACGATCACAAAGATCTCTCTGCCTTCTACTGTCACCAGATCAAACAGCGGAAATAGCGATATTTTTGGTGGAGAGGATACGCTGACTTCTCTGAGTGAGTATCAGGTAGCCTCCGGAAATGCGTCGTTAAAGGCAGAAGATGGCGTGCTTTACAGTGCAGATGGAGTGGAGCTTTACTGCTATCCGATCGCGAAAAAGGATACTTCCTTTACGGTGCCTGACACGGTGAAAAACATTTATAAAAATGCGATTTCTTCTAAGAACACTTCACTGACCAAGCTGGTGTTTGGAAAAAATGTAGAAGCACTGGGACAGGGTGGTGTTTCGCTGCCAAACCTGACCGAGTATCAGGTTGTTGATGATAATAAAACATTTTGTGCCAGAGATGGTGTGCTTTACAGCAAAAATATGGATTCGATCTGTGGATATCCGAAGAAGAAAAACGATAAAAGCTATGCCGTGCCGGAAAGTGTCACCGATATGTTCTATTACGGCGTATTTGAAAATGATTATTTAAAGAACCTAGATCTGTTGGGAAATGCAGAAATACCGAGCTGGCTTACGAAAAATTGTCCGAAGCTGGAAACGATCACGGCAAGTGGAAGCTCAAGATATAAATCTAAAAATGGTGTACTGTATGACTCTGATATGAGTACTTTGATCTGCTATCCACCGGCAAAGGACAACACCAGTTATATCATACCGGATTCTGTAAACAGGATCCAAAATGATGCGTTATGTTTCAACCCATATGTGAAAAACGTTACTTTTGGAAAGAACCTGCGTACCATTTCTTATGATTTCATTGGCTATGGCTGTAAGAGTCTTACGACTTATAAAGTGGCAGCAGCTAATAAATACTATTCTGATGCAAAAGGACTCTTATACGACAAGAAAAAGACGGTTCTTAAGGCGTATCCATTCGGCAGCAAAGCAAAGAAACTTACGATCCTAAAGACCGTTAAATATGTCAATGTATTTGATGACTTCTTAAAAGAAACAAAGGTACAGAAATTTGCAGTAGAAAAAGGAAATAAATGGTATACGGTTTCTGCGGATAAAAAGCGGTTATATAATAAAAAGAAAGGACAGATCGTATCTTTAAAGAAGATCAATTATGATTATTACAAGGAATACCAGTTTTCTCCCTCTGAGCATTATGATGAAGAGGATGACTGGTAAGATCCGGTCGAAAAATAAGGGTTGACGAAAACCGTTCTTTTCGTTACAATAGATGCATACATTGAAAGTAAGAAATACGATGACCGAGGAGTAGTAGAACAACGGATGTAGACAGAGAGCTGCCGGATGGTGCGAGGCAGTTGCAGATTTTGTTTGAACTCACCTTGTGAGTAGCTTGCCCAAAGGGATTGCCTGAGTAGGTTAAGACGGAGCCTTACCGTTATAGAAGGAGGATATACGATCATTGATCAAGTATCTCATGAGTGCATACTTAAAGTATGAATTAGAGTGGTACCGCGTAAGTTTACCTTGCGTCTCTAGCCGATAGAGACGCAGGGTTTTTTAAATTTAAGTTTAGGAGGAAGTTAGTTATGATGAATTGCAGTAAGTACAAAAGACAATACTACATGCCACCTGAGGTATGTAATGACTGGGTGAAAAAAGAGTACGTTGATCACGCTCCGGCATGGTGCAGTGTGGATCTTCGAGATGGTAACCAGGCATTGATCATTCCGATGAGTCTGGAAGAGAAGGTAGAATTTTTCAAATTATTGGTACAGGTTGGTTTCAAGGAGATCGAGGTAGGCTTCCCTGCTGCTTCTGAAACCGAGTATGAATTTTTAAGAACATTGATCGACCAGAATCTGATCCCGGATGATGTGACCATTCAGGTATTAACGCAGGCAAGAGAACATATTATCCGCAAGACCTTTGAGGCAGTAAAGGGTGCGCCAAAGGCAATCGTACATGTTTACAATTCCACCTCTGTTGCACAGCGCGAGCAGGTATTTAAGAAATCCAAAGAAGAGATCTTGAAGATCGCAGTAGACGGTGCGAAGTTATTAAAGGATCTGGCAGACGAAACAGAGGGTAACTTCCAGTTTGAGTATTCACCGGAGAGCTTTACCGGAACCGAGCCGGAATATGCATTGGAAGTATGTAATGCAGTTATTGATGTCTGGGAGCCGACACCGGACAATAAGGTTATCATTAACCTTCCGGTTACTGTATCCTTAAGTCTTCCACATGTATATGCAAGCCAGATCGAGTACATGAGCAAGCATATGCACCGTCGTGACAGCGTAGTACTTTCTCTTCATCCACATAATGACCGTGGTACCGGTGTTGCCGATACAGAGCTTGGTTTATTGGCTGGTGCAGACCGTGTAGAGGGAACCTTGTTTGGAAATGGTGAGCGTACCGGTAATGTCGATATTATTACTGTAGCTATGAACATGTACACCCATGGAGTAGATCCAAAGCTTGACTTCAGCAACATTTTAGCGATCAAAGATGTATACGAGCGCGTGACGCGGATGAAAGTCCATGAGCGTTCTCCATATGCAGGTAAGCTGGTATTTGCAGCATTTTCCGGAAGCCATCAGGATGCGATCGCCAAAGGTATGAAATACCGCGAGGAGCGCAAAGAAGATCAGTGGACCGTACCATATATTCCGGTTGATCCGACTGACATCGGACGTGTGTACGAGGCAGACGTGATCCGGATCAACAGCCAGTCCGGTAAGGGTGGCGTCAGCTTCATCTTAGAGCAGAATTATGGTTACAGACTGCCAAAGGCAATGAAGGAAGATCTGGGTTATTATGTCAAAGGTGTTTCCGATCACGAACATCGTGAGATCATGCCAAACGAGATTCATGATCTGTTTATCAAAGAATATGTCAACCGTTCTGACAATCTGGAATTATTGGAAGTACACTTTACTCAGGAAGATGGTATCGGTACGAAGTTAAGCCTGATGCGTGGCGGTATCATTAAGAATTACAGTGGACATGGAAAGGGACGTCTGGATGCAGTCAGCAATTCCATCAAACGTCACTGCAAGGTGGATTATAAGATCGTGTGCTACGAGGAGCATGCCTTGTCCCATGGTTCTGATGCACAGGCAGCCGCATACGTTGGAATCGAAGATGAGAAGGGCAACGTATTCTGGGGCGCAGGTGTAGAAGAAGATATCATCAACGCTTCTGTACTGGCATTGATCAGTGCGGTCAACCGTATGGGCGTAAAATAGGATCTGACATTTCATCTATATAACACAGGGAGGAAAGAAAAATGAAACACAGTACCGCAAAGAAAATGCTGTCATGCTTGATGGCAGTTGCATTACTTGTCATGATGTTACCACAGACTGTGGGAGCTGAGACAAAGGATTGGATCGCAGAGTATGCCACGATCAATTTTGACGGCTTACAGGATTGGACGTATCTTGTTCCGGATAGTGGAAAGTGCAGCGATTTAACCGTTCCGTTTGTGAATTCAAGAAGATATGATGATGACTTTGCAGATGTCAGAATGCAGCGCAAAGCAAAAGGAAAGGTGACAGTATCTTTTAGTGATCCTTCCATCGCAACCTGTTCTGTCGGACGGGAAACGGATGATGAAAGAGTGTATACAAGATATTCACTGAGTGACATAAGATGCAAGAAGTTTGGAACTACAACGATGACGGTGACCATCAAAGTAAGAAACAGCGTGAAAACCTATTCCTGTAACCTTACGTTCCAGAAATATGATACCAATCCGGTGAAAAGCTTTAAGCTTGACAACCAGGAATTTGCTTCCGCATTTCAGCCAAAAAAAGCAAAGGTAGATCATAGTGTTATGACAGGAACGGTAGTTTCCAAAATGCAGAAGCTGACATTGAAAAAGAAGCAGAATAAAGTGAAGATCAATGTGAAGCTGAAAAAAGGATATAAATTAGTGGATGTGTGCAAAACGAGTTTCAAAAAAGTGAAAAATGGAAAAACCATGAAGCTCGCAAACTATGAAAAAGATGAAGTCTGGATGTATGTGGAATACCTTGATCCATCAAACAGCTCGCATGTTTTATGCATGGGTGTAAAGATCAAGCGGAAATAGGAAAAACAAAACGGGTGGTGAATTGTGAAATGCAATTTACTGCCCTTTTTTGATTAAAAAAATACCTCCAAAGTAATAGATTTAATAGTTCATCTGACTACTTTAGAGGTATTATAATGCAAATGCGCAGTGCATGGGGAGTGTGCTTGTTATCGATTAAGTGGAGGAGCGATCCCTGTTCTTATATAAGACACTAATTGCCCAGTATATTTTTTACACTGGCGCGCTGTCCACAGGATGGTTTATTGGAAGAACAGCAGCCGCGTTTGGTAATGCCCGGAATATCAAATTCCGGATTGAAGGCATAAAAGTTATTGGAGTCTAAACGATCCTGTATGATGCGCAGACATTCTCCAAACCGCTGATAGTGAACGACTTCCCGTTCACGCAGGCATTTTAATGGTTCGTAGGCGGAAGTTCCTTTCGTTAAGCGCAGCAGATTATCGTAGGTAGTGCGGGCTTTCTGTTCTGCCGCCATGTCTTCGTGCAGATCTGTGATCGGATCACCTTTGGACTGGAATCCGTTGGCATCCCAAGGCACTCCGGCAGCATTGACCGGATAAAGTCCCTTTGTGTGACCGATATAGTAGGACGCAAAAGGAGTATTTTCAATATCCTGAATATCTGCATTGGCAGTGAGCTGATAGACGATCGCACAGATCATCTCGACATGCGCAAGCTCTTCTGTGCCAATGTCCGTCAGTGCCGCCGTTACCTCATTGTAAGGCATCGTATAACGTTGTGACAGATAGCGCATGGACGCGCCAAGCTCTCCATCGGTTCCACCGAACTGCTCGACGATCTGGCTGGCTAAAGTGACATTTGTCTCTTTGATATCAACCGGAAACTGCAGGCGTTTTTCATAATTCCACATAGATTAGCATCCCCCTTCCCATGGCCATGGTTCCGATACCCAGCTCCAACCGTTCTTTGCAGTGATCTTGGAACGTTCCAGCGGCGCATACTTCATGGCATACTCTTTCTGCGCCTGACGAAGCAGTTGATTGGCTTTGTCATAATAAAGCTTTGCTTCCATATCGTCCGGATGTGTATCCAGAAATAAAGCGGTGTCATACACTGTGATGCTTAACGCATCAATATATTCTAAAAATTGTTTCCGGTTTCCGTTATTATTCATGGCACTGTCCCTCCTTTGACCGTTGGGATAAAACTGGTTTCCCGGTAAAAGGAAGATCCAGCTCTTTAAAGATCGTGCCCTTCATGAGAGCCTTCGCCGGTTCATAAATGTCTTTAAATGACTGCCATGGAACATACGCCATTGCGATTGGTTTTTGTTTTAACATGGTGAATACCTTTCTCATTTTTTTATATTGTATGTGATGGCTTAAAATATGTGAAAAGGTGTGATACAATGGGCAGGAAAGTGAACTGGATCACAGAGAAAATGAGGACGTTATGATGAAAAAAGAAAAATGTAAAATAGCAGGAATCCTGACACTGTCGTGGCTCATTCCGGTGATCGTCATGGTGGTGGGACTTCGCCTGCTTCATGTATATCCCTTTGGAGACCGCTCTTATCTGGGAGTGGATGGGGTACACCAGTATCTGCCGTTTTTTGCAGAACTATGGGAAAAGCTGCACCACGGAGGCGGTCTGTTTCATTCGTGGAATGGCGGACTCGGCTATGATTTCTGGGCGGTGGCTTCCTATTATCTGATGTGCCCGCTCAATCTGCTGGTGGTGTGTGTAAAAAAGACCGCACTGATCGAAGCAGTGACGGCGCTGATCATTTGTAAAACAGGACTTTGCGGTCTGTCCATGAGTACGGCACTCTTTTTTGGGAAGCGGAACAGCCAGACAGGAGGTCGGGGATCGCTTGCCTTATGGGCAAGTCTCTTTGGGGTATTGTATGCGCTGAGTAATTATGTGATCGGCTACCATATCAATGTCATGTGGATGGATGCGGTGATCTATGTGCCATGGCTTACCTATGCATTAAAGCGGCTGGTCACGGAACAGAAGGGAATGCTTTACAGTGTTTTGTTAGCCCTTACGATCAGTGCCAACTATTATATTGGAATTGCCGTATGTCTGTATGCGGTGCTCCTTTATGTGGCAGATCTGATCTGCTATGGCGGCGTGAAAAAGAGTATCGGACGTTTTATCGGATATTCGCTTTTATCCGGAGGACTTTGCGGGGTAATCTTACTTCCGGCTGCTGCGCAGATCCTTCATACGAAAGCAGCTCAGACGGTTGAGCATTTTTCTATCCAAATGATCGGAACCGTGCCAAAACTATTGCAACAAATGCTTCCGCAAAGCAAGGCGGTGCTCACAACAGGAGATGCTTCTCTTGCCAACATTTATTGTGGCAGTTTTGCACTGATCGGTCTGTGTTTGTTTTTTGTTCTGCCATCCATATCCAAACGGCAGAAGCTTGGACACCTTTTTTTGTTTGTAGTACTGGTTTTGTCTTTTTTGATCAGTGGGATCAATCTGTTGTTTCATGGTATGCATGAAGCTTATGGATTTCCTAACCGGCATGCGTTTTTATACTGCTATGTGGTGCTTGCAATGGGATATGAGGCGGTATGCCACCTGTCCTTTGGCGGAAAAAAACGGTGGTCAGTCGGGATCGCATTCTTTTGTCTTCTTTTGTTTGGAGGCGAGGTGAGTGTGCATGCCATAATAAGCATGAAGGCAAATGGAACCACTGACCGGGCGCATCTGGCAGAGCGTATGGAATATGTGGCGCAGCAGACGGAGAACGAAACCGGTGCCTTTGTCCGCCGGGATATGGAAAAGACAGTTTCCTATAATGAGCCGATGCTCAATGGACAAAAGTGCCTGACCATTTTTTCTTCTACCGTTTCCGGAGAACTGGTGGAAACAATGCATGACCTTGGATTTGCAACGAGACTCAATCAGATCGAATATGCCGGTGCAACCGATGTGACCAATATGCTTTTGGGCATCTCGGTCAATATGCGTCTGCAGCGTCTGAGCGTGAAAAATCCGTATAGTCCGATCAGGGATTCCGATATCATGGTGGAAAATGAGCAGGTGCTTCCGGTTTTATACGGGGTGTTACATGCACCGGATCAGGTGACGCTGACTTCGGATGACCCTATGGAAAATCAAAACAGGCTTCTTATGGCTATGTGTGGAAAAACACTGTATGAGACAGAAGAATTAGCATTAGATGATGATCAAACATATACCTTTACCCAGAAACCGGGACTGCATTATGTGGTAGCGGTGTCGGATCAGACAGCGCAGGACGAGGAATCCGGGATCAAAGAGGTTACGATCGATGCTTTGTCCGATGCTGAGGGACGTTCCCGCATCTACGATCTTTCCCGGGTAGAGCAGGAAGAGCAAAAACAGATCACCGTTGACGCCCAAAAGGTGCGGGTGTATGTTGGAACATATAAGGAAGAACAACTTACCGGGATCTATCAGATGTTGAAGGAGCGTGCAAAGATCCATAAGGTAACAGTGAAAGATGGCATGCTGTCTGCCAAGGTAGAGGCAACGGAAGCAACCAGCATGGTTTTTGCAGCGGGAGCCGGACAGGGCTATACGGTATCGGTCGATCATAAAAAATGCAAAAGCAGTGTGGCACTCGGCACATTTGTAACATTTCAGATACCGGAGGGAACGCATACGGTTACGATTTCCTATCGTACACCGGGATTTTATCCGGGACTTTTGGTAAGTCTCGTTTGTCTCTTGCTTTTGCTCGTTATAAAATACAAGAAAAAGCATGTAAAATCGTAGCCATAGCGCAGAAACTATGCTAGAATATGGGAAGATTTTTAGCACAGAATTGCGAATGCGCTTAAAAAGGGATGAAGAAGATGAAGCAAAAGATTTTAGAGCTGCTAAAGGAACAGGAGGACTATCTGTCCGGGCAGATGATCAGTGAAAAACTTCATGTGTCACGAACAGCAGTCTGGAAAGCGATCAAGCAATTAAAGGAAGAAGGATATGTGATCGATTCGGTGAATAACCGCGGTTACCGTCTGGTGGAAGCAGCGGATGTGATGAATGAAGCAGAGGTAGTAAGCCAGCTTGCTACCAATTGGCTGGGGCGTCCGCTCCGTTACTTTGATGAGATCGATTCTACGAACGAATATTTAAAACGGGAGGCAGCCGGTGGACTTATCCATGGAACGGTTGCACTTGCCAATGAACAGACTGCAGGAAAGGGACGTCTTGGAAGAAGCTGGAGCTCACCGACGGGAAGCTCTATTTACATTTCCTATCTGCTGCGCCCGGACATTGCACCGATCCATGCCTCCATGCTGACCATTGTGGCAGCACTGGCAACTGCGCGTGCGATTGAAGATACGACGGGATTGAATGCCGGGATCAAATGGCCAAACGACATTGTGGTGAACAAACATAAGGTCTGTGGCATTTTAACGGAAATGTCATCCGATATGGACCGGATCCAGTATGTCATCGTGGGCATTGGTGTGAATGTCAATATGACAGAGTTCCCGGAGGAGATAAAAGAGACGGCAACTTCGCTGCGGTTGGAAACCGGTGAGGTGGTCAGACGGGCACCGCTTGTTGCAAAAATGCTTTTCTGTTTTGAACATTACTATGAGTTGTTTTTAAAAACAGAAGATTTAAGCGGATTGCTTGCGGATTATAATGCGCATCTGGTCAACAAAGGAAAACAGGTGCGGATCGTGGAGCGTACCGGAGAGTGGACAGCGATTGCAGAAGAAATGGACGAAAAAGGAGAGCTTGTGGTGACACTGCCGGATGGTACAAAGAAAAACATCATATCCGGAGAGGTATCAGTGCGGGGGCTTTACGGGTATGTATAACAGAGAGGATGCAGGAATGGAAGAACAGGTTACGGTACTTTGTGCAAGCAGTGCCTACGAAAAAAAATATTATCTGAACGAAGAATTTAACGGATTGCCGGATCGGGTGAAAAACGAACTAAAGATCGCCTGTGTAGTATTTACCGAGGATGTCGGCGGAATTCTGACGATCCTGTTTGATGAGGATGGCTATCTGACTCTGCGCCCGGAAAAGGACGAGGACGATGTGCTGTATGATGACATTGGCTGTGGCTTGAAGATCCGCCAGTTGGAGCTGGAAAAACAGGAGTTATTTGAACAACTGGAGAATTATTATAAAGTATTTATCCGACGGGAAGATAACATGTAAGGAGAGAGAAGATGTTAATAGTATTTGATGTAGGTAATACGAATATTACCATTGGATTATTTGACCGGGACGAGCTTGTTGGAAGCTACCGGATGACAACGAAGCTGCCAAGAACCTCCGATGAGTTTGGCATGTTCTTTTTAAACCTTCTGGCAAGCAAGGATATTCCGGTAGAATCCGTGGAAGCAGCGATCGTGGCGTCAGTAGTGCCAAATGCCAATCATTCGTTAAACAACGGAATCCGCAAATATATTCATGTGACACCGATCATGGTGGGACCGGGGATCAAAACCGGAATCCGTATCATGACAGAGAATCCGAGAGAGCTGGGGGCAGACCGTATCGTGGATGCGGTAGGTGCCTATGAGCTTTACGGTGGTCCGGTGCTGGTCATCGACTACGGAACAGCAACCACCTATGATCTGGTGCTGGAAAATGGTTCCTTTGTAGCAGGGGTAACGGCTCCCGGCATCCGTCTTTCTGCCAATGCCTTGTGGCAGGGAGCAGCAAAGCTGCCGGAGATCGAGATCGTCAAACCGAATACGATCCTTGCCAAGTCCACCGTTCCATCCATGCAGGCAGGCCTGGTTTACGGACATGTGGGTGAGACCGAGTACATTATCCGGAAAATGAAAGAGGAAGCCGGACTCGATACCATGAAGGTAGTGGCAACCGGCGGACTGGGTAAGATCATTGCAGAAGCGACGGATACCATTGATGTGTATGATGCCAACCTGACCTTAAAGGGCTTACAGGTTATCTATAAGAAACAGCAAGGAAAGTAGACGATATGAAACTGGGAAATATTACATTAGACGGAAATCTAATATTAGCTCCGATGGCAGGTGTGACGGACCTGCCATTTCGTCTTCTTTGCAAGGAGCAGGGATGTGACCTTCTCTATACGGAAATGGTCAGTGCAAAAGCGATCCACTATGGCAATAAAAACACGAAAGAGCTGCTCCGGCTGGAAGAGAAAGAGCATCCGATCGCGGTCCAGCTCTTTGGTTCCGAACCGGAACTGATGGGAGAGATAGCGGCAAGGGTAGAGCAGCTTGGATTTGACTTTATCGATGTCAACATGGGCTGTCCGGTGCCAAAGGTTGTGAATAACCATGAAGGATCTGCACTTATGAAGGAGCCGAAGCTGGTACATGATATTGTAAAAGCAATGGTAAAACGTGTCACGGTTCCGGTGACGATCAAGATCCGTGCAGGTTTTGATGCAGCACATATCAATGCGCCGGAGGTGGCGCAGGCAGCCGAGGAAGCAGGAGTATCGGCAGTTGCGGTGCATGGCAGGACGAGAGAGCAGTATTATCAGGGGAAGGCAGACTGGGATGTGATCCGCAGGGTAAAGGAATCCGTCCATGTTCCGGTCATTGGAAATGGTGATATTTTAACCGCACAGGATGCACTGTTGATGAAGGAGCAGACAGGATGCGATGCCTTTATGATCGGACGGGGAGCAAAGGGAAATCCATGGATCTTTCATGAAATCAAAACGGCACTGCAAACGGGAGAGATCCTGCCACGGCCGACGATTCCTGAGGTGCTTCAGATGATCCGCCGGCATTATGAGCTGATGATACAGTATAAAGGCGAGAAAACAGCCGTATTTGAGATGCGAAAACACATTTCCTGGTATACGGGAGGATTTCCCTCTTCGTCACATCTTCGCAATGAACTGATGAAGAAAACGGATTATGAAGGAGTGAAAGAACTTCTTTTGGAGTACGAAAAGCAGGTCGGGGAACGCTAAAAAATACGGGCGGATATTTGACATTGCATGGATAAAAAGATATAATGGATTGATATGTGCAAGTCTTAGCACAAGAGTAAGAAAAGGCAGCAGATGCTAAAAGAGATTGTAAGAAAGGGTGTAGAAAAATGGCAGGAAAAAACATTTTAACCTTAAGCGGATTGAAAGAATTAGAGGAAGAGTTACAGCACTTAAAAGTAGTAAAACGAAAAGAAGTAGCAGAGAAGATCAAAGAGGCACGTGCACAGGGTGACTTATCCGAGAACGCCGAGTATGATGCAGCCAAAGACGAGCAGAGCGATATGGAGAAACGTATCGAGGAGATCGAGAAGATCCTTAAAAATGCAGAAGTTATTGATGAGGGAGAAGTGGATCTCAATAAAGTAAGTATTGGTTGTACTGTCACTTTAAAAGATCTTGACTTTGACGAAGAGGTAACATATAAGATCGTAGGTTCTACCGAGGCAAATATCTTAAAAGGCAAAATTTCCAATGAATGCCCGGTTGGTATTGCATTGATCGGCAGTGCGATCGGAGATACAGTAGAGGTAGAAGGCGTGGATGAGAAATCCCACTACAAAGTATTAGCAATTTCGATGAATAACTAAGAAAGATAGGAGTAAGAATCGTGGCAGAACAGAACAAGAAGCAAAAAGGACAGGAGCAGGTACAGGATGTCAATCAGCTTTTGAAGGTGCGCCGTGAGAAGCTGGCAGCATTACAGGAGGCTGGAAAGGATCCATTTCAGATCACAAAGTATGATGTGACACATCATTCTTCCGATGTAAAAGAGCTTTATACAAAACATGAGGAGGAGCTGTTAGCAGGCAGAACTCCGGTAAATGCAGACGGTATTGAGGATGAGGCAGAAAAACGCCAGATCATCAATGAGGACTACAATGAGCGTCGTGCCATCATGGATGCGCAGCCGATCCATGTTTCAATCGCCGGACGTATGATGTTTAAGCGCGTCATGGGTAAGGCAAGCTTTTGCAACATTCAGGATTTAAAAGGAAACATTCAGGTATACGTATCACGGGATGCAGTAGGAGAAGATTTCTATGCCTTCTTCAAAAAATCGGACATCGGTGACATTTTCGGTGTAAAGGGATGGGCATTCCGTACCAAGACCGGAGAGATCTCCATTCATGCAGAGGAAATGGTACTGTTATCCAAATCACTGCAGATCCTGCCGGAGAAATTCCATGGCCTGACCGATACTGACACCCGTTACCGCCAGAGATATGTAGATCTGATCATGAACGCAGACAGCAAGGATGCCTTTATCAAACGTTCCAAGATCATTGCAACCATCCGTAAATTCTTAGCAGAGCAGGACTTCATGGAAGTGGAGACACCGATGCTCGTAGCCAATCCGGGTGGTGCGGCAGCCAGACCATTTGAGACACATTTCAATGCATTAGATGAAGATCTAAAGCTGCGTATATCTTTGGAATTATATCTGAAACGATTGATCGTTGGTGGTATGGAACGTGTCTACGAGATCGGAAGAGTCTTCCGTAACGAGGGTGTAGATACAAGACACAATCCGGAATTCACACTGATGGAATTATATCAGGCTTATACCGATTACAACGGAATGATGGATCTGACCGAGAACATGTACCGTCGTATCGCACAAGAGGTACTCGGCACAACAACGATCACCTATCAGGGCATTGAGATGGATCTGGGAAAACCATTTGAGCGCATCACCATGGTAGATGCTGTAAAGAAATATTCCGGTGTAGACTTTAACGAGATCCCGGATGACGAGGCAGCCAAAGCAATCGCGAAAGAAAAGGGAATCGAGTTCGAGGATTGGCACAAGAAGGGACACATTTTAAACCTGTTCTTCGAGGAATTTGTAGAAGAACATCTGATCCAGCCTACCTTTGTCATGGATCACCCGATCGAGATATCTCCACTGACCAAGAAGAAACCGGAAGATCCAAACTATGTAGAGCGTTTTGAGATGTTCATGAACGGATGGGAAATGTGTAATGCTTACTCCGAGTTAAATGATCCGATCGATCAGAAGGAGCGTTTCGAGTTACAGGATGCCAATGCGGCAGCAGGTGATGAGGAAGCCGAGCATTGTGATGATGACTTTATCAATGCATTAGAGATCGGAATGCCGCCAACAGGAGGAATCGGATATGGAATCGACCGACTTTGTATGTTGATGACAGATAGTCCTGCGATTCGTGATGTGTTGCTCTTCCCGACAATGAAGACCCTCGGTGGTGTAAAATCCGAAAATGGTGTAAAGGATAAAGAAGTTTCTACACCAAATTCAGAGCCTGAGAAAATTGATTTTTCTAAGGTAAAGATTGAGCCTTTGTTTGAAGAAGATGTTGATTTTGATACATTCTCAAAGTCTGATTTCAGAGCCGTTAAGGTTAAAGAGTGCGTAGCAGTACCGAAATCAAAGAAGTTGTTGCAGTTTACTCTTGATGACGGAACAGGCACAGATAGAACCATTTTAAGCGGTATTCACGCATATTATGAGCCGGAAGAACTTGTCGGTAAGACACTTATTGCAATCACAAATCTTCCTCCGAGAGCAATGATGGGCATTGACTCTTGCGGTATGCTCCTGAGTGCAGTACACGAAGAAGAAGGCGAAGAAAAGCTCCATCTGCTTATGGTAGATGACCATATTCCAGCAGGTGCAAAGCTCTACTAAGAAGTACCGTTTTACCCTACAAAACGGGATGTACTTCATTTGTGAAAAAGCTCTGAAAATACACAAATACACCAAATTTACACCAAATGGTGCTTGAAACGGTGCAGAGTCTTAAAAATCGCATAATTTTCAAGATATATGGGCAATTCCAATCGGAGTTGCCCATTTTTAAAACAAACAGAAATACAAATCGGAATTTTTGAGGAGATAGATATAAAATGACCTTCCAATTAGTTTGTATAGAACCAAAAGAATTAACGCAATACAAGGCGGATATGCAGGAAGCATTTCAGAAAGGTTTTGAAGATGCTTTTGGGAAAACAGATGCTGTTATTCTGCCTGAAAAGGACATTGACCAGTCGCTGAATGCGGAGGGTTCTGCTGTCTATAAAGCCGTTGTCGATGGAGAAATGGTGGGCGGTGCTGTTGTTATTATCAATGAGAGTACACAGCATAACCATCTTGACCTGCTTTTTGTAAAGAACGGAGTTCAGAGCAATGGTATCGGTAAGAAGATATGGTTTGAATTGGAACGAATATATCCGAACACGAAAGTATGGGAAACCTGTACGCCGTACTTTGATAAGCGCAACATTCATTTTTATGTGAATGTCTGCGGCTTTCATATTACAGAATTTTTTAATGAAAAACATCCTATGCCGGATACACCGGACGATTTTGTCGGTGATGGCAA
>CAKRES010000015.1 GCA_934317845.1 uncultured Lachnospiraceae bacterium
GTGTTATGTGATGAAGTTTTTGAAATGGAGAAAGGTAAGCTTACACCTGTACAACACTAAGAGAGGACACAGCAAATCAGTGATATAATTCCATATAGTCAGGTAGAAAAAAATCAGAAGATATAATAGTAAAATACACAGGATGGTATTTTAAATAATACAATCCTGTGAAAAAAACTCATCGTGGAAGAATTTGACTTTAATTACAAACCAAGGTATAAGCCTAAGTTTACTACAAATGTAGTTTAATCATTTTCAGTACTTTGCTATTAAATTATGTAGTATTGATTGAACATATTTGAAAAGTAAAATGCCGAAAATTATTATGAATGGAGGATGTGGGATTATGTTGAAAAAAATAAGTAGTATCTTTTTTGATGTGATAATAATATTTGCAATCCTTATAATATATATCACATATAAAGACACAATATCACTTTTTAATAATGCTGAAAACGGTGTTGCACATTAATTATTTAGTGTGACAGCTCCTTTTTTGCCAATCAGATATAGTTGCATTGCAGCATACTTATTCTTTTGTTTCAAAGAAAATGTGATTGCATTTTCCCTCTTTAGCAGTTATTATTAAATTAGATAATTTTGCATTTTATGATTGGAATCGGGGGATTTTCGGATGAACGGAGAAAAACGTTTATGCTATTCATGTATGGCGATGGTGCCAAAGGATATTGAAGTATGTCCATGCTGTGGATTTGCAGAGGAAGCATATGAACCAAATCCACGCAGCCTTCCACTCAAAACTTTGCTGCACAACCGGTATGTTGTAGGTAAGGTGATCGGAGAGGGCGGCTTCGGTATTACTTATATTGGCTGGGATAAACTGAATGAAACTCCGGTTGCGATCAAAGAGTATTTTCCAATCAATGTGGCGAGCCGTGACTGTACCCATGGCGGTTCGACCTATGTATATTTTTACAACAAAAAGGATGAGAATCTTTATAAAAACGGATTTGACAAATATACCCATGAGGCACAGGTGTTACAGCAGTTTGGAGATCTGGACGGAATTGTTTCCATCCGTGATTTTTTTCATGAGAACAATACTGCCTACATTGTAATGGAGTATGTGGAGGGAATCACATTAAAGGAATATCTTCAGACGAATGGTACCTTAAGTCCGACGGAAACGATCGAGCTGATGATGCCGGTGCTGTTAGCTTTAGAGAAAATTCATGAAAAAGGTGTGATTCACCGTGACATCAGTCCGGATAATATTATGATCCGGGTGGATGGGGCATTTAAGCTGATCGATTTTGGAGCTGCACGTCTGACGAATGATGAGAGCGGCAAAAGTCTGACGATCATTTTAAAACGTGGATATGCACCGGAGGAGCAGTATCGTACCAAGGGAAAACAGGGACCGTGGACGGATGTGTATGCTCTTTGTGCAACGATGTATAAGATGATGACGGATCATATTCTGCCGGAGGCGATGGATCGTTTGGTGGACGATGAGCATATCCCGCTTCAGGATTTCCATTTAGATATTACAAAAGCGCAGTGTGAGGCGATTGAAAAAGGCTTGCGTGTACGGGGAAGTGACCGTTTTCAGAGTGTGAGAGATCTGCGGCTTGCACTTACTACAGAGCAGAACAAGGTGAAGGATCTTCATATGATCGCAACGTTTCAGGAACGGGATGGTAAGATCATTGGTTATCGTTTGTATGATACGAATAATAACAAGGTGATCGATATAGAACCGGAGCAGCTTCTTCGGGATATCAAGTCTGCCAAATATGCGGTGAATAATCTGATCGTATATCAGAACTACATTCAGCCGGTCGGCGGCAGTTTAAAAAACTATCCGGTACTTGATCTTTTGGAGCATTTAAATGCCAATGACAATTATTACTATGTCAGCCATTCTCTGGCAAAGGGCTATTACTGTCTGAACTACAAAGGAATCCGTTCTTTTTATAATGAGATGGAAATGCAGCATTTAATGGAAAAAGGGCGGATTGCCAACGAAGAAAAGCTGAAGCTTTTTGTCGCACTGCGAGATAAGCATGCGAAGGAATATATACCGGCAGAACACCAACATACAACAATGCAGATCCCTAAAAAGCCAATCTCTGTTTCAGAGGAGCTGCGTGAAGAACGGGAGAGCAAGAAAGAGCCGGAGCATGTGAAACTTTCTTTAAAGACAGCACAGGACAACGTCTTTGTTTCTAATGGATCAGATAATCTGACGAAGGATGTAGGTACGCAGATGCGGCTTCGCATGGCGCAGAAAACACATTTGTCTGATATTGCAGAGAAAAAAGGAAAAAAGAAAAAGGGATTTTTCTTCTAAAAGGAAAAGGATGCACCTCACTGACTGGTGCATCCTTTTTGGTTATGAATTTTTAATCCAGAGTAATGGGACGATTCGTCTGGTCATTGTTTGTGTCGGGTTCCTCGTCTTCGTTGATCGTATTCGGGGAAGAAGGGGCTTCTGTGGTATCTGATTTCTGGTCTATCTTGCCAGAGGAAGAATCGTCGTCTTCTTCGTCTGGGAAATCCTCGTCCTCACTGTCCTCTGTATCATCCGTTTCTTCGTCAGAAGTTATATTGTCTGCATTTTCCTCCTTTTTGGAATCCTCCGGATCGGAATCTGCTGAGGCAGGCTTTTTCTTGTCTTCCTTCTTTTCTTCCGTGGTTGTTCCGGTAATGGATGGGGACGGAGAAGTATCTGTTTCCGGGATCATGTGATATTGTTTGGCTAAGCTTGCCAGCTCGTTGATGCTCATAGCAGCTAATACATTGCTGTTGAGACTTGGATCTAAGGCGAGCAATTCATTGATAAATTGCATCTTTCCTTCCGAGATACCATATTCGCTGGATTGTTTGCTTAACGAGGAATCTTTTACGATGTCCTGCTTGATCACGGTTGCTTCCTTGTCAATGACGGCAAGCGAGCTTGTGAAATCCTCTTCAATGTCGTTCTGGATCTGCTTTGCTTTTTTCTGATCACGGCTGGATACGGAAACTAAGACAATGTTTTCGTCATCCTGCAGGTAGCCATGCTTTAACATCGAACCGATCAGTGCATTCACTGCAATGTTTAAATCTACATTTTTCAGATTCATGTCATCGATGATCGCGGCGGCATCTTCATTTTTTCCAATCACTTTTGTTACCTTGTTTTTCTTGTTTGTGACAAGCTCCAGACTTGGGTTTACGTCAATGGCGATCAGACTTTCTGCTTTCACATAAGAACGGTTGATAAAAATTCCGCTCGTAAGGCTTACGATCAAAAGAAAACTCAAGGCATATGCGAGTGCGGATCTGCCTCGCAGGGAGGAGAACAGGACGGATGTCTTTTCTTTCAGGAAAGAAAGTGGATGGTGTGTGACAGGGACATTCTGCCTGATGATGGAATCGGGTATCTGCATGGGGGTAACCGGAGTTTGCTCTATCGTTTCCCATATGCGGTCAAAATCCGGACAGATCTGGTCAAAAGATTCATTCAGTTGGCGTTCCACACGATTCATAAGACTCACCTCCTATCTGTTTTTTCAATTTCTTTAAAGCGCGGTGGTAGCGGTTCAGGGTGGCAGTTAAGGAAAGTCCCATAAGCTCTGCGATCTCCCGGTGCTTCATGCCATTGACTGCATGCAGCACTACGATCTTTACATCCTCTTCGGAAAGGATCGCTAAAGCATCCCGGATCAAAAGCTTCTGCTCGATCTGTTTCTCGACGTTGGTGGTAACTGCGCTGGTTTCTGTTAATTCATCCTGAGGATGCGCCGTATCTTTGCGAAGTTTCATCAGTGCAAAATTACGGGCGATCGTATAGATCCATGCCATTGGTTTGCCATAGGGCTTATAAAGTCCGGCTGCCGAGCGGATCTTCAAAAAGGTATCCTGCATGAGATCGCTGGCATCTTCTGTATTTTTTACATAGGTAAGCAAAAAGGCGTACACGGCACGAGAACAGGTTTCATAGAGCGCAGCAAAGGCGTCACGGTCTCCGGCCGCAATATCAGAAAAAATGCTTTCGTCTATATAGATGGAACGATCCTCTTTGATATAAGCTTTGGTTGATTCCATTTTCTTCTCCTCAATAAGTTAATGCTTTAGATTCCATTTTATCACAGAAAAGCTGTAAAAAATATTAAAAAAGTCTTGCAATTTTGGGGCAGGAAAAGAAAATGGTGCCGGAAAGCGTGCAGAAAAAGGAAGATATAGTGGTGTAACTGCCCATGATATGGTATACTAAGATACTAAACATACATTTTATTGTGTAGCAGCAAAGGAGGAATGGCATGAAGCATCGTGTAATGGTTGTGAAAAAAGATAACACCAAAGTGGATTTTAATGTTGAGAAGGTTGTGACGGCAGTAAAGCAGTCGGCGTACCGTGTGATGGTTACGTTTACAAAGGAAGATCTTGCATTTATCTGCCAGTATGTGGAAGATGCGGTGGAACAGCTGCAGTCACCGGAAGTCACGATCGCACAGATGCATAACGTGGTAGAGGGGGCGTTGGATCGTGTGAATCCGAAGGTGGCAAAGAGCTATCGTGATTATCGTAATTACAAGCAGGATTTTGTGACTATGCTGGACGAGGTGTACCGCAAGAGCCAGTCGATCCTTTATATTGGTGACAAGGAAAATTCCAATACCGACAGTGCACTGGTATCTACGAAGCGCAGTCTTTTGCTGAATCATCTGAACAAAGAGCTTTATAAAAAGTTTTTCCTGACACAGGAGGAAATTGATGCTAACAATGAGGGTTATATTTATATCCATGATATGTCAGCGCGAAGGGACACGATGAACTGTTGTCTGTTCGATGTGAAATCAGTGTTAGAGGGCGGCTTTGAAATGGGAAATATCTGGTACAATGAACCGAAAACGCTGGATACTGCATTTGATGTTATCGGTGACATTGTACTTAGTGCGGCAAGTCAGCAGTATGGCGGTTTTACTGTACCAAGTGTGGATCTTTTGTTAGAGCCATATGCCGAGAAGTCTTTTCAGATCTATCTTGCGCGTTATGCCCGGCTCGGAGTAAAGGAGGATCTTGCACGGGAAGAAGCGATGCGTGCAGTGGAGACCGAGATGAGCCAGGGCTTTCAGGGCTGGGAATACAAGTTTAATTCCGTTTCATCAAGCCGTGGTGATTATCCGTTCATTACGATCACGTTTGGAACCGGAACGGGTGTTTTTGCCAAAATGGCATCCATTACAGCTCTCCGGGTCAGACGGGGCGGTCAGGGCAAAAAGGAAAACAAGAAACCGGTTCTTTTCCCGAAGCTTGTCTTTTTATACGATGAAGCCCTTCATAGGACAGGCGGTCCGTTGGAGGATGTATTTGAGGAAGGAATCCGGTGTTCGGCAAAGACGATGTATCCGGACTGGCTCAGTTTGACCGGAGAAGGTTATATTGCGGGCATTTATAAAAAATATCATAAGATCATCAGTCCGATGGGGTGTCGTGCTTTTTTATCTCCGTGGTATGAGCGAGGCGGTATTATGCCGGAGGATGAGGCAGATATGCCGGTTTATGTCGGACGATTTAATATCGGTGTGGTGAGTCTGCATCTGCCGATGATCTACCAGAAAGCGAAGGAAGAGGGGAAGCCGTTTTATGAAGTGCTGGATCATTATCTGAATATGATCCGTCAGATACATCTTCGCACTTACAATTACTTAGGGGAAATGAAAGCCTCCGCTAACCCTCTGGCATACTGTGAGGGTGGTTTTTTAGGCGGCCATTTGGGAATTCATGATAAGATCAGACCGCTGCTTGACAGTGCGACGGCGTCGTTTGGATTTACCGCACTCAATGAGCTGGAACAGCTGCATCACCAGAAATCCCTGGTGGAGGATGGTTCCTTCGCGCTTGCTACACTCATTCATATCAATGAAGTGGTCGAGCAGTTTAAGAAAGAGGATCACCGTCTGTATGCTATTTACGCTACTCCGGCGGAAAATCTGTGTGGCCTTCAGGTCGAGCAGTTTCGGAAAAAGTACGGTATCATCAAGCAGGTTTCCGACCGGGAATATGTCAGCAACGGCTTCCACTGTCATGTAACGGAGGATATTACGCCGATTGAAAAGCAGGATCTGGAATATCGTTTTTGGGAATATTCGAATGGTGGAAAGATCCAGTATGTGAAATATCCGATCGATTATAATCTGGATGCGATCCGATCTCTAGTAAAGCGTGCCATGAAAATGGGCTTTTATGAGGGCGTGAATCTTTCGTTGGCTTACTGTGATGATTGCGGATACCAGCAGTTGGAAATGGATGTCTGTCCAAAGTGTGGCAGCCGCAACCTTACCAAGATTGAGCGGATGAACGGCTATTTGTCCTATTCCCGTGTAAAAGGAGATACAAGACTCAACCGCGCGAAGATGGCAGAGATTAAGGAAAGAAGATCCATGTAATAAAGAAGGAGGAGCGTTTTGAACTATCATAATATAACCGTAGATGATATGTTAAATGGGGATGGACTGCGGGTTGTTCTGTGGACGGCAGGCTGCTCCCACCGCTGTGAGGGCTGTCATAATCCTGTTACGTGGGATGCGAAAGGGGGACTTGCCTTTGATCAGGAAGCAAGAGCCGAGATCACAGAGGCATTGGCAAAGCCATACATCAGTGGTCTGACTTTTAGTGGGGGAGACCCGCTTTATCCGGATCATATCGGTGAGGTGACAGAGCTTGCGAAAGAATGTAAGGAGCAGTTTCCGGACAAAACCATCTGGCTTTATACCGGATATTTGTGGGAGGAAGTATGCGATCTTTTGGTGATGGATTATGTAGATGTGTTAGTAGATGGTCCATTTGTAAAAGCGTTATTTGATCCCAAGCTGCACTGGAAGGGGAGTGCGAATCAGCGGGTGATCGATGTAAAAAAGAGCAAAGAAACAGGAAATGTGATCATAAAAGAAGGAGAAGACTATGAAAGAGATTAAGATTAAGTATTTTACTGACCAGATCGAACCATTGACTTATATTGAAGGAAAGTCCGACTGGATCGATCTTCGGGCGGCTGCCGACGTAATGTTAAAAAAGGGAGAATTTAAGCTGATCCCGCTTGGTGTAGCAATGGAACTGCCGGAGGGATATGAAGCGCACGTCGTACCGCGAAGCAGCACTTATAAGAATTTTGGTGTCATTCAGACAAACAGTATGGGAGTCATTGATGAGAGTTATTGTGGGGACAACGATCAGTGGTTTTTCCCGGCATATGCGCTCAGAGATACGAAGATTCATGTGAATGACCGCATCTGTCAGTTCCGTATTATGGAGCATCAGCCGGAGCTTACTTTTAAACCGGTAACAGTACTGGGACATGAGGATCGTGGAGGACATGGAAGTACCGGAAAAAATTAGAAAGGGTGGAATAAGATGGCAGAACTCAAAATAGGATGTCATGTGGGAATGGCAGGTAAGGATATGTTTTTAGCCTCGGCGAAAGAGGCGGCTTCTTACGGAGCAAACGTTTTTATGCTTTACACAGGAGCTCCGCAAAACACCCGCAGAAAAGCGGTGGAGGAGCTTAATATTGAAGCGGGTTGGGAGTATGCAAAAGCGCACGGGATCGAGGAGATCGTGGTACATGCCCCTTATATTATCAACCTTGCCAATACAATAAAAAAAGAAACGTATGAGCTTGCAGTTTCTTTTCTGGAAACAGAGCTTACCCGTACGGCGGCGATGAAAAGCAAGATTCTGGTGCTGCATCCGGGTTCTCATGTCAATGCCGGAGAAGAGGCAGGAATCGCTCAGATCATCAAAGGCTTAAATGAAGTGCTGTCCCAAAATGATGATGATGTTCTGATCGCACTGGAGACAATGGCAGGAAAAGGAAGTGAACTGGGACGAACTTTTTCCCAGTTGAAGCAGATCTATGATGGTGTGGAGAAAAAGGAACGTCTGCGCGTATGTTTTGATACCTGCCATGTCAATGACGCCGGATATGATCTGGTACATCATTACGATGAGGTGTTTGCGGAATTTGATGAAATACTCGGCTTGGATCAGATTGCTGTTTTTCATATCAATGACAGTTTAAATCCGTTGGGAGCAGGAAAAGACCGCCATGCCAATATTGGAGAAGGAACGATTGGATATGAAACCCTGCATCGTGTTGTACATGATCCGAGATTTGAACACGTTCCTAAAATTTTAGAAACTCCATGGAAGTGTGAGGAAGGTTCCACGAAAAAGACAATTCCTCCTTACAAGGAGGAGATTGCGTGGCTGAAAGAAGAGTAGTCGGCAATCTTCCATAAATCTTAAGAATTCGGGACAAATCTTTTAAGATTTGTCCTGTATAGTTTTGTTAGACAGAGAGGAGGAAAGGCGTTTGGAGCAGACAGTTTCTAAAAAAAAGGAAAAAGCAGAAGACTCTCGCGAGAAAAAAAGTGTGATCCGTGTGAAAGATCTCTATAAGATCTATCGTGTCGGCAGCAACAAAGTGCGGGCATTAGACGGTGTCAGTTTTGAGGTATACGAAGGAGAATTTTGCGCGATCGTAGGTGCTTCCGGTTCCGGAAAATCTACGCTTTTAAACATGTTGGCAGGCCTGGAGAAGCCAACAAAAGGGCAGATCATGGTGGCCGGAGAAGAGATCGAGCATTACAAAGAAAACGAACTGGTTCGTTTTCGGAGAGAAAAAATAGGATTTATTTTCCAGTCGTTTAATCTGATCAATACCATGAATGCTGTAGAAAATGTGGCACTGCCACTGGTTTTCCGCGGCGTTCCCAAAGACGTGCGGTTAAAAAGAGCTAAAAAAATGATCGATCTGGTAGGGCTGCGATCATATAGCCGTCACAAACCGAATCAGATGTCCGGCGGTCAGCAGCAACGTGTGGGCATGGCTCGTGCACTGGTGTTGAATCCCCAAATTGTGTTTGCTGATGAGCCGACGGGAAATCTGGATTCTAAAACATCCGAGGAAATGATGGAACTGATGAAAACGGTGCTTAGTGAGCGAAATAAAACGCTTGTTATGGTCACTCATGATAATGATCTGGCAGCATTGGCAGACCGGCAGATCCGTATCAAGGATGGAAAGATCGTCAGTATCATATGTAAACAGGAAACTATTGAAGGAGGAAGAGTAGAATGAAGAAAATGAAGCGTGTAATGTGTCTTTTGCTCTGCTTTGTGCTGGTGTTTGGGATGACAAGCACGATGGCGGCAGAAAAAGAAGATCAGACGGAGAATGAAACAGGGAAGGAACAGACGGTAGACACCTCTGATCTCGTAGAAGGAACGGATGCTGATATTTTAGTATCGGATGTATCTGTGTCCGGAAATCGGGCGGGACAAAATGTTACGATAAGATTTTCGGTCAGTGCAGCAAATGCTTCCAAACGTTATGTGGTCAGTCAGATCAATAAGATTGTTCCGGTCATCAATGATGCATTTCCATTTGAAACATCTAATGAAGCCTATAAAGTGATCTCCGGAACTTCTACCGGACTTACGGCAAGTTATACTTTTGTTGCAAAAGACAATCTGGAAACCGGTTATTATCCGGTAGCATTTAATGTGGTTTATAACAGAAAGGCAACTCTTGCCGGGGGAACCGATCCCTATGCTGACAATGATTACTATGTAACTAAAAATATCAATGTCAAGATCAATGGTAAAAAAGAAACAACGACAACAGAGGCAACCGCAGGAGAAAATGATATTTCGATCGCTGTAAAGAGTGCACCAAAGGGAACTTACGGGCAGAATTGTAAGGTTGCATTTTCGCTGCATGCAACAGCGGGAAAGATCAAAAGCGTGGCACCGGTAGTTGCAGATAATTTTCCGTTTGAAACACAGGGAGATGCCTACAAAACAGTGACAACAAAGGGGTCAAAGAATCTTTCTGTAAGCTACACCTTTAAAGTTCGCAAAGACGCTGCAACAGGCTATCAGCCGGTGAGTTTTTTGGTAGTATATGAAAAGAATGGACAGACATTTACTGCCACAAAATCAGTAAATGTATCCCTGACAGGAAAGAAAGAGAAAAAGGAAAGCAGTGGAAATGGAAATAAGAGTACTCCCCGTGTGATGGTAACGGGCTATTCTTTGGATGTAAAACAGGTAAAGCCGAACCAGACCTTCCAGATGACTCTGCATGTAAAAAATAATGCCAAACGTGCGGTGTCTAATGTAAAACTTACACTTTCCACCGGAGATGGTGAGTTTATTCCGATCAGCGGGGCAGCTACTGCGTATATAGACAGTATTGCTGCAGGAGCAGAAAAGGATATTAAATTTGCGATGCAGGCAGCTTCTTCATTGCAGGATCGCTCTTATACGATCACAGTGAAGTCCGAGTACGAGGACGGTGCAGCCAATGCTTTCACCGGAGAAGACAGTCTGTCCGTTCCTGTGACCCTTGACGACCGTGTGAAGATCACAGAGATTGTTCCGCCGGAAGATCTCACTGTAGATGGTACGTCGGATCTGACCTTTACGATCAACAATATTGGAACAACCGTATTGAATAATGTAACTGTAAATTGTAGTGGAGAAGGCTTTACTGCAGAGGAGTCCATTGTAGGAAACATAGCAGCCGGAGCACAGGGTTATGCAACGATTACACTGACTGGTACAGATCTTACGGAGGATGCCGAGAACAACTGTAAAATTTCTATCAGTTATGAGAATAGCCGTGGAGAAGTAAAAACATTAGAAGAAACCGCAACGGTTATGGTGATGTCTCCAATGGAAGATATGGGTGATGATGCAGCAATTGACGGTGATGCCACACAGAAAAAGAGTAATCCATTTCTGTGGCTTGCCATTGTATTTGTAGTAGTAGCTGTAGTTGTTGTAGTGATCATGATCCGTAAAAAGAAAAAACAAAAACGCATTCGTGAGGAAGAGGAGTTGATGGACGATGACCTTTAAAGATATGTTGTCCATGAGTATCAGTAATCTTTGGCGAAGAAAGCTGAGAACCTTTCTTACCGTGCTTGGTGTTTTGATCGGAACGGCTTCCATTGTGGCGATGCTTTCCATTGCTCTTGGAATGAAGGCGATGATCATTGAGCAGTACCAAAGTGAGGGAGCGGTCAACGAGATCACGGTAACAGAGGGGTATTCTGAAAGCAAAAGTGCGGATACGTTAAAGTTGACTGAGTCGAATATCAAAAAGTTTACTGATATGGAGCATGTGACTTCTGTGCAGCCGGTGCTGCAGTTAGATCTTAATATGTCGCAAGGTAAATATTCCGGATATGCAACGCTTTACGGTGTTCCGAAAAGTCAGTTGAAAGAGAAAAAACTGGCTTCCGGAAGTCTTCCGGACAGTACAAGCAGCAACCGCCTGGATGTGATCATGGGAAATACAGTGATCACCAATTTTTACAATCAGGATGATTTTGAAGGAAGCAGCTACTACAGTACGGGGAAGCTGCCCAATGTAGATTTTTCCAAACCGTCCATGAAATATACGGTGTACAATGAAAATGCGGTAGCCCCGGAGCCGGGTGTTACGCCGGACACTTCCGGAAGTGGGGATGCCACTGCAGAGCCGCAAAATACCGTGGATAATACCGTAGATTATTCTCAGGTAGCATTGAGCGTTAAGGTGGCAGGTGTGATAGAGGGTGGCCCGGATGAATATTCTATGGGTTCTGATTATGCCTATGTGGATATTGATCAGTTGAAAGCATATTTAAAAAAGAATTTTAAACGGGATCAGATGCCGGGACAGGCCAAAAATTCCAAAGGACAGCCATTCAAGGAATGGGTGTATAACAGTGTAACGATCAAGGTGGATGACAGTGACAATGTGGACATGGTGATGCAGACGATCAATGACCTTGGATTTTCCGCACAAAGCAACAAAGAGTTGATCGAATCCGCACAAAAGACGGTGCAGATCATCGAGCTGGTGTTAGGTGCGATCGGTATGATAGCCTTTTTAGTTGCCGCGATCGGTATTGCCAATACGATGATGATGTCAACGTATGAGCGTACGAAAGAGATCGGAGTGATGAAGGTGCTTGGCTGTGATATGCGCGATATCCGCCGGTTGTTCTTATCGGAAGCCGGATTTATCGGATTCCTTGGGGGCGCGGCAGGACTTTTATTCACAATGCTCTTGTCCTTTATCGGAAACAGTGTTTTCCGACAGTATATGGCGCAGGATCTTATGGGAGCGGCAGATGCCAAAATATCCGTGATCCCATGGTGGCTGATGCTGGCAGCCATTGTATTTGCAACATTAATGGGCATGGTCGCCGGATTTTTCCCGGCCAATCGTGCGATGCGGTTAAGTCCGTTAGCAGCGATCCGAAACGAATAGGTACAGACGAAAAGGGAGGGTGCAAAAAGCCCCCCCTTTTGTTGTTTATTTTGCCGAAAATAGAGAAGAAACGTGCTTGATATATTGAATTATTACTACAAATAGGGTAAAATAATACAATATATAGTATGTTACATAGGACAACAAGGAGAGAGCTTATGGCAAAGAGAAAAAATCACAAAAAAGAATATAGAGAAGAGATAGCACTGGAACAGGTGTCAGAAGAAACAGAGTGCGCAGAAGCGGTTGAGGATGCGCAGGAAACGCCGGAAGAGACAGAAAATGAAGTGCTTTTGGAGGAAGAGGGTGTCACTGAATCTGTGTCAGAGGAGCCGGAATCCGAATTCAACGAAACAGAATCAGAATCCAATGAGCCAGAATCAGAATCCAATGAGCCAGAATCGGAACCAGAATCTGAATCCGACGAGCCGGAACAGGTTTTTTCTGAGGAAGAAAGTCAAGAATCGGGCGATGTTTCGCAGGATACAGATGAAACATTGGAAGCTGCTGTGGTGACACAGGAGGGAGATATGACATTAGAAGAAGCAGAGTCAGAGTCCTATTCGGAACCGGAGGAATCTTCTTTTGCGGAAGATGCTTTTGAAGAGATCGAATCACAAGAGGAAGAAACAGACGACTTGTATGGTGAGGCAGAAGAAGCGGAAGCACCGGAAGATTTACAGATGGAAGATGCAGAAGCGGAAGCATTACCGGAAGCAGAAGATGCCGGGAAGAAACAGGAAAGTATGATTCCACCGCGTAAAAAGCGTCCACGTCTGTTCAATTTTAGTGCAAAGCTGCTTTTGATGTGTATGGTTCCGATGATCCTTGTTAGTGTGATCATCATCCAGGTAAGCACGAACATTCTCCAGGAAAAGCTGGAGAATCAGATCGAGGGAGCATTACAGATCGTTACCAGTTCTTTGATGGAGACTTATAATTCTCTTTATAAAGGGGACTATTCAACCGGAAGCAGCGGTAAGTTAAGCAAGGGTGACACGATGATTTCCGGTGATACAGATCTGATCGACGCGTTGAAGGAGCAGACAGGGTACGAAAGTTCCATGATCTATGGAGATATGCGACGGATCACTACGATCAAGCGGGAAGCCGGAGGGAGAATCCAGGGTACCGGTGTTGATAAGTCCGTATATAAAAAGGTCATGAGCGGTAAGAGTGTGTTCCGTACCGATGTAAAGATTCAGGATACTGTTTATTATGCGTACTATCAGCCATTGTTTAATTCTGATGGAAGTGTATGCGGTATGGTAGGTTCTGCCAGACCGGCGGCTGAAGTGCAGAAGATGATCAAACGGGAAAGCCGCCGTATCATACAGATTTCCATTGTGATCATTGTAGTCAGCATGATCATGGTATTATTTGTTACGATGCGTATGGCAAAGACCATGAAACGGATCAATAAATATCTGTCAATTCTTTCCAATGGAGATCTGGCTGTTACACCAAACAACCGTCTGATCAACCGAAATGATGAGCTGGGAGATATTTATTATGCTGCGGTCAAGCTGCAGGACGAATTCCGTAAGATCGTTACGAACATTAAGGATTCGGTGGATAACCTGACCGTGGAAGCTGATGGCCTGACTGAGATGGCACAGGGAACGAGGCTTACGGTAGATGAAGTTGTGGATTCTGTTGAGCTGATCAACAAAAGTGCAGCAAATCAGGCTACACATACCTCTGATGCAGCAGGTAACGTAGCAAAGATCGGAGAACAGATTGAGTACATTTCAGAAGATATGGATGCGCTGACAAAAGAAGCCGGAAAAATGGCGGAGGCAGAGGAAGCCTCAGAGTTGATCATCCGCAAATTAAATGAGTCAAATGAAGAAACAATGACTTCAATTACTAATGTGGCGGAACAGATCAATGTGACCAATGCTTCTGTTAAGAAGATCCGTCGTGCAGCCACGATGATCCAGAACATTTCAGAAGAAACGGATCTGCTTTCCTTAAATGCAAGCATTGAGGCAGCCAGAGCCGGCGAGGCTGGAAAAGGATTTGCCGTTGTGGCAGAGCAGATCTGTAAACTGGCAGATCAGTCCAATAGTGCAGCGGAGCAGATTGAAGAGATTATTAAACAGGTAATGTTAGAATCTTCCAAGATGGTAGAGATCATGGAGGTCGTTAAAGATAACGTAGATGAACAGCAGAATAAGCTGGATGAAACAAAACAGAAATTTAGTGCAGTTGCTGTAGGTGTTGAAACCTCACGAGCAAGTATTGACAGTATCCGTCAGAAGATGGATGTACTGGGAAGCTCCTCAGAGGCGATCTTAGGTGTTATTGACAATTTAGCGGATATTTCAGAGCAGAATGTAGAAGCAACAGAGGATACCATGGCTTCCACCCGTGATATGACAGCAACGATGGAAGAACTGGAAAATGCGTCAGAGTCACTTCGTGTACTTTCCGATCGCTTAGACCAGTCACTGGATATTTTTAAAATGTAAGATAGAAGGATAGAACAATGGCAGAATGTACAAGTAACTGCAGCACATGTGGAAAAGAATGTGAAGAACGACGAGCAGAGAGTATGTTAGCTTCCCTGCATGAAAAAGCAAAAGTAAAAAAGGTAATTGGCATTGTAAGCGGAAAAGGTGGTGTTGGAAAGTCTTTGGTCACTTCTTTGTTAGCGGTTGAGACCAACCGTGCCGGACTTCGTACCGCAATTTTAGATGCGGATATTACCGGACCTTCCATTCCGCAGTGTTTTGGACTGCATGAAATTGCAGATGTGAAGGATGAGGCACTTCTTCCGGTAAAGACTGCTTCCGGGATTCAGACGATGTCGATCAATCTGTTGTTAGAGGATGAAACACAGCCAGTCATCTTTCGAGGACCTGTTATTGCTGGAACCGTAAAACAGTTTTGGTCTGAGGTACTTTGGGAAGATGTGGACTGCATGTATGTAGACATGCCGCCGGGAACAGGCGATGTACCACTGACCGTTTTTCAGAGTATTCCGGTAGATGGGATTGTGGTAGTGGCTTCTCCACAGGAGCTGGTTGGTATGATCGTAAGCAAAGCGGTGAATATGGCACATGCCATGGATATTCCGGTCCTGGCCTTAGTAGAGAATATGTCTTATTTTGAGTGTCCGGACTGTCACAAAAAGCATGCTGTATTTGGGGAGAGCCATATCGAGGAGATTGCAAAGAAGTTTGGTATTTCTGAAGTGATCAAGCTTCCGATCGATCCGAAACTTGCAGCACTTTGCGATGCAGGACGGGTAGAAGAAAGCAATACAGATTGGTTTGCACCATTTGTCACAGCACATGTGAAAGATATTTCTTGACAGAAATGTAAGTGATGTATATAATTTAGAACAGAATAGATATAAGCGATGATAAGAAGAAGTACCTGTTTTAGAAGGTTTCAGAGAGCTGCCGGTTGGTGAGAGGCGCATCCGGACTTGATAGGGAATACATCTTTGAGCTTTGCATTGAACAGTCGTAAGACTCAGTAGGCTGCAACGGTTGGTGTCCGTTATTATACCAGAGTATCGATGAGACAGAAGTTTTTATCCGTACTCCATGAGGTTGACAGTGTGAGCTGTTGATGAAAAAAGGTGGTATCACGTGATTATTATCCCGTCCTTTTGCATTTGCAAAGGGGCGGTTTTTTATATCTATCAAATAAATAATATGGAGGAAAGAAACATGACAATCTACGATGAATTAGTGGCAAGAGGATTGATCGCTCAGGTAACAGACGAGGAGGAGATCAAGGAACTTATCAACAATGGAAAGGCAACCTTCTATATTGGATTTGATCCGACCGCAGACAGCCTTCATGTGGGACATTTCATGGCACTTTGCCTGATGAAACGTCTGCAGATGGCAGGCAATAAACCGATCGCACTGATCGGCGGTGGTACAGCAATGATCGGTGATCCATCCGGACGTACGGATATGCGTCAGATGATGACGAAAGAGACGATCCAGCACAACTGTGACTGCTTCAAAAAGCAGATGAGTCGTTTTATTGATTTTTCAGAGGGTAAGGCTCTTATGGTAAACAACGCAGACTGGCTGTTAGATCTTAATTATATTGAGGTACTTCGGGAAGTGGGAGCACATTTCAGTGTCAACCGTATGCTGACGGCAGAGTGCTATAAGCAGCGTATGGAAAAGGGACTGAGTTTCTTAGAGTTTAACTACATGATCATGCAGAGTTACGATTTTTATGCACTGTTCCAGAAATATGGATGTAATCTTCAGTTTGGTGGAGATGACCAGTGGAGCAACATGCTGGGTGGTACGGAGCTGATCCGTCGTAAGCTTGGCAAAAATGCATGTGCCATGACGATCAACCTTCTTCTTAACTCTGAGGGAAAGAAGATGGGAAAAACACAGTCCGGTGCGGTATGGCTTGATCCAAATAAAACCTCTCCATTTGATTTCTACCAGTATTGGAGAAACGTATCCGATGCCGATGTATTGAAATGTATCCGTATGCTGACTTTCCTTCCGCTGGAGGAGATCGATGCTATGGATCAATGGGAAGGAAGCCAGCTCAATCAGGCAAAGGAGATCCTTGCATTTGAGCTTACCAAAATGGTACATGGTGAGGAAGAAGCAAAGAAGGCACAGGAGGGTGCAAGAGCATTATTCAGCTCCGGTAATGCAGCGGATATGCCAGAGGCAGTGATTGCCGAGGAGGATTATGTAGATGGTGCGATCGACATTTTAAATCTGTTGGTAAAATCCGGATTGAATGCATCCAAATCAGAGGCGCGTCGTGCGGTACAGCAGGGCGGTGTCAGTGTAGATGGAGAAAAGGTGACGGATATTGCACAGACCTTTACCAAAGAAAAGATCCAGTCAGATCACATTGTGATCAAGAAGGGAAAGAAGAATTTCCGTAAGATCGTATAAGGTACAAAATGATAAAAAGAGGCTGCATGCAAACAGCCTCTTTTTTATGCAGAAAAATATATTCTGCCAGTATATATTGCTTTCACAAAGCATTTTGTTTAACGGGAACAACGGAACTGTAATTCTTCCCAGCGTCTGTCTACTTCTGCCTGGAATTGTTCGATTAAGTGTTCATTTCCCGGCTTAAATAAATGCTTGAAACGTCCCTGCTTTCTTAAGAAATCTTCAATTGGGAGTTTTTTCTTTGGCTCATAGTTTAAGATCCACTGTCCATGGTCTACCTCAAAGAGTGGCCAGTAACAGGTTTCTACACCGAGCTTACAGATCTCCATAATGTCCTCTGCATTGTATCTCCAGCCACGTGGACATGGTGCCATTACATTTAAGAAGCAGGCACCTTCTGTATAGATGGCTTTTTCTGCTTTTTTATGCAGGTCACTGAAGTTGGACAAAAAGGTAGATTGTCCGACATAAGGAATATCATGTGCCGCTAAAATAGCAGCCAGATCCTTCCGGTTTTGCAGCTTTCCATTGCTCTCACTTCCTACCGGAGTGGTTGTCGTATCGGCATACATCGGGGTAGCGGAGGAACGCTGGATACCGGTATTCATATAGGCACCGTTGTCGTAGCAGACATATACCATGTCGTGGTTACGTTCCATTGCACCGGATAAAGACTGCAGTCCAATGTCGTAAGTACCGCCATCACCGCCGAAGGTGATGAATTTATAATCACCCTTTACTTTTCCTTTTTTCTTTAAGATGTGATAGGCCGTTTCTACACCTGACATCGTCGCACCTGCATTTTCAAAGGCGTTGTGAATGTAACTGTCCTCGTATGCTGTGTAAGGGTACATAAAGGTGGATACCTCCAGACATCCTGTAGCATTTCCGATCACGGCGTGATCTCCTTCATGTAATGCGCGTAATACCGCACGTACTGCGATCGTGCCACCGCATCCGGCACACATTCTATGACCGGGTGCAAGCCGTTCCGGCTGGCTCATATATTCTTTAAAGGTTCTTTTTTTCTGTTCTGCCATGATGACACCTCCTAACGGCTGCGCAATCCGATGTAACGGAATTGCTCTACTTCGGTTCCATTTGCTGCCTGCTCTAATTCAGAAAATACTTCTTTTGCATCTTCTACACGGTAATCACGTCCACCCAGTCCATAAATATAGGAAACAACCTTTGCGGTGCTGCCTGCACGGAAGAGGGCTGCGGTGACTTCTGCACTCAATGGACCTGCCTGACCGTTGAAGCTTTCGCTACGATCCATGATGCCGACTGCCTTGCAGTTTTTTAATGCATCTGCAATCTCTTCTGCCGGGAATGGACGGAAGACACGAAGCTTTAATAAGCCGACCTTTTTGCCTTCTTTTCTGAGTGCGTCGATTGCATCCTTTGTAGTACCTGCGGCAGAGCCGATCATCAAAACGGCATAATCAGCGCCATCGAGCTTGTAGGCTTCAAAGAAACCATAGCTTCTTCCTGACAACTCGCCGAACTCTTTTCCTACTTCTAAGATCACTTGCTTGGCATTTTTCATCGCTTCGACCTGTGCTTTTTTTGTTTCCATGTAGTAGTTGGAAACGGCATAGGGACCGACTGCCATTGGCTGTGTTTCATCTAACAGGAAGTGCTCCGGATGATATTCTCCGACAAAGCCTTTGACTTCCTCATCGGATAACAGCTCAATGTTGGCAAGTGCATGACTGGTAATAAAACCGTCCTGACAGATCATGATCGGAAGATGGACATCCTTGTGTTCGCTGATGCGGTAAGCCTGAATGAAGTTATCATAGACCTCCTGATTGTCCTCTGCATAGATCTGGATCCATCCGGCATCTCTGGCTCCCATACTGTCGGAGTGGTCACAGTTGATGTTGATCGGACCCGATAATGCACGGTTGACCAGTGTCAAAGCCAGTGGAAGACGGTTTGATGCTGCAACATATAAAAGCTCCCACATCAATGCCATACCACAAGAGGAGGTGGCGGTTAACGCTCTTGCTCCGGCAGCAGAAGCACCGATCGCAGCAGACATGGCGCTGTGCTCACTTTCCACCGGAATAAACTCGGTATCGACTTCGCCGTTGGCGATATAATTTGCAACTAATTGTGGAATTTCGGTAGAAGGGGTGATCGGAAATGCCGGCATCACATCAGGGTTGACCTGTTTGATCGCATAAGCTACCGCCTCATTACCGGATAAACGTTCGCGGATTCCCATATTATTGTCCCTCCTTCATTGTAATTGCGCCAAATGGGCAGACCTTTGCGCAAATGCCGCAGCCTTTGCAGTGGTCATAGTCAAAATCTCCACGTTTTCCGTTGGTGACCGGAATACTGGAGTCCGGACAGACCGGAGTACAGAGCAGACACTGTGTACATTTTTCTGCATCAAAATAGGGGGTGTTGGTTCTCCATTCTCCCGTGTGAAACTGTTTTGAAGTTCCATTTGCATATACCTGATTTCCCTCGGTAATATCCTGCCAAGGACTTTTTTCTGTAATCTTACTGATATCTGTTGCTGCCATTACTGTACCTCCTCAAATGCCACACGAAGAGCCTGCATATTTCCCTCGATCACTTCCGGTTTCTTGGCAAATTTATGCTGATAGGATGACTCCATCTGTGCTAAGAATTCCTCTTTTTTCATCACTTTGCTGACTGCAACGATAGCAGCGAGCATCGGAGAATTTGGAAAATACTTTCCAAGTGCTTCCTCTGAAATCTTGCGGGCATCAAGCGTATAAACGCGTCCTTTGTATCCTTTTAAATGTGGAAGGATCTCTTCTTTGGAACGCTGGGTATTGATGACGATCGCACCTTCTTCACTTAATCCGGCTGTAACGTCAATGGATTCCAGCAAGGTTTCATCTACCACGACTACATAATCAGGATCATAAATGTTGGAATGCACGCGGATCTCATCGTCACTGATGCGGTTGTAAGCAGTGATCGGTGCTCCCATACGTTCCGGACCATATTCCGGGAATCCCTGTACGTGTTTGCCGTGCTTGAAACAGACATCTGCCAGTAAAAGGGCAGCAGTTTTGGCACCCTGACCGCCTCGGCCGTGCCATCTGATTTCTACCGTATTTTTCAATTTCAACACTCCTTATATTGTAATGCATTTCCAAAAGGAAATATTGTGTGCCGTAAAAGGCGCAAACTTCTTTTATTATACTACTAGAAGAAGAAAAGGAAAAGTTGCAAATGACAATTTTTTTCATTTTCTGTCATATCTGGCATTGTCAATCTGTAAATAACTGGCTCGGTATGGAGAAGGAAAATGGTGGTATGATGGGGGGAACAAGAATGAGGAAAAACAAGGAGCAAGTGATTATGTCACATAATAATCAGAAAAAAATAGCAGTGATCAATGATATTTCCGGCTTTGGCCGTTGTTCGATCGCAGTTGCGATGCCGATCATTTCGTATATGGGATTACAGTGCTGTCCGCTCCCTACTTCCATTTTTTCCAATCATACCGGATTTGAGAGCTTTTATTACACGGACTTTACCGAGCATATGGTGCCCTATATGAACGAATGGAAGAAGCTTGACCTGGAATTTTCAGGGATCATGACCGGTTTTTTAGGTTCTAAGGAACAGATTGATATTGTGCGCAGTTTTATTCAGGATTTTAAAAATACTGACACGACCGTGATCATGGATCCGGCAATGGGAGAAAATGGACATCCCTATCCTACCTATACAAAAGAGATGTGTCAGGAGATGAAACGCCTGATCGCTTATGCGGATATCATTACTCCGAATGTCACGGAGGCATGTATTCTCACCGATACCCCTTATAAAGAGAGTGGATTTACTAAAGTGGAATTATATGATATGGCCAAACGTCTGATGGAGACCGGAGCGAAAAAGGTTGCCATATCCGGTGTGCGTATGGGGAATTACGTGGGAAATGTAGTAGCAGAGCAGCAGGGAGACATTCATCTGATCAAACATGCGAAGATTGGAAATTACCGATCCGGCACAGGAGACATCTACGCTGCGATCATTGCATCAGACAGTGTGAATCAGATTGATTTTTCACAGTCGGTGAAAAAGGCATCCGATTTTGTAAAAAAATGTCTGAAGGCAACGGATGCGCTTGCAATTCCGGCAACGGACGGATTGGCATTTGAAGAAGTGCTTTATACGTTAAAAAGAAGATAGAAGGAGCAAATTAAAATGGAAAAAAGTATGACAATTGTTTATCGGGTGCACGATAACTTGTATGTAAATATGACGAACCGCTGTTCCAGTTCCTGCGTGTTCTGTCTGCGCAATACCAGAGATCGCATGGATCAGGAAAAGGGAAGTCTCTGGCTTTCTCATGAACCAAGTGTGGAAGAGGTAAAGCAGGCATTTGAAAAAGAAGATATGTCGCAGTATCGTGAAGTAGTATTTTGCGGTTTTGGCGAGCCGACCGAACGGTTTGATGACTTGTCGACGATCGCGGCATTTGTAAAAGAGCAGTATCAAAAACCGATCCGGATCAATACCAACGGACAGGGAAATCTGATCAATAAGCGTGACATTGTACCGGAGATGAAAGGGCTGGTGGACGCAATCTCCATCAGTTTAAATACACCGAATGAGGATCGCTACCATGAGCTGGTCAGAAGCCAGTTTGGTGATCAGGCATTTCAGGCAATGCTTGATTTTGCAAAGGAAGCAAAGGAGTATGTGCCACAGGTGGTCCTGTCTACGGTGGAGACTACGATCACAAAGGAAGAGGAGAAGGAATGTCAGAAGATCTGTGATGACCTCGGAGTTACTTATCGGATCCGGGAGTTTGAAGAAAACTAGTGCATCATTGTATAGACAAGAAGAAAGACGGTGCCGATCACGATGGCACTTAACAAAAGCCCGCTCAGGATCCCCCAGATTCTGGCGGGCTTTTTTAAACGCAAAAGGATGTCACGATCCCAGAGCAGGACATCGGTTTCTTCGGCAAGCTCATACGCGGAACGGGTGAAATAGCTGTTGGTCAAAACGACAGCATAGTCCAGTCCGTAGTAGGTGCAGCCAGCATATGCCTGCTGGACGGCTTTGTTTCCTACACGTCCGTCATATTTTTTGCACTGGATACCGTAGGTTTTGCGGTGCTTTGTGGCGATAATATCAATTCCCTGATCGCCGCTTCCACCGGTCAATGTGACATTTTTATAGCCGCATCGTTTCAGTAATCCGGCGCAATAAGTCTCAAATTCCAATCCGCTTAGCCGGTCAAAGCGGTGTGTTCTTCTTTGGCTTGACATAGTTATAGAAATCTCCTGTTACAAATAATAGAAGAAACCAATGACAATCTTTTCTTGCCAAATGCTTTCCTCATAGATTATTATAGTATAGCATAAAAACATAAAAATAATGCAAGGGAAAAGAGGAATAATGAGTTTAACGACAAAAGATCAGAAACAAATGCTCCTGTTTGATGGAGCGATGGGAACCTATTACAATCAGCGTTATCAGTCGGAGACAGAAGCTGAAGAGGCGAATCTTTCGCATCCTGATCAGATCATCGCGATCCATAAGGCATATATAGAGGCGGGCGCCAGGGTGATCCGAACGAATACATTTGCGATCAATCATGTGTTGTTCCCGGATCAGAAAATGGCAAAAGAAGCACTGGTTCAGGCAGTTTCACATGCCCGCCGTGCAGTGGAAGAAAGTGGCAAAGAGGTAGTGATCGCAGGCTCGATCGGTCCGATCAGACAGGATCTTCTCGATACGGATGAGGCGGTCGAAGCGGAATATAAGAGTCTTGTTGCTGCATTTATGGAGCAGGGGATCACTACGATCATGCTGGAAACATTTTCCCAGCCAAAGTGGATCAGAATGCTTGCCGAATGGATCAAGAAGGAATATGGGAAGGCAACACTTCTGGTTTCTTTTTCCGTTGGATTGAGCGGATATACGAAGTTTGGATTTTCCATGCAGGAATTGATCAATGAGTTTTTTTCAATGGAAGAAATAGACGCCATGGGCTTTAACTGTGGTGTGGGAGCCGCGCATTTGAAGAAGCTTTTGCAGTCGGTGACATTTCCTTTTGAAAAACCTTTTTTTGTACTTCCTAATGCAGGGTATCAGCATGAGATCAGGGGACGGCTGACCTATGCGTTTGATACTGCATATTATGCAAAGCAGATGGAAGAAATCCTTGCACTCGGAGTCGATTTTATTGGCGGCTGTTGTGGTACGACGCCACAGCATATTGCAGCACTTGCTAAAATGCTGGCAGACACGGATCAAAAAAAATGCCACAAAAAGCTTAAGAGCAGCCAGCGTCCGGCACAGGTGGCAACGAAAAATGCCTTTATAGAGAAGTTAAATCGCGGCGAAAAGGTATACGTGGTAGAATTGGATTCGCCATTTGGTGCTGATGCAGGAAAGTTTCAAAAGGGAGCGTATGCGCTTGAACAGGAAGGTGTAGATATGGTGACCGTTTCGGATTCTCCGATGGCAAGAGCGCGGGCGGACGCCAGTTTAATGGCAGTTTATATGAAGCAGCAGGCGGACGTTTCCGTGATGCCGCACATTGCCTGCCGTGACCGGAACCTGATCGGACTGCGCTCTGAATTGATCGGTGCTTACATTAATGGAATCCGGGACTTTCTGATCATTACAGGAGATCCGGTGGCAAGGGATGACCGTGGTGCCATTACCGGGGTGTTTGATGTAAACAGCATCCGTCTGATGGAGTATGTGAAAAATATGAATCGGGAAGTGTTTTCGGATGATCCGGTCTATTACGGTGGTGCGTTAAATTACAGTGGAGTCAATATCACAGCGATCGCAGGAAGAATGAAGAAAAAGATCGAACAGGGTGTAAGCTATTTCCTGACACAGCCGGTTTTTTCTGAGGAAGACATTGCCCGGATCAAAGAGTTAAAGGAACTGGTAGAGACCAAGATCATTTGTGGTATCATGCCGTTGGTCAGCTACAAAAATGCGCTGTTTATGCATAATGAGATGCCGGGAATCCATGTTCCGGATGAGGTGCTTTTCAAATACCGGCCGGATATGAGCCGGGAGGAAGCGGAGCAGACCGCAATTTCGGTGTGTGTGGAAGCAGCAAAGAAACTTTATGGGGTGGCAGATGGATTTTATCTGATGACACCATTTGGGCGGGTGAATCTGGTCAACCGGATCATCAAAGAGATCAAGAAAATAGATAAAACCGGGGTGTAAGATCAGGTAAGATGTGGTATATTGTCTATAAGAAAATAAAGGAGTAACAAGACGAGAATGACAAGAGAGGAATTTCGTAAGCTGGTACTGTCTCGACCGGTGATACTGGATGGAGCAACGGGAACAAATCTGCAAAAGGCAGGAATGCCAACGGGTGTCTGCCCGGAGCAGTGGATCTTAGAACACAAAGAAATTATGTTGAAGCTGCAGCAGGATTATGTCAAAGCTGGATCAGATATTGTGTATGCACCGACATTTTCCGGAAACCGGATCAAACTGGCAGAGTATGGATTGGAAACACACATTGCTGAGATGAATCGGGAATTGGTTGCTCTTTCCAAAGAAGCGGTTCATGGACAAGCTCTGGTGGCCGGTAATCTAACGATGACGGGACAGCAGCTTTATCCGATGGGAACCTTAAAGTTTGAAACGCTGGTAGATATTTATAAAGAGCAGGCAAGTTATATTATCGAGGCGGGAGCGGATCTGTTTGTGATCGAAACGATGATGAGCTTAGCAGAGACAAGAGCGGCAGTCATTGCAATCCGTGAGCTTTGCGATCTCCCAATTCTCGCCAGCATGACGTATAATGAGGATGGACGTACATTATATGGAACTGATCCGATGACGGCAGTTGTAGTATTGCAGTCGTTAGGAGCCGATGCGATCGGTGTTAACTGTTCAACCGGACCGGAACAGATGATCCCGATCGTGGAACTGATGCGGGAAGTGGCGTTGATTCCGATCCTTGCCAAGCCAAATGCCGGACTTCCGGAGCTGATCGAGGAAGAAACGGTCTACAAAATGACTCCGGAGGAGTTTGCCGAGGCAGGAAAGATGCTTGTCAAAGCAGGGGCGCAGATCGTGGGTGGTTGTTGTGGTACAACACCAGAACATATTGCCGCATTAAAACAGGCAGTAAAAGAGGAGCCGGTCTGTGCGATCACGGCAAAGAGAAGATCCCTGCTTTCTTCTGAGCGAAAAACGATCGAGTTGTCGCTGAATGGAACTTTTATGGTGATCGGAGAGCGGATCAATCCGACGGGGAAAAAGAAGCTGCAGGAGGAGCTGCGGAACGGACAGCTTGATCTCGTTATGGAAATGGCAGAGAACCAGGAGGAAAGCGGCGCAGATATTCTTGATATTAACATGGGAATGAACGGTATTGACGAAAAAGAGATGCTGCTAGAGGTTGTGGCGCAGGTATCGCAGAATGTAAACTTACCGCTGTGTATTGATTCTTCCCATGTGGATGTGATCGAAGCGGCATTAAGACAGTATCCGGGAAGAGCATTGATCAATTCCATTTCTTTAGAATCAGGTAAATTTGAGAAGCTTTTGCCAATCGCGAAAAAATATGGTGCAATGTTTATTCTTCTTCCACTTTCTGATGAGGGACTGCCGGATACAAAGGAAAAGAAGCATGAGATCATTCGAACGATCTTAGATGCGGCCTTACAGATCGGTATGCACAAAGAAGATATTGTGGTGGATGGACTGGTTGCTACTGTTGGAGCTAATCCAAAAGCAGCAATTGAAACTTTGGAAACGATACAATACTGCAAGGATGAACTAAAACTACTAACTTCCTGTGGATTGTCCAACATTTCCTTTGGCCTTCCGAAACGTATCAATGTCAATACGGCATTTTTGACGATGGCGATCCAGTGTGGATTGACAATGGCGATCGCCAACCCCAATCAGGAAATGTTGATGAGTGCTGCTGCTGCAACTGACCTGCTTCTTCATAAGGATGGTGCAGATCTGATCTACATTAATCGGATGAATGATATTATCGAGCAGGAAGAAGCCATGCGTGAGGCAGGACTGCTTCCGGAACATGCTGCGGGTGTTTCTTTAAAAAAGGGAGGAGTAAAAAAGGCAGCAGGAGATGGAAAGCCGAAAGTATATCAGGCAGTCATCAAGGGAAATAAAGACCGTATTGTGGATTTTGCAAAGGAGGAGCTGGATGAGGGAAGTTCTGCCGAGATGATCATCAACGAGCATTTGATCCCTGCCATCAATGAGGTCGGAGAATTATTTAACAGTAAGAAATATTTTCTGCCACAGCTGATCGCAAGTGCAGAAGCGATGAAGCTGGCGATCGAATATTTAGAACCGAAGCTAGAGAGCAAAAACAACGGGGAGGAAATGCCGACGCTGGTAATTGCTACCGTGGAGGGAGATATTCATGACATCGGAAAGAATCTGGTAGTGCTGATGCTCAAAAACTATGGTTATCACGTTATTGATATGGGAAAGGATGTTCCTTGTGCGGATATTATTGCCAAGGCAAAGGAAACAAACGCGGCGATCATCGGTCTTTCTGCGTTGATGACAACAACAATGATGCGCATGAAAGAAGTGGTAGAGGCTGTGAAAGAAGAAGGTTTAAAAACAAAAGTTGTGATCGGAGGAGCTGTGATCACGCAGAGCTTTGCAGATGAGATCGGAGCAGATGGCTATTCTAAGGATGCTGCTGATTGTGTGAAGCTGGTACAGCATTTGCTGGAAGAATAAGAAAGGAACGGGAGTATCCCGATAAGGTTATGGCAAATATAGAACAGAGTAAAATCAGAAATTTTTGCATTGTGGCACATATTGATCATGGAAAATCTACGTTGGCAGATCGTATCATTCAGATGACAGGACTTCTGACCGAACGGGAAATGCAGAATCAGGTGCTTGACAATATGGATCTGGAGCGGGAGCGTGGGATCACGATCAAGGCGCAGACCGTGCGTATCATTTACAAGGCAAAGGATGGAGAGGAATACATTTTCAATCTGATCGATACGCCGGGACATGTTGACTTTAACTATGAAGTGAGTCGGAGTCTGGCAGCCTGTGAAGGTGCGGTTTTGGTTGTTGATGCAGCACAGGGGATCGAGGCACAGACACTGGCCAATGTTTACCTTGCACTGGATCATGATCTGGAAGTATTTCCGGTCATCAATAAGATTGATCTGCCGAGTGCCAATCCGGAGTGGGTAAAAAATGAGATTGAAGATGTGATCGGAATTGAAGCCCAGGATGCACCGATGATCTCTGCTAAGACCGGACTCAATGTAGAGGACGTGTTAGAGGCGATCGTGACAAAGATCCCGGCACCAACCGGCGATCCGGACGGTCCGTTAAAAGCACTGATCTTTGACAGCCTTTATGATGCCTACAAAGGCGTGATCATTTTCTGCCGGATCAAAGAGGGAACCGTGAAAAAGGGAACGGTGATCGAGATGATGGCAACGAAAGCGAAGGCAGAGGTAGTGGAGGTAGGATACTTTGGACCTGGTCAGTTTATCCCGTGTGAAGAGCTTTCAGCCGGAATGGTAGGCTATATTACTGCTTCTTTGAAAAATGTACAGGATACGCGTGTCGGCGATACGGTAACAGATGCAAATCATCCTTGTGAGGAACCGCTTCCAGGATACAAAAAAGTAAATCCGATGGTATATTGTGGTATGTATCCGGCAGATGGTGCGCATTATCCGGATCTTCGGGATGCCTTGGAGAAGCTGCAGTTAAATGACGCATCACTGCAGTTTGAGCCGGAGACTTCGATCGCGTTAGGCTTTGGATTCCGCTGCGGATTTTTAGGACTGCTTCATTTAGAGATCATTCAGGAGCGGTTGGAGCGCGAATATAATCTGGATATTGTGACAACTGCGCCGGGTGTTATTTACAAGGTGTATAAAACAGATGGGGAAGTGATCGAACTGACCAATCCGTCCAATCTTCCGGATCCGTCTGAGATCGACTATATGGAGGAACCGATCGTTACAGCAGAGATCATGGTGACGACGGAGTTTGTGGGAGCGATCATGAAACTTTGTCAGGAGCGCAGGGGAACCTATCTTGGTATGGAATATTTAGAGGAAACTAGAGCAGTGCTGCGTTACGATCTTCCATTAAATGAGATCATATACGATTTCTTTGATGCATTGAAATCCCGTTCCCGTGGCTACGCATCCTTTGATTATGAAATGAAAGGTTATGAGCGTTCCAATCTGGTAAAACTGGATATCCTGATCAACAAGGAAGAGGTGGATGCCCTGTCCTTTATTGTGCATAAGGATACTGCTTATGAGCGGGGACGTAAGATGTGCGAAAAGCTCAAGGAGGAGATCCCGAGACATCAGTTTGAGATCCCGATCCAGGCGGCGATCGGAAGTAAGGTCATTGCGCGTGAGACAGTAAAGGCATACCGAAAGGATGTGCTGGCGAAGTGTTATGGCGGTGATATTACCAGAAAAAAGAAGCTGCTTGAGAAACAGAAGGAAGGAAAGAAACGAATGCGTCAGGTTGGAAATGTAGAGATTCCACAGCAGGCATTTATGAGTGTATTAAAACTGGACGAAGATTAAAAAAGAAGGGATGTGCAGATATGAAAAGATCATTGGAGCTTTATGTGCATATCCCTTTTTGCGTAAAAAAATGTGCATACTGTGATTTTTTATCATTTGGAAAGCAGGCATGGCGGGAAGAAACAAAGAGGGCATATGTCACCGGACTTTGTGCCGAGATAGAAAGCTACCATGTGCTTTCTGCACAGTATGAGATTGTAACGATCTATTTTGGTGGGGGGACTCCCTCGTTACTTTCGGAAGAAGAGATTGCCCTTATTTTAAAAACCATAAAGCAGAATTTTTCTGTCAGGGAGGATGCGGAAATTACACTGGAATGTAATCCGGGAACCACGAATCTGGAGAAATTTTTTGCCTGGTGTGATGTGGGTATCAACCGCCTTAGTATCGGACTGCAGTCAACATCAGATGAAATGCTTGCCCGCCTTGGGCGGATCCATACCTTTGCACAGTTTGAAACGCAGTATGCACAGGCAAGACGTGCCGGGTTTACCAATATCAGTGTTGATCTGATGAGTGCGCTGCCGGGACAGACACTGGAGGATTACAGAGAGGATTTAAACAAAGTGATCACATTGAATCCGGAGCATATTTCATCATATGGGCTGATCTTAGAGGAGCATACTCCATTTTATGAGGATGCTTCGATCCGGCAGAGTCTTCCGGATGAGGACACGGCACTTTTGATGTACGAGGAGACAAAGGAGCGTTTGAAGGAAGCCGGGTATGACCGGTATGAGATTTCCAATTATGCAAAGTCAGGTTATGAAAGCCGGCATAACAAGGGTTATTGGACAGGGGTTCCGTATCTTGGCGTAGGACTGGGAGCATCCTCCTATTTGATCCTGGAAGAAGGGAAAACGCGCTATCTCCGTTTTCATAATCCAACAGAGTTAAAGGAATATGACATGCAGGAGAAAAGGAAAAATGCACAGGAGGCTTTTTTGGCACGTAAAAAGACGTGGCAGGAAGTGGAAGAGTTGACGGAGCAGGATCGGATGGAGGAGTTTGTATTTTTGGGACTCCGGATGCGGGAAGGAATTAGTTTCCTACAGTTTGAACGGTTATTTCACGTTTCTTTTCTTTCTGTCTATGAAGATGCTGTAAAGAAAAATGAGGCAGCAGGAATGGTAAGACAGATCCAAAAAAACGGAGAGACAAGACTTTGTCTTACGGATGCCGGGATTGAGGTGAGTAACCAGGTATTTTTAGATTTTCTGTTTTAATTTTAGAAAAAGACTTGAAAAGAGGACAGATTTCAGGTTATAATCGTGGCAGATGCAAAGAGGCATGAGCGAAACGCTCATGCCTTTTTTAGTTTTGTGATAGGATGTGATAGTATGCATAAGATAAGTTTATACGGCGAACATTCCTTAAGTAACCGGATCGCAGTGATGAATTTTTGGAGACAGCATACAGATTTTATTCTTTTGCCTCCGGTAACGGAGCTCCGTGTTCTGAAAAAACAGATTAACGAGGAACGACCACAGGTTGTCCTTTTTTCTTCGGAGCATCTGGCAGGAGAACAGCTTTCGACTCTGGAAGAATTGAAGCAGGAATTTCCCACCGTAAAAGTAATTGTAGTAGGGAAAGAACAGGATTATCACCTGGTCAGAGAGTTGTTTTTGCTTGGAATGTCAGATTATCTTACGATCTACGATCTGAACATCTTTCTGGAAGCCTCTCTGCTTCATATTTGTGAAAATGAAGAGAACTATATTGAACATCAGTTAAAACAGAGCCTTTGTGCATTGGTGAATGCCCTATTTGAAGGAAACTATCAGCCTAAGGATAGTGATACGATACTGCTTCGTATTGGGAAAGATTTTGAAAATACTAAAATGACAGAACAGGTGGCAGATAAAGCAAAAAAAAGGCTGTATCAGATGGCTGTGGAGCAAAAGGCATGGCTTTCAAAATTTATCTGTGAAAAAAGGACTGCATCAGCAGAGGGCAGTCAGGTAAGATCCCTGGAGCAGCTTAGGGAAGAATGGGAGATGGAATGTAGCTCTATCAGCAGATTGATCTCAAAATATGAGTTTATTAATGATAAAAGGATAGCAAGGATCGGCAATTATGTGGTGGAGCATGTAGATGAAAAATTATCTTTGGACAAAGTGGCGTTCGGCGTTTATTTAAATGCCAGCTATATCAGTGCGATCTTTAAGAAAACAACCGGGATCAATTTCACAGACTTTGTGGCTGAGGTAAAGGTGGATCGTGCAAAGCTTTTGCTGCGGGACAGCACAAGCAAGGTATACGATGTAGCATCGGCAGTCGGGTACCATAATGTGGAATATTTTACGAAGATCTTCAAACGAAAAACAGGGATGGCACCGTTAGAATATCGCAAACATCTGCAGAAGTAATGCTTTCCATTTTCTTCCAGGATATGGTACAATAAGGGTACATGATTAATCCAAAGGAGGACGATAAAATGAACGCAGTGGAATTATTAAAAGGTAGAAGAAGTATTCGTAAATATGAGGACAAAAAAGTTGCACATGAAGTGATCGAAGAGGTGGTTTCTCTGGCTTCCTATGCACCGTCCTGGAAAAATTCGCAGACCGCACGTTATATTGCAGTGGAATCTGAGGCAGTAAAGGCAGCCGTTGCTGCAGATTGTGTACCGGGTTTTAATGCAAAGATCATCAATTCTGCTCCTGTTTTAGTGGTTGTGACAGGAATTACCGGACGTTCCGGATACGAAAGAGATGGTTCTTTTACGACATCCAAAGAGGATCGTTGGCAGAATTTTGATGCCGGAGTGGCAGCACAGACTTTTTGTCTGGCAGCTTATGAAAAAGGACTGGGAACTGTCATCATGGGTATTTTTGATGAGGACAAGATCCGAAAAGCGGTAGACGTTCCGGAAGGACAGAGTGTGATGGGACTGATTGCATTAGGTTATCCTGCAGAGCAGCCGGAAGCTCCAAAGAGAAAGACAGTAGAAGATTTAGTAAGCTACCGTTAATGAGGCATTTTATGTATCAGGTAGTGGAGCGGAAAACGCAGACGATCGGCCGCTTTGATGTGGTGCTCGATCAGATTGAAAAGGATGGAAAGCAGGCTCCGTATTCTTTTGTGAAGATGCATCCCAGTGTGACGATCCTTCCGTTTGTAGAAGAGGATCGGATCCTGGTGCTGAAAGAATACCGCCATGCAATTGGAAAATGGATGTATGAGTTTCCATCCGGTATGATCGAGGAGTCAGAATCCATAGAGGAGGCTGCGGTGCGGGAATTAAAAGAAGAGACCGGATACGAAGCACGTAAGGTAGACTTTTTAGGAAAAACATATCCGTCGTTTGGTTCTACCACAGAGGAAGTGTATTGTTTTGCGATCCAGTGTGGGGCAAGACAGGACACCAAAAAAGACCTGTTAGAAGCAATCTCGATGCAGCTTGTGTCCGAAAAAGAACTGGAGCAATGGATGCAGGATGGGACATTCCAGCATGGAGCCGGACAGGTAGCGTGGCTGCAGTATCAGCTGTTAAAGAAAAAATAAAAAAATCATCCTCTTATAACAGGGGATGATTTTTCTTATTACTTTTTCAATTTTGATTTGGTATACTTTAAAAGCTCCAGCACCTTTCCGGGATCACCATCTATTTTTAATTTGCCGGTCGTAAAGGCAATGACCGGATCAAGCCGACGCTTTAATATATTTCGAAGCGTATCCGGCGCAATCGTCAGTGCGGCATTACGGTCGTAATAATCATATGGCTCGATCGACAAATGATGATCTTTTAATTCAATATAAAACATTCCTTCCGGTTCTTTGGTCAGCGTGATCTGTATGGCGATGAAGCCATCATACTGTTCTGCTTTTTCTACATCAATGTAGGTGCGGATCTCCTGCAAATATTCCTGCATCGTCATAACTACATCCCCTTTCATTCATCTGCTTTGTTAAAAAAAGTATATTATTTTTTTGTTACTCCTAGTATAGCATAATTTGAAAAAACGGTCGATAATTTTTTTCATGATTTCATTGGTAACCTACAAAGACTTGTGCTATAATGCAAAAAGAGTTTTTACGAAAAAAGAAAGGAACGAAACTATGAGTGTTTCTAATTTATTGAAACATTTAAAGACGATCAATCACCATAAAATGCTGGTGATGAAGCACTGCTTTCAGGTAGGTTTATATAGGCAGGGACTGCTGCATGATCTTTCCAAATATTCCTATGTGGAGCTCCGGGCAGGAGCCAGGTATTTTCAGGGAGACAAAAGTCCGAATACGGCAGAGCGTGAAGCAACCGGGTGCTCGGAAGCATGGCTGCACCATAAGGGAAGGAACAAGCATCATCTGGAATACTGGATTGATTACAGCGCAAATAAAAATGAGGGGTTTGCCGGCATGAAGATGCCGGTCAAGTACGTTGTGGAGATGTTTTGTGATCGGATGGCGGCATGTAAGAATTATCAGAAAGATGCCTATGAAGATTCCAGTCCGCTCAACTATTTTTTAAGGGGAAAGCATAGATATCAGGATTTGTTCCATCCTAAGAGCAAGGAACTGTTGGAGCATCTGCTGCGGAAGCTGGCAGAGTGCGGAGAAGAGGAGACATTTCGATATATCAGGGAAGAAATTTTGACCGGAAAAGCACAGATTATCAGAAATTACGATCAAAAGTAGAAAGGAATGTAAAACATGAATTGGGAAACAGGAAAAGAAAAAATAAAGATGGGACTTCGTCTTCTGATGAAGCAAGGAGCAGTGCGTCTGTTTTTGTGGTGTGCGGTACTGGTCTATATTATTGAATCACTGGGGAGACATTCTGTTTTGGGGGGACTTGCCTTTTTTATTGATAGTCCTTTTCGCTATATCATGAATGTGGCATTGGTCATGACACCGTTTACGGTCTTTTTTATGATCCGCAAGCGTTCCATCGGTATAGTGCTGGTGAGCTTTGCATGGCTGGCCATTGGTATTACCAATGGTTTAGTGCTTGCCTTTCGTGTTACACCGTTTTCTACGATCGACTTCCGTTTGGTTGATGCAGCCCTCGGTGTTATCGGCAATTACATGGAAGTCTGGCAGATGATCCTGCTTGGCATCTGCATTGTACTTGCGCTGGTTGCTATGGTGTTTCTGATGATCAAGATCAAAAAATATACCGGAAAGATGCACTATATCAGAAATGCAGTGCTGATCGCCGGCTACTGGCTTACCATGTATTTTGGTTTCAAGGCACTCGTACATGCGGGAGTATTTGCAACAGTGCTTCCAAACCTTGCGTATGCGTATCATGATTACGGAGTAAGCTACTGTTTTGTTGTGACAGGAATGCGAAACGGAATCCGTCAGCCAATTGATTATTCCGAAGTAAAGGTGGAGCAGATCAAAGAGGGAATTGACAAGAAATTTAAGAGTGAGAAGAAAAAGAGTGAGGTGAAAAAGCCAAACATCATTTTCTTACAGTTAGAGTCCTTCTTTGATATTACGAAAGTAAAAAATTACTATTTTGAACAGGATCCAATCCCGTATTTCTCCTATTTGAAAGAGAATTATTCGTCGGGGTATCTGACAGTTCCGGCATTTGGTGCAGGTACCGCCAATACCGAGTTTGAGTCAATGACCGGAATGAAGCTGAGCTTCTTTTCACCGGGAGAGTATCCGTATAAAACGATCCTAAAGAAGCATACGTGTGAGAGTGTGCCTTATGATCTGAAAAAAATAGGATATGGTACGCATGTTGTGCACAATAACACGGCTTCTTTCTATGGAAGAAATAAAGTATTTACGAATCTTGGATATGATTCCTTCTCCACGATCGAAACGATGGATTCAAGAAATACGACTGCCATTGGTTGGGCGAAGGATTACATTTTAACGGATCAGATCATGGATGTGTTACAGTCTACAACCGGACCGGATTATGTTTATACGATCTCTGTGCAGGGACATGGAGATTATTACAAAGAAAATGCACAGGCGGATGATCCGGAGATCATGGTTAGCAATGTTTCGGAGAAAAAGCAGCAGGATGCCGTCAACTATTATGTGGAACAGATTGGTGAGATGGATGCGTTTTTAAAACAGCTATGTGAAAAGTTGAGCCAGTATGATGAGGATACTATTCTGGTAATGTATGGCGATCATCTTCCGGGACTTGGATTTAGTGATGACGATCTGATCAACGGTGATGTTTTCCAGACTGAGTATGTGATCTGGAGTAATTTTGGATTAAAGAAGAAGGATAAGGATTTAAGTGCTTACCAGCTTGCTGCAGAGGTGTTAAACCGTGTAAATATCCATGAGGGTAATATCATCCGGTATCATCAGAGATATAAAGGAAAAAAGGGTTATCTTAGTAATTTAAGACAGCTCCAGTATGATATGTTATATGGAAATCAGTATATCTATGACCAGAACAATCCATTTTTGCAGACAGATCTGATCTTTGGTGTACACAATGTCATGATCAATTCCATTCTGCCGTCAGAGGACAGCACGATGCTTTACGGCTCTTCCTTCACTCAGTTCTCTCATGCATTTGTCAATGGAGAAGAGGTTGACGTAGAATTTGTGGACAGCAGTGCCCTTCGTCTGCTCACTCCGGTAAAAGAGGGAGACAGTGTGATGGTCGAGATTCAAAACAGCAAGGGTAAGGTGCTGCAGCGCAGCAACGAGCTGGTTTATCCAAATAGCTATAAACCGGCTGGAGATGCTACGACAGTGCCGGCACGTTATGTACGATAGGAAGTTAAAAATGAGTGAAAAAAAACAATACTGGAAGGGCGGAAATATGCTATATCCCCTTCCGGCCGTTATGGTGAGCTGCCAAAGACCGGGAGAGCGTGCCAATATCATTACGGTGGCGTGGACGGGAACTGTTTGTACGAATCCTCCCATGGTATATATATCGGTACGTCCCAACCGCTATTCGTATGATATTATCAGGGAAACCAAAGAGTTTGTGATCAATCTGACCAATGAGAAATTGGTGAAAGCCGTAGATTACTGTGGTGTCGTTTCCGGACGGGATGTAGATAAGTTTGAACGGATGCATCTGACGCAGGAAAGATCACTGGAGGTAAGTGCCCCGTCTATTTTAGAATCACCGGTAAATATAGAATGCCAGGTCACAGAGGTGAAGGAGCTTGGCTCCCATCACATGTTCCTGGCAAATGTGGTAAAAGTACATGTAAAAGAGGATCTGCTGGATGAAAAGGGGCGGTTTATGCTAGAACGTGCCGGATTGATCCATTATTCGCATGGTTCCTATTTTTCACAGGGGCAGGAACTGGGTTCCTTTGGCTATTCTGTGCGAAAAAATAAAAAGAAGTAGATCAGATATCAAGTGCAATATCGTATTTTTGCAGCCAGTAGTTGATCTCGATCAGATAGGCAAATAGTTGTGGTTGTGCCATAAGCTGGCCAAACCACGGTTTTCCGTAGTCGGATGGAGTAGAAAGCACCTGATTGACATAGGAGTCCTGCACAAGCTGATGAAGCGGCTGCGACGTATCCTGCATAATAGAAGACAGTTTTTTTCGAAGTAAGTGTTCGTATTCCGGATGATAGGTTTTCGGATACGGACATTTTTTTCGATCGATCACAGAGGCTGGAAGGATCGATCTGGCAGCATCTTTTAACAGACCCTTTACAATTCCGTTTGGACATTTTAAATCCCCGGGTACATTGTAAATGTATTCGACTACATGATGATCTGCAAATGGAACACGTACCTCTAGTCCGTTTGCCATTGTCATACGGTCCTTCCGTTCTAAGAGTGTCTGCATAAACCACATGATGTTCAAGTAGCCAAGCTCGCGCTGACGTTTCTTTCGTCCGGTTTCTCCCGGAAGAGATGGAACATCGGCGATCGTTTTTTCATACTGACATGCCACATAATCCCGGAGCATGGTTTCAGAACTTAAAAGCTTCGGATTGATGAGCTGCTCCCGGATCTCAAAATTTCTTGACCAAGGAAATTCGTCTTTGATGAAGCTGTCTTCTGCATGGAACCAAGGATAGCCAAAGAACAGTTCGTCGGCACATTCTCCACTCAAGCATACCGTGTGCTGCGGTTTGATCAGACTGGTAAAATAAAGCATGGAGGAATCGACATCCGCCATTCCGGGATAATCTTTGGCATCTACCGCATCATACAGACACTGATAGAGAGCTTCATTGTCACATTCTAAAAAGGTATGATGGCATCCTAAATAAGACACCATTTCCTCAACAAAAGGCCGATCCATATCCGGCTGAAAGCTGGAGGAACGGAAATATTTCTGGTTTCCGGTAAAATCAAAGGAATAGGTGCAAAGTGTACGGTCATGTGCTTTCATATAGCGGGAGGCGACACTGGAAACAATGGAGGAATCCAGGCCTCCCGACAACAAAGTACAGATGGGAACATCCGAAACAAGCTGTCTTTCAATGGCAGAAAAAAGACGGCTGCGGATCTCCTCTACGGTTTTTTCATAGGAATCGGTGTGTTCGTAAACCGGAAGCTTCCAGTATGGATAACACCGCATACCGCAGTCATCAATGATGGCGGCATGACCTGGCAGTAATTCTTTCACTCCCTCAAATACGGTGACACCGGGGGTTCTTGCCGGCCCTAATCCAAACAATTCGCAAAGTCCGTACCTGCCAACTGCCGGACGGTTTTTCGGGTAGGCAAAGAGTGCTTTCGGTTCGGAACCAAACAAAATTTTCTGATCAAAATACATATAAAAAAGAGGTTTTACTCCCATGCGGTCACGGCACAGCAGTACTCTTCTGTATTTTCCATCCCAGATTGCAAAACTATAAATGCCCTCTAACATGGTTAAAATATCATTGCCGTACGCAATGTAGCCCATAAGGACGGCTTCCGTATCAGATTTCGTATGAAGGGAAAAGCCTTTTTTTCGGATGGCATCCTGAATTTCTCTCGTATTATAAAGTTCTCCGTTGTAAACAATATGATAGCGGTGGGAACCGATCGTTGCTGACATCGGCTGTTTTCCGTGTACCAGATCGACAACGGAAAGTCTGCGATGCGCGAATGCGATATGTTCATCCACAACCGCTCCCTCTTCATCCGGACCACGATGCTTTAACGTATTGCGCATGTTCAAAAGAATTGCTTCATGAGGAGCGGTATCCAGAGTCAGATTATGACAAAAATCAATATATCCACAAATTCCACACATAAATTGAACTTCCTTTCCACCACAATGTGGTTTTGGTTCATTTTTATGCGGCAGAGAGAAAAATATGCAAAAAGAGCATTATTTTTTAAACGGGCTTTGGATCACCGGCTGTAACTGCTGATCGTGAAGTGCTGCAACGATCGTATCCTGAAGCTGTTCGACATGTGCGGTCATGGAATTTGGTTTTTTCACATAGTCATCCTGACCATAAGGAACAAAATAAATATGCTTGGCATTCATTAAAAGGCCGAGCTGCTTCATGCAAAGTCCCAGTGCATCATTGGTGGAAAGAGACAGGATCAGAGGGCGGTTGTTGCGCAAATGTGCCTTTGCAGCCATCAGTACCGGAGTATCGGTGATCGAATTTGCCAGCTTACTCAACGTATTGCCCGTGCAGGGAAAAATGACCATGGCATCCATATGATATTTGGGACCAAATGGTTCGGCCTCCGGAATGGTGGTGATGACCGGTCTTTCACAGATCTCCTCCAGACGTTTGAGGTGTTCTTTGCTGGTGCCAAAGCGGGAATCCAATGTTGCAGCATGATAGGAAAGAATGGGATAAAGTTCTGCCTTTGCTTCCTTTAATTTTTCCAATTCCGTAAAAAGTTTGGAGAAAGTGCAGAAGGAACCGGTAATGGCGATTCCAATCTTTTTTCCTTCTAAGGATGATTCAGGATTGTGAGACATAAAGGGAACTCCTTTCTTTGATCTGATTTACGATAATGTCATATAAAATCTGTGCAGAGGCCTCGGGGGCGATCTTTCCCGGAATGCCTAAATAAAGTGTTGCATTTAACTGGTGCTTTTTTGCATAATCGTAATCTAAGCCTCCCGGTGCAGAAGCAATGTCCACGATCGTGCAGTGAAAGGAGAGCTTTTCAAGAATCTCTTTGGTTAAAACACGATCCGGAATTGTGTTGAAAATGTAGGAGTAGGAGGAGAGGTCGTCAGCAGTGGCAAGCGCATTTACCGGAAGATAATGCATGCCATTTCGGATGGCCAGGGTTCTTGTTTCTTCCCGGCGCCCGGTGACAGTTACATCTGCCATCAATGCTCTGCATTTTTCTGCCAGGCAGGTGCCGCAAAGTCCATATCCTAAAACTAAAACCTTGCTCTGATGCAGATTGCCGCTGCTGTGGTTGATCGCATAGCTGATCGCTCCCTCTGCAGTGGCGATCGCATTCAGACGGGAAAAGGAAGTATTTTTGATATAGTCGTAATATTGAATTCCGCGATCATGCATGGCGGATTTCAGGTTGTCAGGGATCATTCCGGCAATCACATAATTTTTTCGAGACAGATTTTGAAAAAGACGGTTGATCGGTATCTGCTTGTTTGCAAATGTCTGCTGTAAGTAGATCTGGTCTTTTGTGCAGGGGATCGGACCTAAAACCAGATCGCAGGAGGACAATAAACCGTATTCCTCTTCCTCGTGAAAGAACATTTGCTTTTTATATTTTTTTACGATCGATTTTCCCAGCAATGCTTCCACACGGTCTTTGGGAATGGCAAAAAAATGAACGGTATGACCTGCATCCATCAGGATCTGACCCAAATAGATCTGCCGTTCATCTCCACCAAGTAGTGCAATACAAAACATATAAAAGCCTTTCTGTGGGGGAGTTCTTTATTGATACTATATGAAAGGAAAGACAGGATGTGCAAAAAAACGTCTTTTAAGGAAAGAAACAAAAAACGGAATAGTAAAAAATGAATAATTTACATACTTGTATTTCAAAGGGCAACTGAATTACAAAAGTTACCAATCATAGAAAACAGGGTGCAGGGTACAATAGTAATAAGACAAGCAATTGTCTATAAAAAAATTTTGGGAGGTAGATGATTATGTCTAAATCAAACGAAGTACCACAGGCAAGAGAGGCTCTGGATCGTTTCAAGATGGAGGTAGCCAGCGAGATCGGTGTACCTTTAAAGCAGGGTTATAACGGAGATTTAACCAGCGCACAGAATGGTTCTGTTGGTGGTGAAATGGTTCGTAAAATGATTAAGAGACAGGAAGAGGCTATGTCCGGTTCCGGTAAATACTAATCAAAAAGCGAAAATCTTGAAAAAGGGAGGGTGCGAAAATAACGCATCCTTTCTTTTTGTCGTGTTTTGCGATATTTAACTTGTGAAAATTCTGAAAAAAGGTAGACAAGAAAAGCAAGAATATGCTAAAATATCAAAATGTTTAGCGTGGATAATTGTGTGTTTTTTTATCCGCCAATATATAAGTTATAGTTTTAGGAGGAAACGCAAGATGAGTTTAACGGTTGAGAATTTGGAAAAGAATATGGCAAAACTTACGATTGAGGTGTCTGCCGATCAGTTACAGGATGCGATCAAGCAGGCTTACTTAAAGCAGAAAAAGAATATTAGTATTCCAGGTTTCCGTAAAGGAAAAGCTCCACAGGCATATTTAGAGAAGATGTATGGTGTCGATATTTTTTATCAGGATGCTGCGAATATTTTAATTCCGGATGCGTATGCTGACGAAGTAGAGGCAAGTGATTTAGAAATCGTTTCCCAGCCGGAGATCGATGTTGTACAGTTAGAGAAGGGAAAACCATTCATCTTTACTGCAACAGTAGCATTAAAACCGGAAGTTACTTTAGGTGAATACAAAGGTGTTACCGTTGATAAGATCGAAGTGGAAGTAACAGAGGAAGATATCGAAGCAGAGATCAAGAAGGATCAAGAGCAGAACGCAAGAACGATCACCGTAGAGGATCGCCCGGTTGCTATGGATGATCAGGTAACGATCGATTTTGATGGTTATGTAGATGGTGAGCAGTTTGAAGGTGGTTATGCAGAGGATTATCCACTGACGATCGGTTCTCATTCCTTTATTGATACGTTTGAAGATCAGTTAGTAGGAAAGAACATCGGTGAAGACGTAGAGGTTCAGGTTACTTTCCCAGAAGAGTACCATGAGAAATCTCTTGCCGGAAAACCAGCTATGTTCAAGGTAAAGATCAAAGAGATCAAGAAGAAAGAGTATCCGGAGCTTGATGATGAGTTCGTACAGGATGTATCAGAGTTTAAGACTGTAGATGAGTACAAGGAAGATGTAAAGGCTCGTTTGACTGCAAAGAAGGAATCTGAGGCAAAATCTAAGAAAGAGGACGCAGTTGTAGACAAAGTGATCGAGAATGCAACGATGGATATTCCAGAGGCAATGATCGAGCAGCAGCAGAATCAGATGCTTCAGGAGTACGCACAGCAGTTAAGCTATCAGGGATTATCATTAGAGCAGTATATGCAGTTTACCGGTATGACTCCGGATGTCATGAAAGAGCAGATCAAACCACAGGCATTAAAGAGAATCCAGTCCCGTCTTGTATTAGAGGCTGTTGTAGCTGCCGAAGGAATTCAGGTATCTGATGAGGAATTTGATGCAGAGATGAAGAAGATGGCGGAAGCTTATCAGATGGAAGAGGATAAACTCAAAGAGTTGATGGGTGACCGTGAGAAAGAGTCTATCACACTGGATATTGCAGTACAGAAAGCGGTAGAGCTTATTGTAAATGAAGCAAAAGAAGCATAAAGAAAATAACCAGTAAGTGCGGTGAAGGAGGAGTCAGTATGACCGATTTTATGAGAAATAGTTTAGTACCTACCGTTGTGGAGCAGTCCAGTCATGGAGAACGTGCGTATGACATCTACTCCCGCCTGTTAAAAGAGCGTATTGTATTTTTAGGAGAAGAAGTGGATCAGGTATCTGCAAATCTTGTGGTTGCACAGCTTCTGTTTTTAGAGTCAGAAGATCCTTCTAAGGATATTAATTTATATATCAACAGTCCGGGTGGTTCCGTGACTGCCGGTATGGCAATTTATGATACGATGCAGTATATTAAATGTGATGTATCTACGATCTGTATGGGAATGGCAGCCAGCATGGGCGCATTTTTGCTTGCAGGTGGAACCAAAGGAAAACGTATGGCACTGCCAAATGCAGAGGTCATGATCCATCAGCCTTCCGGTGGAACACAGGGACAGGCAACTGAGATTCAGATCGCAGCAGAACATATCCTGCATACCAAAAAGAGATTAAACAGTATTTTAGCAGCAAACACTGGAAAACCATATGATGTGATTGCCGAGGATACAGAGCGCGATAACTGGATGACTGCAGAGCAGGCATTAGAATACGGATTGATTGACAGTATTGTAGAAAAACGTCCGGACAGCAAATAAGAGTAGTTAGAGGTGAAGGAATGGCAAGTCGCAATGGAGAGGACAGAAAACAGCTAAGATGTTCTTTTTGTAATAAAAATCAGGATCAGGTAAGAAAGCTGATTGCCGGTCCAAATGTATATATCTGTGATGAGTGTATCGGTGTATGTGCAGAGATCATAGAGGAAGAATTTGATGATATGCCGATGGAAGGTGGCATCAATCTGATGAAGCCAAAAGAGATCCGGGAATTTCTGGATCAGTACGTCATTGGACAGGATGAGGCAAAAAAGGTACTTTCCGTTGCGGTATACAATCACTATAAGCGGATTATGTCCGAAACAGAATTTGATGTAGAACTCCAGAAGAGTAATATTTTGATGCTTGGTCCTACCGGATCCGGTAAGACATTGCTGGCACAGACACTCGCAAAGCTTTTGAATGTTCCATTTGCAATTGCAGATGCGACGGCACTGACCGAAGCAGGATATGTGGGAGAAGATGTGGAAAACATCCTCTTAAAGCTGATCCAGGCAGCAGATTACGATGTGGAAAAAGCCGAGTATGGTATCATCTATATTGATGAGATCGATAAGATCACGAGAAAATCAGAAAATACATCCATAACGAGAGATGTTTCCGGAGAAGGTGTACAGCAGGCGCTGCTTAAGATTTTAGAAGGAACGACTGCGTCGGTTCCGCCACAGGGTGGAAGAAAACATCCGCATCAGGAATTTATTCAGATCGATACGACAAATATTTTATTCATCTGTGGTGGTGCGTTTGATGGATTAGAGAAGATCATTGAAAACCGTATCGGACAGAAATCAATCGGATTTAATGCAGATATTATTGAAAAGCGCAAGGACAATGTAGGTGAATTGCTTCGTCAGGTGCTTCCGCAGGATTTTGTGAAATTTGGCCTGATCCCAGAGTTCATCGGTCGTGTTCCGATCAATGTTTCTTTAGATCTGCTTGATGAAGAAGCACTGGTTCGTATTTTGACGGAACCAAAGAGTGCGATCGTGAAGCAGTATAAAAAACTGTTTGAGCTGGATGGCGTAGAGTTAAGCTTTGATGAAGATGCCTTAAAAGCAATTGCCCACAAAGCAATTGAACGGGAAACCGGAGCACGTGGTCTGCGTGCGATCATGGAATCGGTTGTGATGGATCTGATGTATGAAGTGCCATCCGAAGAAGATGTGGTTGCGTGCCGGATTACGAAGGAATGTGTGGAAGATGATGCAGCACCAGAGTTGACTCGCACAGAAGAAGGCAGAAAACCAGTGGCAAGAAAGCATACAAAAAAGAATAATCATGGCGGCGAGATCGCCTGAGCAAAGATACAAAAAGGGGGTTCGTGAAAGATCATGAACCCCCTTTTTTCACAGTAGACCAATGTTAGTAGTGGTGAAAAGCAGAGGCTGCTGTATTTTGAGAGAAAGCGTGTGAAAGATCTCTCAGAGTTTATCGTTAGTATAGGAGTGTAATATGCAGGAAATAATTGATGTATTGGCAGTGAAGGATACGGTGTTGATGCCGGGACAGCTTACCAGCTTTGATCTGGGGAAAGAACAGTCTGTGGCGGCTGTGACGCATGCGTTAAAACAGGAGCAGCCGGTATTTGTGGTACTTCAAAAAGATGCTGCAAAAGAGGGTGTGATCACGTCTGAGGACCTTTATACGGTAGGAACAGTTGCAAAGATCACAAAGATGCCCTCCGATCATACAGGAGTGATGCGTATCCGCCTGCTTGGACTTTATATTGCAGAAGTGCAAAGCTATGATACTGCAAAGGATCAGCTTCATTTAGAAGCTTTTGTCACAGCACGGACAGAGGATCGCATTTCTCTGATGGAATCAGAAAGCTATCGCAGGGAAATAATAAGCCGTGCACAGGCATTTTTTTCTATGGAAGACAAAACCGGAATGCGCCGTTTTCAGGAATTGGAAAATATCCGTTCCTTGTCGGAGCTGATCTATGAAGTGCTTCACTACGTGGATTTTGATTATAAGGAAAAACAAAAGATCATCGATGAGCCGGCATTGTTAAAACGTGCAGAGCTTTTGGGACAGCTGATGTCCGACTTTATTGAGATTGGGAAAATGCGATATGAAATATCGGAAAAAATGCGTACTCGTATTGATGAAAGGCAGAAGCAGAATCTTTACCGGGAACAGATCGATATATTGAAAAAGGAATTGGGTGAAGAGGGAGATGACGAAGCATCTGATGCCGTTTCTTACCAGAAACAGTTAGAAAAGCTTTCTGCGCCGGAACAGATCAGGGAAAAAATAGAAAAAACGATCAAACGCTTTTCGATGTTATCACCTAGAAATAGCGAGGCAGCCGTACTTCAGGAATATATTGAGATCATGCTGTCCGTTCCATGGAATACGTTAAAGAAAGAAAATAAAAATATCAAAAAAGCGGAGCGGATCTTACAGAAGGATCATTACGGACTTACCAAGATCAAAGAGCGGATCGTGGAATTTCTGGCTGTTCATATGGCGGCTCCGGATGCGGATGCGCCGATCCTTTGTCTGGTTGGGCCTCCGGGAACAGGAAAAACAAGTATTGTCAAGTCGATTGCACGGGCATTAAACCGGGATTACGAACGAATCTGCCTCGGGGGAGTGAAAGATGAAGCGGAGATCCGCGGGCATCGAAAAACCTATGTTGGCGCAATGCCAGGCAGGATCGTATCAGCAATGCGCCATGTTGGCAATTCCAATCCGGTGCTTTTGTTAGATGAAATTGATAAAATGGGAACAGAGCAGCGCGGAGATATTAGTGCTGCTATGCTGGAGGTGTTAGATCCTGCACAAAATTCCGGCTTTTATGACCATTATCTGGAAGTACCGCTTGATCTAAGCCGCGTATTTTTTGTGGCAACCGCTAACCGGAGAGATCAGATCCCGGCTCCATTGCTTGACCGTATGGAGATCATCGAGGTAAACAGCTATTTAGAACAGGAAAAATTGGAGATTGCAAAGCGGTACCTGATCCCGAAACAGTTAAAACGGCATGCGCTTACGAAAGAGGAGGTTCGTTTTACAAAAAAGGCAATTGTAAAGCTGATCCGACAGTATACAAAAGAAGCAGGTGTGCGTAATCTGGAGCGGTCAATAGAGAGTATTCTTAGAAAGATCGTAAAGGAACGGTTAGAGGATGATACGGATGCTTTGGTAAAAATTGATGAAGAAACAGTAGAGCATTATCTGGAGGCTCCGGTTTACGAAACAGAAAAAGAAAGTAAACGGGCGCAGACCGGTCTGGTTCATGGGCTTGCCTATACCAGTGTGGGCGGTGCAACTCTTGACGTAGAAGCAATCGCCATACCGGGAAAAGGGAAGGTGACGTTTACCGGAAATATGGGGGATGTCATGAAAGAGTCGGCGCAGATCGCGGCACTGACCGTACGCTCTTTGTTGACCAGTGAGGAAGAACAAAAATTTTTTGAAACGCATGATATTCATCTACATATTCCGGAAGGGGCAGTGCCAAAGGATGGCCCGTCCGCAGGAATTACGATGGCTACGGCTGTTTATTCCGCAGTGACCGGACAAAAAGTAGATGGTCACGTTGCAATGACAGGAGAATTATCCTTATTAGGCAGAGTGCTCCCCATCGGCGGATTGCGGGAAAAGGTTGTTGCTGCTAAGGCAGCAGGGATCAAAAAGATCATTGTTCCAAAGCAGAATGAGAAGAATATTGCCACACTTCCGGAACCGGTCAGACGTGATATGGAATTTTACTATGTAGATACGCTTGCACAAGTATTAGAGCTTGTATTGATAAAATAAAAGTCAGAGAAGGAGGACTCTCTCATGGTAATAAAGAATGTGAACCTTGAAACAGTATGTGGAGTAACATCCAAGCTGCCTCAGAATGATAAGCCGGAATTTGCATTTGCAGGGAAATCAAATGTAGGAAAATCATCCTTGATCAATGCTTTGATGAATCGGAAATCTTATGCTCGTATTAGTGCGCAGCCGGGAAAAACCCAGACGATCAATTATTATAACATCAACGATGCGCTTTATTTTGTAGATCTTCCAGGCTATGGCTATGCGAAGGTTGCAGAGCATGTAAAAGAGCAGTGGGGCAATATGATTGAAAATTATCTGCATGAAAGTGAGCAGTTAAAAATCGTATTTTTACTTGTAGATATCCGGCATGCTCCGTCGAACAATGACAAAATGATGTATGACTGGATGGTGCATTATGGTTATCAGCCTGTTGTGATAGCGACCAAGCTGGACAAGATCAAACGCAGTCAGGTGGCAAAACAGGTGAAGATCTTAAGAGAAGGTCTGGGTATGGGAAAGGAAAGTAAGCTGCTTCCATTTTCTGCATTGACCAAACAGGGACGTGATGAGATCATGGAGCTGTTAGATTCCTGTTTAGATGATTAAATGACAAGAGAAAAGCGGATCGGGCCGGAGGAAAGGAGGACGTATGGAACATCTACAGCATAAGGTAGGACAGGTAAAAGAGGAAATACAGAAAGTTGTTGTAGGAAAAGAACAGGAGATTACTCTTGTTTTGATGACTATTTTAGCGGGAGGCCATGTTTTATTGGAGGATATTCCGGGGGTTGGAAAGACGACGCTGGCACTTGCTTTTTCAAAAACGTTATCGTTATCTTATCGTCGGATGCAGTTTACTCCGGATGTACTTCCTGCGGATGTGACAGGATTTTCCATGTACAGCAAACAAACGGACACGTTTGAATACCGGGAGGGAGCGGTTATGTGCAATCTGTTTCTGGCAGATGAGATCAACCGTACTTCGCCAAAAACGCAGTCGGCTCTGCTAGAAGTAATGGAGGAAAAAAGAGTAACGGTAGATGGTGTAACGCATACGCTTCCAGATCCGTTTTTTGTGATCGCAACCCAGAATCCGCTCGGTTCCGCCGGTACGCAGAAGCTGCCGGAATCCCAGCTTGACCGTTTTATGGTGAAACTTTCCATGGGGTATCCGGATAAAGAGAGTGAAATACGGATCCTGAAGGAAGAGACAAAGGATTCCCTTTCCCTCATTCAGCCGGTGCTTACGATGGAAGAGTTGAAGCAGGCGCAGCAGGCCTGTGAACAGATCCATGTGGAAGACAGTATGTATCAGTATATTGCGGATCTCATGGCAGCCAGTCGTTCCTTTGAAGCGTTTCAGACAGGGATCAGTCCACGTGGAGCAAAGGCATTGCTTCGTATGAGCCGGGCATCCGCTTTTTTAAAGGGCAGAGCATATGTGGTGCCGGAGGATGTACTGGAGACATTTGTTCCGGTCGGGGTGCACCGGGTACAGTTAAGTCCTTTGGCGAAGGCACAGGGAAAGCAGGAGGAAGAACTTTTGACGGAGCTTTGTGGTGAGCTTGCCATGCCAAAACCATGAACCGGACAGAGATAGGAGAAGATCTATGAGGAAAAATCGGATCGGTTATGGGATCATATTGGTTAGCACCTTGTTTTTATTATTGTTTTATCACAATTATTTTTTTCTGGTGTTTCTGATCGGGATGATCCTGCTGCCGGGAGTGAGCTATGGCGTGACCAGATATACGGTGGCACACTGTGAGGTGGAGGTTGGGCTTGCCCCTGCGATGCTTACAAAAGAGCAGATGGTGACCGCCTCTTTTCTGGTAAAAAATCCCACTATGTTTGTGTTGCCGGCAGTACATGTCTGTGTTCAGTGTCAGAACGATTTTTATGAAAATGAAGAAAGTCAGGAAATGATCTTTGCAGTGGCACGGGGAAATCACTGCTATGAGTGGGAGCTTAGTTCTATTTACGCAGGAAATGTTTCGTTGCGGGAGGAGCGGATATTTTTCTATGATTATCTGGGACTATTCTGTTTTTCTAACAATGTGCAGCAGCAAAAAAAGGTTGCTGTGTTCCCGAAAAGAATAGAGCTTATTGTCACTATGCTGGATGAGTCGCTTTCTATCGGTCAGGAAGAAGAAGTAAACCGATATGAGCAGGCGGAGGATGTGACTTCTCTTCGCGATGTCCGGGAATACCAGCCGGGGGATCGGCTGCAAAAGATTCACTGGAAGCTTTCTACCAAGCAGGATAAGCTTATGGTAAAGGAGTTTGAATGGGAGAGTAACCGTACAAGAACGCTTTTGCTTGAGCTGAATGAGGTGACCGAACAGGGGGGGCTGGATGCACTGATCGAGGTATGGTATTCGGCTGCCTGTTATTTTCTGGAACAGGAGGTAAGTTTTTTTGCCTGTTACTATAATGCCCGTACCAGCACCCTTAGCACCAGCAATGTGGAATCGGGGGAGGATCTGAACAGGGTATTGTTTGATATTTATGAATGTACATCCTATGAGGGGCAGTGCGCTTATGAAGCATATGAGCAGGAAGAACGGAAAGAACAGGATGTGACATTATATGTTGCCCCATATTCGTATCCGATAGAAGGAACAGAACAGATTGTAACGTACAAAGAGCAGGTGAGAGTTGTATGTTTCTGAAACGAATGAGAGAAAAAAGGAAGGAAAAAAAGCGAGAAGCAGAGCAAGAAGTCCGGCAGCAACTCATTGAGACAACCGGACTTTCGTTTTCTGAGGAAGTAAAAGGAGAGCGGGAGTCATTTGCATTTATGAAGTATTTCATGAATGCGGTGATGTTATTTGGAGCAGTATATGGAAGTTTGTTTGCACTCATTTCTTCCTTTCATCTGGAAGTAAATACGTTTATTGTAACCGCGGTGATCCTGTTTTTCAGTCTGTTGTTTTCTTTTATGTATGCCAATCAGAAGCTGAAACTGACGGTGTATGTGTTGATCCTGGTCGGAAGCTTTGCTATGGTAAATAGTTTCTTTTTTGTGATCAATAGTGGAATGAGTGCAGTGCATAACACAGTACTAAAACGGATCGATGGTGTGATGGAGCTGCCGCAGCTCCGGGAATATATGGAGTATTATCCGGATCGCAATGCGGCAATGACAGTGGCATTTTGTGTACTGGCACTGGCGTTTTGTCTGCTGCTCAATATTTTTATCTCAGAAAATATGAATTATTTAATGGTATTTCTTCTGACCTTTCCACTGGTGCAGTTCGGTATGTATTTTTCTTTTGACATGAGCAAATGGGCAATGCTTTGCTCGATGGGCAGCTTTGTTCTCGCGGCATCGATCCGGTATTCCAACACCTATCGCTCACAGGGGCAGAAAGAGAAAAAACGAAGGAAACGAAACCGACATCATCATGTCTATGATGTTTCTCGGCAGTCGGAACATGCAGCGCATGTCGCAGCAACCATCCTCGCAGGTGTCATGCTTTTGTATGGAAGCATGTTTTTACTGCTTCCGCAAAATGAGTTTGCTTTTTCCACCCCATTTGATACGTGGAAGGAGAAGACCAACCAGCCGGTAAAGAATTTCTTGTCTTATGGATTTGCAGCATTTTATCACCAGAACAGTGAAAAGGCTGCACCGGGGGAGATCGCGAACCAGTCTTCCATTACGTTTGACGGGCAGGTGGATTTAAAAGTAACACTGGCAAATACCAATGACGAACAGCTTTATCTGCGCAATTTTGTGGGACAAACCTATCTGCCATACAACTATAAGTGGACGGATACAACGCTTATGGAGCAGGAGCAGAAGGAAGAGCAGGAGAATGGCAGTACCAGACTGGAGCTTTTTAATCAGACCGGAAACCGTCTTGCTTATGATTATGCTCACGCCAGGAGTGTGACAAAGGCAAAACGCAAAATGAGGATTTCTGTGGAGGATTACCGGTTAAAACAGAAGAAGGATCTGTTTGTTCCGTATTACACGGTGCTTGAGGAACAATCCGGTATCCAGGCGAAGACGGATGGAAGGATCAGCAGTTCTACGGGGCATGTCCAGACCTTTACTTATTATTTACAGGACGCTGCGGCAGATACCAGTCATGTTTCCGGAATCTACTATGACAATGGGAAGCTGCGAAGCGGAGCGGCAACGCTTAAAAATGGAGAAAAGGACTATTATGAGAAGATAAAGGAGCAGTATCTTACAGTTCCGAATGCAAATCTTTCTGCAATCCAGTCGTTTTGTGAGAAGCATGGACTAAAGCAGGGGCAGGATGATCTTGTAAACAAGGTGATCAGGATCCTTGAGCAGGAATATGATTATACGCTAAAACCGGGAAAGGATCCGGCAGGAGAGGACTTTGTCAATTATTTTTTAACGAGCAACAAAAAAGGCTACTGTGTGCATTTTGCTTCTGCAGCAACATTGATCTTCCGTTATCTTGGTATTCCGGCACGCTATGCGGAAGGATATGTGATCCACAGCGAGGACTATGATTATGCTACGGAGGAAACAGATCCGGTATCCTCTTATATGGAGCAGGAGGAGAGTGACGGTAATACGGAAGTGGTCACTGTACCGCTTTCCGATTCCAGTGGTCATGCATGGGTGGAGATCTATCAGTATGATCTGGGCTGGACTCCGGTGGAAGTAACGAATTCCGCCTCGATCGATGATGAGGGCGGCAGCTTCTTTTCCGGTCTGTTCTCGGGAAGAAACACCTCGGATACCGTGCGCGCTGTGATGAATCAGGTCAATCAGGAAAATGTAGAAAAAACGAAATTTTATATCATACGAATGATCGTTCTTTTGCTGCTTCTGCTGGCTGCCGCATATCTTTGCCGTATGGCAGTCATCGTGGGAAGACGAAAGTATCGTTTTTTCACCGGATCCAAGCAGCAAAGGATCTATTACCGGGAAAACAATCTTAGAAAAATCTGTGAAATGATGCAGGGGCAGCAGGTGGAAAACTTGTCATATCTTGCGTTTTCTGGTATTCTATGTGATATGTGTGATCTGACAAAAGAAGAACAGATGGAATTTTTAAACCAGTTAGAAGAGATACTATTTTGTGGAACACGTGTGAAACAGGATGCTTATGAATATGTAGTCGGGATGTGTAAAAAATGCAAACGGTTGATGGTGAAACAAATGTCATGGACCATGCGCATGCGATATTACCTGATTGCAATGTTATGGTAGGAGTGGCTTATGCAGGAAGAAAGAATGGAACAAAGAAATCAAAAAAACGGGATCAGACCGCCGATGTGGATACAGTTTTTAAATGCCTTTCGTGGACCTAAAAATTATCCACAGTACTTAAAGCTTTCAGGAGGGCGTGTCACAGGCTATTATTTCTTCCTGGTGATGATCATTACCCTGCTTTCGGTCTGTGTACCGCTGACAGGATTTTTGGTTGCCAAGTCCGGACTTATGACGTATCTGAATTCTGTTATTCCGGAATTTGAATTTGTAAATGGAGAACTTACACTTCAGGAGCCCTATGAGTATCAAAATCAGGAAATGATGATAAAAGCGGATACTGCGGCTGACTCCTATAGCTCAGCGGATCTTTCCAAAAAGAAGGGGATGGAGGTGTTGATCAGTAAAAGTAATATGTTGCTGTACAGTCAGGGAATGACGCAGCAGATCCGTTTTTCCGACTATAAAATGGTGACATTGAACAAAAAAGCACTGCTTCAAAGTGCAGTGCCTTATTATATTTTATTAGGTTTTTATGTGCTGTTTTCCTATTTTGGACAGGCACTCAGCCTGTTTACTACTGTGATCCTGCTTGCCTTGATGGGAACCTTTACGAACCGATTGTATGAGAAACGACTTTCTTTTTCTGCATTGTTGAAGCTTGCCATATATGCAACTACGCTGCTTGGCATTGTGGAGGCGGTCAATACCGGATTTACTCTGGTTTCCGGAACGGCTGCCAGTATCGTTGGAATGCTCTGGACTGCATTTGTTTATTTTTCAGCAGTTGCGATCAGTGTCAGTCTTCTTAATCGTCAAAACGGGTAAGAGCGGCACGGGCGACGAGTGCGCTGCATTGTTCTTTGGTCAGTCGGCTCATATGGCTATTGTGAAACTGTCCGTCGTAGGTGACCTCTTCAGAAAACCATGCAGGTGGGACGAAGGCATCGGCGGCTTCTTCGCTTAAAAATTCCACTTCTGCCAGATAGATGCCGGAAAAATCCTTATGAAATTCGTCCAGCTCGATGGTGAGGGCAGTATCTTTGATCGGGATCAAATATCTTGTTTTATCAATGATAGTGCCATCGCATTTTGGTAAAAGATGTTCAAATGCCTCTTTCGTAAGGGGCATTTCTTCTTCTATGCGGCTTCTTAGTCCGCTTGATTTATAGGTTAAGATGTAGTTGTCATCTTCCCGTCTGATACGGACAACTGGTGCAGTGTTTAGATATCCCTGCGTCAGTTGTTTTTTTTCGTAGTGGGATAAGTGCTCCGGGAGCTTTCTGATTAAAAATTTACGCTCGATCTCCATTTGATAACCTCCTGGTCCTGGTTGTTTTTTCTGCATATACTTAGTATAACGGATGGTTTTTTTGCCGTCAATCTGCTATACTTTAAAAGGAAAAAAGTCTGGAAAGGAGACAAACATAATGGTATATATTTTTTTAGCAGATGGTTTTGAAACAATTGAAGCATTGACCGTGGCAGATATGCTGCGCCGGGCAAAAATAGAATGTGAAACGGTGTCGATCATGCAGACGAAGGAAGTGACGAGTGCGCAGGAGATCACAGTTACGGCAGACCGGATGATCGATGAGATCAAAGAGCAGGAGGCAGAGCTTTTGGTTCTTCCGGGGGGGATTCCGGGAACTCCGAACTTAAAGGCAAATGAAACCGTGATCCATATGCTGCAAAAACAGCAGGAAGCAGGACGCTATCTGGCAGCGATCTGTGCTGCTCCAAGTATTTTGAGCAGTCTTGGTTATTTAAAGGGAAAAGAGGCAACCTGTTACCCAAGCTTTGAGGAGGAGCTTCAAAAGAGCGGCGCCATCGTAAAGACTCAGCCTGCTGTAACAGACGGTAAGATCATAACCGGACGCGGTATGGGATGTGCGATCGCGTTTTCAGCTGAGATCATCAAAGCTTTAAAGGATGAGCAGACAGCGCAGCAGGTAAAAGCATCCATCGTTTATGAAGAGTAGGAGTAGAAAAATGGAACAGGTGTATGTAAAAGATTTGCTTTTAGCAACAGGCGGAACACTTTTGTGTGGAGAGGAAAACACTCCTGTATATGATATTGTGACGGATTCCAGAACGCTAAAAAAGGGTGATCTGTTTGTTCCGCTGAAAGGGGAAAAGGTAGATGCACACCGCTTTTTAGATCAGGCAGTTTCTTCGTGCAGTGCGGCATTTACCATGGAACCGGTAGAGGATGCATGGTGTCAGAAGGACTGCGCCCTGATCGCAGTGGAGGACACCTTAACGGCGATGCAGCAGGTAGCAGCAATGCTTCGCAGCCGGTATCAGATCCCTGTGATCGGAGTAACCGGAAGTGTGGGAAAAACAACGACCAGAGAGATGATCGCCAAAGCGTTATCCAGTGAAAAAAAGGTATTTGAAACGATCAAAAACTATAATTCCCAGGTAGGGGTTCCGCTGACGCTTGCCAAATTGGATTCTAGCTATGAGATTGCGGTGCTGGAGATGGGGATGAGCAATTTTGGAGAAATGCAGCGGCTTTCGGATATGGTAAGACCAGATACTGCTGTGATGACCTGCATCGGAGTAGCACATATAGAGCAACTAAAAACACAGGAAAATATCCGGGCAGAGAAGCTCAAGATCATTTCTCACATGAAGAAGGAGGATGTGATCTACCTGAATGGAGATGATCCTTTGCTCTATGCATGTAAAGATCAGCTCCCTTGTACGATCGTGTGGTATGGGCTTGGTTCACATAATGATTTCAGGGCTGAGAACTGCCGCATCGAGGGAGAGAAGAATGTATTTGAGCTGGTACATGAATCACAGCGTGTGACTGTTCGTCTGCAGGCAATGGGCGAACATAATGTGCGGAATGCGCTGGTTGCCCTGGCTGTTGCCAGTCAGTATGGAGTAGCATTAGACAAAGCGGCAGCGGCACTCAGTGATTTTGCGGGGCAGCGGCAGCGGATCGTAAAAACATCCCGGTTTACGATGATCGATGATACATATAATGCCAGTCCGGATTCGATGAGGGCCTCCTTAAAGGTACTTTCTGATTTCCATACAACGGGAAGAAAGATCGCAGTACTTGCGGATATGCTGGAGCTTGGTCCGGATACAGAGAAATTTCACCGCCAGGTGGGAGCCTGTGTAAAAGAAAATGGGATCGACTATTTAATCACGTATGGTGAGTTAGCCCGTTTTATTGCCGAGGAGGCAAAAGTGGATGGCATGCATGCGCAGTCTTTGGAACAGGTGGCAGATTATCTGAGGCAGGAAGCAAAACCGGAGGATGTGGTGCTGCTAAAAGGATCAAATGGAATGAATTTGAAACAAGTGGTAAAACAGTTTGACAAGTGATAGGCAAACATATATAATAAACACTGTTTTATTTGTGAAAAAAAAGGAGGATATTGTAATGAATAAGACTGAATTAATCGAAGCAATGGCAGCAAAATGTGAGCTTTCCAAGAAGGACACAGAGAAAGCATTAAAGGCATTTACTGATACGGTTGCAGATGCACTGGCAAGTGGTGACAAGATCGCTTTAGTTGGTTTTGGTACATTTGATGTAGTAGCAAAAGCTGCTCGTGAGGGACGTAACCCAAGCACTGGTGAGACGATCAAGATCGCAGCATGCAAGGCACCAAAGTTCAAAGCTGGTAAAGCATTAAAAGATGCAGTGAACAAATAAATAAAAAATTTCGAGCAGGAGTGATCCTGCTCGTTTTTTTATCGGGAGGAAACAACCAGTGTTTCATAGCCGCTTCTTCTGAGACTTTTTGCCTGTTCGGCCGCTTCATCCAGTGTGGAATAAGGTCCGACTCTCACGGCATAATAAGGTCCGCTTGGCATGATCTGGGCAGGATAGCTGTCTGCTAAAACCTTTTCAAGCTCCCGGCTTGCATTTTCATAATTCCGGTAAAGACCGATCTGTACACGGTATTGGATGCCATTGGTCATAGATGCATTTTCCTGAATGGTTTCATTGATCGCCTGTGCGATCGCAGCTGCAATTTCATCAAATTTTTCATCAAACAGAGCATTGTCACTTTCTGTATTGATAAATCCGGTTTCGACTAAAATGGCAGGCATTTTTGTGCGGCGTAATACGGTAAGATTCGGACGCACACTGATCCCTAAGTTGGAAAATCCGAGTGCGGAAAGTGCGTCGGAAACATTGCCTGCCATCTGAGCTTTGATGCCGGAGTCATCATAGACCAGTGTCTGTACGCCCATATACTGTCCCGGCTCTGCACTGGAGTTCCGATGCAGGGAGACAAAAAAATCTGCACCGGAAGTGTTGGCGATCTGTGCCTTTTCGCTTGGTGACTGGTAAATGTCATCCTCTCTTGTAAAATACACATCGTATCCGAGTTTTTTCAGATCTTCTCCTACCTGTAAAGCCAGCCGCAGGTTATCCTCTTTTTCCAGCCGTCCCTGATAGGAGGCACCATTATCATATCCCCCGTGTCCGGCATCTACTACAATTCGTTTTGCCATGGTATTCCTTTCCCTTGTGATTCTTTTCGTTTTAGCATATGTAGATTTGCACAAAAGGTGTCAATATGGTAGAATATTGTTATCTTTGAAACGATAAGACCGAAGGTAAAAGAACACAGTAAGGAGGAACTAGTTTTATGGTTAAATTGTATGATGGTGGTGCTTATCTGGTAGACGGTTACCAGATCGTTGAGGATGGGCCGGACGCTTCTAAGGCGATTGCTTCTATGGTGGGAGAGGATCGTGTCCTTTCCAAAGAAGAGGCAAAGAAGAATACGATTGCCTATAATATTTTAAAAGAGCATAATACTTCTGATTCGATGGAAAAGCTGAAGATCAAATTTGACAAGCTGACATCCCATGATATTACATTCGTTGGTATCATTCAGACAGCGCGTGCGTCAGGATTGGAGAAATTCCCAATTCCTTATGTATTGACCAACTGTCACAACAGTCTTTGTGCTGTAGGTGGTACGATCAACGAGGATGACCACATGTTTGGATTGTCCTGTGCAAAGAAGTACGGTGGAATCTATGTTCCTCCTCATCAGGCCGTGATTCATCAGTATGCGCGTGAGCAGCTTGCAGAGGGCGGTAAGATGATCTTAGGTTCTGACAGTCATACCCGTTATGGTGCGCTCGGTACGATGGCGATCGGAGAAGGTGGCGGAGAGCTTGTAAAGCAGTTATTGGAGCAGACTTATGATGTGGACATGCCGGGAGTTGTCGGTGTATATCTGGAAGGAATGCCGGAGAAGGGCGTTGGACCGCAGGATGTTGCATTAGCTATTATTGGAGCAGTATTTAACAATGGATATGTAAAGAATAAAGTGATGGAATTTGTTGGTCCTGGTATTGCCAATTTAAGTGCAGATTACCGTATTGGGATCGATGTCATGACGACAGAGACAACCTGTCTTTCTTCTATCTGGAGAACGGACGAGGAGATCCGCCATTACTATTCTGTACATGATCGTGTAGAGTGTTACGACCATTTGGAACCGGGTGAGGTAACTTATTATGATGGTATGGTGTATGTGGATCTTTCCAAGATCAAACCGATGATCGCGATGCCGTTCCATCCAAGTAATGTTTATACGATTGAAGAAGTAAAAGCAAACTTAAGTGACGTGCTTCATGATGTGGAGGAGCGTGCAAAGGTCAGCTTAGATGGCAAGATTGAGTTCAGCTTAAAAGATAAAGTACGTGACGGTAAGCTTTATGTGGATCAGGGTATCATTGCCGGATGTGCCGGTGGTGGATTTGAAAACATCTGTGAGGCAGCAGACATTTTAAGAGATCACCATATTGGTTCGGACGAATTTACATTAAGTGTATATCCGGCAAGTACACCGATTTATATGGAACTGGCCAAAAATGGGGTATTGGCAGATCTGATCGAGACAGGTGCGATCGTAAAGACCGCATTCTGTGGTCCGTGCTTTGGTGCGGGAGATACTCCGGCAAATAACGCATTTTCTATCCGTCATTCCACCAGAAACTTCCCGAACCGCGAAGGTTCTAAGATCCAGAACGGTCAGATTTCTTCCGTTGCATTGATGGATGCCCGTTCCATCGCTGCTACTGCAGCAAATCAGGGATTCTTAACCGCAGCAGATGAGGATATTCCGGTATTCAAGCATCAGAACTACTACTTTGATAAGACGATTTATGCAAACCGTGTATACAATGGATGGGGTGATCCACATCCGGAGACAGAGATCCAGTTTGGTCCGAACATCAAAGACTGGCCGGAGATGAGTGCACTTCCTGAAAATCTGTTACTGAAAGTGGTATCAGAAATTCATGATCCGGTTACAACGACCGATGAGCTGATTCCATCCGGAGAGACTTCTTCTTACCGTTCTAACCCACTTGGTCTGGCAGAATTCACACTGTCGAGAAAAGATCCGGCGTATGTAGGACGTGCCAAAGAGGTACAGAAGGCAGAGAAAGCCAGAGTTGCCGGAGAGGATATCTACGAGGCATTCCCTGAGATCAAAACACCATTTGAGCAGATCAAGGAGAATTTTGATCAGGTAGATACAAACAATACCGGAATCGGAAGTACGATCTATGCAGTAAAACCGGGAGATGGTTCTGCCAGAGAACAGGCCGCATCCTGCCAGAAAGTATTAGGCGGCTGGGCAAACTTTGCACAGGAATATGCTACCAAGCGTTATCGTTCTAACCTGATCAACTGGGGTATGCTTCCATTCCTGTTTGATCAGGAAAAGCTTCCATTTGCCAATGGAGATTATTTATTTATTCCGGAGATTGCATCTGCGATCAAAGAGAAGAAGGAAGCCATTGATGTGTATGTGGTAAATAAGGGCTTTGAGAAGTTTACTGTAACACTCGGCAGCTTAACAGACAATGAACGAGAGATCATCCTGAAGGGATGCCTGATCAATTATAATCGTAAGTAAAATGCCCGGATAACAAAGAATGGAAGAGGTGGCATGGTTTGAAAAAAGAAACCTCAGGCGGCTCTGAAAAAAAAGGAGCCTGGGCGGTCATGATCCTTTTGATTGTAGCTATAGTGTGCATGATCATCATACTTTTGTATCTGATCGGAATTGCTGTTTCTGAACGTTTTGCCAGGAAAACGCTAAAAATTCCAATCCTGTCACAGATGACAAGGGTGGTAGCAGGCAATATTTACGAGATAGACGATACAAACGAGGAGATCAATGTGCGAAAAAAAGAGACCGATTCAAAAAAGGAAGTGGTGTCACAGGATGCCAGTGAGAAAAGTACCTTGCTTGCATATCAAAGTGATGCACCATGGGATTATCTGAAAGAATGTTACTTTATTGGAGATTCCAGAACAGTGGCACTGGCAGCGTATGATCTGATCGCCGATGAGAATACGATCGCAGAGGTGGGACTTTCCCATATTGATGCGCTTCAGCATGTGTATACCCAGAAATCCGGGTTGCAGTATGATGTGGCAAGTTTTTTAGAGGCAAAGCAGCCGGATATTCTCTATATTGCATTCGGGGTAAACGGTATTGCTTTTGTGGAGGAGTCCCGATATAAAGAGGAATATGAAAATATGATGGATCAGATCCTTTTGATGGCTCCGAACAGTAAGGTTGTGATCGAAGCGATCGGACCGATCAAGGAAGGATATTCCATGACAAGCCGTATGACCAATGCGGATATTGATCATTACAATGAGTTTCTCTACGATCTGGCAGAGGAGAAGGGGATTTATTATGTAGACAGTAATAAATGTCTGAAGGATGACTATAATTCTCTAAAGGATGAATACAATAGTGGAGATGGACTGCATTATACACAGGATGGATATGCGCAAGTAGCAGAATACATTCGCTCCCATCCGGTAACCGAATAGAGAACGAAAACAGGAAAGTGCGCCAGCATACGGCGCATTTTCTTTATGTAAAAAATGATACTTGCCAAAGAGAAAAAGGATGCTATAATCAGTTAGGGTGATATTATGGGAAAACAAAAGGAAAGTAAAACAAATGCAATGCGCATATTGGATAAAAACAAGGTATCGTATGAGGTACACACGTATGAGTGTGAGGAATTTATAGATGGTGTGCATATTGCAGATCAACTGCACCAGCCCTACGAGATGTCATTTAAGACGATCGTTACGGTCGGAAAAAGCAAAGAATACTATGTATTTGCTCTTCCGGTAGACAAGGAGCTGGATTTAAAAAAGGCGGCGAAAGCAGTGAAAGAGAAGTCACTGGAGCTGCTTCATGTCAAAGACATCAATGCCGTGACCGGATATATCCGTGGCGGCTGTACACCGATCGGAATGAAGAAACAGTATCAGACTGTGATACATGAAAGTGCAAAGGAGTTAACGAAAATGATCGTCAGTGGAGGAAAGCTTGGAGTGCAGATCGAGCTTTGCCCGGATGATCTGATCAGAGTGACAAGAGGGACATATGAGGACATTATCATTCAAACAATTTAAACATGGTGTGGTGAAAGGGCTTCCCATTTTCTTTGGGTATATTCCGGTTTCTTTTACTTTTGGTATTATGGCAGTCCAGAGCGGTCTTCCGGTCTGGCTGGCTATTTTTATTTCGGTGTCGAATGTGACTTCGGCAGGACAGTTTGCAGGAACCAGTCTGATTGCGGCAGGAGCCGGTTATTTTGAGATCGCACTCACGACTCTTGTGATCAACATCCGGTATATGTTGATGTCGGTTGCACTTTCGCAACGCATTGATGAGAAAGTGTCCCTGCCATCCAGGCTGCTGATCGGATATGGAATTACCGATGAAATATTTGCAATTGCGATTACGGAAACAGAAGAGGTTACTCCTTCCTATATGTATGGTTTGATCGCTGTTCCGGTGTTTGGCTGGACGCTTGGCACAGCACTGGGGGCTTTGGCAAACGGACTACTTCCGGCATCGTTATCTGACGCTATGGGAATCGCTCTTTACGCTATGTTCATTGCGATCATTATTCCACCGGCCAAAAAGTCAAAGGCTGTCTTGCTGGCGATCGTAATTGCTGTGCTGGTGATGTGTGTGTTCCGTGTTTTGAAACCGTTCGCCGTTATTTCTTCCGGATTCCAGGTGATTATCGCAACGATTATTGCAGCCGGATTGATGGCATGGCTGGCTCCGGTAAAAGAAAAACAGGAAACAGGAGGTGCCTCATGAGATATGCAGTGACAGCCGTGATCATTATGGCACTTGTGACTTATATTCCGCGAGTATTGCCGATCACTATATTAAAGAAGCCGATTCAATCAACATTTTTAAGATCATTTCTTTATTATGTACCATATGCGGTGCTTGCAGCGTTGACATTTCCGGGAATCTTTTTTGTGACTGCAGAGCCGGTTACTGCAATTTGCGGCACGATAGCTGCTGTTCTTTTGGCATTGTTTGACCAGAGTCTGGTTGTAGTTGCTCTGGGGGCCATCGCAGCTGTCTTTTTTTCCGGATTATTCTTTGGGTGATCACGCATAAAATAGAATGAAGAATGTGAGGATGATATGGTATTTTCTAGTTTGATCTTTTTATTTGTGTTTCTGTCGGTTCATTTGCTTTTGTATCGGTTGGCTGGAAGAAAATATAAAAATGCAGTGTTGCTGGTTTCTTCCCTGCTTTTTTATGCATGGGGAGGACCTCGCTATCTGCTTTTGCTGTTGCTTGAAACAGCAGTGAGCTGGTTCTTTGCGAAAAAAATTGACGAGGCAAAAGACTTAAATCCATATGATAACCGGATGCAGAAGGTGTATCTTGCATTGACCTGTATAATTTTACTTGGATTGCTTGCGGTGTTTAAATATCTGGGCTTTTTCATGCAGACGATCAAGGATCTGACCGGGGTACCGATCAAAGTACTTTCTCTGGCACTTCCGATCGGCATTTCTTTCTATACGTTTCAGCTTTTGTCTTATGTGGTGGATGTTTACCGTGGGCAGGTGCCGGCACAGCTGAAATACTGGAAGCTTTTGCTTTATTCCAGTTTGTTCCACCAGTGTATTGCCGGACCAATCGTACGGTATGAAACAGTGAGAAATGAGATTGATGAGCGAAAGGTAACATACAACGATGTATATCTTGGCGTGCGCCGGTTTAGTGTGGGACTTGCCAAAAAAGCAATTCTTGCGAATTCCTGTGCAGTACTTGCAGACACCTTTTTAGCTGTTCCTAAAGAGCAGCTCATGACACAGTCCGTGTTAGGATTGTGGTTTGGAGTGGGATGTTATATGCTTCAGATCTACTTTGATTTTTCTGCCTATTCCGATATGGCGATCGGTATGGGACGCATGGTAGGATTCCACTATATGGAGAATTTTAATTATCCTTATATAGCAGCAAGTGTACAGGAGTTTTGGCGGAGATGGCATATTTCGTTAAGCAGTTTTTTCCGGGATTATGTGTATATTCCACTGGGCGGGAGCCGGGTGGGAGCCGGAAAGGTGATACGTAATCTGTTTGTTGTCTGGTTTTTAACCGGACTGTGGCATGGGGCGAGTGTAAATTATATTTTATGGGGGCTGTATTATTTTCTGTTCCTGCTTCTGGAGCGGTATGTGATAAAGGGACGGATGCCAAAGCTGCTCGGTCATTGCTACACACTGCTTGTGGTATTCTTTGGCTGGGCAATCTTTAAGTTTGAAAATATGGGGGAACTTTGGATCGTGATAAAAGGACTACTCGGATTCAACAATGCTGCTATTTGCAGTATGGAGGTGAAAACGCAGTTCCTGTCCCATATCTTCTTTTTGCTGTTTGCCATGATTGCCGTGACACCATTTGGTAAATTGATCAGAAAAACAATGCTGCAAATGGGAACACGCAGACAAAAAGTGTTATATTTAACATCACTGCTTGATATGATCACTCCGGTGTTGTTGTTTTTGCTTGCTGCGCTGGCTCTGGTCGGAAATAGTTACAATCCATTCCTTTATTTTCAGTTTTAATATTGATGTGCAGAAACGAGGAGAACATGAAAAAAACATATTATTCCCAAAAACAAAAACAAATGATCTTGCGCTTTCGTAAAACGAGCGTTGTGCTGTTCTTTTTGATAATGGCAGCAGGAACGATAATTGGTGCACTTCTTTTTCTGCGTCCGGAAAAGTCGGACAAGGAGAAACGGAAACTGACGAGCTTTCCTTCCTTTACGATCAGCTCCTTTCTGGATGGAAGTTATCTGGAAGATGTGGCACTGTGGTATTCTGATACGTTTCCGGGCCGGGATACGTTGCTTACGATCGATCAGACGTTAAAAGCATCGTATGGAATAGAGCCGGATGTAAAAATGGTAGGGGGAAATAAAAAGGCAGATCAGATTCCTGACAGTCCCCAAAAGAAGAAAACGGTATCATCTGATGCCGTAACAGAAGCATTGGCAGAGGATAAGACCGAAACGTCCACAGAGGATGAAACATTGTCAGAGGAACTGGTCAATCCACCGGACTCTAAAAAGATGGAGCAGGAGATCCAAAAGCAGGTACAGGATAATCTGTATGTAAAAAATGGTGCAGCTTACAGTATTTATTATTTTAACCAGGAAGGCTGTGAGATGTATGCATCTATGTTAAATGAGGCTGCAAAAAAGTTAAGTGGTATTACCAATGTCTATTCAGTCTTAGTGCCGGATAACTCCGGTGTGATGTTACCGGAGGAGGAACTTAAGAAACTTGGCGGTTCTGATCAGGTGCAGACGATTGATTATTATTACAGCCTTTATGATGGAGTAACAGGGATTGATACGATCCATACCTTGCGGGAACATCAGAAGGAGTATCTTTATTACAGGACGGATCATCACTGGACATCTTTGGCGGCTTATTATGTATATGAGAATTTTTGTCAAGAGAAGGGGCTGACACCAAATCCACTTACCGCTTATGAGAAAAAAACGTATCAACCGTTTCTTGGAACTTTTTATGATACTCTGCATGACAGCAAAATGAAAGAAAACCCCGATTATGTAGATGCGTATCTTCCTATGGGAACCAATAAAATGAAGTTTCGTGATGCAAAAGGGAAAAATTATGACTGGTATGTCGTATCGGATGTCAGCAAGAGTGCAGAAAATGCAAAATACTGGTGTTTTATCGGCGGGGATAATCCGTTTTCCACGATCCATAATCCCAATATAACAGATGGCTCGTCCTGCCTGGTGTTAAAGGAATCTTATGGAAACTGTTTTGTTCCATATCTGGTGGATCATTATGAAAATGTGTATGTGGTAGATTTTCGCTATGCGGATAGAAATGTATTAAATTACGTGAAAAAAAATAAGGTGGATGATCTCATCGTGATCAATAATATATCCATCTGTTCCAGTCCGTCTGTAGTAAAAACAATAAAATCTTTGTTGCAATAAAAAATGCCTCCTGTATTATCCGATATAAGATAAAACAGGAGGCATTTTATCAGGCATCCTTTAAAAATGCTTTATAGCATTTGTAGGCTTCGTATACATCTGCCTTACTGGTTACTTCATAAGGCGCATGCATGCTTAATACAGCAACGCCGCTGTCGATCACTTCCATTCCGTAAAGAGAAAGGATATAGGCGATCGTTCCACCGCCACCGATATCTACTTTACCAAGTTCAGCGGTCTGCCATGCCACATGGTTGTCATCCATGATCTTTCGGAGTACACCAAGGTATTCTGCGTTGGCATCATTGGAACCGGATTTACCGCCGCGGCCTGTAAATTTGTTAAAGACGATGCCTCGTCCGAAATAAGCGGCATTGCGTTTTTCAAATGCGGAGGCATAGAGTGGATCATACGCTGCGCTGACATCGGAGGATAACATCCGTGAATGGGAAAGACAACGGCGGAGGGAAAGCTCCTGGAATCCTTCGGTCAATTCCATCAGCTCTGCTACGGTATTTTCAAAGAATTTGGACTGCATACCGGTAGCACCGACACTTCCGATCTCTTCCTTATCTACAAGCAGGCAGCAAAGCGTCTTTTCCTGTACTGCCGGGTCAAACATAGCAGCTAAAGAGGTGTAGGCACAGACGCGGTCATCCTGTCCGTAGGAGAGAACCATGGAGCGGTCGATTCCGGCTTCTCTGGCACGTCCGGCAGGGACGATCTCGAGCTCTGCAGAATAGAAATCTTCCTCTGTCAGATCATATTTTTCTTTGAGCAGAGAAAGAACATTTGCTTTGACAGCATCTTTTTCTTCTCCGGCAAGTGGCATACTGCCAAACAAAAGATCCAGCTGCTCGCCTTCGACTACCTTACTTCCTTCTTTTTTCTGCTGTTCTGCTGCAAGGTGGATCAAAAGATCCGTGACACAAAATACCGGATCATCTTCCGCTTCTCCGATCGTAATTTCTACAAAAGAACCATCTTTTTTTGATACGACACCGTGAATCGCAAGGGGAAGTGTTACCCATTGGTATTTTTTGATACCGCCATAGTAGTGCGTATCCAGATAAGCAAAATCAGTATCTTCGTAAAGTGGATTCTGCTTGACATCCAATCTTGGAGAATCAATATGTGCACCGAGTATCAACAGTCCTTCTTCCATTTTTCCGGTTCCAATCTGGAAGAGGGCAATGGATTTTTTCATGTTGACAGCATAAACGCGATCTCCAGGCTGTAATTTTTTATTTTGCTGCCGGAATGTTTCAATATCTTTATAGCCATGTGCTTCTGCCAGTCGAATACTTTCTTTGACACATTCCCGTTCTGTCTTTCCGGCATTTAAAAAGGAGATATAATTGTTGTTTAATTCAGTTAACTCCTTTTTTTCTTCCGCTGTATAGCTGCTCCAAACGTTTTTTCGTTCCATTTTATCACCATTCTTTCTTTATATTTGAAGTATGAACCATAATAGCTCAAAATATATTGTAACGCACTTTGAAAAAATTGGCAATTAAAGCTCCAACAGACCGCGTGGATTGATCAACCCCCAGCCCTGCTGATTTCTGGTCAGTCCAAGATCCAGTGATGTTTCATAAAGTTTGAGCTTGAGCTCTTTAGGTGTCAGATCAGGAAAACGTTGCAGTGTGAGTGCCAGGATACCGCTGACAAATGGAGTTGCCATAGAGGTGCCACTTTTTTTCACATAGTCGTTTTTGGAAGCGGCAAGAGAGCGGATCTTGGAACCGGGCGCAACAATGTCCGGTTTTTGGATACAGCTTTTTGTTGGCCCGCGTCCGGAATATGATCTGGGCAGATGGGGATCTATCCGGTCGTCACAAGCACCTACGGTGATCACTTTATGACTGACTCCCGGAGTTGTGATCGACTGGGGAAGTGGTCCATGATTCCCGGCGGCAGTTACGACTGTAATGCCATGATCCCATGCCCGTTCTACTGCGCTGATCAATGGCTGATCCGGTGTCTGGCGGCGACTGATCGTACCGATTGAAATATTGATGATGCGGATATTATAGGAGAGGCGGTGCTCGATCACCCAGTTGATCGCCTGCAATACATGTGCGGTTTTTCCTTCTCCATTTGCATCAAGTACTTTTAAAATGATCAGGTGACAATCGGGAGCAGCGCCTAATTTTTCTGCCCCAATGATTCCTGCTACATGCGTACCGTGTCCACTGTCGTCATAAAAATCATGCCTATGATTGATGTAATCCTGAAAAACAACGAGATTTCGCAATTCGTGATGTGGGTAAGCACCGGTGTCTAAAACGGCGACACCAACACCTTCTCCGGTTATATGGCATTGATGGAGATAGTCCAGCATAAATATATCAGAAAAATTCATTGGAGATCCCATGCGTGTGCATCCTTTGATTCATTATAAGAATAGCATATGCAAAAAAAGGATATATGACCGTATTTTGCGATTTTTATGTAGTTTTAATTTAATATTGTGGGTTGAATAAGCTTTTTGTGTGTGATATAATTTGAGCGGATGTCGAAAAGTGGGGTGTAAATATGAACGCTATTCTAGTAGAGGATGATGCGATATCTAGGGATATGCTTACATGGATGATAGGAAAAATGAATCGCTTAAATCAATTGATCACGTTTGCAAATGCAACTGAGGCATTGCGTTTCCTATCAGAGAAAAACGTTTCCGTTGATCTTGCAATTTTAGATATACAGCTACCGGATCTAAACGGTCTTGAGCTGGCCAGACGGTGTCGTCAGATCCGTCCACAGATGCAGATCATGTTTGAGACAACATCAGAGGACTATGCCATGGATGCTCTTCGTATGAAAGCTGTGGGGTATATTTTAAAACCATATTGCAAAGAGGATATAGAGTATGCTCTGGATCTGGCACTGCTTCTGCAAAAAAATCAGAAAATAAAGATATTTGCAAGAACGTTTGGTCACTTTGATCTGTTTGTAAATGAAAAACCAGTTTGTTTCAAAAGTGCGAAGGCAAAGGAACTGCTGGCTCTTCTTGTAGATCGTCAGGGTGGGGTGGTGACTTCGGAACAGATCATTGCCACACTATGGGAAAATCGACCGAAAGATGAAGCAACACTGAATCTTGCCAGTAAGATCAGCAGTACACTTAGAAAAGAATTGAAACAGGCGGGGATTGAAAATATTGTTTCTTTTTCCAGAGGGGTCAGGAATTTAAAAACAGAAAATTTAGAGTGTGATCTATATGATCTGTTAAAAGGAAGTAAGGAGGCTGCGTCCAACTACTACGGAGAATATATGTCCGGTTATGAGTGGGCGGAAAACCGTGCGTATGCATTGGATCGCCTGGTGGAAAATATGGATTAGTTTTTCGTAATTCCTGTT
>CAKRES010000016.1 GCA_934317845.1 uncultured Lachnospiraceae bacterium
GGATTGAGAGATATTTGATAATAAAATATAACAGTTATTAAATCCCTTGGAATATATGAAATCTCAATTCAAGTTTGCTGATCTGAGAAACCATAACAATTTAATATAATGAACAGCGTTAGAGCATTTATGTGACTGAAACATAGATGCTCTTTTTTGTGCCCTTTTGGGCAATGTATGTGAATGTAACTTTAGGGGTATGGATATTTATATTAAGAATGGAATCAAATGTACAGATTGTACTTGATTTATACTGATAATTGTGACAAACTAATTATAGACCGTAGGGGAGACGAGGTTTAAGTCTTGATCCGAATATCCCATTAGCGGGTAGACAGTCCGAAGAGGGATGTCTATTTTTGCAAATTGTATTATCGAAAAATGAAAAAATTCTAAAAGCGGGAATAGGTGATGGCGACATGCAGCATATAGCAAGAAAAACGTATTTAGATGAATTGATTGAATGGTACACGAAATATGGACTTTGGAAGAGTTTATTATTATTTTAGAAGGTAAATTTTTGCTGTCAGCCAAAGGTAGCGGAATGGAGATTAGTATGAAACAAATATTAAAATATTTTATATTTTTTATTATAATAAATGTTATAAGTGGCTGTTCGGTTAGAGGTTCAAGTGAAATGATGTTAGATGATGGAAATCAGGATTTGCCTTCTTCTATTGGGACAATATCATCAGATTTTTCATTTGCTGTATTAGGAACAGGGGAGATTGCTTTTCTTACTATAGATCCAAAAGAAGTTGTATTTTTGGATGAAAAACAGAAAAACAGACGCTCTGTTGAATTATCTGAGAATCGCCAATCTTTAGAGATTACTGCAGGAAATGATTACTTTTATGTGTATTGTTCCAACGAAGATGAAACAGCTGGTTTTTTAAATGTTTTTGACAAGCAAGGAGAGTTAATAAAAGAAATATCATTACCGTTCAGTAGAGTTAGTGTCAGCAATGGAATTGTGTATGGATATTACGATGAAACAGCTGATTTTTATGGATGGGGTTCTAATATCTCGAATAGTCATATTGAAGCAACCCATTATATTAGTGAGAGAAAATTTTTAGAAAAATTTCCTAACTGTATGGATGATTGGTATGAAATAAGCGGGGACGAAATAGCAAATGTTGGTGAACAACAATTGTATCGCTGTTCATCGGATTATTATCATAAAACAGACTATTATAGTGATCAAAAACCTTTGTCTGTTTTTGGTCAAATAGATTATGTGAAATATTGTGATGGGAAAATAGCTTCCGAGGAGTCGGATAAAGAAATCCGTTCCCGCTTGAATCAAATATATAGTATGATGAAAAAAGAGGAAGAGAATTTTCTGATTTATAGTTTTCAAACGAATGATAAAATATACGGCATTTGTAATGTATATAGTCAATATGGGGAATTATTAACTTTTTGTACGGATGATTTGAATTATAGTTTCTCTTTTTCTTATGATGAAAAAGAAGATAAATTATATAAGGTAAATGAGTATACTAACGTTGAACTTATATATGAAGATGAACATAATTGCCTGTATCATAAATTAGACGGTGTTTATTATACAAAATTAGGACAGGATAAAGAGAAAAAAATATATGAGTACGATGGGGAAATCGCTATTACAATTTTAGAAGGGTATGTAAAATTTCAGGAAAGAGAAATACATTACGATGATGATATTATAGATAAGCAGGAAATAATAAAAGTATGGTAATATATCTATGGAATTTTGACAGATAGGTTTTGTTTCAACTCCATTATCCTGATTATCACTATATTATTAAACCGCTATGAGATGCTTCGCAGGTAACTATTACCTGCGGAGCATTAAGAAAGAAGGAGAAAAGAATGGAAATTTCAAATAATCAATCATGGTATATAAATCCCAATAACAGGACAGTAACATCAAATATCAAGAATACAGCGGTCAAAGATTGGGAAACTGTCAAGAAAACAATGTTTGACGAAATGGAACCTGTCGAAGATTTGATGACGGCTATAAAAACCCCTACTAGAAGTATTTATTGATGTATGCAGAAGGAACAGTCTTGATTGTCAGGAATTTTTTAGGTTAAGGATTTATGGGAGGATATGTTTAATGAAACTTGTAGAAATGAGCATAAGGAATTATAGGCAATTTGAAAAAGCAGATATATCATTTGATGATGGGATTACTGTATTGGCTGGAGCTAATAATAGTGGGAAGACATCGCTTATAACATTAATAAAAAACGTTTTTAATGATGAAAAGAGCGTTTATTGCGAATCGGATATTCCTGCAAAGAATATGCAGGAGTGGATAAATAAAGTTTACCCATTATTCGAAGCGTTTTTCACAAGAGATTATTCTGTTGAGAAAATAGAAGAAGATTTAGTTGAACATATTCTACCTAATGATGAAGAGAAATCTCGAATATGTATAGATACTACCAAGCTAAGGGTTCATGTATCTTATAATCCGGATAAAGATGATATAAAGTTATTTGCGGATTATATTATGGATTTAGATGAAGATATGCATGACTTTTTCTTTGAATATTATTATGAGATTAAGCGATCAAAGTTTATTAAGGCAGTTTCTAAAGAATTTGAAAAAATAAAAAAGAGATTCGAAGAAATTCAGAAGGATAAAGCAAATTTGGCAGATGCTACGGATGAAAAGGAAAAACAGAATATTGAGTTGAAAGAAAGATATCTAAAACAGAAAATAGTAGCACTATACGTTGATTCAATTGTTCCAACATGTTATTTTTGCGATGAAACGTATAAGAATAGATGCCAGATGGATGATGTAAAGCAATTTAGAAATTTATTTAACTTTTGTTTTATTAAAGCAAGCAGACCTCTAGATGATGATGCATCAGATCATTCTCATTCAATCAGTAAACAGATGATTAAAATGGCCAAATTAGATGGGGAATGGAATGAACTGATAGATAGATTACCTGATGATATACTAAAACCTATTCAAGATAAAGACATTAGTAAGAAGGTTCAAGAAACATCATTAAATTCATTAAAGGAGACTATTACAGCAATTGAAGAGACGAATGGAGGGCGATCTGGCGAATTAATGTTGGATATGCTTGTTACGGAAGAGGATATTAGTGACTTACTACAAAGAATTACAACGGCTACATATTGCGTTGATGGTTATTTTCTTGGTGAAGAATCACAGGGGCTAGGTTATAGTAATATGATTTATATTCATCTTCAACTAAATGAATATGAAAATGGCAAAGATGATTGTAAAGTAAATGCTTTTTTTGTTGAAGAACCAGAATCACATATGCATCCTCAGATGCAGCAAGTATTTATTAAATATCTTATTGAGCACTATAAAGATGAGATACAGGGATTGATTACAACACATTCAAATGAAATGGTACGTGTTGCAGGAATAACGCATTTACGTGTTATTAGAAGAACAGACAGTTTTTTAAGTGAGCTCTATGACCCATCAAAATTAATCGAAGAATTAAAAGAATCAAGTGACCCAGAGGATAAGTTGTTAGCAGATTTTTATGATTGGTTCTTTGAGATTGGTTATTCCGAACTTGTTTTTGCAGATAAAGCAATTTTTTACGAAGGGGATACTGAACGATTATATATCCGAAAGCTCTTGACGTTGGAAAAATATAAAAAGTTAAAGCAACAATATATTGCTTATATTCAGGTTGGAGGAGCATATGCAAAAAATTATCAAAAAATGATAGAACTGTTAGGGATAAAATCATTAATTATTACAGATATAGATTATTCCAAAGATGCTGAGACGGTAGATGAAATATTAGATTCTGAGATAACTAACGCAACAATAAAAGAGTTTTATAGGATAGAAAATCATGGAAGTACTCCAAAGGTTAGGGATCTATATGCTTGGAAAGATGCAAAGAAAAATGTAATAAGTAACGGATTGATTTATACATGTTTTCAAACAAACAATGATGGCTATTCTAGAACTCTTGAAGAGGCAATGCTTTCTCAGTATTTTTCGATTGATGTTACTACGAGTTTTACTAAGAATGAATGGACTAAAAAAAGAGAGGATTCCATGCTGGAATTTGTTATTCCGACCAAAGGAATAAAAGAAGATGATCTAATTAAATTGCGAGGTATATTGAAATCTACAGCTGGTTCCAAAACAAACTTTATGTATTCTGTAGTGCTTAATAAAAAAGCAGAAGATAGTGAGCCCAATTATATTCAGGGAGGTTTGAAATGGTTAATGGAATAGAAAATATTTATCTTGTGAATGCTCCTGCCGGAAGTGGCAAAACCACATGGATCCGCAAACAAGTTGAAAAACATTTACTTGAAAATGAAGAAGATAATGTTTTATGTATAACCTATACAAATCGAGCTGCTGAAGAATTGGGGAAGGATATAGATTCTAAAAGAGTCTTTTTTGGAACGATTCATAACTTTATAAGTAATTACATAGGGAGCTTTTTTGAACATAAAGCAATAATTGATTTATATTGGGAATTGTATAAAGAGAAAATAGCACAAAGAATTAATAATGTAGATAACAAAGAAACTGTTGCGGACAGTAATGCAAGATATATAGAAAAGTATGGAGCATTAGACCTTGAAACGGTATATTCGAATTTGAAAAAGATTAGTTATGGGGAAACTCAATTCACATCGTTGTATTATGGAACATTAAGCCATGATGATTTATTATCTTTTACCAATAAGGTTGTTGAAAAATATCCTGTTATTCTAAAAAAAATTCGCGACAAGTATCAGCTTGTCTTTATAGATGAGTATCAGGATACAGATGCAGATGTTCTTAATTTGTTTTATTCGGCTATGGTATCAGGTACTGGAAAACTGTATTTATTAGGCGATAAGATGCAACAGATATATAAGAATTATGATGGTAGTTTTGAAGATACTTTTAAGAAATTGAATAAATCTACACGACTGGAAGTGAATTATAGAACAACCCCGTATATCGTTAATATTTTGAACTCTATATACAATGATGAGACATTACAGCAATATCCTTATGAGAAAAATTCTGATAATCAAATGCTTTTTAAGCCTAAAGTTATTTTTACTAATGATAGGAAGAAGACAATTGATTCATTTACAGAGGAAAATAATGATGCTTTAGTCCTGTATTTGACAAATAAAGATCGTTTTCATGGTATTGGAGTTGGAAATCTTTATGATGCATTTAGTAAAATTCCTAAGTATGGATTTACCGGAAAGTATAATGTAGCAGATGTGCTTACTAAAGAAGAAGTTTGGAATCAGGATGTTGTTCTAAGTGTAGTTTTTTCACTTGTTGATATTTGTGAATATTACATTAACGGAAAGCTAGGAGATGTATTTAAAATAGTGCGGAGTAATGAAAAAGTACTTAATAGAAAATTTTTTTTAATCAGACTCCATTCTGATAAAAAAGTATTACATGATAAAATGGAAGGACTAGTCGTAGCTTATCAAAAAAAGGATTCCACTATTGGTTCATTTCTTAAGAGGTGCTGTGAGGAAGGAATTATAGAAAAAGAATATTATGGTGAAATTATTGAAGATGAAGACTATGCTCAAACACTGGAAGTTGCATTTGCTGAAATTTTAGTTTTAAAGAAATATTTAGAAAATCCATATATTTCGACGCAGCATGGTGTAAAAGGAGAAAGTCATGATACCGTTTTGTTTGTGGCAGAGAATAACTCTAGATCCCCCGTGGTAAGTATGAGCAAATTCTTCGATTTATGGAGCAAAGTGGATGTAGTGTTGGGCTCTTTTGATGAGTTTTATTATTCTTATTTGAAAATGATTAAGAGTATTGAAAATGAATGTGGCATGAAAATTTCAGAGATTAAATTAGATGATTATAAACAGAATGAAGCATTTATTGCTGAAAAAATATCAGAATTCGATGGTACATATTGTAATAATGATTATTATATTACATTATTAAAAGATACATTTGATGCGTATTTCGCTAAGAATAATAAATCAAAGGCTCAAGCGTGTCTGAAGGAAAATCTTGTTTATGGTGTATTGGCCGCCTATCGACTTTTTTATGTTGGATGTTCTAGGGCGCGTAAAAATCTTGCTATTGTAATTGAAAATTCTGATGTCGATGGTTTTAAGGAGTGCTTAAAAAACAAGTTTGAAAATATTGGTTTTGAAATTGTTGGGATTCAGGAAAATTATGACAACGAAAGAATCCCTAATAATTTATGATCATATGGTAGTGCGAAAAAGCACAGAAAATGTTCTTTCAAGAAAAAACAGAAAAATTTAAACTTGGATGAGAAAAAAGAACGGAGTGGATATGATTGGAGCATGCACATTCTAATTAAAAAACAATCGCAATTTTACGGAGGTAAATGTAAATGACAATCGAGTATAGAAAATTATGTGAAAAGGATCTGGATATATTCATTGAAATGAGAATAAACCAGTTGAGAGAAGAGGGGGCTAAAGAGGATATTGATTTAAAACCTGCTCTACAGGATTATTATATACGTCATATGAAGGATGGTACATTTGTTTCGTGGATAGCAGTAGATGATGAAAAAATCATTGGTACAAGTGGAATGTCATTTGTAGAAAAACCACCATATTTTGGATGCCCTAGTGGAAAGATGGGGCTTTTATCCAGTATGTTTACAAATCCTGATTACAGACGGATGGGAATTGCGAAAGAGCTTTTACATAGAGTTGTTGAAGAAGCCAGAAATTATGGATGTGGTACGATTCAGATTACTGCATCTGATATGGGAGTGAAATTATATACGGCATATGGATTTGTTCATAACGGTAATTTCATGCAATACAAACTTTGATGTAACTTCCAGTTTGCCTTTGACATAATGGTATTATCAAATATTGTTTATCAGATTTGTGCAAAGGGCGTTTCAAAAGATATGAATTCAAAAATGAATATCAGATATGACGGGATTCTGATGAATCGTGAAAAGGCAGATTTTTGTTTGAAAATTACGAAAAATCAGATTTTGTTCCGGTTTTATTTTAAGCTCGGTTATGATAACAAATATAAAATCGTATCCTATGACCGTAATCTGGCAAAAAAACATTTTAACGATGAATTCGTTGATTACCATTGTGAGTTTTTCCGCAGCGGTATCAATACGATTATCAGGATGTGGCTGGATGGTGGCTGCAAAGAGACTCCGGAGCAGATGGTTGGAATCATTAAGGCTGAATATAAAGGAAGACCGGAGTATTTTGGAATGGAAGTGGAATATGATGAATAATTGTTTTGATGATAACAAATAAAGGAAAGATTATAATTGCAGTAAATATTCAAAGTAATATATTCTGAATGCGTTTCAGTTCTTATTGGATATCTCCATCTAATACAACGATAATAGAAAGAAGGTATGGCAAGAATATAAAATCCCACTCGACAATTAGTACGACCTCGGACTATAATCCAATAGTCCGAGGTCGTGCTAATTAAGGAGGCGATAAAAATGTATGATAATAAAGATGTTGTAGTGCAGTTACAGAGATATTATTCACTCTGGAGGGACAGCATAGTTATGTATGAAGAATGGGCGAAAGAGTACGGGTTATCATCTAATGGCATTTTTGTCTTATATTCCTTTTATGAAAGCGAAGGAAAATGCACCCAGAAAATGATCAGTGAGAAATGGCACATTCCGAAGCAGACAGTAAATACAATACTGAAAGATTTTCAAAACAAGGGCTATGTTGAAATGGTATCGTCAGAAACTGATAAAAGAAATAAGATTGTCTGCCTGACAAAAGCAGGAAAAAAATATGCAGATGATATCATAGGAAAACTACAGAAGAAAGAGATTTATGTGATTGAAAAAATGGGATTAGACAGCATAAAGAGCATGAATGACAATACAGAACTTTTTATAAATCTGTTTCGGGAAGGAGAGTTTCATGCAAAAGAATCATAAAGGATTGTTCTTCCTTCTGACCGGCAGAGCTTTTGATGAGTGACAGAGGGGCATTTATTACAGGATCTACGTTCCTTATGGATGGAGGAGCGACAGCAAGCTATTACTATGGATCATGAAAGTTGGCGCGAGTGTTGTATGTGCCAGAAGATGTGGCTGTTCTGCAACATTTGATGATCAGATAATGCTAAGTTATTGACAGGCAGCTTCACAAAATTTATTTATCATTCAATAGAGGGACGAATAATGAAAAAGTGTATGATGTCAGATGGCATGATCAGATCCCCCGGCGAGTGGGAGGATAAGATGGAGCTGTCTGGCATTTTTTGTATTCAGTTGAAATTTTCCATTGTTTGTGTATAATAGAACTTGATACAAAAACTATAAAGAAATTGTACGAAGTTGACTTGGAGTGGTGTACATGAATTATGAATCAATATTTGGACAATATGGCGGAATAATGCGTACTTGTGAGCTTACAAGGGAAGGTATATCTTATCAGATGATTCAAAAGCTGATAGAGCAGGGAAGAGTAGAGAAGATTAAGTATGGATATTATCAGTGGCAGGATGAAAAGGCTTTTACAGAAGTGTCAGTAATAACGTCGCTCTTTCCTAAGGCTATTATCTGTGATGTGTCAGCAGCGATGTATTATGGCTATACGGATCGTGTGCCCGGAGTCTGGCATATCGCTGTGGATAATAAGTCTGCAAGAAATAAATTCAAGCTGGATTTTCCTATCATAAAACCACATTTTATTGAGGCATCCAGATTAAATATTGGTTTGAGTGAGGGAAATATAGATGGAATTACTATAAAGATTTATGACAGAGAGCGGGTTGTCTGTGATTGTCTTCGTCATATTAATACGATGGATGGAGAGGTGTTTAATACGGTGATCCAAAGGTATATTCTTGATAAGGAAAAGGATGCTGCGAAACTAATGATGTATGCCTCAAAGCTTGGTGTGGAAAAGAAAGCAAGAAGGGTGGTTGGAGTATGGCTGTAAAAGAGATAAAAGATATGGGAGCATCGGTGCTCACCAGATTAAAGAAACAGGCGAAAGAAACAGGAATCAATTACCAGACCTGTCTACAGCTTTTTGCACAGGAAGAGTTCCTTCGTAGGCTTGAAATGTCACGATATGCGGAGAATCTTGTCCTGAAAGGTGGGATGTTCTTATATACCATTTCAAATTATGAGGGAAGACCAACCATGGACATTGATTTCATGTTAAGAAGAATGTCAAATGATATAGCTGGGATAGAATCAATCACGAAGGAAATTTGTCAGACAGATACGCACAATGATTTCATTACTATGGAAGTCCTTGGAACGAGAGAAATTACTCCGGAAAAGAAATATCCCGGTATAGGTATAAATCTGATGGCTCATATCAAAAATGTAAGAATTCCATTTTCTGTTGATATTGGTGTGGATGATGTGATAGTACCTGGTGCAGTCAAGCGAACGGTGACAACCAGGCTGGAGGGTTTTAAGAAACCAAATATTTATACATATTCTTTGGAGAGCACAATGGCAGAGAAATTTGATGCCATCTTAAAGAGAATGACTGCCACCAGTAGGATGAAGGACTTTTATGATATTTACTATTGGTCGCAGATGTTTGATTTTGAAGGCAGGATGTTGCAGGAAGCAATTTTTGAAACTTTGCAGCATAGAGGAACGCCATATGAGAAAGACAGTATGAAACAAATAAGAGCATTTGATCAGAATGAATTTCTTCAAAATATGTGGAACAATTATAATCCTGGATCAGGACTTGAGAAACCTGATTTTTCTTCCGCATTGGTACAGATTGACCGATTTATAGGTCCTGTGTATGAAATGATACTGCGAGAAGATGAATTTTTTGGAACGTGGTCGTCGAAAGAAAATGTATGGAAATAGCCTATTTGCATCAATTATATATTATCCATAAATTCTCAGATCTATTACGAATTCGCGCAACTAGAAATAGTGAAGCAAAAGTTGACATCGAAGTTAGGAAGTGCTAACTCAAATACAGTGCAACTAACGGAAGCGGTGATACAGACAGGCAATTGTGCTGCCGATGAAATCGGAAGTGCATAGTGCGCCAGCGTGACATGAGCATGAAACGTAATGCGAAAGGCACCGCTTAAATAAACTGGAATTTGGCGAAAGGTAATAGCAATGAAAAAATTATTTTTTGAAACAGATCAAGATGGCTTTTATGGTACATATTATGAAAATCCTAAAGGGGCTGACTGCCAGCGATTTTGTATGGCAGGGATTTGAGCAGGGCAAAAAGGATGGATGCAAGGAGTGGCCTGTACCCGGGACTTCTACACTTTCCTATCGTGGAAAGCCGCTTGCTTATATGCCATTTGTTTACGAACATCCAACGTATTGGGAAAAGGTTGAGGCTGAAACAAAAGGATCCGGAGATTTTATGCGCTCGACCTGTCTTTTTGCAGATTCTGAAAAGGGACGCGAACATACAGAGGAAGAAATGATAAAAATTGAAAATATCAAGGGTAAGCTTATCTTGCTTGGTGCAGACGATGACAGTCTGTGGGAGGCAGGTAAATATGTCCGGCGTATGGATCAGCGTTTGCAGAAATATCCGCACGAGTGTGAATATGAGGCTATAACGTATCAGCATGGTACGCATTTTTTGCTGCCGGAATCCATGCTTAGAATGGCACTGCCAATAGGCTTGAAATTTGTTATGCGTTTTTTTTCCCTTTCGGCAAAGAAATATCCCGATGAGTGCGAAGCGGCAAGAAAGGACATAGACAAAAGACTTTCGGCAGCACTGCATGAGTGGATTACGGTATAATATCACACCGCAAGTTGAAAACTTTAAGTTTTCTAAACTGAAAAATCGGAAGTTATCAAATTGATTGGGAAGTATACAGGAGGTAAGGAATGACAATTCATGAATTTAGCAAAGTAAGGAGTTGCAGCAAATAAAAAGAAGTTGTGTTGTGACAACTTCCAATTTGTGGAGCGGAAGAATACGCCATATATGATACAAAGGAAGCAGTTATAGCAGATGGTGTTCATGGGGATCTGGCACCTCCTGAAATTGTTCAGATGACAGGGAGTATTCATGAACATAAAGGCAAACAAGAGTTGTTTTATGTTTCTGACAGCATTTGCAAACCTGAGCAGGAAAGTCTTGTCGCAAAAGGTGCATCCGTGCTAAAATAAAGCGGTGAGCCAAGCGCAAAGCATTTGCCCACTGCAGCAATGATCGGTGCCTTGCTCAAAAAACAAAAAAAGAGGAGAGAAGCCGATGAAACAAAAAGTAAAAAAGAGTATCAAAAGCCGCATTACGATACTGACGGGGCTGCTGGTCTCTGTGATCATTCTTGTACTGGTCATTAACAGTGCTGTACATCTGCGTTCCGCTCTGATCTCCAATGAGGAGCAGGTGCTTGAGATTCAGGCAGAAAACGGAGCCAATCTTGTGAATCAGTGGCTGAGCGAGCAGGAGGAGATCGTACACTCCATCCGTAACACGCTGGGACACCGCTACAAGAAGGAAGACACGGAGGCAATCATGGATTATCTGAACATGTGTCTTTCAGAAAATGAAAATGCCCTGATGTACTACTGCTGCTATGATTATGATGGTGGTGTATTCCCGGCAGATCATTCCAAGCTGGATCTGGATCCGACAACCAGAGACTGGTGGAAGGAAGCGGAAGAAAAAAATGATCTGATCTTTACTGATCCATACAAGGATTTTGCGACAGGACAGATGATCGTAAGTATTGCGGAGCCGGTCACGATCGGAGATCAGAAAGCCATGATGCTGGCGGATATTACGATCGACAAGCTGGTGGAAATGACAAAATCGATCAGTGATGATAAAACGGTCGATACCTTTTTGCTTGCAGCCGACGGAAGCGTGATCACGCATGCAAATAAGGCGTTTCTTCCAAAGGAAGAGGGCAATACGATACTGCCGAAGAAGGTTTCTCTTTCCATAGATAAAAGTAAGGTACAGCGGTTTACGGATTATGATGGTCAATCCAAATATGCGTCAGTTGGTACTGCGAAGCTTACCGGCTGGAAGGTGGGCGTGTGCCAGCAGGCAAGCGTGGTTCAGAAAAAAGTATTTGAAAATGTATTGTATCCACTCGTTTTAGGTTTTGTGCTGCTGATCGTGACTGTTATCATTCTGGGTGCGGCGATCAACCGGCTGCTGATCCCTGTGGCAGTTCTCAAATCATTTGTGAGAGAGAAAGTGATCGGTGAGGAGCATATTGTGGCGCAGAAAAATGAAACGGAAGAGATCAATTACCTGGTAAAAGAATTGGAAGAACGGTTCGTTGCGACGATCCGTCAGACCAAAGAAGAATCCGAAGTGATCTCTGATAAGATGTCCGATACTGCAGATAAAGTAGCAGCGATCAGCGGACATATCATGGAGATTTCCGCAACAATGCAGGAAACCGGGGCAAATGTTGACAGTCAGACAGATAGCATCAAAGAGGTTGACCGCACCTGTGAAAACATTGAAGAAGCGGTGGATCGTCTGGCAGAGGATGCACAGGATATGGCAGAGAAATCCGGTTCTATTGTAGATCGGGTAGAGGCAATGGTGCCACAGCTCATCAAGGAAAAGAACGATGCCGTAACGATGACACAGGAAACAAGAAGCCGTCTGGTAGCAGCGATCAAGGGAGCAGAAGTCATTCACGAGATCACCGCGGTATCCGGCTCTATTCAGGATATTGCAGGACAGACCAATCTGCTGGCACTTAACGCATCGATCGAGGCAGCCCGTGCCGGAGAAGCCGGAAAGGGATTTGCAGTAGTTGCCGATGAGATCAAGAATTTAAGTGAAGTGACCAGTACCGAGATCGGAAAAGTCAATGAGATCACGAAAAACGTATTGGACAGTGTGCAGGTATTGGCAGACGAGAGCAATGCGATCCTTGCTTTCTTAGATGAGACCGTGCTTCGTTCCTACGATAAATTTGAATCGCTTGCAAACCAGTACAAGGGTGATTCTGACTACTATGCAGAGGTCAGCAGCACACTTGGCGCAAGTGCAGAGGAGCTTAGTGCATCCGTGCAGGAGATCACAGGCATCATTGGCAGTGTGGCACAGTCCCAGGAGGAACTTGGCGGAGCTGTACAGTCCGTCAATGAAAATCTGCAGGAGATCACCTACAACAGTGAGGTTGTTTCCGAGGAAGCGGGCAATGTTTTGACAAGCATTGAAACTCTGCAGAAAACCATGGAGGGATTTCAGGTCTGATTGTGAAAGCCTTGTTGTAAATAAACAGGGAAAATGCTATAATAATGGAAAATGTGCCGGGCATTCTGCCCGGTAGAAAAAAGGATATAGACAAAGGAGAGATGAAACAATGGCACAGGTATCATTTAACTACAAAAATGCCGGCGTTGCAGAGCATGAAGTAGAGTACATGAAGAAACTTGTATGCGATGCAAAGGAACAGTTGGTAGCAAAAACAGGCGCAGGTAATGATTTCCTTGGATGGATCGATCTTCCGGTAGATTATGACAAAGAAGAGTTTGCCCGGATCAAGGAAGCAGCAAAGAAGATCCAGAGTGATTCAGATGTATTATTAGTTATCGGAATCGGTGGTTCTTATCTTGGAGCAAGAGCTGTGATCGAGGCAGCAAGACACAGCTTTTATAACAATCAGCCGGATCGCAAGACACCGGAGATCTATTACTGTGGTAACAATATCAGCTCCACTTATTTACAGCATTTGATCGAAGTAGTGGGAGACCGTGATTTCTCTATCAACATGATCAGTAAATCCGGAACAACTACGGAGCCGGCGATCGCATTCCGCGTATTCCGTGAGATCCTGATCAATAAATATGGCTTAGAAGAGGCGAATAAACGTATCTACGCTACTACAGATAAAGCCAAAGGAGCATTAAAAGAGTTGGCAGATGAGCAGGGATATGATTCCTATGTTGTACCGGATGATGTCGGAGGACGTTTCTCTGTATTGACAGCCGTTGGTCTGCTTCCAATCGCAGTAAGCGGTGCGGATATCGACCAGTTGATGGCAGGTGCAGCAAGTGCCAGAGAAAGATGCTTAAATAATGACTTTGAGAACAATGATTCTTTACAGTATGCTGCTGTTCGTAACATTTTACTGCGCAAAGGTAAGAGCGTAGAGATCTTATGTAACTATGAGCCTGCTCTGCACTATGTATCAGAGTGGTGGAAGCAGTTATACGGAGAGTCAGAGGGTAAAGACGGCAAGGGCTTATATCCATCCAGCGCGGACTTTACCACAGACTTACATTCTTTAGGACAGTTCATTCAGGAAGGTTCTAAGAACCACTTCGAGACCGTGATCAATGTAGAAGCACCAAAGTGCGAGATCACTATGGGAACAGAGGCAGTTGATACCGACGGACTGAATTACTTATCCGGTAAGACCGTAGATTTCATCAACAAATGTGCCATGAACGGTGTAGTATTAGCTCACGTAGATGGCGGAGTACCAAACTTAATGGTAACTGTACCAAAGATCGATGAGTTCTACTTAGGCGAGCTGATCTACTTCTTTGAGTTTGCATGTGGTGTATCAGGATATACCTTAGGTGTAAATCCATTCAACCAGCCGGGTGTAGAGTCTTACAAGCGCAACATGTTTGCATTGCTCGGACGTCCGGGATACGAAGAAGAAACCAAGAAATTACAGGCAAGATTAGCAGAGTGATCCACCTGCTGATCAATGTGTGAATGTGCAAAGACATATCTGCGTTACAAAGTGAAAACTTTGGCGTGGATATGTCTTTTTCTTTACGAAAAAACATAGTCAAACCGCCTATATTATGGTAAAATAAAGTACTGTGAAAAAGTCTGTTTCAGGATCGGTCGTAGGAACGAAAACGGCCGGATAATACTTTGAAAATGTGCCTGCAAAAAGACGTTTTTAAAGTGGAGTGCCCGACAGAAAGAAAAGAAATGGAAGTAGAAGACATATGAATATTGTAGTATTAGAGGCAGCGTCCATCGGGCGTGATATTGATTATGAAAGTGTTTCTCAGTTTGGTCACACAGTCTGTTATGATGTGACACCGCAGGAACTGGTGGCGGATCGTATCAAAGAGGCGGATATTGTTCTTTGCAATAAGTGCCTTTTGAATGAAGAGGTGTTACGTGAGGCAAAGAACGTAAAACTGATCTGCGAGTGCGCGACCGGATATAACAATGTGGATATTGCTTACTGTAAGGAGCGCGGCATTGCGGTAACAAATGTAAAGGGTTATTCCACAGAGGTAGTTGCGCAGCATACATTTGCCATGCTGTTATCGTTGTTGGAGCATTTGGATTATTATACGACCTATGTGGAGGACGGAGATTACTCCTCACAGAATAATTTTTCCCATCTTGCCAAACCGTTCCATGAGCTTTCCGGCATGTGTTATGGCATCATTGGACTGGGGGCGATCGGACGCAAGGTAGCAGAGATCGCTACCGCATTTGGCGCACAGGTTATTTATTATTCCGCCAGTGGCAATACGTATGACGTGCCGTATGAGGCAGTCTCCTTTGAGGAGCTTCTGACACGTTCAGATGTGGTCAGTATCCATGCGCCGCTCAATGAAAAGACAAACGGGCTGATCAATAAGGAAGCTTTTGAAAAAATGAAAAAAACGGCTGTTTTATTGAATGTGGGCCGGGGACCGATCGTGGTAGAGAAGGATCTTGCCCGGGCGTTGGAGGATTGTGAGATCATGGCAGCAGGGCTTGATGTATTTGAGAAGGAGCCGCTTGCGATCGACAGTCCGCTTAGAAATGTCAGAGACCGTGACCGCCTGTTTTTAACTCCGCATATGGCATGGGGCAGTGTAGAAGCACGCAGACGTCTGGTGGATGATGTGTGCCAATCAATTCAGGCATTTATAAATGGAGAAAACAGAAGTCGTGTAGTATAGCTGTGACACACGAAAGTGAAAATGCAGACAAAGAAGGGAGGTGCAGCTATGGTTCCTTATGCGAGTATTCGATACGGTATGTTTCTCTGTTATCTGTTTCTTTTGGTCGTCTTTTCCCTGACCAAAGGGAATCGGAAATCCGGAGCGATCCGGTTTGTGCTATTGGATTTTATTGTCTGGGGGATCTGTGAGTTTGCGGTTATCTTTTCCGTGAAGCCGGGTTATATCTTCTGGATTGAATGCGCCATGCTGGCTGCCGGGCTGCTTCCCTGTGCACTGTTTTATTTTCTCTCAGATGTGTTGCATGTAGATATCAGACGCCATATAGGGGTGCTGGGGATTTTTTCCGCTACAGCAATTCTGGTAAATGGAGTCTATCCGTGGATGATCGGTTTTTCTGAAATGAACGGGCAGCTGTTGGGACAGAAGCTGGAGATACAGCCTGGATTTTTCGTATATATATTCCTGCAGAGTGTAATTTCCATTTTTATTTTTAGAGCATTCTTTCAGAACAATAAGCAGGCAGGACGCATTTTAAAGCAGTGCTGGCCGATCCTTTCCGGATCAGTGCTGGTCTTTATCGGAATTATATGCTCAACCTTTACATCTAATTATTTTCCATTTGTTTCGGTAGCCGGCATTTTCTTCATGTTTTGTATCATGTATGTAGTATATCACTATAATCTGGTGGTGGTGAACCTTCAGACGCTGTATATTACGATTTATGGTTTGGTGCTTTTGTTTGGTATATCCGGACTCATTAATATGGAGCGGTTGTATTTGCGTCTGGAACGAGGTACCGGTTTTTCTCGAGAGATCTGTATGATGATCGTCTGCACGGCTTCGATCACGTGGGCGTTGTTTTTGCTGCTGCTTGCCCATATCACGCTCAGTCATTTCCGCTATTTGTGGCAGGATCGCAAGAAGCAGGTGTTAGAGCAGTTTCAGGAAAATGTGGCAGCTACGCTGGAAAAAGAAGAGATCTATGATTATGCGATGCAGGCGGCGTATGATCTGTTCCCGGCGATCGCACTCCGCATTCGCATGCGTCAGCCGCAGAGGGATCGTTTTCAAGTGGTGCGGGATTCTTCCAGGGGAAGACAGGAAGAGGAAGAGATGACAGACTATGATACGGTGCTCAGTAAGATTGAGCCGATCAGCAAGTCCCATGACGATGCGATCAGTAAAACATGGGATCCGGAAGCAATGGTTCATATCGGGGAGATCCCGGGGGACAAAGAAGTGGCAGGTTATATGGATCTTTGTATGAAGAAAGGTGTCATATTCCAAAGAGAAGATCAGGATGTCTTTAAGCAGCTTTGTTTTACAATGGGAAATGCCCTGAAAAATGCGGGGCTTTACGAAAAAGTGTATGAGGAATCCATTACAGATTCCATGACGGGATTATATAACCGTATGTATGCCAACCGCGTGATCGTGGAACAATTTGATCCGAAGAAGCAGGCGAGCGTGATTTATTTAGAGATTGATGATCTGCGTCTTTACAACGAACTTTATGGAACGGATGCAGGAGACCGGCTTATTTTATGGATGGCACATTTGATCAAGGGTATGGTTGGAAATGGAAAGGCGTTCCGGTATGGAGCCAACGAATTTCTGCTTCATCTTCCGGATACTACCTACGAAGCGGCATATGATATTGCAGAAGCAATTCGCGCCGCAGTAGAAAAACAGAGTCTTGATGGAGAAGAAGAGATGCATGCGGTTACCATTTCTGCAGGTGTGGCAGAGTATCCGCATCATGCAAAGAAGCTCGAAAAATTGATCGGTTATGCGCAGCGAGGCGGTTTTTACAGCAAAAAAAATGGAAAGAATAAAGTGACAGTATACTCAAGAGAGTTATCCAAACATAGTGTTTCGAGCCATTCCTATGAGCAGATCATACCGACGATCTACGCACTTACAGCGGCGATCAATGCGAAGGACAATTATACGTTCCAGCATTCCCAGAAGGTGTCGGAATATGCTGCCATTATGGGAGAGGCACTGGGTCTTCCGCCGGAAGAGGTAGATACATTAAAACAGGCAGGCATGCTGCATGATATTGGAAAGATCGGTGTGCCGGAGGCGATCCTAAAGAAAAAGGGACGCTTAACAGACGAAGAATATGAGATCATGAAAGGGCATGTGAAAAACTCGATCAAAATGATCTATTATCTGCCGGATATGAATTATGTGATCCCGGCGGTTGTGGCGCATCATGAACGCTATGACGGAAAGGGATATCCGGAAGGATTAAAGGGAGATGACATCCCGTATCTCGGACGCATATTAACGTTGGCCGACTGCTTTGATGCTATGACGGCAATACGGCCGTATAAACCGGCATTAAGCAGTGATTATGCGGTCAGCGAGATAGAAAAAAACAAAGGAACGCAGTTTGATCCGGAGCTTGCTGATGTCTTTATCCGGCTGGTAAAAGAAGGCAAGATCGTACCGGACAGCGAAAAGGAACAAGTGCAGCAAGATAACGCAGGTTAATCTTTCAATAAAATATTTCTAGGAGGAATTATGAGTCAGACAACATTTACAGGAACCAGGAACTACATTGCATCGCCGGAGCTTATGAAAACCGTGGATGTGGCCATGGCACTGAAGAAACCATTGTTGATCAAGGGAGAGCCGGGAACCGGTAAGACTATGCTTGCCGAGGCAGTGGCTGAGGCACTTGATCTGCCGCTTTACATCTGGAATATCAAATCTACAACGAAGGCACAGGACGGTCTTTATACGTATGATACGATCCAGCGTCTTTATGACAGTCAGTTTGGAGAGGAAGGTGTCGATGACATTTCCCACTATATCAAGCTTGGTAAACTGGGTGAGGCATTTAAACAGGACAAGCAGGTGGTACTGTTGATCGATGAGATCGACAAAGCGGATCTGGAGTTTCCGAACGATCTGCTTTGGGAGCTTGATAAGATGGAGTTTTATATCCATGAAACAAAGGAAACGATCAAAGCGACGACCCGTCCGATCGTGATCATCACGTCAAATGCAGAAAAGGAGCTGCCGGATGCATTTTTGCGTCGTTGTATTTTCCACTATATTGAGTTTCCGGAGCGGGAACAGATGACAGATATTGTTCATGCCCATTTTGAAAATCTGGAAGACCATCTGCTAAAAGAGGCAATGGATGCATTTTACTGGATCAGAAGCCTGCGTGACATGCGTAAGAAGCCGAGCACGTCCGAACTCGTGGACTGGATCCAGGCACTGCTGATCGGTGGGATCGATCCGGAGAAGATCCGCAAAGAGCTGCCATTTCTTGGGGTGCTGGTAAAGAAGGATGAGGATCTGGCTCTGATCAAAGAGCGTCAGTTGGATTAAGGATGAGGTGATTCATGTTTACGACATTTTTTTACCTGCTGAAAGAACGCGGTCTTGACGTGTCCACTACAGAGTGGCTCACATTTATTGAGGCACTGGATCAGGGACTTTGTCATGCGAGCTTTACGGAGCTTTACTATCTGGGGCGTATGATCTTAGTAAAGACGGAAGCGGACTTTGATAAGTATGATATTGCTTTCAAAGAGTATTTTTACAATATCAAAACAGAGGACGAAATTCCGCCGGAGATCTTAAAGTGGCTCGATAAGGGAGACAAAACGACCGATCAGCTGCAGCGGGAATTATATGAATATAAAAAGCATAAGGATGCCAATGAAGTCAAACGTTTGTTTAAAGAACGTGTCAACGAGCAGGACAGTGAGCACAACGGTGGTAACTACTGGATCGGTACGAGCGGCGGGTCTTCTTACGGACATTCCGGTGTCAATTCCGGTGGTATCCGTGTCGGCGGGCAGGGCGGATTAAAGACTGCCTTTTCCGTGGCAGGTGAGCGGCGTTATCGTGATTTCAGGGAAGACAGGGTCTTAAGTATGCGCCAGTTTCAGGTTGCGTTCCGTCGCCTGCGTCAGTTTTCTACAAAGCTCGATGTGCCAAAGACGGAGCTTGATCTGGATGGTACGATCGATGCCACCTGTAACAATGGCGGCTATTTGCAGTTAGAATTTGAGAAGCCGAGAAAAAATACCGTAAAGCTGCTGCTGTTATTTGACTGCGGCGGTTCAATGTATCCGTTCAGCTCGCTTTGCAACAGCCTGTTTCAGGCAGTGCATAAGGCGAATCATTTTAAAGATGTAAAGACATACTATTTTCATAACTGTATCTACTCGCATGTATACCGTACTGCCGAATGTGAGTATGGTGACTGGGTGGATTTAGAGTATTTATTCCGGCACACTGACAAAGACTATAAAGTGATCATTGTGGGTGATGCTGCGATGGCTCCGGAGGAACTTTTGGATGTCAACGGCAATTACCGTGGACCGAACAAAGGGCGTTCCGGGCTGCAATGGTGTCAGTATTTTAAGACAAAGTATAACAAGATCATCTGGTTAAATCCGAAGCGGCATGAGCGGCTTTCTTATCTGGACTGGATGCAGACGGAGGAGACACTTTCCAAAGAGTTTCCGATGTATCAGCTTTCCGTGAAAGGATTGAAGGAAGGAATTACGGATCTGATGTCTCCGAAAAAAGCGAAGCGGTGAAGGAAAGCGTATCCAAAGGAAAAAACTTGCATTATCTCCAATATTTGGTAAAATGTATATCGAACTGTCGGATTTTGACGAAACGTGAAAGGTGTTATGTACTTTGAGAAAGGATCTATGAAAATGGTGAAGAAAATATTGTTTGGGATCGTGCTGCTACTGAGCCTGATCGGTGGCTGCTATGCAGGTAAGATGACCTCCACATTAGACTTGATGAACCGTGACACGGGAAACAAGTTATCAGATGTAGATTTGGGAGACATTCAGGTGACTACGGATAATGACATTGCCAATATTTTGCTTGTCGGTTCAGATACCCGTTCCGAGCTGGGTAAGGAGAAATATGGACGAAGCGATACCGTGATGATCGCCACGATCGATAACAAGCACAATTGCCTTAAGCTGACTTCTCTGATGCGTGATATGAACGTAGAGATACCAGGATATGGCAAACATAAATTCAATGCCGCATATTCTTATGGTGGACCAGAGCTGCTTTATAAGACGATCGCGACCAATTTTGGAATTTCCTTAGATGGATATGCAGAGGTTGACTTTGAAGCGTTTAAGGACATCGTCGATGAGGTTGGCGGCGTAGAGGTTGAGCTTACCGAACAGGAAGCACAGTATTTGAACACCACCAATTATATTCACGGTAAGTCGAACCGTAATGTAGTAGCCGGATGGAATACCATGAACGGAGCACAGGCACTTGGTTACTGCCGTGTCCGTAAGATTGCGAATATCAACGGAACCAACAACGATCAGGGGCGTACGGAGCGTCAGCGTATCGTAATGAGTGGTATCTTCGATAAAGTAAAGAAAATGCCGATGTCAAAATGGATGAAGATCATTGATGTGGTACTTCCGAATATCACGACAGACATCAGCAATTCTGAGATCATTTCCTATGCAACCACTGTGGTAACAATGGGGACGACCAAGATCAATCAGTACCGGATCCCGGTTGAAGGACATTATCATGGTGCACAATCTGCAACGGATGGAGATGTGCTGGAACTGAATCCGGAAAATAAAGATCTGTTACAGACATTTTTATTTGATTTTGACGGAAAAGAAGAAGCAACGACAGAGAGTGCAGGTGAATAAAAGATGGGAAAGAAAGTATTTCGAATATTTATAATGGGCTTTGTCAAGGCGGTCGTTGTACTGCTTTCCATGATCCTTTGTGCTATGATCGGATTTTTTGGAACCCGTTTTTATTACAAGCAGAAGCAGAACAGTGCCAATAAAAAAGAAGCGGAATCCCTGATCGGAAAGGCACAGATGGATGAGGTTTCCAAAAACCTGATCTATGTGTGGGATGAGGATAAATCCCGCATTACTTCGTGTGTGTTAGAGGTATTTGATACAGAAAAGAATACGATGACATATATTACGATCCCGGTCAGCTCCCAAATCGTGATGAATGCGTCCATGTATAAAAAGATCTCCCAGGTCAACAAGGAGATCCCACAGGTATTTACATTATCCAAGCTGTGCAGTTATTTTGATGATGGGGATACGAAGGCATACGGTTATGGTGTGCTGATCTTAGAGGATACCTTCTCTATCGATATTTCTTACTATACGGTAGTCGATCAGGATACCTTTGAGGAAATGTTTGAGACAAAAGAAGTGGAGATTGATGGAACGGGTGTGATCAAGGGAGATACCGTTTCGACATCGGATGAGAGTAGTGAAAATGGCAAGTCGGATTCGGTAGATCCATATGCCCATGATGACCGTTTTGCAACCAGTGACAATTATGCGGATGCCACTACAGCGGCAAACGGAACAACGGCAGAGACAGAAGCCACAACAGAGGCACCGGAGGATGTTGTTACTACCGTGAAGATTCAGCAGGTAAAAGCAAGCTATCTGGAAAAAGTATCTGCTTACACGGATAAATCCGAGATGACAGATTATGTCAAAGAAATGTGTGGAAAAGTAAAATCAAACTTAGACACGAAGGACAAGCTGTCTTATGTGGACAAGTATTTAGAGTGCAGCAAAGACATTACTTACCGCTGTGTACCGGGAAGTTATTCCGGTAAGACGTATGAAGTAGATCTTGCACAGGCAACAAAGATGTTCCGTAACTGCCGGGTAGATGCCGTTGCAGACGATTCTTCTTCGGATGATTCAGACGATTCCGATGATGCAAACGGTGTAGATTCCCAGCTCTTTAACATCGTGATCTTAAATTCGACCGGAGTGCAGGGCGTTGCAGCCAAGTGGTCAGATACGCTGAATCTTGACGGCTATAATGTCAAAGAGGTCGGCAACTATACACAGAAGTTAGAAAAAACAAAGATTGTTGTCAAAGAGGATGGTCAGGGTAGTGAATTTATGAAGTACTTTGACAATGCAGAGATTGAAGTCGGAACGGTACCGGATGGTGCCGATGCACAGATCATCATTGGAACTAATGATGTAAAACAGTAAAATATAAAAAGCAGAACGGTCATCCCGGCGGATGGTTGTTCTGCTTTTTTGCTTTTATTCATTTTTGGCAGCGGCTTCTGCTTCCTCTTCCTGTTTTTTCAAATTTTTAATGACAATGATCTCCTGGTTATAAATATGGGTACGCATGATCTTTTCTGCCGCTTCCTTATTGCCGGAGAAAATCGCATCGAGAATTTCTTTGTGTTCTTTCACCAGAGTTTCGTGGTATCCGAAGTCTTTGATGTATTCGATCCGGTAGCGGTAGATCTGTTCCCGCAGGTTGTTGATGATCTGTAAAAGTCGCTTGTTTTTGGTTGCCCGGAAGATCACATCATGAAATTCGACATCTCTTTGGGCGATCAGGCGCAGGTCTTTGTCTTCAATTGCCTGTTCAAATGCTTTGAGTGCAACTGTAAGCTGTGCCTTTTCCTCCTCTGTGATGCGGTCACAGGCAATGCTGGCCGCAAATTCCTCTAAGTGACAGCGCACTTCTAAGACGTCCTTTAAGTCACTTACCGTAATACGGGCAACAGCAGCTCCCTTTCGGGGGATCATATCTACCAGTCCCTCCAGTTCCAGCTTTCGTATCGCTTCTCTGACCGGTGTGCGGCTCACGCCAAGACGCTTTGCCAGTGTGATCTCCATCAGACGCTCTCCGGGAAGAAAATCGCCCGTTAAGATTGCTTGCCGCAGTGTGTTAAAAACAACATCCCGCAAAGGAAGATATTCATCAACATTCATTTTCATACTCTCTTCTAGCATAGCTTTCCTCCCTTTTTATGGCGGATCACATTATAGGGAGCCACCGTATAGATCTGTTTTGCCAATTTGCTTTCATTTACTTTTTCTGCAGCAGCTTTTGCCATATCTTCAGACGCAAATATACCAAAAACGGTTGGACCGCTTCCGCTCATTAATGCGTTCATTGCGCCCTGCTCCAGCAGGATCTGTTTGATCTGCCGGATCTCCGGATACTGGGTTTCGGTTACAGACTCTAACACATTTTCCATCCGGTCCGTAATTCCCTTTAAATCGTGATCTGAAAGGGCATTTACCATACCACTGACGTCCGGATGATGGCTTAAGTGGGCAAGATCCAGATGCTCATACACATATTTGGTGGAAACGCTGATCGGTGGTTTGGCTACTACGATAGAGCAGTCCGGCATCGGAGCAAGTGGTGTTAAGATCTCGCCGATGCCCTCGGACAGTGCGGTCCCACGCATCAGGCAGTAAGGAACATCGGCGCCGAGTGTAACGCCGCGTTCTTTTAATTGCTCCAGATGAAGCCCCAGGTCAAACAAACGGTTTATTCCAAATAAGGCGGCAGCGCAGTCAGAGCTTCCTCCTGCCATTCCGGCAGCAACCGGGATGTGCTTGTCTAAATGGATGGTAACGCCTGAGGAAATATGAAATTCTTCCAGCAGCAACCGGGCAGCTTTTACCACAAGATTGTTGTCATCGACCGGAAGAAAATGAAGATTGGTGGTTAATGTGACACCGGGTTCCTCTCGTTTTTCAAAATGCAGCCGGTCGTAAAGAGAAACAGTCTGCATGATCATGCTGACTTCATGATATCCGTCCTCTCTTTTACGGACCACATCCAGTCCCAGATTGACTTTGGCATAAGCTCGTAAGTTTAATTCATTCATGTAAGCATCCTCCTGTGTATGCAAAATGCACGGTGTGTACAGTGTATACAATTATCTATAGTATAGCATACGCCGGAGGGGATTTATAGAAAAAATTAATGTTTCGATTGACAAATGTAATTTTTGTGATATACTTTGACTATCAAACAATTAAAAAACAAAACAATTTTAAAAAGTAACTATTTGAAAACAAATGTAAATAAACACATGGAGAGCAGATATGTTTGGAAAGATCATCGGAACCGGTTCGTATATACCGGAGCGTGCAGTAGATAATGTTGAGCTGGGGAAGTATGTAGATACCTCAGATGAATGGGTGAGAGAGCGTACAGGTATTGTAAGGCGTCATGTCATGAATGAGGAAACAACGAAAGAGATGGCAGCGTGTGCAGCAAAGCGCGCACTGAAAGCATCGGGATTAGAGCCACAAGAGCTTGATATGATCATTGTTTCGACATTATCATCGGATATTGCACTTCCGAGTACGGCATGTTATGTGCAGGAACAATTAGGAGCAGTAAATGCCTGCTGCTTCGATCTGAATGCTGCCTGTACCGGTTTTTTACTTGCCTATAATACTGTGCAGACCTATTTTGCCGCCGGAGTGATCAGGACGGCACTTATCATTGGGGCAGAGGGGCTCTCCCGTCTGGTGGACTGGACGGATCGCGGTACCTGCATTTTATTTGGAGATGGAGCCGGGGCCGCTGTTTTAAAGGAAGATCCTGCCGCTGTCTTTCAGACAGTGATGCATGCGGATGGTGCAGGTGGAACTGCGCTTACCATGCAGACCGGGTGGGCATTGCGTCAGCGTGCGATCGATGCTACAAAGGATCTAAAAGCAAGTGATCCTCTTTCCCAAAAGGAAACCTATATCGGAATGGATGGACAGGCAGTATTTAAATTTGCGGTAAAAAAGGTGCCGGAATGTATCAATGAGCTGATGCAGCAATGTGCGCTTCGCGAAGAGGACATAGATCTTTATCTGTTACATCAGGCAAATGCCAGAATGTTACACTCTATTGCCAAACGCCTGCACACGACAATGGACAAGATTCCAATGAATGTATCAGAATATGGCAATACTTCTTCAGCAAGTATTCCGATCTTGTTAGATGAGGTGGTGCGGCAGAAAAAGATCAAACCAGGAGACAAGGTCATCATGGCAGGTTTTGGAGCCGGGCTTACCTGGGGAGCAACGTATCTTACGTTTTAGGTAATTTCCGTTTTTGCGGATTACATAGATTACATTTTCAACAAAGAAAGGAAAAAGAACATGTTAGAAAAAATTCAGGAGTTAGTTGCAGATGGATTAGGTGTAGAGGAAGAAAAGGTAGTGCCGGAGGCATCCTTTAAAGAGGACCTGGGAGCAGATTCTTTAGATCTGTTTGAGCTGGTGATGTCATTAGAGGACGAGTTCGGTGTCAGCATTCCGACGGAGGATCTGGAAAAGATTGAAACGGTGCAGGATGTGATGGATTATATTGCCGCACACCAGTAAGAAATGTCCGCCTCCTTCGTATAACGTACAGGAGGCGGTATAATAACTGCAGTGTTGCAATTTGTAGTAGAAAATGTGTCTATATAAAAAACAAAAGAATGGGAGAAGTTTATGAATACAAGAATTACTTCATTATTTGGAATAGAGGAGCCGATCATTCAGGGCGGCATGGCATGGGTGGCACAGTACCCGCTTGCTTCTGCAGTATCCAATGCGGGAGGACTTGGCATCATTGGTGCCGGTGGGGCACCGGCATCCTGGGTAGAGGAACAGATCCGGCAGATGAAAAAACACACTGACCGCCCTTTTGGTGTCAATGTGATGTTGATGAATCCGGAAGCGGAAGAGATTGCAAAAGTGATCGCAAAAGAGCATGTGGCAGTGGTAACGACTGGTGCCGGTAACCCGGAGCCATATATGGAAATGTGGAAAGAGGCGGGGGCAAAGGTTGTTCCTGTTGTAGCAAGTGTTGCATTTGCAAAACGCCTGGAGCGTCTTGGGGCGGATGCTGTCGTTGCAGAAGGTATGGAATCCGGAGGACACATTGGAGAGAGTACAACGATGACGCTGGTTCCACAAGTGGTAGATGCTGTATCTATTCCGGTCATAGCAGCCGGGGGTATTGCAGATGGACGTGGTATTGCGGCAGCATTTATGCTTGGAGCTGAGGCTGTACAGATGGGTACTCATTTTGTGGCAACCAAAGAATCCATTGTACATCAGAATTATAAAGACCGCATTTTAAAAGCAAAGGACATTGACTCCAAAGTGACAGGAAGATCCACCGGACACCCGGTTCGAGTTCTTCGTAATAACATGACGAAGGAATATTTGAAGCTGGAGGAAGCAGGAGCAGGCTTGGAAGAATTAGAGCGTTTTACGTTAGGCGGCCTGAAAAAAGCAGTTGTTGACGGTGATGTAAAAAACGGAAGCGTTATGGCAGGACAAAGTGCCGGTTTGGTGAAGGAAGAGCTTACCTGTAAAGAATTGATCAACAAATTGATGAAAGAGACAGGAATGCTTTTGCATAAAGAATGGTAGGAGGAGAAAGAATGGGAAAACTTGCATTTATCTATCCGGGACAGGGAGCCCAGAAGGTTGGAATGGGTAAAGATTTTTATGAAAAAAGCGAGAGCGCAAGACAGATTTATGATCTGGCAGAGGAAGTGCTGGATTTTTCTGTCAAACAGATATGTTTTGAAGAAAATGAAAAGATCAACAATACTGCTTATACACAGGCAGCACTTGTGACGACCTGCCTTGCAATGACGGCAGAGTTGTTAACCTATGGTATTGTACCGCAGGGGTCTGCGGGTTTGAGTTTAGGCGAGTATGCAGCGATCTGTGCGGCAGAAGGGATGAGCGTAAAGGATGCGATCCTTTTGGTCAGAAAGCGCGGTATTTTGATGAATGAGGCTGTACCTGAGGGCGAAGGTGCTATGGCAGCGGTTCTGGGTCTTGAAAAGGAACAGGTGGAAGCCGGAATAGCCGGAATAGATGGTGTTAGTATTGCCAATTATAATTGCCCGGGACAGATTGTGATCACAGGAAGTAAAGAGGCTGTGCTATTAGCAGAGGAACCGTTAAAGGCACAGGGAGCAAAGCGTGTCATGCAATTGAAGGTGAGTGGACCGTTCCATTCTCCATATTTAAAGGAAGCAGCAAAAAAGCTTTCTAAGGAACTGGATCAGGTAGAGTTAAAGCCGCTTCGTTTTCCATATGTGACGAATGTGACTGCAGAATATGTGACTGACATTGCTGATACCAAGGAGCTGTTAACAGAACAGATCTGTTCTTCGGTGCGCTGGGAGCAGAGTATGCGCCGCATGATCGCAGATGGTTTTACTACGTTTGTGGAGATCGGACCCGGAAAGACGCTCAGTGGTTTTATGAAGAAGATCGACAAAACAGTGACGATGTACCATGTTTCACAATATGAGGATGTAGCGCAGGTGGCTGCAGCGCTAAAAGAAGCAGAGTAGAAAGAAGGAAAGAATATGCAAAAAGGTGTTGCTATTGTAACTGGAGCAGGAAGGGGAATTGGAGCGGCAATTGCCAAAGAGCTTGCGAATAGAGGGCAGATCGTGATCGTGAATTATCAGGGATCAAAAGAGAGTGCCGAAGCGGTGGTTGGAGAAATACAGGCTGCAGGTGGTGAAGCAAAGGCAGTCAGATGTGATGTGTCCCGGGAGGACAGTGTGGCTGCCATGATAAAAGATGTGAAAGATACCTATGGACGCATTGACATCTTGGTCAACAATGCCGGTATCACAAGAGACGGACTCGTGATGATGATGAAAGAAGAAGACTTTGATCAGGTGATCGCAACAAACCTGAAAGGATGTTTTCATACGATCAAAGCGGTCAGCCGCATCATGATGAAACAGCGGTATGGAAGGATCATCAATGTTTCTTCTGTATCGGGAATTGCCGGAAATGCAGGACAGGCCAATTATGCAGCATCGAAAGCAGGTGTGATCGGACTTACAAAATCAGTGGCGAAAGAGCTTGCATCAAGAGGAATCACAGTCAATGCGGTCGCTCCGGGATTTATTGAAACGCAAATGACAGAAGTGCTCAATGGGGATGTAAAAGAAACAGCGAAAAAGCAGATCCCGCTTGCACGGTTTGGAAAGCCGGAAGAAGTAGCAAAAGCAGTTGCTTTTTTTGCTTCCGAGGACAGCTCATATGTGACCGGGCAGGTGCTTTTGGTTGATGGCGGAATGTGTATGTAAAATGATGGAATAAAGGAGAACTGTGCTATGAGACGAGTGGTGATTACAGGTATGGGGGCCATTACCCCTATTGGAAACAATGTAGAAGAATATTGGAACGGGTTAAAAGAAGGGAAGCTTGGAATTGCACCGATCACCCGCTTTGATACAACAGAATATAAAGCAAAGCTTGCAGCAGAGGTAAAGGACTTTGATGCGAAGGAATATATGGATCCGAAAGCAGCAAAACGCATGGCGTTATTTTCCCAGTATGCGGTAGCAGCAGCAAAGCAGGCTATTGATGAGTCAGGTGTTGAGATAGAGAAGGAAGATCCTTACCGGGTTGGAGTGAGTGTTGGATCCGGAATCGGAGGGCTTTCGGATATGGAGGAAGCCCACCAGCGTTTGACAGAGAAAGGACCGGGCCGGGTGAAACCGTTGCTGGTTCCGATGATGATCACCAATATGGCGGCAGGAAATGTGGCGATCGCTTTTGGTTTAAAAGGAAAATGCATCAATGTGGTAACGGCTTGCGCAACAGGAACAAATTCGATCGGAGAAGCATATCGGAGTATTCAGTGTGGAGAAGCCGATGTGATGGTTGCCGGTGGTACGGAAAGCTCGATCACGCCGGTTGGAGTTGCGGGATTTCAGGCGCTTACGGCATTGACCAAAGAGGAAGATCCGGTGCGTGCATCGATTCCATTTGACAAAGATCGTAGTGGATTTGTCATGGGAGAGGGAGCGGGCATTGTTGTATTGGAAGAGCTTTCCCATGCAAAGAAAAGAGGTGCCAGGATCTTAGCGGAGGTTGTCGGCTATGGAACAAGCTGTGATGCATTTCATATTACTTCGCCTGCGGAGGATGGAAGCGGAGCTGCAAAAGCAATGGAGCTTGCCATGAAAGAGGCCGGCGTGTCACCAATGGAAGTCGATTACATCAATGCACACGGAACAAGTACACATCATAACGACCTGTTTGAGACAAGAGCGATCAAACTGGCATTTGGTGAAGAAGCCGCGCATCATGTTGCGATCAACTCCACGAAATCGATGGTGGGTCATTTGCTTGGTGCAGCAGGCGCGGTCGAACTGATCGCCTGTGTCAAATCCATAGAAGAAGACTATGTGCATGTGACCTTAGGTTCAAAGGAAGCAGACGAAGAATGCGATCTTGACTATACGTTTGGCGAGGGCGTACATCGCAAGGTAACGGTAGCCTTAAGCAATTCCTTAGGATTTGGCGGACACAATGCAACACTTGCAGTCCGCAGATATGAAGAAGTATAGATCATACAAAAAAGGAGATATCCATGACAGTTTCAGAGATCAAAGAGCTGATCGGCGCATTGGATGCGTCCGGAGTGACCAGCCTGGAATATAAAGAAAATGATGTCAAGCTTGTGCTTGCAAAGGGAAATGTTATTGTTTCGGAAGCGGCTGCAGTTCCTGCAGCTCCTGCTGCGAGTCCAAAGGAGAACAATGTGCCGGCAGCAGCAACAGAGGAAGGCCACGTTGTAGCTTCTCCGTTAGTCGGTACAGCATATCTGGCTCCGGCGGAGGATGCCGAGGTATTTGTAAAGGTAGGAGATATAGTAAAGAAAGGGCAGACGCTTGCCATTATCGAAGCAATGAAGTTGATGAATGAGATTGAAAGTGAATATGACGGAGAGGTTGTTCAGATCCTTGTGGAAAATGAAGAAACGGTCGAATATGGTCAGCCTCTTTTCGTCATCCGTTAAAAGGAGAGAATGCATATGCTTACAATAGAGGAGATAAAAAAGATCATTCCGCACCGCCACCCGTTTTTGTTGGTGGATCGTATTGACGAGTATGAGCCGGGGCAGTTTGCGATCGGAAGAAAATGTGTGACATACCGGGAGGATTTCTTTGCGGGGCATTTTCCGACAGAGCCGGTGATGCCGGGTGTGCTGATCATTGAAGCGTTGGCGCAGGTCGGTGCAGTAGCAATCTTAAGCAAAGAAGAATACAAAGGTAAGATCGCTTATTTTGGTGGCATTAATAAATGCAAGTTCCGGGGGAAGGTTGTTCCGGGAGATACGTTAACACTTTCCACAAAGATCATCCGTCAGAAAGGACCGGTCGGTGTGGGAGAAGCGGTGGCAAAGGTAGGCGATAAGGTCGTTGCATCAGCGGAACTTACCTTTATGATCGGATAACAGAAACGAGGAAAAAAACATGATAGAAAAAGTCTTGATCGCAAACCGCGGAGAAATTGCCGTGCGGATCATAAGAGCCCTTCGGGAGATGGGGATCGCATCGGTTGCAGTTTATTCCAAAGCAGATAAAGAAGCCCTGCATGTGCAGTTAGCCGATGAGGCGATCTGCATTGGAGACACCAAGGCGCAGGACAGCTACTTAAATATGGAACGCATCATCAGTGCCACGATCGCAACCGGGGCAGATGCGATTCATCCTGGCTTTGGATTTTTATCAGAAAATGCCAAATTTGCTGCACTTTGTGAGCAGTGTCACATTACCTTTATCGGTCCTGATGCCAAAGTGATCGAAGCACTGGGCAATAAAGCGGTTGCCAGAAAAACAATGGTGGATGCAGGTGTTCCTGTCATTCCCGGAAGTCAGGAAATGATCACGGATGCAGCACGTGCCGAGGAAGTTGCGGAAGAGATCGGTTATCCGATCATGATCAAGGCGGCACTTGGCGGTGGCGGAAAAGGCATGCGGGTAGCGGCTCACAAGGATGAGCTTGTCTCTGCATTTTTGACAGCGCAAAAGGAAAGTGAGCTGGCATTTAATGATGGTCGGATGTATCTGGAGCATTATGTAGAACATCCGCGTCATATTGAATTTCAGATCCTGGCAGACCATTACGGCAATGTCGTACATTTGGGAGAGCGAGACTGTTCCGTGCAGCGCAATCACCAGAAAATGATCGAAGAAAGTCCTTCGATCGCATTAAGTGAAGAGCTTCGGGAAAAAATGGGACGGGAGGCAGTAAAGGCCGCCAAGGCGGCACATTATGAAAATGCCGGAACGATCGAATTTTTGCTGGAGGCGGATGGCAGTTTTTATTTTATGGAAATGAATACAAGAATTCAGGTGGAACATCCGGTAACAGAAGCTGTTACAGGCCTGGATCTCATAAAAGAACAGATCAACATAGCGGAAGGGAAACCGCTTTCTATGCAGCAAAAGGATATTCATTTAAGTGGACATGCGATTGAATGCCGGATCAATGCTGAAGATCCGGAAAAGCATTTTCGTCCGAGTCCCGGAGTGATCAAAGAACTGTACCTGCCGGGAGGAAATGGAGTGCGGATCGATTCTGCGATCTATAGTGGTTATGAGGTAACTCCATACTATGATTCCATGCTGGCAAAGGTGATCGTAAAAGCGGATACAAGAGAAGCAGCGATCAGGAAAATGCGTAGCGCACTGGGAGAAGTGATCATTGAAGGGATCGAAACAAATATTGATTACCAGTATGAAATTTTAAATGATGCTGTTTATTGCTCCGGACAATATAATATTGATTTTATAGATGAGTTTCAGAAGAGGAGATAATAAGCCTTGAATTTTAAACGAATTTTAAAAATGAAAGATGAAAATCCAAAGAAAGAAGAGGGACAAACGCCACAGGTGCCGGAGGGGCTGCTTAAGAAATGCCGTTTTTGTAAGGAGCCGATCCTCGCATCAGAAGTCAGAGCCTTACATTATACTTGTCCGAAATGTGGTGGTTACTTCCGGATGCATGCATTAAGACGCATCAATATGATCACAGATGAGAAGAGCTTTATTCCGTTATTTACCGGGCTTTCGTTGCAAAATCCACTGGGGCTTTCCGAATATCCGGCTCAGGTTGCTGCCTGTCAGGAAAAGACGCATTTGGAGGAAGCAGTGGTAACCGGGGAAGCAAAGATCAATGGGCAAAGAGTGGCACTTGGTATCATGGATACCCGGTTTTTGATGGCGAGTATGGGCGAAATTGTTGGCGAAAAAATAACACGTCTGGTGGAGTATGCCGGAAAAGAAGGGCTTCCATTGATCCTTTTTACCTGCTCCGGTGGAGCCCGGATGCAGGAGGGAATGGTATCACTCATGCAGATGGCAAAAACAAGTGCTGCACTGAAACGGTTTCATGATGCAGGAGGACTCTATATCACAGTACTTACCGACCCGACAACCGGTGGTGTCACAGCCAGCTTTGCGATGCTCGGCGACATTATTTTAGCAGAGCCAAATGCCCTGATCGGGTTTGCCGGACCTCGTGTGATCGAGCAGACGATCGGGCAGAAGCTGCCGAAGGGATTTCAACGCTCCGAATTTTTACTGGAGCATGGTTTTGTGGATGCGATCGTTTCACGTGAACAGATGAAAGAAACGCTGGCAAAGATCATTCGCCTGCATCAGCCGGGAACGCTTATAAAGAAAGAAAAGGAAGCGTATCGCAAGGAACAAAAACTGGCTTCCCAGGAACCGTTAGGGGCATGGGATCGGGTATTGGTATCCCGGAAAATGGAACGTCCGGTGGGGGATGATTATATTCATGCCTTATTTGAAGATTTTATAGAATTCCATGGAGACCGGTATGCCAAGGATGACCCGGCTGTAGTTGGCGGGATTGCGACATTTCAGGGACTGCCCGTGACAGTGATCGCACAGGTCAAGGGACATAATACGAAAGAAAATATGCAGCGCAATTTTGGTATGCCTAATCCGGAGGGATATCGAAAAGCACTCCGATTGATGAAGGAAGCAGAGCGTTTTGAACGTCCGGTCATATTGTTTGTTGATACTCCGGGGGCATTTTGTGGATTAGAAGCAGAGGAGCGTGGACAGGGAGAGGCAATTGCCAGAAACCTGTTTGAGATGTCGGCGCTTACTGTCCCGGTGCTTTCCATATTGATCGGAGAAGGTGGCAGTGGCGGAGCCCTTGCGATGGCCGTGGCAAATGAAGTCTGGATGTTAGAAAATTCTGTCTATTCTATTCTTTCCCCGGAAGGATACGCCAGTATTTTATGGAAGGACAGCAAACGGGCGAAAGAGGCTGCCGGAGTAATGCGGATGACAGCTTCTGATTTAAAGGAAATGGGAATGATCGAGCGTATCTTTCCTGAGCCGAAAGAGCTTACGGTGGCGAGCTATGGTCCGGTAGTAATGCGCATTGCCTATCAGATGCAGAAATTTTTGTTGTCTATGCAGGGCAAATCAAAAGATGAAATAGCCAGAGAACGTTATGAGCGTTTCCGGAGGATGTAAAATGAAAGAAATAAAATGGAAGAAAAAGCAACTTGCAATACCGGTGATCCAGGGTGGTATGGGTGTCGGAATCAGCCTTGGCGGCCTTGCCGGTGCTGTAGCAAAAGAAGGCGGAATGGGTGTAATATCGACGGCACAGATCGGATTTCAGGAACCTGATTTCTATGATGATCCGATGACAGCCAATCTTTCGGCAATCCCAAAGGAAATTTCCCGTGCAAAAGAGATTGCCAACGGCAAAGGTTTGATCGCCTGTAATATCATGGTGGCATTAAATGGCTATGAGCAGTCGGTGAGAGCTGCGGTAACAGGTGGCGTGGATGCGATCATTTCCGGAGCCGGGCTTCCGGCAGAGCTGCCGGGTTATGTGGCAGGCAGTGACGTGTTGATCGCGCCGATCGTAAGCAGCAAAAAAAGTGCTGCGGTGTTATTGAAGCTCTGGCATCGGAAGTTCAAACGCACGGCAGACTTCGTGGTGATCGAAGGACCGAAGGCAGGCGGTCATCTGGGCTTTTCCCTGGAGGATATGAAAGCTTATGAAAAAGGTCTTTACGAATCCTTTTATGAAGAAGAGGTAAAAGAGATCATTTCCGTTGTGCGGGGCTATAGTGAGCTTTATGGACAACATATTCCGGTCTTTTTAGCCGGTGGCATGGAGCATCATCAGGATCTTTTGCATGCAAAGGCTCTTGGTGCAGACGGAATACAGGTAGCTACCCGGTTTGTGACCACAAAAGAATGTGATGCGCATATGGCATTTAAGCAGGCATATATAGGGAGTCAGAGAGAAGATATTGCAATTGTAAAAAGTCCGGTTGGAATGCCGGGGCGGGCAATTGTTAATCCGTTTATGGCAGAAGTGCAGAAAGGGAAAAAATTCCCGCCAAAACGTTGCCTGCATTGTTTGAAGAAGTGCAATCCCGCAGAAATTCCATATTGTATTTCGGAGCGGCTGATCCTTTCGGCACTCGGTCAGGTCGAACAGGGACTGCTTTTTTGTGGGGCCGGAGCGTATAAGGAGACAGAGATCACATCGGTAAAAGAAGTGATAAAGAGCCTGTTGGAACAATAAAACGTGCAGAATGCTTGACAAACAGGGGTTTTTTACATTACATTTAGCATAGAAAAACGGTTTTTGGGACGAAGGAGAGATAGCATGTCTGCATTTGAAGAAATTAACAACATTTGGGTCGATCTGTTTAATGAAGTGATGGAGTTGGAAGAAAAGGCGATCATCACAGACGAATTTAAAGATATTACGAACAACGATATGCATATTATCGAGGCGGTGGGATTAGGAGACGGCAATAACATGTCAACGATCGCACAGAAATTAAAGGTGACTCCGGGATCGCTTACGACCTCCATGAATCAGTTGGTGCAGAAAAATTATGTGATCCGTACCAGAAGCCACAAGGATCGGCGAGTAGTGAACATTTCCCTGACGGAAAAAGGGGAATCTGCTTATTACCACCACAAGGAATTTCATGAGCAGATGACACGTGCTGCCCTGGCTTCTTTAAGTGAAGAAGAGATCAGAGTGCTGGTGCGCAGCTTAAGCTCTCTTACCAAATTCTTTAAAAGCTACGCCAAAGAACCGGAGAAGTAATACATGAAGCGTAAATGAACCGCATAGCCTTATAAAAAAGGCTGTGTGGTTTTTTTATGCTCAATCGGCTGTTTAGCGGTATGCTGCTGCTTGGAATTATCGTGGGTGCGTGCACCGGACATATCGGGGAGGTATCACTCGCTTTTCTGGACAGTGCAAAGGAAGCGATCACGCTTTGCATCACGATGCTTGGAGTGGTGGGACTTTGGACAGGGATCATGAAGGTGGCAGAGGATGCCGGATTGTCGGAAAAGCTGGCACATCTGATGCGTCCGGTCGTCTCCTTTTTATTTCCGCGTTTAAAGGGGAAAGAAAGTGCGGCAGCGCGTGCCTATTTATCGGAAAATCTGGCGGCGAATCTGTTGGGTCTTGGCTGGGCAGCCACTCCGACCGGGCTAAAAGCCATGCAGGAATTAAATCAGCTAAGAATGCGGCAGCAGATGGAGCATCACAGTCCCAGTGATGAAATGTGTATGTTTTTGCTGGTCAATGTTTCCTCTCTGCAATTGATCCCGGTTAAGATCATTGCCTTTCGCAGCCAGTATGGGGCGGTGGATCCTTCTGCGATCATACTTCCTGCCATCCTTGCTACCACGGTATCAACGGCAGTTGCCGTATGCTATGGAAAATGGAAGATGAGGGGGTGAGGGGATGCAGATTTTTCATACGTTATCTGATTTTTTGCTCCCTGCTATTTTATTTTTTGTCATTGGTTATGCTGCGTTTCAAAAAATGGATGTATACCATTCTTTTTTAGAAGGGACGAAGGAGGGCTTTGGCATTGTGGTATCGATCGCTCCAACTCTGGTTGCCTTGATGGTCAGTGTCGGAGTGCTGCGGGCAAGCGGCATTTTTGAGTGGTGTTTTTCCCTGTTGATGCATGTACTAAAACAGGAGAGTGATACGCTTAGCGTTGGCTCGCTGTTTTTTCCGTTATCAGTGCTTCCGGTCTTTGTGATCCGTCTGTTTTCTACCTCTGCTGCCTATGGGTTGCTGCTGGATCTGTTTAAAAGCTGCGGAGTGGATTCGCTTCCATCAGTGATGGCAGCCATTAGTTTAAGCAGCACCGAAGCGATCCTTTACTGCCTGAGTATTTATTTTGCATCCATTGGTATCACGAAAGTGCGCTGGACGCTGCCGGGAGCATTGCTTGCCACGTTTGCCGGAATGGCGGCATCGGTTGTGTTGGCCAATCTTTTTGTGGCGGGATAAAAATAACAACTTCATGTACTTGATTTAATACTTGCCAATGCGCAGATCGAGTGGTATAGTCACAAATGGATGGTATTCAACCAAGTTGAAACTGTACCCTTGAAAGCAAACAGAAGAAGCACAGACGGCAGGAGACTGCCGGACTTTCATGTATGTGAATGCAGGGATAGAGCCATCGACTCTATCCCTTTTTTAGGAGGAACATGGCATATGAACCATCGGATCGGATTTATCGGAGCAGGGAAAATGGGAACCGCCTTAGGACTGTTTTTTCAGGAGCATGGAGAACAGGTCGCCGGATATTTCAGCCGTTCCTATGAATCCGCCAAAAAAGCGGCAGCCGTTACGGAAAGTGCAGCATTTGATCAGATCGCAACGCTCATAAAGGAAAGCGACCGGATCTTTCTCACAGTACCGGATGGACAGATCAAAGCCGTGTGGGATGAGATCAAAGATATGCCGGAACTGACTCATAAATTTCTTTGCCACACCAGTGGCTCGCTGTCTTCTGAGGTGTTTCATGGAGCAGAATCGCGGGAGGTAGAAACAGCCTCTCTTCATCCAATCTGTGCGATCGGCAATGCCGAAGCATATGATGCACTAAATCAGGCAGTATTTTCTTTGGAAGGAAAAGAAAGTAAAGCGTGTGAAGCTCTGAAGGAGCAGCTTACCTCATATGGGAATGTGGTCGTGCCCGTGTTAAAAGAACATAAGATGCTGTACCATGAGGCCTGTGTGGTGGCCAGCAATTTTCTTGTCGGACTGTCGTATCTTTCCGAGCGGATGCTGATGACCTGCGGATTTTCAGAAGAAACCGCAAGAAGCGCACTGCTTCCGCTGATGAAAGGAAGTCTTTTAAACATCGAGCGTCTCGGAAGCATTGAGGCACTTTCCGGGCCGGTGGAACGCTCTGATTGGCAGACACTTTCCGGACACTTAAACGCACTTTCTTCACTGGAACAGGAACATGCTGCATTTGATATATCACGTGCATCAAATATCTATAAACAGATGTCCGGGCTTTTGCTGGAAGCGGCGCAAAAAAAGCATCCGGAAAAGGACTATGAAGCATGTAAGGAGATTGTAAAATGAAAAACACTGTAGCAACATTCCAGGAAATGAAACAAAAGGGCGAAAAGATCACAATGCTGACCGCCTATGATTATTCGACTGCCAAGCTGATGGATGAATGTGGGATCAACGCGATACTGATCGGAGACAGCTTAGGCATGGTCATGATGGGATATGAAGATACCCTTTCCGTTACCATGGAGGATATGATCCATCATACGGCCTGTGTTGCAAGAGGCGCAAAAAATGCATTGATCGTAGGAGATATGCCGTTTATGTCTTATCAGGTCAGCGTGGAGGATGCTGTAAAGAACGCAGGGCGTCTGATGAAAGAAGGAAGAGCCAACTGTGTGAAATTAGAGGGCGGTGCAGCCGTCTGTGCACAGATCAAAGCAATCACCGATGCCTCTATCCCGGTTATGGCACACCTTGGACTGACTCCGCAGAGCATCAATGCCTTTGGTGGATTTAAGGTGCAGGGAAAAAGCGAGGAAGCGGCACAAAAGTTGTTAGACGATGCTTTAAAGATTCAGGAAGCCGGAGCATTTGCAGTTGTATTGGAGTGTGTTCCTGCCAAGCTTGCAGAGCTGATCTCGAAAAAACTTACGATCCCGACGATCGGAATCGGAGCAGGAGCAGGCTGTGACGGGCAAGTACTGGTATATCAGGATGCCTTAGCTATTTATGGAGATTTCACACCAAAATTTGTCAAGAAGTTTGCAGACGTTGGCAGTCTGATGCGCGAGGGTATCACCTCTTATATTGAAGAGACAAAGCAGGGAACGTTCCCGGCACCGGAACACACCTTTAAGATTGACGATGAAGTCATTGAGAAGTTATATTAAAAACAAGAAGGAGGACATAGAAGATGGAAGTAGTAAGCACTGTAGCAGAAGTAAGAGCGCGTGTAAAAGCATGGAAAAAAGAGGGATGTTCGGTAGGACTGGTTCCAACGATGGGATATCTGCATGAAGGACATGGAAGTCTGATCACGAAAGCCAGAGAACAGAACGACAAAGTGGTAGTCAGCATTTTCGTAAATCCAATGCAGTTTGGACCGACAGAGGATCTGGAAAGCTATCCGAGAGATTTAGAAAAGGACAGTGCTTTTTGTGAATCATTAGGTGCAGATCTGATCTTTCATCCGGAGCCGGAGGAAATGTATCACAAAGGCTTTTCTTCCTATGTGGATATGTCTGTGCTGACGGAGGAACTTTGCGGATTGAGCCGTCCGGTGCATTTCAGAGGTGTCTGTACCGTTGTGTCCAAGCTGTTTCATATTGTAACCCCGGATCGTGCTTACTTTGGAGAAAAGGATGCCCAGCAGCTTGCTGTGATCCGTCATATGGTTGATGATCTCAACATGGATATTGAGATCGTGGGATGTCCGATCGTAAGAGAAGCAGACGGACTGGCAAAAAGCTCCAGAAACACGTATCTTTCCAAAGAGGAGCGCACGGCTGCATTAGTCCTTCACCGTTCTTTAGAAAAAGCACAGGAAATGATCGATGCCGGAGAAAAATCTGCAAAGGTGATCATTGGAGAAATGACAAAGCTGATCGAGGCAGAGCCGCTTGCCAAAATTGATTACATTAAAATGGTAGACGCGCTTACCATGCAGCAGATCCCTACGATCGACCGTCCGATGCTGCTTGCCATGGCTGTTTACATCGGAAAAACACGTCTGATCGATAATTTACATGTGAACTAGAAAGGATACCGCTATGTTAGTAACTATGTTGAAAGGAAAAATACACCGTGCCACAGTCACTGAGGCGAAGCTCAATTATGTTGGAAGCATCACGATCGACGAGGATCTGCTTGATGCGGCAGGAATTTTAGAATACGAGTATGTACAGATTGCCGATGTAGATAACGGCGCGCGGTTTGAAACCTACACGATCGCGGGAGAGCGTGGAAGCGGCATGATCTGTTTAAATGGAGCTGCTGCAAGACAGGTGCAGTTAGGCGACAAGGTGATCATTATGGCATACGCACAGATGACGCCGGAAGAAGCGAAAACGCACAAACCAAGCGTTGTATTTATCGGAGGAGAAGACAACAAGATCGAGCGTGTGACAAACTACGAGAAACATGGATGCTTGACGGATCAGCCGTGGAAGCAGGAGTAGGAGGACATATGTTAAAAGGGAAAACCGTAGTGCTTGGAGTGACCGGCTCCATTGCGGCATATAAGATTGCAAATCTTGCAAGCATGTTGGTAAAAGCACATGCCGATGTCCATGTGATCATGACAAAAAATGCCACCAACTTTATCCATCCGACGACGTTTGAAACATTGACACATCACAAATGCTTAGTGGATACTTTTGACCGGGATTTTGAGTTTAAGGTCAATCATGTCGGCATTGCACAGCAGGCGGATCTGTTTATGATCGCTCCGGCGACCGCCAATGTCATTGCCAAGCTTGCCCACGGTATCGCAGACGATATGCTGACTACAACAGCACTTGCGACCAAGGCACCGATCTATATCTCACCGGCGATGAACACCGGAATGTACACGAATCCGATCACACAGGACAATATCAAGAGCTGTGCTTCTTATGGTATGACGATCATAGATCCGGCGGACGGTTATCTCGCCTGTGGCGATATCGGAGCCGGAAAAATGCCGGAGCCGGAAACACTTTATGAGTATATTATAAAGGAGCTGGCATATGAAAAAACACTGCTTGGCAAACGGGTGTTAGTAACAGCAGGACCAACGCAGGAAGCGATCGATCCGGTACGCTATCTCACCAATCACAGCACCGGGAAAATGGGGTATGCCATTGCCAGACAGGCGATGCTTAGCGGCGCACAGGTAACACTTGTGACCGGGCCGGTAGCCTTAACCCCACCTCCATTTGTAACAGTAGTTCCGGTAGTTTCCGCTGCGGATATGTATGAGGCAGTCGTAAACCGGGCGAAGGAGCAGGACATCATCATCAAGGCAGCAGCCGTAGCAGACTATAAGCCGGCGACGGTGGCAGAAGATAAGGTCAAGAAAAAAGACGATGATATGAGCCTTGCCCTGACAAGAACCAAAGATATCTTAGGCGCATTGGGGCAGGAAAAAGAAGAAAATAAAACAGAACATGCACCATTTTTGTGCGGATTCTCCATGGAAACCAAAGACATGCTTGAAAATTCCCGGAAGAAACTGGACAAGAAGCATGTGGATATGATCGTTGCCAACAACCTGAAGCAGGATGGAGCCGGATTTGGAACCGATACGAATGTCGTAACGCTGATCACGAAAGAAGGAGCAGAAGAGCTTCCAAAGATGAGCAAGGATGAAGTGGCACATGCACTGCTTATGCACATTGCAGCACAGATGGGAAAAAATTAGAAAGAACAGGGAAAGGCAGATATCATTCAGAAAAGTTTTTCATAATGAGGAGGATGAGATAATGAAACGGAGGAGAAGACAACAGGCACTATTTTTCGCATTGTTACTGGTAGTAACGTGCTTGACACCGGTACAGCAGGGACGGGATGCTTACGCAGCTGCAAAACCAAAATTATCGACAGCGGCAGTATCACTCACAGTAGGAACAAAGAAAAAAATAACGTTAAAGCACGCAGACAAAAAAGTCAAATGGAAGGTGACTTCAGGAAAGAAGTATATCAAGCTGAATAAAAACAAAGGAAAAACCGTAACCGTAACAGGAACGAAGAAAGGAAAAGCGAAACTTACTGCTCAGTATGCAGGAAAGAGTTATACCGTACGGGTTACCGTAAAAGCAACAAGCAAGGTATTCCCTAAAAAAGTAACAGTGAACATTGGAGAAACACTGACGCTGAAGCTGCCGGGCAAACAAAAGGCAACAAAATGGAAGAGTACGAACAGTAAAATTTTGCGTATAAAAAAACATACCAAGCACAGCGTGACTATAGTGGGTGTTGCAGCTGGTAAAGCAACGTTGAAAGCAACAGTGAATGGAAAAATCAGAAAATGTGCGGTGACAGTGAAAAAAAGTAAGAAAACCGAAAAAGGATACTTTTATTCGGTAACCCCACTGGCAGATTCTGTTTGTAGTTATTTTTATGTAAAAACGGATAATCCGGATCCGAAAAGTTTTGTATTCGTAGATCAGGAAACACCATATACCGAGTCCGGCAAATGTACGATCAGACAGTATAATTCCACATTTGCCGATGTGGATTATGTAGATGAAACTACCAAAAAGGTCAACGGAGGGTACTTGTTTTACGGCTCCGGCACGGATGGTGGCACATGGTATCTTGCCAACATAACGGACGAGAAGGAACAAGTCACAGACATTACAGTTACAGTGCCAACGCTGCAGACAACGACAGATTATCTGATCAATACCTATACGACACCAAACATGTCTTTTTTTGAAAAAATGAATGCGGTGCAGAAAGGTCTGGATGAAATCTGTCTGTATTCCGGAGTGGCTGTGCTGGGAGAGTGGAAGAAAAGTACGACATCACCATTCTATGGGATATCTACCTCACCGCATGTTGATCAGACATTTTATATTCAGGATCCTTATTATCGAACCGGCGGTCAGGGAATGCTGATATCTAATCTGTATCCATTTCGTCTGGATTCCATAGGATTTCCGTCTCAGATGGCGTCGGTCGCAAAGAAGCTCGACGCAAGCGTAAAGTGTCAGTGGAACAAGTATGCTCACTGGCTGATTGACATTACCTGGAATGGAACAACCAAAGCATACGGCGGTGCCGGTAGCGGAGGTGGTCAGGGAATTACCAAAGATATGATCACACATCGATACAATTTTACCGGACGGGGGGCTGATACCTCGACCAAACACTCCTGGTCAGAGATTAAGGCTATGATCAAAGAATACGGGCAGATGACTGTTGCGGAAGAACCAACAGATCTTCCCGAACTCACATGGACAGATGTAGCGAATACCGTAGGAACCGAAGGAAGCTATGTGCGCCTTGTGCTGCTCAATTCGATCTTTGGCGGAACTGGAACCGGATATACTTTTCTGTATGGAACAGGCGAAGGAGGAATTGCCTATTTTTCGAATGCCTGGTATGATGGCAGATATTTCAATTCGCATGAGTATTTTGAAAAAGGAACCACATTTGGTGATGAGACAGCATCAAAGGCTTCCATTATTGTAAAAGATGCCAAAATACCATTTCCGGAATCTACGGAGGGCAAAAGATACCTGTATAATTATCACACAATCGATCAGGCATCAGAATACGATCCGCAGACAGGAACGTGGAGTGGCTTTACCAGATATAACTATCATGCTGACAGCAATACATGGATCGCGTCTGTTTATAACAATGCGACGTATTATGATGAAAGCTCCCGTTCCTATAAACCAATTGAGGAGGAAGCATTTAAGGATGCCTGTACATTAACACAGGAAGAAGTTGCAGCAATGAATATAGACTGTAATGCTAACATCGATCCAACCTCATATTATATTTATGATATGACGGTGGCTCCCGGAACAAAAGGGCAGTAATGGTGGAACTCGCCCGGGTGTTTTTTGGGAAAGCGTAGGAAAACATTGCGAATCTTCCCGGTATTATGTTATGATAGAGACAGAAATTATGAGCAAGCGAGGAGGGAGATTTATGGCAGACACACCAAAGTTTTTTGATGCGAGCGACTTAACCGATGTATTTAAGGAACTGGATGCGGCAAATGAAAAAATAGAAGAGATAGAGGATGACGTGGAAATGGCGGCATCCCAAAGACGTTTCGAGGAGATTATTATGAAACACCGTGAAAATGGTGGCAAGGGAAATGAATAACCAAACAAAGATCCTACAGAATCAAAGTTGTTGATTTTGTAGGATTTTTTTAATGAAAACATTATTTTATATTCATAAAATAGCATTGACATATTAAAACACGAGGTGTACAATAAATATGCAAAATGTCCAAAAAAGCAGTTTGGTTTTGGACGAAAAATACAAAGCAAAGGGAGGTCCTACGATGAAGAAATCGAGAATCGCAGCATGGGCGCTGGCCGCTGTTATGGCAGTATCAACCGCTACAGCATACGTACCAGCCAATGCAGCAGTCAAGGTGAACAAAGTCACCGTTGCCAGCAGTTTATCTGGTAACAAGAAGACTGTAGTAGTAGCAAAGGGTAAGTCAGTAAAGTTGGCAACAACCGTAAAGGTAAAGCCAAACAAAAAGGCGAACAAGAAAGTATCTTATTCCGTAAAGGATAAGAAGATTGCTTCCGTAAATGGTAAGGGTGTAGTAAAAGGTAATAAGGTTGGAACAACCAAGGTTACCGTAACATCTGCAAAGAACAAGAAGAAAAAAGCTACCATTACCGTAAAAGTCGTAAAGGCAGCAGTAAAGAAGGTAACAGTAAATAAGAAAAAAGCATCATTAAATGTAGGTCAGACATTAAAATTAAAGACGACCGTAAAAGCAGGCAAGGGTGCAAATAAGACGATTGCATTCACTACTTCTAAGAAGAAAGTAGCAACCGTTAACAAAAAAGGTGTGATCACAGCAGTAGGAACAGGTTCTGCAGTCATCACAGCAAAAGCAATCGACGGATCAGGAAAGAAAGCAACCTGTAAAGTAAAAGTTGCTAATCCGATCAACTTAGCAGCGATGAACGTGTTAAATGCAAGAAGTGTAACTTTTGCATTGGATAAACCACTTGCATTAACTCCGGATCAGGTAAGCGTGAAGAAGAAATTGTATGCTTCCGGTAATTACAACTATGCGTTAAAGATCAATAACATGACAACTACTGATAATGTAAATTACACCGCAGTATTGGATAACGATAGTTACATTGGTGTTGGTGCATTTGTTCAGGTAGCGATTCCATCTTTAACAGGTACAGTAAAGAGTCTGGAAATGGAATACAAAGATCAGGTATGTGCTTTCACAGAGGAAGTAGTTTCTTCCTGGACAGCCGGAAAATATCAGAAAAAGACATTTAGCTTTGGTGAGGGAGATGGCTATAGCAGCTATGCGCTTTCTGGCGTTCCTGCAGGATTGACTGCTGAAGTAAAAGGTGACAGCGTTGTTGTCAAAGGTGTTCCAACAGCGGCTGGTGCATTAGATGCAATATTGACAGCTGTAGATGAGCTTGGTAATACATTAACCCAGACGATTCACTTTATCGTAGGTGATGACAACACTGTAGTGGCAGCATCTACACAGCAATATAGCCTGATTGGAGCAAAAGAGATCACTGCTTCTAATTCTATTTCAGCAACTGGTTGTGGAGACTATTACAACTATTCGGTTGTAAATGATCCTTCCGGTATTGTTACCAACAAGAATACGAATAATTCTTTATCAAGCGATTCTGTTAGAGTAAAAATTCTGGTTGCTGGTACGTATACAGTGACAGTGCGTGCAACAAGTATAAAAGATCCTACCAAGTATGCCGATGCCAATATTGTGTTTAATGTAAAACAGGGTATCTCCATCGGTGGTGCATTAAAGGATGCACAGGGTAATCCAATGGCAGATGGTGACATTCGCTTTACCAACAAGGACAGAGCTTCCTTATATTGTAGATATACATACGCAAGCTTTGATTACAATACCAGTACCTATTCTGCATTAGTAGATCCGGGTGTATATGATATTTCGGCTTCTTATAGCGCTGATGACAATGATGCACAGGATTATACTTTATCCACAAAGTATTTGTATGCGCAGTCCTTGATGACTACTGCTACCGGATATGACATCCAGTTAGATGATATCTATAAAGTAGCAATTTCTGTTCCGGATTATAATAATAGCATTGACTGGAATTATAATCATGTTACAGTAGGACGTACATATAATGGATCTGGTGCGATCTACTTAAAGAACGGAACCTATACGATCGAGTCTGATGAGATTTCAGATTATTCCGCAGGTACATCTACCACAACAGGTGACTGGTTCAATGGTACTGTAACAAAGACTGCATATCCTGCAGGATATAAGTTTACAGCAACCTTCACAGTAAATGGTGCAGCAGTAGCTGTTCCGGTTGCAAAGGTAGCATCAGGACAGCCTCGTGAGGAGATTTCAACTACGGTTGCTGCAAAAGACACGACAGCAGAAGTTACCGAATTAGATGAGACTTACTGGTTGGATAATATGGATACTAATGGATATTATGCATATAAATTTACGCCTAGTGAGGATGCCTCATATGAAATTAGTAATTCCAATGTTTATTTCTATAATATGGATGGAACTATGGTTACTATGACAGGCGGAAGCTATGCATTGAAGGCAGATACAACCTATATTGTTGGTTCTGGCTCAAGAGATAGTAGTGTCACCTTTAGAATTACAAAGAAGGTAACGTCTACAGAGCCAGAGACGCCGGAAACACCAACAGAGGAGTAATCCGGGTTTCTGATTAAAAACTTCATAACGAAGCAAGTAAAGAAGTCTGTTGCAGCGATGCAGCAGGCTTCTTTTTCGTTTGCTTCAAAATTGCAAAAATCCCTTGTAAAATACCTTGCTTTGGGCTGTAATTTCATTGACGTTGTTATTGGGGCAGGATATAATAAATAGATAACATGTTTCAAAAAACAACCATGTTTTAAAGGAAAGCACAAAGCAGGAGGAGGTTTCGCGATGAAGAGATCGAGAATCGCAGCATGGGCATTGGCGGCTGTTATGGCAGTATCAACTGCGACAGCATATGTGCCGGCAAATGCAGCAGTCAAGGTGAAGAAGGTCACCGTTGCCAGCAGCTTATCTGGTGATAAAAAGACGGTTGTAGTAGCCAAAGGAAAGTCCGTGAAGCTTGCAACAACGGTAACGGTAAAGCCAAACAAAAAGGCGAACAAAAAAGTTTCTTATTCCGTAAAGAATAAGAAGATCGCTACCGTAACCAAGAAGGGTGTAGTAAAAGGTAAGAAAGCTGGAACAACCAAGGTTACAGTGACATCTTTAAAGAACAAGAAGAAAAAAGCAGTCATTACCGTGAAGGTTATGAAAAGTGCCGTGAAAAAAGTAACAATGAATACGAAAAAAGCGGCATTAAATGTAGGTCAGACATTAAAAGTAAAGACGACTGTAAAGGCTGGCAAGGGGGCGTGCAAGACGCTTGCATACACTACTTCTAAAAAGAAAGTAGCAACTGTCAGCAAAAAAGGTGTGGTCAAAGCAGTGGGTGTAGGTTCTGCAACCATTACAGCCAAAGCGATCGACGGTTCCGGAAAGAAAGCAACCTGTAAAGTCACAGTTACCAGTCCGGTGGTTGGTTTGGTGGAGCCGGTTAATCTGGCATCCATGAACATACTGAACAAAGGCACGATCACATTTGCGTTAGACCATCCACTTGCATTAACTGCAGATCAGATTAGTGTGAAAAAGAAACGAAATGCAGCGGGTACATATAATAATGCATTGAAGATGGCCAGTATGACAACGGCAGACAATGTGAACTATACAATAAGATTAGACTTAGACAGAAATAGCTATATTACAATAGAAGACATTGTGCAGCTTGAGATTCCTGCGTTAACAGGTACTACGAAGAGCCTTGAAGCAATCTACAAGGAACAGGCGAGTGCCTATACGGATGAGGAGACATCTTTTTGGTATGCTCAGTCCTATGCTTTAAAAAGCTTCAGTTTTGGAGACACATATGGGTATAGCAGATATGCCATCTCAGCACTGCCGGCGGGATTGACGGCACAGGAGGAAGCAGGTGGATTGATGGTCAAAGGTGCACCGTCTGCAGTGGGATCGACGGATGCAACAATGACAGCGGTGGATGAATTTGGAAATACATTGACGAAGACGATTCATTTTATTGTTTATGATGGTAATACGCTGGTGGCAACAGCTTCTCCTGTGTATCAGTTGATCGGTACGGAGGAAGTGGAGATGTCCAGCACGATTGACAGCAGAGGTGGAAGCGGAGAAGATGTTTATACGGTAATAAGCGATCCTTCTAATATTGTAACAAACAAAAGAGAAGATGGTATCCTTAGGGCGAGTTATGACATCAATGCTACCAGTTCGATGGTTTATGTTGCTGTTAAAGCGGCAGGAACCTATGTTGTTACTGTGCGTGTATCTAGCGGCAGGGAACCATCTCAGTATACAGATGTGGATGTGGTATTTCATGTAAAACAGGGTATTTATGTCAGTGGGGTACTAAAGGATGCATATGGCAATGCGGTATCGAGAGGATCTGTCACATTTGAAAATAACGATAAAAACTCCAAATACTGTGCGTATGCTTCTGATTCATATTATTATATGTCCAAATACAAAACGCTGATTGAACCGGGCGTTTATGATATTACAGGACACTATAGTTATTATAAGGATTCTTCGGACTACACATCATCTACCCAATGTCTGTATGCACAGTCTTGTATGACAGATGGGATGGAGTGCGATATTACGTTGAGCGACCTTTATAAGGTTACGATTCCAATATCGGATTACAACGATTCTTATGCTTGGCGCTATAACGGTATTAAGGTAGGAGAGACCAATTGTTTTTCTACTCAAACGGAAACATATTATGATGAATTATTTTTAAAGAATGGAACGTATACGTTAGAGTCAAAGGTTACGGACTGGAGCTCCGGAAAAAGAACTATATATGCCTGGGGAAACTGGTTTGCAGGTTATGACTATATAGATAGCTGTAAGACCGGTAAAACCTATACCTTGCGTACTACCGTTGTTGTGAATAATGCGCCGGTTACTGTTGCTGCGGAAAATATAGAAAAAACACTGAAGTCCAGCGATAGCTCCTTATTCCCGTCAGGTAGTCATATCATAGGCGCAAAAGAGGCAAAGGAGAGTGCAGAAGTAGATGTAGTTTATGATTTATATACACCAAAATTTTGGGAATATAATTGTATTGAGCAGAAGTGGGTAGATCATCACTATTGTGCATATAGCTTTACTCCTTCCGAAACGGGATCGTATTATATTGGATCAGAGGGTAATGTAGTATTTTATGATGCAGAAACAGGTGAGAAGCTGTCGGCAAATGATGGTGTTTATCAGTTGACTGGCAATACCAAGTATATTGTAGGAGCAGATGGAGAACGCTATACCTTCTGCATTAGAAAGAAAAACTAATATATGGAACGAATAAAGGGAGGTCTTAGGATGAAGAGATCGAAACTCGCAGCATGGGTGCTGGTAGCTGTTATGGCAGTATCCACTGCGCCCGCATATGTCCCGGCAAATGCAGCAGTGAAAGTAAGAAAAGTGACGGTTGCCAGCAGCTTATCCGGAGATAAAAAGACGGTAATAGTAGCAAAAGGCAAGTCCGTAAAGCTTACTACAACCGTAACAGTAAAACCAAATAAAAAAGCAAACAAGAAGGTATCTTACTCTGTAAAGAATAAGAAGATTGCTACCGTAAGCAAGAAAGGTGTAGTAAAAGGCAAGAAGGCTGGAACTACTAAGATTACTGTAACATCCGTAAAGAACAAGAAGAAAAAAGCAGTGATTACGGTAAAGGTGATGAAGAATGCTGTAACAAAGGTAACGTGTGGTTCGCCAAATGTAGCTTTGGATGTGGGACAGACAGCAACGATGAATACCACTGTAACACCTGGTACGGGAGCCTGCAAGACACTTATATATAAAACATCTGCAAACAATGTGGCAACCGTTGACAAAAATGGTGTGATCACAGCGGTAGGTGAAGGAACTGCAACCATTACAGCACGTACCATTGACGGATCAGGAAAGAAAGCAACCTGTAACGTTACAGTTGCAAAACCGGTCAGCTTAGTATCCATGAATGTATTAAATGCAAGAAGTGTAACCTTTGCATTGGACAAACCATTTCCATTAAATGCCTCTCAGATAACGGTGAAGCAAAAGATGTATATGGCTGGTAACTATAACCATACGTCTAAGATCAGCAGCATGACAACATCTGATAACAGGAATTACACGATGGCATTGGATAATGATGATTATATTGGCACCGGATCAATGATAAGACTGGAAATTCCGTCGTTGACCGGTAATGTAAAGAGTCTGGAAATGGAATATAAAGGTCAGGCTTGTGCATTTACAGATGAAGTCGTTTCCGCGTGGAAAGTAGATCGTTATAAGACAGAATCCTTCGGTTTTGAGATGGGAAATGGGTATAGTACCTATGCGATTACAGCAGTACCCGCAGGTTTAACAACAGAGGTCGAGGATGATAAGGTAATTGTCAAAGGAATTCCGACAACCGTAGGTGCTCTGGATACAACTTTAACGGCAGTGGATGAATTAGGAAACACGTTGACACAGACGATCCACTTTATTGTGGGTGATGACGATACTGTAATGGCGGCAGCACCGCAGTCTTATTCATTGGTCGGAACAGAGGCCGTTACAGCATCACAAGCCGTTACAGCAACGGGTGGTGAGTATTCTGGTTATGAGTATTCTGTTATAAGTGATCCTTATGGTGTTGTGACAAACAAGGATGCAGATGGTTCGCTGAAAGATGAATATGTAAAAGCAAGCTTTCTGGTCGCAGGTACCTATACAGTGACGGTACGTGCAATGAGTTCGTACAGGTCTACCCAATATGCAGATGTCAATGTAGTATTTCATGTAAAACAGGGTATTATTATTGGCGGCAGCTTAAAGGATGCACAGGGTAATGTGATGACAAATGGGGATGTTATCTTTGAAAATAATGATAGAGCATCCCTGTACTGTACGAGTGCAGAGGCGACATTTAATTATGAAAATAGCACCTATTCTGCAGTTGTGGAACCGGGGGTTTATGATGTTACAGCATCGCATAGCTTTTATCCAAATGCTGAGGCTTCACGGGATTATACGTCTTCTATAAAGCATTTGTATGCGCAGTCTTTCATGGCAACTTCTACCGGATATGACATCCAGTTAGACGATATCTATAAAGTAGATGTTTTGGTGCCGGATTACAAAGGTAATATATATTGGAGCCAAAATGGTATTTATCTAGCAAATACTACAACGATTTACTTAAAGAATGGAACCTATTCGCTTCGCTCGGATGAGATCAAGGATAAGGACAGTGCCATCACTACAACAACGGGAGATTGGTTCTCCGGAATAGTTACCACGAAAACTTATCCACAACCTTACAGATATACGGCTACATTTACAGTAAATGGTGCAGCAGTTTCAGTTACGGCTACAAAGGTATTATCAGACCAGCCAAGTGTTGATGTAAGTAAAATGCCGGCTGCCAAAAATACCTATGCAAGAATTTACAATTTAAATAAAATGTATTCTCTCAAACTGGATCGCGACTATTATGCATACAAATTCTGCCCAGATGAAACAACGAGCTATTCTATTAGTAATGATAATGTGCATTTCTATGATCTGACAACTGGAGATGCGATTATCGCAGATACGAATGGGAATTATGAGCTGGAGAAAGGGGTAGAATACCTTGTAGGCTGCGGTGCATATGAAAATTACACCTTTGCAATTTCAAAGGGAGAAACAACCACAACAGAGCCATAATTTTAATGGAAAAATTTTATAACAAAGCAAAGAAGTCTGTTGCCAAAGTGCAGCAGGCTTCTTTTTATATATGCTCGGTATCTGCCGACTCGGATAAAACCGAATAAAATATTGGCATATAAAAAAATACGTGGTATAATTAATTCGGAACAAACCGAGTCGGAAGGAATCGAATAAAATGAAATTTATTGGACGAAAAGAAGAACTGAAAAAACTGGATCGCGCGATACATGCCGACGAAATGAATGTTACCTTGATATATGGTCGAAGACGTGTGGGAAAAAGCGAGCTTGTCAGTCAGGCTTTGTCAAAGAGTAAGGTGAAAGCTGTTTATTATGAATGTAAACAGGTTGCTCAGGAGAGCAATGTGAATGGTGTAAGCGAAATCTTATCTGAAACTCTGGGGCTTCCCAAGCTTGGATTTTCGGATATAGAATCGTTGTTAAACTACATTTTTGAACTTTCCACGAAAGAAAAGCTGGTACTGGTATTGGATGAATACCCCTATTTAAGAGAATCTATAAAAGGGATGGATAGCATTTTACAGGCGGTTGTAGATAGATACCGCAAAACATCAAAACTCACGTTGATTATTTTAGGTTCTTATGTGGAGGTGATGCGCTCTCTTTTGGAGCATGAAAATCCACTGTATGGAAGAGTGGATCGCACGATAAATTTAAAACAGATGGATTACTACGAGTCTTCCTTTTTTTATCCTAATTATTCAGCGGAGGATAAGGTGAGGATTTATTCGGTGTTTGGAGGAATTCCATATTACAATCGATTGATCGACGATACAAAGAGTGTGAAGGAAAATATTATAGAACTGATTGCCTCTCCGGGAGCACGGTTGGAAAACGAAGTATCCATGTACTTGAATGCTGAACTTTCCAAAATTGTCAATGCTAATGAGGCGTTTGAGGCATTATCCAGAGGCTTTTCAAAGTATAGTGATATTCTTTCACAATCGCATGTTTCAAGTGGACCAACACTTGTGGATGTACTGGATAAATTGATCCGTATGGAGGTTGTGGTCAAAACAACACCGATCAATGATAAAACCAATAAAAAGCGCGCCGCATATTATATTAGTGATAATCTTTCGCTCTTTTATTATAGATATATTTTTAAATATTCTTCACAGATGAACATTATGAATTCGGAAGTGTTTTATAAGAAATATGTGGAAAAGGATTTTGAGGAATACTATGTGCCACATATGTTTGAAAATGTATGCAGGCAGTATCTGATCCGTAAAAACAGGGCAGGGGAGATGGAGCCTGTGATCAAAGACATTTATTGTTAAGAATGTAGAAGCATGATTTCATAATAACAATATGATTCTGGCATATACTATAAGAAGCACCCCAAGGTAGGAGATCGTATGAAAAAGAACTATATTCAAAAAGGCGTTGTAAGTCTGCTGCTCGTGATCACACTGCTGCTTCCGTCCGGATGCAGCCTGCCGCAGTTTACAGACCAAAATGGCACAGATACAACAATAAAAGAATATCAGGCAGAGCGTGACCAAAAACAGGCAAAACAGGAGCAGCAGCGGTTTCAGGAATGGTGTGATGCCCAGTTTCTTGATACCCTGAAACAATCCGGAACACTGAACCTGCACTATACCATTGACGACCTGTCAAAGTATGGCATCACAGAAAACAAGGACGACATCACGTTTGGAGATCTTTCTCTGGAAAGTGCCAGAGAAGATGCCAAAGAAGTGAAAAAATGCTATAAGGAATTGAAAGCATTTGACTATGACAGTCTGACCAAGGATCAGCAGGACACTTACGATATATTAGATTATTATCTAAAACTCAACTGCGATTTTGAAGGATATGAATTATACGGTCAGTATTTGAGTCCGGATCTTGGGCTTCCGGCAAATATTCCGGTGGAATTAGCAGAATATCCTCTTCGATCCAAAGAAAATGTTGATACGTATCTAATATTATTGTCAAAATTACCGGAATATTTTGCACAGCTTGCGCAGTATGAAAAGGAAGTGGCAGAAGAAGGATTGTTTATCAGTGATGACACCTTAAATGAAACAGTAAAACAGATGGAAGATTTTGTGAAAAATCCGGAAAATAACTATTTGATCACCACCTTTGCAGCGCGGCTGGATGCGATCGATGGTCTTGGCAGTGCAGAAAAAGAAAAGTATATCGCAGCGAATAAAGCCGCTGTCAACACTTATATCATATCTGCATATAAGACGCTCATCAAACAACTTCAGAAATTAAAGGGGAAAGGAACCAACGAAGGAGGACTTTGCGGCTATAAAAAGGGCAAAGAATATTACAGCCTTCTAACAAGATCAAACACCTGCTCCAACATGAAAGTCACACAAGTCGAGAAAATGGTGAAAAACAGGCTTAAGATCCTCATGAAACGATTGCAAAAATTAGTAGCAAAAAATCCGGATATATTCGACCAGTATGAAACATCAACCTGTAAATGGACGGATTCGGATCAGATTCTGACCTATTTGAAAAAGGAGATCGGAGACTATTTTCCGGAATGCCCGGATGTAACCTACCAGGTGAAATATGTTGATGCGTCACTGGCGGAATATTTAAGCCCGGCATTTTATATGGTGCCGCAGATCGATAACTACAAGAACAATACCATTTATATCAACAACAAGAGCAGCAGCTATTCTGAGGATTCCCTGTACCAGACACTAGCACACGAAGGCTTTCCGGGACATTTGTATCAGACAACATACTATAACGAAACCAATCCGGAACCGCTCCGCCAGATCTTAAACTTTGGTGGATATTCGGAGGGATGGGCAACCTACGTCGAATTAAGCTCCTTTGAACTCTATGACTATGGAGAAGAAGACGCAGATATTACTGACTTAAATCAGATAGAAACCGAACTGTCATTAGCACTATCTACACTGGCAGACATTGGAGTCAACTACCACGGCTGGAACAAAAAACGGCTGAGACAATTTTTAGACGACTATAATATGGGAACGGCTGACGTCGTGAATGATCTTTATCAACTGGTCATCAACGATCCGGCCAACTACCAGCAATACTATGTATCCTATCTGGAAATCTGGCAGCTGCGCTGCAAAGCCAAAAACGAAGCGAAACACTTTAACATCAAAGACTTCCATAAAGTGATCTTAGAAAGCGGACCATCCCCGTTCCCATACTTAGAGCAGAAAGTAGAAGCATATATTGCAGCCACTAATTAATAGTTGCCACCCCATCCCCCGCATTTATCCCCCAACCATGGAATAATTAAGTTCAAGCCTACAGCCCCCCATCCCCCGCATTTATCCTCCCCTGACCATGGAATAAATTATCTCTTTCCTCTCCGTACTAGCCCGTAATGTTAGAGTCCATTTGCCTGATCATGGAATAAATTCTCTCTTCCCTCTCCGTACCCAGCGATTCACGGTTCATGGAATCCAAGGAGGAGTATTTGTGACCGCCGGTGCACAGCACCGCAGCGTGTCACAACGAAGCGTAAGCGTCTCCGGATTGGAACCATGAACCGTGAAACGCGTCACTAGAAAAGCATAACCAGAAGCATTCCCCGTTGCCAAACCCCGGAAAAAGATGTATACTAAAATTTACTTGAATACGGCATATATTTCATTCGTATGTGACCATAAAGGAGGAAAAGAAATGAGTAAAAAACCATTCTACATGACCACGGCCATTGCATATGCATCCGGCAAACCGCACATCGGTAACACCTACGAGATCGTCTTAGCAGACAGTATTGCCCGCTTCAAAAGACAGCAGGGCTATGATGTGTTTTTCCAGACCGGAACCGATGAGCACGGTCAGAAAGTGGAACTGAAAGCAGAAGAAAAAGGCGTCACACCAAAAGAATTTGTAGATGACGTGTCAGGACAGATCAAGAGCATCTGGGATCTGATGAATACCTCATACGATAAATTCATCCGTACCACAGACAGCTATCATGAAAAGCAGGTACAGAAGATTTTCAAAAAGTTATATGAGCAGGGGGATATTTATAAAGGGGAGTACGAAGGCATGTACTGTACTCCATGTGAATCATTCTTCACCGAGTCGCAGCTGGTAGACGGCAAATGCCCGGACTGCGGAAGAGAAGTAAAACCGGCCAAAGAGGAGGCATACTTCTTAAAGCTTTCCAACTACACCCAGCGTCTGATCGACCATATTAACAGCCATCCGGAATTTATCCAGCCGGAATCCCGCAAGAATGAGATGATGAACAACTTCCTCCTTCCGGGACTGCAGGATCTTTGTGTATCCCGTACTTCCTTCAAATGGGGTATCCCGGTAGATTTTGATGATAAGCACGTCGTATATGTGTGGTTAGATGCGCTCACCAACTATATCACCGGAATCGGATATGATCTGGACGGAAACAGCGATCCGAAATTTGACAAATTCTGGCCGGCAGACCTTCATCTGATCGGAAAGGACATCTTACGATTCCATACTATTTACTGGCCGATCATGCTGATGGCATTGGGACTTCCGCTTCCAAAGCAGGTATTTGGTCATCCATGGCTGCTGCAGGGGGACGGCAAGATGAGCAAATCCAAAGGAAATGTACTCTACGCTGATGAACTGGTGGAAACCTTTGGCGTGGATGCCGTTCGTTACTTTGTATTACACGAGATGCCATTTGAAAATGATGGTGTGATCAGCTGGGAGCTCATCATTGAGCGTGTTAACTCCGATCTTGCCAACACTTTAGGAAATCTGGTCAACCGTACCATTTCCATGTCCAACAAATATTTTGGCGGCGTGGTAACCAATAAAAATGTGACCGATACTATGGATGAAGATCTGAAAAAAGTTGCAACCGAATGTGTCGGAAAAGTCATCAAGAAAATGGATAAGCTTCGTGTGGCAGATGCGATCACCGAGATCTTCGCACTGTTCAAACGCTGCAACAAATATATTGACGAAACAGCACCATGGGTACTGGCAAAAGACGATGCCAACAGTGATCGTTTAAACACCGTGCTTTATAATCTCTGTGAATGTATCAGCATTGGAGCAACGCTGTTGCAGCCATTTATGCCGGAGACTTCCGAAAAGATCTTAAAGCAGCTCAACACGGAAGCACGTAAATTCTATGATTTAGAGCGTTACGGCATTTACCCATCCGGCAATAAAGTGGTAGAAAAGCCGGAGATCTTATTTGCACGTCTGGATGCAGAAAAGGTAATGGAAGAAGTCAATGCGCGTGCAGAGGCAGCCAAGAAAGAGGCAATGGGACCAGTGATCGATCTAGAGCCAAAAGAGGAGATCACATTTGATGAATTTGGAAAAATGCAGTTCCAGGTAGGACATATCATTTCCTGCGAGGAAGTAAAGAATTCCAAGAAACTGCTCTGCTCACAGGTACAGGTTGGTTCTGAAGTGAAACAGATCGTATCCGGCATCAAAGCCCACTATTCTGCAGAAGAAATGGTAGGAAAAGATGTTATGGTTTTAGTCAACTTAAAGCCGGCCAAGTTAGCAGGTGTATTATCCGAAGGAATGTTGCTCTGTGCAGAAAATGACAAGGGTGAATTATCCTTGATGGTACCGGAAAAGAAGATGATTCCGGGAGCAGAGATCTGCTAAGAGGTGCGCACTGTAAAAGCAGGCACGTAATAGTAAGAAAAAACAAGAGGAGGATTAGGGATCTAATCCTCCTCTATTACTTGCATTTCCAAAAAATCAAACGGGATTTCTTCAATGAAGCTGTCCTGATAAAAACGAACCTTATCGTGCAGGATAAATTCCTTTTTATTCTGATCCAGCCAGATCGGCTTGCCAAGATCAAATGTATTACAGATTTCCTCCAGACAATAATATACTTTCCTTGTCCGGTTTAATGTGCTATCATCACATTCGATCACCACATCGTCAAGCATGTGATTTTCCTTCCATATTTTTCCCCAGATACGAAACATGTAAGCCTCCTAATAAAAATAATGTAATATGGAAATAGTATACCATAACCCACCGAAAATCGACCATCACTAATTGCGGCTTTTTTGCAAATATGGTAGGATAAGGAAAGAAAAAATGAGGAAGGTCCTGTTTTCAAAAGGAGAAACCATGAAAAAGTTAAAATATTATTTAAATGATATATTTGTAGAAGGAATGACAGGTATGGCATATGGCTTGTTTGCGACACTGATCGTAGGAACGATCCTTGCGCAGATCGGTACAGCCATAGGTGGTACGGTCGGCACTTATGTGAATCTTGCAGCAACCGCTGCTAAGATATTGACCGGAGCCGGAATCGGAGTCGGTATGGCATACCGTTTTAAAGAACCGGTTTTAACAACGGTTTCTGCCGGTATTTGCGGTCTGACGGGAGCGTATGCCAGCCAGATGATCGCAGACACCTTTCTGGTCGATGGGGTAGTTCACATTTCCGGTCCGGGAGAGCCGCTCGGCGCATTTTTGGCTTCCTATGTGGGGATCAAATGTGCAAGACTGGTGGCAGGAAAAACAAAGCTTGATATTCTCGTGACACCGTTTATGACGATCGTGCCTGGGGCAACAGTCGGATTTTTGGCAGGGCCGCCGATCTCTGCCTTTATGAACATGCTGGGTAGTCTGATCGTATGGGGAACCGAGCGGCAGCCGCTGTTAATGGGAATTGCGGTATCGGTGCTGATGGGAATGATCCTGACGCTTCCGATCAGTTCGGCAGCACTCGGTGTGATTTTAAATCTGTCAGGAATTGCGGCCGGAGCGGCAACGGTAGGCTGCTGCTGTAACATGGTCGGCTTTGCGGTAGCGAGTTTTCGGGAAAATGGCTGGGGTGGTCTGTTCGCACAGGGCATTGGCACCTCCATGCTGCAGGTGCCGAACATCATGAAAAAACCGATCATCTGGTTGCCGGCGATTCTCTCCAGTGCGATCTTAGGACCAGTCTCCACCATGGTACTTGGCATGACCAGCAATGCGACGGGATCCGGTATGGGATCTGCAGGACTGGTGGGACAGATCATGACCTATCAGACGATGGTTGGCGAAGGGTTTCACGGGGTAATGGTGTTGATCGAGATCGTGGTGATGCACTTTGTAGCACCGGCACTTCTTTCATTCCTGATCTCAGAGTTTATGCGCAAGCGCAAATGGATCAAGGAAGGCGACATGAAACTGGAAATTTAAAGACAAAGGGTGTGAGTTCATGGCAGAAAATGCATTTGATAAAGGAATTGATTACTTAAGAGAAGCGCTGCAGAAGGTGCAGGAAGTAGATGCGAAAAAGGCAGCACTGGCATCTGCCAGGCAGGAGTCCAAACGCTTGAAAAAGCAGATCGCGCAGCTTTCCAAAGAGAAAAATGAGGAAATGACAACGACGATCAAAAAGCGGAAAGCAGAGATCCATGCTGCATATGACAAGGAACTGGACGTGATCCGCGGCAAAGTGAAAAAAACAGATGCCAGCCGTTTGAAGCACAAAGAGCGGCAGCAGGATGAACGCTATGATGTAGAAACCGTTGATTTTAGAAAAGAGATCGAAGTATGTGAGATGGAGATCAAAAACATTTTAAAACAGAATCATATTATGCGATTTTGCCGCCGTGATCTGTTTTACAGCCTGTTTTTGCCGCGTGGGGCAAAGGATATTCTGATCCTGTTTCTTACGGCGGCACTCTGCCTGTTTGTGCTCCCGTTTGCGGGATGCCTTCTGGTAAAATATGTGCTGCTTAAAAATGCAGCCTCACTCACGGTCTATTATGTTCTGATCTTTGTCTGCTTTGTGAGTCTTTCCTTTATTGTCTATCTGTTGATCGTCAACCGGACAAAGGTGCGCTACCCGGCACAGTTAAAAGAATGCCGCAACCAGAAAATGAAGATCCGTGCGATCAAAAAACAAATGCGTGCTGTGCGCAATAAGATCGAAAAAGATAAAGACGAAAGCGGCTACGATCTGTCTTCCTTTGACGATCAGCTTGCCGTATATCAACAGGAGATGGATAAGATTGGTGCGCAGAGGAAACAGGCACTTTTACAGTTTGAAGAAGAAAAGCGTGCGGTGGTAGAGGCAGAGATTGCCGGACCTTATGAAGAAAAGATCCGTGCCTGTGAAGCGCAGTTAAAGAACGAAGAAGACCTGATCGATCAGCAAACCAGTGCACTTGCCGCTCTGCGTCTTGCTATCACCGATGAATACGAGGCATACCTGGGAAAAGAATTTGTCAATGAAGAGCGGTTAGAAATTCTGATTTCCATTATGGAGGAGGGTGCTGCTACGATCGGAGATGCGATTCAGGTATATAATGGCAAAATGGAGATAGAGCCGCCGGAGCGAAGCTAGGATACCTTCGCTGATAAATTCCGACAGTTCGACCAGCTCTGTCAGCCGGGCATTTTTTAAAGACAATTGACATTTGCGGGTACTGCCTAAGGATTCGCCGATGATCCCTGTAATAGAGATCTGGCCAACCTTAGGCAGTTTTTTATGCACACCTTCTCCCGGAGCAAGCGGCATGTTGGAAAGGGTGACAAGACCAATGTGACCGGGATATCCAAGTGCGGCATCGATCACCAATGTTAGACAATCATCAAACGAAAAGCCCTGTTCTTTTGATGTACAGTGAAGATGATGCAGCGTGTCACTTAGGTTGAGCGCATGTACGGGCTCTCTTAAGGTGCCGATCAATGTAATTTCCGGCAGATGAAGCATACGAAACTTTTCATTTAACGAAGCAAGTTCCCTTTCAATAGCATGCCCGACGAAAGGGCCTAAGCTGTCTCCGGTTACCTTGTCTGTACCGATACAAAGAATGTAGATCGGAGTCTGAAATGCTGCATTTTTTCGCAATAGATGAAACAGAGTATTGATAAAACGATTTTTATCGTCTGTTCTTCCGCATTTATAATAATGTGTCTGTTCCTGCATGGTTGTTCCGCCTTTCTTCTCTTTCTAAAATAGCGTTTCCATAAAAGCATCAGAGTATGCCGGTCATGTTCGTATTTTTTTGTCATAGCAGGGAAAAACTTGCGTAAAAAAGAAGGTTCTGTTCCAATCCTTCGTCAAAATGTGCCACGCTTTTGGTGGTATGGTTAGAAAAAGACAAGCAGGCGGAGGTAACATATGGAACAGAAAACGGAAAAAAAGAAGCAGGGAACCATTACCTATAAAAAGAAAGAGATCAAACGGGAGATTCCGAAAAATGTGCGGCAGATCGGAGAACCCAAAGGGACATTTCGCATTTACATAGAAGATTATGTCATCACCTATTTAAATCAATTGGCGCATCCAACCAATTCTATCGCCAGAGGGGCATTGCTGCTTGGAGATTACGTCGATTATGGGGAGCAGAAGGTACTCTATATCAGCGGTGCGATGGAAGCGGACAACCTCTCCTTTGATATGAAAGAGGTTCATTTTACCGACAAGGACTGGTCGGAGATCTATGATCAGGTCGCAGAATATTTCAAAGAGGAAAAAGTCGTCGGCTGGTTTTTGTCCCGCCTTGGTTATTCGGTAGATATGACAGAATCAATGCGAACGCAGCACCTTTCCCATTTTAAGGAGGAACACAGTGTATTATATCTGCTGGATGCGCTGGAGCAGGAAGACGCTCTTTATATCCGGGAGGCAGACCACTTAAAGCAAATGCCGGGGTACTATATCTACTATGAACGAAACACTCCGATGCAGAATTATTTGATCGAGCACCAGGCATTGGAGCGAGGGATTGCCGGTGATAAGCGGATCGATTACAAGGACGGGCAGCTATTGCACAGCTATCATGAAATGATGGCGTCCCGACGGGGGCAGAGGGAGGATCGCAAGGTGGCAGGACTGCTCTATGTCACCAGTGCACTCATGGTAGCAGTATTTCTTGCCTTGTCCATCAGTATATTTAATAATTATGACAAGATCGATCATATACAGCAGGCACTTGCCCGGATGACAAATGAGGAAGGGGGAGAGCAGACGGTTGCGATCGCAACAACGGAGCTTTCTGTAGTGACAGAGGAGGAGCGTGCGACAGAACATCCGGCGAAAACGGATTCTCCTGTTACGACGGAGGCAGTTTCTGAATCACTTGCTGCAACAGAAGCGCAGCCGGCTGCAGAAGAGGAAACAACACAGCAGGTTGAGGAAGCGTCGGCGATGGCAACGGATAATTATTATATTGTGCAGGCGGGTGACACGCTTGCTACGATCAGTGAGAAAATGTATCACAGCACCGACTACATCGATATGATCCGTGAGGCAAATGAAATCGGTGCGTCGGATTATATTTATCCGGGACAACAGATCATCATTCCGCTGATCCAGTAAAAAGGCAGTGCATTCATCAGGGAAATAGTGTATAATAAGGACACTTCATGAGGAAATGAAACAGATTTTGACGGATCTCCGTTTTTATGGGAGACAGGGAGGAACCTTATTTGATCAGAATAACAAACGACAAGGAATCGAATAAAAAGCAGCCGAAAAAGAGAAATGGCTTTACGGTGCTTACCGGTGCAGAATCCAAAGAGGATCCGATCCTTTCGGATGAGGAGGATGACAAGGAAGATATGAGCAGCCTCTATGAGGAGGACGATGCCAAAGAAGAGCTCCCTACGGACAATGTCATCCGGTTAAAGCAGCACTCCCGCAAAGTATACGTGATCATTGCCATCATCGTAGCAGTGGTGCTTCTCGTTGGCGGATATTTCTACGGTAACCGTACCCGGACTTCGTATGTCGTGGATTCCAAGGTGAACCGTAACGATGAAACAGCGATGGAGTATTTTTCTTTCCATGGCGGCTACATCAAATATAATGAGGACGGTATTACCTATGAGGACAAGACCGGAACGATCGTATGGACAGAAGCATTTACGATGACGGATCCGAAGGTGGTCAGTTGTGGAGATTATGTTGCCGTGACGGATATCGGGAACAATTCCTATACCTTATATAATACCAGTAAAAAGCTCGGCAGCTTTCAGACGGATTATCCGATCACGGATATCCAGGTCGCCACACAGGGACTGGTGGCGGTTGTACTGGAGGATGAAAAAACCAACTTTATCACAGCATTTGACCGGATGGGAACCAAATGTGTCGAGATCAAAACAACCATCAGTAAAAATGGTTACCCATTTGCCATTGCTCTGTCGGAAGATGGACAAAAGCTGGTGGCATCTTACGTTACGATCGATCATACTACTGTGGAGAGCTCACTCACCTTTTATAACTTTGGCGATGTTGGAAAAAATGAGGTAGATCGTCAGGTGGGATATAAGAAATTCAGCGATCAGCTTTTCCCAAGCGTGGAATTTTTGTCAAATGATACGGTGTCAGCGATCGGGGATAGCCGGATGGTGATCTATTCCATGCGGCAGAAGCCAAAAGAATTGCTCAACAAAAAGATCAAGGATGAGATCAAAAGCGTCTTTTATAACAGCTCTTATGTAGGATATATCTGTCGTTCCAACAAAAAGAGCAAAACAGTGGAAACCAGTGAAGTTTCAGAAAATACAGATCATGTAACGGATGACGATGCCCGTTATGTGTTAAAAGCATATAATCTGAAGGGGAAACAGATCTTAAAAAAGGATATCAATTTTCATTACACCAACGTACATTCCAATGAACGGGAGATCATTGTGCTGTCTGACCAGCACTGTGAAGTTGTCAGCTACAGTGGATTTGAACGTTTCCAGATGGATACCGAAGACCTTGTTGACTTCTTCCCATCGAACCGGAACAACCACTATGTCATGATCACACGGGATGCTACGAAGATGATACACACCAAATAGAAGAAAGAGGAACATCATGAATCTGCTTTCCATAATCTTGTTAGCCTATATTGCAATAGAAGCTCTGCTCGGAATGAAGCGGGGCTTTTTTCGCTCTGTACTATCCTTGGTGATCATGCTGGCAGCAGTTGTAATAACCTATCATTTTAGTCCGGATGTAGCAGCCTTTATCCGGAAAAATACCGATATAGAATCTACCGTTGAAAAGCAGATGGTAAAACATTTTTCAGATACCGAAGAAGAACCGCAGAGCAGAAAAGAGAAAAAAGAATATTTAAACGAGCGGAATCTGCCGGAATATATCAAAGATCAGATCAGCCGGAACAACAACAGTGTAATTTATGAAGCGTTGGGGGTGACCAGCTTTACCCACTACATTGCTGCCTATATAAGCAGTATCATTGTAAATATTGTATCGTATCTGATCACCTTTCTGACGGTATGGGTATTGCTCCATCTTTTAGGACATATGCTGGACTGGATCTGCCATCTCCCGATCTTAAATGGACTAAACCGTGTAGGCGGACTGTTATTTGGTGTAGCCAAAGGCATATTGTTTGTGGCAGTCTTCTTTTTGCTTCTCACCCTGTTTAGCAGTACCGTACCGGGCAAATGGCTGCTCACCCAGATAGAAGAAAATGAGATACTGCGTTGCATCTATGAGAAAAATCCACTGCTCGATCTTGTCACAGACATCACAAAACAGATCTTTTAAAAATTGTCCAAAAAAAATTGAAAAAAGTTGTTGACAAAGGGAAAATGAGATGGTATTATCTAATACGTTGTCGGCGAAAAGCCGAGACAAAAAC
>CAKRES010000017.1 GCA_934317845.1 uncultured Lachnospiraceae bacterium
GAATATCGCACTTTAAAACAAAAATAAAGTGCGTAAGTTTGTTACCGGTAACTTACACACTTTATATTACACTCTCAAATTTTATAAATTAGAAATCAAATTCTTTTTCATTTCTGCAAATTCATCCTCTGTGATCAATCCATGCTCTAACATGATCTTGAGCTTACGGATCTTAAATTCAAAGTCTGTGAGCTCTGGGGCAGTATCTTCTTCTTCCTCGCCCATTGTGAGGGACCCTTCATCAGAATCATTTGGAAGTCTTCCTGTAATACCTTCTCCCGGAACATAGTCGTCATGATCTGCGTTTTCGTAGTTCAGATAGTTATCTTCGCCGGCAAGGGAGAGAGAAGAACCTCTTCCTTCTGCGATCGCAGCTTCTTTTGCAGCAGCCTCATCTGCCTTGCTCTGAATATCATCCTGTTCCTGCTGCACCAGTTCTGCCGCTTTTTCTTCCTCTGATTTCAAGGAGAATTTGGACTTCTTGATCACTTGTTCTGCTTCTTCGTTGGCTTCCTTGATCAAAGCATCGCGTTCTGCCTGCGCATCTGCCAGAGCTTCCTGTGCAGCAGCTGTAGCGGCTTCTAAGGAATCTGCCGGGTTATCTTCAATAATTACATTTGCCGCAGCACGGCGTTCCTGTTCTAATGCCTGTAATCTGGCTTCTTCCTCTGCCTCCAAACGTTCCTGTTCTTCGGCTTCTTTTCTGGCTTTTTCTTCCGCCTCTAAGCGAGCCTGTTCCTCGGCTTCTTTTCTGGCTCTTTCTTCCGCTTCTAAGCGAGCCTGTTCCTCAGCTTCTTTTCTGGCTTTTTCTTCTGCCTCTAAGCGAGCCTGTTCTTCTTTTTCTCTTAAAATACGTTCCTCTTCAAGGCGAGCCTGTTCCTCAGCTTCTTTTCTGGCTTTTTCTTCTGCCGCTAACCGTGTCTGCTCCTCTAATTCCTTCTGTAGTTTTTCTTCTGCTTCTTTCTTTAAGCGTTCCTGTTCCAGTTTCTTTTCCTGTAATTCACGCTCTAATTTTTCCATTTCTTCCGCTTCGCGCCGTGCCATTTCTTCCGCTGCAAGGCGAGCCTGTTCCTCCGCCTCAGCGATACGTCTGGCTTCTTCTTCTTTTTCTTTACGGATGCGTTCTTCCTCGGCTTCCTTTTCTAAGCGGATACGTTCTGCCTCTTCGGCTTCTTTTCTGGCTTCTTCTTCAGCAGCCTTTCTGGCAGCTTCTTCTCTGCGAGCCTGTTCTTCCGCAATTCGGCGCTGACGTTCTTCTTCCTCTTTCCGTTTTTTCTCTTCTTCTGCCGCTTTTTTCTCCGCTTCAATACGTGCGATCTTTTCTGCTTCCTGACGTTTTCTTTCTTCCTCTTCGCGGCGAGCCTGTTCTCTGGCTTCTGCTTCTTCTTTCAGTGCATTTTCTAAGATCTGCATTTCCTGCTCAAAGAGGGCACGCTGTTCTTCTTCACGTTTTTTACGCTGTTCTTCTTTCTGGCGACGTTCTTCTTCCTTGCGTTTTCGTTCTGCTTCTTCGCGAGCTTTTCTTTCTGCCTCTAAGCGAGCCTGTTCCTCGGCTTCCTTGCGTTTCCGTTCTTCTTCCTCGCGAGCTTTTCGCTCTGCTTCTAAACGAGCCTGTTCTTCGGCTTCACGTTGTTTTCTTTCTTCTTCCTCGCGAGCTTTTCGCTCTGCTTCTAAGCGAGCCTGTTCTTCGGCTTCACGCTGTTTTCTTTCTTCTTCCTCGCGAGCTTTTTGTTCTGCCTCTAAGCGAGCCTGTTCCTCGGCTTCCTTGCGTTTCCGTTCTTCTTCTTCCAAACGTTTTGCTTCTTCTTCGGCAGCGATCCGCGCCTGTTCTTCTTCAATTTCTTTCTGGGAGATCGCATCTAAGGCAGCCTGACGAAGGGCAGCAGCCTTTGCTTCCTCGGCTTCTTTTAATGCCTGCTGTTTGGCTTCTTCCGCTTCGCGAAGAGCAGCAGCTTTTGCTTCCTCCGCAGCTTTTAAAGCCTCCAAACGAGCTTCCTCGGCAGCCTTTAAGGCAGCGGCTTTTGCTTCTTCTGCTTCCTTGCGGACGCGCTCTGCTTCTGCAAGGGCAGCAGCTTTTGCTTCTTCCGCTTCTTTTCTGGCTTCTTCGGCAGCTTTCATAGCAGCAGCTCTGGCTTCTTCTGCCTCACGAAGAGCTTTGGCTTTCTCTGCTTCGGCTTGTGCTTTAGCATTTTCTGCTTCCTTGATCGCTTTTTCCTTTTCTTCATCCAGGATAGCAATGGCTTCGTCTGTTCCAACCTCGGCAACAGCTTGTCTTGTTTCGTATTCCTGATCTAAGATCTTAAAGCTTAACTCAGGAAAATGCTCCTCTAGGAAGGTGAGGGCAGCACCCGGAAGTTCAATCTCAAAGTCTTTTCTAAGCTTTGGGTTATAGTAGTTTAATACGATATTATTGGCAGTACTTAAGTAATCTGCATTGCTGCTATGTTTAAAAGTATGCTCTATATCAGGAAGCACTGGAACATTATTGGACAAATGCCCCGGAAGATCAAATAATACATAGTTATGTAATGCAGTATCAATATCAAATTCCTGTTCTACAAAGCTGCCACCAAAATAGCTGTCACCAACCGGCATAGCTTTAGGTGTGTAGGAGAGTTTGCGGTAATAATGCAGATTTTCTTTTGCAATATAGGCAAGTGAAACATTGCGGCGTACTCCGCTGATATTTAAAAAGACGATATTTTTATCGCGATCCAGATAGAATCCTTTTAAGTTGTTGTCCTCAAGCTTTACGGTAAAGGCAGGGTTATTGGCCTTCTCAATATGTGCATTGTATTGATGCAGGAAGTATTCCGCATCTTCCTTTTCCCGGATCAGACGGTATTCCTCCATCTTAGCAGTAGAGCGGTCTTTGGTATCCTTTGCCGCCTGCTTGATGATGCCTGCGATCTCATCTGCTTCCGGAAGTCCCGGCAGATAGACACTGACATCCTCGATAAACTTGTCAACCTTACGTGTCAGATTGATCAAAAGTGCAGTCTGTCCCATAAATTTCACCGTTGTTACATCGGTGACATGAACCAGACAAAATTCAAAGGATTCCGAAGGACCTTTTGTGGCATCCTTCGTCACCATCTTTTCTTCCGAACCGGTGGCATCCTTTTCCGTAGGATCATAAATCTTCTCAATTCCGATGAATCCATCTCCTTGAATTGTAAATTTTGAAAGATAAAGACTGATTCTAGTTTCTTTCCCAAACATTCCGCTTTTAAAGGTGGAGTACCAGTTATTGATCTTATCATTTTTGGCTTCACAGTTTTTACATAACAGAGTTGCGGACTCTGCACCACAAATAGGACAATTCATGCTTATCTCTCCCTTGCTGATAGTCTAAAAATACATACTATAATTGTACTGTAAAATAGCCAAAAAATCAAATTTTTTTTGCTTTTTTTCGGTGATTTTCATAAATATATGGAGTTGAATACCTTAATTTATAAAAAAAGTGTAAAAATAAAAAACTTGTCCGGGAAAAGTGGTCATAAAACAGTCATTTGCACATATATATTTCAATGAGTCAAAGGGAGGAGGTACGTTTGACATGAAGGAAATGGATGAGATTTTACATATTTTACCATATACTCTGCGACGGATCTTTCAAACACACCCGGAATTATTTCAGGGACTTTTAGAGATCCGGCTGCGCGTGGGACAACCTGTGGGTATTCATTATGCCAGAGGTAATTATTTTCTGGGAAAAAATGGAACAAAGGAGGTGCTGCATAAAAACATATGGATCGTGGAGCAGAGTTGGCTGACAGAAGTGCTTGACACGATCAGCAGTTATTCGCTCTATGCTTTTGAGGAGGAAATGCGACAGGGGTATGTAACGATCCGGGGCGGCCACAGAGTTGGGATTGCCGGAGAGATCACAATGGAGGGGGAGAAGGTGATGCAGATAAAGCATATTACATTTATGAATATCCGTGTGGCAAGACAGTATCCGGGCTGTGCCAGGGGGTGTCTGCCTTATATTACAGGAGAAAATGGAATTTTAAGTACATTGCTGCTTTCTCCGCCGCGCTGTGGGAAAACAACGATATTAAGAGATCTGATCCGTATGATCTCGTGTGGCGAGGGATTGTCCAGAGGTTATCAGGTTGGTGTAGTAGATGAACGTTCGGAGTTGGCAGCCTGTTATTTTGGGATTCCCCAAAATGATGTGGGAAACCGCACGGATGTGTTGGATGGTTGTCCAAAAGCGGAGGGGATCACGATGCTGCTGCGAGCAATGGCACCAGAGGTGATCGCAGTGGATGAGATCGGGGGAAGCCGGGATCTGGAAGCTGTCAAAGGCGTAGCAGGCTGTGGTGTCAGTATGCTGGCCACGGCACATGCGGAAGGTATGGAGGAGTTGATCAGTCGTCCGCTTTTGAAATCATTTGTGGAGATGCATTTGTTTCAACGTTATATTCTGCTGGATTCCGGCCGGTTTTTAGGAACTATCCGTGCCGTGTATAACGATCATGGGGCTTGTATGTATCAAAAGACGATGGAGGACAGGGTGATGCAATGCGGTTAATGGCAGCACTGCTGTTTGTTCTAAGTGGAGGACTGGGAGCAGTGGAAACGGGGAGAATATATCAGGAACGGCAGAGACAGCGAAACATCTGGTATCAGAAGTTATTGCTGCTGCAGGGGGAGATCACATATGGACATACCGTGCTCTCTGAGATTTTTTTTAAGCTTGCCGGAGAGCAGAAGGGGGTGGTGGAGGAGTTCTTTTATGCGCTTGCAAAAGTACTTCAGGAAGTGCCTCAGCGAGCAGCATATCTTACAGCTTGTGAGCAGAAAGGAAGCAAGCTTTCCAGTGCCCTGCATTTGTCACCGGATCCGCTTCTTACGATGCTTCAAAGTCTGGGGCAGTTAAATCGGAAAACAGAGCTTTTACAGGTGGAGTATTACATGAAGCAGGTGGAGCAGGAGATCGCACTGCATCAGCAGCAGGAACTGGCAGACCGAAAAATAAATCAGGCATTATTTGTGTCTTCCGGTGTGGGGATCGCATTGCTGCTGCTTTGAGAAAGGAGTACCAAATGGATATTCAGCTGATTTTTAAAATTGCAGCGGTCGGAATGATCGTAACAGTACTGAATCAGGTGCTGAAGCATGCCGGACGGGACGAGCATGCGTTTCTTGTCACACTGGCCGGATTGCTGCTTGTGCTTGTCTGGCTGCTCCCTTATGTGGCGGATCTGTTTGATTCCATGCGGCGGCTGTTTTCACTATAAAGGCGGGATAGTATGAACATCATTGAAATTGTGGGGATCGCATTGACTGGAGCGTTGTTGTCTTTGTGGATCGGACAGATCAACCGGGCATTCGGTGTGTATGTTATGGTGGCAGCAGGAGTGTTGTTGTTGTTTTGCTGTTACGATGGCATCCGGATGTTTATGGATTTTATGGAAGTGTTTTTTACAAGGCTTTCGGATCAGGCGGTTTATTTGAAAATATTATGCAAACTGGTAGGTATCGCCTATCTTTGTGAATTTACGAGCAGTATATGTAAGGATGCCGGATGTATGAGCTTGTCCTCGCAGGTAGAGGTGGTGGGAAGGCTGTTGATGATCGTATGTGCTCTTCCTATTCTGACGAACCTTCTGACTGTGATCGAGGAGGTGTTTTCCGGTGAGATTTAGAGTTGCAGCCTGTTTTTTTCTTTTTTCTCTGTCTCTTTTTTTGTTGCGTCCGGTTTTTGTCGTGGAAGCAGAGGATGCGGAGGAGAAAGAGCAGCCAGAGCATGTCATGCTTACTTATATGGAAGAGACATTGGCGAAAGAGTTTCGACAGTGGGAGCGGCTTTGCCGGGCGGAGGGTGAGGATTCCCTGATCAAACGGTTGTTAAATGGAGAACAGCTTTCTTTTGAAAATGCACGAAAAAAAATGGTACAGGCGGTGAAAGAACAGTTTTCCTTTGAAAAAGAAACGTTATTCCGGCTGTTGTTTTTAGGAGTGCTTTCCGGATTCTTTGCCAATTTTGAAAATCTGACTCTGCGCAAATATATCGGTGAGACAGGGTATTATGTTATCTACATGCTGCTTCTTATGCTTTTGATGGTGTGCTTTAAACATATTTATTCGGATACTGTAAAGGCAATGGAGGGACTGCTTGGCGGGATTCAAACGATTCTTCCTGTGTATGTATTTTCTCTTTTTTTGTCTGGAAATATACAGACAGCATCCGGCTCCTACCTGTTTTTACTCACAGTGATCACGGCGGTAGATGTTATTTTAAAGAAGATCATTTTACCATTGATCTATTTTTATTTTGTACTCACGCTGATGGATCACAGTATGCAGGAGTTGAAATTTAGCAGGCTGTCTTCCTTTTTAAAAAGTGTGATCGTGTGGTTGATGCGTTTTTTGTTTGGAGCAGTTACGGGGATGCAGGTGGTACAATGTCTGCTTCTGCCTGCGACAGACCGGGCAAAGGCGTCCAACTTCTCGAAAAGTCTGGCAGCTATTCCGGGGCTCGGTTCCAGTGCCAGAGCGTTGACCGGCACACTCCTTCAGTCTGCCAATGTATTAAAGCAGACACTGGGAGTGGCAGCGATGATCCTGATTCTGCTTCTGGTCCTGGTCCCCGCAGCGAAACTTTTGTTTGTGATCGGAAGTTATCAATTGGTAGCAGCTTTGCTGCAGCCGGTGGCTCACCCCAAGGTGTCATCTCTGATCGCCAGTCTTTCTTCCAGTGCAAAATTGTTGTTTCAAGCAGTGGTATCATCATCTATTTTGTTTTTGATATTGATCGCATTGGTCACAGCATCCAGTCAGGCAGGAGGGTAACGTATGAAGGAATACATGAGTTCCATCTTATATATGACATTATTTATTGCATTTTTGAGTCATATTCTTCCTAATGAAAAGAACCGTCGGTTGTTTCATATTATTTCCGGATTTTTGCTGTTGTTGGTATTTTTGCAGCCCATGCTTCATATGACCGGAGTAGAGCAGGAATTAAAAAAGCGTTATGAATGGTTAAATGAGAGTGTGTTTTGTGGAGAAGAAGTGGATGCGGATGCCTTTGCTGCATGGATCAAACAGCAGGAGCAAAAGGAAAGGAGAGTACCATGAAAAATATATTGGAACAGGGAAAAGAAAAAACAGGAAAATGGATGACAGATATAAAAGAAGCGGTGAAAAAAACCGGATACGTTAAAGTGATCGTCCTGGTTGTTCTTGCCTTGCTCCTGCTTGTCTTTAGTTTTCCGGAAACGAACCGTTCAAAGGAGCAGAAAAATGGTGATAAACATGCTCAGTCGGAAAGTACGAAGACCGGGGTGTCCGATTATGAAGCGGAATTAGAAAGCCGGCTCATCCGTCTGTTATCCAAAGTAGATGGGGTGGGAAAGGTATCTGTAATGATCACATTAAAGGCGGGAGCAGAGCAGGTGGTAGACAAAGACAGCAATGTGTCAAGTGAGGAGCAGTCAGAGGAGAACAAAAGCAGTGCGTCGGGAAGCCGGGAAGATCAGACCGTGCTGTTAGAGGACGGATCCGGCAGCCAGTCGCCGTATGTGGTAAAGGAGATCAAGCCGGAGGTGGCAGGGGTGGTCATCATTTGCGAGGGAGGGGACGATCCGAAAGTAGTGAGTGAGATCGTGGCATCTTCCGAAGTTCTATTTTCTATTTCCGCACATAAAATTAAAGTAATGAAAATGAAATAAGCAATGGAGGGAAGCTATGAAGAAGGGAAAACGGAAAAATCAGATCGTGATCACAGCACTTGCACTCATGATCGCTGTGGCAGGGTATTTGAATTTCTCAGGAAAGGAATTCTCCCTGTCTGAAGCCAAGAACACCAAAAAGCAGGAAAAAACAGATGAGGTAGCACTGGATCTGACCGATGAGGATATGCTTTCCTATTCGGATCTGACATCCGATACGAAGGAAACAATGGTATCTGCGGATGCTGCGGGATCAGAAGTGTCCAAAGATGCGGCAGAAGAAACGCTGAATCCGGATGTTTCCGATGGTGGGGATGACAGTCTGATCAGTGCAGCAGTGACCGATGATGTAAAAGGTGCAGAGGAAGTGGCGGAGACCAAAAGTGATGCGGTGGTAAATGCCGTAATGAAAGCGCAGCTGAGCAAAGAACAGTCCCGTGCCCAGAATAAGGAAATGTTAAATGATCTGATCAACAATGAAAATGCAACCAAGAAACAGAAAAAAGAGGCAGCTAACCGTCTGATGCAGCTTTCTGATTTTATGGAGAAAGAAGCGGCGGCAGAACAGGTATTAAGTGCCAAAGGATATGAAAATGCAATGGTGAGCATGTCGGAGGATGCGGTAGACGTCATGGTTTCCTTAGATGAGATCACCGATGTAGACCGCGCAAAGATTGAAGATGTTGTGCAAAGAAAAACGGGAGTTTCAATAAATAATATTGTGATTAGTTCGTTTAAGTGATATAATACGGTATATATGTGAGTTGCATAATTTAGAGAGGATGCGTTTATAATCTTTTTGGGAGGAGATTCTCCCCCGCACCAAAAGTGATGCACTTCATTGATGATGAGAAAGGATGGAAGGTTATGAGTACGGAGAAAGAAAGAAAGAGCAGCCAGAGTGCTGGCACAAAGAATAAAACCAAAAAACAGAATTACCGCATTGAGCAGGAGCAGGAGAACGGAGTAGTAAAGATTGCTGATGAAGTGATCGCTTCCATTGCAGGGATCGCGGCAACAGAAGTAGAAGGCGTGGTACGGCTGACCGGTAACATTACCAATGAGATTGTCAGCAAGATTGGAATGAATGTACTTTCCAAAGGTGTGCATGTAGCGATCCATGAAGATCAGGTCAGAATTACATTAAACTGCGAGATATTGTATGGAAGCAGTATTCCAGAGGTTTCTGCGGCAATTCAGGATAAGGTAAAACAAAGTGTAGAGAATATGACAGGTCTTACCGTAGAGCAGGTGGATGTATATGTAGCTGCGGTTACTGAGATCAAGTAAAAATAGTTTATAATTGCCGAAATAAACCCTTAAATCTCTGTATTTAAGGGTTTTTCATAAGGAGAAAAGGAAAGGACCTTTAACAATGGATAAAAGAACATTTCGTACGAATTTATTTAAACTGATCTTTCAGGTAGAGTTTTGCGAGTCAGATGCTGTGGAGGATAAACTGACTGCGTATTATGAGGCGCAGGAGATGATAAAAGAGAAAGATCAGCTTGCGCTTTCTTCTGCAGTCTATGCATTGCTTGAAAAACTGCCGGAGATTGATGCACGGATCGAAACCCATGCCAATGGATGGAAAAAAGAGCGTCTTGGAAAGGCAGAGCTTGCCATTCTTCGTGTGGCACTTTATGAGATGTTCTATGATGAAGTACCGGATGCCGTAGCGATCAATGAAGCGGTGGAGCTTGCTAAAGCCTATGCACCGGAACAGGCACCGAAGTTTATCAACGGGATTTTAGGAAAGATTGAACGGGAAAAGGAAGCATAATTTATGCCGATCATAGAAAAACCAGTTTATACCGTAAGTGAAGTGAATCGAAAGCTGAAACGTGCCGTAGAGTATGCGCCGGAATTTAAAAATATCCGGGTGAAGGGGCAGCTTTCCAATGTCAAATATCATTACACGGGGCATATTTATTTTAGTATCAAAGATGAAAATTGTACACTTCCGGGCATGATGTACCGCAGTAATGCGGCGGTTGGGTTAAATGTACCGATCGAGGATGGACAGGAAGTTATCATAACCGGATATATTGGAGTATATGAGCGGGATGGCAAGGTGCAGATCTATGCCGCCAGGATCGCATTAGCCGGAGAGGGAATCTTAAACCAGCGGTTTGAACAGATGAAGCAGACACTTGAAAAGAGGGGCTGGTTTGATGTGGAACATAAAAAAGAAATTCCCTTATATGCAGCTCGTATTGGTGTCATTGCGGCAAGAAACAGTGCGGCATTGCAGGATATTGTAACGACAGCCAGAGCAAGGAATCCCTATGTCACACTTGTATTTTGTCATGCAAAGGTACAGGGACTGGGGGCGGCCGAGTCTGTGGCGGAAAGTATAAAAAAACTGGACAAACAGCATCTGGATGTGATGATCGTGGCACGAGGAGGCGGTTCCTTAGAGGATCTGTGGGCATTCAATGAAGAGCCGGTTGCCAAAGCCATTTATGAGGCAGAGACTCCGGTGGTGACCGGAGTGGGACACGATGTGGATCTTACGATCGCAGATTATGTGGCAGACCGCAGAGCGATCACACCAACGGCGGCAGCAGAACTTTGTGTATTTGACTATAAACAGTTTGTATCGATGCTGGAACAAAAGAAACGTCTGCTTATGGGGCTGATCAATCGGCAGTATGAGCGGCGGGTCGAACAACTGGATCATAAAAAGCAGATATTACACCGCTTTGAACCGGGACTGGTTCTTTCTCAAACCAGACAGGAGCTTCTTTTATATCGGAAGCAGTTATTACAGGAAATGCAGAAAAAAGTACAGCGGCAGCGGGAAGCCAATGTTAGACGAAGAGAACAATTGAACCGTAATATCGGACAGATCTACACGATAAAACGTCATGCGCTTGCTGTGCGTACGGCAAGGCTTAATGGGTTAAGTCCTACCGCAAAGCTGATTCATGGATTCGGATATGTTACCAAACAGGGAGAAGCAGTTTCTGATGTGACAGCACTGAAGACGGGTGACCGCATCACGATCACAATGAAGACAGGCGAAGTGAATGCGGATATTGTATAGAGGAGGCAGATATGGCAGCAAAAAAGGTCACAATAGAGGAGAAAATGTCGAGGATCGATGCGATCATTCAGGCATTAGAGCAGGAAGATACGACACTTCAGGATTCCATGAAATACTATAAAGAAGGCGTGAAGCTACTGAAGGAATGTGACGGTATGCTTGATAAAGTAGAAAAGGAAATCGAGGAATTGACAAAGGAGCAGGACGATGGAGAATGAGATCAAAAAACACGCAGAAGCGATTGAAACGATCCTTGCAGCCTATCTTCCCAAAGAAGAAGGATTTGAAAAGGTGATCTATGAAGCAATGAATTATACCATGTTAGCGGGGGGCAAACGTATCCGCCCGATGCTGATGTTAGAAACCTATCGTTTGTTTGGCGGAAAAGAAAAGATCATCGAGCCGTTTATGGCAGCGATCGAGATGATACATACCTATTCGCTGATCCACGATGATCTTCCGGCACTGGATAATGATGATTACCGCCGGGGACGCAAAACCGCACATATCGTATTCGGAGAAGATATGGCGATCTTAGCCGGGGATGCATTGTTAAATTATGCATTTGAAGTAGCAAGCCGCACCTTTACGGATTATCCGGGCAGAGAAGAGGTAGGGAGAGCGTTTCAGGTGTTGGCGAAAAAACCCGGAGTATCCGGTATGATCGGTGGACAGGTGGTTGATGTGATGCTCACCGGAAAAGCAGTCAGTCCCGAACAGATGATGTATATTTACCGCTGTAAAACAGGGGCCCTGATCGAGGCTTCGATGATGATCGGTGCAATTTTAGCCGGTGCGACGAACGAGCAGGTGGATCAGGTAGAGCAGGCAGCATTAGATATTGGTCTGGCATTTCAGATTCAGGATGATATCCTTGACATTGTCAGTGACAGTGAGACTCTGGGAAAACCGGTTGGAAGTGATGAAAAAAATAAAAAGGTTACCTATGCAACGGTGCATGGCGTAGAAGCTGCAGGAAAAGAAGTAGCACGTCTGAGCGAGGAGGCACGTTCCCTGATCGGTGCATTTCCGTATGAGAATCCATTTTTGATCGACCTGATCACGTATCTCATTCATCGTGAGAACTAAACGAAGGAGCTTTAAAATACTATGGCAATATTAGATCAGATTCAAGAGACAAATGATATAAAGAAGATCGCACCGGAGGATTACATCGGGTTGGCGGCAGAGATCCGGGAATTTATTATGGAGCATGTCAGTAAGACCGGAGGGCATCTGGCATCGAATTTAGGTGCGGTGGAGCTTACAATGGCATTGCATTTGTGCCTTGATTTTCCGAAAGACAAGCTGATCTGGGACGTGGGACATCAGTCCTATACCCATAAGATTTTAACCGGACGAAAGGAAGGGTTTGAACATCTGCGTCAGTTTAAGGGAATGAGTGGATTTCCAAAGCCACATGAGAGTGATGCGGATGCCTTTGTAGCGGGACACAGCTCGACATCGCTTTCCGTTGCGTATGGATTTGCCAAAGCAAGAGACTTACAGGGTGGTGATGAAACGATCGTGGCAGTGATCGGGGACGGTGCACTGTCCGGTGGTATGGCATATGAAGCACTCAATAATATCGGACAGCAGAAAAGCAACCTGATCATTATTTTAAATGATAACAAGATGTCTATCTCTGAAAATGTCGGCGGTATGTCAAAGTATTTGAGCAAGATCCGTGTCGGCGACCGCTATAATGAATTTAAAGGTGAAGTAGAGCAGGCATTGCTCAGTATCCCAAAGGTTGGATTATCGGTAGCAAAAACGGTAAAGCGTTCCAAGGATTCGATCAAGCAGCTTTTAGTTCCGGGAATGTTATTTGAAGATATGGGAATTACCTATGTTGGTCCGGTGGATGGACACGATATTACCCAGTTGGTAGATACGATTGAATCCGCAAAAACAAAGCAGCGGCCGATCCTTATTCATGTAGTGAGTAAAAAGGGAAAAGGATACCCGGTAGCAGAACGTCATCCGGAGCATTTTCATGGAGTGACACCATTTGACATCGAGACAGGTAAGGCATTGAAGAAAAAGGAAGTTGCAACCTATACAGATGTTTTTGCAAAGAAAATGATCGCACTGGGGAAGGATCATCCGGAACTTGTGGCTGTGACGGCAGCAATGCCGGATGGAACAGGACTTAGTGCATTTGCAAAGGAATACCCGAAACGTTGTTTTGATGTGGGGATTGCAGAAGAACATGCGGTGACATTTGCAGCAGGTATGGCAGCCGCCGGACTACACCCGGTGGTGGCGATCTATTCGTCCTTTTTGCAGCGTGCATACGATCAGATCTTACACGATGTCTGTATCCAGAAACTCCCGGTGATCTTTGCGATTGACCGATCCGGTCTGGTAGGGGCAGATGGGGATACTCATCAGGGAATCTTTGATGTTTCCTTTTTAAGTTCGATCCCTAATATGACGATCATGGCGCCAAAGAACCGCTATGAAATGTCGAAAATGCTGGATTTTGCAGTGAATTATGATGGCCCGATTGCAATAAAATATCCGAGAGGTTCTGCTTTTTATGAATGTAAGCAGCTTCAGTCTCCACTTTATTACGGAAAGAGCGAGATCTTATATAAAGGAAGCCGGGTTGCACTGCTTCCGGTTGGCAAGATGATGGAAAATGGCTTAAAGGCATATCATCAATTGAAAGAGGAAGGTATGGATATTACATTAGTAAATCCACGTTTTATAAAGCCTATCGATGAGGAGTTGATCCGTGCACTTACCAAAGATCATGATCTGATCGTAACGGTGGAAGATACAGTATATCAGGGTGGATATGGTCAGGCGATAGCTGCCTATCTGCGTGCGAATAACTTGAAATGCAAGATCGCTTCTCTGGCGATAAAAGATCAGTTTGTAGAGCAGGGAACTGTGGAAGAATTGATGCATATGCTAAAGATTGATGCAGAAGCGATCTATAATACAATAAAGAACTATTATAAAAAGAAGAAGCAGGAAAAATAAAATGGCAAAAGAACGATTAGATGTGTTACTGGTAAAGCGTAATCTGGCATCTTCCAGAGAAAAAGCAAAAGCGATCATCATGTCCGGAGTTGTATTTGTAGACGGGCAGCGGGAGGACAAGGCAGGTGCATCCTTTCCGCCGGATATTCCGATCGAGATCAAGGGAAATACCTTGCGCTATGTGAGCCGCGGCGGGTTGAAGCTGGAAAAAGCGATGGAACAATTTGGGCTTTCTTTAGACGACAAGGTATGTATGGACGTGGGAAGCTCGACCGGAGGATTTACAGACTGTATGCTGCAAAATGGAGCATACAAAGTTTATTCTGTCGATGTAGGCCACGGTCAGCTTGACTGGAAGCTGCGTAATGATGCCCGTGTGATAGTGATGGAAAAAACGAACATCCGCTATGTTGTACCGGAAGATATTGATGATGTATTGGACTTTGCATCAATCGATGTCTCCTTCATTTCCCTGACAAAGGTATTGGGACCGGTACGGGAACTTTTAAAGGAAGGTGGAGAGATCGTGGCACTGATCAAGCCGCAGTTTGAAGCCGGACGGGAAAAGGTTGGTAAGAAAGGTGTGGTACGTGATCCGGCCGTGCACGAAGAAGTGATCGAGATGATCGCTGCTTATGCAGTACAAAATGGATTTACCCTTCTGCACCTGGACTATTCTCCGATCAAAGGACCGGAAGGAAATATTGAATATCTGCTGCATATCAGAAAGGACAGCGAAAGTGATGGCACACAAAAGCTTCCATTTGAGATCGCAGATGTTGTTGAAAATTCGCATCAGGCACTTTCTCATAAATAGAAAAAGGGGCAGACATGAAACATTTTTTAATCTTAAAAAATTCAGATAAAGATACGAATTATGAATTGACCAACCAGATCTGTGATTACATTGAAAAAGCCGGAGGAACGAGTGAAGTAGTCGAGCGAAGTCTTGCGGATATGGATCAGCCGCTTTCCTTTGTGGATGGATTAGACTGTGTGATCGTACTGGGTGGAGATGGATCCATTCTTCGTACGGAACGAGCCATATATCCCAAGGATGTACCACTTGTTGGTGTGAACCTTGGCAATCTTGGATTCTTGACGCAGACAGAGCCGGATGATGTGACCGGATTTTTAGATCGGTTGTTACTGGATGATTTCCGTATGGAGCATCGCATGATGTTGAGTGGTCAGATGTATCATAATGGGGAAGAACAGTGTAGCAATATTGCATTGAATGATATTGTCGTAGGTCGAAGTGGTCTTTCACGTATCATCAGACTACGACTGTTGGTGAATGGAGAGTTGTTGAATGTATACGATGGAGATGGGGTTGTGATCGCAACGCCGACCGGCTCGACCGCATATAATCTGTCGGCAGGTGGTCCGGTGGTTTGCCCGAACACCAATCTGATGGTAGTTACACCAATCTCCCCTCATTCGCTGTCAGCCAGAAGTGTGGTACTTTCCGGGGATGATGTGATTCGGGTGGAAGTAGAAAAGGTGCGTGTAGCAAGAGAAGAAGCGGCAGCCACCTTTGATGGACAGACCGGAATCCGATTAGAACCCGGCGATTATATAGAGATTCGGCGTTCTACGCATCGCGCCAATCTGATAAAAGTACAAAATTCCAGTTTTTATGAAGTGCTTCGTAACAAAATGAAGTAAGTGGGTGACTGGTTTTTCTGCGTAAGGAGGGACATATGAAAGCAGCCAGACAAGCAAAGATCATAGAGATCATAGAGCATGATGATATTGAAACACAGGATGAATTAGCAGAGAAACTTGCAGGCGCAGGTTTTCCTTCGACGCAGGCAACCATTTCCAGAGATATTCGGGAAATGAAGCTTACAAAAATGGCTTTTCCGGGTGGAAAGTCAAAATATGTGCAACTAAAAAATCAGGAACAATCCAATCTTGTGCGGTATAAACGGGTGCTTAGGGATGGCATATTAACGATGGAGGCCGCACAGAATATTATTGTGATCAAAACGGTATCCGGACTTGCGATGGCTGTAGCAGCAGCACTGGATCATATTGAGATCTATGGTGTGGTTGGCTCAATTGCCGGAGATGATACGATCCTTTGTGTGATCAGAAGTCAGGATATGGCGGCAGAGGTGATCGATGCGATTGGAAAGTTCGCCCAGGGAGCAGAAGAATAGGAGAAGAAGATGCTGCTTAATTTACATGTGAAAAATTTAGCATTGATCGACGAAGTAGAAGTAGATTTTTTCGATCATTTAAATATTTTAACAGGAGAAACGGGTGCAGGTAAATCGATTTTGATCGGTTCCATCGAGGCTGCGCTCGGTGGAAAATGCACCAAAGATATGATCCGGCAGGATGCAGAATATGCTTTGATCGAGCTGCTTTTTCAGGTAGAGCATGACAGCGTGAAGGAAGCACTGAAACAGCGTGATATTTTTTTAGAGGAAGGTCAGGTGATGATCACAAGGAAGATCCTTCCAACAAGAAGTGTCTGTCGTATCAACGGAGAAACCGTGAATTTACAAACCTTGCGGGAGGTGGCATCCCTGCTTTTAGACCTGCATGGTCAGCAGGAGAACCTTGTCTTGAAAAATGCAGCCAGCCAGTTGGAGCTGTTGGACCAGTATATAGGAGCACCGATAAAGGGATTAAAGGAGGCCTGCCGACAGCAATACCACACTTACGAAGCCTTGCGGCAGGAATATGAACAGTATGAAAATCGTGGTGAGGAAGTGCTCCGTGAACTTCGTTTCATGGAATACGAAGTAAAAGAGATCCGGGAGGCTGCCTTAAAGGAAGGTGAGGATGAGCAGTTAGAACAACAATATAAAAAACAGGCCAATGCACAAAAGGTAAGACAGGCACTCAGTGCGGTGCATGCGATGATGGATGCAGGAGAACAGGCAAATGTGACTTCTCTGCTTGGACAATGCATCCGTGAAATGAATGGAATAGAAGACGTTGACCGGACAACCAAAAATCTGTATGAACAACTGGGTCAGCTGGATGCTCTGCTCGGTGACTTTAACCGGGAACTTTCTGATTATATGGCGGATATGACCTATGATGAGAAGGAATTTATGGAGATTACGGCACGTTTGGATGAGATCAACCGTTTGAAGGCCAAATATGGCAATTCCATCGAAAAAATTCTTGCCTATGCGGCGCAAAAGGAAGAAGAACTGTTAAAATATCAGGATCTGGACGCCTATCGGGAGAATTTAAAGAAAGACTATGATGCGGCGAAAGAAGCTCTTTTAAATACATGCGAACAGCTTTCAATCAAGCGAAAGGATGGAGCGATCCGGATGGCGGAGCGGATCAGGGAAGTGCTCGTTGATCTGAATTTCTTACAGGTAGAATTTGAGATCAGAACCACAAAGACAGAAAAACTAACGGCCGCAGGACAGGATGAGATCACGTTTTTGATCGCTGCCAATCCGGGCATGCCGCTTCGGCCAATCGCACAGGTGGCATCCGGTGGAGAATTATCACGTATCATGCTGGCGGTGAAGTCGGTGCTTGCAGATTGTGATGAAACAGAAACGCTTATTTTTGATGAGATTGACACAGGAGTAAGTGGAAGAACAGCACAGAAGGTTGCGGAAAAACTCAGTGTGATCAGTGCGCATCATCAGGTTATTTGTATTACGCATTTACCGCAGATCGCTGCAATGGCAGATACGCATTTTCTGATCGCAAAGGAGATGGAAGAACACTCTACAAAAACAGTGATGAAGATGTTATACGAAGAGGAATCCGTGCGCGAGCTCGCAAGACTGCTATCCGGTGCGGAGATTACAGATGCAGTGCTTTTAAATGCAAGGGAAATGAAACGGCTTGCAGCTGCCCAGAAAAAAGAATTATAAATTTTTGAAATTGTGCCATAAGTTTCTAACTATGAATCCGTTCTAACTAAGACATACTATTTTTATCAGATAGTATGTCTTTTTTTATGGATAAAGACAAAAAAGGGATCGGGGGGCGTCATTATGTATCGTAAGTTTTTGATCAGTGTGATCGTGTTGGGAATCGCAGCAATCATGGGAATACAATTTTTATTGTATCAACAGGCATTGCCAAATCATATTACGCTTGTAAAAGGAGAGCAGTCACGATTTTCTTTTCTGATCCCTGCAAGTGCAGATGTTTACCGGGAGCAGGAGACCGTTCCGGTATCTAACATCAATATGTCGAAAAATTTTACGCTGAAAAATAATGCGCTTTCTTCCTATACGATGGATGTAAAATTGTTTGGTATGGTGCCGCTCAAAAAGGTTCAGGTCAATACGATCACAGAAACGAAGGTGCTGCCGTCGGGGAAAGCGATCGGGATCTACATGGAAACAGATGGTGTGCTGGTGCTTGGTACAACGGCGTTAAGAGATAGGAAAGGAAATCATTGTTATCCTGCCAAAAGTGTGATTCAGAAAGGGGATTATATTGTAAAAGCAGATCAGACGACGATCCATTACAAATCAGAATTGCTTTCTTATATAAAAAAGAAAAAAACGGCACGCATTGTGCTTACTCTTCGCCGAAAGGAACGTCTGATCAAAGTGGCAGTAAAGCCGGTGCTTACCAAAAGCGGCTATAAATGTGGAATCTGGATCCGGGATGACACACAAGGGATCGGAACACTGACCTGTCAGAGCAGACAAGGTCATTTTTATGCATTGGGACATGGCGTGAGTGATGTTGACACCGGAGAATTGTTAAACAGCAGACAAGGCAGGATCTATGAAGCGGAGGTATCCTATGTTGTGCCGGGAACGAGCGGGCATCCCGGAGAACTCGTGGGAAGCATTGATTATGCAACGCTCAATTGGTTAGGAGAGATCACAAAAAATCAGGAGCACGGGATCAGCGGACAGGGAAATGCCAAATTTATGGAGTATGCAAAAGAACAGGAAGAGCTTCCGGTTGCAATGAAACAGGAAGTGAAAAAGGGAAAAGCATTGATCCAGTCTTATGTCAGCGGAGAAAAAAAACAGTATGAGATCGAGATTGAAAAAGTGTCGATGGGAAGCGATTCGGATGCGGCAGATATGGTGATTCGTGTGACAGATCCTGAATTGATCAAGCTTACAGGTGGTATTGTGCAGGGAATGAGTGGTTCTCCTATCCTGCAAAATGGGAAGATTATTGGTGCTGTGACGCATGTATTTGTCAACGATCCTACAAAAGGCTATGGGGTTTTTATTGAGAACATGTTGAAGAAATAGAAAAACCATATATAGTGCATAGTTCTTCTTCATACTACAAAATATGCCAAAATTTACAAGCTTTGTGTCAGTAATTGCGATGGGAAAAGATTGTAATTGGAAATATTCATAGTTATAATGTAAGAAATAAGGGAAAAATATTATAATTTATGGAGGTTAATATGGAGTATAAGACAAAAGTATTGGTAGCTGATGACAATCAAAAGATGGTGGACATGCTGAAAGATCTGATCGGGATGCAAAAAGACATGGAGTTTGTCGGATTTGCCAATGATGGTCAGGAAGCATTGGGTATGCTAAAGGAAACAAATGCAGATGTATTGCTTCTTGACATGGTCATGCCAAAACGGGATGGATTTGGTGTGTTGGAGCAGCTCAGAAAAGAACCAACGGCAAAACAGCCAGTTGTGATCGTCGTATCTGCAGCCGGAAGTGAACGGATTACAGAAGAAGCCATTTCATTAGGTGCAGATTATTTTTTGTTAAAACCATTTGATCAGGACATGCTTCTCACGAAGATCCGCCAGTTGACCGCACCGAAGGAACAGACAGAAAAACGGCTTCGACAGGGCTTTGTCAGTACCCAGAACGGATTCAGCAATGGAAATAACCTTGAGATCATTGTGACCAATATGATACATAGTGTGGGGATTCCGGCACATATCAAAGGTTACACATATCTAAGAGATTCTATTTTGCTGGTAGTTAACGATATGGAAATTTTAAATTCAATCACCAAAGAATTATATCCGACAATTGCCAAAATGCACCAGACAACACCATCGAGAGTGGAGCGTGCTATTCGCCATGCGATTGAGGTGGCGTGGCTCAGAGGAAAAATGGACGTCATTGATGAGTTGTTTGGCTATACGATCAATGCAAGTAAGGGGAAACCAACGAATTCTGAGTTTATTGCCCTGATTGCCGATAAGATCCGGCTGGAACACCGGGCAGAACTTCTTTGTGGTTGAGATAAGAGAAAATAATTTTTTATGATTGCCTTCCGACTTGGTTACAGAAATGGTGTAATAGTCGGAGGGCAATTTGTTTTGTTTCGACTCTGTTTTATTGGCATCCTGCAAAAATATTTTGATATATCTTGAAAAGTTAATATTTTCCAGTATAATGAATGAACATATGCAGGAGGCTGAAAACATATGAAGGAAATAATAGGAACAAATGGGAAAAGAGTAAGGATATATGCAATTATCGAGAATCAGGAGATTCAGCGTCAATTGATACGCGTTGCATCCGGCATTCCTGTCTTTCGTCTAGTGGGAGTTAGTGATAATGGAGAAGATGCGATGCTTGATATTATCAAGGTAAAACCAGACATGGTTATCACGGAATTATACCTTTCTGGAATGGATGCAAGTGTGATGATGCAGCTGCTTTCTGAAATGATGGGGGAATGGATGCCTTGTTTTATTGTTTGTTATGAGTGGATGCCAACGGCGTTTCGGGCTGTAATGGAGCAAAACAGAGTAGTGTCCTGTATTATGTTTCCTGTAAAAGATCATATTTTGAGCAGACAGTTACAAAATATTCTTGCTTGTTATGAACACATGCAGCAGGAACGGCAGCAGGAGAAACGAGGGCAACTGGAAAAAAAGCTGTTGCGTGAAACATCGCAGTATGACCAGAAAGGACGAAAGCAGGAGCGGATCGCTGAAATTGTGGATTGTGAACTCGAACTTGTTGGCATGCCGCAGCATTTAAAAGGATGCCGATATGTGAAACAGGCATTGATCTGGTTATTGCTGAATCCGGAAAAGCAGGTGCGAATGCAGGAGTTATATCAACAGCTTGCAAATGTTTATGAGGTAAAGAGTTCGAGTGTGGAACGCTGTATGCGCACTGTGATCAAAAAGACCTGGCAGAGTGGAAGGGGAGAATATTTAAAAACATTGTTTGAGTACCAGGAACTTGGAACTTTTAACCGTCCGAGCAACTCCCGTTTTTTGAGATTTCTTGTTAATACTATACGAAAGGAATATATCTGGTAGTTAGTTACTTTTGTGGTTTTTTCGGCGAAAAAGATCACCTGATTAGGGATAATTTACAAAAAAAGGTTCAAATGATACGTGTTTTGTGCTATACTAGTTAGCAAGAATGTTGTTCAATGCATGAGGAGGTAGCAGATGAAGAAGATACTTTTTGTAGCATCAGAATGCGTGCCATTTATTAAAACAGGTGGTTTGGCAGACGTAGTGGGAACGCTGCCTAAGATTTTTGATAAACAATATTATGATATTCGTGTTGTCATTCCAAATTATAACTGTATTCCGTGGGAATACCGGGAGAAGATGATCACGACCGCATATTTTTATATGGATCAGCATGGACAGGATATCTATGTGGGAGTAAAAACGTTACAGATTGATGGAATCTACTACTATTTTATAGATAATGAACAGTATTTCGGTGGTTCTGTTCCATATTATGACATGTTTCAGGATATTGAGCGTTTTGCCTTTTTCTCAAAGGCGGCACTTTCCATTCTTCCGGTGGTGGATTTTAAACCGGATATCATCCACTGTCATGACTGGCAGGCAGCATTAGTACCGGTATATCTGAATACGATCTTTCAGGGCAATGGTTTTTACTGGGGCATCCGCACCGTTATGACCATACACAACCTGCAGTTTAAGGGTGAGTGGAATGTACCACATATTCAGGGTGTAACAAGTCTTCCGGATGAGTGCTTCCTTCCTGGACGGATGGTTCCTCCAAATCAGGATACCCGTGTGTTAAGGGAACATCAGAATTGTAGTATGCTTCGTGGTGGTCTGGTATATTCTGATTATATTACTACCGTAAGTAATACTTATGCCAGAGAGATCCAGACACCGTATTACGGAGAGGGACTGGATGATCTGTTGAGTATGCGTCATGAGCGGTTATGGGGTATTGTCAACGGAATTGATTACGATGTTTATAATCCGGCAACGGATGCGAAGATCTATCAGAATTATGATGTGGAGAACTTCCGCACATTAAAACGTGCAAATAAGCGTAAGATTCAGGAAGAACTGGGACTGCATGTAGATGACAGCCATTTTATGATCGGTATTATTTCGCGACTGACGGATCAGAAGGGACTGGATCTGGTGGACCGCGTGATGAATGAGATCTGTACACCGGATACACAGTTTGTTATTTTAGGTACCGGAGATTCCCGCTATGAGGATATGTTCCGCTATTATCAGAGCATTTATGGGGATCGTGTATCGGCAAATATTTACTTCTCTGATGCACGTTCTCATATGGTATATGCAAGCTGTGATGCCATGCTCGTGCCAAGCCGTTTCGAGCCTTGTGGACTGACACAGTTGATGGCACTGCGTTATGGTACGGTACCGATCGTGCGGGAAACCGGAGGATTAAAGGATACGGTGTGGCCATACAATGAATACGAGCAGTCCGGAACCGGATTTACCTTTGCAAATTACAACGCACATGAGCTGCTCGATCAGATCAATTATGCAAAGCATGTCTATTATGACCAGAGAGAGAACTGGGATCGCATGGTAGAGCGTGGTATGCGCGTGGACTGGTCATGGCAGAATTCCGCAAAGATCTATCAGGATCTTTACGATAGAATGTAGTTTTTACAAATGTAGTTGACTTTGTTTTCTAACAATTATAGAATACTCTAAGAATGGGGTTTCCTGTTCTTAGAGTATTTTTTTCATAATGATGGCAGAAGTAACAGAAGAATCCGAAAAGGAGTTTGAGAAATATGAAGCAGAAAATTTCGCGTGTGATGGCATTTGTTCTGGCAATGGCACTGGTACCACAGTTGACAGGATGTACGAATGTGATCAAGGAACAGTGGCAGGTAGTAGAAAAATACCGTCTGGAAAATACGACAACAGAAAAGCAGGAAAAGACCGAGGAGGCAACGACTGAGGAGCTTCCGGAACAGGTTGTGTTAGCAGATTATATTGATGAGAGCGGAGATACGTTGGGACTTCGTGTAATTGTGCCAAACGGATATAAGAGAGTGGGCGAAGCCACAACCGAAGCAGAAAAGAGTGGAAAAAAAGCGGCAAAGAGCAAAACTACAAAGCAGGATAGTAAAGATGCGACAACGAAAGAACCTGCGGCAACGACTACGACGGAACAGACGACAACAAGTGAAGCGTCTGCAGTTTCTACGACACAGGTGCCTGCTTATGGAGCAGCTTCCTCTGATGCAGCAGGTGTGACCACGGAGGACAGTGCTACGACAGAGAATGGTGCGACTACAGAAGCAACAACAGAGGCACGCGTAAATACATCAGGAGAAGTCTACACAATGGCACAGGCTATGCGAACCCTTCCGGTAAAGAAAGCCGGAGAGGAAGTTATGCTTTATACCGGAGCCAAGAAAGAGAAACAGGATTCCTATATTGCGATCTTGGATCTTCCTTTGGATAAGGGAAATCTGCAGCAGCGCAGCAGTACGATCATGCGTTTATATGGAGAATATTTCTGGATGAACCGTGACTATGACAATTTGGGATTCTCTTTGTTATCCAATTTTAATATGGATTATAACAAATGGATCGCAGGAAATCGGCTTGCTGCCGGAAATGGTACTTTTGGCTGGTATGAAGACGGCGATAACGGGGATACTTATGACAACTTCTTAGAGTACATGCAGTATTATTTCAAATATACGGGCATGGATTCTTTGCTGGCTGCCAGCAAGGAAACAAAGGCGGAGAATATATCCGTAGGTGATTTCTTTACTGATGAAAAGAAAGAAAATGCAGCTATGGTAGTGGATGTGGCAGAAGACAGTGAAGGAGACCGCTGCTTTTTATTGGCGAGCGGCGGAAGTCCGGCACAGGATATGGAGATCTTAAAGAATCCTGCGCACGAAGATCCATGGTATTATGTGTCAGAGCTTAAGGATACATTTGAAACACCGGAATTTACACTATCGAAAAAACTCTGTTATCATCTGAAGGCAGAGAACGGAACAAAGAAAAACACAGTGAGCAGTGATGCAGCATCTAAAGATGCGGTGTCAAAGGATGCGTTGACGCAATAGGAAAGGATGACAGAATATGGCATTAGACGGTGTCGTAATTTCTAATATGATATATGACCTCGATCAGAAGCTGATCGGCGGAAGGATCACAAAGATCTATCAGCCGGAGGACGATGAAATATTACTGGTGATCAAGAACGAGCGGGAAACATACCGCTTGTTTCTTTCTGCGTCCGCTTCCCTGCCGCTTCTTTATCTGGTATCGGAAAAAAAGGAGAATCCGATGATTGCTCCGAATTTTTGCATGCTGCTTCGCAAGCACATCAATAACGGACGTATTATAGCCATTGCACAGCCGGGGATGGAACGGATCATGGATATGACCATTGAGCACCTGGATGAAATGGGGGATGTGTGCCAAAAGCATCTGATCATCGAGATCATGGGAAAACACAGCAATATCATTTTCTGTGATGATTCTTACCAGATCCTGGATAGTATTAAGCATATCAGTTTGCTGGTAAGCTCCGTCAGAGAGGTGCTTCCGGGAAAAAAATATGAATATCCGCCAAATCAGGGTAAGGATAATCCGCTTCTGGTAGAAAAGAAGGCGTGGATCACCCGTTTGAAGCAGTGTCCGATGACATTGCAAAAGGCAATTTATACAACGCTTACCGGGATCAGTCCACTTGTGGCAGCAGAACTTTGTTATCGGGCGAAAGTGGAGGGAGACCGTCCGGTAGAGGCACTTTACGAGCCACAGCTTGATGCATTGTACGACGAGCTATGCCGGTTAAGGCAGGACATCAAAGAGGGGACATTTGTTCCAAATATTGTATATGAAAATGGAGTGCCGGTAGAATTTTCTTCTATTCTGCTTACTTCCTATGAGGCAGACGAGATTCGGCAGATGGATGATATTTCCAGTGTGCTGGAAACCTATTATGCTCAGAAAAATCTTGTAACAAAGATCCGGCAGAAATCGGCGGAACTGCGTCATATTGTGGCAACTGCAGTGGAACGAACCGCCAAAAAGCTGGATATCCAGCAAAAACAGCTAAAGGATACCGAAAAAAGAGAAAAATATAAGATATATGGAGAGTTACTTCAGGCATATAGCTATGAGATTGCACCGCAATCCAAGTCATATGAGGCACTCAATTACTATACCAACGAAACGATCACGATCCCGTTAGATCCCAACCTTTCTCCGATGGAAAATGCGAACAAATATTTTAAACGTTACGCGAAGCTCAAACGTACCTACGAAGCACTTTGTACGCTCACCGTAGAGACTAGGGAGGAATTGATGCATCTGAGATCGGTACAGGTGGCATTGGAACTTGCCATGTCGGAAAATGATCTGGCAGAGATCAAGGAGGAACTGGTTGAGTGTGGTTATATGAAACGCCGGGCAAGAGGAAAGAAGGAACGTCATCAAAAAAGCAAGCCGCTCCATTTTCTGTCTTCCGATGGTTTCCATATGTATGTCGGAAAAAATAATTTTCAAAATGACGAGTTGACGTTTAAGGTGGCAAATGCAGGTGATTTTTGGTTTCATGCCAATGATATTCCGGGTTCACATGTTATCGTAAAGAAAGAACAGGCAGAAGATCTTCCGGATGCTACCTATATTGAGGCGGCAAGACTGGCGGCCTATTATTCTTCCGGAAGAGGGGATTCCAAGGTAGAGGTGGATTATACCAGACGTGGCAATATAAAAAAACCTGCCGGCGCAAAGCCGGGGTACGTGATCTATCACACGAATTATTCCATGAATGTGGCACCTGATATTAACGGGATTGAACAGATTGGATAAGTAAAAAGTTTGAAAGAAAAGGAAAAAAAGAATGAAACAATTATTAGATTGTATCTTGGATGCGTTGCTGGACAGTGCAAAGATCCTTCCCTTTTTGTTCTTTGCATATCTTGCAATGGAATACATTGAACATAAAATGGGAGAGCGTGCCAAACGCGAAATTGAGCGAGCCGGGGCGTTAGGTCCGGTATTTGGAAGTGTGCTTGGTGTGATCCCACAGTGTGGATTTTCTACGGTAGCATCCAATTTGTTTGCCGGACGTATTATTACAGTAGGTACGCTGCTGGCAGTATACTTGTCTACCTCGGACGAAATGCTTCCCATTTTTATATCAGAATCTGTTCCGGTTGTGACGATGGTGAAGATTTTAGGCGTGAAGTGTCTGATCGCTATGGTGGCAGGATTTTTGATCGACGCTGTTTTGCGTTTGCTGACACATGGTAAAAAAGAAGAAATGATGAGTGGGGATCTGTGTGAACACGAACATTGCCACTGCGAGAAAAGTATATTGAAATCTTCTCTTGTGCATACTGTCAAGATCATTTTATTTATCTTTCTTATTTCTGCAATATTAAATATCTTGATCGCAATTGTGGGAGAGGATAGTTTAAAGCAGCTTATTGGAAACCGTCCGGTCATTACCTGCTTTGTTGCAGGACTGGTGGGCTTGATCCCGAACTGTGCGGCATCCGTTGTGATCACGGAGCTTTTCTTAGAACACATGATCAGTGTCGGAGCAATGTTCAGCGGACTGCTTGTTGGGGCAGGTGTAGGACTTTTGGTGTTATTCCGGGTTAATGAGCATTGGAAAGAAAATGTAAAGATCGTGGCACTGTTATATGGAATCGGTGTGGGAGCAGGTTTGTTTCTGGAATGGTTGTTTCCACTGATTGGATTTACCATATAAAAGGTTAAAAAAACAGCAAAAATGCCGATATAATAAAGAAGAGCAGAATAGAAGCAGAATGAAGGAGGGAATACTATGTCAGATTATGATTATGCAAGTCAGATGAAACAGATCCAGGCACAGAATGCACAGACGATCAGCCAATATTTTTCTAAACTGCCAACAACGACAAAAAGCAGTACCAATTCCGAGTATTCCGGAATTATCGATAACCTTCAGGATTATGGACTGATCCGTAAAGGAAGCTACAAAAAACTGATGAAGGCGTATTATAAAAACATGGAAGAGGCAGCCAGTGATCCGGCAGATGCCAAGTCTTTTGTGTTGAGCAAAAATGATGCCAAGGCGTTGAAAAAAGATGCGGATGCCCTTGCTTCCTTTTCTTTTGAGAAATCAGAACGAACGGTAAAAGGGGAAGACGGGAAAGAAACGACCAAAGTGGATTATGACCGCGACGGGTTATATAAAGCAGCTGCTCAGTTTGTAAAGAGTTATAATGATTCACTGGATTCCGTATCAGAGTTGGATCATACCACGATCTTAAAGCGTGCGCTTCGTATGACCAAACAGACTTCCGTCAGTGAGAACCTTCTTTCCGAGGCGGGCATTACCATTGACAAGAATAACAAGTTATCCATTGATGAAGAGAAATTTAAAAAGGCAGATGATTCCGTGTTAAAGACTCTGTTCCACGGATCTAACTCCTATGTGAAAAAGATTGCAGATAAGGCAGCAGAGATTGGAAATCTGTCAGAAAATGCAGCCAGAACCCTGACAGGGGATCGTACCTATACGTCTGGCGGCAATCTGACCAACATTTCTACGAGTACAATGTACGATAGTTTCTTATAGTATAGAGCGGAAGTCACAGAACAAGAAGGTGGTGAGGCAGTGGCACTTACAATTGATGACGCGGTCAATGTGAGAAAACAGTTATTGGTCAGAAATGCAGGGCAGGGAAAAAATGCAGGCAGCTATTATGATAAGGTGTATGAGAATCTGCAGCAATCAATGGAAAGCGGAGCAACTGCGGCAAGTTCTTCCGGGATCGGCCTGTTAAAGAAGATCACAGGAGAAGCAACGATAAAAGACATGAATCAGATCAAGCATCTGCTTCAAAAAGAAGGGACACAGAAGGCGAGTGTCAAACAGTTGTCAGAAAAGCTGTCGGCATTGCTTTTGGCAACGAAAGCTCTTTCTGCCCAGACAACGGGATCTGCTTTTGTAAAGAACCGTCCGACAGACAAGACAGTGAACGATTATTTTGATATTACCTGTTCGAAAGACGGCCCGTCCTTTTCTCTCGATGTGAAACAGCTTGCAAAGGCACAGGAGAACGAGGGTGCAGAGCTGTCGCTGTCGCAAAAGACAGCATTTGCCGGAGGACGAAGATATTTTGATCTTACGGTCGACGGAAAAACGAGTTCTTTAGTGGTCAAGATCGAGGCAGAGGATACCAATCAGTCCGTACTGCAAAAGGTGGTAAACGTGATCAATAATGCAAATGCAGGCGTGACTGCTTCCGTAGAAAAAAAGGATGGGGATACCGGATATGTAAAGATCACATGTAATGGAACGGGAGCACCTCTTCAGGATGATAAGGATGTGTTTCACTTCACGGATTTTTCCAATGATGGTTTTGTGGAAGCATTGCAGCTGAACCACATGACACAGCAGGGACAGGATGCCATATTTAATTTTAATCATGCGCAAGAAGATACAACCTATATGTATAATGAAGCGGAGATTGATGGCAGTGTCCACCTTGCTTTTAAAAAGGTAACAGAAGGAGCGATGGATTTTTCATTTGAATATGATCGGGATGCGCTCTGTGATAAGATCAGATCGTATGTGGAGGCCTTTAACGAAGCCAAGCATGCTATAAAGACCGGAGGATATGAAGCCCTAAAAAACTATCTGTCCAAAGTGATCGGTGTGACAAAGGGAAAGGCGGAAGCACTTACCAATATGGGGATTACAATGGATTCCGATGGGGAAATGCATTTTAATGAAGGTTTATTTTATAATACATCCATGACCGAATTGAAAAAAACGTGGAATGCTGAAAAGGACGGATACGCAGTCGTGGTAGAGGATAATCTAACAAAGATGTCCGCCTATATGGATCGTCTGTCTGGAAAGACCAAGAAGTATTATGGATTAAAAGCCAAAAAGAGCAATGCTGCTTTACGGGAAAAACTAAATCAACAGAAACAGGGGCAGTGAGAGATCACTGCCTTATTTTATAAAAATGAGGATAACATGAAACAGATTGTTAAAGGATGTATTATAGCCGGCTTGCTGCTTCTTGTGATCATAATGTGCAAGGCATCGCCGGGAAAACTGAAAATAGCAAAGCAGTGGCTTGGCGAAAGGGTGGTCACCGTAAATACCAGACAAGAGCTTCTTTCCCATATAGAGCAGGATATGGAGAAGAAACGGGTGACACAGGCAACGTATCGGCTGCCCAAAAAGCTGGAAGCGGATGTGGAAAAGATCAATCTCTCCTTGCGGGAAGACACCTTATTTTACGGAACGGTATTGCAATATAAAATGTATCAGCTTCCGTTGGCAAAGGATATTCTGGTGACACTTTATTATCGCTATTCGGAGGAAGGGAATGTACTTTGTTATCTGAAACAGGAAGATCCGGTATTGCTTTCTTCTAAGCGGGAAAAACAACTTTATGAAAAGGTACTGGAGATTCTGACAACAACGTTGGAACAGAGCATGTCAGATTATGAGAAAGAACTGGCATTGCATGATTATCTGGTGAATAATTGTGAGTATGAGGAACAATCTTCAGATTCGGATGGAGATTGGCATAGTGCCTATGGAGCGCTGGTCAATGGACGTGCGGTATGTTCCGGCTACAGCCATGCGATGTATCTTTTGCTGCAAGCGGAAAACATTTCCTGCCATATCATCAATGGAACAGGAAGAGAGCCGGAAACAAATGAACAGGTTCCACATTCGTGGAATCAGGTGCAGATTGCAAAGGACTGGTACCAGTTGGATGCTACATGGGACGATCCGCTGAATCAGGCAGATACCGGAATCACACACAGTTATTTTAATATTACCGATGAGCAAATGGAGCGGGATCATGACTGGACTAAAAAAGATGGCAAGGCGTGTACTGCATATACCTACAACTACTATGTATATGAGAAACACTTCTGCCAGACACTAAAGGAAGCACGTTCCCTGATACAGACACAATTTCAAAACAAAGAAACAATGACGGAGCTGTGGATCAAAAGTGGAAACTGCAACGACCGGGAACTTTCTATGTTATATGAGCTTGACAGCAGTGTCAGAAAACTCAGCTATGGAGTGCGGAAAATGAAAGAAGGCTATATCTTGACGTTGTATATTACATATTAGTGTGGTATGCTACTTAACAAATAGGAACAGGAGGAAAACAAATGGACGAGTTTTTAAGAGAACTTCAGGAAACAATTCATGGAAATGTATCACTGCAAGTGGAGCAGGATACGTTGAATTATTATAGAAATTATTTCAGAGAGCAGAAAGCAGCCGGAAAAAGTGAGCAGCAGATCGTAACGGAGCTTGGCAATGGACGTATCATTGGACGAAGCGTTATGGATGCCAACCCGGGCGGAGCCAAAGAAACAATGGGCAGTCAGAGTCGTTATACAGAAACATCTTCGGCAGACAAGCCATCAGTATGGGAGCAGATCAAGGTATTTGCTGTAATTGCAGCGGTGCTGATTGTGGTACTTTTTGTAGTAGGACTGGTCTTTCGGGTTGTGTGGGCAGTGCTTCCACTTGTATTAGTGATCATGCTGATTGTGTGGCTGGTCAAAAAAATATAAATTTTCGTTAAAAAAATTGTTGACAAGATTTGGTTTGTGTACTATACTGACGTAGTGCTGTTGAGAGACAGGCGATGGAATCTTAGCTCAGCTGGGAGAGCATCTGCCTTACAAGCAGAGGGTCACAGGTTCGAGCCCTGTAGGTTCCATTTGGCGTAAGCCATATTAAACATTTGGCGGAGTAGCTCAGTTGGCTAGAGCACACGGTTCATACCCGTGGTGTCAGGAGTTCAAATCTCCTCTCCGCTACTAACATTCAGCTTGAAAACAATTGTTTTCAAGCTTTTTTTTGTAAATGCTGTAACCACAAGGAGGAAATGAAATGAGAATCGGAAATGGATATGATGTACATCAATTAGTAGAGGGGCGGGATCTGATCATCGGCGGTGTGAAGATTCCATATGAAAAGGGATTGCTGGGACATTCGGATGCAGATGTATTACTGCATGCGATCATGGATGCTCTGCTTGGTGCAGCGGCATTAGGAGATATCGGGCAGCATTTTCCTGATACAGATCCTGATTATAAAGGGGCAGACAGCATAAAATTATTAAAGGAAGTAAAGAAACTTTTAGACGAGCGGCTTTATGTAGTGGGCAATATTGATGCGACTGTCATTGCGCAAAAGCCAAAGATGGCACCTCATATCAAGCAGATGATCGTCAATGTGGCAGAGGCATTGGATATTGATGAAAGTCAGGTCAATATTAAAGCGACAACCGAAGAACATCTGGGCTTTACCGGACAGGGGCTTGGGATCAGTGCAAGTGCGGTCTGTATTTTAGAGACATTGGAGGAAGCGAGCCGGGCAGCAAGCTATGACGCAGGTTCTGCAGCATGTGGCGGATGCAGTGGGTGCAGCGTGGCAAATAACTAGACATTTGGGATGGCATATTGACAAATGGCATGTGATTACTTAAAGTAGATGTGACCAGAAAGGAATGAGATGATGAGAATATATAATACCTTAACAAAATCAAAGCAGGAGTTTCATCCGATCAAGGAGGGAAAAGTAGGTATGTATGTGTGCGGACCTACCGTATATAACTATATTCATATAGGAAATGCCCGCCCGATGATCGTGTTTGATACAGTGCGCCGTTATTTGGAGTACAAAGGATACGAGGTAAATTATGTATCCAACTTTACGGATGTTGATGACAAGATCATCAAAAAGGCAATGGAAGAGGGCGTGGATGCTTCCGAGATTTCCGAGCGTTACATCAAGGAGTGCCAGAAGGATATGGCGGATCTGAATGTAAAAGAAGCGACGCACCATCCAAAGGCAACAGAAGAGATCGACGGTATGATCGCAATGATCCAATCTCTGATCGAAAAGGGCTATGCCTATGAGGTAAATGGAACCGTGTATTACCGCGTAAAACGGTTTCACGGATATGGAAAATTATCACACAAAAATCTGGACGATATGCAGTCCGGACATCGTGATATTTTAGTAACAGGAGAGACAGAGAAAGAAGATCCTATGGATTTTGTACTCTGGAAGCCAAAGAAGGAGGGCGAGCCGGCATGGGCTTCTCCATGGGGAGAGGGACGCCCGGGATGGCACATTGAATGTTCGGTAATGAGCAAAAAGTATGTGGGTGATACCTTAGATATTCATGCCGGAGGAGAAGACCTTATTTTCCCTCATCATGAAAATGAGATCGCACAGAGTGAGGCTGCCAACGGTGTTCCATTTGCTAATTACTGGATGCACAACGCATTTTTAAATATTGACAATAAGAAAATGAGTAAATCAGCGGGTAATTTCTTTACCGTGCGTGATATTGCAGAAAAATTTCCTCTGCAGGTGCTTCGTTTCTTTATGCTGAGCGTGCATTACAGAAGTCCGTTAAACTTTTCTGACACGCTGGTGCAGTCTGCGAAAAATGGACTGGATCGTATCTTAACAGCAGTGGAAAGTGCGAAAGAGGTGCTTTCTAAGCTTCCGCAAGGAAAGCAGGCGGAGAAGCCGGAGGAAGAATCTTACAAGCAGCTTCAGGCACTGCGTGAGAAATTCGAGGCGGCCATGGAGGATGACTTCAACACAGCAGATGCGATCGCAGCCATTTTTGAGATGGTAAAATTATCCAACATTACCGTTGATGAGAATGCAAGCTATGATTATGCAAAGAGTGTGATAGACGAGATCGAGCAGCTTTGCGGCGTGCTTGGCATTGAGACAGAGAAGAAGGAAGAAATGCTGGATGAAGAGATCGAGGCAATGATCGAGGAACGGCAGCAGGCAAGAAAAAACAAGAATTTTAAAAAAGCAGATGAGATCCGTGATGCACTGCTTGAAAAGGGAATCCAGCTCAAGGATACAAGAGAAGGCGTAAAATGGAGCAGAGTGTAATGGAGAAACAAGATAGCAGAGAAAAAGAGGCGTTATGGGTTCCGGTATATGAAGCATTTGAACAGTCTTTCGGATTAGAGCCTGTGGATGTAAAAACGTATTCGCCTCTGGCACTTGCATATTTGGGAGATACTGTATATGATATGATTTTTAAAACGATCGTGGTAAGCCGGCATAATATGGCAGCACACAAATATCACAAAAAAGTCTGTCAGTATGTCAGTGCTGTGGCACAGTCCCAGATGGTAGAAGTACTGCTGGATCTGTTTACGGAAGAAGAACTTCTGGTATATAAAAGAGGACGCAATTCCAAACCATACAATAAAGCGAAAAATGCGTCGCCGATCGAATACCAGCGGGCAACCGGATTGGAATCCCTGATGGGGTATCTGTATCTATCCGGACGGATCGATCGTATCATAGAGCTGCTGCGGGAAGGACTGCAGCGATTAGAGACAGGAGAACAACATGGCGAAGAAAGAGAATAAAAATTATAAAAGAGAGTCAGGAAAAGCTTTTTCTGAGAGAAAGAACAAATCGTCAGAAGGAATCGTGGAAGGCAGAAATGCGGTCTTAGAAGCATTCCGTGCCGGACAGACGGTAGAGCGTGTCAGTGTACTGCGAGGATGTCATGATGGTCCGATCGAAACGATCGTGCGGGAAGCCAAAAAGAGCGGCTGTCAGATTGATTTTGTAGAAAAAGAACGGTTAGAGCAGCTTTCCCCAACCGGAAAACATCAGGGTGTAGTCGCACGGGTAGCTGCCTTTCATTACAGTGAGATCGAAGATATGTTAAAAGAGGCAGAAGAAAAGGGCGAAGATCCATTTCTGATCCTGCTGGATGAGATTGAAGATCCACATAACTTAGGAGCGATCATCCGTACTGCCAATCAGGCAGGTGCGCACGGCGTGATCATTCCAAAGCATCGTGCGGTAGGTTTAACTGCCACTGTGGCACGTACCTCAGCAGGTGCTATTCACTATACCAAGGTGGCAAAGGTGACAAATCTTACCAAAACAATGGAGGAGCTGAAAAAGAAAGGCTTCTGGTTTGTGTGTGCAGATATGGATGGAGAGCTGATGTACGATCATGATCTGACCGGACCGATCGGTCTGGTGATCGGAAATGAGGGCAGCGGTGTGAGCCGCCTGGTGAAGGAAGCCTGTGATTTTAATGCCTGCATTCCGATGAAAGGACAGATCGATTCGTTGAATGCATCGGTTGCTGCTGGAATCCTGGCCTATGAGATCGTGCGGCAGCGTATGCAGAAATAAGAAGAGGGACACTATGGATTACAGGGAATATGAGGATGAGGAGAACGTACGCTTTTGTCGTCAGGGTGACGATGAGGCTATGGAATATCTGTTAAAAAAGTATCGCGGAATGGTGCGTAAGGAAACGAGAAAACTCTACCTGATCGGAGCAGAGGAAGAGGATCTGACACAGGAGGGGATGATCGGTCTTTTTAAGGCAATCCGTGATTATGATCTGGAGAAAGGAACAGACTTTGCACTGTTTGCGCATGTCTGCATTGTTCGCCAGCTATACTCGGCGGTAACGGCATCCAATCGTAAAAAAAATATCCCTTTAAATGAGTATACCTCGTTATATGCTACGGTAGAAAAAGAAGATAATCCGGTCACGTTAGAGGATGTGCTGCGTGCGGATGGTGTAGATCCGGAGGAACAGGTACTCGCACGGGAGAAGGAAACAGAGATTTGGGAGCAGATTGATAAACAGCTCAGCAATATGGAAAAAGAAGTACTCAAGCATTATCTGAAAGGGGATAGCTATAGCGAGATCGCCGGTAAACTTGGAAAAGAAAAAAAAGCAATTGATAATGCCATTCAAAGAATACGCGCAAAATTATCGGGACTTCGAAATCTTGCATAAGGAGTGAAAAAAATATGGCTGTAGTAGGGATAGATTTAGGAACCACCAACAGTTTGGTGGCATATTGGGATGAAACAGAGAAAGAAGCAAAGATCATTCCCAATGCATTGGGAGAACATCTGACACCTTCGGTTGTCAGTGTAGATGAAAATGGAGAAGTGTTATTAGGACGTGTGGCAAAAGAATATCAGGTGGTGCATCCGGAGCGGAGTGCCTCTGTATTCAAACGTCACATCGGAACCAAAAAAGAATATGTACTGGGAGACCGCACATTTCTTCCGGAGGAGCTTTCTGCGATGGTCGTAAGATCGTTGAAAAAAGATGCAGAGGAATATTTAAACGAGGAAGTGACGGAAGCGGTCATCAGTGTACCGGCGTATTTCAGCGATGCGCAAAGAAAAGCAACGAAACGTGTGGGAGAACTTGCCGGAGTCAAGGTGGAGCGTATCATTTCCGAGCCGACGGCAGCAGCGATCGCCTACGGTATTGCACAAAAAGATGCCGATACCCGTTTTCTGGTATTTGATCTGGGAGGCGGAACATTTGATATTTCAATTCTGGAATTGTTTGATTCCATTATGGAAGTGCGTGCTGTGGCAGGTGATAATTACCTCGGTGGAGAGGATTTCACCAAACTTCTCTCTGACATTTTTCTGGAAAAATCCGGAAAAAAAGAAGAGGAACTAACGAAAGCAGAGTGTTCCATGCTTTACAAAAAAGCGGAGAGTGCCAAAATTGCAGGTGGTCAGATGATGACCATCGAACTGAAATGTGGCGAAGAAGTGCTTACACAGTCAATCTCCGAGCATGAATATGAAGCCAAATGTAAGACATTATTGAGCCGACTTCGGGAACCTGTGGAGCGTGCTCTTGCCGATGCGTCCGTAAAGGTTGCTGATATTGATGCGATCATTCTTGTGGGAGGCGGAACGAAACTTCCGATGATCCGTAGCTTTGTGGCGAAAATGTTTGGAAAACTCCCGTTCATCAATATCAATCCGGACGAAGTGGTTGCGCTGGGGGCGGCTGTCCAGTCTGCCTTAAAGGGAAAAGATGCGGCGATCAAAGAAGTGATCTTAACCGATGTCTGTCCGTATACGTTAGGAACCAGCACCTCCGTTCAGAAAGAACATGGACGTTATGAGCCGGGGCATTTTTTGCCGATCATTGAACGTAACAGCGTGATCCCGATCAGTAAGATGCAGACGGTTTATACGATCCATGATGACCAGCGTGTGATGCACATTGAGATCTTACAGGGAGAATCCCGGATGGCACGGGACAATGTCCTGCTTGGCGAATTAAATGTGCCGGTACATGCAACCAAGGACAAAGAGGATGAGGCGAATATCCGATACACCTACGATGTCAATGGTCTGCTGGAAGTCGAAGTAACGGTTGCTTCCTCTGGTGAAACGAAAAAAATGATCATTGAAAAAGATCCGGGAGCAATGAGTCCGGAGGAGATTGAGGCACGTTTTAAAGAGCTGGAGCATCTAAAGATCCATCCGCGTGACAATGAGAAAAATCGTCTGGTACTTGCCAGAGGAGAACGACTTTATGAGGAACACATTGGAGAAGAACGTGAGATCATCAATTATTGGATGATGCAATTTGAGAATGCACTGGACCGTCAGAATCCGGAAGAGATCGATCAGGTCAGGGAAGAAGTCATGCATGCATTTGATGAAATAGAAAGTTAAAAAAATGCTTGCATTTTAAAAACAAGTATGCTAAGATACCATTTGTTGAGTGCTTTCATAGCTCAGGTGGTAGAGCGCATCATTGGTAATGATGAGGTCACGGGTTCAACTCCCGTTGAAAGCTGGCTGATGAAAACCGTTAATCCTTATGTTTAAAGGGTTAGCGGTTTTTTATTTCATTCCTCCACGCAAAACGGAAAGAGAGTATTCCATTCTGCTTTTTCCATATAATTTCGGCAAAAAAACGTTAGTATTGTTTGCCAATTGCATGAAAAGATGGTATCATGGTACATAATGTCAAAACCACAGGGGTAGGAGGTTTTTATGAAACGGAAAGGACGATTACTGCTTGTTTTGCTTTTGGTTTGTCTGTTTATGACCGGTCAGGTGAAACCGGTACAGGCACAAAAGAAAAGTGATATACAGCTTAAAGCAAAGCGAACACAGACCGGAGCATTAGATTCCGTGCTGCTTCAGGATAATATCATCGTATATTCTTCTTATATGTATACCAATGCAGAACTTAAAATGCTTACCTGTATTATAGAAGCAGAGGCGGGGAATCAGCCTTATAAGGGCAAGGTTGCGGTTGGCAATGTTGTATTAAACCGTGTGGATAGTGTTTATTATCCGGGCAGCATCAAAGGTGTGATCTTTCAAAAAAATCAATTCCAGCCCACCAGAAATGGAGCTTATCAGCGGATGATGAAAAATTATAACAAGGACAGTGCGATGCTTCGCTCTTGTAAAAAGGCGGCAAAAGCGGCACTTTCCGGTGTGAATTATGTAGGAGACCGGGATGGCTTTTGTACTCCGGCGGCATTTCGTTCCACGAATAGTGTATATGCGGCGGAGGGTTCCATTTTAAAAATCGGAGATCATGTATTTTATAAGAATAGAAGATAAAAGGAGGACAACATGGCGGAAGAGGCAGTAGTATCAAAAAATTTTATCGAGCAGGAGATTGACAAGGACTTACAGGAAGGGGTATACGACCAGGTCGTAACACGTTTTCCACCGGAGCCGAATGGATATTTGCATATTGGACATGCCAAATCTATTTTATTAAATTATGGACTGGCAAAAGAGTATGGCGGAACGTTTCATCTTCGATTTGATGATACCAATCCGACCAAAGAAAAAACGGAATTTGTAGATTCGATCAAAAAGGATGTAGAGTGGCTTGGTGTGGATTTTAAGGATCAGCTTTATTTTGCCTCTGATTATTTTGACAAAATGTATGAGGCTGCCATTACCCTGATCAAAAAGGGAAAGGCATATGTGTGTGATCTGACGGCAGATGAGATCCGTGAGTATCGTGGAACTCTGACGGAGCCGGGAAAGAACAGCCCATACCGTGACCGTTCCGTCGAAGAGAATTTAGATCTGTTTGAGCGGATGAAGAACGGAGAATTTGAAGACGGAAGCAAAGTACTTCGTGCTAAGATCGATATGAGTGCAGGAAATATCAACATGCGTGATCCGATCCTTTATCGTATTGCCCGTATGAATCATCACAATACCGGAGACAAATGGTGCATTTACCCGATGTACGATTTTGCACATCCGATTGAGGATGCGGTAGAGGGTGTTACGCACTCTATTTGTACACTTGAATTTGAAGATCATCGGCCGTTATATGACTGGGTGGTAAAGGAAGTTGGATTTGAACATCCACCAAGACAGATTGAATTTGCAAAGCTTTATCTGACCAACGTTGTAACCGGTAAGCGTTATATTAAGAAACTGGTGGAAGATGGTATTGTAGACGGCTGGGATGATCCGAGACTGGTTTCGATCAGCGCACTCCGTCGTCGTGGTTTCACAAAGGAATCCATCAAGAAGTTTATGGAGCTTTCCGGTGTCAGCAAGGCAAACAGTTCTTCTGATTATGCAATGTTAGAGTATTGTATCCGGGAAGATCTGAAATTGAAACGCTCCCGTGTTATGGCAGTGCTTGATCCGGTGAAGCTTGTGATCGACAATTATCCGGAAGGACAGCAGGAGATGCTTCTTGCTCCAAACAATCTGGAAAATGAGGAATTGGGTGAGCGTGAGATTCCGTTTAGCAGAGAGTTATATATTGAACGCAGTGATTTTATGATCGATCCGCCGAAGAAATATTTCCGCCTGTATCCGGGCAACGAAGTACGACTGATGAATGCGTATTTTGTAACCTGTACGGGATATGAAACAGATGATGAGGGCAACGTTACCGTCGTGCATGCAACGTATGATCCGGAGACAAAGAGCGGTTCCGGATTCAATGGACGCAAAGTGAAGGGAACGATCCATTGGGTAAATGCAGCTACCGCATTAAAGGCAGAGGTACGCCTGTATGAGAATATCGTGGATGAAGAAAAAGGAGTATACAACAAAGAAGATGGCTCTTTGAATGTAAATCCAAATTCCCTGACTGTATTGAAAGAATGTTACTTAGAGCCATCCTTAAAAGAGGCACAGGCGTATGACAGCTTCCAGTTTGTGAGACAGGGATATTTCTGTGTCGATTATAAAGACTCGAAACCGGGACAGCCGGTATTTAACCGTATTGTATCGTTAAAGAGTTCTTACAGACCAAACAAATAATAAATGTTACAGGACGAGGGAGGCCATTTTAAATGGGTATTTTTTCCGGATTGGAGAAATTAGGAATTAAAAAGTCGGAGCAGGTGGAAGTCTATCCGCATGAAGAAGAAAAGGTGCAGGAAACAAAGAAGGAAACAAGTACTGGAGTGCCCAAAACAGAAGTAAAAGAAGAGGAATTTCTGTTTGATAAAACACATATCTGTCCACTTTGTGATACTACATTTACGACGAAAACAGTAAAAATCGGTAAAACAAAGGCCTTGGCTCATGATTCAGATCTTCGTCCGCGCTACCGAAATATTGATGCATTAAAGTATGATGCCATTGTGTGTCCAAAATGCGGCTTTGCTGCGCTCACCCGTTATTTTAAACCGGTGTCCAGTACACAGGCAAAATGGATCAAGGAACAGATTTCCGACAATTTCAGTGGAATTGAAATTCCGGCGGACAAATACACCTATGAGCAGGCCATTCTGATGCATAAACTGGCATTGATGACAGCAGTAGTCAAACGTGCAAAAACCAGTGAGCGAGCCTACTGTTGTTTGAAGCTTGCATGGCTTTACCGGGGAATGAAAGAAGAACAAAAGGATGAAGCTTTGAAAGCGGATTGCAGGAAAAATGAAGAGGACCTGATCCGAAAGGCATATGAAGGATTCACGGAAGCATTTTCCACGGAAGCCTTTCCAATGTGTGGAATGGATGAGTTGACGGTAACCTATCTGGTTGCTGATCTCGCCAGACAGCTCAAAGAATATGAGGTGGCACAGCGATGGATCTCCAAGGTTATTGTGTCCCGTTCCGCCAATGAACGCATGAAAGATAAGGCGCGTATGTTGAAAGACCAGATCATGGCAGAAAAAAGCCAGGAAGAAGCAAAAACTGAGTAAGAAATAAAAAGCAGCTTTACCAAAAATGGAAAGCTGCTTTTGCTTTTTTATCAGGAATTTAAGATCTGATGATTTGTTTTGATAATGGTACGAGGAATAGCATCCTTTGCATTTTTCCAAGGCTCATCCTGATAGCGGTAATCATATTTGTTGATGAACCATTCCAGATCGTCATTAACACGCTGCATATTGGAAAAGAAAGCTTGATCCAGTACCTGATAAAAGCTGGTAAGCTCTGTTCCTTTGAGCATGGTAGGAGCCGTATCATAAAGCAGGGCATAGTGAGTGACACAAAAGCCTTTGCATTGCTTCACTTTTGTCTGGAAGGAAGGATCCTTTTTCCAGAGATGAAACAGTGTATTGATATAGCGGTCAAAGGTGTTGTCAATGCGTTCACAGATAAAGCAGGAAGCGTTCAGTTTGGAAACGTAGGCACCGACACCGGAAGGAGCTGCTGCTTTTTTAAACAGGCCAGCACTGCTTTGTGGTTTTTGCTGGGAGGCTGCTTTTAAGTCCTTGATCAGTTTATCAGAATGGGTCTTTAGAATGAGAGCCAGACCTAGACGGTTTTTTTGCTCGTAAAGACTGCGGATATGATGACTGCAGAATCCCATTTCATCTGTTTTGGCACGATTGTCATCCTCCATGTAACTCGGTCCCATAGTATATTCGATGGCATTTTCCTCTAACGAACGGTACATGGCACAGATTGGGCATTCACAGTCAGCATCAAAGGCGTCATTGACCGGAATAGTATAAAGTTGTTCTTTCATAGTATCAAGTTGCTCCTTTCGACTTGCTTCGTCATATTCTTTTCTTAGTATAACGGATTGCATAGGGGAAAAAAAGAAAAATGTCACAACTTTTCTAAATAATTTAAAAATAAGTCTTGATTTTTGATCATAGATTGAGTATTATAGTACCAGATGTTAGCACTCGTCAGAAGTGAGTGCTAATAAAATGAAACACACGACTTAAGGAGGTTGTTTATTATGAAGTTAAAACCATTAGGTGACAGGGTTGTATTGAGACAATTAGCAGCAGAAGAGACTACAAAGTCAGGTATTGTTTTACCTGGCCAGAATAAGGAGAAACCACAGCAGGCAGAGGTTGTTGCAGTAGGACCGGGCGCAGTGGTAGATGGCAAACTTGAACCAATGGATGTAAAGGTTGGCGATAAAGTTATTTATTCCCGTTTTGTTGGAAACGAGATCAAATTGGATGATGATGAAGTAATGGTAGTCAGCCAGAAAGATATTTTGGCAATTATTGAAGAGTAATCAGAATAAGAGTGAAAAACGAGACTATTGGAGGTAGATTATTATGGCAAAGGAAATTAAATATGGTATTGAAGCAAGAACAGCTTTGGAGGCTGGTGTAAACCAGTTAGCAGATACCGTGCGTGTGACATTGGGACCAAAAGGACGTAACGTTGTATTGAGCAAGCCATACGGTGCACCACTCATCACAAATGATGGTGTAACGATCGCAAAGGACGTGGAGTTAGAGGATCCATTTGAGAACATGGGTGCACAGATCGTCAAGGAAGTAGCAACAAAAACCAATGATGTAGCTGGTGATGGTACGACTACTGCTACAGTATTAGCACAGGCTATGGTAAATGCCGGAATGAAGAACTTAGCTGCCGGAGCAAACCCGATCATCTTAAGAAAGGGTATGAAGAAAGCAACAGATTGTGCTGTAGAAGCGATCAAGGAAATGAGTTCTAACGTAACCGGAAAAGAGCAGATCGCAAAGGTTGCAGCAATTTCTGCCGGCGATGAGGAAGTTGGCGAGATGGTTGCAGATGCAATGGAGAAGGTATCCGGTGATGGTGTCATTACGATCGAGGAATCCAAGACCATGCAGACAGAGCTTGATTTAGTAGAAGGTATGCAGTTTGACCGTGGTTACATTTCCGCATATATGTGTACCGATATGGAGAAGATGGTGGCAGAGCTTGACAATCCATATATCCTGATCACAGACAAGAAGATCACAAACATCCAGGATATTCTTCCACTGTTAGAGCAGGTAGTTCAGAGTGGAGCAAAATTATTGATCATTGCTGAGGATATCGAGGGTGAAGCATTAACAACCCTGATCGTTAACAAGCTGCGTGGAACATTCAATGTAGTAGCTGTAAAGGCTCCGGGCTATGGTGACAGAAGAAAAGATATGTTACAGGATATCGCCATCTTAACAGGTGGTAAAGTGATCTCTGATGAGTTAGGATATGACATCAAAGAAACAACCTTAGAGGATTTGGGTCAGGCCAAGAGCGTTCGTGTAGAGAAAGAAAATACTGTAATTGTAGATGGTATGGGACAGAAAGAAGAGATCGCAAACCGTATCGGTCAGATCCGTCAGCAGTTAGATGAGACAACATCTGAGTTTGACAAAGAGAAATTACAGGAGCGTTTGGCAAAATTAGCTGGTGGTGTTGCAGTGATCCGTGTTGGTGCTGCCACAGAGACAGAGATGAAAGAGAAGAAGCTTCGTATGGAAGATGCACTGGCTGCAACGCGTGCTGCTACAGAGGAAGGTATCATTTCCGGTGGTGGATCTGCTTACATTCATGCATCCAAGAAGGTAGAAAAGCTTGCTAATACACTGACAGGCGATGAGAAGACAGGTGCAGAGATCATCTTAAAGGCATTAGAGGCTCCACTGTTCCGTATTGCAAGCAATGCTGGTCTGGAAGGCTCTGTGATCATCAACAAGGTAAAAGAATCAGAAGTAGGAACCGGATTTGATGCATTACATGAGACTTATGTGAACATGGTAGACGCAGGTATCATCGATCCTGCAAAGGTAACAAGAAGTGCATTACAGAATGCAAACTCTGTTGCATCTACTTTATTGACAACAGAATCCGTTGTTGCAGACATCAAAGAAGATACTCCGGCTATGCCAATGGGTGGTGCCGGCGGAATGGGCGGTATGATGTAATCATCCTGCCTGATAAAAGCAGAAAAGGATTAAAACGCTCTCCTGAATGTTCAGGGGAGCGTTTTTTCACAGTTTTTTTATTGCATGGGGAAGGTATCTTTAGTATAATAAATGAGAATCGCCGGGAAGAACCTGCCGGATATTCATTAACAGAAAACTTAGTACAGAAAAATGGAGGGATATTTATGTCATCAAGTCAGGAACGCTATGAGAAGCGTATGGTGCTTCAGCCGGGAGCGGCAGAAGTTTCGAAAAGCACATATAATGCAGTTATCGGTGGAGTACTTCTATATGGATTTATAGCAGATGCGATCATTGTAGCCTTATTTAAGAATAAGGCGATTGAGATGATCTTAAACAATCCGGGAGGATATTCTACCACATTGATCGTAATGATGGTGATTTATGCGATCTGTTGTTTTGCAGGATCATTTATGGTAAACCGTTCGGATAATCCGGTTGTCAGCTTTATCGGGTTTAACCTTTTTGCCATTCCGATCGGATTTGTATTGGCATATGGAACGATTCCATTTTATAACGGAGGAAGTGTAGCGATCGCATTCGCACTGACCGCAGTTATTACATTGGCGATGTTAGTTATTTCCACGATCTTTCCGGATACGTTTTTAAGTATGGGAACTACGTTGTTTATTTCACTGCTGGTATGTGTGATCGTAGACGTGCTGGCACTGCTTATTTTTAAAAGTGATCTGATCTTTATTGATTATATTGTGACATTCATCTTTTCTCTGTTCATTGGATATGACTGGGCAAGAGCGAACCGCTGTGCCAAAACCATTGATAATGCAGTAGATTGTGCAGCAGAGCTGTATCTTGATATGATCAACTTGTTCATACGGATCTTAAGTATTGTAGGAAGAAGAGACTGATCTTACAAAATTGCATATAATAAAAGAATCCCCACCCTGTCTGATTGATAGGGTGGGGATATTTTTCATCTTATCTACCGTTAAAAAAATCTAAAATTTTCTCATATTCCGATGAAGCACTTGGTATCCGTTCTGTTTAGTCCCCCAGTGGGATTCCGGTGTTTTTCAGGCTGATTTGCACCGCTGCTGAGTGCAACAAAGCGAAAGCGTGCCTGAAAAATACCGGATCCCACAAAGGGGGGGCCAACGTCCGGATACGCATTATCGGAACATGGAACATAACGCTTCGTAAAGGCGTGTAATAGGCAGTCCGACCACATTGTTGTAATCTCCGATGATCTGCTCAACGAAGATCGCACCGCGTCCCTGGATGCCATAGCTTCCTGCTTTGTCCATTGGTTCTCCGGTTTTAATGTAGGCACGGATCTCTTCATCGGTGAAGGCACGCATTTTTACTTTAGTTTCTACATAGAAAGAATTTTTCTTCCTTTCTTTTTCGGGGGTAAGCAGTATAAGGCTCACTCCGGTAAAGACACTGTGGGTATGTCCGGATAAGTGGGAGAGCATCTGGAACGCATCTTCTTCATTCTGGGGTTTCCCAAGGATCTGATCCTGATATGAAACGACCGTATCGGCGGCGATCACAATCGTTGGTTCTGTGATGGTAAGAGTGTTGGCAACGGCATTGCATTTTTGCTGCGAAAGATCGGTTACAACATTTTGAGGAAGGGTTTCTTTGGTTGCTTCTGCTACATCACTTATGATCACGTCAAATTCTGTGATCCCCATCTGGGTGAGAAGTTCCTTCCTTCTAGGTGAACCACTGGCTAAAATATACTTCATTTCTTAAGTCCTCATTTCCTTTTTTTACATTTTACAACAAAACAGAGGCAGAATCAAAATTTACACAAAAAAACACTTTTAAAATGTATGTATTTTCGCTATAATAAATCCGTATGTAACAATGATATAATATTAGGAGGAATTACGAATGTACAAGATTTTGCGCAAAGAAACGCTCAACAGTGCAGTAGAGTTAATGGAGATTGAAGCTCCTTATGTTGCACGTAAGTGTGAGCCGGGTCAGTTTGTCATTGTCCGTGTTGACGAAGATGGCGAGCGTGTTCCATTGACCATTGCAGATTATGACCGGGAGAAGAATTCTGTTACGATCATTTATCAGGTAGTTGGTTACTCAACAGAATTATTAAGCAAAAAGCAGGCTGGCGATACGATTCAGGATTTCGTTGGACCACTTGGAAGTCCTGCACCACTTCACAAGATGGAGCGGGTATGTGGCGTTGCCGGTGGTGTTGGTTCTGCTCCTCTTTATCCACAGCTTCGTAAGCTGGCTGAGATGGGAGTAAAGGTCGATGTTATTATTGGCGGAAGAAGCGCAGAATTTGTTATATTAGCAGATCTCTTTGAGAAATTCTGTGATCACGTATATATCACGACGGACGATGGTTCTCTTGGTATCAAGGGCTTTGGTACAACCGTATTGAAAGAGCAGATTGATAACGGTGTGAAGTATGATGAAGTCATTGCCATTGGACCATTGATCATGATGAAGAACGTCGTAGCACTGACGAAGCAGTACGATATTCCGACTATGGTCAGCCTGAATCCAATCATGATCGACGGAACCGGTATGTGTGGCGGATGCCGTGTGACAGTCGGTGGCGAGACAAAATTTGCCTGCGTGGATGGTCCGGACTTTGACGGATTCCAGGTTGATTTTGACGAGTGTATGAAGCGTCAGGGTATGTTCAAGGAAGAAGAACATCAATGCAAGATTGGAAGGGGGCTGTAATCATGGCAAATATGAGTATGACAAAGGTACCGATGCCAGAGCAGGCACCGGACGTAAGAAATAAGAATTTTGAAGAAGTAGCATTGGGATATACCGAGGAGATGGCAAAAGAAGAGGCAACACGATGCTTACAGTGTAAGAATCCTCTTTGTATGCAGGGCTGTCCGGTAAATGTACCGATTCCCGGTTTTATTGAGAAAGTAGCTGAGGGCGATTTTGAGGCTGCTTACGAGATCATCACCAGTGAGAATGCATTGCCGGCAATCTGTGGACGTGTCTGCCCACAGGAGAACCAGTGTGAGGGCAAATGTGTGCGCGGTATCAAGGGGGAACCGGTTTCTATCGGACGCTTGGAGCGTTTTGTTGCTGACTACCATATGAAGCATGCCCAGAAGAAAGCTTTTGATATTGCCAAGAAAGGAATCAAAGTTGCCGTTGTAGGTTCTGGTCCTTCCGGTATTACCTGTGCCGGAGAACTGGCAAAGAAAGGCTATGACGTGACTGTATTTGAAGCACTGCACAAAGCAGGCGGCGTGTTGAGCTATGGTATTCCGGAGTTCCGTCTTCCAAAGGATCTCGTGGCAAAGGAGATTGAAAATGTCACCGATCTCGGTGTAGATTTAGAGACAAATGTTGTTGTGGGACGTTCCATTACGATTGATGAATTGATGGAAGATGGCTACAAAGCTGTATTCGTGGGATCCGGAGCAGGTCTTCCAAGATTCTTAGGCATTCCGGGAGAGAATTTACTTGGTGTATATTCTGCCAATGAATTTTTAACCCGTGTCAATCTGATGAAGGGATATAAGTTCCCGGAAACACCGACACCGGTAAAGGTAGGCAAAAATGTTGCTGTCGTTGGTGCAGGTAACGTGGCAATGGATGCAGCAAGAACAGCGAAACGTCTCGGTGCAGAAAATGTTTATATTGTATACCGTCGTGGAGAGGAAGAAGTACCTGCCCGTAAAGAGGAAGTACATCACGCAAAAGAAGAAGGCATCATATTCAAATTGTTAAATAATCCATGTGCGATCCACGGTGAAGATGGATGGGTAAAGAGCATGGAAATAGTACCACAGGAGCTTGGAGAGCCGGATGCATCCGGACGTAGAAGACCGGTTCCGGTAGAGGGTGCCAATTATGAAATTGATGTCGATACTGTGATCATTGCGATCGGACAGAGTCCTAACCCATTGATCCGTCAGACCACACCGGGTCTTGATGTTCAGAAATGGGGTGGTATCATTGTAGATGAAGATACCATGAAGACCAGCAAAGATGGTGTGTATGCCGGAGGTGATACCGTAACCGGAGCAGCTACCGTTATCCTTGCCATGGGAGCGGGTAAGAAAGCGGCAGCAGCAATTGACGAGGCACTTTCTAAGTAAGAGGTCAAACAAGGGGTATAGATGTTAGGAAAGTACAAGTGGTTTATCAGGGGATAGGTCACTTGTCTTTTCTTTAAACATGAGAGAAAGAAAGGAGGAGTGTGAAACATGATAACGATGAATGATGACTATGCGGAGCTTACGATTGCCAGTAAAGAAAAGCATGTGAGTGTTCTGGTTATTATCTTAACAGTTCTGGCCGCTATTGCAGGAGCATTGCTTGTGATCACGATCAATGCCTTGCTTCCGGAGTCTGTTAGTATGTTGGGAAGTATTCTGATCGCAGTGTATATCTGTGTCTGTATTCCTGCATTTGCAACGATCTGTCATCCAAAAACCGTGGATTACGATTATCTTTACGTGGAGAACGATCTGGAAATCTCCCGTGTGATCAATAAGAGCAAGCGCAAAACTGCAATTTTACTACATTTGCAGCATGCCAAACGGATCGCACCAAAGGGCAGCCAGAGCATTCTTGGCTATGAAGGAAAGGGAAATGTCAAAATAAAGGATTTTACGTCTGTGGAAACGACAGATCCGTATGTGATCGTGATGGAAAAAGATCAGGATGTGATCGAGATTCTCATCGAACCGGAAGAACATCTGCTTACCCTGATAAAGGCAAGAAATAAGGATATTTTTTATGAATCATAAGGGCGTAGATGGTTGACATTTAAAAAAATGTTTGATAGCATTAACAAATAATAACAAAGAAGATGAAGGAGGAAAAACAAAATGGGTAAGATTGTTGGCGAAGGAATCACATTTGATGATGTGCTCTTAGTACCTGGATATTCCGAGGTAATTCCGAACGAAGTAAACTTAGAAACCAATTTGACAAAGAAGATTAAGCTGAATGTACCTTTAATGAGTGCCGGTATGGATACGGTTACTGAGTACCGCATGGCAATTGCGATGGCGAGACAGGGTGGTATCGGTATCATTCATAAGAATATGTCGATTGAGGCACAGGCAGAAGAGGTTGATAAGGTAAAGCGTTCTGAGAATGGTGTTATCACGGACCCATTTTATTTGTCTCCGGAACATACATTAAAGGATGCTGATGACTTAATGGCAAAATTCCGCATCAGTGGTGTGCCGATCACAGAAAACGGAAGACTTGTTGGTATCATTACTAACCGTGACTTAAAATTTGAAACAGATTACAACAAGCTGATCAAAGAGTCTATGACATCAGAAGGTCTGGTTACAGCACCGGAAGGAATTACGTTAGAGGAGGCAAAGAAGATCTTAGGAGCAGCCCGCAAGGAGAAGCTTCCGATCGTAGATGCCAACTTTAACTTAAAGGGATTGATCACGATCAAAGATATTGAGAAGCAGATCAAGTATCCGAACTCTGCAAAGGATTCACAGGGACGTCTGCTCTGTGGTGCTGCCGTTGGTGTAACACCGGATATTACAGATCGTGTCGATGAGTTAGTAAAAGCAAAAGTAGACTGTGTTGTGATTGATACGGCACATGGCCATTCTGCTAATGTATTAAAGACATTTAAGCTGATCAAGGAGAAATATCCGGATCTGCAGGTAATCGCCGGTAATGTGGCAACTAAGTCCGGAACACAGGCAATGATCGATATGGGCGTAGATGCTGTAAAGATCGGTATTGGACCTGGTTCTATCTGTACGACCCGTGTGGTAGCCGGTATTGGTGTACCACAGATCACAGCGATCATGGAAGCATATGAAGCAGCCGATAAAGCAGGTATTCCGGTTATTGCGGATGGTGGTATCAAATACTCCGGAGATATTACAAAGGCGATCGCAGCCGGAGCAAATGTCTGCATGATGGGATCCATGTTTGCAGGATGTGATGAGTCTCCAGGAGAGTTCGAGTTATATCAGGGACGTAAATACAAGGTATACCGTGGTATGGGATCAATCGCAGCGATGGAGAACGGAAGCAAGGATCGTTACTTCCAGTCCAATGCCAAAAAGCTGGTACCGGAAGGTGTGGAAGGACGTGTTGCTTACAAAGGAACCGTGGAAGATACCGTATTCCAGTTATTAGGTGGATTACGTTCCGGTATGGGATATTGTGGTGCGAGAACCATCGAGGAATTAAAGCAGAAAGGTCAGTTTGTGAAGATTTCTGCAGCTTCCTTAAAAGAGAGTCATCCACATGATATCCAGATCACCAAGGAAGCACCAAACTATAGCGTTGAGTAAAAAAACGAAACGAGAACGTCAGGCCGTTGTCTACCTGCTCCTTTTCCTGGCGGGTATGGCAGCAGGGGCTCTGGCGTTTTTTATTGTGATGCTGCAGGGATACGTGCCAACGACTGTGCTTCAGGCAGTAGAAGATGTTCCGGTGAAACAGGTGCCAAAGCCGGACATGGAAGAAGCCTATTTAACGCCTAATGAGTTTTCACGTCCCGAAACACCACTGACAACAGTAAATGGAATCGTCATTCATTATGTAGCAAATCCCGGAAGCTCTGCGATGGACAATCGCAATTACTTTGAGGGGTTGAAGGACAGTGGAGCAACCTATGCCAGCTCCAATTTTATTGTGGGACTGACCGGAGAAATCGTGGCATGCGTTCCGGTCAATGAGGTTGCGTATTGCTCCAACCAGAGAAATGATGATACCTTGTCGATCGAGTGTTGTCATATGGACGAAAGCGGAGAATTTAACGACAACACCTATCAGTCGCTCGTGCATTTGACTGCATGGCTTTGCGGACAGTATAACTTAACCGCCGACCGGATCATTCGTCATTATGATGTGACGGGGAAAAACTGTCCGAAGTATTATGTAGAACATGAAAATGCATGGAAGCAGTTTAAGCTGGATGTAGAAGCATATATTGCGAAGAAAGGAAAAGATCCTCGCGCCACAAAAGAATGAGAAAAACAGAGAATGTGACATTTTTGAAAAAAGGGGTATGCTATACTAGAGTAAGAGAAATACCAGGAGGGAATTTATGTACGAACAAACAGGAGCCATATACGGCGCATACACATTGATCAAAAAAGAAGAACTGCCAAACTTAAATGGAATTGGTTATCTTTTTTCACACAATAAAACGAAAGCCAGAGTAGCAGTCATTAAAAATGATGATGACAATAAAGTATTTCATATCGGATTCCGTACACCACCATCGGATGATACCGGTGTTCCGCATATTACAGAACATAGTGTCCTGTGCGGTTCCAAAAAATTTCCGGTGAAAGATCCGTTTGTAGATCTGGCAAAGGGCTCCTTAAATACCTTTTTAAATGCGATGACTTATCCGGACAAAACGGTGTATCCGGTAGCAAGTGTGAACGATCAGGATTTTAAAAATCTGATGGATGTGTATCTGGATGCGGTATTTCATCCAAACATTTACCAGTACGAGCAGATCCTAAAACAGGAAGGCTGGCATTATGAGTGCAGTGATGTGGCAGAGCCGATCACGTATAATGGTGTCGTATATAACGAGATGAAGGGAGTCTTTTCTTCTCCGGAATCAAAGGTAGAACGGTTAAATATGCGTAATTTATATCCGGATACGCCATATTTTTATGAATCCGGTGGAGATCCGGAAGCGATTCCTGATCTGACTTACGATGCTTTTCTGGATTTCCATCGTAAATACTATCATCCATCAAACAGCTATATTTACCTGTATGGAGATAACGATGTGGAGGAGCGTCTTGCTTTTATTGACCGGGAATATTTAAGCAGCTATGACTATCTGTTTGTAGATTCCGAAATTCCAAGTCAGTCTCCATTTTCAGAGCGGAAAGAAATACGGGGAACCTATGCGATCGCAGAAGAAGAGGAGGAGAAGGATAAAACCTTTTTGTGTTATAACGTGGCAGTAGGAGAGAGTACAGATGTCACACTTTCGACTGCAATGAAGATTTTAGATTACGTGCTTTTAAATGTGCCGGGAGCACCACTGAAAAAAGCGTTGATCGATGCGGGTATCGGTCAGGACATTTCTTCTTCTTATGAGACTGCGATGAAGCAGCCGATCTTTTCCATTATGGCGGTCAATGCCAATGAAGATCAAAAGGAGGCATTTCTTACCTGCCTGATGGATACTTTAAAGCAGATCGTGGCAGAGGGACTGAATAAAAAGAGTTTAGAGGCGGCAATTGTCAACTATGAGTTCCAGTATCGTGAGGCAAATTTCGGTTCTTATCCGAAGGGACTGATGTATGGTCTTGGCATGTTTGATACGTGGTTATATGATGATGAAAAAGCGTTTGATCTGTTAAACCGTGATGGGATCTACACTTATTTAAAAGATCAGGTAGCTACCGGATATTTTGAGAATCTGATCGAAACATATCTGATTCAGAATCCGCATGCCACCTATGTGATCGTGACACCGGAAAAGGGCTTGGCGGCAAAACAGGATGCACTGACGGCAAAGAAGCTTGCAGCTTATAAAGAAACATTGTCAGAGGAAGAAGTTGCAGCACTGGTGAAGGATAACGAAGCACTGCATGCATTTCAGGATCGCGAGGACAGCGAAGAGGACAAAGCAAAACTTCCGGTGCTTAAGATCTCAGATATCGAAAAGAAAGTACGGGAGCAGGACAATGAGGAAATGACCATCGCTGATACGAAGGTCGTGAAACATTCCATTTTCACCAATGGCATTTCCTATGTGAGCCTGTTGTTTGACATGCGCCATATTCCGGCAGAGCTTCTTCCGGTAAGTAGTCTTTTGGTCGGTTTATTTAAGGAAGTGGACACCGAGCATTACACGTATCAGGAGCTTGCCAGCGAGATCAATCTGCATACCGGTGGTATCGGGCATGGAACGAGCGTTTATAAGTCCAAGAAAGAACCGAATGGTTATGGCATGCGTTTTTCTGTACGGTTAAAATGCTTCCATCAGGAGCTGGAGGCAGCTTTTGCACTGATGAAAGAAATTTATCTGACCAGCGATGTGGCCAATGAAAAGAGGATCCGTGAGATCGTTGCAGAGAATAAAGTTGCACTTCGTTCCCAGCTTTTAAGCTCCGGTCATACAGCAATGGCAAACCGCGCACTGTCATGCTTTGATGAGATGGCAGCCGTAAAGGAGCGTACCGACCTGTATGATTATTATAATTACCTGGTAGATCTGGAAAACCATTTTGAAGAACGAAAAGAGCAGTTGAAAAAAGATCTTCAAAGAGCAGTGGAATGTATTTTTACAAAAGAAAATCTACTTGTCAGCGTAACATCCGATCAGGAGGTAAAGGCGCAGCTTGAAAAGCCGCTTTCTGACTTTACAAAGGCCTTGTACCCGGATCAGAGTGGAGAAGTATTTACTGTTCCTTTGAGTGGAAAGACAGTAGGTATCATGACTCCATCCAAAGTACAGTATGTTGCCTGTGCAGGTAACTTTATGGACGCCGGACAGAAATACAGTGGTGCCATGCTGGTGCTTAAGATGATCTTTTCTTATGAGTATCTGTGGATGAATATCCGCGTGAAGGGCGGGGCATATGGCTGTGGCTGTACGTTTAGCCCGTTTGGAAATGGTTACTTTACAAGCTACCGTGATCCGAATCTTTCTAATACGTATCAGGTATATGAAAAGGCAGCAGAATATGTGGCGGCATTTAATGTAGATGCACGTGCGATGAACCAGTATATCATTGGTGCAATCAGTATGCTGGATCAGCCTCTGACTCCATCAAGCTGGGGAACGAACTGCATGAATGCATATTTACAGGGGATCACAAAAGAGGAGCGGCAGCAGGAGCGCGATGAGGTACTTGCCTGTGATCAGGAGAAGATAAGAGCACTTGCTCCGGCGGTAGCAGCCATTTATGAAAAGGGTGCATTTGCAACACTTGGAAATCAGGAGAAGATCAAGGAAGAGCAGGATTATTTTGAAGAAACCGTACTGCTTCGTTAGAAAAGGATAAAGAGGATAGGAATGAAAGAACAGGCATTTAAATCAGGATTTGTGACGCTGATCGGAAGACCGAATGTAGGGAAATCCACATTGATGAATCATCTGATCGGACAGAAGATCGCGATCACATCAAAAAAGCCACAGACAACAAGAAACCGGATTCAGACTGTTTATACTGATGAGCGGGGACAGATCATTTTTCTTGATACACCGGGCATGAACAAGGCGAAGAATAAACTCGGCGAATACATGCTAAGTGTGGCGCAGCATACGCTCAGTGAGGTGGATGTGATCTTATGGCTTGTAGAGCCGACTACCTTTGTCGGACAGAATGAACGCTATATTGTGGAACAGCTTCAAAAGGTAAAGACACCGGTGATCCTGATCGTCAATAAAAAGGATACGGTAGAGCAGGCGGCACTCGATGCAGCAATAAAGACCTATAAGGAGCTTTATGATTATGCAAAGATCATTCCGGTATCAGCACTCAGAAGTCAGAACCTGGATACAGTGATCGCCGCAATCTATGATCATCTTGAGGAAGGCCCACAGTATTATGACGATGATACGGTTACGGATCAGCCGATGCGTCAGATCGTAGCAGAAATGATCCGGGAAAAAGCACTGCGCCTTTTGGAACAGGAGATCCCACACGGGATCGCAGTGACGATCGAGCAGATGAAACAACGGAACAACGGTATGTATGACATAGATGCAACCATTATATGCGAGCGGGATTCCCACAAGGGTATCATTATCGGAAAAAATGGCCAGATGTTAAAACGCATTGGTACACAGGCACGACGTGATATGGAAGATATGCTGGAAGAGAAGGTAAATCTTAAGATCTGGGTAAAGGTGCGCAAGGAATGGCGTGATAGTGATATTCTGTTGAAAAATTACGGATTTAATAAAAACGAGATCTAAGTTACCATTTTTTCTCTGACATATTTTTACGAACGAGGGGTATGTTAATAACAAGTAAGAAAAAGAAACGGAAAGGTTAAGGGGCGTCGTAAGGGTATGGATCAGGCATGGAAACGATTTGAACGATCCGGTTCAGTCACAGATTATTTGCGTTATAAACAGGGAGAAAAAAACATGTTGTCTGTGACTGCGATGGAAGCGGCAAAAGAACTTACAATACCTGAAGAAGAGCTGGATCGATCAGACAAAAAAAGGAAGCAGAAAACGAAAGAATAAACAGAAAGGCAGGGAGAGAAAATGGGACAGTTGATCAAAGTGACTGGGATCGTACTCTCTGCCGGAAATGTTGGCGAATATGATAAGCGCATGGTGATCCTGACCAAGGAGAAAGGAAAACTCAGCGCATTTGCAAGAGGTGCCAGGAAGATGGGAAGTCCGTATTTGGCGGCGTGCCAGTCATTTTCCTACGGCACCTTTACGTTGTTTTCCGGAAAAAACTATAACGTGAATGCCGTGGACATCGAAGATTACTTTCCGGAATTAAAGGCGGATCTTACCAAGCTTTATACGGGGCTTTATTTCTGTGAAATGGCAGATTTTTTTACGATCGAGGGAAATGATGATCTGCAGATCATGAAGCTTCTGTATGTGTCTTTGCAGGCACTTCGGCATGGGAAGATACGACCGGAGCTGATCCGTTACATATTTGAACTAAAATGTATGGCATACTTTGGATGGATGATGGAGACACACCGCTGTATCAATTGTCAGAAGGAAGAGGAGCTTACCAGCTTTCATGCCGGAAAAGGCGGGATGCTCTGTAAGTCCTGTGGCAAACTCCTTTCGGGAGCTATTCCGGTGTGTGAATCGACTCTTTATACGTTGCAGTATATTATGAATGCAGAAGTGACAAAACTATATACCTTTGAAGTAAGTGACGCCGTGCTTCGTGAATTAAAGCATGTCAGTCAGGCATATCTGAAAACACAGGTAGATCATCACTTTAAATCATTGGGATTTTTGGAATTGATGTAAGAAAAGAGATGAGCCAAATGGGAGGCATTTGGCGGATAAGGAAGGTGAAAGAACATGTGGAACTGTTTGATGGTTGCGGTCGGTGGAGCGATCGGTGCGGTTTTGCGTTATCTGATCGGCCTGATCCCACTGGAAGCGCAGAGTGGATTTCCGTTTAAAACGCTGGTGATCAATATAGCAGGCTCCTTTGTGATCGGAGTGATCGCAGTGCTGGCACAGAAGCAGTCGTTGTCTCCGTCCGTCGTAATGCTGTTGAAAACAGGAGTGTGCGGCGGGTTTACAACATTTTCTACGTTTGCGTTAGAATCCAACCAATTGATCAGCAGCGGCAATTACATGTTTGCAGCAATTTATATGTGTGCAAGTGTACTGCTTAGTGTGGCGGCAGTATTTGCAGCACAGATCTTACTGCAGGGATGAGTGTGGCTATATGGATCAAAGATGATTGTTTTAGATAAGTCAAAATTCTTCTTAGTGAAGGATTTTGACTTTCTTTTGTTGGTGAGAAAATCTGCTCTGTTCTAAAAATACCAAGCAATAATGACAGTAGATTTGGTGGATACAAAAATTATTTTTATGTGTATTGTCATATACATTGTAATGATGTATAATAAAAACACAAAATTAATGTTGGATTTTGTAGTATTGTATGTGTTATGGGGAATATATTACGCATATGGTGTGATAAAATATACACAACATAACAGGGAGGAACGAATGGGGCAGAACAGACTTTTAGCGATCTACATATTACGGATATTACAGTCCTATGCCAGTAAGGAGCAAAAAATGTCACAGGCACAGATGCTTCAATATCTGGAACGTGACTATGGGATCACCGTGGACCGTAAGACCTTGTCTGCCTATTTAAAGCAGCTACGTGAGGAGGAGTATATTAAAGGACAAAGGGGATTTTATCGTGTCAATTATTTTAACGATTCAGAACTGAGACTGTTGATCGACGGCGTGCTGTTTGGACAGCACGTACCAACTGCCGATGCGAAAACATTGATCAATAAACTCAAATATCTTACAAGCGCATCCTTGCGCAACCGGTTGAAACACATCTATTATCTGGAAGGAATTCATCATACGGACAATCCCAAGCTATACTCCATATTGGACACACTGGATAGTGCCATTGAGCAAAAGCGGAAAGTGGAGATCGTGCAGTGTGCCTATAACACGAAGGGAGAACTGGTGGAACGCTCAACAGCAGCTGTCAGTCCTTATTATATCGTGGCTTCCAAATCTATGTACTATCTGATCTGCTACGCCGATCGGTTTGACGATGTAGAGAATCGCCGGATCGACCGTATTCTGTCAGCAAAGATCTTATCCGAACAAGCTACCCCGCTAAGGGAGATCGGCAACTATCGCCAGTGTCCGTTTTCCCTGTCAAAGTATATGAAAGAGCATATCTACATGTTTTCGGGAGAATGTGAATGGATCACAATGAAAGTAGAAACGAAAGCAATTGGAGATGTCATCGACTGGTACGGAAAAGATTTCCGGATATTGGAGGAACAGGAAGATTATGTGATCCTGCGATTAACGGCGAATAGCAATGCGGTGTATTACTGGGCATTGCAGTATGGGGCAAAGGTTGAGATCTTGAAACCACAGTCACTGCGTACCAGGATACGGGAAGGGTTAGAAGAGATGCTGGAGAAATATCGGTGAAATAACGGTGAAAGCCGCTAAAATATTGAGCTGGTATAAAGTGGGCCATTTTGGCCCACTTTGGTATATGGCAAATTTTGTTGTCATGCTTTTAAGTGATTTGATATAATATTGTTTGAATAACAGATATGTATCTGAATGCTATATTGGAAAGTGAGGAATTGTTGTGGCAAATAAAAATACAGCAGATATTGGATTCGAGAAAAAGATATGGGATGCAGCTTGTGTATTGCGTGGAAACATGGACGCTTCAGAATATAAAAATGTGGTACTAGGTCTTATCTTTTTGAAATACATATCGGATCGATTTGAGGAAAAATATAAAGAGTTGGTAGAAGAGGGAGATGGATTTGAGGAAGATATCGATGAATATACATCTGAGGGAATCTTTTTTGTCCCGGTAGGTGCGCGCTGGAGTGAAATAGCAGCCAAAGCTCATACTCCAGAAATTGGAACAGTAATAGATGATGCTATGCGTGCAATCGAGAAAGAGAATAAACGCTTAAAGGATATTCTTCCAAAGAATTTTGCGCGTCCGGAATTGGACAAGCGTAGGTTGGGGGAAGTTGTAGATTTATTTACTAATATTCAAATGATTGAACATGGTAGTGAAAAAGATATTCTTGGACGGACATATGAATATTGTTTGTCCATGTTTGCAGAGCAGGAAGGAAAACGAGGTGGAGAATTTTTTACACCTTCTTGTGTTGTCCGTACATTGGTAGAAGTGTTAAAACCATTTAAAGGTCGTGTATATGATCCGTGTTGTGGTTCAGGAGGTATGTTTGTACAGTCGGCGCGCTTCGTAGAAAATCATAGTGGAAATATTAGTAATATTTCTATCTATGGTCAGGATTCTAATCCGACAACATGGAAAATGGCACAGATGAATCTGGCTATTCGGGGAATAGAACCGGATTTAGGAAAATATGCAGCAGATACTTTCTTAGATGATCGGCATCCAACACTTCGAGCAGATTATATTATGGCAAATCCTCCGTTTAATCTTTCAGACTGGGGCTTAGATAAATTGAAAGAGGATGTGCGTTGGCAGTATGGCACACCACCAGCAGGAAATGCCAACTTTGCATGGCTGCAACATATGATCTATCATCTTGCACCAGCAGGACGCATTGGCATGGTGCTTGCAAATGGTTCCCTTTCTTCACAATCAGGAGGAGAAGGGGATATCCGAAAGAACATTGTGAATGCAGACTTAGTAGAATGTATTGTTGCAATGCCTACACAGTTGTTTTATACAACACAGATTCCGGTTTCGCTTTGGTTTTTGAATAAGCAGAAGAAACAGTCAGAAAAGACATTGTTTATTGATGCGCGAAAAATGGGAACTATGGTGAGTCGTAAGCTTCGCGAACTGACTGAGGAAGATATTAAAAAGATTGCGGATAGCTATACCGCATATGTAGATGGAACCTTGGAAAATATTAAAGGATTTTCGGCAGTTGTATCTACGGAAGAAATTGCCAAACAGGACTATATTTTAACACCAGGGCGTTACGTCGGAATTGAGGAGCAGGAGGATGATGGAGAACCATTTGAAGAGAAAATGGGACGGTTGACATCTGAGCTTTCGGAATTGTTTAAAGAATCACACAGATTAGAGAAGGAGATATGCAATAAATTATCAGCGATTGGATATGTAGTTGATGCAACGAAAAAATAAGGGAGGTATTATTGAAAGAAAAATATATTCAGAAATTAATGAGTTGTAATTCCGTAGATGAATTTGTAACTATGTTTTTTGGATTAGGATTATATGAACAATTATCCGTGATAGGGGAAAGAATTATTATTCCCAAAGGTACCATTTTGTATAGAGCAAGAAAGGATGAGGGTATTCCTTTGAATGCAGAATCAGATTGGTTGATGCCTCCAGGGGAAGTTGTAAAAATGGGACGGTTTAATTATGCTAATAAACCTGTCTTATATCTCGGTACAATGGATTTTATTTTGCCAAGAGAAATAGGATTATATCCTAACGATAGATATTATTTAGCAAAGTATAAATGCTCCCGTAATATTTCAGTTGGTTCGTTTTTGAAAACATATAGTCCAGTCACTAATTTATTACATATTATTGCAATGGCTGTTGAAAACGAGGATAAATTATCTCAACGAGAGATTGAAGAGTTATCTTTAATTGATATTCAAAATTGCGATGTTAGGACGCTTTCAGTTAATCCAATAGCTCCGTTATACATTCATAAATGTATAACGAGGTCGTTATATGGTATTACGAATAAATTATTTGATCTTATTTTAAAAATTAATCCTAATGGGTTAAGATATTGTTCGAGTTTTGTCCCAATAGAGGTTTCTGGGTCTAATGAAATAATAACACTTAATGGAGAATTAGAAGGGAATTATGCATTGACTGAAAAAGCAATTAAACATATAGAATATCTAGGGAATGAGCATAAAATATATACTGAATCAGGGTATAATAGAGATTTGAGTTTGTATATAAAAAAGTATCGGGAAATGGATTAGTATATAATTCTTATGCGATAATTGTGATGAAATAAGAGATTTGACTTTGATTGAAATGCTCGTTTCAACCGGAATGAGAATTGGTGAATTAGTTTTGCTAAACCGTGATGACATTGATTTTATTGAAAAAGAATGTAAGGTTCTAGATAAAGGAGATAAGGAAAGAATTGTATATTTTGATGCTCGTACAAAATTGTATTTACAAGAATACTTAATTTCACGTGAAGATGATAATGAAGCATTATTTGTTGGATTGCGAAATCCACATAATAGAGTCACGATCAATGGAATAGAACTTCGAATAAGGAATCTTGGGAGAGCTGTCGGAATAAGAAAATGTCATCCACACAAATTTAGGAGCACGATGGCAACGGTAACAATTGATAAGGGAATGCCTATAGAGCAGGTACAGAAGCTTTTAGGACATGAAAAAATAGATACAACTTTACATTATGCAATGGTTAAGCAGAGTAATGTAAAAAATGCACATAGAAAATATATTGGGTAGGTGATTTGATGGAATTTACGAAAACTACATTAGGTGATATATCAATAGGGAAGGGACAATATGGAATTGGAGCTTCAGCTGTTGATTATTCAGAAGAATTATATACTTATTTAAGAATCACAGATATAAATGATGATGGAACTTTAAATATGTCGGATTTGAAATCTGTTGATGATGAGAAAGCAAAACAATATGTGCTTAAACCGAATGATATTGTGTTTGCAAGAACTGGAAATAGTACTGGGCGGAATTATTTTTACGATGGGACAGATGGAATATTTGTGTATGCAGGATTTCTTATCAAATTTAGTATTGATCCGAGTAAAGTTAATCCGAAGTATATTAAATATTATTGCTTATCTGATGCGTATAAGGGGTGGATTCAAGGACATTCAACTGGAAGTACAAGGGGGAATATTAATGCGCAAACTTATGCCAATATGGAGATAACTCTTCCATCAAGAGAACAGCAGGATAAATTGGTAAGCCTTTTAGAAGATTTAGAATTAAAACGAAAGAACAATGTTGCGATTAATAGGAATTTAGTGGAGTACGCCGCATAATAGGAATTTATCGGAGCAGATGCAAGCTATTTTTGGATCAATCTTTTATTCGGAAATGGAGAAAGGAAATAAAGCTAGTCTTGGAGATTACCTGTATATCAAGGGGCGGATTGGATGGAAAGGATTGAAGAAAGAAGAATATCTTTCCGAGTCTGAATATCGTATTATTAATGGAGAATCATTAACGGTAACTGGCATTGATTGGAATAAAGTGGGATATATCTCAGAGGAAAGATACATAGAATCACCAGAGATTATGCTTCAAGAAGGAGATATTCTTATTTCTAAGGATGGAACGATTGGAAAAATTGGTTATGTAAATAAGTTAGATAAACCTACATCTGTTGCTTCAGGGATTTTTGTGGTTAGAAATTTGAAGCCGGAAGAAGTTTCAACAGTGTTTATTTACTGCTTGTTGAATTCAGACTATTTTAAAAGTTTTATTGCAAGCCGGACAGAGGGAAGTGTAATTCCGCATCTGTATCAGAAAGACTTTGTGACATTGGAGATCCCAATATTATCACAGGAACAAATAGAGTTATTTAATAGTACGGTAGTTCCTTTGTTTGAATTGTTTTTTTCAAATCAAACCGAGAATATTAGATTGGCAGCACTTAGAGATAGCCTTCTTCCCAAACTGATGTCTGGTGAACTTGATGTTTCAGATTTGGATATTTAGTTACTCCGACAAATGGTAATTTGCTGAAATAACTGTTACTGAAATAATTGTTAGGTAAAATATACTTCAAAAAAGGAGGTATGTTTT
>CAKRES010000018.1 GCA_934317845.1 uncultured Lachnospiraceae bacterium
GATAAAAATCACCATAATAATTGAGGTCAGCGTTGCAATCGCAATCGGAGAAATGGTATGTGCATAGAACACTTCCATTACCTTCATCGCTGACAACACATTCAGCTTTTACATCATTGTCTTCAAGCACATACATAGTTCCTTTTTCAAGATAGCGATCAACCATGCTCTCCTGTTCATCAGCTAATAACAATAATGATATAAACTGCTTTTTATTTTCGTTAACTTCTCGAATTTTCATACAACTTGTTACTCCATCAATTGCCATCTATTTTACTTCATCAAACAGGAATTTATTATCCTTATAAATTCCGATTTCTCAGTTTCTATTATACTTATACCAGCTAAATCGCATATCCATTTTCTGTAACACAATAGTCAAACCACAGTTGCCGGTCAATCCAGCTTACCGCTTTGACCTCCAGAAAATTTTGAAATAACTCATCAGGTTTTCGTTATAATCTTTCTCAGAAAAATATTTATTGGTACATAGAATTTCATATGTAACACCACCATGGAAAGTGCTTCCTTTAAAAAATCACCACTGAACTGCTGACCAATGACTCTTCCAACATAATTCATTGCGTATTGCGCTTTCCCTTTATACCATCTTAACGTTTTAATTTTCAATATTCGGATTGACATTCCTTCCACTATATTGTATCATCTGTTTATGAGAAGAAATGGGTTTTTTGTCTGGTAAGCGATTATTCGCCGAGAGAGTTGCTCGTTTCTTTTTTTATGTCTATGATATCATATAAGTACATCTTTCCATCGTTTGCATGTCTTATTAACAGAGATGCATGAAAAACATTATATCTTGCTATATTTCCATTGTCATCATACACAGGTATTGCAAAATACGAATTATATCTATACCAGCCACTTTTTGCATCTCTTTTATGTTTTAATTCCTGATTTTTTCGAAAATGCTGTCCAGATGCAGTCTCTATTATCTCCGGCAATCCTGAGGCAGCATTTGCTTTCGCTTTCGCTTTTGTTCCTTTAATGCTATGTGTATATTTCGATCCACTATACTCACCTGGCAGATCAGATCCGATATATATCACATCGCCAGTAGACGCCACCTTATAAAAGTCACCGACATATTCTTTCAAATACGCCCGCACTTCCTTCCAATTGATGGAACGTTTTCCCTTAAACCGGATATCGTTAATCACCACAATATTATTTCCATCAATGTCCTGAATGACAGAAACATTCCGTTGCTGTTTCCTAGACTGACTGCTATCGTTGATCTGCTTGCAGACATCAAGAAGTGCAAGGTAACTGATCATTCTTCGTCTGCTCTCTGCATCTGATCGCCGGTACAATTCCACTATATCATTTTCACCTGCTACATAATCTATGTGGGCAGTCCGTTCCGCATTTTCTTCATTGAAAAGCAAATCCGCAAGCGTCATATCCAGTGCCTTGCATATAGACACCAGTTTATCCGCCTGTGGATTAATCTGTTTCTTCCGCCAATCACTAATTGTGCTGGTCGCAATACCAGTTCTTCTGGATAATTCCATCTGGCTCATATGTAATTCTTCAAGTCTTGCAAATATTCTCTCATATATCTTCATGATGCAATATCCTTTCCTCTACCTTTTCATTTCCGATTTTTCGGATATTGTATCATGAATAATCTCTTTCATCAATACTCTAACAGCCCTACAAATACCAACATTCCTATTGTCAACACGCACAAATCGCTCATTATAAACAATATTCTATTTTGGTTTTCATCTTTGCTCTCCTTCGTAAGACTAAACTTACCTTGTCGGCGAAAAGTGCATACTTTATAATATTTTCTTACTGCATCATAATATGTATTGAAAACAATTTCAACATAACATATGGACGTATCAGACATGAATACAATCCGTTCTATATCTCACCTCACATGATTCGATGTCTTTTCAAAGCGTCCGGATCAGCTGGCGGTTCTGTATGAGTTGCAGGATCATGGTAACTCCACCTGCCGCATAGAATAGCCAGACGATCCCTGTACTTTCCTTTCCCTGCATCATTGCGTTGGCATCAAATAGTGCAAACACCGCCAGATTCCAGAGCAGGCTGCTGATATATATGATCTTTCCTCTTTTTTTCTGCGGATAGCTGCTGCCAAAGATCTGTGTATGCCACCAGCCAAGCGTCAGCCAGAACAGGAAGAATGCATAACAGAAAAGAGCCAGTGCTGTGATCCCGCCCGGTACTGCCACGTATTTTTTATGCAAGCATACGCATTTTATAAGGAGTACACCTGCTTCCATGACTATGCTGATCCCAAAGAGCACCAGTGCAAAGAGCAGGGCATGCTTACAGATATAGCTTTGCACTGCGTTTTTTTTACCTGGATCTGTTTTGAATGGAAGATAGGAAAAGAAGGGAGCGCGTTTGGTTTTGGCTGGGAACAATAAAAAAAAGAGCACTGCCACCACCGCCTTGACGCTATAGAGTGTCGTATAGCTTAGCGGATCGGAAAATACGCTCACAAAGGAAAAGTAAAACATGGCTCCGGCAAAGAAAAACCAGCGAAGCTTTGACCACTCCAAAAGGACTTCTTTTAAGATTCGTTTTGACATCTGTTTCCTCCTTTTATTCATACGGACTTTCAAACGGCAGCCGCTTTTTTTCGGTGGTATCTGTAAAAGCTGCCTCCTGCTTCCATTTGGTATCCGGTATTTTTTTATATTTCGAGGTTACCTTTAAAAGTATTTCCTCTCCAAATAAATACTGCCCGGTCTCTTTATGGTACGCATGAAAAAAGGAAAGAAGCTCGGTAAGCGTAAGCTTTCTTGCTCCATAAAGGTATGACAGCCGCTCACTGTTTTTAAAATACATCGTCACGTTCCGGGCAACCGCATGGGATAACAAAAGCTCTTCCTCATACTGCTGCTTCAGATATTGATATTTCGCTTCCTCCACCGTAAGGCAGCGGTAAGCGTCCAGCAGCGCATCACAGGCTCCTGCATAGATCTGCTTTCCCTGCTCTACGATCACAATCTGATCAAGGACAAAGGACAGCTCATGACAAAAAAGCAGCACGGCTCGCTCCTTATATTCTTCCAGCAATGCAGCGATCCCCTCCCGGTACTGTGGTGATGCTTCCTTTTCATAGAGTGTTTCGTCAACTGTAAGAATCAGGATCTCTGCCTTACGGCTAAGTGCGACCGCAAGAGAATAAAGCGTTTGCTTTTCCCGACTGTAAGCAGATAACGGCTGATCCGGCAAAAGCTGAAACCGTTCTACCCACGCAAAAAATGCTTCTTCGTCAAATTCCGGATAAGCACAGCAGATAAGCTGCTCATTTTCCTGCCCGGTAAGTGACTTCACATAGGGAGTCTCTGTCAGCACATACGCCGCTTTTTTCTTCTGCTCCTCACTCATTCCACAAAGCAGATCGTGAAGCAGCGTGCCCATCTCCCGTTTGGAAACACCGGCAAATCCGGTAACCTGCCCCTGCTTCATTGGAATCCGCAGAGATTCCTGCAGCCAGTCTCCCTTCCGCCTTGGTGCCTTTAAGGTAAGCTCCATCGGTATTCCTCCTTACTCTTCAGCTAAAAGCAGTGCCTGATAGATGTCCCGTTTGGAACAGCCCCGATCCTTTGCCGCCTGCTTCATGGCATCTTTTTTACTAAACCCTTGCGAAAGATAATAATCCACATGCTCTGAAATACTCATCTTCTCCCACTCGTTAATGGATTCCTGTTTCAGCTCCTCATAACTTTTTCCGGCTATCACCAGCACATATTCGCCGCGCGGCTCCTCGCTTTCATAGTATGCGGCCGCCTCAGAAAAAGTCGTAAGCACGACTTTTTCATGGCGTTTGGTAAGCTCCTTTGTGATCGTGACCTCGCGGTCACCGAGCGTTTCCAATAACTCCCGAAGCGTGCGGAGCAAACGGTGTGGAGCCTCATAAAGCACGATCGTACGTGTTTCGTTGACAAGCTCATGAAGTACCTGTCTGCGCTCCTTTTTATCCGCCGGCAAAAAGGCTTCAAACGCAAAACGTCTGGTACTTTTGCCTGACAGTGTCAGAGCCGTCACCGCGGCACAGGCACCGGGAAGCGAGGTAACTAAAACGCCTGCCGCATGGCACTGGCGGCAAAGCTCCTCTCCGGGATCGGATATACCCGGCGTTCCGGCATCCGTGATCAACGCCACATCTTTGCCCTCTAACATTTTTTCCACCAGATATTTTGCTTTTTCCACCTTGTTGTATTCATGGTAGCTCGTCATCGGCGTCTTGATCTCAAAATGATTTAACAGCTTAATGCTGTTTCTCGTATCCTCTGCTGCGATCAGATCCACTTCTTTTAACGTCCTCACTACACGGTATGTCATATCCTCCAAATTGCCGATCGGTGTCGCACACAAATATAATTGTCCCATCGTCCTTCTCCTTTTTATGCTCCGTTTCGCGGCTTTCCATAAATTTCGTAAATCTCATCCGAATAAATGCCGACATCCTTGTAAATGATCAGTGGCGGTGCCACCTTCATCATCGGACGTCCTCCCTTGACTCCCCCGATCAATACCATTGACGGCTCCTTGTCCACATAGGAATGTACCAGACGCATCTGTTTTGGCTCAATGCCATACTGTTTCATCAAAGTGATGATCTCCGGGAGACGAAATGGCTTATGTACCATATAAAACCGTCCATTTGGTTTTAGTAGCCGGGAGGCTGCACCTACCACATCCTCCAGATCCACCAGCACCTCATGCCGGGCGATCGTCTTCGGTTCATAATCATTTTTTAAAGAACCATTTGATGGCATATAAGGAGGGTTGGAAGTCACCACTTCAAAAGAAGCTGCATCAAACAGTGACGCAGCTTCCTTTATATCACCTTCTACGATATGCACCTGCTTCTCAATCCCGTTTAACAGCACCGACCGCTTTGCCATCTGTGCACTGTCCGATTGGATCTCAAGCCCTGTAAAATCTCCCTTTCCATCCGTGATCGCATGCAATAAAATTGGAATGATCCCTGTTCCGGTGCCAAGATCCATCACGTGATCTCCCGGTTTTACCAGCGCATAGTGGGAAAGCAGGACCGCATCTACTCCAAAACAAAACCGTTTCGGATCCTGAATGATGCGGTATCCTTTTGTCATCAGATCATCGATCCGCTCGTTTGGTTTTTTTTCTGTCTGCATAGTCCTACTCCAGCTTTGACTCTCCGGCATCTTCTAATGCTTTCAACTCTTTCATATCCACATCGTCTTTTTTTCCATTTTTATGGTTTCCGGTAAACTTCTTGCCATTTTTATTTTTCCGTGGTTTAAAGCTTAAATCCTCCACCTTATATTCCACGATCTCTTTTTCATCCTCGTCGTTCGTGATGATCACTTTCACTTTCTGGCGCAGCACGCTCACACTCTGCACATCCCCCGTGTAACCATCATTTGTCTTCACGCGGTCCCCGACATTTGGCAGCTTACTATTTAAATATTCATAGGTTTCCTGCTCATTTTTCAAGCAACACATCAGACGTCCACACACACCACTGATCTTGGATGGATTCAGAGAAAGATTCTGCTCCTTTGCCATCTTGATCGATACACTTGCAAATTCAGACAGATACGTGTTACAGCAAAACGGTCTGCCACAGATACCAAGCCCACCAAGCAGCTTTGCCTCATCACGCACACCGACCTGCCGCAGCTCGATACGTGTGCGGAATTCATTTGCCAGATCTCTTACCAGCTCACGGAAATCCACACGTCCATCCGCCGAAAAATAAAACAAAAGCTTATTATTGTCAAAAGTATATTCCGCCTCTATGAGCTTCATATTAAGCTTATGTCTGGCGATCTTTTTCAGACAAATATCAAATGCCCGCTTGCATTTTTCTTCATTGCTTTTCTGCTGGGCATCGTCCTCTTTTGTCGCGATCCTTATGATCGGTTTTAAAGTAGCAACCACTTCCCCTTCTCCGATCGACCTGCGCCCCATTACAACGGAACCGTACTCCACTCCACGGATAGTTTCCACGATCACGTGATCGCCCTTTTTCACATCCATTGTAAGCGGATCGAAATAATATATTTTCCCATTGGTCCGAAAACGAACACCAATTACCTCTACCATATTCTGTCTCCTTTATTTCATCCATTTCAAATGTTCCTTGATACGGAACAGCAAAAGCTCCAATGCCGCCTCCAGCGAAACATTGGCATTTAACCGCACCTTTGTATTATCAATGGCACGGATGATATCCTCGATCCCTTCATAGGAAATATATTTTGCCTGGCTGTTCAGCGTGCTGTAATATTCACGAAAGATCAGCTTGTTCGGATTCTTCGTTACCTTGACAAGTAAAACATCCCGAAACCACATGCTCATCACATCCAGATAATCATCCATTAAAATCTTGTGCTTTGCCGCCTCTTTCACGGAAAAGATCATCTCCGGAATATCCCATTCCGGAATATGTTTCACCATATGCAGGCACATCTCCTTGATCTCCTGAAACTCCTCGGATTCCACGGCACGGCACGCCTTTCCGATATTGCCATACGCATACTCTGTCGCAAAACGCAGCTCCTCTTTGGAAAGCGTATAATGCTGCTCTAAATAGTCATACACCTTGCGGTTATCTACCGGCTTTACGGTAAGCTTTACACTACGGCTCAAGATCGTTGGCAGAAAACGTCCGGCATTGGTGGCAAGCAGCATGATCACGCCATACGCCGGCGGCTCTTCAAACGTTTTTAACAGAGCGTTCTGCGCCTCATTTGTCATCAATTCCGCATCCGGCACGATATAGATCTTACGTCTGCCGTTGTATGGTTTAATGTCAATATCATTGACGATCTGGGTACGCACATCATCCACACCGATCGTCGATACACTTTTATGCGTCACTGTTATAATGTCCGGATGGTTCATGGAATCCGCCTGTATACAGGAATGGCATACCCCACAGGCAGTTCCGTCGCCCTTCTCACACTGGATCATCTTGGCAAATGCATACGCCAGTGTTTTTTTACCGCAGCCTGCTTCCCCTTCAAAAATATACGCATGGCTGACCTTATCCTGCGCAATTGCAGTTTTAAAATGCTCCTTGATCTGCTCTTCCCCGATAATATCATCTAGTTTTAACATCGCTGTCACCTCCTAATGCCCATCAGGTGGAAATATCCAACAATAATCCCCTGATGTCATCTACCTTTTGTAATATCGCAATGTGATCCTTCTCTTCCTTCATCAATTCCTGTGCCAGATCATCGAGGTTCTGGTCCACCTTTTTGATGATCCCATAGACACGGTGGCGTCCTCTCCGGTCCAGAAAGTTCTCGCGGGAAAACTGATGGGAATTGCTGACCACTTCATTCACAAATTCTTTGATCGTCGAACGGTATTTTCTCATATCCTTAATATCCATATGTTTGGCGATCTTGTTACCCTGCTCCTCAATATCCTTCATCAAAGAGGACAGCTTCTGTGCCAGATCATCCTTTTTGATGTTGCTGATCAAGGTGAATTTGAATCCATTATCCACTTCCTGATTCTTCGGTGCGGTGCTGCTCGTTGCAGCCGCCGCTTTCATATCATTAATCTTTAAGTCCATATCTTCCCTCTCTTTGCTCTGCGAACAGTTCTTTCCTCACTACTTCTATCGGCACAAAAGAAACGTTTTCTAAAGAAGGGTACGAAGCTTTTGAAGCAGAATATCCCGGATCTGCTCTTTCTGCTGCATGGCATCCACTAAAATGATGCGCTCCTGTCCCTTTGCCAATGTCCGGTAGCCCTCTGCCACCTGCTCGTGAAAAGAAAGAGTCTCTAACTCCATCCGGTCAAGTGCATGCTGCTTGTCCTTGCGTCGGATCCCCTCTTCTGCCGGAAGATCAAGCAAAAATGTCACATCCGGAGTCAGTCCATGCAGAGCATAGGAATTGACCTGATAGACCGTATCGATCCCAAGTCCTCTGGCAATGCCCTGATAGACTGCAGAGCTGTCTACAAAACGATCGCAGATGACGATCTTTCCTGCTTCCAGTGCGGGTTTAATAACCTCCGAGACAAGCTGCGCTCTGGCAGCCGCATAAAGAAGCATCTCCGTCACATCATCCATTTCCCGGTTGTCCTTATCTAAGATCACTTCCCGGATCTGTTCGCTGATCTTCGTTCCGCCAGGTTCCCGGCAAAGGATCACTTCGTAACCCGTTTCCTCTAAAAATTCTTTTATATAGGCAATCTGGGTGGACTTTCCGCAGCCGTCCGGTCCCTCCAGACTGATCAATAATCCCTTCATCGTAAATCCTCAACTATCCTATCCTGTTTTTGCTCATTGCGTCTTAGCTTTATCATACCACATTCCATAAAATCTGACTACCAAAAACCACAGCCGCCGAAAAAAACGCCCTCCGGTGTTTTATCACTTTAAAGCAAAAAAGTGTTGAATCCCCTTTTTAAATGCGGTACAATGAAAACCAGAAAAAGAAAAGGAGTGTGTGGATATGAACAAAAAAACCATCGGATTTATCGGATTTGGACTTATGGCCGGAAGCATTGCCAAATGCTTAAGAAAAGCCTATCCAAACATCACTATGCTGGCATTAAACAACCGATATCCGACGGTGAAACCGGGACTTAAGATGGCACTTGATGACGGTGTGTTAGATGCATTGGAACCAGATCTGAACGGCCGTTTTCACGACTGCGACCTGATCTTTTTGTGCGCCCCGGTACTTACCAATATTTCCTATCTTCCTGCCTTAAAAAAGATCATGCGAAAGGATTGCCTTTTAACCGATGTCGGAAGCACAAAGGGAAGCATGGAAGCCGGCATTTTAGAAGCAGGCTTAGGCGCGCAGTTTGTCGGCGGACATCCGATGGCAGGCATTGAAAAAACAGGCTACGAGCATGCCTCCGCTGAAATGCTTGCGGGAGCCTTTTACCTGTTTACTCCGACGGAATTTTCCAAGACAGAAGATATCGAAACGATGAAAGAGATCGCTGCTGCCTGCAAGTGCCGTACTTTAACTCTTTCCGCAAAAGAACACGACATCGCTGCCGCTGCGATCAGCCACGTCCCGCATATTTTATCCTACTCCCTTGTCAATACAGTACGGGAACATGACAACGACAAACAGTATATGAAACAGTTTGCTGCGGGTGGTTTCCGTGATATGACAAGAATCGCCGCTTCGTCTCCTGAGATGTGGCAAAACATCGTACAGGATAACAAAACGGCGGTACTGCAATTCTTAAGTCAATATCAGATTGTATTGGAGGAATTTAAACAGATGCTGGTGATCGACGATACCGAGGGCATCCGGGATTTCTTCCAGAAATCCAAGGATTACCGCGATACATTCCGGTTTTAGTCAAGCTCCCAAACATCCTCCGGTAAAATAGTTTTTAACTGTTCCAGTGACGGTTCCCCCAGGCCGACTAAACGGTTGGCCTGGTTCGTCACGATACGTTCAAATACATTTCTTATTCCACGGGCATTTCCAAAGTCGTGCCGTTTTTCTTCCTCCATATCCATCAGGTACTCCCGCACAAGCGTAAGGGCTTCCTCTTGGATCGTCATGCCTGCTTTTTCTGCCATCATGCGCAAAATCTCAAGCAGCTGATCCTGGGTATAATCTTCAAAATCAATATATTTATTAAAACGGGACACAAGACCGGTGTTGGCCTTTAAAAACCGCTCCATCTCATCACGGTATCCCGCCACGATCACAACCAGATCACCGCGGTTGTCTTCCATTTCCTTTACGAGCGTATCAATGGCTTCGATCCCGTAGTCATCCCCGGCATCCCGGCTCGTAAGCGAGTAGGCTTCATCGATGAACAACACACCGCCTTTTGCCTGTTTGACAACCTCTTTGACCTTCATTGCCGTCTGACCCAAATATCCGGCTACCAGACCGGCACGATCCGTCTCCACAAACGTTCCCTTAGAAAGCACCCCAAGCTCCTTGTAGATCTGCGCCACCATTCTGGCAACCGTCGTCTTTCCGGTTCCGGCATTTCCGGTAAATACCATATGATAGCTCATATCCATCTGCGGAAGCTGGTAATTCTGCCGCATTTTCCGAACCTTGATCAGGTTGACCAGGGACTGCATCTCTTCCTTCACCTTATCAAGACCAACTAAGGCATTTAATTCTTCCAACCGTTTTTCAGCAAGTGCTGCACGTTTCGCATCCCTGGCCTGTTCAAGACTTAAGCGCGCTTTTGCCGTTTCTCTTGCAATGTCTTCCTCGTTGTAAACGACTGCCGCTTCCTGTTCTTCCTTTTTCGCGCTGTCAGCGGTCGCCTCATCCTCTTCCTTACTTTCAGAAATGGTTACCGTTTCCCTTGCATATTCGATCTCATCACGGATATATCCGGTCTTAAAGGTAGGACTTGCGATCTTGCGGAACACATAGCGGTCATCGATCGTCTTTAAGTAACTGCACTCCTCGTTTAAAAATGCACTGACGCCCTTACTATATTCCCGGATAAACTCCACGACACCCTGTCCGTTCTGCTCCTCCAGATAAGACATTGCTATAACAATGTTCAACAGCGTATCAAGGAACATCACGGTAAGATGCGTATGCTTTTCCCGGTCACGGAGCGCAAAAAGCTGCAGCAGGATCGGCGGCGTATGCAGAACACGGTTGGCGTCCCGGATATCCTCCTCAGACATCTCCCCATCTTCCCTGATCTTTAGCATATTGCTGTCCGGGATCGCACGCACAAAATGGTTCCTCTCCGCAGAAAAGGAACCACTGTGTGCCGCAAACATCAGCAGCACCGCCTGCAGATAAAGATCCAGCTGCTGCCGGATCGTCTGCTTCAAAAGCCGCTCCGGATCTGTCCAGTAGCCTTCTGTATGCAGTTTGACACAATGAAACACCAGCGTCTGGTAATTGTCTTTTGCAATTTCAAATAACTCTTTATTTGAATAGGCTAACTTCATGGATACTCCTTTCTGCTATGCTCACCTGTCAAATGACACGCTCATCAGGTGAAATAAACAAGCTGCTCTTTTGGCGGCTCGGCTTTTTCTATTTTCTGGGCATATAACATCGGCCCTTTTTCTTTGTACGCCGGGATGAATTCTACCTTCACCTGTGCGGTAACCGTGATCCAGTCACGCTTTTGCACATTTTTGCACGCATCGCCCTTACACATAAAGCCGACAAATGCAATATCATCCGCACAGCAGGTCATCGCATGGCGTCCCGGTACGATCACATTTTTCGCAAAACGCGGACCACGGTATGCCATTGCTTTAAAGCGTACCGTCTTTCCTTTATATTTGTCCGGGTGATCCAGCGCATCCATATACCAAAGACCATAATCGTCATCTGCGATCTCGATCACACTGGCATTGACATCAAACGGAAGATCATCCTCCTGGTCGTTAAACTCATGTCCTTCTGCTGCCTCATATAAGATCTGCGCCGGACGGTTTACGGCTTTTACATTGCTTCGCATGAATGATTTCTTGCTGTTTTCATCACAGCGGTTAAATAAAACCATATCCGCATTGCGGTACTGCTCCACCATCAGGGAGCCCATGTTTGCCATGTAGCTCTGATAGGTGCTTGCATCTACGGTACAGATCGTCTGCACATATACCCAGTCATCCGGGGAAACGATCATCAACGTATCACCTAAGATCCATGTTCCATTGTACTCAATGATGACACGATCCGGTTTGTATTTGTCATTCAGCCGCTCCAAAAATGCAGCGGAAAGATCCTCCTGCTCCTCTACGCTCTCCAGTACACAGTTGTACTTGGCAAGGACAGCAGGATCATATTCTTCTTCGCCCTCTTCACAGGCGATGATCAATGTCTTTTCTCCGTTGTAAAAATAAGGGTCCTGAATCGTGTTCATGATAAAGCTTGTCTTTCCACTCTCCAAAAATCCCCGGAAAAGATACACCGGAATTTCTTTCGGCTCTGCCATTTGCGCGTTCTCCCTTCTATAACTGGAATAATTTCTCTAATTTCTCTTCCTCAAGCTTTGCACCGATCACACAGATACGTCCAATGACATCTGCTGCACCGTGACGGATCTCGTATTCTCCCGGTGTTAAGTCAAAGTGGATCCAGGTTCCGTCCACAGCCGGAACGATACCTTTGGCACGAAGAACAGCACCGTAAGCATCTTCCTCATTTGCCAGCGTGTCAAGGATCTGTTTCATCTCTTCTTCACTGTATTTATGTGGTGTCTCCTTACCCCAGCTTGTAAATACCTCATCGGCATGGTGATGTCCTTCATGATCGTGGTCATGACCGCAGCCGCAGCCATCGTGATGATGATGTTCATGGTCATGCTCGTCATGGTCATGATGATGGTGCTCATGCTCGTGCTCGTCATGATCGTGATGATGGTGCTCATGCTCGTGCTCGTCGTGATCATGATGGTGGTGCTCATGCTCGTGGTCATGACCGCAGCACTCTCCGTCATGGTGATGGTGTCCGCACTCCGGACATACCTCAGCCTGCTTTAACAGCTCTTCCTCAAATTTGCTCTTTTCCTCCATGGCAGAAAGGATCTGGCTTCCTGTAATATCATCCCATGGTGTTGTAATGATCGCTGCCTTGTCATTGTGTTCCCTGATCAGCCCTACCGTCGCTTCCAGCTTATCCTGCTTCATATCCTGTGTACGGCTTAAAATGATCGTCTTGGCATGCTCGATCTGATTGTTAAAGAACTCTCCAAAGTTCTTCATATACATTTTGCATTTTTTCGCATCTACTACAGCAACGAAGTTGTTCACTACGATCCCGGCATCCTCTGCCACACCCTGTACGGCTTTGATCACGTCAGAGAGCTTTCCTACTCCGGAAGGCTCAATGATGATACGGTCCGGTGCATATTTGTCTACAACCTCTTTTAAGGCGGTACCAAAATCTCCTACTAAAGAACAACAGATACAGCCGGAGTTCATCTCTGTTACCTGAATACCGGCTTCCTTTAAGAAACCGCCATCGATACCAATCTCACCAAACTCATTTTCGATCAAAACGAGTTTTTCATTATTCCATCCATCCTTGATCAGCTTCTTGATCAATGTCGTTTTACCTGCTCCTAAAAATCCCGATACAATATCTACTTTTGTCATATCTGCTACGCATCCTTTCTACACAATCTCGTTAAGTTAAGTATACTATACTTGTCAAGGGCTTTAGATCCGCTGCTTCGTTCCCTTTCCGGCACGTTTCGCAATCTTTAACCGGTTCAGATGCACCTGCTTGTCCTCATACAGCACGACTGCATCTTCCCCTTCTGTCATTGCATGTACCATGAGCAAATGATCCTTTGCAGAAAGCGTAATACCCTTTACTCCGATCGCACCCTTTTTCTTTTCCGGAATCTCTGAAAGCGGAAAACGCAAGAACATACCGGAATTCGTCTGCAGCACAAGCTGGGTAACCGGAATCTCCTCTACCTGCGCCTCCTGCTTTAGCTCCCCGGTAAAGGAAAGCTGTCCACTGTCATCCGTTACCATGACCGTGCGTGTTACCGTCGTTGGCAGCACAGCGATCAGCGCATCTTCCTCCATCAGCTTCGTAGCTGCGATCTCCTTCCGGCTCACATCAAACTCTGCACCGTCGCAGATCTTCAACATGCCCTGTGCCGTCGCAAACAGAAGCTTTTGCTGTTTCATTTTCTCCAGCGGGTAAATGCTTACGATACGCTCCTGGGCAGCGGAATAATTGCTGACATTATCGATCGGCACACCCTTGTCACGGAATCTGCCGTACGGAAGATCCATCACCTTGATCAAATGCTGTTTTCCGACATCCGTCATCACACTCAGCTTGTCCGTATTTTTACAGTGCAGAATGTATTTATTTTCTTCCTCGGCGGCTTCCTTATTTTTTTCATACACCGCTTCATCCACACATCTCGCATATCCAAAACGGTCGATCAATACTGCGACATCAAGCTCCTTCACCGGCTCCTCTTCGATCACAACCTCTGCGGCATCCGTAAGCCTGGTGCGGCGCTCTGTACCAAATTCCTTTTTGATCCGGTCCAGATCCTTGATGATCACCTTCGCCATGGAATCATAATTCGTTAAAATGTCTTCATATTCGGAAATGTTTTTCTGCGTTTCTTCGTATTCCTTTTTCAGTGCATCAAGCTCTAACCCGATCAGGCGGTGCAGGCGCATATCAAGGATCGCATCTGCCTGCCGCTCCGTAAAGCAAAGCGTAGAAGCCTCCTTTTTGGAAGATGCATGCTTGAACGTAATGTCCTTTGTCTCTCCGGTCATCAGGCAGTTCTTAACCTGCTCTCTTGTTTTACTTCCACGCAAGATCTCAATGATCAGATCAATACAGTCGCAGGCTTTCATCAAGCCTTCCTGTACTTCCCGCTTTGCCTGTTCTTTGGCAAGCATCGTCTGATACTTTTTCGTACACAGCTCAAACTGGAAATCAATATGATGATCAATGATGCCCTTTAAGCTTAATGTCTCCGGCTTCTGATCGACAACCGCAAGCATATTGACACCAAACGTATCCTCCAACTTCGTTTTCTTATAAAGAAGGTTGGTGATCTTGTTCGCATCTGCGCCCTTTTTCAGCTCGATCACGATCCGCACGCCTTCTTTGGAAGACATATTGGCAATGTCCACGATATCCGTCGTTTTCTTTGTTTCCACCAGATTGGCAACATCCTGTAAAAACTTTCCGATGTTATTGCCCACCATCGTATATGGGATCTCGGAAATGACGATCTGCTGCTTGCCGCCCTTTAACGGCTCGATCGTAACCTTACCACGCAGCTTGATCTTGCCTTGTCCGGTAGCATAGATTGCTGCCAGCTCCTTCTGATTTACGATCACACCGCCAGTTGGAAAATCCGGACCCGGAAGATAGCGCATCAGTTCTTCTAATGTAATATCCGGCTTTTTGATCGTTGCCTTTACCGCATCGACCACCTCCGCCAGATTATGCGGGGCAATGCTCGTTGTCATACCAACGGCGATACCGTCCGCTCCGTTGACCAGAAGATTCGGAATACGCACCGGAAGCACCTCCGGCTCCTTTTCCGTTTCGTCAAAGTTCGGGACAAACGGAACAATATCCTTATCCATATCCCCCAGATAATATTCCTGTGCGATCCTGGTCAGACGCGCCTCCGTATAACGCATCGCAGCGGCTCCATCACCCTCGATCGAACCAAAGTTACCATGCCCGTCAATCAGCGGAAGTCCCTTTTTAAAATCCTGCGTCATAACAACCAGCGCATCGTAAATAGAGCTGTCACCATGTGGATGATATTTACCCATGGTATCTCCGACAATACGTGCCGATTTCCGGTACGGCTTATCAAAGTAGGTTCCAAGCTCCTTCATATCGTAAAGCACACGCCGCTGCACCGGCTTTAATCCGTCCCTGACATCCGGCAGTGCACGGGAAACAATGACGCTCATTGCATAATCGATATATGATTTTTCCATCAGCTCCGAATACTCGGAGTGTATGATACGGTCTTTTGTTGTATCCATAGTACAGTCTCCTTTCCACTACACATCAAGCGTCGCATTTTTTGCATGCTTTGTAATAAATGCTTTTCTCGGCGGCACATCATTTCCCATCAGAAGTGACGTCGTATCGGATGCCATTCTCGCATCCTCGATCTCCACCTTTTTAAGCATCCGGCGCTTCGGATCAAGCGTCGTTTCCCAAAGCTGCGCCGCATCCATTTCACCCAGTCCCTTGTATCGCTGCAGTGTAAATTTTCCTTTGTGTGTGTTTCTGTACTTCGTCAATGCTGCGTCGTCGTAAAGGTATTCTTCCTTTCCCTTTGACGGCACCGCCTTATAAAGCGGCGGCATCGCCACATACACATGTCCCTCGTAGATCAGCTCCGGCATAAACCGGTAAAACAGTGTCAGCAACAGCGTGCAAATGTGCGCGCCATCCACGTCCGCATCCGTCATGATCACGATCTTGTCATAACGCAGCTTCGTAATATCAAAATCATTTCCGTATCCTTCCGAAAATCCACAGCCAAACGCATTGATCATCGTTTTGATCTCCGCATTGGCAAGCACCTTATCGATCGTTGCCTTTTCCACATTTAAGATCTTTCCACGGATCGGCATGATCGCCTGATACATACGATCCCGCGCCATTTTGGCAGAACCGCCCGCCGAATCTCCCTCGACAATAAAGATCTCACACTCCTTCGCATCCCTGCTCTGACAGTTGGCAAGCTTTCCGTTGCTGTCAAACGAAAACTTCGGCTTTGTAAGCAGATTAGTTTTTGCTTTCTCCTCTGTTTTCCGGATCTTTGCTGCCTTTTGCGCGCTCTCTAAGATCGTCTTTAATACCTCTAAATTCCGGTCAAAATAAAGCGTTGCTTCTTCCCCGACCACCTTCGACGTCGCTTTTGCGGCGTCCGGATTATCCAGCTTCGTCTTTGTCTGACCTTCAAACCGTGGATCCGGATGTTTGATCGAAACAACCGCCGTCATTCCATTTCTGATATCCGTTCCGGTAAAGTTGGCATCCTTTTCCTTTAAAATGCCAAGCTCTCTCGCATAATTATTTAAAATGGTAGTAAACACCGTTTTAAAACCGGTTAAATGTGTGCCACCCTCGGCATTGAAAATGTTGTTGCAAAATCCCAATACATTTTCATGAAATTCATTGACATACTGAAAGGCACACTCTACGGTAATACCGTCTGCCTCTCCGGAGAAATAAACCGGATCGTGCAGCGGCTCATTTTTCTTGTTGATATCTTTGATAAAGCCAACAATCCCTTCCGGTTCATGAAACACCTCTGTGACAGCATTTTCCTGTCTGCGATCCGTAAAAGAAATCGTAAGATTCGGATTTAAATAAGCCGTTTCATGCAGACGGCTCATAATATCCTCCCCACTGAAATCCGTCCGGTCAAAAATATCCGGATCCGGCAGGAAATGGATCTTCGTTCCCGTTTTTCTGGTCTTTCCTACGACCGGAAGCAGTCCCTTGTTCAGTTCTTCCGTTGGAACGCCCTGCTCATAGCGGTCGTAATGAACACTACCGCCCCGGCTGATCCATACCTCCATGTAAGAAGACAACGCATTTACCACGGAAGAACCTACTCCATGCAGTCCACCGCTTGTCTTATACGCATCATTATCAAATTTGCCTCCGGCATGCAGTGTCGTAAATACAAGGCGCGCCGCAGACACTCCCTTTTCATGAAGTTCCACCGGAATGCCCCGTCCATTATCACTGACCGTAGCGGAACCATCCTTTTCCAGCACCACCTCGATCTGATCACAGTAGCCTGCCAAATGCTCGTCTACTGAATTGTCTACAATCTCATATACTAAATGATTCAATCCCTTGCGTCCGGTCGAACCGATATACATTCCCGGCCGCTTCCGCACTGCCTCCAATCCCTCTAACACGGTAATATTACTTGCGTCATACGTTGCCATAGTCTTCGCTCCTTTATGATTCAATCTTTGAAATTATAACATATTTCCTAACGATCTGCGAAACCTTTTCATAAGAAAAGGATGTGCGTCATGCACATCCCTTCCTACATTCATGAATCTTTCATTTCCTCCATCGTCAATCTCATACGCTCCAAACGTTCCTCCGAAATCGGTTCGGTATACCATGGCAAATGTTCGAAACAGTAAAATGGAAAATTTAACAGACTCTTCTTTCCGAATAACCGGTCATATTCCCTCATCTGTTCGGCACAGTAATCCTCCTGCGAAACCAGCTCATGATAAGTTACTTCCGCTCCCTCATCATGTGCAGCAAGTCCCATCTCTTCTAAACTTTGCAAATATCGTTCCAGTTTCCCCTCTTTAAACACCACGTCATAAAGTTCGCGAAGCTGCCCGACGATCTCTTCTTTTGTAATACCATCCTTAGCATCCCAGATTACCTTCATTGTTACCAATTCGTCTGATTTTAAAGTTTTCCTTTTTTTCATAAACATACCCCCATTACTGCTACACCCTCTATACAATTAAAATTGTTTTATCAATATTAACACCATTTCACATTTGTGTCAACCTCACTTGCCTTTATTTAATCATTTCTTTTAAAAAAAGAGAAACCCTAACGATTTCTCTTTTCCACTATTCGTTTTCCTATTCCTCCAAACGATGTGTAAACAATATGGTTGCCTCTTGTTTTTTTCCACTTTTATTTGCAAGAAATATACGGTACATGCCATCTTTTTCGACCTGGAATGCATGATCCTGTATTGCTTTTCCTGTAATATAAGTAATTGTATGATCAGGAGCCAAAAAACCTACCAGAAGCTTTTCTCTATCCGGATCACTCAAACAAGAAACATGTATCTGCTGTCCTTTCTTTCGATAAAATGCATTGCCGGTATAATATGTACCTTTTTCCATCACAACATCATCCAGCGACGCATAATCTTTATGAGGCAACATATGTTCTATATTTTCTACTGTAACGGGAGTATATTTTTGAGCAACGGTTTCTTCCTCGACTACATGCTCCCTGACTTTCAGGGGTGGGGGCAGCTCCAGGCGTTCCCCCTGCATCGTATTATACCAGATCGTGTTATAAATTCTTCCGGTTTCCTTTGTTGCTGCATAAGTCGTACATCCGCTCATCACCACAAGCAGGGCAACCAGCCCCATCGCTACAACCTGATGCATTTTCTTTCGTCCATATTGCCTGATGCAGTCAATCCGCCACACCAGCTCAGACTTTCCCGAAACCCATGTTGGCAGGTAACAGCGATTCCCCAGTTCAACCCGTTCACTGAAAGAAAAGATCATCTCATAATACTCTTTCGCACTTCCTAACAGGCTTGCACAAGTATTGTCACAATATGCCTCACTCCACCGGTCGAGATCTTCATATACGATCCGCATCAGCGGATTGAACCAGTAAATACATCCAAGCAGTATTCCCAGCGGTTTCCATAACGTATCAAGATGTATTACATGCACCAGCTCATGAAGCATGGCATTGGACATCTCTTTGTCATTCAGCGGCACCTCCGGGTAATAGATCTTGATAAAAAACACACCGCTTACAAAGGGACTATTCACACCATAACCCTGTTTCACGGTTATATGACGTTTCACAGGAAGCTTTTCCTGAATGGAAGCAAGCAATTTTTCTTTTTGCGGCAGCGGCATCGGATAACTCGTTTTTTTCACTCGTCGTATCCGTCGAAACTCCAATAGCAGCAAATATCCTTGTATTACTATACCACAAAGCCATACAAGAAACAGCAGGACCATAACAACATCCAAGAGAGGCGTATGTACACCTACCATGTTATTGATGGAAAATCCCTGGCACGACATCATGAAAAATGCAACCGGAATATAATATCCCACCAGCACCAGACAAATCGCATCATGCATGAACCGAATGCTCACAAACTTTTTTAAAAAATGCTTGATAAACAGCCATGTAAGCGTTAAAACACTTCCGGTCACGGTCGTTAACAAAATCAGGATCGTAATATTACAAACCCAGTTTATCAATGGCCTTTTTGACCTCCTCTTTTTCTTCCTTTGTCATTTTTTTGTTCTTGAATAATGCTGTGATCAGCTTGCTGGTATTACCATCAAACCAGAAAGACTCCATATGCTTTAACTGTGCTGCACGGAATGACTCCTCATCACGCGTTGCGAAGTAAAACTTTACACCACGCTGCATACAATCTACAAATCCTTTTTTCTGAAGATTTTTAAGGAAAGTGTAAACTGTCGTGTCTTTATATACCATTCCATACTGTGATTCCAGTCGGTCACGGATCTCGCTGCATGTAGCATTCTCCTCCGCATCCCAAATACATTTCATTGTTGCTAATTCACACTCTGATAATTCTGACCTTCTCGCCATATTACTATCTCCTTTCTCACTTGATATCTGCACACTGTAACAGTGCTGACATCATGCTATGCTCCTATCAGGTATATAGATGATACACCCAGATACTTTATCCTATCATTCCAAACATCTGACGTCAAGATTATATATTCAAAAACAACAGAAAATATCAGTTCCGGTATTCATTCGGAAGATTCCGGAAACGCTCCCATTCTGTCCGATCCCGCTCCGCCTTGATCTTGATCGTATAACTCACCTTTTGTTCGTCCGTATCCAGATAAATAAAATAGTAGCCATCCCGCTGTTCGATCTGCTCGATCGGAGCCTCCTTTAATGAAGAAAACAGTGGCTCATACTCCTCCTTGGAAAGTGCGGTATCTTCTGTTTTTTCCGCGATCGTATCATCCATATTGTAAAGCGTATAGCCATCCAACAGGAAATAAAACTCCGATACCTGCTCCAATGTTATCTTCATCTCATTCGTTCCCATACTGCGCAGCTCCTGATTCTGACTGTTACCGGCAGATATGATCACATCACTTACCGTGATCTGAAATGCATCCGGCTTCTGCTTCATGTCAAGTACCACACTTTGCGAAAAATCAAATGTCTGTAATTCCTGTCTGCTTATAAAACCCATGCGTAACCCTTCCTGTACCTCTGTTATTATTACTTCAAGTGTAGCATGTTCCCTCTGTTTGTGCAACCGGTACAGTCTGTGAAAAAGCATTATTGCTCGTTTTGTTTCAGTTCATATAAGGAACCGAACCGATATCCTTCCTGTTCCAGATTGGTAAGTACTGTATCGAGTGCTCCGGCATTTGCAGAGGACACATTGTGGATCAGGGGGATCGCACCCGGATGGTAGTATTTTTGAAAATGCTCGATCACATGCTCCACACTCGGCTGACGGTTCACATCATAATCAAGGTAAGCCATACTCCAGAAGATCGTGGCATAGCCTAAATCCTGTGCTGCCTTTAACAGATATTCACTGTATTCCCCTTTCGGCGGGCGAAAAAATAGATCCATCTCATATCCCGTAGCTTCCTTCATGTAATCCTGGCACCCCAGGATCTCCTCCATGATCTTATCCAGAGAAGCCTCCGAAAGATTCGGGTGTGTGATCGTATGATTTCCCACAATATGCCCCTCCTCCTTCATCCGCTTCGTGATCGCCACATTGTCCCGGATGTAGGTCTGTGTCACAAAAAACGCCGCTGGTGCCTTGTGCTTTTTTAACACATCCAGCATTCCTTCCGTGTAACCATTTTCATAACCGCAGTCAAAGGTCAGATAGATCACTTTATCCGGAACAGACTTCTGCATAACACTATCATCCTTGTAAAAAGCGTTATACTTTGCAATGTCGATCTCTTCCTGCGCACCACTTGGCATATGATCCGCATTCCGCTTAAACCACCAGGAATTATATGCCTTGGAAATGCCTTCGTAATCGGATTCCACCAAAAGCCGGTTTTGTTTTTTCTTCTTCTCTTTTTTCACCGAAGTATCCTGCTTCGCCTGCTCCGTCGCAGCTGCCCCCGTTGCCCCTTGTCTCGCTTCGTTTTTTTTTTTCATCTGGCAGCCGCAAACGAAACAAAAAACCAGAGAACAAAGCAGCATTGCAGCCACTCTTTCTCTGGTTTGATTTCTTATTTTCCGATGCTTCATACCGTACTCCCACTCTTGTTCTTAGTACAAGATATGAAGCATTTTATGAATTATTCCAGATCTATGGATTACTCCATCAGCATACTTTTCAACAGATCCTCCAAAAGTTCTTTATCTATCTTGGGTGGCTGCGGCACCGCTTCCTTTGCCGCAGCACTATACTCCTGCTTTTCTGAGGCAAATTCCTTCTGCTCCTTATGTAACGGTTTTACAAGTCCAAGCTGTTCCCGTTCCCTCCTTGTCACGATATCCCCATCCAGCGAGGGAATCACCCGCTCCCCGGCTCCCGTCTCTTTTCGGACCGGTTCTTCTGCTTCCTTTTTTTCCGGCAGACTGCTGAAATAATCCTTCATGCCAAGCAAAAAACAGCCCCGGTAGTATTCTGTCCCCGAAAACACCTCAAACAAAAGGCAAAGTCCTGCACAGAAAAACCCGGCGGTAAACAAAAACAATGTCTCGTTCATACGGCAGCCATCCACATACGAAAGCAATGTGCTGACCATGCCAAGCAGCACCGTCGCTGTCATCGCAACCAGATTTCCATTTTCCAGCCGGTACACCGGAATAAAACCGATCTTTGAAAAAGCCAGCTGCTTTCGCAAATGCTCCTCTACCTGTGGCGTTTTCCCTTCCTTTACACTCTGTTCATACCAGGAAATGCTCTGGCTCACCATATGATTCCGTACCCGTTTCGGATTCCGATTCAGTTTTCCTACTGCGCGACTGAGTGACTTTAGTGACAAACGGCTGATCTCCTTTGACAGGATCCCAAGCAGCGTGATCCCCGCCATCACATAAACAACCGGCCATCTGCTCATCCATAATTCCAATTCAAATGCCATCTTATACTCCTCCTTTTCCTGCCCTATCAGGTCTACCCTTATGATACGCAAAAAAAAGAACCAAAGACAAGCTGTTTCGTCCTCTAATATCCGACAAAAACCGGGGAGATGATCCTCTATGCCCAGTGCTTCGCCTCATTTCGATATAATTGCTCTAACAACCGCAGACTATGCTTGATCGCTTTTTTTGCAAAAACAGGATAATCCTCAGAACCGGAATTATCTGCCTTATCGGAAATGGCGCGGATCACAAGATACGGGATCTGATTCAGATAAGCAACCTGTGCCATCGCAGCCCCCTCCATTTCCGCACAGCGGCCGCCAAACTCCTTTACCAGATATTCCTTTTTCTCCGGAGAAGCAATAAACTGATCCCCGCTGACAACCTTGCCAACCATACAGGAAATGTCCGGATTTGCCTCCTCACATGCCCGCTTTGCAGCCTCAATCAGCTCCTGATCCGCAGGAAACACGGAAGTATCCATACGAGGGATAACACCAACCGGATCCCCCAATGCCGAAACATCCATATCATGCTGCTGCGCCTCGCTCGAAAGTACAATGTCCCCAATGTCGATCGACGCATCCAGACTGCCGGCAACACCAGTATTGATCAGCACATTAACGCCAAACAGATCGACCAGGATCTGCGCACAAACCGCCATATTCACCTTGCCAATACCACTCACGCAGACCACAGACTCCACGCCCCAAAGCATGCCCTTTGTAAAAACCATTCCTGCTGCCTGACGCTCCACCTTATCCGTCATCAGATCCTTTAACGCAGCAACCTCTTCCTCCATCGCACCAATCAAACCAATCGTTTTCATAAAACCAATCTCCTTTGCCTTGCACATCTTACTTCATGTGGTATAATCGTAATTACAGTTACATGCCATTATGTATAGTGCAATAGTCAGATGCCCTATACTCGCACGGAATCAGTGTATCACACTGCAAACATTTATACAATCATGTAACCCTAACAGCATATAACGTTGTGAAATCTATAACAGGGGTTTATTTATAAGTTGTTTGAATTATGGCATCCTATGTACCGTTGCGAGCGATGAGTAGCGAAAGCGTGCCTGCGATGGTATCATCTTCTTTCCGCAACGCCCCTGCAATTTCACAACACCCACACAAACAAAGGAGGAGTTTATAAATGGAATATGCACCAAAAGGCGTGTGCTCACGCAAGATCACATTTGACATTACAGATCATAAGGTAACTAACGTTCAATTTTTAGGAGGCTGTGCAGGAAATACGCAGGGCGTTGCCCGCCTGATCGAAGGCATGGATGTCGACGATGCCATTGCCCGTTTGGATGGTATTCAGTGCGGATTCAAAGGTACATCCTGCCCGGATCAGCTTGCACAGGCATTAAAAGCAGCAAAATAGGAGGTCTTTCATGAAACGGATTGTATTAACCGGCGGAGGAACTGCCGGACATGTTACCCCAAATATGGCTCTCATTCCAGAACTTAAGAAAGCAGGCTATGACATTCATTATATTGGCTCCTATGAAGGCATTGAAAAGCGTCTGATCGAAGACATGAAGATTCCTTACCATGGTATCTCATCCGGTAAATTAAGACGTTATTTTGATGTAAAAAATTTCTCGGATCCTTTCCGCGTGATCAAGGGATTTTCAGAGGCCAATACGCTCTTAAAGGCATTGAAGCCGGATATTGTATTTTCCAAAGGCGGCTTTGTCTCTGTCCCTGTTGTCTTAGCAGCAAAACACCGCCACATCCCCTGCATTATTCACGAAAGTGATATGACACCGGGGCTGGCAAACAAGATCGCCATTCCAAGTGCGACCAAAGTCTGCTGCAACTTCCCGGAAACCTTAGAACATCTGCCAAGCGGAAAGGCAGTTCTGACAGGTTCTCCGATCAGAAAAGAGTTATTTGAAGGGAACAAGAGTGATGCCTGCACAATGCTCGGATTTTCTGAAAGCAAACCAACACTTATGATCATTGGAGGAAGTCTGGGGTCTGTAGCGATCAACAATGCGATCCGCAACAATTTAGATCAGCTTCTTGAAAACTTCCAGATCATCCATTGCTGCGGCAAGGGACATTTAGATCCTGCCTTACAGGACAAACCGGGTTACCGTCAATTTGAATATGTGAAAAAAGAGCTGGCAGGCTACTTAGCACTGGCAGATCTAGTCGTATCCCGCGCCGGAGCCAATGCGATCTGCGAACTGTTAGCATTAAAGAAACCAAACATTTTGATCCCACTTTCCGCAAAAGCAAGCCGTGGGGACCAGATCTTAAATGCAGCTTCCTTTGAAAAGAGTGGTTACAGCAAAGTCATCGCAGAGGAAGATGTAACAAACGAAACACTTTTGGATGCAATCCACGACGTATACAACCACCGAAAAGATTATATTGCCGCGATGAGTGAAAGCAAATTATCCAATCCGGTAGATACGATCATGGAATTGATCTTAACTACAAGCAAATAATAAAGGAGGCCTTTATGTATTCTTTTGAAAGCCGCGTGCGCTTTAGTGAAACAGATCCAAACGGACAGTTATCCTTACCTGCCGTGATCAATTATTTTCAGGATTGCTCCGAATTCCAGTCCGACTCTTTGGGAACAGGAGTTGACACGCTCGGAACACATGCCTGGATCTTAAATGCATGGCAAGTACAGTTTCGTCATTTTCCCAAACGGAACGATGTCATCACAATTGCCACCAAACCTTATCAATTCAAAGGAATCGAAGGCTTTCGTAACTTTTTGATCTTTGATGCTGATGGCAACGTAGCGATCAATGCCAATTCGATCTGGACGTACTTTGATCTGCAAAAGCAACGTCCTTGTCGTATCACTGACGATCAGTACGAAGCTTATCAACTGGAAGACGCTTATCCGATGGAATGTACTCCGCGAAAGATCACAATAAAAGATCTGTCCGAAAATGATTATGAAACACTGTCCTCCCTCACGATCACCCGCTCTCATCTGGATCTGTTCGGTCATATGAACAACGCTCAGTATGTCACGATCGCTTATGACCATCTGCCGGAAGATCTCACCTACACACAGATGCGGGTAGAGTATAAAAAACAGGCACGCCTCGGCGATGTCATCGCCACGAAGCGTGCCTGCTTGAAAGATCGTACGATCCTTTGTCTGGAAAATGAAGACAAAGAACCTTATGCCATTTTAGAATTCACGGATATTCCTTTATAACTGGAATACACTCATCTTTTCATCCATCCGCTGTGCTACCTCATGAAGCACATTTGCCTGATCGGAGATTCCTGTCACAATGCTGGAGATCTCCACCATAGAAGCAGATGTCTCCTCGGTCGCAGCGGCATTTTCTTCGGCGATCGCCGTCAAACTGCTCACAGAATCTACAACATTGGTACGGGTCTGATCCAGATCCCTGGTACGATCTGCGATCACGTTAATACCGGCAATGGATTCATCCACACCATCTTTGATCTGCGCAAATGCTTCCCCGGTCTGATACATATGATCATTCTGTTTTTCAATGATATCACGCACCTGATCCATGGTCTCTACTGCTTTTTCAGAATCGGCTGTCAACGTACGGATAATACCATCAATCTCCTTGACTGCTTCTGTGGACTGTTCTGCCAGCTTCTGGATCTGGGAAGCAACAACAGCAAATCCTCGTCCCTGTTCTCCGGCTCTGGCAGCCTCAATACTTGCATTTAAAGAAAGCAGATTGGTTTCTTCTGCAATCGCTGCAATGAGCTGCGTAGCCTGTCCGATCTTCTTCGCAGACTGATTGGTAATATCGGTCTGCTCGGCGATCATGTCAATGTATTCATCTGTCTGGTTATTGACTTCCTGTAATTCATCTAAGATCTTCATCGCATTCAGGTTTGCATCATTTACGTGATCCGTTGCCTCAAGCAGAGCCGCTACCTTCTCGGAAGTTTCTTTTACCATGTTCCCCATTGCAACAACATGCTCCGTTGCAGACTGCGTCTCCTCTGCCTGTGAGGTTGCCCCCTGTGCAATATCATCTACTGCTTCCTCTACCTGAGTCATTGTAGATGCCGTTTCGGTCGCACTGGAATTCAGCGCATCTGCCGCCTGAATAACAGCATCACTTTCCGCTTTGATCTCATTGACAACATCAACTAAGCTTCCTCGCAAGGTAGAGATCGCACGCGCCATCACGCCCATCTCATCTTTGCGGTCCTTCAGCTTGGAAGCCTCTCCACTTGATGTAAAATCCATATTCGCCACTTTCCGGATCACCCCAACCATCAACTTGATCGGTTTTACAATGATCCGCGAGAAAAACTCTGCCAGTATCATGCAGAGTATCAATGCGATCAGCAAACCAATAATTCCAATCCGGTTGATCTTCCTGATCGGTGCATTCACCTCTGTCTCATCCGCTGTCACAACCAGAATAAACTTCTGGTCTTTGTCAATATAGGTGGCGGCGTACTTCAAGTCACCATTGTAGTCATACTCAACAAGTCTCGCCTTTACCTTTTTTCCTGCTGCAATATCAGAAACGATCCCCTTCACAACGGAATTCTCTACCGGCTGACCGATCTTTTCTGCGGTCGGATGATACAGCATCGTTCCATCTGCCCCCACTAAATAGCAGTAGCTTGATGAGATCCCTTCCATACCGACACTACTTAAATGTTCACTTAAATACTCTTCACTTAATACCCGGTCCTCTCCAACAACAGAAAGTTCCTTTTCCAATGAACCACCATAAGCCTCCGACAGATCCATAATATAATTCTTACTGATCTGGCTTACGTTATCCTTTACATTCGGGGCGTAGTTTAACATCATCAATACCCCTACCAGAATTACCGGAATCATAATGATGGCAACAACTCTGGCTCTCATGGAGTGTAATAAGCGTACTCTTTCCTCCATTTTCAAAACCTCCTTATGTAATATCTTTGGCTATGCCTGTTATTATTTTAACACTATTTTTTGTCTATCTCAACCAATTTCCGATGATATTTTTGTTGAAATTTTATTACGATCTGGTCGATCTGATCTGTCGGATACTGTCTGGTCGACTGACTGCTGTTTACTGCACTCGCAAGCACCTGGATCTGTGCGGTACTCACATGAAACAATTTACCAAAGATACCCTGCGTCACTTTGATATACTGCATATTTTTATATGGAAGCGTCACCCGGTTCTTCCCAAAGCATCCCCTCTCTAAGATCAGATAATCCTCATCAATATACAATCCGACCGTGAGATAAGAAAGACAGGCGATCACTATCCCGATCATGCCAATGCCGATCATAAGCAGGATTCCCCAAAGCATCCGGTCAGAAAGAGCAGAATGTGTCGCAGCCTCAAAGCCCCATATGGCTCCTGCACTGATCATTCCTCCAAGGATCACTGCCCAGATCAGATGCCAGAACAGCATGCAGACCGGCTGCTTTTTCATTTCCTTCGCCTCAGGATAAGGATACTCCGGAAGCAGCATCGCAAGCTTATCTTTTAACTCCGACTCTTTGCCCATTAAAAGGATCTTTCTTCCCGTGGCGTCCTCTCCTTCTCCGCCAACATTGATCACTTCCACATAATAACGACCAAACATCCGGGAAAGACAGGTGGAGGAAAAAGACACGGCCTGGATCTTATGCAGCGGGATCGTATATTCTACCTTTTTTAAAAGACCTGACTGCACATAAATCTGATCTTTGTTCCGCTTCGCCTGAAAATGATAATCCTTGAGCCAGCCATCCAAAAGCCCCTTCACCAAAGAAAGCAGCACACCCGCCTGTACAACAATACCAAACAACGCAGAACCGATCGACTTTATAGAACCCATCGTTTCCATCACCGCAAAAATCGTGAACAAAAATGCCGCGATCGTTGCAAGGATCAATGCGATCGACGTATTAAACAGTGCATTTTTGAAAATCTGTGCCGGAGTATAGGTAATATCAAATTCCTTTTCCATAACCACCTGCTGCTCTTCAGAAGAAGACTCCCGCTCCAGTTCCTCCGCTTTTTCCACCCGCTGCATGATAAGTTGTTTTAACTGCTCTGCCCGCTGTTTGTTGAGCACGATTTTGACATCAGTCTGCTCTGCCGTCGATAAACTATTCGTATCCAGCTTCACCTTATACGTTCCGATCAATCGTTCAAACAGATTCTGCTCTAAGTTAATGTTAGATATATTGGAAAGCGCGATCGAATTTTTCCTTCGCAGCATTGTTTTTTGTTCCGAGATCAACATGCCGTCCACAACCGTGATCGTCGTCTTATACCAGCGGTTGACGTAAAACAGACAGATCAGGAAAAAAACGAAAACGATCCCGATCAGCACTGCCAGGCCATAAATGAACTGCTGCGTGCGAAGCGACAGAAAAGCAGAAACGATCATCTGCTGGTTTCCAAATAAAATAGCAACAAATGCAACCAAAGCACCCCACATCTGTTCTAAGATAAATGTGGGGTCATTGCGCGTACAAAATTGTTCTGAATATTCTGTTTTGTTCTCTTCCCCTGCCATACGCGCCTCCTATTCCTGTACAAACGGATTGGTATCCGGATGATTCCGGCTCTCAACCGCATAAGAATTGATCTTCTGCTTTAACTGCTCCACGATACGCTCCGCTTTTTCTTCCTCCAGAAAACGGATCGTGACATCACCACCAGCAGTTGTCACGATCAGCTTGGAAAGACCAAACATCCGGTCATACGGGCCACTCGCCATGGCAACCTTTTGCAGTCGTTCGATCGGAACAACATTGCGCTCCACAAATAAGAAGCCTTCCTTGACATCGATCTCTTCCTCTGTAAAGCGGTAACGGTACCGCTCGTAGCGCACAAACGGTGCGATCAGAGTGACCAACCAGATCACAAGCAGAACCAGAAGCAGCCAGATCACAGAAAGATCCTGCTCCGCTACCGATCTGATAAACCAGTAACCGGCAAGCACAACACAAGTCAGCACGACACTTAACGTGATCTCTGAAAGAAGCATCAGATTCCTCGCCTTTTTATTGAGCTTTTCATACATGTTACAAACCCTCTCTTTCCTATAAAATATAGATTACAGTGTGATCGTATAATCACTGTCATACATTGCTTTTAATTCCTCTTTCGTGTTATACACGCCATCCAGTGCAAACTCCTTGGACCACGTCATATAAAACGCCCATGGTGTATGACTTTTTTCAATTGCGGAAATGGAAGGATTATACCCTACCTCGGTCAATGCCTTTACTTTATTCGGACTGGTATTTGCACTCAATTCCTCATACTGCTTCTGATAATCCGTCGCTTCCTTTTCCGGCAGATAGATATCCCATCCAACCACATCACAGAAGTCATCGCCCGGATAACTCTCCTTCGTCGGTGCGCTCCATACCCAGAGCAGATTATCAAGCTGCTTCTCCTTCGTAAAATAATCAAACATCAGGTAGTAGAGCTGTTTGGCAACCTCGCCGCCCTTAGAACCCCACCAGAACCAGGTTCCTTCCACTTCATGGAATGGACGCCAAAGCACCGCGATATGCTCCTCTTTAAAGCGGGAAAGCTGTTCTGCGATCACAGAAAGGTCACTAAAAAATGCCTCGCGTTCATCACTGCCTTCCACCAGCACCTGCTCCGGATCAAAATCCGTGTGCTCGGTATAAAATGCTTTATCCCGTCCGCCAATCGGCGAAAACCAGTGAAAGCACAACATCGGAATGATCTCTCCTTCTTTGGCAAGAGAAAGTGCCGTGTCCATTGTTCCCTCATTTTCATATACCTCGGTCAGACACTCTTTACCGGCATCCTCATAGTTGATGTTCGGGCTGTAGGAAAGCATCTCAAACTCCACGAGCTTTGGATATTTACCGGTCACTTCCTTGATATAGGCACGCTCCTCCATCGGCCTGGTCTGCGTATGCTGTCCTGTGATCAGCTTCTTTCCTGCGTGCTCACAAAGGTAAGCAAGCAGCTCCTTTGCCTCTTTGCTTGCCCGTGGATTAACAGGCTCCTTACAAAATGTACTCATTGCATTCCCTCCTATTCATCCCCTAAGCGGTGGATCATTTCATAACACATTCTGGCATTGTGATACGGACATTTCCATGGAGAAAGAAGCGGCTCTTTTTCATTCACCGTCTTGTCATAAAAACGCTCATTGTACCACTCTGAGCCTTCCCGCGTATCTACGATATAGTTCTTTACATAATTCCAGATATGCTCTACAGCTTCCTTGTACTGCACCTCATCCGGACGCTTCTGGTATGCATTGTAAAATCCGATCATGGACTCACACTGCACCCACCAGATACGGTTTTGAAGTACGACACCATTTTCACACTCTGCCGCAACACTCTCTCCATCGTATGCCACGGTCAGAATCTCATGCTCCAGATCCGTAAACATCGGTAAAAACTGCTTATGATATGCTTCCTCATCAAGCACCTCTAATCCACGCTCCAAAAGCCATGCGGTCTCAATATCATGACCATAGGAATGAAGATCGATCAGAGAATGCATTGTGCTGTCAAAGAACACCTCCAAACGGTGTTTTTCCGGATGATACATCTTGTCCTTAAACAGATCAGCGATAAAATGCATTCCTTCCTTAGCACCCTCATGCCCGCTCACACGGTATAACTCTGTATATGCCTCATAAATATGCAGCATCGTATTCATCGTCTTTTCTGCCATGACACCATTTTCTGATAAATGCTCATTGCTCTGTGGCTTGAAATCAACGGTAAAAGCTTCCTTATAGCCGTATTCATCGCGGTATTTGCTCTCGATCAGATCATAAAGTCCCTCGGCAAGGGAAAGTGCCTCCTCGTCCTTTACCGCATCATAATAAGCAGACAGCGCGTAAATGCAAAATGCCATGTTATAGGAATGTTTGATCGTATCGCAAGGTTTTCCATCATAGGTCACAGACCAGTAGATCCCGCCTTGTTCCTTGTCAAAGAAATGGTTCTTGATAAACTCATACGCATGCGTGGCATAAGGCAGGTAGCTCTCATCATGCAGCGTTAAATAGGCATGGGAAAATGTCCAGAGAATACGGCTCGTTAAAATGCCGCCTTTCTCCGCCTTTTTATCAAGCACCCGGTCGGTTCCCATATATCCATAGTATCCACCCTGTTCCTCATCCTTTAAGCTCTCCCAGAATGGCAGAATGTGCCCGGTCAATTCCTGTTTGATCTCTTCTTTCATCGTCATTTTCATAACCTCCTTTGTTCTCTTTTGTTTTTTATAGATAAAGTGTAGCGTATTTCTGACCAATTCTCAAGCAGGTTTTCCGACAGAATATGTCACACAAAAGATCACTGACCGATCAGATCGATCCCTGTACGTTTTTCATCCTGCTCTGCAGCAGCAAGACTGGTATAACCGTACTGCTTAACCGTACCTTCCATGATCTGCTCTGCCAGATTTTCACCATTTTGCACATGCGCTACAATGTACTGTCCGTAAAGCTTTAGCATATTGTCACCGTAGGTAGAAAGCTCGCCGCGCAGATACGTTTCATACGAGGTATCGTAAGGAGTGTCGTCTGCTGTATGGATCGTTCTCGCCTGCCCTGCCAGATTCGGATAAGCGGCAGCAAACTCTTCCATCCATGCAACCTGAAGCCGGATGATCTCCTCCATGATCGCCTTTTTTTGTTCCGGAATTACCGGAAACTGATCCTTGATACGCTCCCACTGCTCCGGCGCAGTACTTTGTTCCATGCGCCCATACTTCTCCATAATAGGATTCCAGCCCTTTGCCATATTTCTCTTAAAATCAATGACATACTGGGTAAGCATCGGTCTTGTCCAGAGAATATACTGACTGTAGCGCATAATATAAAAGGTTTCCCAGTCATCCTGACAGCTCGCTCTGCCGCCCTCATTTTTCACCAGATCAAATGCCTGAAATTCCATTTTTGCAATATAGTTGGTAAGCTCCTCCTGCGTCATGAGAGAAAGCTCTGATCGAAGAGAAAGCTCCATGGCATAATGCTCCAGATACGTGTCAGTATAAAAGGCATCTCCCGGCGCAGCCGTCTGTTCCATCAGATACCATTCTAAAAGATAGCCCTCGCGGATGAGCACCCCGATCAGATATTCACTGAGTTGTTCTATTTTTTCTGTCAGAAAAGCAAGTTGTTCTTCGCCTTTGTCCACCCATATATGATAAGCATCTAATATCTCTGCTGCCCGATGGGAAAGCTCCGATGCCACCTGAAACTGTCTGCTGCCATAAAACAGCCACTTCTCAGGAAGCGGGTAAGCCCCCTCCACGATATAACCGATCTTTAACGCCGCTGCAAGTCCATTCATCAGGCAGAGCAGTGCCGCATTTTTGTCCTTACGTCTTGCCATACGGATCGCATTGTACTGCGCCCCCTGTGAAAACAGGCGGGCATAACGCTCAAGCAGCCGGTAGCGCACGGTCATCGGATAACCCTTCTTTAAATAGGCGCGGAAGGAAAGAAACGGATCCTCCTCCTTCACCTGCTCTCCCACATACCACAGGGTACCATTGGAAGCAGCCGCCAAAGCCTCCGAAGGAAGAGATAAAAACATCGCATCCGGAAGCGTTTTATGTTCTTTAAAATAAGCATAGACACGATCCCCAAACAACCGGTCATAAAAATGCGCATACGACATGACACCGATCCTGCCGGAAGCCTCCTTCGTCATTTGCCGGCGCATCCCTTTAAATTCCGCCGGAAGTGCCTGAAGACATGCCTCTACCTCATCACCGATCTTTTCATAGCAGTCATCGTCAAGCAAGAGCACAAAGCCCGGTCCCCAGTCATGATCTTTGGAAAATGCATCATCAAATCCAAAGCAGTCAGAGCCTTCCCCACACAATCCGGCGATCATACGGTCGTATTCCGCAGGAAAATGCTCCTTTAAAAGAGGAGCAGCGCAGGTTTCATAATATTCCTGACAGAGCGAAAGCCCGTGCTCAAAAGAGGCATCCAGCTTTTTCTTCACCGCCTCATAATAGGCGCGTGTCCGCTCATAAAAATCTGTTTTTCCAAGTGAGGTCTCGATCATGTGCATGGCAGTTTCATAGTGGTTGAGAGCCAAAGCATCGTCCCCCTCCTGCTCGGCGCACTGTCCCAGTGCCACTAACGCAGCCGCATAGTGCGTGTCCTTGTGTCCTGTTTTAAAGTAGGCAACCGCCTCCGACGCATACTGCTTTGCCTGCCGGAACAGATCCGGCTGTCCGTTTCTTGCCATCTCACAAAGGGTATTGGCAAGATTCGTCTTTGTAACCGCAGTCTCCCATGCATGTGAGGCATCCTGTTGTACAATGGAAAGTGCCTTGCCTAAACAGTCATATGCCTGCTCATACTGTCCCATTTCCTGATAGAGCAGACTTAAATTATTGTAAAGTGCCGAAAACTGCATGTCATTCTTTGGAAGATGCTTCTCATACACCGCCTCAGCCTCGACATAAAATGCCTGCGACTGCTCTAAGCGTCCGGCACTGCGCAGTCCATTTGCAATATTTACCAGTGTATTTCCATAGGCAAGACTACCCTCTAAACCACGCTGTTTTAAAAGAAACAACGCCTCTTTTGCCGCCGACTGCATTTTATCATAAGCACACGTTTCCCGGTAAAAACCGATCAACTCATTCCATAACGCAAGCAGACTGTCATAGTCCTGCTCATCGAAAGCCTTCGAAACTGCCTCCATCAAAAAGCCTTCGATCTGATCTGTTTTATCCTGTTCAAATAATGCATCCAGTTGCTGCAATGTTGCCGTAATATCCATATGCAATGCCCCTTTTTCGTTTTTGGATATTATAGCACATTTTCGGGTCAGAAATAAAACTACATACTACTTTATCGTACGGTGAAATACCTCTGAGCCAATCTCAATTTGTTTTATTTCTTTTAAACGCAGAAACGAATCTAACTCCATACCATAATCCGTGCTGATATAATCTCTCGATTTGGTCAGATGGTCATAGCAGTTCATGTCATGTATCATGTTTTCCAACGGAACAACTTTCTTTTCGGCATGTTTTTTCTTTACTACCAGATTTATGGATGTGTTTATCAATCCCTCATCAATCCCTGCCTTGGCAAGTTTGCAGTCGGGATCATAAAGATTCAGATCTTTTATCACAACGGCGATCGGTGTCACATAAATAGTCGTTTCTCCATTGGAAAACTTCCGGCAGGGAATCTTTCCGGCTTTCGGCAGATGACACTTCGCCAGCGCATGAATTTTATAGTCCGGATCATAACTTTTTTTAACATTTACATACCGGAACAGATCCTCCTGCAAATATTCCTCACAAAACAGCATGGTATTGCCCATCTGAAGCGTTTCTCCATAACGGATTCCGATCAGATAACCACCATCTTCCGCCTTTTCTCCTTTGTAGGAAGGGTATGCCCAGCCGGAAATGATCTTTCCGTCACTGTCATAAAATTCCAGACAGACCGGGTCCTTTCCTTCCAGCTGTGACGGATTTCCGGCAAAAACACCATCTTTAGAAATACAGTAAATAGAATAAGACCTGGTCCCTGCTTCTCTTCCTTCCTCCTCGGTATATTGATACTCCGCCGGATCTGTTCCATCTATATCTCCAAATCGTGCACCGTTGATCGGAAGATATACCTGATCAGTTTTAAATTTCAAGGAAGCGATCACAATTCCGCGCTCCTGTTCTTTGCTGTACAAATGTCCTAAGATCGTCAGCTTAAAATCATCCGTTTCCGTTACGGTTTGTTCTGTATCTGCACATTCGGCCAATCCCTTTAAATCCGTTGCATAATCATCAGAATTGATAAAAAACAGAGAAAACCATTGATACCTGATTCCGGCATAAGCGGTTGGAACCATGATAAACAACAGCAAAACTACAGCAGCGGCGACCCATGCTTTTTTGTTATAAAAAAGCTTTTTTTGTTCCTGCCGCTTATTCTTTTCACGTATATGTAATAAATCACTTATTTGATCGGCATCTAATGAGATCTGATCAAAAGTTTCCCGATAAAAATCTCTATTGCTCATACTGCCATTCCTCCTTTAATACTTTTTTCAACCTCTGCCTTGCTCTTTGCAAACGGGTCTGCACTGTCGTTTCTTTTAATTCGAGCAGTGCCGCGATCTCTTTCACAGAATACGTTTCATAGTAATAAAGATGAACGATAAAACGATATTTTTCAGGCAGCGATGTCACCGCCTGAAATAAGATATACTGCTTTTCTTTGTCAAAATCCTCCATTTTTAGTTCCTGATCCAGTGCATCATAAGATACCACCTTCCGCCGCCAGGATGATCTGCATATATTTTTCGATTCATTCGCAGCTACGCGGATCAGCCATTTCCTGATATGTTCCTCATCTTGAAACACCGTATCCGTGGTCAACAATTTCAAAAATGTATTTTGCATGACATCTTCCGCATCACTTTTGTTACCGCAATATCCATATGCCAGGCGATAAATATGATTGGCATAGGAACTGACGATATTTTCATACTTTTTAGAATCCATACTAAATGCCCGTACAGTAAGCTTCATTCTAAATTCTCCCTTTTTACCGTTTTACCTCTGTAGCATATGAAGACAGTGGAAGCTCCACGATCGAGCCATCTTTCATATCGTAAGCAATCAGCTTGTCACACCACATCATCATGGAACTATAATCTTTGCTGTTTCGTTCACTCGCTTCATAAAGCTTCTGTTCTTTTATATCATAAACATAATTATTGACCCGGCATTTTTCATAATCCTCACTTTTGTTATCATCCAGGTTGTAAAGTAGTTTTCCATCAACAGAAAGTTCTGCCGCAATAAACGTGCGGTTATCCTTTAGCTCATACACCGTTTGACTCTCTGCTTTTTCCTCCGGTTCCTTTGCAACAATCCTGTGTTTTCCCTCATCATAAAAATAAAGCTTTCCCTCGTAACAACCGATATAATCTTTTATCCTTTCCTTCTTCCCATTTTCTTCCCGAATCTCCTGTTCGATCTTTACTTCCTTTCCAGATTTTAAAGAAAGGGCATACATATCGCTGAAGGAAGTATCATCCGAAAGTGAATTTAACCCCTCTACTTCATAAACCAGTTTCCCGTCGCACAGATCCAGACGTCGTACTGACACTCCGTATTTACTGTCGTACTCTGCCAGTTTTTTTACTTTATAATCCGTAAGATCCATGGAAATGACTGCTGCTTTGCTTCCGCAGGTACTTATTATTTCTTCTCCCTCTTCTCCCTCTGTTACCGGCACCTTAACTGTCGCATACATGGTAGTTCCGGAAAATACGATATAACCATTGCTAAAAGAATACGGAAGCTTTGCCACCTTCGTCCGATTATTTTCTCCCACTTTTGAAAGATAGATCATGTCTTGTCCATCATTAGAGCTTACCACTTCCAGCACCACATCTCCATGCAAACCGACTGCTACAAATCCACTGCCAAACGCTTCTGCAGGAGCGGCTGCCTCACAGGACGAATCATCTTCCTGATGCTTGCAATCCGGACGGGAACAGAGCACGGTATCATTTCCGGTAGTAAGATCTCTAATATGCAATATATCATTCTGTACATACACCATCCGCTCTCCTGATACTGCAATATTACCTACCGAATAAGAAACGGAGTCATCTTTCGGCCACGAATACGTTGCTGTCTTTATCTGTTTTATGTTTTTATTTTCGCACCCATTACAGAACAAAACAAGCAGTACAAGAAAGAAAAATATACCAATACATTTGCAGCACATTATCTGTTTCATACCTGTCCCCCCTACTTTTTGAAATGCTCACCGATATAGTCCCGATACCACCGTTCTTTTTCCTCTACTGTATCCGGTTCTAACGCTCTTGGATAGGTGATCCACTTATTTCCAATGCTGAATGCCATAAGGCCAGGATGATCCTCATCAATTACGGCTTTTCCATCTTCCAGCACGTAATTTTCCCCTTCTACTCCATACTGTAACAGATTGGCATAATCTGCATCCCCATGGATCAGATCTAAAAATTCCACGACTTCGTCTTTATGCTCTGACCAGGATGCTACTGCTGTCAGACAATTGGTCACCGGCTGATAGGTATCTTTTTTTATGACTACTTTTTGTGTTTGATATAATAACTTCTCATTTAACAACACTTCATTCTCATTGCTGTCCTGTCGGTTTTCCTCTGCATAAAGTACAAAGAAATCTGTTGGCAGGGACCAGTCCATCCCCGGTTGATTATAACCCCAGATCAGATCGCCGCGTTCCTTTACCTGTGTCGTAAGCTCCTCAATCCCCCAGTCTGCGATCTCCTCTTTTTCTACACGAAGCAACACCGGACAGAAGCCTTTTCGTTTTTCTTTTTTATTCACCTTTTCTGCCATCTGAAGAAGCTCCTCACAAGTCTCGTTTCCTTTTAACTGCATATCATATTTTTTTAAATAGGCTTTGTTTACAAAGGCACAGACATCCGACACCGGCTGCTGTCTCCAGTCATAGCTGTAGATCTTCCCATCTACCTTCATTGCCTCCCACTGTTCTTTCAAATAACTTTCATAAAGATGCGATCCCAGCTTCTTTTTCTCTCCGGTAAGATAAGGATCCAGCGGTTCTAACAGCCCCTTCTCAACAGCCTCCTGATATCTGTTGGTATCTGAAGCTGCTGCACAACTGCCAACATTGATCAGATCCGTAGCTTCCCCTTCTTCTTTTCTTTTTAACAGATCATCCTGATAGTAATCCTCTGTTATGCTTTTGTTTTCCATCTGTATTACAAAGCCCTTCTCCCGGACCAGACGATCATTTAACGCGATCAATACATTGGACGGAAGCACGGCATCATTTACCCAGACAAGCTTCGTTGCATCTTTCCAGTGTTCTTCATAATAAGCATCATCCAGTTCTACCTCCTCCGCTTCTGGAAGATTGGTTAACACAGCGTCCTCCTTTGCCGTTGTGTAACGTTTTTGTTTCTTTTTGTCACTTGTTTTAGTTGTGCTGCCACAGCCTCCAAATAACAGCGTTACCGTTACTAAGATAGGAATAATGTTACGCATTTTCATAGGTATCCTCCTTTACATTGACTGTCTTTAAACCAGCTAAAAATCCCTCATGTATCTATAACAGGTATCTACCTATACAACAATGCAGTATGATAAAATATCACACTTTTATATAATTTTCTTGTCTTTTGTTGCCTTTTTTGTATCTCCTCACTTTTGATTTTCATTTGTTTTGCTTTTTTATCTTTATTAAATTTACTTCTTAAAACAAGGTTATAACAATTTTCTTCTAGTTATCCATATCCCTTCATTATGTGCTATAATCAAAAAACAATATGTTTTTGAAAGGAGCTTCTTATGTCTGATCCAAACCAAACACCTGCTGCCTCTACACACAAACGCCGCGTGCGTTATAAGGGAACCCATCCCCGCACCTATTCAGAAAAATATAAAGAGCACAATCCGGAGAAATATCAGGATGATATTGAAAAGATCATCAGCAAGGGAAAAACACCTGCGGGTATGCACATTTCTATTATGGTGGATGAAATTCTTGACGTGTTAAAGATCAAACCGGGAGAAATTGGATATGATGCTACGCTGGGATATGGTGGTCATACAAGAAAAATGATGGAGCAGCTCCATGGGCAGGGGCATATGTACGCCACAGATGTAGATCCCATTGAATCAGAAAAGACAAAGAAGCGGCTGAAGGAAGCCGGATTTGGTGAGGACATTTTAACAGTTCGTCTTCTTAATTTCGCCAATATTGACCAGGTTGCCCCAGATACCAAATTTGACTTTGTATTAGCAGACCTCGGTGTTTCCTCCATGCAGATTGATAACCCGGAACGTGGCTTTTCCTATAAAGTGGAGGGGCCTTTAGACCTGCGCTTAAATCCTACCGTTGGAGTAAGTGCCGCCGAGCGGTTAAAAGAACTGGATAAAGAAGAATTGATCTCATTGTTAGTGGAAAATTCTGACGAACCTTATGCGAACCAGATCGCAAAAGAAGTAATAAAGACTTTTAAAAAACATCAGCCAATTGAAACCACCCGGCAATTCCATGACGTGATCGAACGGGCATTATCATTTTTACCGGAAAAAGAACGAACAGAGGCAGTCAAAAAATCAAGCCAGCGATGCTTTCAGGCACTTCGTATTGACGTAAACAGCGAGTTTGAAGTGCTTTATGCCTTTTTAGAAAAGCTTCCGACCGTCTTAAATTCCGGAGCGCGCGTTGCCATTTTAACATTCCACTCCGGAGAAGACCGTCTGGTTAAAAAATCGTTTAAACAACTTTATAAAGCAGGCGTTTACCGTGCCATTTCAGAGGACGTGATCCGCCCCTCCAAAGAAGAATGTTTCAGAAACCCAAGAGCAAGATCCACGAAGCTGCGCTGGGCAGTGATGGCATAGGAATGAGCATCGCAAGTTTCACAATTACCTATAAATTATCAAAAACACTCAGGCAATCTATTTAAGAAATATCTCTACGTTTCGGATACATTCCCTGAGGCAATACGAAATGTTCGGGAGCATAGCACTTCTATGTCTTCCTTTATATGACTGGTGATCAAAACTGTGATATTATCCTTCTTATTTAATTCTGTGATCAAATTCCGTACTAATTCCACACCTTCTTCGTCTAATCCACTAAAAGGCTCATCCAGTAACAGTAATTTAGGAGATTCCATAATTGCCTGCGCAAATGCTAATCGTTGTTTCATTCCTACAGAAAACTTACCGACCTTTTTTTTGCTTTCAGGATTCAATCCAACCAATTCAATGTATTTTCTGATTTCGTTTGAATCTATGATCCCCCTGATATCTGCAATTGTTTTCAAATTATCAAAAGCAGATAATGAAGGCATAAAACCGGTATTATCTAAACTAACACCAATATCTCTTGGAAATTTTCCTTTTTTTAATTCTTCATCTAAAACTTCAATCTTTCCTGCTGTTGGAATCATGATACCAGCAATCATCTTAAAAAGAACACTTTTTCCAGAACCATTTCTCCCCTCAAAACCAACAATCTCACCCTGCTTTATTATGATATTCACATTTTTCAATATTGTTTCCCCATTGATTGTCTTTCCTACATTTAAAAGTTTTACCGCATTCATTTTCATTTCTCCCTATTGATAATAACCAACCAAAATTTTTTCTTGTTTCCGTTTCATTAAATAACAAAATATAATATAACCCAAAACCAATGTCAGGCATAAAAAACTCCTTGCCCATAAAATATTATATTTTGCATTCCTTATTAATAATATGTTTTGCGTGAAAGGTATAAATTCTGTTCCATGTGGGATAAGCCCAGCAATGATAACACTTAATATATGACATCCAATGCCTATTACAAAAGCAATCTCAAGTCTGTAACACAATAAGTAGATCACCATAATCAATAAAACAAGTAACAAAGTTACTAAAATAAAATCTGCTGCCACGCCTATCATACCATCTGTTACACATTGCAGGTTCTGGTATATATCAGTTTTACCATTCCCCTTGTAAATAAATCTTCCACCCATATATGCAGAAAGTATCATAATAACAAAATAAAGGATAATGTACCTGACCATATTTAGCATACATTTCATCATGCATTTCAATACTCCACCCATTTTCATAAACATATATACAGAAAATGTAGTAAAAAATTTACTAAAATAATACACCAAAAATACCCACAAAGGCATACACAATCCTAAATAAAAAAGCAAATCCTGAACATTCCATCCAGAAAAACCTCGAAAGCAAATATATACAAATGCGGTTGCATCACTATAAAAATTTTTGGAAATATGATACGTCATTGCGACATAGATACACGACCATATAATGCTTCCCAGAAAGTATGGATCAATATTGTTTTTTTCAGAAATATACTTTATCACTTCTTTCATATTTCTGGTTATACCTAAATCCACATGCCGGATTACAATTAATAATATAACAATTAAAACGGATAGACATATCATCCAAAATATGATTTTTTGTGGAACCGTAATCTGAACATCATCTTGCACAACAATATTATAAAAAAAAGTATACTTGAATAAGCTCTTAATATGATTCTTCCAAACGATCAATTCAAACAATATCGGAATCATTGCACCAACGATCCCCATACTATTACTGGAAAATATTACTGCAAAAACCAGGTATGTTAGCGTTATTGCCAAAAGGCATACATATGTAAAAAAGAGATTAGGTATGAAAGTATCATCCAATACGAAATGCATATTTACCATTTTTCCTACTAATAAAATGCATAATAAAAGATATGCCATTATCCCGGTGATTATAGTAAAACTAAATAAAAGATACCGCTGAATGATTCCTGTTCTATTTTTACATTTTAACAGTTTTAAACAATCACAATTTAAAAATTGAAACACTTTCCATGATGCAGCCAAAATAACTACCGGTAAAAACATAATAAGGAAAAAACCATCAAAAAATATAAACAATAGAAAAGAGTTAAGATCATCCGCAGACATATTATAATAATTACACATGAGCAGATAATTTTTTTCAAAATAAAAGATAAGAAACAGCAAGTAAAAAGAAACAGCTACTATGAATTTTCCACCCAGGCAACAATAAATACTGAACATAAAATTATTAATTTTCTTCTTCATGTCGATTTCCCCACACAAATATAAAAAGGCAAATAATTATAATTCCGCTTCCTACTAAAGTTCTAAGGCCATAGTATGGTTTCTCCCAATCATTTAAGTCATATAAAAAGGAGCCTGACAACCAAAAGAACTTCGTAGAATGTAACGTTAAACAAGTCACTATATAAACAATAAATGGAATTACAATTGCAATAAATTTGTTTTTTATGTATACGGAACTTGCCATACACAAACTGCTATACGCCGAAGCAGCCAGTGCTGTTGCCAGCATAAGTAAAAAGCAATACAAAACAGGATGTTGCCGGGCAACCTCCGGCATATAATAAAGATCCGTACAATGGTTTAAACCGGCATTTGCACCTTTCATTAGAAGAAAGATAACAAATAAAACAAATTCTGGAAGTAAAATGACTGCAAATGATGCTATGATATTACTACAATACTTTGAAACTAAATATTTCATATTTCCAACTTTTGATTGCAGGTATTTCTGATAGCCACTTTCTCTTTCTTCAAAAAAAGAAACAGCCCATGGTACACTTCCCATTATAGTAAAAAATAATGCTAAAATAGCTGTTGCATTTGCACCTAGAGAAAATATCATTGCTTCAACTATATCATATCCCGGTAAAAACATGTCATACGCTCCGCATAACAACAACAGAAAAACAATGAAACAACTGATCATAAATCTTTTATTAGTAAACATTCTTTTACATTCCAACCGAAAAAATTGCATCTATTACCTCCAGAATTTAATTTATATCCATGCCTCAAAATGATTTCATTTGGAGTCCAGGTTCCTGCTATAACAGCGGTATCAACCACACCACCTTGAATAGGCACATTTAAATGATGGTATTTTCCTTTATGTTTTTGGCTTATTGTGTTGATTATAGCATGTCATTTCAGTGTAAAAAAGAGTTTTGGGATGAGTGGTCAAAATTTGCAGATGAACGGTCATTTTGTTGTTTTTTATCCCACGTCCTCACGCACTCTTCCATCACAGTAGTGTTAGCATCTAAATAGTACAAAACAAAATGAGATATCCCCTTAAATGTTATATAATAAAAAAAGAGGAGGAACTCATTATGTCACGACAAAAAAATCAACACACCAAGCAGTTCAAGTTGGATGCTATCAACTATCGCAAGGAGCACCCTGATCTTACACAGGTTGAATGTGCAAAGAACCTGGGGATCGGTGTCAGCACCCTTGCCCGCTGGGAATCCCAGTTCAGAGAGAATGACGGCGATATTCCCGTTATCGGTTCCGGTAATTACGCTTCTGAAGAGGAGAAGGAAATCGCTTGTCTTAAGCGTGAACTCCGTGATGCTCAGGATGCACTTGATGTGTTAAAAAAAGCCATCGGCATTCTGAGAAAAGATTAACAGAAGCTATCTATATGGAAGTTTCTGCAAAGATAGAGGCTGCCAAAGTAACTGGACGCCGCGTCTCTGTCTCCGGAATGCTGAAATTTTTAGGCGTGTCCCGCTCTGGTTATAGATCCTTTCTTAACCGAAAGGTATCTCCTTCCCGTCGGCGAAAAGCAGCTGTTAAAAAGGAAATCCAGGAAATTTATGATAATTCTAAACAGAATTACGGTGCTCCTAAAATCTCTCAGGTACTACGCAAATCTGGTGAAACCATCAGCCAACGCACTGTTGGTAAATACATGCGTGAAATGGGTATTCGTGCCCAATGGACGAAACCTTGGACTACCACCACCAGAAATTCTGATTTCAGCAAAGAACTCCACAATGTTCTCAATGAACAGTTTAATCCAAATCGTCCCAATGCTGTTTGGTGCACAGATATTACTTACATCTGGACCCAGGATGGATTTGTATATCTCAACTGCGTAATGGACTTATATGCCAGGAAAATCATTGCCTGGACACTTGCAGATACTATGGAAGTATCTACAGTTATTGAAACTATCAACAAAGCTAAAGCTTGTCGTAATACTGACCAGCCACTTATTATTCATTCTGATCGTGGCAGTCAATATGTGTCAGCTGCGTGGCGTGAAGCCACTGAAACAATGCAGAGAAGTTATTCTCACAGCGGTTATCCTTATGATAACGCTTGCATCGAATCGTTCCACTCCTTAATCAAAAGAGAATGGCTTAACAGATTTAATATCATTAACTTCAAACATGCCTACAGGCTTGTATTTGAGTATATTGAAACTTTTTATAACACCGTTAGGATCCATAGCCACTGCGACTATATGTCTCCTAGCAACTTTGAAAAACTATATGAGAGGATATGTTCTCTGCCGGCAGCTTAGCTGGCAGAACTTCTCATTTTATTTTGTGCTAAATCTTGACACAGGACCACCTCCCCAGTAATTCTGGCTATCCGGCTCCCCTTTATATCCTTCCTCCTGAGAATGTATTCCCCCACACCCTGTTAGAAGGAGCATCACTCCCAGTAATATGCTGTTTAAAAATTTCTTCATTGCTTATTCTCCATTAAAATCTCTTGCCTTTTTTTACGTCAAAAACTATAATATTTTTGATAATGCTAACTTTTTTAAAATAGTCTGTGTTAAGTATATATTAAGCTAATTTCACTTATATATCAATGTGATTTATATACTGTATTATTAACATATTAATATTTTATAAGTACCTATGGAAGGGGATGTTTCATGTACAGCTAAGCCTTTATTTCTGGAGTGGCCGATCTGTTGATTGCTGATAAACGGGGTTCGAACCCCACTGTTTCTTCCTCTAATTCATCTCTTCCCGTGATATTACTTTCCCATTTTCCATACTTACCACGACATCACACAATACTTCGATATCTTCTTTATTGTGGGATGCCATAAGTATAATCTTTCCCTCCTCTTTCAGCTTTAAGAACAGCTTTCTCATTTGTGCCACCCCATTATGATCCAGCCCATTCATTGGTTCATCTAATACCAACACCTCCGGATCCTCCATGATAGCCTGTGCAATTGCCAGCCTCTGACGCATTCCAAGAGAATACTTACTTACCCTTTTTCTGGAATCCGGATCAAGTCCTACTTCCTGTAATACTTCCCGCAGTTTATTCTCATTTTTCTTTTGATTGATCATATAGAGAAGTCGAAGATTCTTCATTGCACTGTATCTTCCGATAAATGCTGGTTCCTCTATGATCACACCACAGGAAGGAAGCATATCCACATCCTTTCCAAGCACCTTATCATCCAATTGGATCGTCCCGGATGTGGGACGAAGCAAACCACAAACGCATTTAAAAAGAACCGTCTTACCGCAGCCGTTATGCCCTACGATTCCTACAATCTCACCCTTTTTACATTCTAGGGATATGTCCTGTAACACCTTTTTATCATGAAATTGTTTTCCCACAGAATCTATTGTTAATTTCTCCATTATAATTGACCTCCCTGCCTGATCTATTCTTCATCTTCCCATTTAAAATCCACTCTGGAAATATATGTCCCAATCACCGTTACCAGTAGGATATGCATGACCAGCAATGCTGATAAAACATACTCCGGCATTGGTTTGCTGCCTCCCGGTATCATTCCTATCTTACTGCATTGTATCCATGCCATTACCGCCCAATAATATCCGCGGTGAATCACACCATTGCTTACTACGATCGGCAAGACCACAAATGCAGCTCCTATAACCAGAGCCTGCAGCTTTCCAAAAAACAGTGCCACGGCATACATTAACATTCCTACTAAAGATATGACGAAAAAAAGCACTATGCTGTGAAACAAGATCAACTGCAGTGACGTATACTGGCTGATCACCTCACGGGAGAACCGGATGTATACCTGATCTACTCCCTGCACCAATACCTTCACTGTATCACTGTAATCTTTTGAAAATGTCACGTATCTTCCCAGCAGCAGCAGCTGGATCAGATATAAACAGATTACCAGTAATGCTGCTTTTATATAAATACCAATGATCTGAGCATGACACCATTTTTTTCTTCCCATTCTGGTGATCACATACATCTCCTTACGGAGCATAAATGGAACATCTGAATAATAATATAAGATCACAATACCAAACAAAAAGAGAAAAAAGAAATTCTCACAAAGAAAAGGAAGCAGCACCAGATTCACATGTCCATGTATTTCTGCCAGGTACCCCCGCATATTTCCAATATATAATTCCATGATCACAAACATTATCATAAGAATCAATACATTTTTTATCTGCGCAACACTATCATATATAACGTGAATAAACGCCTGTTTTCTCTTCACAACCTCACCCCCTATCACTCTTTACGATACTTTAAGACCAACAACCCATAGATCATCACCGACCATAAAACTGTAACGGTAATCACAAGGAAAAAATGTCCCATGCCGCCACCATAGGTACTTAATGCAGCATTAAAAAAGGTCTCTACATTAGCCATTGTCGGATTGATCAGTCCCTGAATACTCTCGATAAAATAAACTGTAAACAATGGAAGAATAAGCGTCATTGCCTTCGAAGAAATAAAAAGAGAACAAAACAATCCAAATTGTACCATCATCACAGGGAGCAGACTATATTGTACGATCAATACAACACAATATCCTGCATAGTGCCCCTTTTGAACCAGACCATAAAAAGTATTCTCCCATTGTACAAAACTCTCTACAGTATCCGTTGCAACCCATAAATGCCCTGTTAATCTGCAATACAATACAAACAGCAGACCTCCGATTGTCATGACTGCACCTGCACTCACACCGGCAACGATCACCTTTGACAGTAAATAACTGTAGGTATTACCTCTCACACGATACTGTATTTCCCCTTTATGTTCCCGGTCCTCTAATAACACATTCCCATATATGGAAACAGCAAGGATCGTAGACAAAAATACTGTCGAATCACAATATGTTCTTCTGATCAAACTTAATATGCAGTTTTGTTTCATATTTTCATAGCTCCCTGCCAACACACACGACATGACTCCTATCACCAGACTGATCAAAACCGGTGCAGCATAAAACAATAGTGTATGTGTTACACGGTAGCTGTCCATTTTTAAATATCCTAATAATTTACCATTCTTCATATACCTGTGTAATCTCCTGTCCTGTTATTGCATTGATGAGGATCTGCTCATAATATGCCCCTTCCATTCCCTGTGTTTTTTGTTTTACAAAACAGATCCATGCCGGGGTCAGCTCATACTGCTCGTCATCCTGTTTTACTGCTGCTTCCATTAACTCTATTCTATTGATACTATACTCCACTGTCTGATCCGCTTTGGCAACCGGTTCATAATGATCCTTTATTGCTGCTACTACTTTATCCATGGAAATCGGAGTTGCTTCCTTCCCCTGTTGCGTTTTTAACATTACACGGCAATCCAGATAATCAATTCCGTCTTTCCTAACCAGCCCGAGGATATTAGATGATGCTATGGATGCATTGTAAGTTCCTTTTCCTACCACATCCGTATAGAGAGGAAGTCCACAAAAAGTCTGGCGAATACAGAAATAATAGCCATCATCTTCCACGCTCCAATCAGAACAGTAATGACTGGTATCCTCTTTGCCATCCATTCCCATCTCATACTGCATATCTTTCATCAGCGCATGATCCATATAAAAAGTATGGCAGTCATATTCATCACCTATCGAAACACCACACAACTGCATGAACTCTAATATCTGCTGTCTCGCACCATCCTCGTCCCGAAACGCAAATTCTTTTTTAGTTTCGTATGGCTCAAATCGATCTTTATCTTCACTTTGATCATACTGTGGAAGGTCAATACAACGATAAATCTTATCAAATACAGTGGAGGATAAATAGGAAAACTGAGATAATCCAATCTCCAAAGAATAATCACCTTCTCCTACACGATAAATAAATTCATCATATTTTTTGTCTACTGAACCTAGTTTCCATCCTTTCTTAGGAGACAAAACAGTGAGCATCTGCTTCATAAGATTTTTCCTTTTCTCAAATGGAAAGAGGTAACATTGCGCTGTTCCCGAAGCAACTTTTGTTACGCCATGTGATTCAACCTGTGCATCAAACTTAAGATACCCCGTCTTATCCTTGACATACTCAGGAAACTTCACAGTCTCTTTCTTTTCCTTTTTCCTCGTTTCTTCTGATGTATGTCTCCACTTACTTTGAAACATCTGTTGAACACTAAAACGATTGGTAGCACTGCTGTACATGATCAATATAAGCACAGTCACAATCAGTAAAAGTAGTATATTCCTTAGTATTTTCATAAATTAATGCTCGCCTCCTTTATATTATAGTGTAATAACCTGGGATCTCCAGGTCATTACACTGTAAATGGTTCTTATCACGGAGTAAAACGCCCAGAAATTGTCATAGATATCGTACTGCCAGATGCATAGTATCCCATAACTGTATATTGTTTTCCCTTATCTGCCGTACGATTGTACTTAGCAGTCTGGGTGTGGTTAACAGTAGACTGGCTTAATTTCATATCTCCTGTTCTTGTTGTCGGATTACTTGATCTGCATATATATCCATATGCTGTTCCCGGATTATTGACCGAGGTTGGCGTAATGTAACCATACTGCTCATTGTCTGATTTTTGAGCACTTCCGCCCCCCACTGTACCAGATCCATTCACTACTTTAAAATTAAATGACTTCGTTTCTGCAAAACATGTACATACTGATAAACACAAGCAAAAAGCAAGTGCAACACTACCTGCAACTTTTTTCAAAAATTTTTTCATCTCCATATATAAAACCTCCTTGTTATAAGATTATTTAAAAATAATCTTGACTTATCTAATACCTAATTGTAAAATATCGCTGCTATAATTTTACCGGCTTTCTACATTTAGAAACTTATCAACTCTTCTCGGAGTGTTTCTCAATATAGAAAGCCTTCTTCAATTGGTGGACTGGTTTCCAGATCTTCTCTCACTGTACTTCCCCCTCTCATCTTTTCAAGTATATTCACAATACACAACTTTTTACTCCTCCGGACTATCCGGCTGATATGCAAAAAAGAAACATGTACTGTTCATACCATTAATTGCAATCAATGTTGCCACTGCCACAAACACCTGACACAACTTTATCAGTTTTTCCTGCATCGACTTCACCCCCTAATTTATCTATTTGTATTGCAACCATCATGGAAATGACAGAACACATCATTGCCAGATAGTACAATGTTCCAAACCAATACCCTTGTGTTAACCAAAGCACCCCACCATCAAGAACAAGTACTTTCATACTTCTAATACGATTTTTCCTATAAACCGTATTTGTTAATTTGTGATTGACTGCTTGTACCGGTGCATATTTCAATATGATGATCCATGCAATCAGATACCCCATCCAGTAAATTACAGTTGTAATACTCCACAATTTGGCAAATAGCACAGAACATAAAAAGGTACCTTCACTTATTACAAAACAACCTATAGCACTATGGGCATGGTAACCGCCTGCACAAGAACGTAACAGAGAAAAACTGATCAGAAACGGAATCCATGCCCATTTCATATGCAATGTAATAGAAATAAGAATCATTCCACATATCCCCAGTGAAGTCATCATCATAATTTCTAATCCATACCGAACATATGCCACCTGTCTTTTATCTCCAGATAGAACCAACTTATCAGCCACTTTTTCTGCAATAGTTTTTAACATTTGCTCAACTCCTTGCAACATATATACCATTTTCATATTTGTTTTTCAACAATGTTGTCGTAAGTGGTCGATAATGTGGCGTAAGTGGTTAAAAATGATTGATTTTATCTAATAAATCAGATAAAATCATTATATAATTTTAATTATGGAGAATAGCATGAATATTGCCTTATGTGATGATGATAATAATTATCTTATTAATGTAAAAAATAGAATAAAAGAACATCCCAAATATTCTGCCATGAATTTATATTTATTTCAATCCGCTACTGAATTATATAAGAAATGTATGAATACCAGTTTTGATGTTATTTTTTTGGATATTCGGATGCCGGAATTAGACGGCTTCACCCTTGCAAAAAATCTAAAACAGATTGCTCCCAACACTTTAATTATCTTTTTAACAGACACGATGGAGTATACTGTGCAGGGATATGAAGTAGCCTTTCGTTATATTCCAAAATCCCGGCTTTCTGATATGCTGCTCCCAGCATTGGATGCTGCTATAGATCATAAAAATTGCAGTATTTTTCAGTTTAAATATCAGAAAAATACATACAACATTTTAAATCGGGATATTGTCTACTTTGAAGTCAGAAATCATATTACCTATCTTTATACTGTTACTGACGTTTATGAATTACGAGAACCTATTTCTTCTGTTTTTCATCGACTTTCTCATTCAATGTTTGCCATGCCACACCGCAGTTATATTATTAATTTTCTTTTTATAAAGAACTTAGAAAGTTCAAAAATCACACTAAATAACGGAATCACAATTCCTATATCACGGCGTTATTCTGATGAATTTACCAGACAATACTATCATTTCACAAGGAGATGAATCCATCATGTTAGATCATATATTTGAAGTAATCTGCGTTGCCATAGAAGTATGGATGGTATTTTTATATCTTTCCCATAATTCAAGGAATCGTGTTTCAACTTTCCATTTGCTCATTGGCATAGTACTATTTGGAAGTGGACTCACAGTTCTATCATTTATTGACAATATTCCTCTCGTTCGACTAGTCTACACCTTTTCCGGTATTTCATTACTTGGCGGATTTCTCTACTCTTTAAGACCAAAACAGTGTGTTCTCCACAGTCTGTTTTTCTGCATTTTGATCATATTGGCTGATACCCTTTCTTCTGTATTAACATCTTTTGCAGGATTTCGCACAAATCTGCTGACTACAGGATCTGCCCACACTGCATATCTGCTTCTTGACCACGTGATACTGCTCATCGGTCTGCTTTTTTTACTGCTATTTCAATCTCATACCAACATGCATTACTCTCTAAAAGAATTTATTTTGTTACTACCAGGTATTTTCGTCACAATACTTCTTTGTTTTCTTTTATTGTTTCAATACACAGCTCATGGACTTGAAATTCCTTATGCCTATCTTTGTGTGATATTAGGTTTATTTTTGATTGATATATTATTCCTCTATTTTATTCACTATATTCAAATAAAAGAGGAACAGTTAAAACAACAGGAACTATCCTTTCACCATTATGAAATGCAGCAGAACTACTATAACCAGCTTCATAAACAGCAGGAATCTGTGCGCGCATTATGGCATGACTTAAATAAATATCTGAAAGCTGCTAATATTGATCAATCTGAATCATTGAAACAGCTGCAGGATCAGATACAAACTATTACCAAAACGATAGATACGAATAACGATGTCATCAACATCATTTTAAATGAATATTTAACAAAAATGGAAAGCTTAAACATAAAATTCGAACTTGATATCCGTATTCCAAATAGTTTGCCCATATCAACTGTAGACCTTTATATTATTTTAGGAAATTCTCTGGATAATGCGATCCATGCCTGCACCTATGTCACACAGGAAATACGCACGATAAAACTCATCCTGCATAAATGCAATGCAGTTCTTTTTTATGAGCTGACAAATCCTTTCTCTGATCAACAGCAGCCAGACACATCCGGTATTCATGGATATGGCATTTCCAATATAAAACGCACGGTTGAGAAATATCATGGTAACCTGTCCATAAAAAAAGAAGAAGGAGTTTTCACTCTTTCTTCTCACATTAATCTGCCGGAAAAATAAAGGCATCATCCATCATAGCATTTCTTTACATGATCCTCCGATAGGTGCGCTGATAGATCACATAAGCGATAATTCCAACGATCCACTCCGTAACTGCAAAGGCGATAAAACAACCCACCGCACCACACAGATGGCAAAGAATTCCCGCCAGTGGAAGCATCACACCGATATAGCGTAAAAATGTAATAACCAGAGATTCCGTTCCCCGGCTCAATCCCTCTAATGCACCGGATGCTGTTACAGAAAATGACGATACGATAAATCCAATGCTGATGATGCGAAGTGCCGTAGTGCCGATCGCGATCGTATCCGGATTATCTGTAAAAATACCGATCAATGCCGACGGAATACTAAGACTTAATATCGTTCCTACTGCCATAAATGTCACAATAATAAGCAGTGTAACTGAAAAAATCTTCTTTACACGTTCCTTCTCCCCGGCACCATAATTATATCCGATGATCGGACGCATTCCCTGCACAACACCATTTGCCGTCAAATAAAGAAATGTCTGCAGCTTGTAATATGCGCCAAGCACCAGAACATAGCTTCCGGAAAATGCTGCTAACATCCCATTTAAAACAGAAATCTGCACAGACGGAAGTGCCATATTAAGCGTGGCAGGAAGCCCGATCTTATAAAGCCGCACACACATTTCCTTTGTAGGCTTCATACATGTTCTTGTGATCGATACCGGAATCGGACGCGCCACATAAAAGACCAGATAACCTAATAGTGTTGCAATCTGACCAATGTCTGTTGCAACTGCCGCCCCCATGATGCCCCACTTTGGAAAAATTCCGATACCAAAAATAAACAGCGGATCAAGTACAATATTTGTAACAAAACCGATCATCATACAGATCATCGACACTTCCATGCGTCCTACTGCCTGAAAGATCTTCTCATATCCGATCGCGATCGTGATTGGAATACAGCACGCAAATACATAATTAGAATAAAGCAGTGCCTGATCATATATCATAGAATTCTTCGTAAACCAGCTTAAGAAATGTGGCATAAAAAGGAAACAAAAGACCATGAGGAGAGCCCCGTGTGCTCCATTTAACAGCATACCAAGTGATGCTGCATGATCCGCTTTTTTACGCTCATTTGCGCCAAGAAAATAAGCGATCGTTGCATTGATACCTATTCCAAATCCCACCGAAACAGCAGTTACAACATTCTGAATAGGATAAACAAGAGACAATGCTGTCATAGCCTCTTCATTGATCTTTGCAACAAAATAGCTGTCTACGATATTGTAAAGGGAGTTGACCAGCATCGACAGCATCATCGGAAGTCCCATTCGTAAAACCAAAGGAAACACTTTGCTTTGCTTCATCTCTATTTGTTTCATTGTTATCTCACACTTTCATATATACATAAAAAAACCGCCTACTTATGTAGGCGGTTTCTATATGCCCAGAACTGGAATCGAACCAGTGACACAGGGATTTTCAGTCCCTTGCTCTACCGACTGAGCTATCTGGGCTCATTGCGCGTCTCACGCAACTACTAAAGTATAGCAAAGGGACTTTCTTTTGTCAACATCTTTTTTCAATTTTTTTCTTCTATTTTATGAAAACACACGCCGCCGCTTACTAAGCAGCAATCCTGCACTAAGCATAGTAAACGCAAACACCACTTCCACCAGCACATCCATTGAAAATTCCCGCAAAAAATCTGGTGTTACTTTTGTCATATAGGCTACTTCCTCCAGTGCCATCGTATACCAATAGGTCGGAATAAAATGTGCTGCTTTTACCACTGCATCCGGCATGATCGAATAAGGAACAAAGATACCACCCAGAAAACATAAAGCAAGACTTAATACATTACTGCACCCATTGATTCCATTTTCCGTATGAACCATATTGGCAAGCAGGAAAGAAAGTGCCAAAACAACCAGCATAAAACAAAAGGCGTTGATTCCATAAAACCAGAAATGAACCTGCCCGATCAGTTTTCCTTTTGTCACCACCAGACCAAGCAAATAGAAAAATGCAGTAAGGAAAAAACATGAGAATAAGGAAGCAAAGATCAACTGCTTATTTTGCTCCTTTAAGCTGGTAGAAGAACAAATGCATCGCTTCTTCACATCCTCCTGATAAAAGATCACAAGGATCGCTGCCACGATCAAAATTCCAACAGAGATCATAACATATGGAAGATACTGATAATATAATGCTCCCACATTTTTTCGCTCACTTCTTCCATCATTTCTTTTTTCTAAAGTAACAGACACCTTTTGCGCCAGATCATGTTTTGTTTTTTTCACGGCATTTTCTGTAGAATATCCCGCATTTAAATACAAAGTATAAAGATTCAAAAATGATCCGATCTCTTCTTCTACATAGGCTGTTTCTACCGCATCGCGCACCTTTTTCGCAGATAGAACGTTTTGCTTACCTTGCATCACATCCTGTTCAAAACCATCCGGAATCACCAGAATGTAATTCACATTTCTCCAGTATAACTCATTTTTAAAGCTGTCTTCATCATCCTTGATCTTCTTTCTCGTATTCTGTCCCTCCAGATATTTGGTAAGTGCTTTTGAAACTGCACTTTGATCCCGGTCAACGATCGCAATGTCCACTTTCTTCTGCACATAACTCTCAGCACCACCGCTTTTATTTTGGACTACCATCATTGCAATGGAAAGTCCAGAAAAAATCAAAACGTATGTCAGGATCAGACTCTTCTTTCGGTAAACAAATTTAAAATAAGTATTAAATAGCTGCATAATTTTTTCTCCTTAATACCAAAATGCTAAGCACATTCATGAGCAGCGCCGCTATGAAAAGCTTCCCCATATTTTGCATAAAGATCGTATCTGTTCCATAAATAGACACGCTGCGAAATGCCTGTACCATCAATGCTGCCGGATTGATCCGATTTAAAATAGGCACACTTTTCTCTATCAGATTTACAATCTGAACAATCATAAGTCCACCAAAAAAACAAAATGTCAGACAGATCATAAGAAGAACCGCATTTTTCTTTTCAAAACTTCCCTTTACAAATACCGTAGTAAAAATTCCTAAACTGATTCCAAAATAACTTCCCACAACAGCCAGGATCAGCATATAACGAAGATCTGTACCAAACTGCAGCCGAAGCACAATTAACAGATAAAAAAGTGTAAAGAGAATGATCAAAAAGGAAATAAGCCAGCTGGTTACTACATCGATTACGATCAATGTTCCTTTACTGATCGGCGCAACATTTTTTCTCGCACCAAGTGCCGACTGATCCGCCTGAAGCTCAGAGATTGCACCCTGGCTTAAAAATCCGCTGAATAAGCAGACCATGGCGATCAATGCATAAAAATATCCCATGTATGGATTATAATCTTTCGTAGAAACAGAATCTTCTTTCACGGCATTTTCCTGTCTGGCATCCTTTGAAATTGATGCAATTACCTTGCCAAGCTGTTCCGGGTGTTCTTTTCCGATCGTTTTAACCGCACTTTCATAGCTTACATATTCATCCAGAAATACCTGTACGATGCCGGATTCCACAGTAGCCTCAAGTGTTTTCATGGAAATCGTATCAGAAACCACAAGGATGACCTTAACATCCTTTTTCCTAAGTGCATCCTCTGCCTGTTTCATTGATTTATTCTGCACCTTTAACAGATCATCATCGACCTGTTCCAGCACCATTTCAAATGCCGGATTATCTTTTTCATAAACGACTGCCACCGGAATCTTTTCAAACCGCTCATCTGTATCTACTGTTCCAAACGTTACATAAAACAAAGTCCCAAGCACAATAGGAAACAATGCCGTCCACCAGATCAGCTCCTTTGTCCGGATAATATTTTTTATCTGATAATAAAATAATTTTGCCATATCTCCACCTCATTTACGATTCCTTTGAACTGTCTCTCAGCTCTTTTCCGGTAATCTCCAAAAAGACATCATTGAGCGTTGGAAATGTAGAAGAAACTCTTCCAAACATAATGTTCTTCTCCTTGAAGTAATCCAGCAAATGGATCAGATTATGCTTTCCTTTGGTAAAAGAAGCCTCCATGATCCCATCTTCATACTGCAAGTTGAAAATATGCGGAAGCTGCCGGATCTCAGCCAGATCCGCTTCACTTAACTGTTCTACCTCAACCTCTACTTTTTCTCCCGTCTTTACCATGGCCTTCAATTCCTCTTTTGTACCAATTGCCACACAACTTCCTTTATCCATAATGGCGATCCGGCTGCAGATCTGCTCCACCTCTTCCATATAATGTGTCGTGTAAATGATCGTTGCTCCTTCCTGGTTTAACCGCTTGATCCCCTCTAAAATATGATTGCGGCTCTGTGGATCAACCGCCACTGTTGGCTCATCCAGAATGATCAGCTTTGGTTTGTGCGCAATTCCGCAGGCAATATTTAACCGGCGAAGCAGACCACCAGAAAGCTTTTTCGGATAAAACGTTCTAAAATCTTCCAGACCAACAAAAGAAACCGCTTCATCCACCAGCTCCTTTCTTTTCTTACGATCCTTAACATAAAGACCACAAAAATAATCAATATTTTCTTCTACAGTAAGTGTCTGAAACACTGCCACATTCTGCATGATCACTCCAATGTCACGTTTCACCTTGTAATTATCCGGAGACATCTCTTCTCCAAAAATTTTAATCTCCCCCTTATCGTATTGCAGCAATGATAAAAGACAGTGGATCGTTGTCGTTTTTCCCGAACCATTCGGACCAAGGAGACCAAAAATTTCTCCCTCTTTGATCTCCAGATTAAAATGATCCAATGCCACAAGCTCTCCGTAACGTTTCACGAGATTTTTTATTTCTACCACGGTATCCATGAATACAAACCTTCTTTCTTTGGATTCTTCTTTATAGAGGAAGCTCCTCTCACTTTCATGACCTTACTATACCAGACATCTCTCATTTTCATAAGTGAACAATGTCACAACATCATATGACATTTGTCATATTCTTTGTGTCACATTTGAGATACCATTTTCTGTCTGAAGATGGTATCATAAACTTAAAAGAACTATCTAACACTAAGATGAAAAAAGGAGTGCTTCCCATGTTTATCGATCAATGTATCTTATTTTTATTCCCCCTCCTTTCTCTCTTCTTTGTAAAAAACAATGATATTCTGACACTGTTTTTCTTGATCATGGTCAGCACTACCTGTCTGCTGCATACCTATTTTGACAAACGCATGCTGATGCTATTTTTCTATTTGGCCAATCTTTTGCTTGCAGTGATTTTTCCTATTTATACACTCTTTCTCCCCATCCTGCTTTACGACCTGTGGTTTTTTGAAAGAAAAAAGGAGTGCCTTGCATGTCTGATTCCATTTCTTTATACTATGGTTACATACAAGGACAGTTTGAAACAAAACCTGCTTTTTCCGGAATATAAAAGCTTTTATTTCTGTCTCTTTTTCGTATATACTGCATTTGCGATACTTCTCGCCGAAAAATCAAGAAAATTAAAAGACACAGCAAAACTCATTCACGAATTACAGGACACCAACCGGGAGATCAACCAGAACCAGCTTGCAGAAAGAAAACATTTAGAAGAACAGCAGAATGCAGAAATCAACATTGCCACTTTAAATGAACGAAACCGCATTGCACGGGAGATCCATGACAATGTAGGACATATCCTGTCGCGCAGCATCATACAAACAGGTGCTTTGATCGCGATCAATAAAGAAGAAGCCTTAAAAAAGCCATACGAACAATTAAAAGAATCCTTAGATCAGGCAATGAACAGTATCAGAGAAAGCGTACACGACCTGCACAATGAAAGCATTGACCTTACCTTGAACATTAGGAAACTTCTGCAGGACTTTACCTTTTGTGAAACAAAACTGGATCTCGACATTTCAGACCACGCCCCAAAAGAAGTAAAATACTGCTTCATTTCCATCACAAAAGAGGCACTCAATAATACGATCAAACATTCCAATGCCTCACAAGTAACCTTATCCATTGTAGAGCATCCATCCTTTTACCGCTACTGCTACCACGACAACGGGACAAATAAGAATCTGCAAACAACCAAAAAGAACGGCATTGGCCTGTTAAATATGAAAGATCGCGTGAAACAATTAAATGGACGATTTCACATCGACAAAGAACAAGGCTTTACCATCCTGATCACAATCCCCAAAGAAGAAAATGCTTCAAACAGGATAGAATGCAACAATGATCATGAGCAAAGCTCATGATAGAACGAAAGCAATGAGCCAGGCGCGAAGCATTTGGCGAATGCAACAATGATCATGAGCAAAGCTCATGATAGAATGAAAACAATGAGCCAAGCGCGAAGCATTTGGCGAATGCAAGAATGGAGTATATTATGAATCTTATAATTGTAGACGATGATACTTTAGTATGTACCTCATTAAAAATGATCTTAGAAACAGATCCTGCAATCCATGTAACCGCTATGGGAAATAGTGGACAGGAAGCTGTTTCCTTATATGACGCTCATCAACCGGATATTCTTCTTATGGATATCCGCATGGAACAGATGAATGGAATTGATGCCGCAGAACAGATCCTTGCTAAATACCCTGATGCAAAAATTCTATTTCTTACAACCTTCGTTGATGATGAATACATTATAAAAGCCCTTCACTTAGGAGCAAAGGGCTATTTGTTAAAACAGGATTATGAAACGCTGCTTCCGGCATTAAAAGCAGTTGCATCTGGTCAGAATGTATACGGAAATGAAATTATTTCTAAAATACCAGACCTGATGAATTCGCCAACACAATTTTCTTACGATCAATACGGAATTACTGAAAAAGAATATACTATCATGAAACAGATTGCCGACGGATTAAGCAATAAAGAAATTGCTGAAAAGTTATGTTTAAGTGAAGGAACCATCCGCAATTATCTAAGCATTATCCTTGAAAAGCTGGATGTCAGAGATCGTACCCAGCTTGCTATCTTTTATTACAAACACTTGTAAAATAACAAAGCAGATCCATACTATATTATTTTTAAGGCTTAAAGCTGCTTTTTACATAAATCAGAAAGACAGCATCTGTCACAATGTGGGGTTGTTCTGGCTGTACAAACTTCTCTTCCATGATACACAAGACGATGACAAAAATCACTGCCTTCCTCTCCCGGAATCAACTTCCACAACTCCATTTCCACCTTCTTTGGATCTTTGATCCCATCCACTAATCCAAAGCGGTTCACCAGACGGATACAGTGTGTATCTGTCACGATCGCAGGCTTATGAAAAATATCTCCCATAATAAGATTTGCACTCTTTCTTCCTACTCCCGGCAAGGATAACAGTGCATCAAAATCATCCGGTACTTGTCCCCCGTATTTCTCACATAACATATTCATACATGCATGAATATCTCTCGCTTTACTCTTACCCAGACCGCAAGGCTTTACAATTGCCTCAATCTCCCCTACAGAAGCTTTCGCCAACGCTTCCACACTTGGATATTTTGCAAATAGATCCTTTACAATAATATTTACTCTTGCATCGGTACATTGTGCTGCAAGTCGTACACTTACTAACAGCTTCCATGCTTCTTTTGTATCAAGGGTACATTCTGCTACCGGATATTCTTCCTTCAAACGTTCCATAATCGCAAGCGCACGTCTTTTTTTCGTCATTCTCGTTTTGTTTTCCATACTTTTATCCTCATCTTAAATGCTCTAACAAAAAATATGCATAAAAAAAGTCTTTGCAAACACAAAGACTTTCAAGTAGCGCCGACCGGACTTGAACCAGTAACCTTCGGGTTATGAGCCCGACGAGCTTCCAATTGCTCCACAGCGCGTTATTACTGAAGTAACAAAAATACTCCTTACTATATTATATCCACAAAACAAAAAAAATTCCATCTTATGAATATAAAATGGATGGAGGTGGATTCGAACCACCGAAGCAAATTGCAGCAGATTTACAGTCTGTCCCCTTTGGCCACTCGGGAATCCATCCATTTCGTTCTATAGAATAGAACTAAGCCGATAAACGGACTTGAACCGTTAACCTGCTGATTACAAATCAGCTGCTCTGCCAATTGAGCCATATCGGCACAATATGGAACCTACAGGGCTCGAACCTGTGACCCTCTGCTTGTAAGGCAGATGCTCTCCCAGCTGAGCTAAGATTCCATATTAACTAATATTATATGAAATTGTAATATTAGAAACGACCCGGATGGGGTTCGAACCCACGACCTCCGCCGTGACAGGGCGGCGCTCTAACCAGCTGAGCCACCAGGCCAAATCATGTATTTGAATTATACACTAAAAACTGCACACAGTCAAGACTTTTTTACGCTTTTTCTTTCACTTACTTTTGAAGACAAGCCCTCGA
>CAKRES010000019.1 GCA_934317845.1 uncultured Lachnospiraceae bacterium
CGGAATTCTCCAGTACATAACATACTTTTTGTTCCAGCTGAACTTATAATTTTCAGTATTGCTGTGCTTCCAAGATGACTATCCATTTCTGTTTCAAGCATATCTTGAATCGTTCCGGACAGAAGATCCTTTAATGCTTCCTAAATATCGTCAGCGGCCTGTTTATTTTTTGACCCATTTTTTGTACAGCCTTTTCTTGCTGGATGGCAGCTTAAATTTCGCTTTTTTTGCAATGCCATGAAATGCTTTTTTACCGATAGACTTTTTCGTTAGAGACGTCGTCTTAATGGTTATGGTGCGCAGACTGCTACATTTCGCAAAAGCAGAGGCTCCGATTTCCTTTGTCTTTTTCAAAATGGTTACTTTCTTAAGTGATTTGCAACCGGAGAATGCTTTACTTCCGATGGATAGCACATTACTTCCGGTCGAAACACGCTTGAGTGCTTTGCAGCCATAAAATGCTTTATTGCCAATGGCAGTAACCATACAGCTATATTTGCCGTAAGCTATTTTAGCTGGAATGGATAATGTAACAGATCCCCTTTTCTTGTTTTTTAGATATTTCTTGTCATATCCGAGACAGGTTACAGTGCAAGTGCTTGTGCGCACATTGCGGTTTGCAATGCGGTAACGCAGTCCTTTGACGGTAAATACAGTGCCGACTTTTGGAGCGGCGGTATTGTTTTTGTTGACAGATTGTCCATTCCCGGGATTATTGTTATTTTGGTTAGGAAGGTCAAAGTCCGGATCATCGGAGTCGTTATTGTCTGTCAGTTTTGGTATTTCCGTAATACGTGAACGTTCATTACAGCGTTTACAATGCAGTGACATTTCTCCGGTAGATGTTTTGGTTGCCGGGATGTCAATGGTGAAGTTAGTTGCCCAATCGTGTCCAAGTGGTCTTAAATATGTCTCGCTTATGTCGATTTCCTGTTTGCCGTCAGCATCCCAAAAGACCTTACAACATTCGCTGCAGGTATAATAGCTGGCGGAACCGGCTTCCGTGCAGGTCGCGGCAACCGTATCATGAAATATCATAGTATGTACATGATTTGGAATCGCATCATCATAGTGTGTGGTAGCACCGGCATTTTCTGCCAGATTATTATATCCGACGCCATACTTTGGACAATAAAAGTCTAAAGTATTGGTTTCACTGACGACATTTTTCCAAGCGTCACTTGCAGTGGTCGGTGCGTTATCGGACTGAAAATACATTTTGCTTAATTTGCTGCAGTCAGCAAATGCTTCCGAATCAATGCGGGTGATCGTTTGTGGAAGGGTAATGCTTGTTACGTTCGTTTGTCCGGCAAATGCTTTTTTGGTGACGACACGTACCGGATATGAGATGTCGTTGATCGTTATGGTAGATGGAACACGGATATCTCCGGTCAGTATATCGTTTGGAACGACAGAGACGGAGGCGAATTTTGTGCCATCCACACTTTCTTCCGGAGTGAAACGTAAATGATCTTTATTTACATAACGCTGGTAGCCACATACGGTACATTCCCCATCTTTATATTGGTGTCCGAGTGCATTTACAACCTGCTGCGGCGTGAATACCAAGCCGCATTCAGAGCAGTGAGATCCTTCGGTAAGTCCCGGAGTGGTACAGGTTGCCGGAACTGCTTCATCGATTACAGTCACATGTGTATGTGGTTTGGCGGCAGAAGATTGAATCGTATACGGAATTGCTGTCTGTCCACAAAACAGACCGGCTCCCGTTACCCTGACAGTTGCTGTACCGACGGCGGTGTTGTTTTCATAACGGATCGTGTAGTCCTTATTTTCGGTCAGGGTAGTACCATGCATGGTCACAGTGACTTTTGGTTTCTGTGGATTGCCGGTATAGATGTACGACTTTTCGGACAGAGTGATTTCGGCCTGTGCAATGTCAACACTACCGATTTCACCGATACGAAGAGTATAGGTTTTCTTTAGGGCAGGGTTATAGGTTGGATACACAGTGATTTGTGTAATGCCTGCAGCTAATACATTAAGCGGATTTAAGTAGGTCTTATCGGATATGATACCAGGCGTGGAAACGACAGACGGATCTGAGGATTCAATACGGAGCTCCTGATAATCGCTATCGCCGTTGATATTTTGCGCCCATGCATAAATGGTGGAGCCGATTGGGTTGCTGGCCGGCATGGAAGAATCATAGGAACTTGTGGTGGAGGTACTATTGCGCCAATAAATATCGAATGAGGTTGGCGGAGCGATGTAGATCGTATTGTGACAGTCGGAGCAGATACCCGTGCTCTTGCCATTGGCATCGATCTCTCCATATACATAGTTATGTGGTGTTTTGGGGATAATTTCCTCAAAATCTTTATTACAGGTGTCACAGTGATATGTACGTGACCCATTTTTTGTACAGGTTGCCGGTGTATAACCGGTCTCTTTACGCGTATGTGCACAAGAGATATGTACTGTTTTGGTCGCAAATATTGTGTTATCTGCTTTTGCTGTAATGGTGACATCTCCATCGGTAAGACCTGTAACGTTTCCATTGTTATCTACCGTAGCGATCGTACGGTCGGAAGAGGAATAGGTTAGAGGCTGGACGGACCAGATCTCGCGGGTGGACATATTGCCATTGCTGCGAGTGCGTTCCAAACGTACTTTTGCGGTTAAGCTGGAAGTCTGCTCCGTGTTTATCGTATCTGTGCCGTCTAAGAAATTCTCTTTGATATATTTGTTGGAGATCTCAACTTTTTGTATAACATCGGTCTGCACATCCTGCATGGTTTCGTTCAGACCGGTGCTCATAGAAAATTCACCGGCAACGGTATTCGGATAAGGTGCTGCTTCGGAATAGAAATCGCCCAATCCGACATAGTTGTATTTTGGATTGATCATACTTCTATAATGACCGGTTTCATTGGCCGGATTTTGATTGACCCAGTCTTTTTGTTCAGATTTCCACAGAATGACACCTTCGGTCATGCTTTTTTCCCAACAGTAAGCGAGATCTTCACAATTGGAAGATACACCATGAAAAGATAGGGAAAAAGTATCTTTATCGCTGGGACGCTCATGTCCGGATGCCATGAACTGAAACGAAATGCCAGCCTCTGCCGCACGAATGCGAGCGATGCTTTCTAGGTCTCTCGACCATTTTAACGGTTTATAATCATCGGATGTCAGCATACGGCTGGGATCGCGCGGATCCGGTACATTGCCGGCTTGACAGGCTTCCTTACGAATTTCATTCAGCATGTTGAGAGCTTCTTGCGCCTGACTATAATAAGAACCATAGATACCAAGCATCGTACATCCGTTGGATGCGCTCGCCACATCTGTTTCTAATATTGGCGGTGTTGCCTTGGAATCAGGCGTAGCGGTTGGTTCAGTTGCGGTTGTTTTGTGAGTAGTGACATCCTTAGGCGTTACAGCAAAAGCAGCTGCCACTGATCCACTGGTGGTAGGAAGCACCATAGAGATGCTTAGAAGTGCCACTATTGCAGTCCTTTTCCAGTTGTTTTTTCTCATAATCATTTATATTCCTTTCTTTTTTTCAATTGAGCGCACAACAAGCAAACAAGTCGGTACGATGTAGAGCGTAGCAGTGATCCAAGCACTTTGATCGGCAAAGCAGATCGCATCGAAGTGAAAAATAGGAACCAATGCCAGACTGACGAAACAGCGTGCCGCCATTTCGACGGCGCCCGAGAAGATAGCTCTGCCGGAATAGCCAAGACCCTGTGTGGTCATGCGGCAGGTGTTTAAGATGCCGAGTGACCAATAGAAGAATCCGAGGCAGCGCAGATATTTGGCAGAAGCATCAAGCACCGCAGTAGCGGATGGCTTCACGAACAGCAGTGTCAATGTACGGCCAAAGAAGATAAGTACAATGCCTGCTATAAGGCCATATGCCATGCCGACGAAGACGCCCTGCAAGATTCCTTTCTTAATACGATCCGTCTTCCCGGCACCAAGATTTTGTCCGCAAAAGGTGGATACACCGGTTGCGATTGCATCAAATGGACACATGGCAAACTGCTTAATACGCATAGCTGCGGTGAATCCGGTAATATAGACGTCACCCAGTCCGTTGTTGGCGGACTGCATGACCATACTGCCTATCGCTGTAATGGAATATTGCAGTCCCATAGGGACCGCCATGATAAGCAGATGCGATACCATCTGTGGGCGAAAAGCGCGATCCTCTGCAGTTGGATGCAGTATCGGTACCTTCTTTAGTATAAACACGAGACAAAGCAGCCCGCTGATCCCCTGAGCGGTGATCGTTGCAATTGCAGCACCGGCACAGCCCCAGTGAAAGACAACGATGCAGACCAGATCCAAGATAATATTTAGTATGGTGGAAAACACCAAAAACAAAAAAGGTGTTTTGCTGTCGCCAACGGCACGAAGTATGCTCGAAAGCAGATTGTACAGTAAAGTACAAGGGATGCCCAGGAAAATAATTAACAAGTAAATATAGGCATCTTTATAGATGTTGGCTGGTGTGGTTAAAATATGTAAAATAGCAGGGCAAAGCAGGGCGCAGATCGTTGTCAGCAGGACGGCGGCAGCAATCGTGATAAAAATGCTGTGCCAGATATAGGCGCGCATGGATCTGTAATCCTTGCCGCCAAAGCGTTGAGCGATAGGAATTCCAAATCCACAACAGATGCCGATGCAAAATCCAAGCACCAAAAATTGGACACTAGAGGAGGCACCGACTGCAGCTAGCGCTTTCGGCCCAAGGAATCGTCCAACGATCGCCGCATCAGCAACATTATACATTTGCTGAAAAAAGTTGCCGATCAACAAAGGAAATGCAAACTGCAGGATCAAAAGCATTGGCTTACCTGTTGTCATATCTTTCGTGACATCTTTACTCATCTAATTTCGACCTCCATATGTAACGCTGAACTCCGATTTGTTTTCCTCATATAATGTACAGGGAGTAATTAACAATTTCAATATTGCAATTATCTATTTTAACACCATAATTGGGAAATACAACTGCTATTTTTAAAACATATATCGGAAATAAACTTCCTTGAAGGTAGCATAGTTATTTCGCGAAATTGGGATGACCATGCCGTTTTGAAGAGTTACTTCGCTTTTAGTAAATTGTTCTACTAACATTAGATTTACGATATAGCTGCGATGACACTTGATAAATCCCCGATCCATATGGAATATCTCTTCGCACTTATAAAATGGTTCACGGATTGTGATCTCCTTAATCCGAAATCCACAATGCAGACGAATGGACTTCAAACCACCAATACGGAAGAAACATCCGGAAAGATTATCCCAATGCCAATCCGTCATATTATTTAACAGATATGAATGTACATAATCCACCATATTTTAACAAGTTGGTGATTATCCTGACGACAGCACAATAAAATGTGTTTAGTAGCAAATTAGTAGCAGAGAAAAAGAAAAAATCCGGGAACGCCCTGTTTATAAGGCTTCCCAGACTTACGGATACTACTCAAACTCTATCGTTCCTGGCGGTTTACTCGTCAGATCATAGAAGCATCGGTTCACTCCTCTGACCTCATTGATAATACGGTTCATCACCGTCTGTAATACCTCCCACGGAATCTGCGCGCTCTCTGCTGTCATGAAATCAATCGTCTTCACTGCGCGTAATGCGACGGCATAGTCATAGGTTCTCTCATCCCCCATAACACCAACACTTCGCATATTGGTAAGTGCTGCAAAATACTGATTTGGCATCCATGGTGCTTCTTCCCCATGTTCTTCCTTATATTTCTTTGCAGCTGCATCGACTTCGCTTCTGTAAATATAATCTGCATCCTGTACGATACGCACTTTTTCTGCACTGACTTCTCCGATGATACGGATTCCAAGTCCCGGTCCCGGAAATGGCTGACGGAACACAAGATATTCCGGCAATCCAAGCTCTAATCCTACTTTTCGCACCTCATCTTTGAACAGGTTGCGCAATGGCTCGATCAGATCTTTAAAGTCTACCTTCTCCGGCAGTCCACCTACGTTATGATGAGACTTGATGACGGCAGATTCTCCTCCCAGTCCGGATTCCACAACATCCGGATAAATGGTTCCCTGTGCAAGGAAATCCACTGCTCCGATCTTTTTCGCTTCTTCTTCAAACACACGGATAAATTCTTCTCCGATAATCTTACGTTTGGCTTCCGGTTCGGTTGCTCCTTTTAATTTAGCATAGTAACGTTCCTGTGCATTTACCCGGATAAAGTTTACATCAAAGTCACCGTCCGGTCCAAAGACGCCTTCTACTTCATCGCCTTCATTTTTACGCAGCAGTCCGTGATCTACAAAAACGCAGGTCAACTGTTTACCAATGGCTTTTGCCAGAAGTGCTGCCAGTACCGAACTATCCACACCGCCGGATAATGCCAGCAATACTTTTCCATCTCCGACCTTTTCCCGGATGGCTTTGATCTGCTCCTCCACAAAGGAATCCATTCTCCAGTCCCCGGCACATCCACACACACCACGGACAAAATTTTTGAGCATTTTGCTTCCCTCTACGGTATGCAATACCTCCGGATGGAACTGGATCGCATACAGATTCTTCTCCCGGTTCTCGGCTGCTGCCACCGGGCAATCTGCCGTATGCGCACAAATAGAAAATCCCGGTGCTGTCTCTTTAATATAATCAAAGTGGCTCATCCAGCAGACGGTCTCTTTGCTCACCTGGGCAAACAATGGCGAGGTCGGATCTACGACCACATCTGTTTTTCCATACTCTCTGACCGGTGCTTTCTCAACCGTACCGCCCAGCACATGCTGCATCAACTGCGCACCATAGCACAGTCCCAGCACGGGAATTCCCAGCTCAAACAACTCTTTGGAAAATGTCGGTGCCCCATCTTCATAACAGCTGTTCGGTCCACCTGTTAAAATGATTCCCTTCGGATTCATTTCCTTAATCTTCTCAATCCCAATGCGGTATGAATAAATCTCACAGTAAACGTTGCATTCTCTGACACGCCGCGCCACTAACTGGTTGTACTGACCACCAAAGTCCAATACAATAACAAGTTCCTTGTTCACAATGTCTCCTCCTTCTATCACAACTCTGTCTGTCTCAGACATTTTTATCTTATTTTCGTGCATTGACCAAATATTTAATATCTGTTTTTGCTCTCCCTACATCATACCCTATTTTGCCTTGTTTCACAAGAACATGTTCATGGGAATCGTCCTCTTATTTGCCTTTCTTGAAAGGGAAGCAAAAAAATGTTAGGATATGAAGCCACGAAGACGGCCGTGACAGCTACCTGGTTGTCGTTGCAGAAGGGGTTACTGATGCTCCAAAGCTTGCTGAGATCATCCGCGAAAAGACCGGCATTGAATCCCGTGTTTCCGTGCTTGACTATATGATTTAAGCTTAACACTGGCAAATTAATTAAAACAATGCAGCCTCTGTATTAGAATTACACTAACACGGAAGCTGCATTATGTTTTAATATTATATATGTTTTACTATCGCACGGCTACATTATATTTTTCTACTTTATTTTTTAAAGCCGCACTGCTTCTTTTTTATTCTTTCACTTTTCTTGTTCCAATACGGTGCTTATGGTTCTTCTTTGGACTAAAGATCTGAACCGCCCGCTCATTACAGGAAATGTCTACTTCGGTATGGAATCCGCCATCCTCACCGTCCAGTGTCCAGCGCACCGGCTCTTTGGAGTGAAAATGTATACTCTTTACATGCATGGCATCAATAAACGGCGTATCCGGATTACGATTTAAAAGTGCCTGTGCGATCTGCTCTAATTCCAGTGGATTAGATGGAGCATGGATCAATGCTACTTCAAACAGCCCATCATCCAGCGTCATCTTGTTTGTTTCACTCTCCAGCTTAAAGCCGCCGATCGATTTGGAATTACATACCATTCCAAAGATGTAGTTGCCTTCTACGATCCGTCCGTCGTCACGCTCCACTGTCATTTCAAAACCTCTGAGATCTTTGATGCGCTTCACGGCATCAATAAAGTACGCCATACGTCCCATCGCATTTTTCAACTCCTGAGGAGTTTCATACGCTACTTCCGTAAATGCACCAAACCCGGCAATATAATTAAAGAAGCGGTCATTAAAGGAACCAATATCACACGAATATAGATTTCCCGCTGTTACAATCTGTGCTGCTGAAAGCGGTTCTTTTGGAAGCTTTAAACTCGTTGCAAAATCATTGACCGTTCCCATTGGCAGATAGCCGCACGCCGGCTTATTCGTAAGCCGCATAATCCCGCCAAGCACTTCATTGATCGTACCATCTCCACCAGAGCAGAGGATCACATCATAGTCTTCTCCCCGCTCCAACACCATCTGTGTTGCCTCTTTTGGAGCCTGCGTTGCATAAATCGTAATGTCATATCCTGCACGACACAGCTCTTCTATTACATCGGAAAGCGATGTTTTGATCTTACCTTTGCCGGCATTGGCATTGTATATAAATAACATCTTTTTCTTCATAGGAAAAACCTCCACAATCTAACTTTGCCTTGTGAAAATAATCCCTTTTATACTAGCACATTTGCAACAATTTTAAAATAAAATTTCACAAGAAATTTACATAAGTGGCATTTTTTCCCGCTATTCATGCTTGCCTTTTTCAAGCAATGGTTTTAAATATTGTCCTGTAAAAGATTCGGAAACGTCTGCGATCTCTTCCGGTGTTCCACTTGCCACAACCGTTCCGCCTCCGGCTCCACCTTCTGGTCCCATATCCACAATATAGTCTGCCGTCTTGATCACTTCCAAGTTATGCTCAATGACAACGACTGTATTACCACCTTCCCGCAGTCTTTGTAAAATATCCACCAGCTTATGCACATCGGCAAAATGCAGTCCTGTTGTCGGCTCATCCAAAATATAAATGGTCTTTCCCGTGCTTCTTCTGGAAAGTTCCGTTGCCAGCTTGACACGCTGTGCTTCTCCACCAGACAGCGTCGTAGATGGCTGTCCCAGTTTGATATAAGACAGTCCCACATCTCTTAATGTCTCGATCTTTCGGGAAATGGATGGAACAGAAGCAAAGAACTCACAGGCTTCTTCTACCGTCATATCCAGCACATCGTAAATGGATTTTCCCTTGTATTTGACTTCCAGCGTCTCTCTGTTATAACGCTTTCCACCACATACCTCGCATGGCACATAGATATCCGGAAGAAAATGCATCTCGATCTTGATGATTCCATCTCCACGACATGCCTCGCAGCGTCCCCCACTCACATTAAAACTGAACCGTCCCTTTTTGTACCCCATTGCCTTTGCATCCTTTGTGGCTGCAAACAGATCTCTGATCTGATCAAACACGCCGGTATAAGTAGCAGGGTTGGAACGGGGACTGCGTCCGATCGGAGATTGATCGATCGCAATGATCTTGTCCAACTGTTCGATTCCTAATATTTTCTTATGCTTTCCGGCTTTCATATGCGCCCGGTTGAGTTTCTTTGCCAGACTCTTATAAAGGATCTCATTTACCAGCGAACTCTTTCCGGAACCGGATACTCCCGTGACACAGGTCATCACACCAAGTGGGATCTTCACATCAATGTTCTTCAGATTGTTCTGTGCCGCACCCTTGACGGTCAGCCATCCCGTTGGCTTTTTACGCTCTTTCGGAATCGGAATATACTTGCGTCCACTTAAGTAATCTCCGGTAATGGAATTTGGATTGTCCATGATCTCCTGCGCTGTTCCGGTAGCGATTACTTCTCCACCATGCTCACCGGCTCCGGGACCGATATCCACAATATAATCGGCGGCATACATCGTATCTTCATCATGCTCTACCACGATCAGGGTATTTCCAAGGTCTCTTAAATTCTTTAGGGCATGGATCAGCTTGTCATTGTCGCGCTGATGCAGTCCGATACTCGGCTCATCTAAAATATATGCAACGCCCACCAGACCGGATCCAATCTGTGTCGCCAGACGGATACGCTGCGCCTCTCCACCGGACAGACTTCCGGTATTACGTGCCAGCGTCAGATAGTTGAGTCCTACTTCGCGTAAGAAGCCAAGACGTGCCCGGATCTCCTTTAACACTTGCGCCCCGATCAGCTTCTGCCGGTCCGTCAACATCAGGGATTCCATAAACAGATACAGATCATCGATCGACAGCTCCGTCACATCCGAAATATTTTTGTCACCGATCGTTACAGCTAAGGATTCCGGTTTCAGACGTTTTCCATGACAGGATTCACAAGGCGTGATCGTCATGAAACTTTCATATTCGGCTTTCATCGTTTCCGAAGATACCTCACGATAACGCCGCTGCACGTTGCGGAGCAGTCCTTCAAAGGCAACATCATAAACGCCCTCACCGCGCTGCCCTTTGTAATGCACCTTGACCTCTTCTCCATTGGTTCCATATAAAATAATGTTGCGGATCTCCTCCGGATAATCCTGAAATGGAGTAGAGAGAGAAAACTGATACCGCTCAGAAAGAGCATTTAGCACCGCTCTTGTAAAACTTTTGGGATTGGTACAGGAAGCCCATCCCGTCACAACGATCGCCCCCTCATCGATACTGAGGCTTTCATCCGGGATCATGAGCTCTAAATCAAATTCCATCACGTAACCAAGTCCGGTACAAAGTGGACACGCACCAAATGGGTTATTGAAGGAAAAGCTGCGCGGCTCGATCTCATCAATGCTGATTCCGCAGTCCGGACAGGAAAAGCTGTCGCTCATCTGCATCCGCTCTCCTCCGATCACATCTACAACAAGCAGTCCTTCCGAAAGCTTTAACACTGTTTCGATCGAATCAGCCAGACGCTTCTCTATCCCTTCTTTCACCTTCAATCGGTCTACAACAATCTCGATTGTATGCTTTTTGTTCTTATCCAATGTGATCTCTTCCGACAGATCGTACATGGAACCATCCACATTGACGCGCACAAAACCACTCTTTTTCGCCTGGGAGAATACCTTCTCATGCCGTCCCTTTCTTCCCCGTACAACCGGAGCAAGGAGCTGAAATTTCGTTCCTTCCGGAAGATTACAGATCACATCTACCATCTGGTCTACTGTCTGCCGCTCGATCACCTTTCCACATTTTGGACAGTGTGGGATACCGATCCTCGCGTAAAGCAGACGAAAATAATCATAGATCTCCGTCACTGTTCCTACCGTAGAACGCGGATTTCGGTTGGTTGATTTCTGGTCAATACTGATTGCCGGACTCAAGCCCTCAATTTTTTCCACATCCGGTTTCTCCATCTGTCCTAAAAACTGCCGGGCATAAGAAGACAGGGATTCCATATAGCGACGTTGTCCCTCTGCATAGATCGTATCAAATGCCAGAGAAGATTTTCCTGAACCGGATAATCCGGTCAGTACGACAAACTGGTCTCTTGGTATATCAATGTCTATATTCTTTAAATTATGCTCCTTTGCTCCGCGGATCCGGATCATATTTTTCGCATTTATCATATTTTTAACAACCGTGTCCTGTGCTTTACTCATTGTGGTTCACTCCTACTTATCCAAGTCCCTTAACTCTTCTTTTACTTTCTTTAATTCATCACGAAGTTCTGCGGCCAGCTCGAAATTGAGTTCTGTGGCTGCCTGCTGCATCTGTTTTGTCAGTTTCTTTGCCAGTACCGTAAGTTCCTTCTCCGACATTGATTCCAGATCCTTTTTGAGATCCGGTTTCGCACTCTTATGATCCTCTGCAGTCACAGAGATCAGATCACGAACCTCCTTTTTGATCGTTGTCGGAGTAATATGATGCTCCTCATTGTAAGCCTCCTGAATGGCTCTCCTCCGGTTAGTTTCCGAAATTGCAGCCTGCATGGAGTCTGTGATCGTATCAGCATACATGATCACATGGCCTTCACTGTTTCTGGCAGCACGTCCAATCGTCTGCACCAGAGAAGTCTCCGAACGTAAAAAGCCCTCCTTGTCAGCGTCCAGGATCGCAACCAGTGTGATCTCCGGAATATCAAGTCCCTCTCTGAGCAGGTTGATTCCCACCAGCACATCAAAAACTCCAAGCCGCAGATCTCTTACGATCTCCACACGCTCTAACGTATCAATATCCGAATGAAGATATTTCACCTTCACATCCATTTCCTTTAAATAATCGGTCAGATCCTCCGCCATTCGTTTTGTCAGTGTCGTAACAAGCACCTTGTTTCCATGTGAAGTCTCGCGGTTGATCTCCTGCAGCAGATCATCGATCTGTCCCTGTACCGGTCGCACCTCCACTTTCGGATCAAGCAATCCGGTCGGACGAATGATCTGTTCTGCACGCAGCATTTCATGCTCACCCTCATATACATTCGGTGTCGCCGATACAAACAGCATCTGGTCAATCTTATCCTCAAATTCCTCAAAATTCAAAGGACGGTTATCCTTGGCAGATGGCAGGCGGAATCCAAAATCAACCAGCGAGGTCTTTCTCGCCTGGTCTCCTGCGTACATTCCCCTCACCTGCGGAATCGTAATATGCGATTCATCAACGATCATTAGATAATCATCAAAGAAGTCGAGCAGTGTACTCGGTGTTGCACCGGGTGCCTTTCCTGCAAAGATACGGCTGTAGTTCTCAATACCGGAACAAAAACCGGTTTCCCGCAGCATTTCGATATCAAAATTCGTGCGCTCCGCGATTCGCTGCGCCTCGATCAGTTTATCATTCTCCTTAAAATAAGCCACCCGCTCTTTCATTTCCCGTTCCATTTCCGAAAGAGCCGCTTCCATACGTTCCGGTGCCACAACATAATGTGATGCCGGGAAAATGGCAACAAAGTTCATCACACGCTTGATCTCTCCGGTCAGAATGTCAAACTCTGTGATCCGGTCGATCTCGTCTCCGAAAAACTCTACCCGGATACCGTCTTCAAAAGTAGAAACCGGAACAATCTCTAATACATCCCCGCGTACCCGGAAAGTACCACGCTGAAAATCCATATCATTTCTGGTATATTGAATATCGATCAACTGATGAATAACTTCATCCCGGTCCTTTTCCATACCGGGGCGAAGGGAAAGCATCATGTGGCGGTAATCTTCCGGATTACCAATACCATAGATACAGGAAACACTGGAGATGATGATCACATCCCTGCGCTCGATCAGTGCCGCCGTAGCGGAATGGCGGAGTTTATCGATCTCATCATTGATCGAAGAATCCTTCTCAATATAGGTGTCTGTGGAAGGCACATATGCCTCCGGCTGATAATAATCGTAATAGGAAACAAAATACTCGACTGCATTGTTGGGAAAAAATTCTTTAAACTCACTGTAAAGCTGTGCAGCAAGTGTTTTGTTATGTGCCAGAATGATCGTTGGTTTATTGAGAGCAGCGATCACATTCGCCATCGTAAAGGTCTTACCCGATCCTGTCACACCAAGCAGCGTTTCAAACTGATTTCCTTTTTTAAATCCATCTACCAGCTTCCTGATCGCCTGCGGCTGATCTCCGGTCGGCTGGTATTCTGATACTAATTCAAAATGATCCATCTTATTATCCTCATATAAAACAAAATAAAGAACAGGCGAGACCACCTGTTCTTTGATTATAGCATAGCGTTTTGAAAAACTCAACGAATTTTCGAATATACGTTCTTGTATATTATTCCATTTTCCCTTTGATCACTTCAATTGCTTTTTGCAACTGGTTATCCTGATCCTTGTTGTATACTTCTCCCGTCTGTTTTGAAGCATCGTATTCGATCTCCACGTCCGGAGCAATTCCTTTTCCATGGATACACGTACCGTTTGGAGTAAAGTATTTGGAAATGGTAAGCTTTACTGCCGAACCATCATTTAACGAAAATACCTTCTGTACGATACCCTTTCCAAAGGTAGTGGTTCCAACGATCGTTCCGATACCGTAATCTTTTACGGCACCTGTAAAAATCTCAGAAGCACTGGCACTATTTCCATTGACCAGCACTACCAGCGGAAGTTTAAATTCATGATCACCGGAAGAACTGTACGTTTCTCCCTTTCCATTTTTATCCTTTGTATAAACGATCGTTCCCTTTGGCAGCATGTTGTCAAGCATATCAACTACGGTTCCTAACACACCGCCCGGATTATCACGCAGGTCAATGATCAAACCTTTCATCCCCTGCTGCTCAAGATCATTTAATGCCTTTTTATATTGATCTGCCGTAACAAGATCAAACTCTGAGATCTGGATATATCCAATCTTATTTTTCAACATTTCTGATGTGATCGTTGGCACATCCACACTGCGGCGTTCGATTTCAAATGTATATTCCTTTCCGTCAGACGGTCTTTGGAAGGTTACCTTTACTTTGCTTCCCTCTTCACCACGGATCTTTGCTACGACATTATCCAGATCCATGTCCTTGATATCTGTTCCTTCGACGGCAGTGATATAATCATCTGCCCGCACTCCTGCTTTGTAAGCAGGACCATTTTCAAATGCTTTTACGACTTTAACATATCCGGTTGAAGTATCGGCACGCACCGAAACACCAATTCCCACATAGCTTCCGGAAGTCTCTTCCTGCAGCTTGTCATACTCCTCTTTCGTATAATATACGGAATACGGATCATCCAGTCCGTTTAAAATACCCTTGTAAATATTTTCTTCGACATTTTCCTCATCGACGTCATTCAGATAATATGTCTTGATCAGATCATTGATCTTGTCAGCCTTATCTTCAATCCGCTCTGTTGCGGTTTTGTTTCCAAATGAACATCCGGCACTGAATGACAAAACAACCATCATTACACAAATGATACATAATATATTTTTGCCATGCTGCTTCAAAAACTGTTTCATCTGTTTCACCCTGCTTTCCTTAGTTTACTTTATGTTATTACATTCTTTTTTATTCACTGTCCGGATCACTATCATCCTTCAGATCACTACTCTTTTTACCCTTATCACCTACGTCATCTGCCTCTGTCGTGTAAGCTGACGTATCACTGTCTTCCCGCTTGATATTTGCTTCGTCATCTTTCTGGTTTGTGGTAGTATTCGTAAGTGAATCGGAATCCGTATCCGGTGTATCAGACTCTTTATAATCCGCCTCATCGCTGCTGCTCGTACTCTTCAAATACGGGATCGGATTGACATATGTTCCATTCTTTCTTACTCCAAAATGGCAGTGTGGTCCGGTCGACCATCCGGTCGAACCACTGAGCGCGATCTTCTGTCCACGCTTCACCTGATCTCCTACGGATACCAACAGCTTGGAATTATGCATGTAAACGGTACTGATACCGCCACCATGGTTGATCATCACATAGTTACCTGCACTGCTGCTGTAGGTAGAAACCGCAACGACACCATCTGCCGCTGCATAGATCCCGCATCCGGATGGCACGGCAATATCAATTCCGGCATGCAGTCTTCTCGTTCCGGTAAGCGGATGCACACGGTAGCCATACTTTGATGTGATCTGATAATGTCCCGGTGCCGGCCATAAAAATTTACCGCCGGAATATGTGCTTGGGAGATCATCAAAGATCTCATCGTCATCATAGCTTTCCTCCGCTGCCTGGATCTGTGCTTCCTTTTTGTCTTCCTCGTCCTCATAATATTTGATCAGCTTTGATGCTGCCTTGATATTATGATTGTACACATCAAGCTCCTTGGATTTGCTCTCTAACAGTTTTGTCACCACATCACGCTCCGTCTGAAGTGACTGTGTGATCGTAGCAAGCTCCTCCTGCTTTGTGGAGATCACCTGCTCTTTTTCTGAAATAGACTGCAGGGAGCTGCGGTACTGTTTCAACAGTTTATTGTCATACTTCTGGATCTGGCTTGTCAGTGTTGAACGGTTCAACATATCTCCGAAGGAAGTAGAACCTGCCATCGCATCAAGAAACGTGCCGTTTCCATGCTCATACATGTAACGGATGCGAAGTTTCATCGAACTGTACTGTTTCTGTTCAATCAGACGATCCTGCTCCAATTCAAGCTGAACTTTTTTTAAATTCTCCTCAATACCTTCCTGCTGTTTCACCATATTGATCAGATCATCTTCCAGCTGCGCCACCTTCTGGTCAAGCTCCCCCATATACCGGATCACGTTGGTCTTCAGATCTTCAAATCCACTCAAAATGACTTCTGCACTCTTTTTACTATCCTTTAAGTCTGCCAAGGAGGAGCGGATCTGTGCCACAGACTCTGTCGTTGTTTCCGTCTGGTCGTCATCCTGCTCTGCCTCTGTCTGTTCCTCCCCCTTCGCCATAAGCGGAAGGCTGCGGTAAAACATTACACCAAAAAGAGCCAGGACTACAACAGTCAGCATTAGTATATAACGTTTTTTTCGATTACTCGGTTGCGTCATTTTCTCACATCCTTATACCTGCAAATGTTTGCGTACTGTAATCATACTGCCCATAAGTCCAATGCCCAGTCCCAGCACAAGGCAAAGTGGGATCAGATAGCAAAAGATCTGTCCGGATGGCATCAGCGTCAGCCAGGATGCCATTTGGGAAAGCTCTCCTTCCGCCATCTTTAACAATAATTCATACAGTAAAAATAATAACACAAGTGGGATCAGTGCGCCACTGATTCCCAGTACAACACCTTCCACAATAAATGGTCCCCGGATAAAATGATCCGTTGCGCCGATCAGACGCATAATGGCAATCTCCTCTTTCCGGACGGAAATTCCCACCACCACAGTATTACTGATCAAAAAGACAGCTACAAAAAACAGGATCAGGATCAATGTAATAGAAGATATGCTGATAACCCGGTTCAGTTTATTAAGACTGTCCATCGTTGACTGCGGACTGTTGACATACCGTACTCCGGTGATATGTTCCAAATATTTTGTGATCGTTTTCTGATACTTGATATCCTTTAACGTCACCACATAAGAATCGGAATCTCCCAGTGGATTGTCATCCCCAAAGCTTGCCACCAGGTCCTCATTGTCCGCATAATATTCCTTGGAAAATTCTGCCCATGCTTCATCTGCAGATTTGTACTTTGCCTGTGCCACTTCCTTTCTGGCACTGATATTTTTTCCAATCTCTGCAATCTGTTCTGCTGTAATATCCTTTTTAAAATAAACGGAAATGGTAACCGTCGACTCTGCACTGTCCACAATATGGTGAAAATTGATCAGAATAGTCAAAAATACACCCAGCATAAACAGACAGGCGATCATCGTACCTAAAGATGCCAGAGAGAACATGCGGTTTCTGCCAATGCTTTTCAATCCCTGCCTGATACTATAAGCCAAAGCTTTCATGCTCATACTGGTATCCTCCTTTTTCATCGCTGATCAACACACCATGCTTCAGCGTAATGACGCGCCGCTGCATCTGATTGACAATGTCCCGGTTATGTGTCACCACCATCACAGTAGTTCCCCGTTCATTGATACGCTCTAATAATTTCATGATCTCATTGGAATTGACCGGATCTAAGTTTCCGGTCGGTTCATCTGCCAGGATCATAGCCGGACGGTTCGCCAAGGCTCTGGCAAGTGCCACTCTCTGCTGCTCTCCACCGGAAAGCTCCCGTGGATAAGCCCGCTCCTTATTGGCAAGTCCCACCATTGATAACAGCTCCGGTACCCGTATCTTAATATCCTTTGTAGAGGCTTCCACTACACGCATCGCAAACGCAATGTTTTCATAAACCGTCCGGTCAGGGAGCAGTCTGAAATCCTGAAACACGGTCCCGATCTGTCTTCTGATATACGGAATTCCTTTGTGGTTGACCGTTGCAAGATCGTTATTCATCACGATCACCTGCCCCTCTGTCGGAGTAAGCTCTTTTAACAAAAGCTTCATCAGCGTAGTCTTACCCGAACCGCTGCTTCCAACCACAAAGACAAATTCTCCCCTATTCACCTGAAAACTGATATTATCAAGAGCTCGTGTCCCCCCCGGATACACTAACGAAACCTGATTGAGTGTGATCATAAAAAACTCCTTTACTTAGATATATCGTAATATACGCAGATAGTATGTCCACGCACATTACGATATCCTCCCTGTTTGCTATGAAATTACGAACCGTTTTAGTATTCCATGTTCTCCATATACTTCATGTATTTTACTACCATCAATGCAATCTTAAATGTGATTGCATCTTCAAACACACGAAGATCCAGTCCGGTCGACTTCTGCAGCTTATCCAGACGATATACCAGTGTATTACGGTGGATATAAAGCTGACGGGAAGTTTCGGATACATTCAGACTGTTCTCGAAGAACTTGTTGATCGTGGTCAATGTCTCCTCGTCAAATTCATCTGGAGAACGTCCATCAAAAATCTCTTTGATAAACATCTTACATAAAGGAATCGGAAGCTGATAGATCAGGCGTCCAATACCCAGGTTGCTATATGCAATGATATTGCGGTTCTCATAAAAAATCTTTCCAACATCAAGTGCCATCTTTGCTTCTTTATAAGAACGGGATACTTCCTTAATCTCATTTACCACAGTTCCATATGCAACATGTACCTGCGTCATTGCCTCGGTATTCAACATATCTACAATGACATTTGCCGTTTTGGCCATATCTTCATAGGTTTCATTCGGTTTTACTTCTTTCACTAAAATAATGTTCTTCTCATCTACCGCTGTAATGAAATCCTTGGTCTTAGTCGAAAACAGGCTCCGCACGGTCTCTAATGCGTTCGTATCTTTTTCATTCTTCGTTTCAATGATGAATACCACTCTTCTTACGTCGGTATCAATGTGAAGCTTCTTGGCACGATTGTAAATATCTACCAGGAGAAGATTATCCAGAAGCAGATTCTTGATAAAGTTATCCTTATCAAAACGCTCCTTGTATGCTACCAGCAGATTCTGCACCTGAAATGCAGCAATCTTACCAATCATGTAAACATCGTCTGTCTCCCCCTTGGCAAGAATGATGTATTCCAACTGATTATCATCTGATACTTTAAAAAACTGATATCCCTGAAGCACCTGACTCTCCGCCGGCGAATTGACAAATGCAAGAACCGCATCCTCGTACTCATCTGCGGCGGTAAATGTGCTTGCAAGAGCCTTGCCCTCGGTATCCATGACACATAGATCAATCCGGGTAATTGATTTGATTCCTTCAATCGTGTCCTGAAGAATCTGATTTGAGATCATATCCTCACTCCTTTTCCTATATTTGCAAATATCTTCTGTATCTGTTTCTGTAAAAACAGCATATTTATATCATTTTGCATATATTGATACTCTCATATGTCTATTTTATAGCAAAACGCACAAAAATAAAAGAGGAAATGCAAAATTAATCGCATTTCCTCTGAAAATTCATGCTATGTTCACATTTGATTCAATCTTAGTTTGTGATAACCTTCTCAGTCTCTTTATCGAAGATATGAATCTTACTTAAATCAAATGCTAACTGAACGATATCGCCAGGTCTAGCAGTTGTACGAGAGTTAACTCGTGCTGTAATATCATACTGATCAATTGCGAAGTATAAGTAAACTTCTGCACCTAACATCTCATAGATCTTGATATCAGCATCGATAACTGACTCAGGAGATGACTCAATGAATAACTGCTCATCATGGATATCCTCAGGACGAATACCTAAGATAACTTCTCTCTCTACATAGTTGCCTTCGATCAGTTTTGCAGCTTTCTGCTCTGGAACCTTGATAGAATGAGAACCAAACATTAACAGTACGTCTGCTCCACTCTTCACAACTCTTGCCTCGATGAAGTTCATAGCTGGTGATCCCATGAATCCTGCTACGAATAAGTTCTGAGGTTTGTCATATAAGTTCTGTGGAGTATCACACTGCTGGATGATACCATCTTTCATAACTACGATTCTGGTACCAAGTGTCATAGCCTCTGTCTGATCATGTGTTACGTAGATGATCGTTGTCTGTAATCTCTGATGTAACTTAGAAATCTCAATACGCATCTGTACACGTAATTTAGCATCCAAGTTTGACAGTGGCTCATCCATTAAGAATACTTTAGGCTCACGTACGATTGCACGTCCCATAGCCACACGCTGTCTCTGACCACCGGATAAAGCCTTTGGCTTACGGTCTAATAAATGCTCAATGTCAAGGATCTTAGCTGCCTCATGTACTAACTTGTCGATCTTCTCTTTTGGAGTCTTACGAAGTTTTAATCCAAATGCCATGTTATCATAAACTGTCATATGTGGATACAAAGCGTAACTCTGGAATACCATTGCGATATCTCTGTCTTTTGGCTCAACGTCATTTACTAACTTATCACCAATCCAAAGCTCTCCCTGGCTGATATCTTCCAGACCAGCGATCATACGAAGTGTGGTAGACTTACCACAACCTGAAGGTCCAACGAAAATGATGAACTCTTTGTCTTCAATGTCAAGATTGAAATCCTTAACAGCGTTGAAACCGTTTGGATAAATCTTATAGATGTTTTTTAATGTTAAACTAGCCATTCCTTTTTTCCTCCTTAGGATGTATTCATGCTGTTTTTCAACTAAAATAATTCTACCTCATTTACCCTCGAATTGAAATATTACTATTCACCAAATAAAATTTAAACTTTTTGTTAAAATTGTATATGGACGGGTTTTTCCTATAAAAAATATGTCCATACTGCCCAAATTATCGTGTATAATTACCCAAACTCTGAAAGCCTTCTCCCAGTGTTTCTCTGGCATCCATCACCATGACAAAGGCATTTGCATCCCATTTTGCTATGATCTCCTTGACTTCGATCAACTGTTTTTTCCCGGCCGCACAAAGCAGCATGGTGTGCTCCTTTTGCCGATACAGTCCCACTGCCGGGATCCCGGTGATCCCCCGGTGTAACTGCTTCATCACCTGCGTGGCGATCTGTTCTGCCTCGTCCGAGATGATATAGATCACAAATGTTTTCTGTGGCCCTGCTACCACGCGTGCGGATGCTTTGGACACACAATACACTGCCACCAGTGCATACAGTCCACGGTTCAGACCAAACAGCAAAATACCGAATAACACGATCACACTGTCCAGATAAAGCACAAGCTGGGAAATGCTCTGGTTTGGAAACCGCTTTGCAAGCAATGTTGCCAGAAGATCCACACCGCCGGTCGATGCCTTTCCAAGCAGCACCAGTCCCAGTCCACACCCTTCCAGCATACCGCCAAGAATGGCATTTAACAGGTAATCCTCTGACATGACATGCACTTCCGGCAGAATTGCCAGAAATACAGTAAGACACAAATTTCCAAACAGACTGCGAAAGAAAAATGCTTTGTCCTGCTTTTTATATGCAAGAAAAAATAACGGAACATTTAGCACGATCGTGGACAACCATAGCGGGATTCCATTTTCCCATATGCCCTGTCCTGCAATATATCTGCTGCTGATCTCCTTGATCAGGATCGCAAGTCCGGAAAATCCTCCGGTGACCAGCTCCATTGGTTCCAAGATCATTGTGATCGCCGCTGCCATCAGACATGCCCCCGCCGCTGTATAAATATAATTCAAAAACACCACCCCTTTTTGTTAGGGTGGTGTTTTCTGTCTTCTTTATACATGGCAAGGATCTATTTGATCGAATATTGTCCCTGCACAAATACTGTCGCTGATTTTGTTGCCTTAACTCCTGTGTTCTCTTTCAGCACTAAGAAACTATGATCCGTGCTTACTGCCTTGCCTTTTGCGACTTTTTTTCCTTCTGTCAGATCAGAAAGTGATCCGGTTGCTTTCGCCGCACCTGCTGTTACCACGACCTGTGCACCTTTGGCACAAACAAGCTGCTTTCCTTTCGATAAGGTAATCGCCTCATATCCTGATTTTTTCTGAATGGAAGCCACCTGTTCGTCCACGTAACTTTTGGATACCAATGGATCTGCATTGGAACCTGGCTGTGCACCGGCTGCCCCTGCCGCATATCCGGTACCAACTAACAATAGCACCGCAAGCAGCGCAAGTGTGATCATGCTTTGCTTTTTCATGTTACTCCAACTCCTTTTTATCGGACAGTTTTGTCATCTGTACCAAGCACGATACGGATATCTGCCTTAGTCAGCTTACCTACCTTGATCTCAGCATCCGGGAAGTATTCCAGCAGATCTTCTCCCTGTCCCTTTTCTGTTACATAGATCACGCATGTCTTTAAGTGATATTTACGTTCCGTCTCGACCTGTGCGATCTTATATCCTTCGCCTTCTAACCGCTTCTGCCATTTGGCAGCAAGTCCGTTGATCGTTGTACTGTTGTAGATCTCGATCTTTAATTTCTTGCTATTGCTCTCCTTCTTTTCCTCGGTGGTTGACTCTTCCGTCGCCTTCTCCTCTGTCGTTGCCTCTTCGGTAGTCTTTTCCTCTGTCGTTGCTTCTTCGGTCGTAGTTTTCTCTGTCGTCGTCTCTTCGGTAGTCACATCCTCGGTGGTCACTTCCTCCGTGGTTGCTGCACTGGAAGCTAAGAATTTCTTCACAACACCAGAAAGTGTGCTTTTGTCGATCAGATACTCGCTGCCCTTTCTCGTTCCGTTGGCCTCGGTCATCACAAGATTTGACGGCTTGATCTGATAAAGATAATCCATATAAGGAAGCATATCTGAAAATGTAACATCACTTTCCAATAAGGAATAATAATTCTGATAATACTCTCCCATCTTATCACGGTCCCCCAGTGACACTACACTGCTCATATAAGCCTTGACATAGTCCATGGAACAGGCAAGACGTTCTTCTTCATTCTTATATAACTCTACCTTCGTCAGCATTCCCTTCACCTGATCTCCAAGCAAAGTCTGCGCACCCTTCTTTAACACGATATTGATGTTGCTATCATCCTTAAAACTCATTTTTTTAGGAACATCAAAATTCACCGGATCGATCAGATTGACAATGCGGATCACATTATCCGATGTGATCGCCTCATAATGATCGATCTGATATCCGAGCGCATCTTCCAGTGCCAGTTTTGTATACTGGTAGCGATCACTGTCCTGTGCAAAACAGGTAGCAATATCTTTCAGTTTCGTATTCTGTTTCACATTTCCGGATGCACTGTGGATCTTCTGATATGCTGCATCACTTAAGTCAATCTTACTGTCTGATGGGAAGAAGATATAATTACATTCCTTCGTCTGTGTGTTGAAAAAACGCACCGCCGCATATTCAATCACACCTTTGGTATAATTGTCATAAAAATATGCTGTCACAAGCATCGGAGACACTTTGGCACCTTTCTTCTCCTCAGAACCGGTTCCCTGCTTATTTTCCGTCATTTCCTTGACCTGCGGCTCGCCCCAGATCGCGATCACTGCTTTGTATGATCCAAATCCTGTTGCCACCAGCAATACCACTAACAACAATAATTTCAAAATCTTTGCTCGCATATTCCTTCCTCCTGTAATGATCCCGCTAATAAGTAAAGTATAATTTTACATACCTAGTTTGAGTATAGCAAAGCTACCTTGATATTTCAACTGTTTTCAGGATTTGCCTTTATCTGGTATACTAGAAAAATAAGAATCGTTAGAAAATGGAGTGACCGGAATGAAACAGATAATTATGATCACAGGTGCCAGCCGCGGCATTGGAAAAGCAATTGCTTTACGTTTTGCAAATAAAAACACAAGGCTCGCACTTTTTTGTCATACAAACGAAGAAGCACTGAAAGATACTTGCAGATGCTGTGAAGAAAAAGGGAGTGAATGTCTTTGCTTCACTGGAGATATTGGAGATTATGACTGGGTACGCACCTGCATTTCTTCCATTTTAGAAAAATGGGAAACCGTGCATGTGCTGATCAACAATGCGGGAATCTCCTATCTGGGGTTATTAACCGATATGACACCGGCTCAGTGGAATGAAATGCTTACCACGAACTTAACTTCCCTCTACCACACCTGTCATGAGATTGTCCCTGCCATGGTAAGACAACAGTCCGGCTGCATTATCAACATCTCCTCTGTATGGGGAAATATCGGAGCATCCTGTGAGGTTGCCTATTCGGCTGCAAAGGGCGGTGTTAATTCCTTCACCCGTGCGCTTGCCAAAGAGCTTGCGCCAAGCAACATCCGTGTAAATGCCATCAGCCTCGGTGCAATGGATACCTCTATGAATGCCTGGCTGTCAGAGGAAGAACGGACGGCACTCACAGAGGAAATCCCTTGTGGACGGTTTGGAACACCAGAAGAGGCAGCCGATCTGGTCTATTCCATCTCCACTGCCTCCTCTTATCTTACCGGACAGATCATCACGCTGGACGGCGGATGGTCCTAGTCCCTTTTTTCTTTTTGCCCTGCATCCTTTCGCTGTTTAAATAACTGCGTATAATAATTGGCATACTCCGGCGAGATCAATGCAAATTTCAACATATCTGAAATCGTCATGCGAAACGCTGCCGGAGTGATCGCCGCCTCAGACAAACCGGTCAGTACCTTTTTTACCTTTGTCTGATACTGCTTCATCGTCTGTGCGCCATCATTTAATAATATTTTCTGTTTGTATATCTGTTTAAAATACTGGTTAAACTCATCCGACTGCATAACGTCATCATTTACCACCAGCTCCGGCTGTAATAACGTCAGCAGTTCTTTTACCGATGGTGCCGTAAACAAAAGATCCTCTCCCAGCCGATATAGATTTTTTACTTCTCTTTGCTGACCTTTCACGATTGTCGTCTGATAAACCGGACGATACTCTGAAAATGCAAACGGGATCAGCCCCGGTCCATTTAAACAATCATACTCGACCCTCTGATTCGCAGGAACTGACTTTTCATAAAACAAAACCCCCGTTTTAGAAAGAGGTATGGTCACCTTTCTCGGAGCATCCTCCAACAGCAACATATGAAGCTGACCCTGATGCGTCCATATATAAGCCGGACACTCTTTGATATGATAGATCTTCGAAGCATCGACCAATACCGGACGATGATTTTTCTTTACCTTGTATTTATGAAATACCTGCTTCAGTTCTTTTTCTGATGTGATCTTCTGCTCCGTACCGGATAACGGCTCTGCCTTTTTGACAGACGTTTCTTTCTTTTCAGAAGAAACTGCTGCCGGCTTTTCTTCCTTTTTCGGCTCCTCTTTCTCTGGTACTTCTTCCTGCGTCTCTTCTAATATTTCCTCATCTCCGGTCATTGCCACATCCAGATGAATGGAAAAAATGAGATACAGATCGATTGCTGCCAATACGGCTGCGATCACATAACACACCCACTGGCTTAATGCAAGTCCGCTGATCACTGCTCCGACAGTAAATACAGAGAGGAAAAACACACTCCAAAGCATACGTTTCGTATAAGGATCACCATAAAACATACCGTTTATGATCAAGGTAAGTTTTCGCTTCATGAAATGCCCCCTTTCCTTCTGTCAATCTATGCCTCATCTGTCGGGATATTCTCAATCTGCCAGTCGATCGGCTCCACTCCATGCTCCTGTAAAAAAGCATTTGCCTTGCTGAAATGACGGCATCCAAAAAAGCCACGATATGCAGATAACGGGCTTGGATGCGGTGCCGTAAGAACCAATTGTTTAGGATTATTTAACATACTGCTCTTACTCTGGGCAGGCTTTCCCCAAAGGAGATAAACGATCGGGCGATCCTGCTCATTTAAAACCTCGATCACACGATCTGTAAACTGTTCCCAGCCATGGCCCCGGTGGGAATTGGCACTATGCGCCCGCACGGTGAGTACGGTGTTTAATAACAACACCCCTTGTTTGGCCCATTTGACCAGGTAGCCGTTATTCGGAATATAGCAGCCCAGATCATCATGCAGTTCTTTATAAATATTCTGCAAAGAAGGAGGAATCTCCGTCTGGCTTGGCAGCACAGAAAAGCTCATACCATGCGCCTGATTCACATTATGGTATGGATCCTGTCCTAAAAGAAGTACCTTAACTTTAGAAAGCGGCGTTTCCTGAAATGCATTGTAAATATCATCCATCGGCGGATAGATCGTATGACTGTGGTACTCCTGCAATACAAAATGAGAAAGCTGTTTATAATATGGCTTTTCCAATTCTTCTGCCATCACCTGACGCCAGTCTTCACTTACGTTACTCATCCTGTTCTCCTTCTTCCCTAAAAAATCTTTTTCTACTGCTGGCGGTGGTCGATCACACGCTTGGCTTTCTTTTCCGTCCGTGGCAGAGTGCCGATCGGCACTACTGTGATCTTTGGTGTCACACTCATACGTGACTTAAACAGTTCGCGGATCTTTGCTCCGGTTTGTTCAAAATTCACACGTCCTTCTGCTTCAATCGTCACTAAGATCACATCGCGGTTCTTTTCATCGTCATGTGCAATATTGATATTATACTCACTGGATACTCCATCAACCAGGCCAAGAAGTTCCTCCACCTGACTAGGGAACATATTTACCCCATGTACCTTAAACATATCATCACTACGTCCTTTAATTGTATCCAGCCGCGGATAATGACTGCCGCAAGAACACTCTCCCGGAATAATACGGGAAATATCATGTGTGCGGAAACGAAGCAGAGGAGCACCTTCTTTAACCAATGTGGTAATCACGATCTCTCCCTCTTCTCCATCCGCAACCGGCTTCCCTGTCACAGGATCAATGATCTCAATATAAACATAGTCGTCCCAGTAATGCATTCCATTTGCAGCCTGGCAACTGATTCCAATACCAGGGCCATAGATTTCCGTCAGTCCATAAATATCATATAACTCGATTCCTAATTCGCGCTGAATATATTCCCGCATTTTTTCACTCCAGCGTTCCGATCCAAATACTCCCTTTTTCAGAAATATCTGATCCTTCAATCCCCGTTTATTGATCTCTTCTGCCAATAGTAATGCGTACGAAGAAGTTGCTGTAAGAACCGTTGTTTTTAAATCTATCATCATCTGAAGCTGTTTGTCTGTATTTCCAGGACCCATTGGAACTGCCATAGCTCCCAGTTTTTCACACCCTGCCTGAAAACCAATTCCTGCCGTCCAAAGACCATACCCCGGAGTGATCTGGATCCGGTCTTTGTTCGTAATTCCTACCATTTCATAGCATCGTGCAAACATAGTTGCCCAATCGTCTACATCTTTTGCAGTATAAGGAATGATCACCGGTTTTCCGGTTGTTCCGGAAGAAGAATGGATCCGCACGACCTCTTCATCCGGCACTGCCTGAATACCAAGTGGATACGCATTCCTAAGATCCACCTTACTGGAAAATGGAAGTTGTTCAAATTCCTCCTGACTTGTGATCCCGGTGATTCCTGCTTCCCGGTATACCTTTCCATAATAATTGTCTGACTGAAGCAGACGCTTTACCTGCCGATCAACCTGTTTCAACTGCGTATCATTTAACTTCATACTCTACTTCCTTTCCCATAACCTGCCAGAAATGCCTCTTTATTCTTTTCAGCAAACTGTGGCGGCACCCGTTTTTCGATCTCCTTCATAAATACTTCTTTTTCAATACCAAGTTCCCCGGTTGCCACAGCAACACCAAGTATCATGATATTAAAATATCGAACAGAGCCAAACACATTGGCAACCTCATCTGCATCTACTTCGATCACACGACATTTTTTCTTCAAATAAGAAAGCATCTTCTTCCCGTCATATCCGGTTTCCTGAAGAGCCTCAGTTGTTGGTTTCGTTGGAACACAATTAACGATCACAAGTCCGTTCTTCTTCAAATACACCAGATTTCGAACCGCTTCTGCCGGCTCAAATGCCAGAATCATATCTGCACTGCCATGTGGTACCAATGGAGAATATGCATGGTCTCCAATGCGAACGTGGCTTGTTACGGAACCTCCACGCTGTGCCATACCTATCGTTTCAGCAGAATGTACAACCTCCCCACATTCCATTGCTGCAGATGCTAATATTTTAGATGCCAGCACTGTTCCCTGTCCTCCGACACCACATATTACGATATCTTTATTCACTGCATTCACCTCCTATCGCATGCACCGGACAAATCTGAGTGCACAACGAGCATCCGGTGCAAAGTGCAGGATCTATGGTTGTCTGCCCATCCACGACTGTAATTGCCGGGCATCCGATCTCACGAATACATTTTTTACAATTGATACATTTATCATTGATCTTACAGCTACCGGTTGGTTTTGTAATTGCTACGCATGGTGACTTGAAAATGATCGCTTTTACACCGGTAAGTGCATCACATTCTTTCACGGCAGCAATGGAAGCTTCCAGATCTAACGGATCCACTGTTACAATATGTCTGACTCCAATGCCTTCCAATACCTTTTGGATACTAACCTTCTCTACAATATGCCCCATCATGTTCCGTCCGGTTCCCGGATGTGGCTGATGTCCTGTCATGGCAGTTGTAGAATTATCCAAAATACAAACCGTAATATTGGCTTCATTGTATACCGCATTTACCACTCCGGTCATGCCGGAAGCAAAAAAGGTTGAATCACCAATAAAAGAAAAGCAGGATGCATCCGGATCCACCCACTGGAATCCCTGTGCCATCGTAATACCAGCTCCCATACAAAGACAAGTATCTACCATATCAAGCGGCATGGCATTTCCCAAAGTATAACATCCGATATCACCGCAAAAATAACTCTTTTTCCCTTTCATTGCCTGCTTTACGGCATAAAAAGAAGCGCGGTGTGGACATCCGGCACAGAGCACCGGAGGGCGGAGCGGAAGAGCCGGCTGATCCGTTTCTTCCACACTGTTCGCAACATCAGAAAACCCTAAAAAGCGACGGATGATCAATGCCACAAGATTGGCATTATTTTCTCCGCTGGCCGGTACCATATGATCAAGCTTTCCGGAGACTTTTAAATCCAAGTGCTTTTTACCGGCAAGTTTTAATACCTGTTCCTCTATGTATGGACTTAACTCCTCTAAGCAAAGTACCTCTTTCACTCCATCCAGGGCTCTGCCCATAAACTCTTCCGGAAACGGATAAGCTGTTCCTACCCGGATCAAACGCACATTTTCATATTCTTTCCGCGTTTCCATGGCATAAGCATAGCTTACACCGGAAGCAATAATAGCTTTTTCACTCGTTGCATCACCGGAAACCGTATTGTAACGGCAATCAGAAAAATCATCACCGATCGCTACATTACGGTCTTCGATCCTGGCATGATTCAAATAGGAAAGTTTTGGAAAGATCACCCACTTTTTCGAATCCTTCTGAAATCCATCATATGCTTTCGGCTCATAATGATCCGGCACCGTGATTGATGCATATGCATGACAGATCCTCGTTGTTGGCCGAAATAATACCGGTGTTTTATATTTTTCTGAATAGGCAAATGCGTCCTGGATCATATCATATGCTTCTTCTGCCGAAACCGGATCAAATACCGGAATCCTGCAAAAGTCAGCAAATCTTCTGGTATCCTGCTCTGTCTGGGAAGAAATCGGTCCGGGATCATCTGCTGATACGATCACCATACCACCCTTCACTCCTACATAAGCAAGGGATAACAGTGGATCAGATGCCACATTCAGTCCAACCTGTTTCATTGTTACCAATGTTCTTGCTCCACTATATGCAGCACTACTTGCTACTTCCATTGCTGCTTTTTCATTGACCGACCATTCCAAGTGCACGCCTTCATGCGGATATTTGGAAATCGTCTCGATAATCTCAGAAGATGGAGTTCCAGGATAACCAGCTACAACATTCACACCAGCCGCTAATGCTCCTAATGCAATCGCTCCATTTCCCATTACATATTCTTTCATAAACTCTGCCCTTTCTTTTAGATTAGAAAAATAATACTTTTCTCATTTTATCACAAACAAAAAGGTCAGGCAATGGCAGAAGGCTTTATGATATCCTATAATGCCCGATGATCTTTCCCCAGCTCTTTAAAATATCCTGCTCATAATCCGGCTGCACCGGAGAAGCGTTGTGCAGCACAAAGGGAATACCGTCTTTATTTCTAACATCAGAAATCACACCTACGTGGTTTTTCCATACTACAATATCTCCCGCCTGCCATTCCTCTACTTTACCGGTATCTTTGGTCAGTGCTATCGCGTGCCTTTTCAGGTATACCGCCATATTAGGCACACGTCTAAAATCAATGTTTTTATCCGGATTTTCTATGTTGTATGCTTCTGGTGCCTGTTTTATATCCTCATCCATCAATTCTCGTATATCATACCCTGCGCCGCGCATGCCAAATGCAACCACATCTGTACATACTCCATATGTATCATCTGGATAACCCGTAGCATAATACTTGCTCTTGTATTTGGGCTTTGTATCCAGATAAGCACGCACCGACTGGAACAGATCCGTCTGATCGTCCACGCCATCTTCGTCTTTATCCACTTTACTTACATAAGTAGAAATGTGAAACGACTGCTGGGTATGTTTTTTATGCGGAATAAAATTATAATGATATAATACGATTCCCCCAATTGCGATCAGGCAGAATAATAGTAATAAAAGTATGATTTTCTTCATGATGGCTCCTTAATATGCAATAGATCTAATTTTTGTAGTGTAACACAAAAGCCGCTAACCCTTGAAAATACAAGAATTAGCGGCTTTTTCAAGACCAGCTTCGAAAGGGACTTGAACCCTCGACCCCTTCATTACGAGTGAAGTGCTCTACCAACTGAGCTATCGAAGCATAAAGCAGTCGTTTGACCGACTGCTTTATTGTACCGAATACGGCACTAAAAATCAAGTGTTTTTTTACTTGTTTTCTATTTATTACTCAGGTACTTTTCGATGCTGTCCAATGCAGCTTCTTCATCTGCACCGTCGGCCATAATCTGGATTTCTTCCCCCGTCGCCAGACCGAGCCCCATCATTCCCATGATGCTCTTTGCATTGATCTTCTTATCCTCTGATTCCACGTAGATCTTGCTTTCAAACTGGCTTGCCACCTGCACCAGCATAGCCAGCGGTCTTGCCTCTAATCCGGTTGGAAGCTGAATCTCCATCTTTCTTGTTGTCATGGTATCCTCCTTACTACGAGTTATGTTCCCTTAACTCATTTGCAATGTTACTTAGTTTTCTTAATCTATGGTTAACACCGGATTTCCCTACCGGTGGATTAAGCATGGTTCCCAGATCTTTTAATGGTGCATCCGGTTCTTTTAACCGAAGCTCTGCCATCTGCCGCAAACTGTCTGACAGATTGGAAAATCCCATATGCTCTTTGATATATAAAATGTCTTCTACCTGCTTGACGGCTGCTGACACCGTTTTATTAATGTTGGCAGTCTCACAGTTGACCCTGCGGTTTACACTGTTTCGCATCTCTTTGACGATACGGATATTTTCCAGCTTCATCATGCACACATGTGCTTCCATCACATTCAGCGCATCTACGATCTTAGCTCCCTCCTTGATGTAGACCACATAATAATTTTTGCGTTCTACGATCTTGGCTTCCAGGTCAAAGCAATTCATGATCTGTCTTAACTGTCCGGCTTTTGTTTCGTCGTTACAGACAATCTCAAAATGATAGGATTTCTCCGGCTCCGTGATCGATCCCGTCGCCAAAAAGCAGCCACGGATAAAGGCACGCTTACAACAGGAGCGTTTGGTCAAAAGCGGATCAATGATCGTCAGATACGTGTCCATCTCACCGTCGTGGCGCATCAGCTTCGTCGCCTTTAAAATGCGTTCTGCTTCCTCATGATCTGCAATCGTCTGAATGTAGGTATGTACCCGGCGGTTGCTGGAATGACTTCGCACCAACACCTGTGGACGCACATGAAAGCAACGGAATACAAGCGCATGAAACTTTCTCGCAACAGCAGAATTCTCTGTCCGCACCTCGATCTCTGCCCCATATTCCTGTGACAGACTGATGATGCCGCACATACTAAGGATCGCACCGATCTCAGCCAATTGACAATGTCTTGCTTTCGGCAGGCTTGAAGCCAATTCTTCCTTTACTTCACGGGAAAATGACATGTCTTCTCACCTCATCTTTCGCCTTTTACAATGGCATCCTTTTCAATATCGCGATGTTCAATCTTCACACTATAGCCCTGTTCTTTGAGTGCCTGATAAAGACCATTTGCCATCGCTACCGAACGGTGTTTACCACCGGTACATCCAATGCTGATCACCAGCTGATATTTTCCTTCCTTCTGGTATCTCGGAATCAGAAAATCCATCATATCGGTCAGCTTTTCCAAAAAGGAATCGGCCTCTCCGCTCTTCGTTACAAACTGTTTGATCGGTTCATCGTTGCCCGTCAAATGCCGAAGCTCTGACACGTAATACGGATTCGGTAAAAATCGTACGTCAAATACAAGATCACTGTCTGCCGGAATCCCATATTTAAATCCAAAGGAAAGTACCGTGATAAAAATGTTACGGTACTTCTCTTCCTCTACAAAAATTTTATCCAGCTCCATTTTCAGTTCTCTTGTGAGCATCGTGCTGGTATCTAATATGTAAGTAGCCTCCCGCTTCAAAAATGCGGTTTTTTCCCGTTCTAATAAAATTCCATTTTCAATTCTGGAATTTTGAGCAAGCGGATGTCTGCGCCGGGTCTCCTTGTAGCGACGTACCAGCACTTCATCACTGGCATCCAGATACAGAAGCTCGTAGTCATATTTCAATTCCCTGATCTCACTTAAGATTCCTTCTAGCTGCTCTAAATCTTTTCCGCTTCGGATATCTACTCCGATGGCAACATTCTGCTGCTCCGTTTCTTTTTCCTTTGCAGTTGCGGCAAAGGTTTTTATAAACTGGATAGGAAGATTATCCACACAGAAATATCCGGCATCTTCCAACATCTTCAGTGCTGTACTTTTTCCAGCTCCGGACATACCGGACACAATGACAAACCGCATGGCATCTTCCTCCTTTTTCTATATTTCAAACTGTTTTAAAATTCACCCAGCAGTCGAATCTCCCGTTCTAAAGTTACACCAAACTTATCTTCTACAATGTCACGTACCTCATTCGTCAGATCGTAAATATCCTTGGCTGTTGCATTTTTTTCATTGATCACAAATCCACAATGTTTTTCTGATACCTGCGCTCCTCCTACCCGGAATCCACGCAATCCCGCATCTTCGATCAGCTTTCCGGCAAAGTAACCCTCGGGACGTTTGAAGGTAGAGCCGGCACTCGGATAATTGAGTGGCTGTTTTTCTAACCGCTTATGCATCAGTTCTTCCATCCTTGCCTTGATCGCAGCCTTATCACCTTTTTGTAAGACAAATGTCACAGATACCACATAGGCTTCTTCTTTCATCAGAACACTCTGGCGGTATCCCAGTGCAAGCTCCTGTACCGTGAGCGTTTTGTATGTTAGATCTTTATCTAATATCGTAACAGAGGTCACAATATCCTTCATTTCTCCACCATACGCACCCGCATTCATATATACGGCACCACCGATCGTACCCGGAATTCCTGCTGCCCACTCAAAACCCGTCAAGCCTTCCTGATAGACGGCCTGTCCAATCCTGCCAAGCAGTGCTCCTGCCTCAGCCGTCACATGGACCTGCCCCTGCTTCTCCTCATAGGACAAAGCAGAAAACTGTGCACTCATCTGAAATACAACACCGGAAATTCCGGCATCTGACACTAATACATTACTGCCATTTCCAAGCACCACATATGGTACCTGATGCTCTCTGCAACAGAGAATTCCTTTTTGCAACTGCTCTTTCTTCGTCACGCTGACATAGTATTGTGCCGGACCTCCTACACGGAAAGTAGTATGTTCTTTCATTTGTTCCTGACATAAGACGTCCTGACCGCCCACTGCCTGTTTTAGCGCATCAACAAATTCTTTCATGGCTGTCCTCCCTAAGTTTTTAAGAAAGAGGCGTGAACCACAGAATCTACGCACTCTATCTACTATGATACAATATGTAGTTTAGGCTTTCAATATTCAAAAATGCCTAAAAAAAGTCCAATCCGCAAGTTGGATTGGACTTTTTGCACATATTCCAAAAACTCTTGTAAAAAACAACTAATCAAGGATCAGTTTTGCTCCACCGAAAATACCTGCATCATTTCCTAAAGAAGCAACAGCAAACTGGGCATCTCTACATGCGTGGAACGCATTTTCACGGTAATATCTGCGTACGGTATCGATCAGAATATCTCCAGCCCGGCTCACACCGCCACCGATCACGATCACTTCCGGATCGACAACTGCGGAAATATTTGCGATCGCTGTTCCGAGATAAGATCCCAATGTTTCTACGCACTGCATTGCCAGTGCATCCTTATCTCTTGCCAGATCGAAAATATCCTTTGCGGTCACTTCTGTAAGATCACGAAGCTTGGATGGCTCCGTAGACTGCGCCAGTGCTTTCTTTGCCAGGCGAACGATTCCGGTAGCAGAAGAATACTGCTCCAAACAGCCCTTTTTGCCACATCCACATACATCGGTCTCATCATTGTCTACTTTCATGTGGCCGATCTCTCCGCCGGCTCCATGCACACCATAGACCATCTTACCATTTACGATGATACCACCGCCAACACCGGTACCCAGTGTTACCATAACCATATCATGATAGCCTTTTCCGCCGCCCTGCCACATCTCACCAAGAGCTGCAACATTGGCATCATTACCAACCTGTACTTTTAAATTGACCAGCTTATTAAGCTCCTCTTCCACATTGAAAATGCCCCAGCCAAGGTTGGCACATTTCATAACGGTGCCATCCTCTTTCACTGGTCCCGGAACTCCCATTCCAACACCGATCACATCGGATTTCTCCAATTCCTTTTCTTCCATTTTTGCTTTAATGGAATCTGCAATGTCTCCTAATATGTAAGAACCGTTCTCCTCTTTGCGGGTTTTGATCTCCCACTTTTCAAGCAAGGTTCCGTCCTTCTCGAACAGTCCCATCTTTACGGTTGTACCACCTAAGTCTACGCCAAATAAATACTGCTGTGCCATTGTTTCTCCTCCTACTTGTTTTCCTTTTCCTGCTGCTCCTGCTCACGCTTGTACTCTTCTTCCTTTTTGCGGATGTTGCCGGTCACGCGGTTATAGAGCTCCTGCGCCGCATTGTAGCCCATCTTCTTCTGACGGTGATTTACTGCAGCGGATTCTACAATAATTGCCAGATTTCGTCCCGGACGGATCGGAATATTGTGACATACTACCTTGTTTCCCAAAATCTCGGTATACTGTTCTTCCAGCCCCAGACGGTCATAATCAGCCTCCCGGTTCCAGTCCTCCAGCTTGATCACAAGATCAATATTCTGTGTTTCCTTTACATGCTCTACACCAAACAGCATCTTTACATCAATGATACCGATGCCACGAAGCTCAATAAAATGTCTGGTGATATCCGGCGACATTCCTACTAACGTCTGCTCGCTGACCTTTTTGATCTCTACTACATCGTCAGACACCAGACGATGTCCGCGCTTGATCAACTCCAGAGCCGCCTCACTTTTACCGATGCCGCTCTCTCCCATGATCAGGACACCTTCACCATATACATCCACAAGCACACCGTGGATAGAAATACTTGGTGCCAGCTCTACATTCAGCCAGCGGATGATCTCCGCAGAGAAATCTGAAGTCGCGCGTTTGGTCGTCAAAAGCGGCACTCCATATTTTACGGCTGCATCGTAAAATTCTTTCTGCGGCTTAAGATCACGGCAGAAAATAATGCATGGGGATTTGTAGCTCATCAGCTTGTCGACTGTTTCACTGAGTTTTTGTGGATTCTCTTTCAGTTGATGCTCAATGTAAGTATACTCCACATATCCGATCACCTGTACACGGTCTGTCTCAAAATGTTCAAAGAAGCCCGTCAACTGTAAAGCAGTACGGTTAATATCCGCAGTTTCTACTTCGATTGCATCGGTGTCGATCTGCGGGGTATGATTCTCTAGATCCAGATGTTCGATCAACTGGGTTACGGTTAATTTATCGCTCATCTTATCCCTGCCTTTCTCCTTTTTTCTTTTTCTTCTGTGACCTTTTTAGTATACCACACAAAGGAAGAAAAATCAGCGAAAATATGCAACAATTTCTTCCGCAACACTCTGTGTGATCCCTTCTACTTCCATGAGAGAAGCAATGTCGGCATTCCTTATATTTTCAATGTCTTTAAAATGTTTCATCAACGCTTTTCGCCGGGCAGGACCAATCCCCTTAATATCATCCAATACTGAATGTACCTGCTCTTTACTTCTTAAAGAACGATGATATTCGATCGCAAACCGATGCGCCTCATCCTGCATTCTCGTGATGAGCAGAAAGCCTTCCGAATCCGTGGCAAGATCCATTTCCACATTGTTAAAATAGAGCCCTCTCGTCCGGTGATGATCATCCTTTACCATACCGCACACCGGGATCGAAAGCCCAAGCTGATCGAGCACCTGAAGTGCAATATTGACCTGACCACGTCCACCGTCCATCAAAAGCAGATCCGGAAATTTGGAAAAACTTCCATAACAGTTCTCCATGTTTTGCTGCCGGAGCTGTTCCTTTTCCTCCATGCCATGAAGAAACCGTCTGGTCAACACCTCCTGCATGCTCTGGTAATCGTCCGGTCCTTTCACGGTCTTTAAACGGAAACGTCTGTAGTCACTACGCTTTGGACGTCCCCCTTCCGTTACTACCATGGATGCTACCGTCTGTGTTCCACTGATATGGGAAATATCAAATGCTTCCATCCGGTTCAGATAAGGGAGCCCAAGCAATATCTGGATCTGTTTTAATGCTCCGGTCGTGCGCGCTTCTTCCCGCTTTAATTTCTCCATATCAGATGTCATCACGACCTGTGCATTGCGCCTTGCAAGCTCGACCAGCTTGTATTTTTCTCCCTTTTGCGGGATTACAAAATGTACCCGTCTCCCCCGTTTTTCACTGAGCCAATCCTCTAATATTTCCTTTTCTCCCACATCATATTCCAACAGGATCTCTTTGGGAAGATATGGCGTTCCGGCATAAAATTGTTTCACAAATGCTGTCATGATCTGTTCCTTGCTCTCATCACCCGCCTGCTTCATATGAAAATGTTCCCGGCCTACAACTTTTCCATCTCGGACAAAAAATACTGCTACTACAACTTCTTCATCCAGTCGACACAGTGCGATCACATCCCTGTCATCACCATCACAAACATTTACTTTCTGTTTCTGCTCCAATTGTGCAACACTTGTCAAAAGATCCCGATATCCGGCAGCCTCTTCAAATTCCAATGCATCTGAGGCTTTCTGCATTTTCTCTTCCAGCATGGCAGTCACCTTATGATAATCCCCGTTTAAAAAACGGAGCACCTCACGGATCGACTCCTGGTAGGCTTCCTTGCTGATCTTTTGTTTACAAGGTCCACTGCACTGTCCGATATGATAATACAGGCAGGTACGGTCACTGTCTTTGACATGATCCATGTTTTTATTACAATGACGCACCTGATAGATCTTGTGGAGCAGATCAATCACATCCTTTACTGCTGCTGCACTGGTATAAGGCCCAAAATAACGGGCTTTATCCCGCTTTAACTGACGGGAAAATAAAACCCGCGGGTAGTCTTCCTGCACCGTCACCTTGATATACGGATAGCTTTTATCATCCTTGAGCATCGTGTTGTATTTAGGACGATGCTCCTTGATCAGATTGCATTCCAAAACGAGTGCTTCCCGTTCGGAATCCGTGATGATATACTCAAAATAGGCAATCTGTGACACCATGCGGCGGATCTTTGCAGTCTGATTCCTGCTGCTTTGAAAATACTGCCGCACCCGGTTTTTTAATACTACTGCCTTGCCAACATAGATGATCTCATCTTTTTCATTATGCATAAGATAAACTCCCGGTTTATCCGGGAGTTTCTTTAATTCTTCTTCAATATTAAAATCACGCATGATCTCTGACCTCGTGGAAAATTTCCATAAACTGTTTTCCTGTGATCGTTTCCTTCTCAATAAGATATTCTGCGATCGCATCAAGTGTATTTTCGTTGTCACGAATCATCGCCAGTGCCTTTTTATATGCAGCTGCCAGCATATTCTGTACTTCCTTGTCAATCTTGGCTGCGGTTTTGTCTGAACAATTAAGCACCGGTCTGCCATCGAGATAACGATTCTCAACAGATTCCAGATTCACCAGTCCAAATGCTTTCGACATACCATACTGCGTCACCATGGAACGTGCAAGCTGCGTTGCCTTTTCAATATCATTGGATGCTCCGGTCGTTACCGTGTCAAACTTCACTTCCTCTGCAGCACGTCCTCCCAGTAAGGAAACAAGCTCTGCCTCCATTTCTGCCTGCGTTTCCAGATATTTCTCTTCCTCCGGAAACTGCATGACATAACCCAGAGAACCCATGGTCCGTGGTACGATCGTGATCTTCTGTACCGGTTCGGAATCCTTTTGCAGTGCCATGATCAGTGCGTGTCCCACCTCATGATGGGCAACAATGGATTTCTCCCGCTCGCCTAAAATGCGATCCTTCTTTTCCTTTCCGGCGATCACAAGCTCTACCGCCTCTAACATATCCGCCTGCGATACCAGACTTCTTCCATGTTTGACTGCATTTAATGCCGCCTCATTTACCATGTTGGCAAGATCAGAACCTACCGCTCCACTTGTCGCCAGTGCGATCTCATTAAAATCTACGGTTTCATCCATATGCACATCCTTGGAATGTACCTTCAGCGTATCAATACGTCCCTTCAGATCCGGCTTCTCTACGATCACCCGGCGGTCAAAACGTCCCGGACGAAGCAATGCCTTATCTAATACCTCCGGACGGTTCGTTGCCGCTAAGATCACCAGTCCCTTGGAGCTGTCAAATCCATCCATCTCTGCCAGCAGCTGGTTCAATGTCTGCTCGCGCTCGTCATTGCCACCGCCGCTGCGGTCACTGGCACGGCTTTTTCCGATCGCATCAATCTCATCGATGAAAATGATACACGGTGCCATCTTCTGTGCCTCTTTAAACAGATCACGCACACGCGATGCGCCAACACCGACATACATTTCCACAAAGGAAGACCCGGACAAGCTGAAAAATGGAACGCCCGCCTCTCCGGCAACTGCCTTGGCAAGCAGCGTCTTACCGGTTCCCGGAGGACCGACTAAAAGTGCACCCTTTGGAAGCTTTGCACCGATCTGTGTATATTTATCCGGATTGTGCAGAAAATCTACCATTTCCGTTAAGGATTCTTTCGCCTCATCCTGGCCTGCCACATCGGCAAATGTAACTCCGGTCTTATCTTCCACATAAAGCTTGGCATTGCTTTTGCCGACACCCATGATGCCGCCGCCCTTGCTGATATTTCTTGTCATAAAGATCAAAAATCCCCAGAACAAAATAAACGGCACAATGTACCAGAGAATCTGTGACCAGTTGCTCTCTTGTACTTCTTCAAAAGTAACTCCCGCCTTATGCAGCCGGTCTACAATATCGTAGTCCGGAGCAAGCACCGCATAGTAAGTCACCTTGCTCTTGGCATTCGTCTGATCTTTTGGTGTAACCGTCACCTTGGAAGAAGAAAGCGTCACGCTCTCAATCTTTCCGTCCTCCAGCATTTTCAAAAATTCTGAATACTTGATCTCCTGTACCTCTCCGGTACGGTATTTCTGAGCCACAAGCCCTACCATTCCGGTTAAGAGCAGTGCCACCACCAGACAGGCCAGCATGGATTTCATTCCGTTTTTCTTGTTGTTATTGTTATTATTTCCGCCACTGCCACCGGATCCTGAACCACCGGAGGACTCGCCGGGATCATCATCCCAGTCAAACATTCCCATATGCATTTTATTGTCTTTATTTAAGGTACTATTTAAATCAACCATATATGCTCCTTTGTAACACGTTGTTCTTAAATCTAAAATCTCTGTTTTAAATTATACGGAAAGACCTGCGTAAAATCAACTCACAAATCTTGAATTTTATGTGTTCAAGACGTAAAATGAAAAAGGTTTGAAAGAAGTAGTAGATAAAATTTCTTTCTTATTGTATAATATATAAGATTATGTTTATATTAGTTGTTAACTCAGGAGGAACTGTTTATGCCAGTAAAGTATATTTTTGTAACAGGCGGTGTAGTATCCGGTCTTGGTAAAGGAATTACCGCAGCATCCCTTGGAAGATTGTTAAAGGCCAGAGGCTACCATGTCACCAGCCAGAAGTTTGATCCTTATATCAATATGGATCCGGGTACGATGAATCCGATCCAGCATGGTGAAGTTTTCGTAACAGAAGATGGTGTTGAGACAGACTTAGATCTTGGACACTATGAGCGTTTCATTGATGAAAATCTTGACATCCGCTCTAACGTTACCACCGGAAAAGTATATTGGAGTATTCTGAACAAAGAACGAAGCGGAGAATTTGCCGGAAGCACAGTGCAGGTGATCCCACACATCACAAATGAGATCAAGAGCCGTTTCTATCACAATGATGAAGCGACCGAGACAGAAATTGCGATCATCGAGATCGGCGGTACGGTCGGTGATATCGAAAGCCAGCCATTCATTGAAGCGATCCGTCAGTTCCAGCACGAGGTAGGACATGAGAATTGCATCCTGATCCATGTTACCCTGATCCCTTACTTAAAGGCATCCGGGGAAATGAAAACAAAGCCAACGCAGGCAAGTGTCAAGGAGCTGCAGGGAATGGGTATCCAGCCTGACATCTTAGTCTGTCGTACCGATTATCCACTGGACAAGTCCACCCGTGACAAGATCGCTTTATTCTGTAATGTTGATCATCACAATGTCATCCAGAACATGGACGTGGACATTCTTTACGAAGTACCACTTGCCATGGAGAAGGAAAAGCTTGCAAAGGTAGCATGCAAATGTTTACAGCTTGACTGTCCGGAACCGGATTTAAAAGACTGGGAAAGCATGATCGATACATGGAAGCATCCGGAAAAGAAGGTTAAGGTAGCTTTAGTCGGTAAATACGTTGCCCTTCATGATGCCTACATCAGTGTCGTAGAAGCATTAAAGCATGGTGGAGTTGCCAACCGTGCTGACGTTGAGATCAAATGGGTCGATTCCGAACTGGTAAGTTCTTATAACGTAGGGGAAGTATTATCTGATGTAGACGGTATCATTGTGCCGGGTGGTTTCGGTGACCGCGGTATTGAGGGCATGATCTGTTCCATTAAATATGCCAGAGAACATGGCATTCCATATTTGGGCTTATGCCTCGGAATGCAGCTTACCATCGTGGAATTTGCAAGAAATGTGATCGGATATGCCGATGCCCATAGTCAGGAATTTAATGATAAATCCACCCATCAGGTGATCCACATTATGCCGGATCAGGATGGTGTAACAGATCTTGGCGGAACTCTTCGTTTAGGTTCTTACCCTTGCGTATTGGACGAGCATTCCAAGGCTTATGAGCTTTATGGATCCAAAAATATTACAGAACGTCATCGCCATCGTTACGAAGTCAATAACGATTTCCGTGATGAATTAACAGAAAACGGAATGCTGCTCTCCGGTTATTCTCCAGACGGACGCATCGTAGAGATGATCGAAATCCCATCTCATCCATGGTTTGTTGCCACACAGGCGCACCCGGAGTTTAAGAGCCGTCCAAACCGTCCACATCCTTTGTTCAAAGGCTTCATTGAAGCATCCTTAAAACATCAGGAACAATAATGGACGGAATTTCCAACTGAGTCTAAAAAGCACGATCTCCAATTGGGGATCGTGCTTTTCTTTGTGTGAGGTGTTTGTTATTTTTATTTTTGTTTAGAAAAGGCAAGGCATGCCGCTCCTAGTAATCCGGAATCTTCATTTAAAGTAGATTTTCTGACCTTGATATATGGTACCATCACGTCATAATGAATCTTTTCTTTTACCAGAGCCTCTACCTCTTCTGCAAATCCGTCAATCTTCAATGCCACAGAACCGCCTAAGATCACGATCTCAGGGTCTGCATAAGCATAAACAATAGCAATATAGTTTGCCAGATAATTTTTGGCATCATCCATGATCTGCTTTGCTGTTTCATTTCCTGCTTTGGCAAGATCATTCACTTCCCCGGCATGCGCCACATCAAGCCCTGCTTTTTGCGCACGCACCGTGATCGCCGTACCACTGGAGATCGCCTCAATGCCTCCGGCAATGATCGAACCATGGGAAGGTCCATCCTGTATCATAATACTGTTCTCTACTTCATTGGCAAATCCGTGTGCCCCGATATAAATTTCTTTGTCAATAACAAAGCCTGCTCCGAGTCCGGTTGATACCGTAAAATATTGAACAAAACGATAATCCTTTCCCTCTCCGATCACAGCTTCTGCCAGACATGCCAGATTGGCATCATTGTTTAAATATACCGGAAGTCCATGGATCCGCTTGCTCAGCTCCTCGCTGATTGGATAATTATGCCAGCCATCCGTTAAGTTTGGCGGGGTTAATACTTTTCCGGCAATCAGATCGATCGGTCCGGGGCAGGACATACCTACCCCAACCAATTCTTCTTCATATCCATTTACGATCGCAGCGATCTGATCCAGTGTTGCATCCGGATTTTTGGAATCTGTGGCAAACTGCCGCCGATCAATAATTTCATACTTCTCATCTACTAACGCCACTCTTGTATTAGTGCCGCCAATGTCAATCGCAATCGCATGTTTCATCATTTCACATATATTGTCACAAACTTACAATGTGACAGCTCCTTTACTTGAATTTTGTTATCTACGATCTGAATGGCTTCCTGCTTCTCTTCTTTCAGATTCATATAATAAGCTTCCTTAATATCATAATGGAACTGGATGGAATCCGCAACATTCTTCTGGTTCTTTCCGTTGAACAGACGAATGATCACACCTTCGCCATCCTCTGCTTTCTTGACCGCAGATACCACCAGCTTATCCTCGGTTTCAAAGAAGGACATTCTGTTTGGCTCGGTTCCCTCAATCTCTCTTTGTGAAAAGATCAGACGGCCATTTAAAAACTCTGCGTAAGTGTATACTTCCACATTGGTGTGGTAAGTCTTAGCCAGTGTATCAATTCCAGCCTCATTGATGTCACCCTGATAAGTTGTAAAGCCGAGGGAGAAATCCATTTCCTTTAAAAGCTGCGCAGCCGGTGTTTCAATGATACGCTCACCGCTGGCACGTCCCGGACGGTAAATAAGATTTTCTTTTCCCATAAATCCATAGGTACGCATTAACGTCAGGCGGATCACCTGATCGTTTAATACTTCATACTCTCTGACGCCCTGTGGAAGTACAGCGATTCCTCTTACTCCATCATTTAATGAAACGTAGGACTGGGTTGGCTCGATCGCGATCGGAGGCTCCTGCCAGGTTGTCTGGTCATTTGCCCAGTTCGCAAGTTCCTGAATTCCACTCTTCTTCGGCTCTTTCTCGGCTGCCTTACAGCCTGCCTGATATAGTGCCATCTCTTTCTCATAGTAGTTTGGACGCTTGATTGAACCAAACTGCTCATCTGCATAGTTAAACTTGGATGTCAGCTTCGCATCAAAGAGAATGCATAAACGATGGGATAAACCGTGGTTGTCTACATGTACATTGATGTCGATCACCTTGGAGCCCTTTTTCAGTGCAACAGTCAGTGTAACAGGAAGCTCTACGCTTACTTCTCCTTTGGCACGCTCCTCCAAATCCTTTGGTACTACCATAGTGAAGGAAATGTCTGCCTTCTGGTATAACTCATTTCCACTGATCGCAACCGTATGTGCTGCCTTTGTGGAATATACCTCTAAATCTTCTCTTGGTGGAGAGTAGTTGAAGCTGTCTCCATCGTCACCATTTTCTACAATGACTGCCTGATTCTCATAAGTAAATCCGGCTTCCTTGTCAAGGATCGTAAGTGAACCATCCTCTGCAACCTCAATCCGGTAGTAATCATTTTCCAATGCAGACTGCTCTGTAATAGCAACTGCCTCGTCCTTCTCAGGATCTACACTGTACTGCACATAACCCATTGCAGGAAGATCGTCTGCTTTGATCGCGATCGTTGCTTCTAATACCTGCTCCGGTACATAGAATTTTCTGGATGGATCTAATTTGATCGTCTGGGACAATACATAATCCGTCAGATCACGGGAATCGATCATTGTATAAGGAACATTCTCTCCCTTTTCATTGATGATCGCAAATCCACCGCCCGGTACATAGGTCTTTACTAACACAACTTCATCGCGGTTCTTTGGAAGCGTGTTGATCAGGGTAAATGTCATCGGAGCATCTGTTTTAATGCTGGTTGCGATCAGACGGGAGTGTAATTCTACTAAGTTGGTGGCAATGTCACGTGCCTGTTTGTATCTTGTATAAACATCTTCATTTGCCGTATCGGAAATGCAGGATCCAATCGAATCATGTGCTGCATTTTCAAATAACAGCTTCCAGATCTCTGCCACTGCCTCTTTTGGATATTCATTTCCCATTTCATAGGAGATGGTCAAAAGCGGCTCCATTACATTTGTCACATAGTTCTGGATCTTCGTGTTCATTACTTTTAAGTCGGAACGGGAAGAGAAAATGGATTTGTGGATACGCATGTGCTTTGCGATCACAAGCTCTCCGGATACCTCTTCTAATTCCGGGTTCTCACTCTTTACATCACGGATATAATCCTCGACACAGCTGATCACGTATTCATTGTCCGGATCTTTTTCATTGCGCTCACGGATCAATTCCGGAAGATTCGTGCGAACCGGTGCCTGGTCAAATCCATTTGGGAAATAGATATTGCGGGTTGCACTTCTTGCTCCAGCTTTTTCAAAACATTCCTTCTGCCAGAACTCCTCCGACTGTGGCTCCTGCTCCGGAATATTTCCACCGATATAATAGCCAAATGGGATCTGTGTCGTAAATACAACACTTCCATCATCCCCGCGCCAGTTATAGTCGGTATGCTCTACCATATCGTCACTGACTCCACGCCAGAACAAAGTATCTTCAATTCCAAACTCACGGTAGATCTGTGGCATGTTGCCAGACTGTCCAAAGGAATCCGGTACATAACCAACATTCATGTAGCCGCCCAGTGACTCACAGCGTTTCATACCATAGTACATGTTACGCACAATGCTCTCGCCGGAAATGACAAGCTGATCCGTCTGGGTATACCATGGTCCGATCACCAGTCTTTTTGCTTTTACAAGCTTTTCAATACGTTCTTTGTCCTGCGGCATCCACTTTAGATAATCATCTAATAAGGATCCCTGTGCATCTACCATAAAATATTTAAACTCTTCGTTGCTTTCCAGTGTATCAATCACATCCCGTAAATCTTTCATTAAATATACCTTTGATCTGGATGTGGTAAAGTACCATTCCCGGTCCCAGTGAGAATGTGGTACAACGTGAATCTTGCGTTTCATTTGTCTGCCTCCTTTTTTAACAAAAGCGGTCTGCACCCTTACTATGTGAAAGAAATACAAACCGCTTTTGACCAACTTTACTTATCTATTTTTCTATTTCAGCTCTTATAAATCCTCAAATGAGATCTCGATGTCGTCTGCATCTACGTCAGAGCCTGCTGCATCTGTTGACTCGGTAAAGTCTACTGCGAAGCTTGCTGCTACTGCGATGAATAATGCACCAACAAGGATACCAATTAAGTAAGCCCATCCGTGTGTTACAGATACGAATCCGTAAATACCACCTACTGGAGGGATGTCACCCTTTGCACCAAGAAGTGCTGCAACACCTGCACCAAGTGCACCACCAACCATGTTGATTGGGATCAAGATCTGAGGTTTTACCAGTGTAAATGGAATTGCACCCTCGGTAATACCGATGAATCCCATTACCCAGTTACCTTTACCAGTCTCACGGAATTCTGGGGAGAAACGGTTCTTTCTGATCACAGTTGCGATAGCGTATGCTAAAGGTGGGATACAGATTGCGCAGTTGATGAATACGTTTGGCTGATAAATTCCTTCTGCTAATAATACATTTCCTGCCATCCAAGCTGACTTGTTGATCGGGCCACCCATATCAGATGCGATCATAGCACCTAAGATCAGAGCCATGATAAGCTGTGAAGATGAGCTGGAACACATGCTGCTGATCCAGTTTACAAGCCATGTATTGATCGCTGCAAGTGGAGTTGCCAGTACAACGCCCATGATGACTGCTACTACACCAGTTGCTAAGAACGGGCAGATAACCAGTGGCATTACTGTAGCCATAGACTCTGGTAAATGAATGTGCTTCTTTGCCCATCTTACAGTGTAACCTGCGATGAATGCTGCGATTACAGCTCCTAAGAAACCAGCGTATGTGCTGGATGCTAATGCACCACCGATCAAACCGGCACCGATCGCAGGTTTGTCTGCAATACTGTATGCAATAAATCCGGCTAACACGGTATTGATCAAACCGATACCTGTCCAACCTACATTTTCAATTAACTTCATGATGTGCCAGATTCCGGTTCCATCTGCATATGGATCTAAGGATGTGATACCGAAACATAATGCGATCAGCTTAGGAATCGCTACAACTAATGATGCTCCAATGATCAATGGAAGCATGTAACCGATACCGGTCATTAAGTGGCCTTTGGCCTCTTTCAAAAATTTCTTCATGTTACTCTCTCCTTTTATCTTTTTGTATAATTTATTAAAACTGTGCCTATGCGTTTTTCTTTGCTTCAACCGCAGCAACACATTTTTTAATAACAGCCTCAGGTGCCTTGATACAAATATTGATGTCAACACGTACTACCGGTTTACCCTCAAAACGATCCATACCGGTAATCTTCTGGTCAGACGCAATGATCACGAGTTCTGCAGCCTTTGCTTCTTCTGCAGTAATGGCATTTACCTGTCCCATGCTGCCCTGCTGCTCCATCTTGATCTCATGTCCTAATTCTTTTCCTGCTTTCTCCAATGCCTTTGCAGCCATTGGTGTATGTGCAAGTCCTGCCGGACAAGCGGAAATTCCTACAATTTTCATAATTAGTCCTCCTTCATCTTTGTTAAAATGTACTCTACCAACTGTTCCTTGTCTTTCGTTTCTTTGACTTTTACTTTGAAGTCGTCGTCCAGCAAACTGGTTGCCAGCTTGGAGATCATCATCAAATGATCATTTCCGGCATTCGCCGTAGGTACTACCAACGCAAATAAGTAGTTGACCGGCTGGTCGTCCATCGTTCCCCACTCGATGTCATTCTTTGTGGAAAGGAATAAGATTGCTACATCCTTTGCATGCTCTGATTTCGCATGCGGGATAGCAAATCCATCCTGTAAACCTGTTGAGAACTCTTCCTCACGCTTCATAAAGTCTTCATATAACCCCTTCTGGTTATCTGTCAGACCAAGCTCCTTTGCTTTTTCACTTAAAAAGGAAAGGGCTTCTTCTTTTGTGTGAACATCCGTGTCAAAAAAGATATACTCTTCTTTTAACAATGTCTGCACCTCCTTTTATTTTTTTATCTTTTGTGTTTTCTTTCTTTGTTGTTTGTCATGCTGATGTCGTTCTTTTGTACTTCAACATTTTTCTCTTTGGTGTTTTGATTTTTTCTCTTTTGTCTGCTTTGTCTTTTGTAATGCTTTGTCTTTTGTAATACTTTGTCTTTTGTTTTTTTAATGTTATCTTTTGTACTTTTTGTTTTTCTTTTGTGCGTTGGTTTGTTCTCTTTTGTATGTATTTACTATAAACCTATTTCCATTCCATTTCAATTGATACAATTTCCACATAAAAGTGGAAATGGCGATCGACTCGTTAATACAATTTTCCACTTTTTTGTGGAAAAAAAGTGTGGTAAAATGTACTAAGTGAATATTTTTTATGAAAGCAAAGGAAAGGAGGTCTCTTTGTGTTTGCACATCATCGATTAGAAGATATCTTTCATTATATACATACGAATGAATATACTTCCGCAACTCGTCTGGCAAAACACTTACATGTAACAGAACGAACAATACGCAACGACATTGCGGAGATCAACGCTTCGCTTTCCAACTGCGGCGCAGTAATCAATCTGAAACGAAAGTACGGCTACTATGTAGAGATCACAGATCCCGATGCGTTCCACACCTTTTTGTCAACACTTGCAGAAGAACCGTCGGATATGTTAGATCTGGATTCTTCAAAAGATCGTATTCGTTTTATCTTAAATGTCTTGCTGCATCAGGACGACTATGTTGCCTTAGAAGACATTATGGAGCAGGTGTGCATTTCCAAAAACACCTTAAACAACTATATTAAATCGATCAAGCAGCTCATTGCACCTTATGATCTCGAATATATTGCCAAAGCAAGCTCCGGCATCCGTCTGATCGGTTCGGAAGATGCAAAAAGGAAATGCATCATCGATCATGTTCTGTCAAGCAACTTTGAAACATATATTACCGGATTCACAAAAGAAGAAAAGCGAATCTTTGCAGAAGTCGATCTCGACTATATAAGAGAACTTACCCTCACAATGGTACATGATCACTTTTCTTCCACCAGTGATTTTAACAGCAAAAACCTGATGATCCATCTCGCCTTGATGGTACAAAGAGTACAAGAGGGGCATTATATCACGATGGCCGATGTTCCGATGGACGAAGGTGTCTATGAGATTGTGCAGGAATTAAGCCATAATATGGAAGACCATTTTGATATTACCTTATCAAAGGGAGAGAAGAGTTACTTATATCTTCATCTGATCGCTAACACGAACACGATCATAGAAGACATCGAAGATGATACTCTGCATCAACAGATCGATCAGATGCTGACGGTCATTTATGAATCTTATTATTTTGATCTGAGAGAAGATGCAATATTAAAGGACGATCTGTTCCGGCACCTGAAATCTGTGTTTGTCGGAAAAACTTATGCGCTTAATAACCGCAATCCACTGTTGGAAACGATCAAAAAGAACTATCCGCTTGCGTATGAGATTTCCTTTATCGCGAGCAGTCAGATATTTGCAAAAGAACCTTTTGTACTGACGGATGCAGATGTGGGATATATCTCCCTTCATATTGGTGCTGCGATCGAACGATATTTTGCCAGAAGCAACGAAAAAAAGAAGGTGATCCTAATCTGCGGCAGCGGACTTGCCACTACCCGGATGTTAGAAACAAGATTAAGCCTTTATTTCCCGGATAAAATTACGATCTCACGTTCTGTCTCTTATCTTACCTTTACGAAAATGACAGAGGAAGAACTTCAGGATGTAGATTTTGCCATCTCCACAATTGCGGTGCAAAGTAACCAAATTCCAGTGATCACAGTCAACTTTGCACTACACAATGAAGATATTGAAGCAATCAGCAAACATCTGTCCCAGACAGACAGCATTCAGTTGCGCCGGATCGAACATTTTTTTGATCCATCCCTCTTCTTCCATTTTGATCATTATGACAGCAAGGAAGAACTGATCAAAACACTCTATGACGCACTGAATGAACAAGGAATTGTCACGGAGGATTTCCTTCCATCCGTATTAAAACGGGAGACACTTGGGCAGACAAATATGAACGAAATATTCGCCATGCCGCATCCAATGGAGCTTTGTGCCAGCGAAACAAAAGTAGCTGTTGCAATTCTCAAAAAACCACTTGCATGGAATGACTCTGACAATATACAGATTGTATTTTTATTAGCGATCAAACAGGGCGTCCAAAAAGATATGGAGCATCTTTACGATGTATTCATCAACATTGTAAATGATACAAAACTGCAGCAACGAATTTTGAAAGCGGAGAGCTTTTTCCAATTTATGCAGGCACTGAGCGATTACAAATGATTTTTTCCAGAAGTAAGTAACCCCCATGAGCGGTATTGATTGATTTCAGGCACGCATGCAAATCAGCCTGAATTTCAATCTGATACCGCTCATGGGGGCATTTTCTTCTCTGGCAAAAGATATAGTCATTTTGAACATTTTCTTTCCGTGATGGATACATTAGATTAGTTATGCAGAATATAATACTATTATTTTATAAGTGTATGATTCCTCTTGCAACCAGCTCCTGCAGGATACACATGCCGAAACACAGTACAAAGCAGGCAATGGTTGGCGCATATACGATCTGCGGTTTCTCATAGGTATCCCGCTGATCTTTTGTATTTTTAGAAAACAGAAAACAAATGTAATACCAGCGTTTATTCAGCTTGGCAATGCAGTAATACAATATTGCTGCCAATACCAGTCCTACAGCTGCGACCGGGAGCAGAACCGCCATAGCTGCCAGTGCATCAGAAGGTGACATCTGCTGGCTTGCCGCCTGATTCAGAGCATCTTCATATCCCGGCACACCCATCCGGCTCATATAGTTCATGAGTTTTGTTAATCCATAGGAAAGCACTACGGAATTGGCGTTAAAACACATATGAAGCAGCATCGTTGCAACGATCGATCCGGTTGCTTCCAGCACCAGTCCCAGTATCAGTCCCAGTATGGTTGCATAACAGAACTGATTGAAGTTCATGTGCATCGCACCAAACATCAGAGCAGATAAAAGAATCGCCCGTACCGGCCGCGCTCCTCGAACGGAATGATAGATAGCTCCTCGAAAAGTGATCTCTTCCACAAATCCCGGCAATACTGCTACAAACAAAAGGCCGATCCCAAGATTTCCACTTACAATATCCGAAACAGCATTACCGATCGTCGGCGTAGTAAATAACATGGTAAATGCATTGACCAGCGAGATCACCGGCACGAGGCAGATCACCAGAAGCGGGATCAAAAAGGCGGACCCTAAATGAAACCGGCGGAATCTTATAAACTGGAACGGATTCACTTTCAAGATCAACATATAAATAATAGCAGGAACCAGGATCAGCAGCTGTGTCACCAGAAGAGACAGGATCTGATTGTTGATCCGGTTTAAAAAACTATTACCAATAAATATCAGAATAATAACGAGCAGAAACAGGCTTGCCCCGCGCTCTTTCGTCCAAAATTTCCTTGTGTCTTCCATTGCATTTCCTCCTACTTTAGAAAATATGGAATCAAGGCGCACCTCAATTCCATATTCTTTGCTTTCACTTCACTATCATTCTATTGGAAAAACGTGTTTATTTTGTGTCTTTTTTCAGAAGAACATTAACCCACTGCTGCCCCTCTCTGCCATTTCTCACATCTTCTGTCAGGAAACAGTCAAGCAGAGTAAAAGAAGTTTCCTTTTGGATCAGTGCAGTTAACTCCTCTACAGTGTAATCCGCAAAGAAACGTTCATGTCGAAATCCTTCAAACTCGCCCTCTTTCACCGACACATAACACACACCGCCCGGCTTTAATGCCTGGTAGATCCGCCGCAGCACCTCTCCTGCCTCTTTTTTGGCAATATGTAACAGAGAAGCACATGCCCAGATTCCATGGAAGACTTCATCAAAATCCATCTCCCTCATATCCATGCAAAGTGGTTCCAGCCCGGTATAAATGTCTGCCAACGCACACATTTCCTTTGACGCGTCAAGCAGTGTCACTTCCAGCTCCCGTTCCATCATGATCTTGGCATCACGTCCAGAGCCGCATCCTAAGTCCAGAACATTCTCTCCCGGTTTTACATACGCGAGAAATTTGTCCAGCGTAGGAATCATATCAAGATTTACTGTGTTTTCAAAATAGACATTGGCATACTTATTATAATAATCCACCGAGTCCAACGAATAATCCCTCCTATTATTTATCTAATTCATTATTTTTTGATCGCAACTGCTTCTATCTCAATCAGCACATCCTTTGGAAGTCTTGCAACCTCAACACAGGAACGTGCCGGACAGTCCTTTTCAAAAAACTGTGCATAAATTTCATTTACTGCTGCAAAATCATCCATGTTTTTGATGAATACAACTGTTTTTACCACATGATCACAATCACTGCCACATGCCTCAAGTAATGACTTTAAATTACCGATTGCCTGTTTTGCCTGTACCTTGATGTCACCCTCAACCAGTGTGTTGGTCTTTGGATCAATCGGAATCATTCCCGATGTAAAGATCATATCTCCTGCTTCAATTGCCTGTGAATATGGTCCGATTGCCTGTGGTGCCTGATCTGTTGAAAGTACTTTTTTATTCATGTTATTCTCTCCTTTTTGTTCATTACCAAACACACCGAGAGTCTGCATCAAACATTACTACATTCTCTTCCTCATGTGTTATTTTATATTGTTATTTTTTACGGATTGAAGTATCCGTAATCTCAATCCTGCCCTGTTTTAACAAGCGGCCGACGGCACGCTTAAAGGCTGCCTTTGACATCTGAAATTCCGCCTCGATCACGGATGGTTTTGCCTTATCGTTAAATGGCAATTCTCCGTCATAACTCTCGATGGCCTCCATAATATGGCTGGCATCGACATCCATCTGCATGTAAGCCTTTTCTCCAAGACTTAATTCCAGCTTACCGTCTTCTAATACTTTGATCACTCTTGCCTTGATCTGCTGTCCTACCTTCAGCGGCTGGTGAAGCTCCTTTTTGGAAATGCGGGCAGAGTATTTTCCATCTACTGCCACGTATGCACCGTGCTGCTCACTGATCTCATATACAATTCCTTCTACATGGTCCTCACTATTATAGGGAGCATCTGTAGATAAGCGGTGATAAAGCCGCATCGTAGCACATAAGCGATGCGAACGATCCTCATAAAGAGATACCAGGTAAGAACGTCCGGCATGCACCCGGCAAGTCTGCTCCTTATACGGCAGAAACAGATCTTTCTCCAATCCCCAGTCCATAAATGCACCAATTTTCGTAGTCTCTACGACATTGAGCACCGCACACTCTCCCAATGTAAGCTTCGGCTCATGCACCGTCGCGATCAGACGATCCTTAGAATCCCGGTAAATAAATACGGTAACCTGATCTCCTCGTCCGGCTCCCTTCGGTACCTGCTTTCTCGGAAGCAGTACACTGTCCGCATCGTGGTTTGTTCCTTCATTCAGATAAACTCCAAAGTCGGTAATCTTTACAATCGTTAATGTTTGTTTTTTTCCTATCTCTATCATACTATCTCCTGTTCCAACGCAGTACTCCTATTGGCACTCACTGTTAGTATAGCATAGAATGAGAAAAAACTCATCCAAATATTTTTTTACATTTTTTGAAAAAAGTACTTGCATTTTATTTTCTTATCATGTATAATCAGTTTTGTTGTGAGCGTCACAGCAAACAACTTCATACTAATGGGCTATCGCCAAATGGTAAGGCACTGGACTCTGACTCCAGCATTTCCAGGTTCGAGCCCTGGTAGCCCAGGATAAAGCTAGTAAGCATTTGTTTACTAGCTTTTTTATTTGTCCTAAAGTGTAATGATCTGATAATTTACCTCCTGCTCTTTCTGACAGCACAATGCCGCCACACCTTTGTCCACCTTCTTCAAATGGCAGCAAATTTCTGGTTCATCTTCTATCTGTCCGGTAACAGGATCTACCCAGAAGGAAGGCAAGGATTTCCTCAATCCTTCTCCCGTATATTTCAAATATGCTTCCTTCATCGTCCATATTTTCTGAAATTCTGTTTTCCGCTGTTCTTCTGTCATCCCTTGCTCAAACAGATATGATCGCTCACGCGAATGAAAAAATCGCCTGGCAATCGCCTGTTCCCTTTTGGCATTGACTTCAATATCCACCCCTACCATGCTGTTTGCAATCGCAATCGCTACGTAGCTGCCGGAATGTGACAGATTAAAGCAAAGCTTAGGATGATCTGCCAGATACGGCTTTCCATTAGCCTGATAAGAAAAGTGTAATGCGAAATCTTCCGCTTTCGTCCGCTGACCTATTGCCGCCTTAAGCTCTTTTTCCAATAGCCACGATGCGATCAGATGTGCATCATAAGAAGCTGCTATTTTTATTTTTTCTACTTTTTCTCTACGGGAAACGCAAAGCAGCGACAACAGATGTTGTCGCTGTGCATTCGTCATATTCTTTTGATACGTCCCGATCTGATAGATATGAAACTGTACCATAATCAACCCTCTAATTCTGCTAATACCTTCTTAAGAACCTCTACCTCTGTCTTCTTGGCATCATCAAAATAACCTTTGAAACGGCTCTTTGCAGAAGTATCTCCGGATATAGAAATACGGATCACTAAGTTTCTGGCTGCCAACACATTCTCTACGACTGTTGCATACGCATCCAAAAGATCCTGATCTTTCTTTAATAAGCCCTTCTCCATCAAGTACTCCAAACGTCCCTGCATTAATACCTTGTGATCATACATCACATGCGTTGAACGGATATCAAAGTCACCGGATTCTACCTGTTTCTCCACCTGCTCCAATACACTGTCATACACATCAATACCAAATACCGTATCGTCAAAACGGTTACGCATCATACGGAAATGATCTTTGGTATCCTGACATTCCAGATATTCATGCAACGTACGGATCACTAAAGTTTTATCCAGTTCATAGTAAGGAGTTTCATTGTTCTTCCAGATAACATAAAGTCCACGTGTTCCCTTATAATCATCCTTAAACATATGATCATCCTTTGGTGCAATCACGTTATAACCACGTTCCACCTCTTCAAAAGTAACTGTCGTATGCGCATATTTCTCATTAAATGTGAAATCACCTACGTTAAAAATCTTCTTCTCTTTATCATAGCCATAGATGAAAAGCTCATGTGGGAACTTGTAATCCAGATCCACATCACACAAAATCTTGGCCTCATCAAATACACCATATACATACCCACCCATATCAATGGTTTTGATGATAAAATCCAAAACATCTCCGTTACAGTAACTGTCGATCTGTCCCTTTGTCATCAAGGAGGTAATGATATATGGACATTCCTTCAAAGAAGAGCTTCCCGGCATAATATCAGTGAATAACATGTCATCTCCGGTAAAGATCTCCGTAATATGGTAGCAGCGAAGCTGTATATAATTACTATAAACCCACTTTTTAAAATTCTCATCATCACCTAAAATTGAAAACAGGGTTGCATGCCACTGCCATGATGTAATCTTCGGATACTCTACGGGTAATACTTTCTTGTCTGCCATAATCTGCACTCCTCCTACTATTGATTTACTTTGTTCTCAATGGTGTCAATGACATCATCAAAACTGTTGTACTTATTCAGTGCCAGCTCTCTGTCATCAAAGGAAACGTCAAACTTCTCCTCCGCTGCAACAATCAGCTGAATCAACTGGATGGAATTTATATCATATTCTTCCACAAAATCTGCAGTCACATCTACCTTCTCAGGATCAATATTCGGCAAATTCTCATCAATGACTTCCATCAGCTTGTTCTTAATCTCTTCTTTCTGCATACCGCACCTCCATTTTCAATGATCTAATACTATAATTTTAATATGTTTTGTTGTGAAATACAATAGAAAAATGTGAATTTATTGTGCAATTTTATTCAAAATATCCATACACAATCAGACATCCTGTTCGATAAAATCCAGGATTGCCTCCGCCTGATCCAATACCTCGTAAAGCTGTCCCTCATGTACACGCACAAACTTCTGGTCGATCGATATCTGCATAAACTCTTCCAGTTTATCATAGTAGCCATTCACATTATAAAGGACAACAGGCTGACTCATCTGTCCCAGTCCTTTGTATACAATTGTTTCAAAAAATTCATCAAATGTTCCGATTCCTCCCGGAAGTATCACAAATGCATCTGCATTGATACGGAATAAATCCTTTCTTTCTCCCATAGTTTCCGTATAGATATAATCATCACACTCCTCGTAAACATCCCCTTCCTCATCAAAAAAACGCGGCACGATACCAAGAACCTCTCCACCTGCTTTTTTCACTCCGCGGGCAGTAGCTCCCATCAACCCACGACTGCTGCCTCCAAAAACCAGACCATGACCTCTCTTAGCGAGCAGTTCTCCAAATTTCTCGCACGCCTCCAAATATACAGAATCCAAATTCTTGCTTGCCGAACCATAAATACAGATATTCATACAAGTAAAACTCCTTTCCTCTTTATGGAAAACAAGCACCCCATCATGAGGTGCTCATCATCCCGTATGCCATTATCATGTTTAACGTTTTTTCTTTGGTTTTACCGGTTCTACCGGTTTTGGTTTGTCCGTACGACCAAAGAAATCCTTGGAATTCTTCCATTCCTTCATTGCCACTTTGTATTTCTCCATGTCAATCTTATACTGTTCCATCGGATCTAATTCGCTCTCGGCAACCTGTACCTCTTCCTGTGGTTTCTCCTTAGGTTCCTTTCCAGGAACTGAAAAGTAAATGTTGTCTGCCTCTTCAAAACGAACCAATACTTTCTCACGAATCATCACATTCATCAGCTTCGTAATACCCATACGGCCTAAGTCAGCCAACTGTGGCACAGCCTGCAGTTCGCTCAGTGTCATACGATCACGCTTTAATAACTCGTTATAGATCACCTGCTGCTGCTGTCCTTCTTCAGAATCATCAAACTGTGGCGCAGCATCAGCTGCCGGCTCTGGCGTCTCTTCCACCGGCACCACTGCCTGTGCCGCTGCAACCTCTTCTTCTACCGGAGTCACCATCTCTGCCACATGAACAGGATCCTGCTCCTGTCCGGACGCTGCCTGCATCTGTGCACGTTTCGCTGCTTCCTTCGCAGCATCTGCACGATCTTCCGCTTCCAGTCTGGCTGCATCTAATGCCAGCTCCTCTTCTGTCGCCTCCGCCGCAAAATTCGTACGAATAGAAGAAATGATCGTCTTCGCCACTTCTTTTGCATTATCATATGCACCATTAAATACAACGTCCATCATAACCGCTTTCTTATCTGTCATGACGATCATTGCATGATAGGTCTTATAATCAGACTCTGCTTCATTGGAATAATATACAATATGTCTTCCACCTTCATGTTCAAAGGAAAAAGTAAATCCATCCTGTCCAAGATTACGTTCAATACGCTTGCGGATCTCAGATGTGATCGGATCCTTTGCAATCGTGGAAACCGTGATAAAACAATCACTGTTTATGTAGTCGGTAGAATACTTGCTATAAAGCACTTCTCCCGGTCTTCCGCTTCTGCTCTTCCAGTCCTCAACTCTAAATCCTGCCGGAGCTTTGATCGCAAAATTACGTCCTTGTACAATTTCTAATTCTGTTGTAAACTCACCCATCGTAACACTCTCCTTAACCTATAACATACCCGCCTTATATCCCCCTGTCCTATTACCAGTTATAAAACGAGTCGCAAACAAAAGAATTCTACCTAATTATAACAGACAAACCCTTATTTTTCAATGAAAAACCAACAAATTGCACAATTTTTTTGTATCAATAAGAAACAAAGAAAAGCTTGACAAATTTGATTCTCCTAGTATAAACTAGTCACAGTGTGCATATACACTATGCGGATATGGCGGAATTGGCAGACGCGCCAGATTTAGGTTCTGGTGGGAGACCGTGCAGGTTCAAGTCCTGTTATCCGCATAAGTAAAACCCCTTACAAGATCACATCTTGTAAGGGGTTTTGTTTATGTCCGACTTGCTTCTTATTTCACCGCATCGGAAATCTTCTGCAACACATCTCCGTTTGATGCTGTGATCGTATCTGCCTCCTCGTCATAGGTATATTCTTTCTTATCATCTACATCCGTATAATAAAGAGTCAGCTTGTCGCCATCTAACTCCCAGGTTCCCTCTGCGGACATCTGTCCCATATGCAGTGTCACCTTGCTGCCATCAAACATCATGTACGTTAAGTTATCTCCTACCGCATAGGTTCCTTTTGGTCCTTCCTGCTTTCCGCATCCAGCCATTGCAAATACAAATACCAACAGCATTGCTGCTACCATCATCATCCTGCATACCGTCTTTTTCATGTTTTTACCCTTCTTTTCTATTCTATTATTGCTTTCCCTTATCTGAAAACATCCTCTCGCCATAGGTGTTTCGCCCACCTTCTTTTGCCTCATAAAGCGCATCATCCGCACATGCCAAAAATGCGTTAAAATCACGGATTCCCGGCACATACCAGGCAATTCCCATCGACATGCCGATGGACTTTTTTGTTCCATCCGGGAAATCAATCGGTTCAGCTTTCAGCATTTCATAAAAACGCTGTGCCAGTTTTCGGATTTTATCCTTACTGGAATGTCCATACGTCAAAAGATAAAATTCATCTCCGGAACGTCGGGCTACAATACAGTTTCTCTCATCAAAACGTTTGATAAAATCTGCCGCATGCTTCAAATAGGTATCACCGAATGCATGACCATAATTGTCATTGATCCCTTTGAATTTATCAAGATCGATCATGATCATTGCGCCCTCTGAAAGTCGTCCTCTCTGCAACAGTGCTGTTACGTCGCGTTCAAACGACCGACGGTTTCTGATCTTCGTCAACGCATCATAATCCCGTTCCCGAATGATCGCCTGCTTTTGCCTGATCTCCTCTGTCGCATCCGCAACCATTCCAAATGTGGAATCTGCGTCCTTTACCACATTGATCCGGACATACCGTGGCTTCTCCGGTGTTCCAAACTGATAAATATCAGTCTCACCCTTGATCGGACTTTTGATGATCCATGCCAGCCGTGTCCGGAACAGATCCTTATCATGCACCATTGGTCCGAGCTCATCAGAAGGGATCGACAGCAGCTGCCCGATCCGGTCTGTCGTCATGACCCGTTTGGAATCATCGTTATACTCAAACACAGCAAATTGCGCATCCATCATGTCAAATACCCGGCTCAACATTCCGCTTGTACGGGAAATATTACGCACCATCGTATTGATCCCATGACTCAATGCCACAAATTCTTCATTACCGTTTACACAGGACACTACGTTTAGATTGCCGGCCGCAATATTGTCCATATCCTTGATCAACTGCTTTAAACCACGAATCATCTGTCGGTTGATCATACGATCTACCATAAAAAAGATCACAATCAATGCTACCGCTAAAAATAAAACACTATACCGCCATGCAACCACGATCTCATCCTTTACGTCAAGCAGCTGCAACGCTACCATGATCGCAATAGATATTGCCATGATCACAAGTAAAACCGAAATCATACTGCGTCTGATCTTTTTTTGCATATGACACCTCCCATATTATTATCCCACTCATTTTTTATCATACCATATGTCGTGAAAATTTTAAAGGAAAATGTTATATTGGGATGAAACATAAAAAGACCTACAGCTTCTACTGTAGATCTTTAAATGAGGCATCGGGGATTCGAACCCCGGACAACTTGATTAAAAGTCAAGTGCTCTACCGACTGAGCTAATACCCCATATTTA
>CAKRES010000020.1 GCA_934317845.1 uncultured Lachnospiraceae bacterium
AGCAAATCAAGATTGTTGAGATACTTGAATCTATTGATAAAAAGATTAGTAACAATGAAACGATTAATAGGAATTTATCGGAGCAAGTAGCTGCAATTTATAAAGCATGGTTTGTTGATTTTGAAACAAATAATGGCATCTGCCCTGATGATTGGAAAGAGGCTATTCTTGGAGACATTGCAGAAATTGCTAGTGGGAAAAGACCACCTATGAAGCAAAACGATAAAACGGATGATGTTTGTATTCCTTTAGTTGGAGCTGCATCTATTATGGGCTATACGAATGATGTTTTATACGATTCAAAAATATTGGTAACTGGACGTGTGGGTACTCATGGTGTTGTTCAACGATTTAATCAAGCCTGTTGGCCTTCTGATAATACTTTGGTTATTACTACAGATAGATATGAATTTGTAAATCAAATTTTAGTAGGTGTGGATTACAAAAGTATGAATCGTGGTTCAACGCAACCATTGATCACACAAGGTGACTTAAAGAAGATGGAAATCATTTTGCCAAATGATGCAATTTTAGATGAATTTGAGAATTTGGCGGGTGGTCTGATGAATCAATATGAGAAAAATGTAAAAGAAAATGCCAATTTATCAGAATTAAGAGATACCTTGTTGCCTAAGTTAATGTTGGGTGAGTTGGATGTATCAAAAATTAATTTTTAAGAAAGTCATTAAATGGTTGAATTATAGGAAGGACAAAAGTTCTCATAATTAGATACGGTAAGAAAACTGACTATATTAAAAACATAGAGAAGCTATTGATCCTAAAGGATAGAGGTAAATGAAATTGAAAAAAATGGAAGGTGTTATCGCTCACTTTGTGAAAGCATTTAATGAAAAAACATTTGATGAATATGATGTTATGGGTTTTATATTAACAATTCGAAATGATAAACTAAAGGAAGAACAACCATTTTTATATGACTTTGCAAATATTGTAGCACATAGAACAAGAACTGAGGGAATAGCTTTTAATGCTATGAAAAAAGCAATTGATAATGGTTTCAAGTTAAATTCGAAAGGAAAAGTACTATATTATAATGGACCGAGTTATAATTGTTTGACAAAAGAAATTAAAGAAATGGCGGCAAAATATAGAATAGATGCTGATAAGCGTTTTATTAAAGAATTTATTTTATGCTTGATGGTAATTGCACAACATACTGTGTGTGAAGATGAAAAACATAATAATATATGTACATTAGAGATTTTTCGGACAAAAGATGAAAAATTAGCACTTGTAACTGTTGGAAATAATGCTTCGGTTTGTTATTTACTTTGTGATTCAAAGATTACTCTATCAAAGCACTATGAAGCAGGACACATAACAGAGGCAATTGAAGTATTAAGGGTTGGAGGCTGTTTAGAAATTCATGTATGTGAGTCTGGCGAATTAGCATAGTATGAGTTACTCCGATAAATGGTAATTTGTTTCACAAAAGGAGGTTGAACATGCCAAGTTTATTTACAGAGGATACATATGAACAGGCGATTATTGAACTGTTTGAAAATATGGGTTATGAGCATCTTTATGCTCCAGATTTAACAAGGGACTATACGAGTCCTCTACTGGATTCTGTATTGCAGGATAGTTTGGTGCGTATTAACCGCGGACTGCCTTTTGAAGCGATTCAGGAAGCAATGTCAATTTTGAAGAACTTTGACACGGGAAGCCTGTTACAGAAAAATATTATTTTTATGGATTATTTACAAAATGGTATTACGGTAAAATTTTTTGAAAAAGGGGAAGAACGCTCCGCTATTGTACGTTTGATAGATTATCAGATGGTGAAGAATAATTCTTTTTATGTTGTGAATCAGTTTACGTTTTTAGAGGGAAAGAATAACCGCAGACCGGATATTATTTTATTTATTAATGGGTTACCATTAGTCCTTATGGAGTTGAAGAGTCCATCCAAAGATGAGGTAGGAGTAGAAAATGCGTATAATCAGATTCGTAATTACATGCAGGATATTCCATCTATTTTTTATTACAATGCGATTTGCGTAATCAGTGATTTGTCAACTAATAAAGCTGGAACAATTACCTCCGGTATGGATCGTTTTATGGAGTGGAAGACGAAGGACGGAAGTCAGGAAGATGTTTCTTATGCTCAGTTTGAAACTTTTTATGAGGGAATGTTTCAAAAAGAGCGGTTACTGGATATTATTAAGAATTTTATTTTGTTTTCCGGGACTTCAACCAACCGCTTTAAAGTATTAGCAGGTTATCATCAATATTTTGCAGTACGGAAAGCCGTGGAAAAAGCAAAAGTAGCAACAAAAACAGATGGTAAAGGTGGGGTATTCTGGCATACACAGGGATCAGGAAAATCTCTATCTATGGTGTTTTATGCTCATTTATTGCAGGAAGCATTGGATAGTCCGACACTTGTTGTTATGACGGATCGTATTGATTTGGATGATCAGCTTTATGCTCAATTTTCGCAATGCGCAGATTTTCTGCGCCAGACTCCGATTCAAGCGGAAAGCAAAGAGCATTTAAAATCATTATTGGATGGCAGAAATGCAAATGGCATTATTTTTACTACAATGTTTAAATTTGAACAGGGAGAAAAGCCATTATCGGAACGTAGAAATATTGTAGTTATGGCGGATGAAGCACATCGGGGACAATATGGTTTTGATGAAAAAGTTGTCATGGTTAAAAATGAAGATGGACAGCAAGAAGCGCGTATTGTAACTGGTAATGCACGCATTATACATGATGCATTACCTAATGCTACGTTTATTGGTTTTACCGGAACACCAATATCTTCCAAAGATAGAAATACCCGTGAAGTGTTTGGAGATTACATAGATATTTATGATATGACGCAGGCGGTGGAAGATGGTGCTACCCGTCCTGTTTATTATGAAAGCAGGGTTGTTCATTTGAAATTAGATGCCAATACACTGGCGTTAATTGATTCTACTTATGATGTTTTGGAACAGCAGGCAGATGCTGCAACTGTTGATAAGAGTAAGAAAATGTTAGGTCAGATGGAAAGTGTATTAGGAGCAGATTCTACGATTGCATCCTTATGTGATGATATTGTACAGCATTATGAAAAATATCGAGCAGGTTTATTGACAGGAAAAGCTATGATTGTAGCCTATTCACGACCAATTGCAATGAAAATTTATCGGCGTATTTTGGAGATACGTCCAACGTGGAAAGAAAAAATTGGGGTTGTGATGACTGGGGGAAATAATGATCCGGAAGATTGGAAAGAGATTATCGGTACGAAAGCACACAAAGAGGAGCTGGCAAGAAAATTCAAGGATAATGATGATCCGATGAAAATTGCTATTGTGGTAGATATGTGGTTGACCGGTTTTGATGTCCCTTCTTTGGCAACAATGTACGTGTACAAACCGATGCACGGATATAATTTGATGCAGGCAATCGCACGTGTCAATCGTGTATTTAAGGATAAGGAAGGTGGATTAATTGTAGATTACGTGGGAATTGCCTCTGCGTTAAAAACAGCAATGAAAGAGTATACCAAACGGGATCAATCCAGGTATGGAGATATGAATATTGCAAAGGTTGCCTATCCGAAATTTGAAGAAAAATTGCAGGTGTGTAAGGATTTGTTGCATGGATTTGACTTTAGTGGATTTATGAACGGTACTCCACTTGCCAGAGCAAAGGCAATTACGGGTGGTGTCAATTTTGTTTTGGATGCAACAAAGACGGAATTGAAGGATTTATTTTTGAAAGAGGCAATGCTTTTGAGACAATCCAAATCACTTTGCTCCAGTATGCTGACAGAACAGGAGAGACTTGAGGCGGCATATATGGAAGCAGTGCGCTCTACGATTATGAAGATTACCTATGGTGGCACAGGTGGTAAAACATTGTCACTTGCACAGATTAACGATCAAATTAATGAATTGTTAAAAGCAGCAGTACAGAGCGAAGGAGTAATAAGTTTATTTGATAGTAGTAAATCAGGTGGAGAGAATTTTAATCTGTTTGATCCGGCGGTGTTAGATGAAATTTCACGGATGAAGGAAAAGAATATTGCGGTAGAAATTTTGAAGAAACTGATGTCGGAGCAGGTGTCCTTGTATAAAAGGACAAATGTAGTGCAGTCACAGAAATTTTCAGAGAAGATTACACAATTAATGAATTCTTATTATAATGGTTTGATAACGAACGAGGAAGTAATCAAAGAATTAATAAAAACAGCGGAAGAAATCGCAAATCTCTATAAGAATGGTCAAAAACTTGGATTATCTCAGGAAGAACTGGCTTTTTATGATGCATTAACCAAACCGGAGCATATTAAAGATTTTTATGAGAATAAAGAGTTAATTGAATTAACAAAAGCATTAACGGAAATGCTTCGCAAAAATCGCACGCTTGATTGGCAGAAAAAAGAAACAGCAAGAGCAACAATGCGGAAAATGGTAAAAAGACTTCTGAAAAAATATCATTATCCGCCAGAAGATTATGAATATGCTATAGACACGGTGATTAGTCAATGTGAATTATGGACAGATAATACAGAAGTGGTAATACCATTTGAAAGCAATAAAAATGTTGCGTATTCTACACAAGCAGAGCAGGACTTAGGCATGGTCGCAGAATACAAACCTTTTCATAAAGATAACTAAATAACAACAAACAACAAGGAGGAAATCAAAATGGCAGTAAATTTTAACACTAACAGCGTATTCAATTTAAAACCGATCAGTGCAGATGCTGTGCGCAGCGAGGTGGACGGCTTATTGATCGCAGGAGAACAGATCGAATTTGCTTTTCAGACGGTTCGCGATCAGTTGGTATTTACCAATAAGCGGATCATTTCGATTGACGTGCAGGGAATCACGGGAAAAAGAAAATCTTTTGCGACGATGCCGTATTCCAAGATCCAATATTTCTCTATTCAGACACCGGGATTTATGGAACTGTTTCCTGATTCAGAATTATTTGTCATGTTTACGAATGGCTTCACGGCGAAGTTTGAATTTAAAGGGGCAGTGGATATTGGGAAGATTGGAAGAATGCTTTCGGAGTATGTGTTGTAATTGCTATTACTTCGCAAGACTGCTTCTTCTGTGGTATTGAGTCACGAAAAATTTGGGGAACTGTTGGAAATTTTTCTCTTGACAATGTCCCATGTCCTCCTCTATAATACGGATAAGTTTTTTGCGACAATTGGATACGGTTAAGAGGGAGTAGTTTAGATGCACTGTCAACAATCTCGGTGATGTTCACCTGGTAGTGCATGCCGGAATAGCATACGATTCGGTTATGAGACTTTTAATGCAGAGATAACAAAGCATAGCTTTTGTTCTGCATTAAGAGTCTCTTTTTATTTTCTTTTTCTCAGATTGCCGCATGAAGCACCAGATGTTAATACATAATAGTAGGAGTTGGAGGAATGACAATGAAAGAATGGTACAAAGAGGCAGGGGAGCGTGTAATGCTCCATATGGACAGCAGGGAAGACGGGTTGACGACTGCACAGGTAAAAGAACGACTTGATCAGTACGGAAACAATGAGCTTGTGGAAGGGAAAAAGAAGAGCTTATTAGAAGTGTTCTTGAGCCAGTTTTGTGATCTGCTTGTGATCATCCTGATCATTGCTGCTGTGATCTCTGCTATTTCCGGAAATGTAGAGAGCACGATCGTAATTATTGCTGTTCTGATCTTAAATGCGATCCTGGGAACGGTACAGTATAGTAAGGCTCAGAAATCACTGGATAGTTTAAAATCATTATCGGCACCATGCGCAAAGGTGCGCCGGAATGGAGTAAAGATGGCGGTCGCTTCTAAAGATATTGTGCCGGGCGATATTTTGGAGCTGGAAGCGGGCGATCTGGTTGTAGCGGATGGACGTATTCTTCACAATTATTCGTTGCAGGTAAATGAAAGCTCACTGACTGGAGAATCCACCAATGTGGACAAAGAGGACGGGGTGATCATGGAGGAGGCTGCGCTTGCTGACCGGAAGAATATGGTGTATTCCGGAAGCCTGGTAACCTATGGACGAGCTACCGTCGTTGTAACGGAAACCGGAATGCAGACGGAAATGGGAAAGATTGCCCGGCTCATGAATGATACAAAGGAGAAGAAAACTCCGCTTCAGGTGAGTCTGGATCAGTTCAGCAGCAAGCTTGCAATGGTGATCATGGGTATTTGTGTTGTAGTATTTCTGCTCGGCATTTACCGGGATATGAAGATTATTGATTCCTTGATGTTTGCGGTTGCGCTGGCAGTGGCTGCAATTCCGGAGGCACTTGGTTCGATCGTGACGATCGTGCAGGCGATGGGAACCCAGAAAATGGCGCAGCAAAATGCAATCATCAAAGATTTAAAAGCTGTAGAAAGTCTAGGTTGTGTTTCTGTTATCTGCTCCGATAAAACAGGAACTTTAACGCAGAATAAAATGACAGTGCAGCATGTTTTTGCCGATGGAAAAACGATCACGCCGAAGCAGCTTGATGCCGCTGATTCTGTGGTGAAAGAGCTTTTGTTCAATGCGGTTCTTAACAATGATTCTTCTATTGTAGATGGCGTAGGGATTGGGGATCCCACTGAGTTCGCTCTGCTTGCAATGCTGGATCCGGAAAAATGGGATGTGGCGAAGCTGAGAGCGGAGCATCCGCGCCTTAGTGAGCTGGCATTTGATTCGGATCGAAAGCTGATGAGTACCCTGTATCAGCAGGGGGAGCATGCTGTGATGTTTACCAAAGGAGCTTTGGATGTGTTGCTTGACCGCACGGTGTGTATTTCTACCAATGAGGGTGTGAGAGCGATCACGAAGGAGGATAAAGATGCCATTTTAAAGAAGAACCTGGAGTTTTCCGGGCAGGGACTTCGCGTGCTGGCATTTGCTAAAAGGGAAATGCAGGCAGGAGAGGAGCTTGATCTCGATTCGGAGCAGGAGCTTACCTTCTTAGGCCTGATCTCGATGATCGATCCTCCACGTGAGGAGTCGGCAAAGGCAGTCACGGATGCGGTTACAGCAGGGATCCGTCCGATCATGATCACGGGAGATCATAAGGTAACAGCAACGGCGATCGCAAAACAGATTGGAATTTTTAAAGAGGGAGATCTGGCAGTGGTTGGTCCGGAGCTGGATGTTATGTCAGAGGAGGAGCTGGATGAGAAGATCACACGCATTTCTGTCTATGCGCGGGTATCACCGGAAAACAAGATACGTATCGTGGAAGCGTGGCAGAAACGTGGCAATATCGTGGCAATGACCGGGGACGGTGTCAATGATGCTCCGGCTTTGAAAAAGGCGGATATTGGTGTGGCTATGGGAATCACGGGAACGGAGGTATCCAAGGATGCGGCTTCCATGATCCTGTCGGATGATAATTTTGCAACGATCATCAAGGCGGTTGCCAATGGACGGAATGTATACCGTAATATTAAAAATGCGATCGGATTTTTGCTTTCCGGCAATATGGCAGGTATTTTTGCAGTGCTTTATACCTCGCTGCTCGCCCTTCCGGTTCCGTTCCAGCCGGTACATTTGCTGTTTATCAATCTGCTTACGGATTCTCTTCCGGCACTTGCGATCGGAATGGAACCTGCCGAGAAAAATCTGTTGAAGCAGCCGCCGAGAGATCCGAAGGAAGGGATCTTAACGAAGGCTTTTCTGTTCCGTATCGGATGGCAGGGTGCTTTGATCGCATTTTGTACAATGGTAAGCTGGTATGGAGGTTTCCGTGTAAATGCTGCAACAGCAAGTACGATGGCATTTGCAACATTAACACTTGCGCGTTTGTTCCACGGATTTAACTGCCGGAGTGCTTATTCCTTGAAAAAGATTGGATTCCGTAGAAACTGGTATAGTCTGGGAGCATTTTTGGCGGGAGTGTTGCTGCTTGCCGCAGTATTATTGCTTCCACCACTGCATCATTTATTTGCGATCGCACCGCTTACATTAAAGCAGTATGGCATGATCTTAGGTGGCGCACTGTTTCCTACGTTATTGATCCAGATTGTGCGTATGTTTCGGGAAAAATGATCATTCATATAGAACAAATGACATTTAAAGGTTGAAAATATAGGCATTACCCGTTACAATAAGATATTGTAAATAAGATAGGAAGAGGTGTCAGTATGGAAAAGACATTAGACAAAATTGTAGCACTGAGTAAATCACGTGGATTTATCTATCCGGGTTCTGAGATTTACGGTGGTCTTGCGAATACATGGGATTATGGTAATCTTGGTGTGGAGCTGAAGAACAACGTAAAAAAGGCTTGGTGGCAGAAGTTTATTCAGGAGAATCCATATAATGTAGGTGTGGATTGTGCCATTTTAATGAATCCGCAGACATGGGTGGCTTCCGGTCATTTGGGTGGTTTTTCTGATCCATTGATGGATTGTAAGGAATGTAAGGAACGTCATCGTGCAGATAAACTGATCGAGGATTACATGTTTGAGCATGGGATTGAGATCGAGGGCAGTGTAGATGGCTGGAGCAATGAAGAGATGATGAATTACATCGAGGAGAAGAACATTTGCTGTCCATCTTGTGGTGCACACAATTTTACTGATATCCGTCAGTTCAATCTGATGTTTAAAACGTTCCAGGGTGTAACCGAGGATGCAAAGAATACCGTATATCTTCGTCCGGAGACGGCACAGGGTATTTTCGTCAATTTCAAGAATGTACAGCGTACCTCAAGAAAGAAGATTCCGTTTGGTATCGGTCAGATCGGTAAGTCCTTCCGTAATGAGATCACACCGGGTAACTTTACGTTCCGTACCCGTGAGTTTGAGCAGATGGAATTAGAGTTCTTCTGTGAGCCGGGAACCGATATGGAATGGTTCAGCTACTGGAGACAGTTCTGTATTGACTGGCTGTTAAAGCTTGGTATCAAAGAGGATGAAATGCGTGCAAGAGATCACAGCCCGGAGGAGCTTTGCTTCTATTCTAAGGGTACCACGGATCTTGAGTTTAAGTTCCCATTTGGATGGGGCGAGCTTTGGGGTATTGCAGACCGTACCGATTACGATCTGACCCAGCACCAGAATACATCCGGTGAGTCTATGGAATACTTTGACAATGAAAAGAACGAGAAATATATTCCTTATGTAATCGAGCCATCGCTCGGGGCTGACCGTGTAGTACTGGCATTTTTATGCGCAGCATACGATGAGGAGAATATCGGAACAGAGGAGAAGCCGGACGTTCGTACCGTCCTTCATTTCCATCCTGCATTAGCACCAGTGAAGATTGGTGTGCTTCCGCTTTCTAAGAAGTTAAATGAAGGCGCAGAGAAAGTGTATGCAGAGCTTTCCAAGTACTATAACTGTGAGTTTGATGACAGAGGAAACATCGGAAAACGTTACCGTCGTCAGGACGAGATTGGTACTCCGTTCTGCGTTACGTATGATTTTGATTCTGAAGAAGATGGAGCAGTGACAGTACGTGACCGTGATACCATGGAACAGGAGCGTATCAAGATCGAAGACTTAAAAGCATACTTTGAAAAGAAATTTGAATGGTAAAAAATAATAATTACGAGGAGGAAGCGTTTGCTTCCTTCTCTTTTTTTAAAAAAGCGCAAAAAAAGGCTTTTCTTGTGGCAATAATATGTTATAATGTGATTAGCGGCCTGCTGTCTATAGGTGAGTTGCGCCTTTCTGCCATGAAAGGAGCATCAGGATGGACAGGCTTACAAAATATTTTTAGGAGGTAACTAGACAATGGCAAAATGGGTGTATATGTTTAGCGAAGGCGACATGACCATGCGTAACTTACTTGGTGGTAAGGGTGCGAACCTTGCTGAGATGACTTCAATCGGTCTTCCGGTACCACAGGGATTTACGGTAACTACAGAGGCTTGTACACAGTACTATGAGGATGGTCGTAAGATCAATGATGAGATCATGAACCAGATCATGGACGGTGTAAAGAAGATGGAAGAGATCAATGGCAAGAAGTTTGGTGATAAGACCAATCCTCTGTTAGTATCTGTACGTTCTGGTGCTCGTGCTTCCATGCCTGGTATGATGGATACCATCTTAAACCTTGGTTTAAATGACGAAGTAGTAGCTGCTATGATCGCTGGTAATCCAGACCCTACATTTGAGCGTTTCGTATACGATTCTTACAGACGTTTCATTCAGATGTTCTCTGACGTTGTAATGGAAGTTGGTAAGAAGTATTTCGAGCAGTTGATCGATAAGATGAAAGAAGAGAAGGGTGTTCAGTACGACGTTGAGCTTACTGCTGCTGATCTGAAGACATTAGCAGAGCAGTTCAAGGCTGAGTACAAGAACCAGTTAGGTCAGGATTTCCCTTCCGATCCTGTAGAGCAGTTGAAGTTAGCAGTTGAGGCTGTATTCCGTTCATGGGACAACCCTCGTGCAAACGTATATCGTCGTGATAACGACATCCCTTACTCATGGGGTACTGCAGTTAACGTAATGCCTATGGTATTCGGTAACTTAAATGATGAGTCTGGTACTGGTGTTGCATTTACTCGTGACCCTGCTACTGGTGAGAATAAGTTAATGGGTGAGTTCTTAAAGAACGCTCAGGGTGAGGACGTTGTTGCCGGCGTTCGTACTCCAATGCCAATCGCACAGATGGAGCAGGAGTTCCCAGAGGCATATGAAGAGTTCATCAAGGTATGTGATATCTTAGAGAACCACTACCATGATATGCAGGATATGGAGTTCACAGTTGAGAACAAGAAACTCTACATGTTACAGTGCCGTAACGGTAAGAGAACAGCTCCTGCTGCATTAAAGATCGCTTGTGATTTAGTAGACGAGGGACATAAGACTCCAGAAGAGGCAGTTGCTATGATCGATCCTCGTAACTTAGATACACTGCTTCATCCACAGTTTGATGTTGCTGCATTAAAGGCTGCTACTCCACTTGGTAAGGGACTTGGAGCTTCTCCTGGTGCTGCTTGTGGTAAGGTTGTATTTACTGCAGAGGACGCTGAGGCTTGGAATGCAAACGGTGAGAAGGTTGTTCTTGTTCGTCTTGAGACATCTCCAGAGGATATCACTGGTATGAAAGCTTCTCAGGGTATCTTAACTGTACGTGGTGGTATGACATCTCACGCTGCTGTAGTAGCACGTGGTATGGGTACCTGTTGTGTATCTGGTTGTGGCGACATCGTTATGGATGAGGAGAACAAGAAGTTCACATTAGCTGGACAGACATTTACAGAGGGTTCTGAGATCTCTATCGATGGTACAACTGGTAACATCTACGCTGGATTGATCCCTACTGTTGACGCTCAGATCGCTGGTGAGTTCGGCCGTGTTATGGCTTGGGCTGACGAGTTCCGTACATTAAAGGTTCGTACAAATGCTGATACTCCTGCTGACGCTAAGAAAGCACGTGAGTTAGGTGCAGAAGGTATCGGTCTTTGCCGTACAGAGCATATGTTCTTCGAGGAAGACAGAATTGCTGCATTCCGTGAGATGATCTGTTCTGATACTGTAGAGGAGAGAGAAGCTGCATTAGAGAAGATCCTTCCATATCAGCAGGGAGATTTCAAGGCTCTTTATGAGGCTCTTGAAGGTAACCCGGTTACCATCCGTTTCTTAGATCCACCTCTGCATGAGTTCGTTCCTACTGAGGAAGCTGACATCAAGAAGTTAGCAGACGCACAGGGCAAGACAGTAGAGCAGATCAAGGCAATCATCGATGGATTACACGAGTTCAACCCAATGATGGGTCATCGTGGATGTCGTCTTGCTGTTACTTATCCAGAGATCGCAAAGATGCAGACAAAGGCTGTTATCCGCGCTGCAATCGAGGTTAAGAAAGCACATGCAGACTGGGCAGTTGAGCCAGAGATCATGATTCCATTAGTATGTGAAGTAAAAGAGTTAAAATATGTTAAGAAAGTCGTTGTTGAGACTGCTGACGCAGAGATCGCTGCTGCAGGCGTAGATCTGAAATACCATGTAGGTACTATGATCGAGATTCCTCGTGCTGCTTTAACTGCTGACGAGATCGCAAAAGAGGCTGACTTCTTCTGCTTCGGTACAAACGATTTAACTCAGATGACTTATGGATTCTCTCGTGACGATGCTGGTAAGTTCTTAGATGCTTACTATGACGCTAAGATCTTCGAGAACGATCCATTTGCGAAGTTAGACCAGACAGGTGTTGGTAAATTAATGGAGACTGCTATCAAACTTGGTAAGCCAGTTAACCCAGACCTTCACGTAGGTATCTGTGGTGAGCACGGTGGAGATCCTTCTTCCGTAGAGTTCTGCCACAAGATTGGTTTAGACTATGTATCATGTTCACCATTCCGTGTACCAATCGCTCGTTTAGCAGCTGCGCAGGCAGCAATTGCCAACAAATAATCCGATTTTGGGTATTACGAATAGGATATGAGGAAATCCCTCTACACATAAGTGTAGAGGGATTTTTTGTATAAAAATAAAGAGAACTATGCTATAATTATAGTATAGATTGATTTAGGAGGGATGCGAGATGTGTTACACAATTGAAGAAATAAGAAATAAAACAGTTCCAATTGCAAGAAAACATGGCGTATCTCGTATGTGCCTGTTTGGTTCTTATGCACGAGGAGAAGCAAATGATGAGAGTGATGTTGACATTTTTGTGGATAAGGGAAAAATGACAAGTTTAATAAAATATATGGCTTTCGTGTATGATTTGGAATCAGCTTTAGATTGTCATGTAGATGTTGTTACAACAGGAATAAAAGACAAGATGTTTTTGGGGCATATTCAAAGTGAGGGGGTGTTACTTTATGAAGAATCATGATGTGGAGATACTGAAAAAGATTGTTCGTTATTGTGATGACATCGAGTTATTAAAGAAAAAATATAATTGCAGTTATGATAAGTATGAAAATGATATTTCGTTTCAATACTCATGTAATATGTGTATCATTCAAATAGGAGAATTGGTAAGCAGATTATCAGACAAATTTGTGCAGGAATATAGTACAATACCATGGCATGCAATAAAAGGAATGAGAAATCTCCACGCACATGATTACGAGAATGTTGATTTAGAAATTGTGTGGAATACGCTGATAGAGGATATTCCATATTTGAAGGAACAGATTCTGGATATTATCTAGCATGATAATGATATAGTAAGGGAAAGGGGCTACAAAATATGAAAACTGCAAAGAAACTATCCATATGGCTTTTGGTTCTGTTATTTGGAGCAGGTCTCATCGGCAATGTTCCGGTGATTCCGGCACATGCTATAACGGTATCGCCATCATCAATCGTGCTGCTTCCGGGACAGAGCAAGCGGTTAAAGGTGAAATCAGCATCCGGTACTGTTACCTACAAAAGCAGTAACACGCGAGTTGCTAAAGTAGATGCCAGAGGTAAGATCACGGCAAAGAAAAAGGGAAAAGCGACGATCACGATTTCAAGCTCCAATGGCAAAAAGTCCTGCAAGGTCAAAGTAGAACAGATCAAGCTCAATCAGACAAGCATGGATTTGACGGTAGATGATGAAGAATTAAGCTATGATTTTATCACTGTAAAAGGTTGCTCTCACACACCGACTTATCGTAGTACGGATGAGGAGGTTGTCAGTGTAGATGAAGCCGGAAATGTAGAGGCAGAAGGAGAGGGAACGGCAACGATCATTGTTCGCGTACATGGAAAAACATTAAAATGTAAAGTAAGAGTAGAAGAAGTATCTGTTGATGACGAGGAGTCTTTTTCAGATGATGAGGAGGAAGAGGAAGACGATGATGAAGATTACTATGGTTATTAAAGTGCGTTTCTAATATACCGATCTGGCATCAGACCGGTAGGATGACTCTCATGAAAGAAGGAAGAAAAATGAACTACGTGAAGTTTGACTTGCATTGTCATACGAAGGAGGGTTCGACCGATGCAAAGCAATCGATCTTTGACCATGTGGCAGAATTAAAAAAGCTTGGGTATGGTGGATTGCTTGTAACAGACCATGATTCCTATAAGGGATATGAGGAATATAAAAAGCAGCATGCAGAAGATGATTTTATTGTGCTGCGTGGGATTGAATATGATACCTGTGATTATGGACATTTTATTGTGGTAGTGCCAAATCATGTGCCAAAAGCATTATATGAATTGCTTTCCCAAAGAGGGATGCGCCTGAAACATTTAGTAGAATATGTACACGGATTTAATGGAATTTTGGGTCCGGCGCATCCATATGGAGAATTGTTTATGAGTTTTGGTAATACGCAGCCGTGGAATTATTTTGAAAAACATCAATTGCTAAAACAGTTCGATTTTCTGGAAGGGTACAATGCCTGTGAATCCGATGAGAAGAATCGCAATGCCAGAAGACTTGCCCAAAATTTTGAGCTGCCTCTTACAGCGGGAACTGATGCACATAGCGGGGAATATCTTGGAAAGGCATGCACCTATTTGCCGGATACGATCAAAACAGAGGAGAATTTTATTGACTTTTATAAGTCAGGACAGTATCCTAAGGTTTGGGGTGAACGCTATGGGCACACGACAAAGGATCGGATTGGACGATTTAATCTGTATCTGGCAGTAAGTTTTTATATTTACAATAAAGTTGGTGCACTGCTTCATTTGCCGAAAAGGGTGCGGCTGTTTCATATGCTGCAGAAATACTTTATAAAGGAGAACAGAAGATGAATACGAATTCAACAAGAAGGATCAATATCCGGGCATTTGCGATGACAGCAATGTTGTCGGCGGTTGCATTTATTTTGCAGTACATTGAATTTCCGATTCCGATGTTGATTCCGGCATTTGTGAAAATGGATTTTTCGGATCTCCCGGAATTGATCGGAGCATTTGCCATTGGTCCGGTAGCCGGAGTTGTGATCTGTGCAGTGAAGAATGCACTGCATCTGTTGGTGACACAAAGCGGAGGTGTCGGTGAGCTTTCTAACTTTATACTGGGAGCCTGTTTTGTACTTCCTGCCGGACTGATCTATAAGCAGAAGAAAACAAAAAGAAATGCACTGATCGGTTCAATGATTGGAGCGGTGCTGATGGCGGTAGTCAGTGTGGCATCCAATTATTTTATCGTATATCCGTTTTACACGATGATGATGCCGATGGATACGATCATTGCTGCATATCAGGCAATCTATGCAAAGGCAGATACGTTGCTTAAATGTCTGGTTATTTTTAATATGCCATTTACCTTTGTAAAAGGGATGATCAATGTTGTTGTGACAATGCTTGTATATAAGCGTATTTCCCCGATCATCAAAGGGGATGACGTCATGCAGCTTAAACACAAAAAATAGAATAGATGGATAAATCTATGGAGCCGTTTCAGGTGACAGGAAATAGATGTAAAAACAGTAAGGAGGAACAAGCATGAGAGTAGCAATTATTATGGGATCTACCAGTGATCTGGGAAAGGTGGAGCCGGCAGTAGGAATTTTAAAGAATTACGGAGTAGAGGTCAGCGTACGCTGTTTATCTGCACACCGTGCACATGAGGGATTATCATCCTTTATAAAAGAGTGTAATGAAAATGGAACAGAGGCGATCATTACTGCTGCAGGTATGGCAGCCGCTCTTCCGGGAGTTGTGGCATCCCAGACTGTAATTCCGGTGATCGGAGTACCACTTTCCGGTTCTGTATTAGATGGTATGGATGCGTTGATGTCGATCGTTCAGATGCCATCCGGAATTCCGGTTGCAACAGTAGCGATCAACGGAAGCAAGAATGCAGCCTATCTGGCATTACAGATCTTAGCAGTAAAGCATGAGCAGATTCGTGAAAAACTGTTAGAGGAACGTCGTGAGATGGAAACAAATGCCATGAAAGCCAATGAAGAAGTAATGGAAAAATATGAAGCATAAGGCTGAGTGCTATATAATAATAAAAGGCAGAGTCTCTTGGGCTCTGCCTTTTGCTGTTGTGTTCTATAATGTTTTTCCGGTTAATAACTGATAAGCTTCTAAATATTTATCAATTGTTTTCTGGGCAATATCTTCCGGTAATTCCCAATCGTGTTTTCCTTCGTTCTCCTTTAACCAGTCACGGGCGAACTGCTTATCAAAGGATGGCTGTGAATGACCCGGCTCGTAGCCTTTCTTTGGCCAGAAACGGGAGCTGTCAGGAGTGAGCATTTCATCTCCTAATACGATGTTGCCGTCTTCATCCAGACCAAACTCAAACTTGGTATCAGCAATGATGATGCCTTTTTCCAGTGCGTAGTCAGCACATTTTTTGTAAAGAGCAATCGTGTAATCTCTTAATTTCTCTGCGTATTCCTGTCCTTTTCCCGGGAATTCTTTTTCTAATACAGTAACACTCTGTTCAAATGAAATGTTTTCGTCGTGATCTCCAATCTCTGCTTTTGTGGAAGGAGTGTAGATCGGTTCCGGCAGCTTGTCGGATTCCTGTAATCCTTCCGGCAGCTTAATGCCACATACCGTACCATTTTTCTGGTAGCTTGCCCAGCCGCTTCCTGTGATGTAGCCACGCACGATACACTCGATCGGGAACATAGTAAGCTTTTTGCACATCATCGAGTTGCCGTTGAAACGATCCTGGTGGAAAAATTCCGGCATATCTGCAACGTCTGTGCTGATCATGTGGTTTGGAAGGATGTCTGAGGTTAAGTCAAACCAGAACTTGGACATCTGTGTCAGTACAGTACCTTTTTTGGAAATGGTATTTTTTAAAATAACATCAAAACAACTGATGCGGTCGGTTGCAACCATGATCAGACTGTCGTTGTTGTCGTAAATCTCGCGTACCTTTCCTTCTTTGATTGGTTTCATTTCCTTCATGTCATTACCTCGCATTCTGAATCAACATTGATTTTTTCTTATTGTAACATACGTTACTATCTCATCTAGCATAGTAGATTTTACCATAAAAATCAAGTGGTACATGATTTCTCAACTCTTTTCTTGACGCGGGCTGGTGCTTTTAGTATAATATATTGGTATATGTGAAAAATCTATTTGAAAGCTGGTACTTACTTATGATCAAGAGTATGACAGGATTTGGACGTGCAGAGTGCAATACTGACACCAAATCACTTATAATAGAGATGAAAGCGGTAAATCACCGTTACAGTGACATCAATTTTAAGATGCCGAAGGTACTTGCTCCGTTTGAGATCCAGATGCGGAACGTGTTGAAAGAGTACATTACCAGAGGAAAGGTAGATCTGTTTTTTACTTATCAGGACAAGTCTGAAGGAAATCAGAAGATTTCTTATAATCAGGAACTTGCCGGGGAATATGTTTCTTATATGAAGCAGATGAGTGAACAGTTTGATCTGCCATATGAACTTCGTGCCGGTCAGCTTGCAAAGTTTCCGGATGTACTTACGATAGAAGAAGTGCCGACAGATGAGGAGGCACTCTGGCAGTTTGTGGAACCGGTACTGCGGGAGGCGTGTACAGGTTTTTTAGAGGCAAGAAAGACAGAAGGAAAGCGGCTTTATGAAGATCTTATTGGGAAGTTAGACCATATGCTGACGATCGTAGATGCCGTAGAGGAGCGTTTCCCTGATATTATCAAAGAGTACCGAGCAAAACTGGTAGATAAGGTAAAGGACCTGTTAGAAGGTGCCACGATAGAAGAGAGCAGGATCGCTGCGGAGGTGACGATCTTTGCGGATAAACTTTGTGTTGATGAGGAGATTGTGCGGCTCCGAAGTCATGTAGCCGGAGCTAAGGAGATTTTGGAACAGGCTGATCACAGTGAAAGTAATACGGAAAGCATTGGACGTAAATTAGATTTTTTGGCACAGGAGATGAACCGGGAAGCCAATACGATCTTAAGTAAAGCCAATGATCTGGTTGTTTCTAATTACGGAATCGATCTGAAAACGGAGATTGAACGTGTGCGGGAACAGATTCAGAATATCGAGTAATTGAAGAAGGTGAAGAACGTGGAGAAGAAAGGATTATTGATCGTGATCTCAGGCTTTTCCGGGGCTGGGAAAGGCACGATCGTAAAACAGCTTGTAGCCAGGTATGGATATAGTCTGTCTGTTTCCTGTACAACGAGAGCTCCCCGTGAGGGAGAGGTTGACGGAAGAGATTACCACTTTAAAACGAAAGCGGAATTTGAGAATCTGATCGACTATAATGGATTTATTGAATATGCCCAATATGTGGAGAATTATTATGGGACGCCGCGGGCTTATGTAGAAGAGCAGATGGCACAGGGTAACAACGTGATCTTAGAGATCGAGGTGCAGGGTGCAATGAATATCAAACGTCAATATCCGGATGCGGTGTTGTTATTCATCACTGCACCGAGTGCAAAAGAATTGAAGGAACGTTTGGTTGGACGCGGCAGCGAAGATGCTGAAACGGTGCACAAGCGTATGAATCAGGCAATCAAAGAGAGCAGCAGTATGGCTACCTATGATTATATTGTGGTAAATGATGATCTGGATGAGTGCGTACATCACATTCACAGCATTATTGAAGCAGAGGCTTCCAAATCCTGCCATCAGACAGGATTCATGAAGCAGATTAAACAAGAACTTATGGAGATTTGAAAGGAGTAATGAACTATGATCCATCCATCTTATACGGATTTAATGAACGTCATCAATCACGATGTAGAACCGGGAGAGCAGCCGGTAGTACAGAGCCGCTATTCCATTGTGATCGCAACAGCGAAGAGAGCAAGACAGATCATTGACGGAGAACAGGTATTGATTCCTGGTGACGAGGATAAGAAACCTCTTTCTGCAGCGATCGATGAGCTTTACAAAGGTAAGGTAAAGATCGTGGGCGATGAGGAAGAAGAGGAAGAAGAATAGGAAAAGCATGGGGCTGTCGCAAGAAGAGCATAGACTTGGGCAGCCCTTTTTCCGTAATGACAGGAGGAAACGTTCGTTGCAGTATGCACAGATCATCATTGATATATCGACGCAGGCATTAGATCGCATTTTCACCTATCGTATTCCGGAGGAACTTAGCGGAAAGGTTGTAGTAGGTGCACAGGTGCGAATCCCATTTGGTCAGGGCAACCGGGAACGGATGGGATACGTGATGGGACTGACTGATTTTCCTGGCTACGAGGAAGATAAGATCAAGGAGATCCTTTCCGTGGAAATGGATGCCCATCTGGTGGAAAGCCAGCTGTTAAGACTGGCTTACTGGATGAAAGAGCAGTATGGTGCAACGCTGGTTCAGGCTCTTGCTACGGTACTCCCCTTTAAATCCAAAACAGCGGCAAAGCAGGTAAAATATCTGGAGCTTTTAGTGCCGGCAGAAGAGGCCGGGCGGTTGGAAACAGAATATGAAAAAAAACATTATGTGGCAAAGGTACGTCTTTTGCACTGCCTGAAGGAGGATCAGGTCATAGAAAAACAGACAGCGATCCATGCACTTCATATCCCGGATTCTACGATCAAGGCACTTTGCAGAGACCAGGTGATCAAAGAATCCAGTGTGCGCTCTTTCAGAAATCCGGAAACAGGAAGTCAGTATGCTCTTGCCGTGCATCCGTTGAATGAGGAACAGCAGGCAGCATATGAGCATTTTCGCGCGGATTATGAAAATGGCAAGCGGGGAACCTATCTGTTATACGGAGTGACCGGAAGCGGTAAAACAGAGGTGTATCTTCAGATGATCGAGTATGTGCTTTCCAAGGGAAAGGATGCGATCGTACTGATTCCGGAGATTGCACTCACGTACCAGACGGTACGGCGTTTTTCCAACCGTTTTGGAGAACAGGTGACGGTGATCCATTCCAGGCTATCCAAGGGAGAACGTTACGATCAGTTTGAGCGTGCCAAAAACGGACAGGTAAAGGTCGTGATCGGCCCACGTTCAGCTCTATTTGTTCCACTGAAAGATGTGGGGCTGATCATTATGGATGAGGAGCATGAGGCAAGCTATAAGAGTGATAATCCGCCAAAATATCATGCCAGAGAAACTGCGATCGAGCGGGCAAGACTGTCTGGTGCCAGTGTAGTATTGGGGTCAGCAACTCCTTCTATTGAGAGTTTTTACCGGGCGGAGCAGGGGATGTATACAAAGCTTACCCTGTCGCACCGGGCAGCGGAGGCTTTGCTTCCCAAGGTGGAAGTCGTTGACATGCGGCAGGAACTGAAGGCGGGCAATTTTAGTATGTTTAGCAGAAGTCTTGCAGCTGCGATAGAGAAGCGGCTATATCGCAGGGAACAGAGTATGCTGTTCATCAACCGGCGTGGCTATGCCGGGTTCGTTTCTTGTCGAAACTGTGGATATGTAGTAAAATGTAGTCATTGTGATGTTTCGCTGAAGCTGCATGGAAAGACACGTCTGATCTGTCATTATTGTGGACATGAGGAAGCACTTCCAAGAGTGTGTCCATCCTGTGGTTCTAGTTATATCCGGGCATTTGGCACTGGAACGGAGAAAGTGGAGGAAGAACTGAAAAAACGTTTCCCTTCGGCAAGGGTGCTTCGGATGGATGCAGATACTACCCGGAAAAAGGGGGGACATGATGCGATCTTAAAAGCATTTGCCAATCAGGAGGCAGACATTTTAGTAGGCACACAGATGATCGTCAAAGGGCATGACTTTTCTAATGTGACGCTGGTTGGTGCGCTGGCAGCGGATATGTCATTGTTTGAACAGGATTTCCGGGCAGCAGAAAAGACATATGATCTGCTGACACAGGCAGCAGGCAGAGCGGGCAGAGCAGAGAAGCCGGGCGAGATGATCATACAGACGTATCAGCCGGAACAGTATAGTATCAAAGCAGCAGCATACAAGGATTACGAAGCATTTTATAAAGAGGAGATCGCCTATCGCCGATTGCTTTCTTATCCTCCGGCAGCACATATGCTGGTGGTATTTTTGGCAGCGGATACTTCCGTGGAAGTGACGGATGCGGCGGATCGTGTGGCGTCCTATTTGAAAGAAATAGATGAAAAGCTGATGGTGATCGGACCGAGTGAGGCAAGTATCTATAAGGTACAAGATGTGTACCGCAAGCTTTTATATATCAAACATAAGGAATATGCCCGGTTGGTGATGATAAAAGACCGGTTAGAAGCATTATATAACAAGGAAGAGTGGAGAAAACGGGTACGGATTTATTTTGATTTTGACCCTATGACAATGTATTAGGAGGAAGAACAATGGCACTTAGAAATTTACGTTATGACGGAGACCCAATTTTAAGAAAGACCTGTCGCGAGGTGGAGGAAGTAACACCGCGGATTGAGCAGTTGATCGATGATATGTTTGACACGATGTATGAGGAAAATGGTGTTGGACTGGCAGGACCGCAGGTTGGTGTGCTAAAGAGGATCTTTGTTATTGATATCGGAGAGGGTCCATTAGAATTTATCAATCCAAAGATTATTGAGGAGTCTGGTTCCCAGACAGGTGGCGAGGGTTGTTTAAGTCTCCCAGGCAAGATTGCAACTGTGACCAGACCAAATCATGTGATCTGTGAGGCATATAACCGTAAGATGGAAAAGTTTACGATTGAGGCAGAAGAATTGTTAGCGCGTGCCATCTGCCATGAAAATGATCATCTGGATGGCATTTTATATAAGGATGTTGCGGATTCACCTGTGGTAAATGTAGAAGATTATGAGGAATAGGTAGTAGTGTAGGGAAAGGAGTGACAGCCGTGAATGTTGTATTTATGGGAACCCCTGATTTTGCAGTAGATACATTAAAAGCGATCGAACAGGCAGGACATCATATTTCGCTTGTGATCACGCAGCCGGATAAGCAAAAGGGGCGGGGAAAGAAGGTTTTGTATACCCCCGTGAAAGAGGCAGCGTTAGAGGCCGGCATGGAAGTAATGCAGCCTGAAAAGGTAAAAGATCCGGTGGTTTTAGAACGTTTAACAGAGCTTGCCCCAGATGTGATCGTAGTTGTGGCATATGGACAGATCCTGCCGGAAAGTATTTTAAAGCTTCCAAAGTATGGCTGTATCAATGTGCATGCTTCACTTCTTCCGAAATACCGGGGAGCCGCGCCGATCCAGTGGGCGGTGATCAATGGGGAGAAGGTCAGTGGTGTGACGACCATGTATATGGCAAAGGGACTGGATACCGGAGATATGATCGAGCGGGTGGAAGTAGAACTTTCCCCAGAGGAGACCGGAGGAAGTCTGCATGATAAGCTGGCAAGAGCAGGAGCAGAACTGTTGGTTTCTACTTTAGATAAATTGGAGAAAGGAACGGCAAGACGCATTCCGCAAAATGATGCAGAGTCCTGTTATGCGAGTATGCTTGAGAAATCACTTGGCAACATTTGCTGGGAGGATCCGGCAGAAAAGATCGAACGTCTTATCAGAGGGTTGTCTCCATGGCCAAGTGCCTACACGTATTTAAACGGAAAGACTTTAAAACTCTGGAATGTCACCATTGTAAAAGAGGATGCTTTGCCGGAAGGCGCACTAAAAGAACAGCCTGCCGGAACAATCCTTTATGTAGACAAAAAATGTTTCCTGATCCAGACCGGACAGGATTGCCTGCGTGTCAATGAAATGCAGCTGGAAGGAAAAAAACGGATGCTTACAGATGCTTTTTTACGAGGCTATCACTTAGAAGCAGGAACAAAGCTTGAGAATGAGAGAGCATAAGAAAAATATGGCAGAAAAAAACAATGTGCGTGAGCTGGCATTGGAGGTACTATTGTCGGTGGAACGCAAAGAAGGAAAATTAAATGATGTGCTGCATGCCCAGCTTTTAAAATACCAGTATCTGGCAAAACAGGACCGGGCATTTTTAACCCGGCTCTGCAATGGAGTTATGGAATACCGCATTAATCTGGATTACGTGATTGACCAGGTATCCAATACCCCTGTAAAAAAATGCAAACCGATGATCCGTTGTCTGCTTCGGATGGGGGCTTACCAGATCCTGTATCTTTCGTCTGTACCGGACTCAGCAGCCTGTAATGAGACGGTGAAGCTTGCAAAACAGCATGGTTTTTCCAGATTGTCGGGATTTGTAAACGGAGTGCTGCGTACCATTTCGCGCACGAAAGATGCGATCGTATATCCGGATATTTTAAAAGATCCCATCCGGCATTTATCAATCGTGTATTCGATCCCGGAGTGGATCATAACGCAGTGGGTGATGCAATATGGCAAGGAGATCGCCATGCAAATGGCAAAAGCTTCAGTAGAGACTTCTCCACTATATGTTCGGATCAACGAGCAAAAGATCAGCCGGGAGGAACTGCTTTCGCTATTGGAGCAGGAAGGACTTCGGGTACAGACGTTTTCGCCTTCCGCTTCTTTGGAAGCATTGATCGGAAAAGAGCTGCTTACCCGTTTGCAGGACATTTGTCTTACAGTAGAAGGCGTGGATTATTTAAGTCGTTATGAAAGCTTTGCATCCGGTTATGTGACGGTACAGGATGCCAGCTCCATGCTGGTGGGATTGCTTGCTGAACAGGTACTTGCCGGACGTTTGAAAGAACCGCTTGAAGTGCTTGATATGTGCGCCGCACCGGGAGGGAAAACAACCTTTCTCGCCTGCCTTTCAGAGAAATTGCACGTCATTTCCCGTGATGTTTCGGAGCAAAAAACGGAACGCATTGAAGAAAATGTATCCCGGCTTAGTTTATCGAATGTTACGGTTCAGGTGCAGGATGCTTTGGTAAAAACACCGGAGCAGGAACAACGCATGGATCTGGTGCTTTTGGATGCACCGTGCTCCGGACTTGGAGTATTGGGACGTAAGAAGGACATTGCTTATTCCGTGACAGAAGAAACACAAAAAGAGCTGGTTGCACTGCAAAGAAAAATGCTGCTGGCTGCTGCGGAATATCCGAAGGAACAAGGATATCTGCTTTACAGCACGTGCACCGTAAATGAAGAAGAAAACACGAACCAGATCCGCTGGTTTTTGGACCAAAGAAAAGACTACTGCCTGTGCAAAGAGTATCAACTCCTTCCGGGAGTGATGCCGACCGATGGATTTTATGTGGCGGTATGTAAGAAAAAGGAGAAATAAAGAATGCCTGATTTGATGTCAATGACAAAGCCGCAACTGGTCGCGGCAATGGAAGCCATGGGGGAAAAGAAATTTCGTGCCATGCAGCTTTATGACTGGTTCCATAAAAAGCTGGTCAATGATTATGACGAAATGACGAATCTGTCTGCGGCACTTCGCAGTAAATTAAAAGAGGAATATGAGATTCCGGCTCTTTCGATCGCGAAACGATGGATTTCTAAAGTGGATGGAACGCAGAAGTTTTTGTTTGAGTGTTACGATGGCAACCTGATCGAGAGCGTGCTGATGCGTTACAAATATGGCAATTCGGTCTGCATTTCCTCTCAGGCAGGATGCAGAATGGGGTGTAGATTCTGTGCCTCTACATTGGATGGACTGGCAAGAAACTTAAGTGCATCAGAGATGCTCGGACAGGTATATGAAATTCAGAAAGCTACTGGTGAGCGGGTATCTCATGTGGTGGTCATGGGATCTGGAGAACCATTTGACAATTATGATGCACTGATTGATTTTATTACACTTCTTACTTCAGAAGAAGGACTAAATATCAGCCAGAGAAACATTACCGTATCGACTTGTGGACTGGTGCCAAAGATCTACGAATTTGCAGATCTGAAGCTGGGTGTGACTCTTGCCATTTCCCTTCATTCTCCGACGGATGAGATGCGAAGAGAATTGATGCCGATCGCCAACCGTTACAGCATTGAGGAGATCCTAACTGCCTGCCGCTGCTTTACGGAAAAAACCGGACGGCGGGTAACATTTGAATACAGTCTTGTCAAAGGACAAAATGATGCGAAAGAGCATGCAGAGATTTTGGCTCGCTTGTTAAAGGGAATGTTATGTCACGTCAATCTGATTCCGGTGAATCCGATCAAGGAACGGGATTATGTGCAGTCAGATCGGGAAAACGTGGAAAAATTCAAGAATATCCTTGAAAAAAAATCCATAGATGTTACTATAAGAAGAGAAATGGGTCGCGACATTGCGGCTGCCTGCGGACAACTTCGCAGAGATTTTAAGCAAGGAGGTAGCAAATGAGATCGTGTGGACTTACGGATGTGGGACAGAAACGCAATACTAATCAGGACTACTTATTCTGTTCCGATGAACCGGTAGGAGCATTTCCAAATCTGTATATTGTAGCAGATGGAATGGGAGGACACAGAGCAGGAGACCATGCTTCGCATATGGCGGTAGAACGGTTTGTTCAACTTGTGGATCAGACGAAACGCACCAGCCCGGTCACTATGATGCGCACCTTGCTATCGTGGGTGAATGAAGAGGTATATCAGGAGGCGAATTCCGAAGAAGCATATTTTGGTATGGGAACAACCTTTGTAGCAATTACGATCATAGATGGAAGAGGCTATGTAGTAAATGTCGGTGACAGCCGGCTTTATCATGTACATGATAATGCCATCCGTCAGGTGACAGTGGATCATTCCCTTGTAGAAGAATTGGTACGAAGTGGAGAGCTTACAAGACAGGAAGCCAGGAGACATCCACGTAAAAACATTATCACTCGTGCAGTTGGTGTGGAGGAAGAGGTGCTTCCGGATTTCTTTGAAATTGAACTGGAAAAAGGAGATTATGTACTCCTTTGTTCAGATGGATTATCCAATATGATAGAAGATGAAGAGTTAAAAGATATATCAATATCAGACCGTACATTAGATGAAAAAGTGCGGTATATGATCGATAAAGCTAATTATTATGGGGGATATGATAATATCGCCACAGTTTTGATTGAGAACGAATAAGGAGATGGAATTATGTTACAGCCAGGAACTATGATTGCGGATCGCTATGAGATTGTGGATACAGTCGGTGCCGGTGGAATGAGTGTTGTATATAAGGCAATGGATCACAGACTGAATCGTTACGTAGCGGTCAAAGTATTAAAAGCAGAATATAGCGATGACAAGACATTTGTAAATAAATTTCGCGTAGAGGCCCAATCAGCAGCAGGGTTATCACATCCCAATATTGTGAATGTATATGATGTCGGAGATGATCAGGGCATTCATTTTATTGTAATGGAAATGGTAGAGGGAATTACTCTAAAAGAGTACATTGAAAAGAAGGGACATCTGTCCATATCCGAGGCGGTCAATTTTTCATTGCAGATCGCATCCGGTATTGAAGTGGCACATGAGAATCACATTATTCATCGTGACATCAAGCCGCAGAATATCATTGTAAATCCTAACGGCATTTTAAAGGTAACAGATTTTGGTATTGCCAAGGCTGCAACAAGTGCTACGATCTCCTCCAATGCAGTAGGTTCCGTGCATTATATTTCACCGGAGCAGGCAAGAGGTGGATTTTGTGATGAACGCAGTGATATTTATTCTCTCGGTATCACTATGTATGAGATGGTGACCGGGCGTGTTCCATTTGAGGGAGACAACAGTGTTGCTGTTGCATTGATGCACATTCAGAATGAAATGATCTCTCCAAGAGAGTATTATCCGGATATTTTGCCAAGCTTTGAGAAGGTGATCGCAAAATGTACACAGAAGAAACCGGAGCGCAGATATTTGACAGCAAATGCATTGATCGCAGATCTGCGCAGAGTGGAAGCAGATCCTTCCGGAAGCTTTGTAAAGGAAACAACATTGCTTGACGGTTCTAAGACCCGTATGATCGACGATGAAGAAATGCATTTGATCAAAGAGGGCGCAAAGGCAGCACCGGCAGAAACTCCATATACTCCGAAGGTACCGGAGGAAGAAGTGGTACCGGAAGAAGAGCAGGATGAGGATGATATGGATCCAAAGCTGGAAAAACTGGCTAAGATTTTAGGTGTGGTAGCTGCTGTTGTAGTGGTACTGCTGATCATTTTCCTGATCGCATTAGCGGCAGGTGCCTTTGGTGGTGGAAAGAAGAAAAAGATTGATACAAACAATGTGACAACAGAGGCAGTAACAACCCAGGATACAGAGGAGCAGGGAGAAGATAAAACCGTACCTTCCGTAGTGGGCAAATCTGTTACTGATGCAAGACAGGAATTGAAAGATGCAGGTTTTGAAAATGTTGTAACCGAATATCAGGCAGACGATCAGGCAGAGCAGGACGAAGTCATTGCCCAGACACCTAGAGCTGATGCGACGGCGAATACCAATGACGAGATCAAGCTGACGGTAAGCTCTGGTCAGGATGGCATCAAAGTTCCGAATGTAAAGGGATACAAAGGTGACGAAGCAGAGCGTTTGTTAAAGCAGGATGACTTTGAAGTGAAATATGTTTATGTCTATGATGATAAGGTAGAAGAAGGCAAAGTAATTTCACAGGATCCGGCAGGTGGACAGACGGCAGCCAAAAATTCTACGGTTACGATCAAAGTAAGCCGTGGAAAAGAAGTCAAAGAACTGACGATGATCAATGTACGCAACATGACATTGACAAAAGCAAAGCAGAAGCTGGAAAGTGCCGGTATTAAATATACCGTGACCAAGGCCAATTCAGACGCATATGACAAAGGAATTGTCATTGCACAGGATTATGCAGAGGGGGATAAGATCACTTCGGATACGACGGTATCCTTAACGGTAAGTGATGGACCGGATGCTTCTTCCAGTGCCAATACGACCTATAGTGGTACCGGAACGGTACCGGATGTGTTGCCGGAGGGCGTGGATTCCGGCCGTATGACAATCTATCTGAACGGAAACACGAATCCGATCTATGATCTGGATGTATCACATGATCAGTTCCCATTCGTTGTAAATGTAGAGAACTGCAAGACGAAAACGGCACAGATCACAGTCTATATTGACGGGGCAAAGAAAGGCACGTATAGTCTGAACCTGTCTGCTTCAAACTAGAAATGGAGCGCACATGGAACGAAAAACAGGCAAGATCATCAAAGGGATCGGTGGATTTTATTATATCTATGTGAAAGCGCAGGGCATCTATGAATGTCGGGCAAAGGGTGGATTCCGTAAGCAGGGGATCAAACCGTTGGTCGGGGATGATGTAGAGCTTACCGTGCTGGATGAAGAAAAAAAACTGGGCAATCTGGTTGCCATTTTGCCCAGAAAAAAAGAGTTGGTTCGCCCGGCTGTTGCAAATGTCGATCAGGCACTGGTTGTATTTGCAGCGGCAGAGCCGAATCCGAATTTTAATTTATTAGATCGATTTCTGATCAGCATGAAACAGCAGGAGGTTCCGACCACGATCTGCTTCAACAAGGTAGATAAGGTGGAAGAGGAAACGATGCAGAAATTAGAGCAAACCTATCAGCATTCCGGATATCAGGTTTGCTTTATTAGCGTAAAGGAAAAGCAGGGGCTTACGCATATCAGGGAATTGATCAAAGGTAAGACAACGGTACTGGCAGGACCATCCGGAGTAGGAAAGTCCTCACTTTTAAATTATTTGGTGCCGGAAGCGGGGATGCTTACCGGAAAAGTGAGTGATAAGATCAAACGGGGGAAGCATACGACCAGACATTCGGAGATCTTTTATGCAGGGGATGACACGTATCTGTTTGATACGCCGGGCTTTAGCTCTCTTTATGTAAAGAATCTTGAAAAAAAGGAGATCAAAGAATACTTTGATGAATTTTTAGAATATGAAAACGATTGCCGTTTTTTAGGCTGCATGCATTTGATGGAACCGGATTGCGCGGTGAAGCAAGCCTTGGTGCAAGGAAAGATCAGCAAGATACGGTATGAGAATTATAAACAGATGGTAAGTGAAGTGGAGGATCAGAAGAAATGGTAGAAGGAAAGCAGTTAAAGCTGGCGCCGTCCATATTGTCGGCAGATTTTGCACATCTTTCAGAGAGTGTAGCAAAGATCAGGGAAGCGGAATATGTACATGTGGATATTATGGATGGTACTTTTGTGCCGAATATTTCTTTTGGTGCAGCGGTAATGAAAAGCATCCGAAAAGATACTGACCAGATATTTGATGTTCATCTAATGGTACAGGAACCAATCCGGTATCTTGCTGATTTTAAGGAGGCAGGAGCTGATATTTTATGTGTGCATGCAGAGGCATGCGTACATCTGGACCGCACGATCGAAGCGATCAAAGAGCTTGGCGTAAAAGCGGCAGTTGCCATCAATCCTGCAACACCGATTGAAGCAGTGAAGTGGGTTCTGGATAAAGTCGATATGGTTTTGGTCATGAGTGTGAATCCGGGCTTTGGCGGACAGTCTTTCATTCCGTCTGCACTTGCTAAGATCCGTGAAGTTTCTGCACTTTTAAAGGAACGTGGATTAGAGGACAAGGTGGATATTGAAGTGGACGGCGGTGTCAATCTTGATAATGTAAGTGAGATCATTGACGCTGGAGCCAATGTGATCGTGGCAGGATCGGCAGTATACCGTGGTGCAGTGCAGGACAATGTCAAAGCATTTCATGAAATATTTGCAAAGAAGAGTGGCGTATGAGAACAGATGCAATAGAAGTAACACTGTCACAAAACGAGATCAGACAACTGTGTGAGCAGTATCATTTTCCGGGAAAAGATAATGTGAAATTAGAAGCGGCGTATCAGATGATGCGGCCGCTTCTTAAGGTGAGGGCATATTCTCTTGCAGAAAACGCTCTGGGGACACTTGCAGCAGCTGATTATGTACCGGTGCTAGTGACGATCGGAGAAGGCGTGGATGCCTTGCAGGAGGTCTATTTGAAAAGAGGGGCAATGTCGGAGGCATACCGGATCGAATGTCTGAGTCTGGCAGTGCTTTTGAAAAGCTATGAAGAAGTGGCTAAAAAGCTTCAGCCGGTATTTGGAAAGAAAGTGAGCAGACTGCATTTTCTGGGAGATGACGAGTATCCGTTTTCCCTGCTGCATGGCATATATACTAAGATCAGGCAGGAAGGGGGACAGGTGGAGATCACCTATAATGAAGAATATGCCATGACGCCGCAAAAAAGCGTGGCATTAATACTGGAGCTTGCCCCGCTTCAGGAGAGCGGACAGGGAGCGGAAGAGGCCTTGCTTAACAAGCAGCAGCAAAAAGAAAAGGCAGATGCACTATGTCATGTTCATTTTTCTCATATATGTGAGAGCTGTCCCAATGTGACATGTGAATACCGCAAAGTAAAAAAAGCCAATTATACTTACGGTTATCAGCGGATTTTTGGAAAAGGAGGAGATGCACCGTGTTAGATATGGGGTACATGCATCTTTATACAGGAGACGGAAAAGGAAAAACGACAGCTGCAGCCGGACTTGCCATCCGGGCAGCAGGAAGTGGAGCAAAGGTGTTGTTTTGCCAGTTCTTAAAAGGGGGAGAAACCGGAGAGGAACAGATCTTATCATCACTTGATACTGTCTGCGTCCGGCGGAAGAAAGAACCACTTCCATTCCTCTGGGATATGACCGGGGAGGAGAAAGAGGAAGTGCGGGAATGGAATGAGCAGACACTTGCTGTATTAAAAGATGCAGTTCAAAACAAGCGGTATGATATGATCGTACTAGATGAGGTCACCTACCCTTGCAGCTATCATCTGCTGGAAGAAACAGAACTTAAGGAGCTTTTGAAGAAAGCCTCCGGTCGGGTGGAGGTGGTCTGCACGGGAAGAGATGCACCGGAATGGATGCAGGATATGGCAGATTATGTAACCGAGATGAGGGCAGTAAAGCATCCGTATGAGAAAGGCGTTGCGGCACGCAAAGGAGTAGAGTTTTAGTACAGACAGGTGTCTATTGTTTCCATTTTAGTACAAGAAAATGTGAAAAATAGTGTTGACAAATAAAAAAAACAGGTCTATTGTAATAATCAATCAACAGTCAAATGCAACGAACAGGAAATGACTTTTTTGCATCACCGCATACAGAGAGCCGTGGAAGGTGGGATCACGGCAGCAAGGCGCAGAGAAGCCCTCACCTGGGAGCAGCTTCGTGAAAGGATTTATTCCCAGTAGCCAAAAGCCGGCACCCTCCGTTAACAGGGAGCACCATCCAGTAGATACCGGGCGGTGAATGAGTGGTCGATTTATATCGGCAAGCAAAGTGGTAACGCGGAAGCTTACATGCTACAATTTAGATTGCAACATATGCCTTCGTCTTTGTCAGACATTCAGGATTGGATGCTGAGAAAGATGGAGGCTTTTTTCGTGGATTCCAAAAGACGTGTTTGACTGCGAAATCTAATGTATCAAATGAAAAGGAGAGGATTACAATGAACACATTAGTTATCGTATTGATTGCAGCAGTAGTTTTAGTAGCCGCCTATGTTTTTTACGGACGCTGGCTGGCAAACAAATGGGGAATTGACCCAAAAGCAGAGACACCAGCCGTTCGGTTGAAAGACGGCAAGGATTATGTTCCAACGAATGGATGGACTGTATTCAGTCATCAGTTTTCATCCATCGCAGGTGCAGGTCCTGTAACCGGAGCCATTCAGGCAGCCGCATTTGGCTGGCTTCCTGTTTTGTTATGGGTGCTGATCGGTGGCGTATTCTTTGGTGCAGTAACAGACTTCGGTGCGTTATATGCTTCTGTAAAGAATGAAGGAAAGTCCATTGGTATGCTGATCGAGAAATACATCGGTAAGTTAGGAAGAAAGTTATTCTTACTGTTCTGTTGGTTATTTACTCTGATCGTTACAGCCGCATTTGCCGACATGGTAGCCGGAACCTTTAATGCTTATACCGCAGATGAAAGCGGAGCTGTAAAGCTTGCAGAAGCAGCAACAACCAATGGAGCAGCCGGAACCGTTTCTATCATGTTTATGGTATTTGCCGTTGTATTTGGTCTGGTACAGAAAAAATATAATCTTTCCGGATGGAAGGAAGCCGTATTCGGTATTGTATGCATTATCGCATCCTTTGCCATCGGTATGAATTTCCCATTGATCTTAAGCAAGGATGCATGGAGCTATATCACATTCATTTACATTTTCTTCGCAGCCGTACTTCCAATGTGGTTGATGAAGCAGCCGCGTGATTATATGACAACGTTTATGTTTATCTGTATGATCGCAGGATCTGTTATCGGTTTGTTTGTCGCACATCCAACGATGAATCTGCCGGTTTACACAGGCTTTAATAATCCAAACTTAGGAACGATGTTCCCAATCTTATTTGTTACCGTTGCCTGTGGTGCAGTATCCGGATTCCATAGTCTGGTATCTTCCGGTACATCATCCAAAACAGTAGAAAATGAAAAAGATATGTTAAAGGTTGGTTACGGTGCAATGGTACTGGAAAGCCTGCTTGCGGTACTGGCACTTTGTGTAGCAGGTGCAGCCGCAGCCGCTGATGGAACGCCAGCCGATGGAACACCATTCCAGATCTTCAGCCGTGGTGTTGCAGGATTCTTTGAAATGTTTGGTGTACCTGTTTATGTAGCAACCGTATTTATGACCATGTGTGTATCAGCACTGGCATTAACCAGTCTGGATGCAGTAGCAAGAATCGGACGTATGAGCTTTCAGGAGCTGTTCGCCGTAGACGATATGGAGCATGCAGCACCATGGAGAAAATTACTCTGTAATACCTATTTCTCAACAATCGTAACCTTACTTTGTGGTTACGTTTTAACAAAGATTGGATATGCAAATATCTGGCCACTGTTTGGATCAGCAAACCAGTTATTAAGCGCATTGGTATTGATCACATTATGCGTTTTCTTAAAAGTAACCGGAAGAAGCAACAAGATGTTGTTCCCGCCAATGATCATCATGCTCTGCGTAACCTTTACCGCACTGGTACAAAGACTCATTGCAATGGTAAAAGCAATCAAAGCAGCCGCAGCCGTAACAATCCCGGCAGGAGAAACCACATGGGGAGCCGTCTTTATTGCAAATGGACTGCAGTTGATCATAGCTGTACTTCTGATCGTACTTGGAGTAACCATTGTGATCAATTCAACCAGAAGCTATGCAAAGAGTAAAAAGAGCAGTGAAAAAGCAGCCTAGTTCCACCACATAGCAGCTCAAACCTAATCACAACTACATATTATATAGAACAAACACCACTTCTATTTCTGAATTCAGAACAGAAGTCATGATTTTTCTGATGACAATGCAATATCCTCTGCCTGAGTCTGAAATTGACTTGTCACCTACGCCTTTTTAAAGTCTGATTGCTTTGAAGTTTCGATGTTTGAATAACGTGTCCTACCGTAATCGCCCCAGGTGGGTTTCAGGTAATTTTATCCGGCACATTTGCACTCGCCGGTGCTTAGGTTCCGTATTTTGGAACCTTACGCACCGTTGCAGAGTGCAACGTAGCGAAAGCGTGCCGATAAAATACCTGAACCCACTAAGGGGCGTAACCGTTCGGACACATATTCATCGAAACTTATCAAAGCAAAGACTTTATAAAAAGGCTAGTGATCAGCGTCAATTTGAGATCTCAGACCATCGGATAGAGGAAGTTGCAGCAGAAAAATCATGACCGAAACTCTGAAAGGAAAGAAATAGAAGTGGTGTTTTTTATAAAATACCTAAAACCCTATTGACATAGTAGGATATAGGTGGTATTATCATTTCAACGAATTATACAAAACATACATGTTTAGTATGAAAGATAGGAAAAGGAAGGTGCGCATATGGCAAAGATAGCAACACAATTAACAGAACTTATTGGTAACACCCCGTTATTGGAATTATCCAATTACGAAAAAGAGAATGGTCTGAAAAGCAAGATCATCGCAAAACTGGAATACTTTAACCCATTGGGCAGCGTAAAGGATCGTGTGGCATATGCTATGATCGAGCAGGGCATCAAGGATGGCAAGATTGATCAGGATACAGTGATCATTGAACCTACCAGTGGAAATACCGGAATCGGTCTGGCGTTTGTAACCGCTGCAAAAGGGTTACACCTGATCTTAACGATGCCGGATACGATGAGCGTAGAGCGTCGTAAGATCGTTTCTGCATTGGGTGCAGAGATCGTGTTGACACCGGGACGTGATGGTATGAAGGGTGCGATCAAAAGGGCAGAGGAGCTGAAAGAGGAATATGGCAATGCATTTATTCCACAGCAGTTTGAGAATCAGGCGAATCCGGCGATCCATAAAAAGACAACGGCACAGGAGATCATCAAGGATACCGATGGTAAGGTTGACATTTTCGTATCTGCGGTAGGAACCGGCGGAACAGTGACAGGAACCGGTCTTGGATTAAAAGAGCATAATCCAAATGTCAAGATCGTGGCAGTAGAGCCTGCAAGCTCACCGGTATTATCTGGTGGAAAACCGGGACCACATAAGATTCAGGGAATCGGAGCCGGATTTGTACCGGATGTGTTACAGATGAAAGTATTAGATGAGATTATTAAAGTAGAAAATGATGCCGCATTCGAAACATCAAGAGCAGTGGCAAGAACAGATGGACTGTTAGTTGGTATTTCTTCCGGTGCTGCTCTTTATGCAGCAACAGAGCTTGCAAAGCGTCCGGAAAATGAAGGAAAGAACATCGTAGTATTACTTCCGGATACCGGAGAGCGGTATTTATCTACCTCTTTGTTTACCGTAGAGGAGTAAAAGAAAAGTAGAGGATAATGATGCAGAGAACAAAACGAAGTATCTGGTTGCTCGGACTGCTGTTGTTGCTTCTAATGAGTGGATGTGGCAGACAAAAGAGCGATACGATCAAAATTACAAATGTATCGTATGATCCGACCAGAGAGTTTTATGAACAATACAATCCTTTGTTTGAAAAACAGTATGAAAAGAAAACCGGAAAAAAAATAGAAGTGATCCAGTCACACGGCGGTTCCGGAGCACAGGCAAGATCAGTGGTAGAAGGCTGTAATGCCGATGTGGTAACGCTGGCACTGGAACATGATATTTCACTGATCGAACGCACCGGACTGATCGATGCCGGATGGCAACAGGAGTTTGAAAAGGATTCCGCTCCATACACCTCTACGATCGTATTTCTCGTTCGCAAAGGTAATCAAAAGCAGATCAAAGACTGGGAGGATCTGGTGAAAAAAGGTGTGGACGTAATCACTCCGGATCCAAAGAGCAGCGGCGGTGCCTGCTGGAATTTCCTTGCAGCACTTTCTTATACAAAGGAGAAGGGCTATAGCGAAACAGAACAAAAACAGTTTTTAAAGAAGCTATATGCAAATGTTTCCGTGATGGATTCCGGTGCACGTGGATCGACAACAACCTTTGTGGAAAATCAAAAAGGTGATGTTCTGATCGCATGGGAAAATGAAGCATTGGCAACAATGAAATCTTATCCTGGTGAGTACGAGCTGGTTACTCCATCGGTCAGCATACTGGCACAGCCGAGCGTGGCGATCGTGGATGATAATGCGAGAGCCAATGACAGCGAGCAGGTCAGCAAAGAATATTTGACTTACCTGTATAGCGATGAGGCACAGCGGCTGGCAGGTACATGTGGATATCGTCCGAGTGAGGAATCCATTTTAAAGGAGTTTCAGGATACCTTTGATCTATCCATGAAGTTATATGACATCAAAGATTATGGCGGATGGGATCAGGCATATGAGGATTTCTTTGATGATGGTGCATGGTTTGATGAAATATATGAACAGTAGAGATAAAGAAAGGAGGCACAGGCAGATGAAAAAGCAGAATGGAAAACAGACAAGAGTGATCCCGGGATTTGGATTAACACTGGGGATTGTCATCACAATGCTTTCCCTGATCGTTCTGATTCCACTTGCTTCGGTGCTTGTGCGTTCCTTACAGATCGGTCCGCGTGAGTTTTTTACACTGATCACGAAACCGAGTGTACGGTATGCCTTCCAGACGAGCATCGGATGTTCTTTTATTGCGGCTGTGCTCAATGTGATCTTTGGACTGATCATTGCATGGACACTTGTAAAATATGAGTTTCCGGGGAAAAAACTGCTGGATGGATTTATCGAGCTTCCGTTTGCACTTCCTACCGCAGTAGCCGGAATTACACTTTCCAAGCTTTATTCGGAGTCCGGATTGTTTGGACATTTTTTAAAGCATCTGGGTATTTCAGTCACCTATACTAAGATCGGTCTGGTGATCGCATTGATCTTTGTGGGAATTCCGTTTGTGGTTCGAGCAGTTCAGCCGGTTTTGGAAAAGATGGATGACCAGTATGAGGAAGCAGCCTATATGCTGGGGGCAAGTCCGAAGAAAACATTTTTCTCCGTGATCTTACCGGAGCTTCGTCCGGCACTTCTTACCGGATTCGGACTGGCATTTGCCAGAGGGATCGGAGAGTACGGAAGTGTGATCTACATATCTGGAAACAGTGCCAGAGAGCATACACAGGTTGTGTCGTATGTGATCATGCAGAAGCTGAGTTACATTGACTATGCGAGTGCTACGGCGATCGCACTGGTCATGTTGATCATATCATTTTTATTACTGCTCTTTGTCAATATCGTACAGGCAAGGCAGGCAGCCAGAACAAATCTGTAAAAGGTGGTGAAAGAAATGAGCGAACAGCAGAAATTGCTGCGGCAGAAGAAAATAACCAAATATGTATTGCTGACGCTGACGGTACTTTTTATCACCGTAATGCTGATCGTGCCGCTGGCATCGATCCTTTACAATTCGTTAAAGGAAGGAATTGGCTATTACATTTCTTCGATCACAACGGATTATGTAAGGAGTGCATTGTTTGTCACACTGCTGGCAACCGTGATCGCAGTGGTCGTTAATACCTTTTTTGGTATTTGTGCAGCATGGCTTTTGACAAAATTTACGTTTAAGGGAAAGCAGATCTTAGCTACCCTGATCGATATTCCGTTTTCCATTTCACCGGTTATCGTAGGACTTTCCTACCTGATGACATTTGGACGGCTCGGCTGGTTTTATCCGGTTATCCGGATGATCAATGAGTGGCTCGGAACCAATATCCGTATCACCTTTGCCATTCCGGGCGTAGTGCTTGCCACGATCTTTGTGACGTTTCCGTTTGTATCAAGGGAGTTGATCCCGGTGTTGAATGCAACGGGAAAGGATGAGGAAGAAGCGGCTGCATTGATGGGAGCAAAAGGCTTTACTATCTTTCGACGGATCACTCTGCCACAGATGAAATGGGGCTTGTTATACGGCGTGATCCTCTGTACGGCAAGAGCGTTAGGAGAGTTTGGAGCGGTCAATGCACTTTCCAAGACAAGAGGAGAAACCTTTACCCTTCCGTTAGAGATCGATGCACTTTATATGTCGGGAACGGATCAGGCAATCACATCCGCATTTGCAGTATCGTCCCTGCTTGTACTCATAGCAGTGATCCTTTTGATCGTACGGGCGATCTTAGAACAACGAGGAAAAGAAAAAGCGTAGAAAGGCGGGAAATACCATGTATGTGGAAATGAAACATATCTATAAAAAATACGGCGATTTCCTTGCCTCTGATGATGTCAGCTTTGGCGTTGAAAAAGGAAAATTAGTTGCATTATTAGGACCGAGTGGAAGCGGAAAAACAACTCTGCTTCGTATGATCGCCGGACTGGAAGATCCGAATGAGGGTGATATTTATATCGACGGAAAACGGATGAATGATATTCCGGCAAGCAAGCGTGGGATCGGATTTGTATTTCAAAACTACGCACTGTTCCGGTACATGACGGTATTTGATAATGTTGCATTTGGTCTGGAGCTTCAGAAAATGCCGAAACGACAGATCAAGGAACGTGTCACGGAGCTGTTAAAGCTGACGGGATTGTCCGGCATGGAGAAACGGTATCCGAACCAGCTATCCGGCGGACAGCGGCAGAGAGTTGCATTTGCAAGAGCGTTAGCTCCGAACCCACAGGTGCTGCTGCTGGATGAACCATTTGCTGCGATCGATGCGAAGGTGCGTACCGAACTTCGGAGCTGGTTAAAGGAAATGGTGGAGACACTTGGTATTACCAGTATCTTTGTAACACACGATCAGGACGAAGCGGTGGAGGTTGCCGATGAGATCATCATCACCAATCACGGAAGGATCGAACAGATGGGAACTCCGGTAGATATTTATAAAACACCGCATACCCCGTTTGTAGCACAGTTTATCGGCCGGTCTTCCGTCGTGGAGGATTACGAGAAACTCAAAGGCTTTGACCGGGTGGAGAAAGCAGACCGTGCGGTGATCCGTCCGGAGTTCATCAAGATTTCCAAAAGCGGAAAGCTCAATCAGTATGTGAGTGCCGCAGAGATGGGTGTTGTTACCGATGTAGTCTTTCGTGGAAACCGCATGGATGTGACAGTGGACATCAACGGCATCACGGTAGTCGGAGAGCGATCCCTGGAAAAAGATCTGGTATCCGTCGGTGAAACCGTACATGTACTGATCTACCGGCTTTATGTATTTGATGAAGAGAAAACGTATTTACTGGAGAATCAGGAAATGCAGGCACAGGATGATGTATTCTACATTTAACTTTGGAGGAGCTTATGCAGATTGAAAAACAGTCCGTTCTTTATACTGACATTTTGATCATTGGTGGTGGTACAGCAGGATGTTATGCGGCACTTACGATCCGGGAACATTCCGATGCGAAGATCATCATTGCAGAAAAAGCAAATATCAAGCGAAGCGGATGTCTGGCAGCGGGAGTCAATGCGATCAATGCCTACATCGTAAAGGGACGAAAGCCGGAAGATTATTTGGAATATGCGAAAAAGGATGCGGATGGCATTGTAAGGGAAGATTTACTGCTTACGATGTCAGAGGGGCTGAACCGGGTGACACATAAAATGGAAGATCTGGGACTGGTCATTTTAAAGGATGAAAATGGCGAGTATGTTGCCCGTGGCAACCGTAATATCAAGATCAACGGAGAGAACATGAAGCCGCTGCTTGCAAAGGCAGTACAGGAGCTTCCTGATGTTACGGTATACAATCGTTTGAACATTACGGATTATCTGGTGGAGGACGGAAGCATCAAAGGAGCTTACGGATTTTTCCTGGATACTAAGGAAGCAGTTTTGATCAAGGCAAAGAAAGTGCTTTGTGCCACAGGAGGAGCGGCAGGGCTTTACCGCCCGAACAATCCCGGATTTTCCCAACATAAGATGTGGTATCCGCCGTTTAACACGGGAGCCGGATATGCGATGGGAATTAAGAGCGGAGCAGAGATGACGACATTTGAGATGCGTTTTATCGCATTGCGCTGTAAGGATACGATCGCACCGACGGGAACGATCGCACAGGGAGTTGGTGCCAAACAGGTCAACGCCAAAGGCGAGGTATATGAAGACCGTTATGGACTAACGACTTCCCAGCGGGTATATGGAACAGTGATGGAAAACCTGTCCGGACGCGGTCCTTGTTACTTAAGAACCGAGGGGATCACGAAGGAGCAGGATGAATCCTTAAAGAAAGCCTACTTGAATATGGCACCGAGCCAGACGATGAAATGGCTGGAATCCGGAAAAAATCCGAGTGAACAGAATGTAGAGATCGAGGGAACCGAGCCGTATATCGTAGGGGGGCACACCGCCAGCGGTTACTGGGTAGATACGAACCGGGAAACGACGATCAAGGGACTTTATGCAGCCGGTGATGTAGCCGGAGGATGTCCACAAAAATATGTAACCGGAGCGATGGTAGAGGGTGAGATCGCTGCCCTTCATATGGTTGAACAGCTGAAAAAAGAGCAGGAGGAGCAGCAGGATCATAAGACAGATGAAGCAAAGCTTCAAAAGAAAGTAGAAGAATATAATGCCTACTTAAATCGCACACAGGCGGTATATGAGGTGGAAGCATTGGAGGATGCCATGCAGAAAGTGATGGACAGTTATGCAGGCGGAATTTCCACACATTACCAGTTCAATGAAACACAGCTTGCACTGGCAGAGGAAAAGATCAGACAGATCATCAAGCTGGCAGAGCAGACAAAAGCAGAAGATATGCACGAGCTGATGTTTGTTTACGAGTTAAAGGAGCGGCTGGTCGTTTGTCTGACTCTGATCGCACATTTGCGGGCCAGAAAGGAAACGAGATGGCACAGCTTTTGTGAAAACCTGAATTATCCGGAAAAAAGTGATGACTGGTTAAAATATGTTAATTCCAAAATGGAAGATGGGAAGATCAAGATCATCTTACGTGATCTGGTCGGAAGGGAGGAAACCTATGAGCATTGCGATTGATGCATCTTTATGCAAAGGATGCGGAGCATGTGCCAATGTCTGTCCGGGAAGCCTGATCAAGCAGAGACAGGACGGCACCGCTTACATCAAATATCCAAAGGATTGCTGGGGATGTTCCTCCTGTATCAAGGAATGTCACTTTGGCGCGATCGCGCTTTACTTAGGAGCAGACATTGGAGGAATGGGCAGTAAGATGACAGTGGAACAAAAAGATCACAAGCTGAACTGGAATATCACAAGAGCAGATGGAACGAAGGAAACCATTGTCATTGATCAGAAAGAATCCAATCAATATTAGCAATAAAGAGAAAGGAAGGAAAACAACCATGAGTGAATTATCGCATCTTGATGAACTGGAGGCAGAGGCAATCTATATTATCCGTGAAGTGGCAGCAGAATGTGAAAAGCCGGTTATGCTCTACTCCATTGGAAAGGACAGCTCCGTTATGCTTCATTTGGCGATGAAAGCATTTTATCCGGAGAAACCGCCATTCCCATTTTTACATGTCAATACGACCTGGAAATTTAAAGAAATGATCGAATTCAGAGACCGTATCGCAAAGGAAAAGGGAATTGAAATGATCGAGTATATCAATGAGGAGGGAGTCAAGGCGGGAATCAATCCATTTGACCATGGCTCTGCGTATACCGATATCATGAAAACACAGGCATTAAAGCAGGCACTTGATAAATACGGTTTTACCGCAGCATTTGGTGGCGGACGAAGAGATGAAGAGAAATCCCGTGCAAAGGAACGTATCTTTTCCTTCCGTAACGAGCATCATGCCTGGGATCCGAAAAACCAGCGTCCGGAAATGTGGAAGTTATATAACTCCAAGATCAAAAAGCATGAGGAGGTTCGTGTTTTCCCACTTTCCAACTGGACAGAGACCGATATCTGGCAGTATATCCGCCGGGAAAACATTGAGATCCCATCCTTATATTTTGCAAAGGTTCGTCCGGTCGTTTACCGGGATGGAAACATCATCATGGTGGATGATGACCGTATGAAGCTTCGTCCGGGTGAGGAGATCCAGTATAAGAGTGTACGTTTCCGTACGCTGGGCTGTTATCCTTTAACCGGTGGATGTGAGTCAGAAGCGACCACACTGGATGAGATCATAGACGAAACGTTGAGTGCAGTATCTTCCGAGCGTACGACCCGTGTCATTGACAATGAGGCAGCCGGAAGCATGGAGCGAAGAAAAAGGGAGGGATACTTCTAAGATGAGTGGATTATTAAAATTTATTACATGCGGAAGTGTGGACGACGGAAAATCAACATTGATCGGTCACATATTATATGATTCCAAATTGCTTTATACCGATCAGGAAAAAGCATTGGAGCTGGACAGTAAAGTGGGAAGCCGTGGCGGCGCGATCGATTACTCTCTTTTATTAGATGGTCTGATGGCAGAGCGTGAGCAGGGGATTACGATCGACGTAGCATACCGCTACTTTACTACAGAAAAAAGAAGTTTTATCGTAGCAGATACACCGGGACATGAAGAGTACACCAGAAACATGGCAGTGGGAGCATCCTTTGCAGATCTTGCCGTGATCCTGATCGATGCAAAGCAGGGCGTACTTGTACAGACAAGACGACATGCAAGGATCTGTGCTTTGATGGGTATCAAATATTTCGTATTTGCGGTAAATAAAATGGATTTGGTCGGCTACGACGAAGCCCGTTTTTTAGAGATCAAAGAGCAGGTAGAGGCACTGGCAGAGGAATTGTCACTTGCCAATATCAAGCTGATCCCGGTATCTGCAACAGAAGGTGACAACGTCACGGTACATTCTGATAACATGCCATGGTATCAGGAAGAAGCACTGCTTACTTATCTGGAAAATATTGATATTACCGAAGACAATCACGAAAAAGGCTTTTATATGCCGGTACAGAGAGTATGCCGTCCGGATCATACCTTCCGTGGATTCCAGGGACAGATCGAAGAAGGAAGCGTTGCTGTAGGAGATGAGATCACAACACTTCCAAGCAATGAAACAGCGAAGGTAAAAAGTATTCATGTCGGAGACAAGAAAACGGAATCCGCAGTCAAGGGACAGCCGGTGACGATCCAGTTAGACCGGGAGGTAGATGTTTCCCGTGGTTGTGTATTGAGTAAGGATGCCGGTGCAAAGGTCGCTTCTTCGATCACCGCAACACTGTTGTGGATGGATGATGAAGAACTGCACAGTGGCAAGAATTTCTTCTTTAAGCTGGGAACAAAGACTATTCCGGGAGCAGTTACAGAGATCAGTTATGCGATCGATGTCAATACCGGAGCACAGAAAAAGGTAGAGTCTCTCAGTAAAAACGAGATCGCAGTATGTAAGATTTCTCTGGCAGATAAGATCGTGGTAGATGAATTTAAGCATCATAAGACACTCGGTGAATTTATTTTGATCGACCGTGTCAGCAATATGACTTCTGCCTGTGGTGTGGTAGATCAGGTCAATACCGAAGAACATGGTCTTTACGAAGGAAGAGTAGATCGTAAGGTACGTGCAGCGATCAAGGGACAGACCGCTATCACCGTAGAGTTTATCAATGGAAAAGATGGTGTGAACCGTGCATTTGTAGAGGATGTAGAAAAAGCGTTAAATCTTTCCGGAAGACATACGTATCTTTATGCTCCGGCAGCAGGCGAAGATATTTCTACTGTTGTAAAGCATTTACACCGCGCCGGTATCGTTGTATTATTGTTAGTTGAAGAAAAACAATTGGATACGATCAGGGAAACAACGGAAGGCTATGTAACTGACTGGGATGCGCAAGGTAAGGATGTGGAACAGGTAGCACAGTTCATCCGCAGAAAATCTTCGTACGAAGCACTTGTCACAGGTGGAGACTATATTTAGGATGGAGAGGATGCAGATGAAATTTAATACGGCACTTTTGCACAGCACGGCTATGGGAGAGGAGCAGACAGGCGCAACACTGACACCGGTCTACCAATCCAGTGCATTTTATCAGCCGTCAGCAGAGCAGCATGAGAAGCTGTTTCATAACAAGGCAACCGGATTTTCCTATACGAGGATCAACAACCCGACGATCTTTGCATTTGAAAATAAAATGACGGCACTGGAGGGTGGAATTGCTTCCATCGCCTGTGCATCGGGTATGGCGGCGATCACCAATGCATTGCTCAACATCGTAACAGCAGGGCAGGAGATTTTAGCCAGCACAAGCCTTTACGGCGGTTCGATCGATGTGTTCCACGATTTTGAAGCATTTGGTATCAAGACAGTGTTTGTCGATATGGATGATCTGGATCGGGTGGAGCAGGCGATCAATGACCGCACGCGGGTGATCTTTGCAGAAACCATTGGAAATCCGAAGCTGGATGTGATCGACATTGAGAAGCTTGCAGCACTGGCACATAAGCATGGACTTCCATTGATCATGGATAATACCGTGGCAACTGCTTATCTCGTAAAACCGATCAGTCTGGGTGCGGATATTGTAGTAAATTCCACTTCCAAATACATCAACGGAAGCAGCAATTCCATCAGTGGCGTGATCACTGAAGCAGGTACCTTTGCCTGGGATAGTGAACGCTATCCGGGGATGGCACCGTATCGGAAGTTTGGAAAATTTGCTTATACGGCGAAGCTTCGGAACGGATTGTTTCGTAATACCGGAGCCTGTATGGCACCGCAGACCGCATTTTATAATATGATCGGTATGGAGACATTGGGACTTCGTATGGAGCGCGCCTGTAGCAATGCAAAGAAATTAGCAGAGGTATTACATACCTATCCGGACATCACCGTCAATTATCCGGGATTAGCGGACAGCAAGTGGCATGAGATCGCTGATCGCATTTTAACGAACGGGTATGGGGCGATCTTAACGATCCGGGTAGGAAGCAAGGAACGGGCATACCGCCTGATCAACAGTCTGACAATACCAAAGATCGTGTCCAATATCGGAGATACCAAAACATTGATCATACATCCGGAATCTACACTGAATGCGCACAGTACAGAGCAGGAAAAAGAAGAGGCCGGTGTATTCGACGATCTGATCCGGATCAGTGTCGGGATTGAAGACATTGAGGACATTGTGGAGGACTTCAAAAAAGCATTGGAACAGATATAAGGAGGAACAAAACATGGCAGTAGATTATGCAGCACTCAAAAAGGGCGGATTTATGCGCCAGAAACAGAAAAATCATTTTTCTCTTCGACTTGCTGTGGTAGGTGGTAACCTGACCGCAGAAAATCTGGCAACAATTGCCGAAGTAGCAGAAAAATATGGAGATGGACACGTACATTTGACATCCAGACAAAGTGTGGAGATTCCATTTATCAAGTTAGAGCAGGTAGAGGAAGTCAAGGAAGCATTGGCAAAGGGCGGCTGTAAGCCGGGTGTATGTGGACCGAGGGTGCGTACGATCACCGCCTGTCAGGGTAATCAGATCTGTCCAAGTGGAAATATTGATACCTATGACATTGCAAAGAAGCTCGATGAGCGTTATTACGCAAGAGAGCTTCCGCACAAATTCAAATTTGGTGTAACCGGATGCCAGAACAACTGCTTAAAGGCAGAAGAAAATGATGTGGGGATCAAGGGTGCATCAAAGGTTGTCTGGAAAGAGGACGCCTGCATTTCCTGCGGGGTATGTGAAAAAGCCTGCCGCGAGGGTGCGATCACGATCAAGGATGGAAAAGTGCTGGTAGAGGAAAGCAAATGTAACTACTGTGGACGCTGTGCAAAGGCTTGTCCGACAGATGCATGGGAGGTAACAAGCGGTTATCTGTTATCCTTTGGTGGTCTGTTCGGTAACCGCATCCACAAAGGAGAGGAGTTCCTTCCGATCATCACATCAGAGGAAACACTGTTCCGTGTGACCGATGCAGCGATCCAGTTCTTTGATGACAATGCAAAACCGAGTGAACGTTTCCAGTTCACGATCGAACGAGTAGGAATAGAGAAATTTAAAAAGGTAATAGAGGAGGCATATCATGGCTGATTTTGAGATTGATGAGAGAGTAGATATTACAGATGTTGTCTGCCCGATGACATTTGTAAAAGCAAAAGTAGCAATGGAAGAGATTGAAGTAGGACAGATCTTAGCCGTAACCATGAACGATGGGGAGCCGGTGCAGAATGTGCCAAGAAGCTTCAAGGAGGAAGGACAGCAGATCTTAAAGCTGATCAACAATGAAAATGGAACCTACGACCTGATCGTAAAGAAGGTAGAGGAGTAAAAGGCAAGGAGGAGTTTCATGGCAAAACGAGTAGATGCGGCTACATTTGAGGCAGAAGTATTGTCTTCTGATGTTCCGGTTATTGTAGAATTTTATTCTGACAGTTGTATTCCATGTAAACAGATGTCACCGATCCTCGGTGGTCTGGAAGATGATTACGAAGAGCAGATTAAAATTGTAAAGGTAAACGTTAATTTTGATGATGCACTGGCAGCAGGCTATGAAGTAGCTGCTTCTCCCACTCTTTTGTTTTTCAAAGACGGTGCGGAAGTGAATCGTCTGCGCGGACTGCAGAAGCGTCCGGCAATTGAAGAAGTCATAAAAACAATCATTGCATAGGAGGTAACAGTATGACAGTAACAGTAGCAGGAGTAAAGAAACAGATGGAAGAAGGAACCACGATCGCAAAGCTGATCGTTGACGAGAAGGTGGAGAATCCGGATTATGTCACCGTTACGGTAAATGATGATTTTGTGGAAAGCACAGACTTTGACAAAACCGTGATCAAGGAAAATGACAGCATTGAATTTCTCTATTTCATGGGAGGAGGCGCACGCTAATGGCATTTACGAACGAACAGATGGAACGCTATTCCCGCCATATCATTTTGCAGGAAGTCGGCGTGAAAGGACAGAAAAAGTTATTAAACGGCAAAGTGCTGATCATCGGTGCCGGTGGACTGGGTGCTCCGGCAGCAATGTATCTGGCAGCAGCCGGTGTAGGAACGATCGGAATCGTCGATGCGGATGAGGTAGATTTATCCAATCTGCAGCGTCAGATCATTCACGGCACGGCTGATGTAGGAAAAGCAAAGGTTAAATCCGCAAAGGAGACTATGAATGCGATGAACCCGGACGTTACGGTAAATACCTATCGCGAGTTTGTCACTTCAGAAAATATCATGGATCTCATTAAGGATTATGACTTTATTATTGATGGAACCGACAACTTCCCGGCAAAATTCCTGATCAATGATGCCTGCGTTATGGCAAAGAAACCATTTTCCCATGCCGGGATCATCCGTTTTAAGGGACAGCTTATGACCTATGTACCGGGAGAAGGACCATGTTACCGTTGTGTATTCAAAAATCCACCTCCAAAGGATGCCGTTCCAACCTGTAAGCAGGCAGGTGTCATCGGCGCGATGGGCGGTGTCATCGGAAGTCTTCAGGCAATGGAAGCGATCAAGTATCTGATCGGAGTGGGCGATCTGTTAACCGGAAAGCTGCTCACATACGATGCATTAAAGATGGAATTTCATACTGTGAAACTTCCAAAAGCAAATGGTGGATGCGCAGTTTGTGGTGATCATCCAACGATTACGAAGTTAATTGACTACGAACAGGTGGAATGTGACGGAAAGTAGGAGTATACTATGTTATATATGACAAAAAGTGATTATGAAAAAATCTTAGCACACTGCCGGGAAGGCCTTCCGAATGAAGCCTGCGGATTGATCGCAGGAACGAAAGACGGAGACAAAAAGGAGATCAAAAAAGTGTATCTGCTCACCAATGTGGATCAGAGCAATGAACATTTTTCAATGAATCCGAAGGAACAGCTGGCAGCAGTGAAAGATATGCGTGCCAATGGCTATGAACTGCTTGGCAATTTTCACTCGCATCCGGAATCACCGTCAAGACCATCCGAAGAGGACAAACGTCTGGCATATGATTCCAAGGTGAATTATCTGATCCTTTCTCTGATGGAGGAGGATCATCCGGTATTCAATGCGTTCTTGATCGACGAGAACAAAAATGTGACAAAAGAGGAATTCATCATCGGATAAGTGGAAAGGAAGAAGGCAGCGATCCTGTCTTCTTCCTTCGTCATAAGAACAATTATGCAGAGGAAAAACCATGTATGTGATCGGGATCAACCACAAAAAAGCAGATACGAAAACGAGAGAACAGTTTGTGTTATCCGGAAAAGAGCAGACGGAATTTTTCAATCGTCTGAAAAAAGAAATGCCGGGTGCCGGGTGTGTCATGCTGATGACCTGCAACCGGAGTGAACTGTATCTTTCCGGCGGGGAGCTGACATTCTCCAAGATCGAGCAGCTGTTTATGGAAGTGAAACAGCTTCCGGCTTCGTTGGTGAAAGCAGTTTTGCTGCGCTATGAAGGAGAGGCAGCGATCCATCATTTGTTTCATGTAGTCTGTGGTCTGGAATCTGCAGTGCTCGGTGAAGTCGAGATCATCCGACAGGTGAAGGAGGCTTACCAGAGCAGTGTGGAGCAGCAGATGGTAGATGCCAGCCTGCATTTGATCTTTCAGGATGCGTTAAAGCTTGCAAAGGAAATGGCAACAAACAGCCGGATGACGCATCTTCCGGTATCGGTTGGTACGCTTGCAACGCTTGCAGTGAGCGACTTCGTCAAAGAAAAGCAGGAGCCGCATGTGCTGCTGTTGGGCGCGACCGGTCAGATGGGAAGCATTGTCAGAAAAGATCTGCTCAGCCTGAAGCTGCCGATGCACCTGATCGCAACAACACGTTCCCATGCAGGTGTGTTGGCAGTCAGGGACGATTTAGAAGAACGGATCACATGGGTGCCTTATGAAGAGAGACGATCGCTGTTTGATTGGGCAGATGTTTTGATCAGTGCTACCAAAAGTCCGCATTATACAGTTCTTGCGCAGGATATGAAAACCTGCCGCAAGAGAAAGGATAAACTGCTCTGCATTGATCTGGCCGTGCCGCGTGACATTGATGATGAAGTGGCAGAGCTGCCCGGCATTACGCTTCTTAATATGGATGACATCAAACAGCTTTCTCGCCGTAACAACCGGGAAAAGGAAGCGGAGGCAGGAAAGATGGAAGACGTGATCCAAAAGGAAGTGGATGAAATAAGAAAAACACTGCTTTTGCGGGAATTTTTTGAACAGGAAGAGGTGCGGGCGCATGCCAGTGATCCTTCTTTTCAGATCTTGTACCGCTTTAAGAAAACGCTGGATTACGAAGCCTTTCAGAGCGTACTTGATGATATGAAGGAGGAACACATATGGCGTATTTCCCGTTTATGATCCAATTGGAGGGTGCCTCCTGTTTAGTTGGCGGCGGCGGAAAAGTAGCAGCCCGTAAGGTAGAGATGCTGGTCTCCTTTGGGGCACAGGTAACCGTCGTTGCTCCAAAGATCTGTGAGGAACTGCAAAATCTAAACTCCGAACAGGTGACGATCATAGAGCGTTCTTTGCAGGAAGATGACATTTTGGAAAAGGATGTTGTGGTACTGGCAACAGACGATGCGGCAGTCAACCATCATTATTCAGAGCTTTGCAAAGAAAAACGGATCCTGGTCAATGTGGTCGATGTGAAAGAATACTGTGGTTTTTATTTTCCGGCGATCATCCGGCAGGATGAGGTTGTCGTTTCGGTTTCTACCGGAGGGAGCAGCCCGGTTCTGGCTGCAAAGATCAAAAAGGAGATCCAGAAAAATCTCCGCCCGGACCTTGGTGAGATCGCAGGGGAGATGGCGAAGCAGCGGGAGCAGGTATTGGAAACTGTCCCGGAAGAAGCTGATCGAAAAGCTTATTTTGAAAAGGAGCTGGAACAAAAATGGAAAAGCAGGTGATCCGCATTGGAACAAGGGGCAGTGTCTTGGCACTGATCCAGACCGATATGGTAAAAAAAGAGCTGAGTAAGCATTATCCCGATACCTCGTTTGAAACGGTTGTGATCAAAACAAAAGGAGACAAACAGCAAAACAGATCGATCTCCTCCTTTGGGGGAAAGGCAGTGTTTGTGGAAGAATTTGAACAGGCACTGTCAGACGGTACGATCGATCTGGCGGTGCACAGTGCAAAGGATATGCCAAACCCCTGTAGAGAGGGACTTGTGATCGCCGGGGTACTGCCGCGCGGTCCGGTGGAAGATATGCTGCTTTACCGCAAGGATCTGTCACTTACGAAGGAGACGACCTTTACAGTAGGAACGAGCAGCTTGAGAAGACAGTATCAGATCAAAGCGTTATATCCCCATGCGATCTGCAAAGATCTGCGGGGAAATTTAGCAACCCGGATCAAAAAATTCAAAGACGGACAGTATGATGCGATCATCCTGGCAAAAGCCGGACTGGTCAGACAGGGACTGCTTCCTGATCCGGAAATGGAAACCTATACGTTTTCTGTTAAGGAGATGCTTCCGGCAGCGGCGCAGGCAGTGATCGCAGTAGAGAGCCGGGAAAATGATCCGGCACAGAAAATGGCAGCGTCAATTTCTGATGCAGCCGCCATGTTTTCTACCACGGTCGAACGGGCATTGTTAGAACAGCTTCATGCCGGGTGCCATGAGCCTGTCGGCGCATATGTAACGACAGAAAATGATACAGTGTCGATCGAACTGATGCGTGTGGAACAGGAGCAGATCGATCGGAAATGCGTGCAGGGAGCAAAAAAAGATTGGAAGTCACTGCTCAAACAGTTTGAAAAAGATAAGGATTGATAACGATGGTATATTTGGTGGGCGCAGGGCCGGGAGATCCGGGACTTATCACCTGTTATGGAAAGGAATTATTGAATCGGTGTGAGGTGCTGATCTACGATCATTTAGGAACGAGTGAGCTGCTCGGACTTGTGCCGCAGACCTGCATCAAACAATATGTGGGAAAGATAGCCGGTGCACACTCCCAAAAACAGGAAGAGATCAACCGGATGCTCGTGGATGCTGCGAAAAACTATCACACGGTAGTCCGGTTAAAAGGCGGAGATCCCTTTGTATTTGGACGCGGTTCAGAGGAGGTGCTGGTATTACAAAAGGAGGGCATTTCCTATGAGGTTGTACCGGGGATAACGTCAGCCGTTGCACTGCCGGAGCTTTGTGGGATTCCGGTGACGCACCGGGAGGCAGGACGAAGCTTTCACGTATTTACCGGACATACCAATCAAAAGGAACAAACGCTTTCCCACATACATCCGGAGGAAGGAACGAGCATATTTCTGATGGGGCTTACCCATCTGGATGAGATCACGAAAAAGCTGAGGGACGAAGGAACAGATCCGGAGACTCCGGTAGCTGTAATTTCAAGAGGGACGATGCCGGGACAAAAGATGGTAAGAGGAACCCTTTGTGATATTACAGAAAAAGTCCAAAAAGAAACGATCCTGCCACCGGCGATCATTGTGGTCGGTGCCAATGCTGCTTGTCAGATGAAAGAAGAAAAAACAGGGAGTCTTGCAGGATGCTCTGTTGGTGTAGTGGCAACCGGGAAACTAAAAGAAAAGCTCAGAAGCCACTTGAGAGAAAAGGGAGCAAGCCTTTTCACCTTATGCGATATGAGAGTAACTGCGGCAGAGGGGGCAGAACTTTTAAAGAAAATTTTGCCTAAGATCAGGCAGTATGACTGGATCGTATTTACCAGCCAGAATGGAGTACGGGAATTTTTCCGCTTTGTGAAAGCAGAAGAATGTGATATTAGATGTTTTTCTAACATCAGGTTCGCCGTAGTAGGAACAGGAACAAAGGAAGCATTAAAGCAGGAAGGCTTTCACGCAGATTATATGCCGGAGCAGTTTACCACAAAGGCATTGGCGCAAGGGTTGATAAAGCAGGTAAAAAAAGAGGAGAAACTATTACTGGTACGTGCCAGACAGGCAAGTGAAGAACTTCCTGCGATCCTCTCCCAAAATCAGATCTCATTTGAAAGCTGCCCGCTCTATGATGTAGTGGGAGAAATGAGAGAGTACGGAGAATGTCCGGAACTGTTTGATGCGATCGCATTTTTCAGTGCTTCCGGTGTGGATGCCTATTTAAAAGGAAAAAAAGAGGGAGAGATCCGAACGCTTATGTCACAGGATACGCTGATCTGTGCGATCGGAGAAGTAACAAAACAGAGATTAAATGCATATGGTCTATCCCCGGATGTGGTGCCGGAGCAGTATGACCTTACACATATGATAGAAAAATTGGAAGAAAAGCTAGCAGAAAGGAAGAAAGACAAATGATTCGTTTGAGAAGATTACGGGGCAGTGAGACAATGCGCAGTCTGGTGCGGGAAACGAGAGTGACCATTCAGGATCTGGTATATCCGCTCTTTGTGAAAGATGGAGAAGGAGATAAGGTTTTGGTAGATTCCATGCCGGGCATTTATCAATATCCGCTTTCCCTGTTAAAGGAGGAGATTGATAAAGTAGTGGCAGCCGGGATTCCTGCGGTACTGTTGTTTGGAATTCCAAAGCAGAAAGATGAATGTGCCAGTGAAGCCTATAAAGAAGATGGCATTATGCAGCGTGCCGTAGCGAAGATCAAGGAATGGGCTCCGGAGCTGATCGTGATCGCAGATGTGTGCCTTTGTGAATATACTTCTCATGGACATTGTGGTGTGGTAAAAGAAGGACGCATTTTAAATGATGAAACCCTTCCTCTTTTGGCGAAAATGGCGGTATCCCTTGCGAAAGCAGGAGCAGATATGATCGCTCCATCTGATATGATGGATGGTCACACTGCGTATCTTAGAAAGAGTCTTGATGAGCACGGATTTATCGATACTCTGATCATGGGCTACAGTGCCAAATTTGCATCCGGATACTATTCTCCATTCCGGGATGCTGCGCAGTCAGCACCTGCCTTTGGAGATCGCAGAACCTATCAGATGGACCCGGCAAATCGAAGAGAGGCAATAAGAGAATGTGATGCCGATGTTCTGGAAGGTGCGGATATTTTGATGGTGAAACCTGCACTGGCTTATTTAGACATTGTCAGACAGGTCAGAGACAGATACGATCATCCGCTTGCTGTCTATAATGTGAGTGGCGAATATTCGATGGTGAAAGCGGCTGCACAAAACGGCTGGATCGATGAAAAGCGCATTGTCATGGAAAATATGATCGCCATGAAACGTGCCGGAGCAGACATTATTATCACATACCATGCACTGGATGTAGCAGCGTGGCTGAAAGAAGAGAGGGAAACAGTATGACAGAATCGGATCGTTTGTTTGAACAATCAAAAAAGCATATTCCGGGAGGTGTAAACTCTCCGGTGCGGGCATATAGAAATGTTGGAAGGAATCCTATCTTTATCAAATCTGCCTCTGCCTCGCATATTCTTGACGAGGACGGGAATGATTATATTGATTATGTGTGTTCCTGGGGACCGGGAATATTGGGACATGCGTATCCAAAAGTGATCGATGCGGTTCAGGATGCCTGTTTAGATGGCCTGACTTTTGGAGCACCAACAAGAAAAGAATGTGAGATGGCAGAACTCATCGCAGAGCTGATGCCGTCCATGGAAGTCAGCCGTATGGTCAATTCCGGAACAGAAGCGGTCATGAGTGCGATCCGTGTGGCAAGAGGTTATACCGGACGGGATTACATTATAAAATTCAAAGGCTGTTATCACGGACATGCCGACGGTCTGCTGGTGAAAGCAGGCTCCGGTGTGCTGATGCAGGCAAAGCCGGACAGTGCGGGAGTGCCGGAAGGGTATACGAAATATACACTGGTGGCAGACTATAATGACGAAGCAAGTGTGCAGGCATTATTTGATGCCTATCCGAACCAGATTGCAGCGGTGATCGTAGAACCGGTTGCTGCCAATATGGGTGTCGTGCCTCCGAAAGAAGGATTTTTATCATTCTTACGGGAGATCACGCAAAAGAATGCGTCCCTTCTGATCTTTGACGAGGTCATCACGGGATTCCGGCTTTCCCTTGGCGGAGCACAGCAATACTATCAGGTGACACCAGATCTGACCACACTTGGAAAGATCGTAGGCGGTGGTATGCCGGTAGGGGCATATGGTGGAAGAAGAGAGATCATGGAGTGTGTTGCTCCGTGTGGAAATGTTTATCAGGCGGGAACCTTGTCGGGCAATCCGATTGCGATGACGGCAGGATTGGCGACTCTTAGGGAATTGCAGGCACATCCGGAGATTTATGACAAACTGGAAGCAACAACGAAGACTCTGGCAGATGCGTACTGGGAAGCATTTGGAAAACGCGTATGTGTCAATCAGGTTGGTTCTTTGATGAGCGTCTTCTTTACCGGACAAAAGGTAACAGATTTTGCTTCTGCGAAAACGTCAGATACAGATGCCTATGCAAAGTATTTTTGTTTTATGCTTTCTCATGGAGTCAATCTGGCTCCATCCCAGTTTGAAGCAATGTTTCTCTCTGCGGCACACACAGAGAAAGATATAAAGAAGACATGTGATCTGATCAGAGAATATGGAGGACAATATGGCAGATAAAAAAGATGTAGTGATCATAGGAAGCGGTCCTGCAGGACTGTCGGCAGCAGTTTATGCAAAACGTGCCATGCTGGATGCAGTTGTGATCGAAAAGGAATTTAGCGGCGGACAGATCGTGACAACCGACCGGGTAGACAATTACCTAGGATTATATGGAGAAGATGGCTTTAGTCTTGCAACCAAATTCAAAGAGCATGCCGATGCGCTGGGTGTGACATTTATCGATCAGACGGTGACCGAGATCAAAGATCTCGGCAAGGAAAGAGAAGTACTGTTAGAGGATGGAACAGTGATCTCAACCAAAGTGGTACTATTTGCCACCGGAGCATCCCACCGGAACCTTGGCGTGCCGGGAGAAGAACGGTTGAATGGTGCCGGGGTATCGTATTGTGCGACGTGCGATGGCGCATTTTTCCGCAACCGCACGGTAGCCGTTGTCGGTGGAGGTGACGTTGCGCTGGAGGATGCGTTGTACCTTTCCAACCTGTGTGAGAAGGTATATCTGATCCATCGACGGAGCGAGCTTCGCGGTGCAAAGGTGTATCAGGAGCAGATCGAGCAGAAAGAGAACATTACCTTTCTTCCGGAATGTGAGATAACAGAAATACTTGGGGAAAACAAAGTAGAAGCAATAAAGGTAGCAGATCATGCAGCAAATGAGGAGAAAAAACTGGAAGTAGCAGGAATTTTCCTCGCTGTAGGAACAGAACCGAAAAGCGCGCTTGCCAGACCACATGTGAACCTCGATGAAGCAGGCTATATTGTAGCAGGTGAGGATGGAAGAACGAGCAAAAAAGGATTTTATGCTGCCGGGGATGTAAGAACCAAACCACTGCGCCAGGTGATCACGGCAGCGGCGGATGGTGCGACAGCGATCGCATCCATTGAGCAGGATCTTTACGCATAAACAAAGAACGAAAACAGAAAGGAGAAGGCCGATGTACATTACAAGAAAAGGACAGTATGCATTGTTTTTTATGATCGATCTGGCGCTGCATGAAGGAGAAACCGTGACAGTAAAACAGGTGGCAAAAGAGTATGATCTTTCAGAAAAATATATGGAGCAGGTGGCATCAAAGCTGCGTCATGCGGGACTGATCAAGGTTATCCGGGGAAGCCGTGGCGGATATTATCTGGCACGTGAGGTCGGGGAATATACCGCAAAAGAAATCGTGGATGTGATCGAAGGAGAAAAAAATGCAGTGGATATTGATATCTACCAGCTCAGTGAAAACAATAAAACAATGAACAGCATCGTGCATGAGCTGGGACAGTCTGTGGATCATGCGATCGACAAGGTGCTGGATGACGTGTCGCTGCCGGATCTGGTGCGGCTGTATCACGAACAGGAAACCTTCTCCTATGTGATTTAAAGAAGAAGAGAAAGCGTGTTGCCGGAAATGGTGATGCGCTTTTTTCGTGGGGGAATGAGAGCGTAGAAAAATGTTATAGTAACTGTTCAGAGGAATAGATTTATGGTATAATCATTCCAAAATGTTGATGTAATCAACAAATTGTATTTCTAAAATGTTGATGGAATGATTTATTTTTGCTCTAAAATGTTGATAAGAGGTGTGAGATGTTAAAAAGAAAAGTGACAGATTCTATTAAAAACTGGGTGAAATCAAAAGATAAGAAGTGTCTTGTTGTGCAGGGAGCCAGACAAACGGGAAAAACATATATTATTGAGCGGTTTGCAGAAGATAACTACGAAGAAGTTGTGGAAATTAATTTCAATCAGATACCTTCTGCAATGGATATATTTAATGGGGATCTTACGGTTGATAATATGGTTATGGCGATGCGTTTCCGTTTTCCTGAAAAGAAAATCATTCCGGGGAAGACTTTGATCTTTCTGGATGAGATTCAGGAATGCCAGGAAGCGATTACTTCTCTTAAATTCTGGGCAATAGACAACAGATATGATGTTATTGTGTCTGGTTCTCTTCTTGGAATAGACTATAAACGTGCCTCTTCGTACCCGGTTGGATACGTGGATTATCTGAGAATGTACGGGATTGATTTTGAAGAATTCCTTTGGGGCATGGGAATTTCAGGTGACATGCTTGAGAATCTTTGTGAACATTTGCATGCAAAGATTGCAATACCGGAGGCGATTCATTCGCAAATGATGAATTATTACAGGCAGTATATTGCAGTAGGTGGTATGCCGGAAGTAGTACAGAAATATATAGACACAAAGGATTTCAGAGAAGTTGATAAAATTCAGAGAAATCTTCTGCAGGGATACCAGTACGATATAGCACATTATGCAACTGCCGAAGAAAAAGTAAAGGCAGAAAAATGTTACCTTTCTCTTGCAAAACAGTTGTTGGATAAAGAAAATCATAAATTTCAATATAAGGAAGTGGAGCATGGGGGTAGAGCACAAAAATATTTTTCGAGTATCGAATGGTTACTTCGGGCAGATATGGTGCACTTGAGTAAGCGGGTAACAGATGTCAGTTTTGATCTTTCTGATTATGCAAGAGAAGATTTTTTTAGAGCATACACAACAGATTTATCACTGCTGATGGCAATGAAAGATTTTTCATTAAAACAGTATATTGTAGAAAATACAATACAAGGCAATTCCAAGGGCGGAATATATGAATGTGCAATAGCAGATGCCCTCTATAAGAAGGGATATCAGTTATACTTTTATAAAAATGAAACAACCAAAAGAGAAATTGATATTATCATCCAAAAAGATGGACAGGTAGTGCCGATTGAAGTAAAAAGCGGCAATACACGGGCGAACTCATTAAAATTACTTATGAAGAGTAAAAAAGACATTTCTTATGGTTATAAGTTTGTAGATGGTAATATTGGTGTAAATGAAGATGGTATCATTACAGTGCCATTATATATGGTTGCATTTATTTGATAAGATTGACAAATACAGCATATCTGTATATTATTGAGATAACTAGTATCAAAAAGGAGAAAGCATACAAATGAGCAAAACACAAAAGCAAAAAGAAAAAGAGGCAGCACTTAAACAAAAGATCATAGACGCTGCCTTTCAGATTTTCGTAGAAAAAAAGATTGAAGCGGTCAGTATGGGAG
>CAKRES010000021.1 GCA_934317845.1 uncultured Lachnospiraceae bacterium
AATTCCTGTTGAGTTCCATTTGAAAGCAGGATGTTATGTTATAATTTGTAAAAATAAGGAAAGGGGTGTTTTCATATGAAACATGTGCTAAAGGTAATGATAGCGGATGCGGATGAACAAATGGGGAAACAATTAGCGAAGTACTTAAATGAAAAAGCGGATGTGGAGGTGCTTCCGATCCAGACAAGCGGTAAGGGGGTGCTTCGAGCTGTAAAGACCGAAGAACCGGATGTAGTGTTGCTTGATCTGGTGCTTCCGGGAATGGATGGATTATCTGTTTTGGAAGAGCTGATGCGTGGAAAATGTAAAAGCAGTGTTATTGTGACATCTGCATTGGACAACTCCAGAATGATCACATATGCCTGTCAGCTGGGAGCGGATTTTTATATCTGCAAGCCATATGATGAAGAGCGGGTTTATCATCGGCTCAGACAGTTATATATGTATCGGCAGCAGGAAGCAGAGAAGCAGGAAGAGATGGAACTGTTTCTTACTCAGGAAGAGGAGGAAAATGAGACGAGGGAACGGATCTCATTAGAATCAAAGATCACAAGAGAGATCCGGCTGCTAGGTATTCCGGCACATATCAAAGGGTATCAATACATAAGGTCAAGTGTTCTGTTATCTTTGCGGGATGGCAGCATGCTTAATTTTGTCACAAAATCATTGTACCCGGAAGTGGCTAAGATTTATGGTACGACAACGGGGAGTGTGGAACGCGCCATTCGACATGCGATTGTAGTAGCATGGGAACGTGGCAACAGAGAAGCGATCAAGCAGCTTTATGGCTACGATTATGGTATTCATTCGAGAAGACCAACGAATTCCGAATTTTTATCTTTAGTGGTAGACAAGTTTCGGATGGAAGAAAAGAATCACGTACAGGCAGCCGGATAAGCTGCCTTTTTTTTATCAAAAAACAGCTCCAAAAATTGGTAAAAATGACAAGAAAAGATTGACATTTTATTGTCAATGAAAGTATAATGTAAGGAATTTAAGGAGAAGAAGGTGAGAAAATGGAACACTTGGGAGAAGAGGTAAGTTCGCATCTTGCGCCAGCCACGGTTTTTTCCTTTCAGATTGGAGGATATACGGTCAATATCACAAATTCTATTGTGAATACGTGGATACTCATTGTGATCGTAGGTGTGGCATGCTTCCTCTTGACACGTAACCTGAAGGTTGAAAAACCAAAGGGACCACAGATTGTTCTGGAGGCAATTGTTGGATTTGCCAATAATTTATTCCGTTCCACATTAGGTCCTGAAGGAAAGGGTTATTACCCGTATCTGGCATCTGTCCTGATCTTTCTGGCAGTGTCAAATACAATCGGATTTTTCGGATTAACTCCACCGACCAAAGACATCAATGTCACGGCGGGATTGGCAATCATGAGTATTATTCTGATCCAGATCAGTGGAATCCGGAAAAAAGGTGTTGGCGGATGGCTGCATTCATTCTTGGAGCCGATCGTCATTGTAACTCCGATCAATATTATGGAGTTAGGTATTAAGCCGTTATCATTATGTATGCGACTATTTGGTAATGTTTTGGGTGCATTCATCATTATGGAATTATTAAAAGCTGTATGTGCGCTCATTATTCCGGTACCATTTAGTTTGTATTTTGATATATTTGACGGCTTGATCCAGGCATATGTATTTGTATTCTTAACATCCTTATTTATGAATGAGGCAATGGAATAAAAAAGTAAAGGAGAAAAACATTATGGGAACTATCGCATTAGGAGCAGCAATCGCTGTATTAACAGGTATTGGAGCAGGTATTGGTATTGCACTTGCAACAGCAAAGGCAACAGAGTCGATCGCAAGACAGCCAGAGGCAGCAAGCTCGATCAACATGGCACTGATCTTAGGATGTGCGCTTGCTGAGGCAACTGCTATTTACGGTTTTGTAATCGCACTTTTGATCATCTTATTATTAAAGTAATACGCAACAGATACATAAAACAGTAGAGAAAGACAGAAGTTTTAGGAGGTAAATTATGGGAACTATCGCATTAGGAGCAGCAATCGCTGTATTAACAGGTATTGGAGCAGGTATTGGTATTGCACTTGCAACAGCAAAGGCAACAGAGTCAATCGCAAGACAGCCAGAGGCAGCAAGTTCGATCAACATGGCACTGATCTTAGGATGTGCGCTTGCTGAGGCAACTGCTATTTACGGTTTCGTAATCGCACTTTTGATCATCTTGTTACTGAAATAAGAGCGACAGATTATAGAATGATTAGGAGGCGAAGAACATGGGTTTAATGTCAGTTAATCCTGCAACCGTGATTATAAATATTGTGAATGTGTTATTGTTCTTTGCTGTGATTCGTGCATTTTTATGGAAACCGGTTATGGCGGTAATGGAAAAACGCCAGAAGATGATCGATGATGATTTAAATGCAGCGAAGGAAGAGAACGAAAAGGCATCTGAGCTTAAGGCAGAGTATGAAAAGGCTCTGACAGAAGCGAAGGATGAGGCTGGATCAATTATCGAAAAAGCCAGAAAGACAGCATCTGCAGAACATGAAGCAGCCGTGTTAAAAACACAGGAAGAAACTGCAAAAATGGTGGCAGACGCAAAAGCTTCCATTGAAGTGGAGCGCAGCAAGGCAATGAAGGATGTACAGTCTGAGATTGCTGGCCTTGCAATGGCTGCCGCAGCAAAAGTTGTTGACAATAACCTTGATGAGAACGCAAACAAAAAATATTTGGATGAGTTCCTGAATGAGGCAGGTGGTAAGAAATGACAGAGCGTGCAACGCAGTATGGCAAAGTGTTATATGAATTAGGGCTTTCTTCCTCTGTGTTGGAGCAGACAAAGGAAATCTTAGAGGATAACCGGCCATTATTGGAGGCATTGGACAATCCGTCGATCAAGGCGGCAGAAAAGCATAATGTCATTGACAAACTGTTTGATCATAGTGCGGCAGGCTTTGTAAAGGTCGTGACCGATCACCACATGATCAGCCAGATCGCTGATATCTTTGAAGCATATGAGGATTACGAAATTGAGCAGAAAAACTGGGTAAAGGCAGTACTTTATTATGTCACAAAACCGGAAGAAGCTCAGATTGAAGGCATCAAAGAGAAGGTAAAAAAAGAATATCAGGCAGATGGTGTCAGCTTGAAATTAGTAAAGCAGCCATCATTAATGGGCGGCTTTGTACTGAAGGTGCGTGATTTTGAAACGGATCGCAGTGTCAAAGGCCGATTAGAACAGTTGACAAAGAATCTTGTACGGAGGTGAAATAGGTGAGTAGTGTGAGTCCGGAAGAAGTAATTTCCGTTTTAAAAAGCGAAATCGAAGGATATGATGCGAAAACACAGGCATCAGAAACCGGTTCGGTCATCTCGATCGGAGATGGAATCGCTACCGTTTATGGAATAGAACACGCTATGTACGGCGAGCTGGTAGAATTTGCCAATGGCACGACCGGTATCGTACAGAACCTGAATACAAAGACGGTAGGTGTCGTATTACTGGGTAGTGATAAAGGAATCCAGGAAGGCACAAAGGTGAGCAGAACCAAGAAACAGGCAGGTATCGCAGTAGGCGATAAGATGATCGGACGTGTCGTAGATGCACTGGGAAAACCGATCGATGGAAAAGGTGCGATCGAAACAACCGATTATTATCCGGTTGAGGCTGAGGCACCGGGTGTATGTATCAGAAAGTCAGTATCAGAACCGATGGAAACCGGTATCATGGCGATCGATACAATGTTCCCAATTGGACGTGGACAGCGTGAGTTGATCATCGGTGACCGTCAGACCGGTAAGACAGCGATCGCAGTTGATGCGATCATCAACCAGAAAGGCAAGCATATGATCTGTGTGTATGTTGCAATCGGACAGAAAGCATCTACCGTTGCCAAGCTGGTAAATAACTTAGAAAAACATGGTGCCATGGATTATACAGTAGTAGTAAATGCATCCGCAAGTGATCTGGCACCACTTCAGTGGCTGGCTCCATATGCAGGAACTGCAATTGCAGAATATTTCATGCATCAGGGAAAGGACGTCTTGATCGTATACGATGATCTTTCCAAGCATGCGGTAGCATATCGTGCAATGTCATTATTATTACAGAGACCACCTGGACGTGAGGCATATCCGGGAGATGTATTCTATTTACATTCCAGATTGTTAGAGCGTTCCTGCCGTCTGGATGAGGCACATGGCGGTGGTTCCATCACAGCCCTTCCGGTTATTGAGACACAGGCCGGTGATGTATCTGCATACATTCCGACAAACGTAATCTCTATTACCGATGGTCAGATCTTTTTGGAAAGTGAGTTATTCTTTGCCGGTCAGAGACCTGCGGTAAACGTTGGTATTTCTGTATCCCGTGTAGGTGGTGCAGCACAGACCAAGGCGATGAAAAAGGTATCCGGTACATTAAAGATGGATCTGTCCCAGTATCGTGAGATGCAGGCATTTACACAGTTCAGTTCTGATCTTGATCCGGTGACAAAACAGATGTTAGATCATGGTGACCGTCTGATGGAGCTGTTGAAGCAGCCACAGTATCGTCCAAGATCTATGGCAGAGCAGGTTATTTTACTGGTTATCTGCAACAACAATCTGTTACAGGATGTGGAGCTTGAGAAGGTAGGACAGTTTGCAAAAGACATATGGGCACACTTTGAAAATGAGCATGCTGACATTATCAAAGAGATCACAGAGAAGAAAGTGATCACGGAAGAACTGGTAGAGAGCATCAAGAACATAACGATTGAATATAAAAAGTAGGTGAGAATGCATGGCAAGTATGAAAGAAATTCGCTCCCGTATCAAGGGTGTCGATGATATCATGAAAATAACCAATGCCATGTATCTGATTTCCTCAACCAAGGTGAAGAAAGCCAGAAAAAGTCTGGATGCCACCGCACCTTATTTTAATAAAATGCAGGAAACGATTCTTGATATTTTGAATCATTGTGGCGAGGGTTTTTCACATAAATATTTCGACGAAAGACCAGCCATTTCAGAAGAGGACAAGAAGCGTGGATATATCGTGATCACGGGTGATAAGGGACTTTGTGGTGCTTATAACCATAATGTGATCAAGATGACGGAACAGATCGTTGCAGAGCATAAGAATTCGAAACTCTATGTGGTAGGAAGTGTGGGACGAAGCTACTTTGTCAAACGCCATTACAATGTAGATGAAGATTTTTTATATGCAGCGGCCGATCCTACCTTTTATCGTGCAAGAAGTATTGCAGAAGAGGTTGTAGAAGCGTTTGAACAAGGTGAACTGGATGAGGTTTACATCATTTACACGAAGATGGTGACCTCTTTGTCGGCAGAACCAAAAGTGATTCCAATTCTGCCACTTGTCCGTTGTGACATTGAGGATCGCGTGGAAGAAACCTATGCTTCCTATGCGGTATTTTCACCAACACCGGAAGCGGTTATGGACATGGTTGTACCGAATTATGTAAAAGGTATTGTTTATGGTGCAATGGTGCAGGCATTTTGTAGTGAACAGAATGCGAGAATGATGGCAATGCAGTCAGCAACAGACAGCGCACAGGAGATTATCACAGACTTGAATCTGTCGTATAACCGTGCACGTCAGGCAGCCATTACACAGGAGATCACGGAGATTGTAGCAGGTGCAAACAGTCTCAAAAAATAAAGGAAAGGACTAGATAGACATGGAAAAGGGTAAAATTGTACAGGTATTAGGACCCGTTGTGGATGTACAGTTTGATAGCGACAGACTTCCGGGAATCAAGGAAGCCCTGACGGTTGATAACCATGGAAAAACACAGGTGATGGAAGTATCACAGCACATGGGAAATAATGTCGTGCGTTGTATTATTCTTTCTTCCTCCGATGGTTTGACCAAGGATATGGAAGTCATTGCAACAGGAGATAATATCAAGGTTCCTGTTGGTAAATCGACATTAGGCCGTATGTTTAACGTATTAGGTCAGAACATTGATAATGAAGAACAGGTTAAGGGAGAGGATCAGTGGAGTATCCATAGAGAGCCTCCAAAATTTGAGGATCAGACTCCGGCTGTTGAGATCTTAGAGACCGGTATTAAAGTCATTGACCTTCTGGCACCATATGCCAAAGGTGGTAAGATCGGTCTGTTCGGAGGTGCTGGTGTAGGAAAGACTGTATTGATCCAGGAGCTGATCACAAACGTTGCTACAGAGCATGGTGGATATTCTGTATTTACCGGTGTTGGAGAACGTTCCCGTGAAGGTAATGATTTATGGACAGAGATGAAGGAGTCCGGTGTTATTGAAAAGACTGCGCTGGTATTCGGACAGATGAACGAACCACCTGGAGCACGTATGCGTGTAGCACAGACAGGACTTACAATGGCAGAGTATTTCCGTGATGTAGAGAATCAGGATGTGCTGCTCTTTATTGATAACATTTTCCGTTTCGTACAGGCAGGTTCCGAGGTATCCGCATTGCTTGGACGTATGCCATCAGCCGTAGGTTATCAGCCAACGCTGGCAAATGAAATGGGTGAGTTACAGGAGCGTATCACTTCAACAAAGAGTGGTTCCATTACTTCTGTACAGGCAGTATATGTGCCGGCCGATGATTTAACTGACCCGGCTCCGGCAAATACCTTTACACATTTGGATGCAACTACAGTATTAAGCCGTAAGATCTCTGAGCAGGGTATTTACCCGGCTGTAGATCCACTGGAGTCTACTTCCCGTATCTTAGAGCCGGATGTGGTAGGCGAGGAGCATTACAAGGTAGCTCGTGCTGTACAGGAGGTATTGCAGCGTTATAAGGAATTACAGGATATTATCTCTATTCTTGGTATGGAAGAGTTAAGTGATGAGGATAAAGTAACGGTATACCGTGCACGTAAGATTCAGAAATTCTTATCACAGCCATTCCACGTTGCAGAGAACTTTACCGGTATGCAGGGTAAATATGTGCCATTGAAAGAGACGATCCGCGGATTTAAGGCTATCTTAGATGGTGAGATGGATGATTATCCGGAGGCAGCATTCCTGATGGTTGGTACCTTAGAAGATGTGAAGGAAAAAGCAGCAAGCATGACATCAGCAGAATAGAGGGATGACATATGGGAGACACATTTTTACTTGATATCGTTGCAAGCGATCATCAATTTTATAATGGGCCATGTGAAATGCTGGTGTTTCGGTCTTCGGATGGTGAACACGGTATTTTACCTGGGCATGAGACCATGGTTTGTGCGTTAGATTCCTGTGAACTGCGTTATCAGGTAGAGGGTGAGTGGCGATATGCTGCTACCAGCATCGGATTTGTGGAGATTACCGGAGAGAAGGTTATCGTGTTGGCAGACACGGTAGAGAACCCGGATGAGATCGACGAAAAACGTGCGCAGGAAGCAAAACAGCGTGCGGAAGAACGTTTGAAACAGCGTCAGAGCATGATGGAGTATGCACGATCAAAGGCCGCATTAAACCGTGCAATGGCACGTCTGAAAGTAACAGAGCGACGTGGCAAACGTATATGATCATAGAAAGATAGAAAACGAAAGTCTGGAATATCCAATGGATTCCAGACTTTTTCTTTTGACAAAGAGAGAATTGCGTGCTACCATAGAGATGGTTAGTTTGGACTAACTACAAGAAACAAAAAAGAGATGCTGCATATACTGAAAAAAACTGTTTATGTAGGCGATAGAATAGATGCAAAGAAAGGAGATTCACATGCATTTAGTGGTTGGATTACTGATTCCGTTTTTAGGAACAACACTTGGTTCTGCCATGGTGTTTTTTTTGAAAAAGGAAATGAATAAAAAATTAGAAAAATTGTTGTTAGGATTTGCTTCCGGGGTGATGATCGCAGCGTCCATCTGGTCGCTTCTGCTTCCTTCCATTGATATGGCAAAAGAGCAGAATGTTCCCGCCTATATTCCGGCGGCAGTAGGATTTCTTCTGGGGATGGCATTTTTGCTGTTGTTAGACAGTGTGATCCCGCATTTGCATTTAAAGAGCGAGGAGCCGGAGGGAGTAAGATCGGATCTGACAAAGAAAACGATGCTTGTGCTGGCAGTGACATTGCACAACATTCCGGAAGGAATGGCAGTCGGTGTTATCTTTGCCGGAGCCTTGCTTGGTCATACCGGGATCACAATGATGGGAGCATTTGCGCTGGCAATCGGAATTGCAATACAGAATTTTCCGGAAGGGGCGATCATTTCCATGCCTTTGTTAAGTGCAGGAAGCACCAAGCCAAAGGCATTCTGGTATGGAATGCTTTCCGGGATCGTTGAGCCGATCGGGGCACTGCTTACAATATGGCTGGCAGGGATCATTGTTCCTATTCTGCCGTATTTTTTATCTTTTGCGGCAGGTGCCATGATCTATGTGGTTGTGGAAGAACTGATCCCGGAATCACAGGCAGGTGCGCATTCCAATATTGGAACGATTGGAGTAGCGATCGGATTTGTGTTGATGATGGTGCTTGATATTGCACTTTCTTAAAGGGAAGATCATTCCGATACGTTTTTTTTGAGAAACCCCGGAATCTGAGCAAGGATAACAGAGGCAAACACGATCGTACAGCCTAGGATTTCCCGTCCGCTTAATACTTCGTGTAATACAATGGCTCCTGCAACCACAGCGATAACGGACTCTAAGCTCATCACAATGGAAGCAATGGCTGGTTTGGTATATTTTTGTCCAACCATCTGCAGGGTGTAAGCAACGCCGCTGGAAAAGATACCCGCATAGAAAATGGCAGGAGCCGCAGCAATTATATCTTTGATGACGATCTGTTCTGTAAAAAGACAGGAGAGCAGGGAGAGTGTTCCAGCAGTCAGAAACTGGAGGCAGGAGAGCTTGATGCAGTCTGCTCGGTTGTAGTGGTCAACGACAAGGATGTGTCCGGCAAAGCAAAAGGCACAGACAAGTCCGAACAGATCTCCGATATAGATTCCGGAAAAACCATCCTTCAGGCACAGAAGATACATGCCGCAGACTGTTCCGATCACAGAGATCATAACAAAGCCCTGTAGTTTTTTACCTGCAATAGCAACGATCACCGCGACGATGACAACATAGATTGCAGTAAGAAAACCGGAGCGGCCTGCTGCTGCTACCTGTTTTGGGTATAGTGAGATGCCGGTCTGTTGTGTAGCCATGGCAAAAAAGAGTACAATGCCGCATAGAATTCCTCCTTTGACGGGCCATTTAGAGGGTGCTGTGGCAGTGCCTGTGTTTGCCTTTTTTCTATTATCATTTAATAGTGCAACGATCAGCAGAAATAAAAATCCCACAAAGCTTCTGCTGGCATTATAGGTAAACACACCAAGATGATCGGAGCCGTTTACCTGTGCGACAAACGTAGTCCCCCAGAAAAATGCTGCTGTAAATAAGATCAAGCTTCCTTTTAGATTCTTCATGGTGCTGCCTTCTTTTCCGGATCAGATTCCTGTGTTACATATTTTATGCAGTAGAATGTTAAAATAATAGCGATAAAACCAAGTCCTAATGGAACATATACATTTTGTACAAACCCTGCCACGACGTAAGAAAGGCAGGAGATGACAGCGACGACGATTACATAAGGAAGCTGCGTCGATACGTGGCTGACATGATTACACTGCGCACCGGCGGATGCCATGATCGTGGTATCTGAGATCGGAGAACAGTGATCGCCGCATACCGCACCTGCCATGCAGGCAGAGATGGAAATGATCATAAGAGTCGGATTTTTATCCTGGAAGGTATCCACTACGATCGGAATTAAAATACCAAAGGTTCCCCATGAGGTTCCGGTTGCAAAGGCTAAGAATACCGCAACAAGGAAAATGATGGCGGGCAGAGTACTGATCATACTGCCGGACATTTCTTTTACCAGTCCTGCCACATAATATTTGGCACCAAGACTGTCGGTCATTGCCTTTAAAGTCCAGGCAAAGGTCAGGATCAAGATGGCAGGAACCATTGCCTTAAATCCCTCCGGAATACATTCGCAGGCTTTCTTAAAGCGAAGCACACCGCGTATGCGGTAAAAGATAATGGTGATGATCAGGGCAAAAAAACTTCCGAGCATCAGTCCTACGGATGCGTCGCTTCCGGAAAAAGCGGTGATGAAATCTTTGCCGCGGAAGAAATTTCCGGTGTAGAGCATGCCGATGATGCAGCAGCTGATCAAAACGAGGATCGGAAATACGAGATCGATCACTTTTCCCTTTTCATTTGCGAAGTTATATTCTACCGCTTCAAACTGGGCATCTTTAACAGTCATTAAATCCCCATTCATGGCATTTTTTTCATGCAGCTTCATAGGACCAAAGTCCACCTTCATCAGCACCATGGTAAACATGGCAGTAATGCTTAGCAGTGCATAATAATTGTAAGGAATTGCCTTAATAAAGATGGAAAATCCATCTTCGCCTTCTACAAAACCGGTAACTGCGGCAGCCCATGAAGAGATTGGTGCAATGATACAGACAGGGGCGGCAGTTGCATCGATCAGGTAGGCAAGCTTGGCTCTGGAGATCTGATGGCTGTCGGTGACCGGACGCATTACGCTTCCAACAGTAAGGCAGTTAAAATAATCATCAATGAAAATAAGAATTCCTAACACAATGGCGGCGAGCTGGGCTCCTACCCGTGTCTTTATATGTTCACTTGCCCATTTTCCAAACGCAGCGGATCCGCCGGCTTCGTTCATCAGGCAGACCATGATCCCCAGTATTACTAAAAATACCAGAATTCCAACGTTATAAGGATCGGAAAGTGATCCTACCAGTCCGTCCTGAAAAATATGTGTGATCGATTTTTCCAGACTGAAACTGCTTGAAAAAATATCTCCGTAAAAGAAGCCTCCGATCACGATTCCTACAAATAAAGAACTGTAGACTTCCTTTGTGATAAGTGCCAGTATAATGGCAACAAGTGGTGGCAGCAGTGCGGCAAAAGTGGAATACATTTGCGGCACATAGGTAAGAGCCTCATTCATAATGACATATCCTCCGTATTTCAAAGTTTATCAATCGTATTTTACACAATGTTTCTATTGTAGCATATATACTGCTTTTAAAACAATGCTATACGCGTTATAATGAAAAAAATAATATTTTTTCAATTTTATGAAAGATTTTCTATGTTGAATTGTTATAGAGGGTAGAGAGAAAAAAATCTCTTATTTATTGTTTTCATGGAAAGCAGACAGGAGGGGGAAAAAATGCTAATGATGGTGCTTGATACACTAGATGCAGAAGACAAAAGCAAGGCGGAACAGCTAATAACCAGGTATCAGGGGCTGCTCTATTCCATTGCTTATAAAATGATCGGAAATGAGCATATGGCAGAGGATATTGTCATAGAGGCATGGATCAAAATACTCAGTCATCTGGATTCGGTCGGTGAGGTAGAGGAAAACCGCACGAAGGGGTTCTTAGTTACGATCTTAGAAAATACGGCGATCAATGAATACAATAAAAACAAGAAAAAATTACAAAGAGAGGTTGTGATAGAAGAAACGTCTTCTTACTTTGCAGTGGAGGAACAGGCATTTGACCATATGGAGCTGTTGGAATATATTCATGCGATGGAGCGGAGTTACGCTGATGTGATGCTTTTATATTATGTACATGGGTATAAGCTGCATGAGATCGGAACCTTGCTGGGGATTTCAGAAGCCACTGCATCAAGAAGATTGAAAAAGGGTGAGATGCAGATGAAGGAATATTTTTTAGGAGGGGTGCAGTATGAAGAGTGAAACATTTGAGGAGCGGTTGCAGAACGCATTTACCATGTATCAGGATTTTTGCATGGAACAGATGAATCCTGACGTGGAGCATGTATTTTCCAATTCCTATCAAAAGAAGATCAAAAGGATTTTATGGAGCCAGAAAAAATTTGGAAATCATGTCAAAGGTGGTCTGGTCGTAAGAAAGATCGCGGCAGCTATTGTTCTTCTTGCTTTGCTTGGCGTTTCTTCCGTTGGAGCAGTACACGCAGCACAGAAGCTTGGATGGATCGATGGCTGGAATTTCCATTTTATCGGACAAAATGACGATGGGGAATATCAGTTTAAGGTGGAAAAGGGAGAGGATACGGAAGTTCCTCAGGCAATCAAAAACGTGGAGCCAACCTACCTTGCCAAAGGATTAGTAGAAAAGGAACGACAGGACAAAAGCACCATAATGAGTGGAGTAAGATGGTCTAAAAATGACGAGCAGGCCGTGGAATTAGTGAGATGGATTATGGATGACAAGAGTACCTTTAATGCAGAGAATATGCCGGAGGAGGTCGATAAATTTAAGATCAAGGGACACGAAATGACTGTTTATGAATTTGAACCGGGGATGCGCACCATTATGTGGGTCGATCAGGTTTCCCATACGGTGGAGGGACAGGAAATTGCGTACGATTATCTGTTTCAGATGACTTTTGATCAGGAGCTTGTCCCGCAAAAGGAGATCAAAAAAATGATAAAGAGCATGTATGAATCATAAAAAGGAGGCGGTAGTATGATTTATTTACTTTATTTTGTACCATTTATTATCATTGCAGTGGGCTATGTATACTTTTCCGGAAAAGAAGGACGGGAAGAAAAACAGATGCTGAAATCAATGAGTGAGGAAGAAAAAAGAGAGTATTTCAAAGAGAAAAACAAAGTTCTGGCAGCACAGCAAAAAGCGATCGCAGCCAAAGGGGCGATACGCAGTGGCGGCGATATGAGATTATAGTGATGAGGGCGCGATGGCAAATGCAGAGATTTATGGCACAGCGTATGCCGGATGGGAGCAGGAAATACAATAGGAAGAATTTTGAGCAATAGCATAACAAGGAGAAGAACGATCATGTCATACACACCAAATGATATTTACAAGTATATTATGGAATCGGGGAAGGAAGCGGATGTTTTACAGGCGATCCTGTTCCAGAAACTGAAATTTTCCATCGCAGAGATCACGGATAAAAAGTTCCGGATCAAAGAAAATAATGAAGTGACATTTATTTCAAAAAACTATAAGCTCCATGTGCCGGTCACGGATGATGATATTATAACAGCCGTGCTCAATGGTCTGTATGTGAGTGCATTTATCTCAAGATACAAGGAGGAGTACAACGTACATTTTTTAGTGCATGCTTATCCGGAAACGAAGAAAGCGCAGTTTGAAGATGCGATCTTAAAGGAAGTCGTGCGCTATATGATCATGATGACGATCGTGCGGCTTCGGCTCGACACGCCGCAAAAGGTGAAGGACTATTTAAAGTAAAGGTTCTGCGAAAGGATCTGTTTTTTCTGCTGCAAAATAAAAATGGTACATAAAATTGTTTCTAATGAGAAATCCTATCAGAAATAAGTGTTGTGTTTTTATTCAAGGTTATATATAATTAACTAGTGTTAGATAAAACTAACTAGAATAAATCATGTGAACTCCTTATATGATCTTCGGGCTGCTTCCCCAGACATGCCGGAAAGTAATTTCCGGTTAAGGAGCTCATTACACCGAAAGGAGATTGTAGGATGAATTATTTAGAGATTGAGAAGGTAGTAGGCCGTGAGATTTTAGATTCAAGAGGAAATCCAACGGTAGAGGCAGAGGTTACATTGCTTGATGGCACTGTGGGACGTGGTACGGCTCCGAGTGGCGCATCCACCGGAGAATTTGAAGCGTTAGAGCTTCGCGATAATGATAAATCACGTTACCTTGGTAAAGGTGTGACAAAAGCAGTTGATAATATCAATACAGTGATCAATGATACGCTTTGTGGCATGGATGCCTCTGACATTTATGCGGTGGATCGTGCCATGATCGCAGCAGATGGTACAAAGGACAAGTCCAAATTAGGAGCAAATGCGATTCTTGCTGTTTCGATTGCTTGTGCAAGAGCAGCGTCTATTTCACTTGACATTCCGTTATATCGTTTCCTTGGCGGTATTTCCGGAAATCGTCTTCCTGTTCCAATGATGAATATTTTAAATGGTGGCGCACATGCAGATTCCGCTGTGGATACACAGGAATTCATGATCATGCCGGTGGGCGCACCATCTTTCAAAGAAGCACTTCGCTGGTGTGCAGAGGTATTCCATACATTAAAATCCCTGATCAAAGAGATGGGAGATGTCACTGCTGTTGGTGATGAAGGTGGATTTGCGCCAAACAAGCTTACCTCTGATGAAGAAGCGATTGAGAAGATTTTAGAAGCCATTAAAAAGGCAGGTTTTGAGCCGGGTAAAGATTTCATGATCGCAATGGATGCCGCTTCTTCTGAGTGGAAATCAGAGAAGGGAACCGGTTACTACAAGCAGCCAAAGTCCGGAAAAGAGTATACGTCAGATGAGCTGATCGCACACTGGGAGGCTCTTGTTGACAAGTATCCGATCATTTCCATCGAGGATGGTCTGGATGAAGAGGACTGGGAAGGCTGGAAGAAGATGACAGAGAAGATCGGCAGCAAGGTACAGCTTGTTGGAGATGATCTTTTCGTTACGAATACCGAGAGACTTTCTAAGGGGATTGCAATGGGAGCAGGTAATTCGATCCTGATCAAATTAAATCAGATTGGTTCTGTATCCGAGACATTGGAAGCGATCAAGATGGCACACGAAGCTGGCTATACTGCGATTTCTTCCCATCGTTCCGGTGAGACTGCCGATACAACGATCGCAGATCTTGCAGTAGCATTAAATACCTGTCAGATCAAAACAGGTGCTCCATCAAGAAGTGAGCGTGTGGCAAAATATAACCAGCTTCTTCGTATTGAGGAGGAACTGGGAGAGAGTGCTTGCTATCCGGGTATGAAGGCATTTCATGTAAAGAGAGAAGCATAAAGCGAGGAAAATAATATGCCAATTCAGGAAGTATTATCTATGAGTAAATCCGATGATGTTGCGACAAGACTCCGTATCCTGCTGGCGCTTCACTGTGCTCCTATTCTGAAAGGGATCAAGGCAGCCAATATGCTGGCAGTGCGTGTTTATGAGGCAGAATACATTTGCAGGATGCTAGGCCATACCGGGATCTTCTGCCGTATTTTAAAGACACAGGGAGACCGCTGTATTCTTTATGTGTACCGGAAACAGCGGCTTGCCGCCTATTTAAACCGCAGAGAGAACCGGGAGTTTTTAAAGCGGTATGGGTACGATACTGGTGACCTTTATGGAATGCTTGCGTATCTGTCCAGCCGGATCGAAATGTATGCCAATGGAAACGTGGAATTTCCTCACGAGATCGGGATCTTTCTGGAATATCCGATGCAGGATGTAAAAGGATTTGTAGAAAATAAAGGAGAAAATTTTGCTTATTCCGGTTATTGGAAGGTGTATTCCAATGTGGGTGTCACTAAAAAGATATTTCGTGCATATGATGAGAAACGGGAATTGGTCGTAAGAGAAGTGATGCGGGGCAAGTCGATGGAAGAAATTGCCTCTTAAAAGTGAAAGGAGAACAGATGAGTAACGTAACGATTGTATTTTGGTCAGGAACCGGAAACACAGCAATGATGGCAGAGATGATTGCAGCAGGAGTATCGGAGGCAGGAAGGACCGCACAGGTTGTTCCGGTAGAAAGTGTCAGTGCGGCTGATTTAAAAGAGGAGAAAACATTTGCACTGGGATGCCCATCTATGGGAGAAGAACAGTTAGAGGAAACCATTATGGAACCGTTTATGGAAGAACTGGACAGTATGATCAGCGGAAAAAACGTGGGATTGTTTGGTTCTTACGGATGGGGGAATGAAGAATGGATGCGTGATTGGGAGGATCGTATCCAGTCGGATGGTGCTGCTTTAGTAAATGGAGAAGGCGTTGCATGCAATGGTGCACCGGATGGCGAAGCCGAGGAAGCATTAAAAGAGCTTGGACGTGCACTTGCTGCACTTGTATAAAAGCACTTTTCAAAATGCAGAGGATAGGGTAAGATAGTGCAAAAGGAGATGATAACATGATAACAAAGATTACAAACAATGATATGCAGGCAGTGTTGGCAAGTGATGTTGCAGTGATTGATTTTTCAGCGGGATGGTGTGGACCATGTAAAATGCTGCATCCCGTGTTAGAAGAGCTTTCTGAAGAAATGAAAGAGGTTGCTTTCTATAATGCGGATGTAGATGAGAATATGGATCTTGCCGTTTCGATGGGAGTCACCAATATTCCGGCGTTGTTTTTATACAAAAAGGGAGAAAAAAAAGGAAATCTTGTAGGTTACCATCAAAAAAATGATTTAAAAGCCTGGATCTGTTCGTAAGACAGACGTGGTAGAACAGGTAGTATGTGAAAAGAGCAGTGAGACGATGCAAAGGCAGAGTTTCACTGTTTTTTTGCATGTTTTTTCAAAGTCGAAAAAGAAATGTTTGTATATTATATGAGATATAATATTATTTTGTTGACAAACTATATTATATGATGTATAGTATTATACGAAGAGAAAAGAAAGGAGTGAGTACATGACATATCAGTTAGCGGCTCCGCTTTTAGATGCCTGTGTACTTGGAGTACTGGCAAAAGAGGATGCCTATGGATATACCCTGACGCAAAAGGTGATGGAAGTGGTGGATATTTCAGAATCCACACTGTATCCGGTACTGCGCCGCCTGCAAAAGGAAGAATGTCTGGTGACATATGACCAGCCGTATCAGGGGCGTAACCGGAGATATTACCGCATCACAGAACCGGGGAAGGAGCGATTAGCCTTTTACCGGCAGGAGTGGGAGCTTTATAAGGAGAAGATCGATACATTATTGGGAGGTGGAAAGACAGATGAACAAAAATGAATTTTTACGAGAGTTAGAGAATCGCTTGAAACATTTGCCAAAGGAAGACCGGGAAGACGCGCTTCATTATTATCGGGAATATTTTGACGATATGCAGGCAGGGGACGGAGAAGATGTGACGAACCGGGTAGGAGATCCAAAGGAAGTCGCACGCGGTATTTTAACTGACTGCACAGAGAAACAGATCAAACGTCAGAAAGAAAAAGGTGGTGTGAAAAATGGAGCAGTTGTGCTGTGGATGATCCTGCTTGGAATCTGTGCGGCACCGATCGCACTGCCGGTCATTTTAGTTGTACTGGTCCTGTTTTTATGTTTATTGATCGTACTGTTTTCCATTGTATTTTCCATTGTGGTATGTGGAGCATGTGTTTTGGTCGGAGCAGCGGCGATGCTGCCGGGACTGTTCTGGGCTGTCGGTATCGGTCAAAAACTGGTGATCGCAGGATATGCAGCGTTATTGCTTGGTGTTGGTGTACTGTTACTAGTTGCAACGATCAAGCTGTCAGAACTGTTTGTACGGTTTGTGGCATGGATATTTCGGAAGTGTTTTTCAAAGAAGGAGGGAAAATAAATGAACCGTATGTTAAAGAAATTATCAATATTCAGTCTGATCGCAATATTGGCAGGTATCGTTCTGGTTATACTAGGCGTCGGACTTGGTGGGCGTATGGCGCTGGCGATCGATCTGGGGAATAAAAGTGTGTCCACCGATCAGGATAAAAATGTGAAGATGGTAGAATACAGTGAAAAACTGGATGCCTTTCATTCTATCAGCATAGATACCGATGTGTATGATATATCTTTAGTTGAAGGCGAGGAGTATGGGATTTCCTACTGTTTACCAGAAAAAGAAAAACCTAAATACACTGTATCGAAAGATACATTAAAACTCAAAAGTCATGCCGGAGGCTCTTATGCACAGGTGAATCTGATCGATCTGTTTCCGTCTGGTAAAAGAACGGATACCAGACAAAATCAGATCAAGATCACGGTGCCAAAGCATACTCTTTTAAAGACAGTATCTGCAAAGCTTGATGCCTCTGACTTAGCTATGGAACAGTTACAGATGCAGACACTCACCTTGACGAGTGATACCGGAGATATGAAGCTGAACGCCATTTCCTGTGATGAATATCAGATTGAAACCGACACCGGAGATATCAAAATGGAGCAGATCACAGCCAAAACAGGGCAACTGACAGTAGATACCGGAGATGTGAAAATGCAGACTGGCAGTGTGGATCGTTTTAAGCTGAAAACGGATACCGGAGATGTCAAGCTGGGCGGTATGACGCTTTCAAGCTTTGAGGTACAGTCAGAGACCGGAGATGTTACAGTAAAGGACAGCTCGTTAGAAAAGAGTAATATAGTCAGTGATACGGGTGACGTCAAATTACTGCTCCATGGCAACGAGAACGATTATGCTTACGATATCGAAAGCGATACCGGAGATGTTACTGTTAATGGTCGCAAAAAGGATCATGTACTGATCGATGCCGGACAGAAGAACAAGATAAAGGTCCGGTCTGATAGTGGGGATATTACTATCCGGGTGCAGTAATTATTTTAATTGTTTATCATATTTTGTAAAGTCATATTGTTTTATTACTTCAAGGCATCGTTTGTAATAATAGTCGGGATAACCGCAGTAACCGCCATCTACGATGTAGCGGATCTGTTTTTTGTAATCCTTTTCAAACGGTGCCTTTTTATAATAACCGTTGTTGATACATTTGAGGTACCCTAAGGTGCCTTTTTTTAATGAACCATACCGTGCCTTTCCGTTTCTGATGCCCCAGAGATTGTAGCTTTTACAATGGTCTCCCATGGTACTTTCCACAAATGCCTGTGCAAGACATACACTTGGCAGTACCCCATATTCTTCATAATTTTTGACACATACCTTAACAATCTGTTTTGCACGTTTTTGCTGGCCTTTTGTAAGATTTGACCTGGCAGAAACTGGAAAAGGAAGAAGGAAAAGTAATAATAACATTAGAAACCAACATACATATTTTTTAAACATAACAAACCCTCCGTTTTATATTTTGCAAGGTCAGTATAAGGGAGGCGAGAAAAGAAAAATGTCAAAAGACGTAACGAATATGAAATAAATTTTTAACAAGTTTGTAACAAAGCGAAAAAACACACAAAAAATATGGAAATTTTTGTTGCTATTTGCTATAATGTAAAAAATAAATGTTATTATGGAGGGATGATGAATGAAGCGGTTAGTAGTAGGACTTATCACATTGTTGTTACTGGCAGGCCTGGTGGGCTGTGGAGCCAACGATGTGATCGTAGACGTGGTCACTAATGATACGGAAAAGACCAGTGAAAAAAGGGCGGATAGTGAAAGCGCAGACAAAGAGGAGACAAAGCAGTCAACGGCACCGGAAACCAATGCAGCAGGGTTAAAAACACTTGCCAAAAAAGATATCAAGGTAGGCGTTTTATATATTGGAAGTGCTTCGGATACTTCCGGTTATACCTATGCACATGAACTTGGTATTCAGGGAATGCAGAGCAACATTGGCTTGTCAGAAGATCAGATCGTGCGAAAGGAAAACATCGACGACAGTGATGAAAAAGCGATCGACAAGGCATTGAAGGAATGTATAGAAGCCGGATGCAACATTATCTTTACGACGAGCTGGGGCTATATGGATCTGACGGAGAGTTATGCCGAGAAATATCCGGATATATATTTTGCGCATGGAACTGGATATAAGAGCAATGGAAAGAATTTTACCAATTACTTTGGAAGGATCTATCAGTCACGGTATCTGTCCGGTATTGTGGCAGGATTGAAAACAAAGAGTGATCAGATCGGTTATGTTAGTGCGATGGGAACCGATAACAGTGAATGTACAGGGGGTGTAGATGCCTTTGCACTGGGCGTAGAGTCTGTTAACAAAAATGCAAAGGTGAAGGTTGCGGTCACGAATTCCTGGTATTCTCCGGACGATGAAAAGGCAGCAGCGAAGGCACTGGTAAAGGCAGGCTGTGACGTGTTGGCACAACATTGTGACACGACCGCTCCACAGGAGGTATCTGAGGAAAATGGAACCTGGTCGATCGGATATAATTCTGATATGAGCAAGGAAACACCAAAAGCAACACTGACATCCGTAATCTGGAACTGGAGTGCGTATTATACTTCCTATGTAAATAGCGTTATAGATGGAAGCTATGATGGTTCCAATTACTATGGCGGTATGCAGGAAAGTCTGGTCAGCCTGACTCCGCTTGCGGACTTCTGTGCGGATGATACTGCTGATAAGGTGGCAGAGGCACAGCAAAAGATCTTATCAGGATCATTTGGGGTGTTTGATGGTGTATTAAAAACAAATAAAGGAAAAACGGTTGGAAAAGATGGTGAGACGCTCTCTGACGAAACGATCACAGGAGGAATCGACTGGTATTATCACAATGTGGAAGAACTGAATTGGAAATAGGAGGGATTGTCGTTGAAATTATTTAAAAACCTCAAATTACGATACAAAGTGTTGTTAATGGCAATTCTTCCCGTATTTGCCATGTGTGTGGCAGCGTTGGTGATCAATGAAACTGTGATCAAAGATACGCTGCTTCAGGAACGGAAGATGGAGCTTCGGGCGACTGCTGAGGCTGTTGTTGCTGCCTATAATCAGAACAGCGGAGATTATTTTGTAAATGCCAATGGGGATGTCTGGAAAGGGGCATATAATATTTCTCTGTCAGAAACATTTATAGATGAGATTGCAGCGAAAACCGGCATGGAAGTTACTTTTTTTTATGGAGATCAGAGACTTGTAACTTCTCTAAAGGATAAGAACGGCACACGTATCACGGGTTCTAAAGCGGGTGACTTTTTAGTCAAACACGTTCTTTCTGATGGAAATGATGTATTTACGAACCGGGTAAATGTGGAAGGAACGATGTATTATGGATATTTCATTCCGGTTCACCAGAATAACAGTGAGGAGATCATTGGTATGGTGTTTGCCGGAATGCCTGTCAGCACGGTGTCAAAGAGTCTGGTGCTGATCAATCGTGTACTGGGGATCTGTATTGTGGTCATTCTTATATTGACTGTGGTATTTTGCACGATAGCATCCGGAGAAATATCCGGGGCGATCCGCGAGAGTATGGATGTAGTGCGGGAGATTGCAAAAGGACATCTTACGGTGCCGATCCGGGAGGCTTCCTTGCAGCGAAAAGATGAGGTGGGAGAACTGTCAACAAGTACAAAACAGCTTCTGACAGACCTGTCCGGGGTGATCGGTTCCATTTCTGATAACTCCATGAATTTAAACGCCTCTTCAGAAGAGATGAGTATGGTTGCTTCCCAGGCACGGGAAGCTATGGATTCCATCAATGAAAATCTGGCAAGTATTTTAAATGGTGCGACGCTGCAAACGCAGAATGCACAGCATGTTACACAGAGCATCCAGAATATGAACCAGATGCTTCAGACGGCTTCAGATAGAACGGAACAGCTTGGACAGTCCGCAACGGAAATGATCTCTTCCAGCCACAAAGTTGAGGAGTCTCTTTCCGGATTAGCTGCTTCCAATAAAGAGGTGTTACATGCAACCAGGGAGATCGAGGAGCAGACCAGGCAGACGGATGAGTCGGTAGAGAAGATCAAAGCGGCTGTAAATATGATCACGGAGATTGCAGAGGAAACGAACCTGTTAAGTTTAAATGCCAGCATTGAGGCGGCGCGTGCCGGCGAGAGCGGTCGGGGATTTGCTGTGGTAGCTCAGCAGATCAGTAAGTTGGCAGAACAGAGTAATGAAGCATCGAAGGACATTGCAGTCATGGTATCCATGCTTGATCAGAATTCGGAGCAGACGCTTACGACGATGGAACAGGTACGCCAGGTCATTCATGAACAGTCTGAGCATGTAACCAACACAAAAAATGTATTTGATCAGGTGAAACAGGATATTGGATATGTGACCGAGGGAGTAGAAAGCATTCGCAGCACAACCCGCCAGTTAGGTGGAGAAACCGGTGTGATCGCTGACGAGATCGAAGCATTGGATGCGGTTGCCGTGGAAAATGAATCTCATGTAAAGGATACTCTTGAATCAGGAAATGAAGTGCTTTCCATTGTATCCAATGTGAATCAGATGGCAGTAGAAGTTAGTACTGCAGCCAATGAAATGGCAGATGCGGTAACCATGTTTGATATTTAAAAGGAATTGTGCTATAATACCTACCAGTAAAGTATGAAATAAACGTTTGGGAGGTGATGCAATGAAAATATCAACGAAAGGTCGCTATGCGCTTAGGATCATGATCGATCTTGCCAACCAGGATCCGGAAGTATACACACCATTAAAGGAGATTTCCTCCAGACAGGGGATTTCGATCAAGTATCTGGAGCAGATCGTTCCATTGCTGACAAGAGCCGGTTATTTGAAGAGTCTGCGCGGTAATAGCGGAGGATACCGTCTTGCCAAACTTCCGGCAGAATATAAGGTGGGGGATATCTTACGAACCACAGAAGGGGATTTAGCTCCGATTGCCTGCCTGGAAGGAGAGGAGAATGACTGCCCTCGAAAAGATGCCTGTACGACACTGCCTTTTTGGGAAGGCTTAAAAACTGTCATCAACGATTATGTAGACAGCAAAACACTGGCGGATTTTCTCTAGTGGAAAAACTGCAATTTTTGGCAAAGATAATTGCATAATACGACACCATACATTATAATAAGACGAGAAGAATGTAGATTCTTCTCGTTATTTTTTAGGAGGATTTGATTATGAGTGATTACAGATTGGAAACAAAGTGTGTGCAGTCCGGGTATACCCCGAAGAATGGAGAACCTCGATTCGCACCGATCGTACAGAGTACCACATTTAAATATGACGATGGAGAGCAGGTAGGAAAGCTCTTTAATCTGGAAAAGGATGGATATTTTTATTCCCGCCTTGCCAATCCGACGGTGGATGTGGTAGAGAAGAAAATATGTGATCTGGAGGGTGGCGTTGGTGCGATCTGTTGCGCTTCCGGAATGGCGGCGATCATGCTTGCCATTATGAATATCGTACATGCCGGAGAACATATTATAGCTACAAATGCGATTTATGGCGGCAGCTTCAATTTGTTGAATGTTACACTTCCAAAGCTCGGCATTGAGACGACGTTTGTACCGACTGACATTTCAGAAGAGGATTTACGAAAGGAAGTCCGGGACAATACCAGACTGATCTATTCCGAAACGGTTACCAATCCGGGGCTGGAAGTCCTCGATCTTTCTATGTTTGCCCAAGTGGCACATGATAACCGGATCCCATTTTGTGTGGACAACACCTTTGCTACTCCGATCAACTGTCGGCCGATCGAATATGGAGCAGATCTGGTGGTGCATTCTACCTCGAAATATATGGATGGTCATGCGGTTGCGATGGGCGGCTGTATTGTCGATTCCGGTAATTTTGACTGGGCAGCAAGCGGCAAATTCCCGGAGTTTACGGAACCGGATGAGTCGTATCATGGTGTGGTCTATACCAAGCAGTTTGGCAAAGCAGCTTACATTACGAAGGCACGTACGCAGGTGATGCGTGATACTGGAATGATCATGAGTCCCAATACTGCATTTTTACTGAATTTGGGGTTGGATACACTGGCACTTAGGGTACAGCGGCATTGTGAAAATGCACAGAAGGTAGCAGAATATCTGGCTGCAAATGATAAAGTAGAGCGTGTATTTTTTCCGGGATTAAAGGGAGATGCCTACTATGAGATGGCACAGAAATATATGCCACAGGGTACGTCTGGTGTTGTTTCTTTTATTGTAAAAGGCGGAAGAGAAAAGGCCATGGATTTCATGGCACAGTTAAAGCTTGCCATGATCTGCGTGCATGTGGCAGATGCCAGAACCTGTATTTTGCATCCGGCAAGCTCCACGCACCGTCAAATGTCAGATGAACAGCTAAAGGCAGCAGGTATTGAAGGTGGACAGATCAGACTTTCTGTTGGAATTGAGAATGTGGATGATATTATTGCAGATCTGGAACAGGGATTTGCAGCAATTTAAACGAAAAAGGGGAGAGAGAATATGGCAACCATTTACAAATGTCCGCAGTGCGGATCGAATATGTTGTTTGATGCCGTATCCGGAATGTTGCAATGTGAGCATTGTGCCTGCCAGATCCCGGTAGAGGAATATCAGGAAAAGGATGAAAAAAGAGAAACAGATGCTTTTTCTGAGGGAGGTGAAAAGCAGTATCATTGCCCATCCTGCGGCGCAACGCTGATCACGGATCAATATACGGCAGCAACCTCCTGTGCATACTGTGGTTCTCCGAACATAATCGAGGAACAGGTGGAGAATGATTTAAAACCGGATCTTGTACTTCCGTTTATGGTAGAACGAAAAGAAGCGGAAACCAAATTTCGCAAATGGTGTAGAGGGGGATTGTTAACTCCGGCGGACTTTTTAAAAAGCGATGTGTTAAAGGCGAAGTTGCAGGGAATTTATGTTCCGTTCTGGGTATATGATATTCAGACAGATGCGTCGTTATCAGCCAATTGTGAACGACGCAGTGTCAAGCGGAGTGGAAATACGGAGATCACGACAATTTACAAGTACCGGGTGGATCGTGCCGGGAAGGCATTGTTTGCCAGAATTCCAAGAGATGCGTCCGTTCGGATGGACAACGAAAAGATGGATCTGCTAGAGCCATTTGATACCGGCAAAGCGCAGACATTTTCTTCGGCATATTTAAGTGGTTACAGTGCGGAACGTTACAGCGAAACGAAGGATCAGGTATATGTAAGAGCAGAAAAAATTGCCAGCCAGTATGCGATCGATGAACTGAAAAATACCATTCATGGCTATGATTCTGTAGTAGTGACAAATTCATCTGTGGATGCCGAAGCAAAAACGATCCATTATGCGCTTTATCCAATATGGCATTATGAATATGAATACAAAGGAAAGCTTTATGAATTTATGCTGAACGGGCAGACTGGAAAAGTGGTAGGAAAACCTCCGGTCAGTATAAAACGGGCACTGTTTGTGCTGGCAAGCAGTTTTTTGTCAATTGGGCTGCTGACGCTTTCTGTGATGCTTTGCATGTAGGGAGGGAGAAAGATGAAAAGGTATTTGATCGTTATAGGATGTCTTTTACTGATTGCTGCCGGATTTTTTGGAGCTGCCTACCATAAGCGGAGTGCGAGAGGCACAGTGGAAACGGTAAGCACGCGGAACAATGCAGGCTTGATCGTTACAGATAACCGTGTGTTTGATCAGGCGGATCTTTTGAGTGATGCGGAAGAACAATCGCTGGAACGTGATATCAAGCAGGTACGTCAGGAAAAGAAAACAGATATTGTGATGGTGACAACAAACGATGCGGAAGGAAAGAATTCCGAAGCGTATGCGGATGATTTCTACGATACGCATGACTTTGGATATGAGGATTCTCATGGCACAGGCATCTTGTTTTTGATCGATATGGACAATCGCAACATCTGGATCTCCACTTCCGGTGCCTGTATGAAATATTACACCTCGTCAAGGATCGATGATGCGATCGACACGATCTATGATGAATTAAAGTCCGGACAGTATGCTTTGGTATTTGCGGGACTGCTTTCATCCGTGTCGGAATATATGTATGATGATACCGGATTTGATATGGACTATTTAGGTTATGCAGCGATCATCGGAGGCATTCTTGCCGGACTGGTGCTGCTTTGCCTGGTTGTGAACCGTGGTGGAAGTGTAACAGTAAGCTCAGGAAACTATCTGGTAGGAAGTTCTAAGGATGTTTACCGTAGAAGTGATGTACATTATGATACGGTTGTACATAAACGTAAGATTGAAAGCAATTCCTCCGGTGGTGGAGGTGGAAGTCATCACAGTAGTGGCGGATTCAGCCATGGCGGTGGCGGACGGTCGTTTTAGTTTGTATATTTCCTATTCTTTTTTCTCATACTGTAAGAAAAAAGGATAGGAGATTTTTTATGAGCGAAAAAGAAGAAAAAGAGCAGACGCCGAAGACCGGCAATATCACGCGGGAAGAAATTGAAAAATATGGTCAGATCACGATCTATCATAAGGAAGAGGGGGAACGCACCAAAGCAAATCTTTCGGTTATCACGATCATTGGTGAGATTGAGGGACATGAGTGTCTTTCCCAGAATACAAAGACTACAAAATATGAGCATATGCTTCCGCTGCTGGCAGGTATTGAGGAAAATGAGGAGATCGACGGTGTGTTATTTTTGCTGAATACGGTCGGCGGTGATGTGGAGTGCGGACTGGCGATCGCAGAACTGATCGCATCACTTAGCAAACCGTCGGTGTCATTGGTGCTTGGAGGAAGTCATTCCATCGGAGGTCCACTGGCCTGTTCAACAAATTACTCCTTTATTGTGCCAACGGCAACGATGATCCTGCATCCTGTCAGGATGAGTGGAACGATCATTGGAGCACCCTCAACTTACGAACAGTTTGCGAAAATGCAGGAACGCATCATTGGATTTATGGCAGGGCACAGCCACGCATCAGAAGAACGGTTACTGGAACTTACGATGAATACGAAAATGCTGACGAAGGATCTTGGTACGATACTAGTGGGTGAAGAAGCGGTAAACGAGGGACTGATCGATCAGGTGGGAGGTATGAAGGAAGCCTTTCATAAGATCAATAAAATGTGTGGTTACGGGAAAAATTAGGAAAAAAGCTGGAAAAAGAGAAGGAAAATCGGTAAAATACCAAACAGGCAGGATTGTTTGTCAAAACTGCCATAATAAAAAAGTAAGGATGAAAGTTATGAAAAAATGGTTTGTCATAATACTGTTTGCCACAGTGCTTGCCTTTACTGCCGGGATCAAGACAGCACCTGTGACGCATGCAGAGTATACACAGGAAGAAAAGGAACAGGCGAAGGCATGGCTTTCGGCGCATGGATATGCCCCTACCCGGGAAGGGGCGGCACAGGCATATCAGGATTATCTGAATGGAAAGTTTGATGAAGAATTAAAGGATAATCCTGCCCTGCAGCAGATGGCACCTGCTACAACCGAGGCGGCCACAACAGAAGAAACAACAGAAAAAAAGGAACTGACAGAGGCGAAGCCGGATGCAAAACAGCAGGACAGAGAGACTGCTCCTAAAAAGGCATCTTCTGATACAGCAACTGAGAGCGCAAAAGAGAATACAGAGCAGACGACACAGGCAGTTACAACAGAAGAAAAGGCTGTGAAACAGGAGAATAAAGAGAAAAAGTCCAAAAACGAGGTGACAAAGGCACGTCCGGTTGTACCGGGGATCGGACTTTTGGTTCTGGGACTGGTCGTGATCTTCTTTTCCTGGAAACGCAAGCATAAGAGATAGCACTTGTAAAATCGGGAACATCATAGTATGATAAAAAAGTATGCATAAAAGAAAGGAACATTAAGAAAGTAAGCGGGGGTTTGCTATGGCTTCTACAAAGAAGACAAACACAAAAAGAAAAACAACAACAAAAAAACGAACATCCGCGAAACGTCCGGTGAAAGGCAAAAAAAATGGACAGGATGTATTTGAGGAGGGCGTACTGATCGCGATCGTTGCGGCAGTCTGCATTTTCCTTTTATGCTGTAATATTGGACTTTGCGGTAAATTGGGCGGTTATATCAGCGGCTTTTTCTTTGGACTATTTGGTCTGGTACAGTATTTGATACCGGTATTTATCTGTGCAGCAATGATCATTGCCGTGTTATATGATTACAGTGCCAGATGTATCAGAAAGATCACATTAAGCGTGGTATTTGCCTGCTTTTTGTGTGCGCTTTGCCATATGTCTGTACATATCGACTGGGGGTTTCAGGAGATTGCGAAAAGCTACCTTTACAGTATGGAGCATAAAACTGCCGGAGGTCTGATCGGAGCACTGCTCACCAGTATTTTTTATCCGTTTTTATCAACAGCCGGTACATGGGTGCTGGTCTTGCTGGTTTTAGTATTACTATTTATCCTGATCGCAGGAACTTCTGTGATCGATGTAGCGCATAATATTTATGATGCTTTTTCACTGGATGAAGATGAGATGGTGGTCAGAGAGGAGTTCTATGCCAAAAAGCAGGAACGACGTAAGGTACAGCAGCAAGAGCGAAAAGAAGCGCGCATACAGCGTTATCAGGAAGCAGCAGAGCGGGAACAGGAGCAACTTGATGAGATCGAGGAGAGAAGAAAACGCTTCCGTTCCGGACGGGTGTTTGAAGTGAATACGGAAACGGCTGCTGCCAAAAGTGATGATCTGACAATGGGAAAGGCTAAAAAGGCAACGACTGTATTACATAATCAGGGGCTTTGTTCTGAAAAGGAAACGGCAGAGAAGACGCGGCCTGCAAAGACAGCACGTCAGGAGAAAGTGAAAACATCTGCACCAAAGCAGGAAAAGATCAATGAAGTGACTGTGTCATCAGATGGAGAATTGCATATTACCGGTCTGGTGGAAGAACCGTTAGAAAGAGAGCCTGCACCGGAGAAAAGGCAGGTGAGAGCGAAGAAAGCAGAACATGCGATTTCCGGGACGGCAAATGCTACCGCTTTTGACAAGCTTCCGACGACTAAAGTGCGTGAAGTGACAGCAGAATTTTCGGATGCTTCCTCATGGGAGAAAGAAACGTCGTCCGGTATTGACGCAACTGCGCAGGAACCGGCAAAGCCGGTGAGCCACCGCAGAACAAAGGAAACGGCAAAAGAAGCACAGAGGGAAGCACAAAATACCGCAAACGAGATTGCAAAAACAGATGCGAAGGCGGATTATTCTTCCTATCAAAGACCGCTGCTGGAATTATTAGAGCGCGGGAAACGGGTGCAGGGCAATACTAAGGCGCAGCTTCAGGCAACGGCCAAAAAGCTGGAGGAGACGTTAGACAGCTTTGGTGTGCATGTTACAGTAACGGATGTGAGCTGCGGGCCTGCTGTTACACGTTATGAAATGCTCCCGGAACAGGGAACAAGAGTGAATAAAATTACCAGCTTGGCAGATGATATCAAGTTGAATCTGGCAGTGGCAGATATTCGTATCGAGGCACCGATCCCCGGAAAAGCGGCGATCGGAATCGAGGTGCCAAACAAGGAGGCACAGCCGGTCAGCTTCCGTGATCTGTTAGAGGGCAGTGATTTCATGGCGAGTCCTGGTGATCTGTCCTTTGCAGTAGGAAAGGACATCAGCGGTGAAGTGGTGATCTCCGATATTGGAAAAATGCCGCATGTATTGATCGCAGGTGCGACCGGCTCCGGTAAATCTGTATGTATCAATACACTGATCATGAGTCTTCTTTATAAATCTCATCCGGATGATGTAAAGCTGATCATGATCGACCCGAAGGTTGTGGAGCTTAGTGTATACAATGGAATCCCACATCTGCTGATCCCTGTAGTGACCGATCCAAAAAAAGCGAGCGGCGCATTAAACTGGGCAGTGGCAGAGATGGAAGCCCGTTATAAGAAATTTGCAGAGTGCAACGTGCGGAACTTAGAGGGCTACAACAAAAAGGTTGTACAGCTTGATGAAAGAGGAGAAAATCCGGAGAAAGAATTTAAGAAAATGCCGAAGATCGTCATCATTGTTGACGAGTTGGCAGATCTGATGATGGTGGCACATGGGGAAGTGGAGGATGCAATCGTGCGTCTGTCACAGCTTGCCAGAGCTGCAGGAATTCATCTGGTGATCGCGACCCAGCGGCCATCTGTGGATGTCATTACCGGACTGATCAAAGCCAATGTTCCGTCCAGGATTGCATTTGCAGTATCTTCCGGTGTCGACAGCCGTACTATCCTTGATATGAACGGAGCAGAAAAACTGCTTGGAAAAGGAGATATGTTATTTGCACCAAGCGGCATTCCAAAACCGATCCGTGTGCAAGGTGCGTTTATTTCTGATAAGGAAGTGGGACGCGTTGTAGAATTTTTAAAGGCACAGGAATTAAATGTGCAATATAATGATAATATTACAAGAGAGATCAATTGCGGACCACGTTCGGTACGGGATGCCAACAAGGATCAGGAGCGTGATGAGTATTTTGTCGATGCTGCTAAATTCATTATCGAAAAGGAAAAAGCTTCTATTGGTATGCTGCAGCGTGTGTATAAGATAGGCTTTAACCGTGCAGCACGCATTATGGATCAGTTAAGTGAGGCAGGCGTGGTAGGACCGGAAGAGGGAACAAAACCGCGTCAGATCTTAATGACGATGGATGAGTTTGAACAGTGGTTAGCACAGGAGAACTAGAAAACATAGATGGATAGAAAGTGGTGAAGAGTATGCAGGAGCAGAATCACAGTACACCGTCAGAGGGTGGAAAAAGGAAAAAAGGTGGAACCCATTCGTATGTGCCGGCGCATCGCACGTTATATGTGTGTGGTTCATTGTTTGGCAATACCCTGTTTGGTATCATGGGGCTTGGACTTGGTTTCTTGTTTTTTGTGACCAAAGTGATCGCGACCGGAACGATCCTCTTAAATGTGATGGTATTTGGAATCGGCGCAGTGATCATTGTGATCTACCTATACATTTTACTATTGCTCAACCGCTGGTGGGTAAAGCAATGCTCGGATCAAAAAAGCAAACGAAACGACAGCAACCGCCTGTTTTTCAGTATGCTTTATGTTGTTTGTGTGGTGATCGTAAGCATTGCATATTCCTTTTTGCGTGCGGCAATTATGGCAAATGTTGCTGATTAAAGATTTTTGGAAAGACCATTTGCAAGCCTTGTAGCAGTGAAAAAACTATGCTATACTACACTGTGGCAGTTTTGTCACAGTGTTTTTAATGATAAAACAAGTAAGAGTTTTAGGAGGAATTGGATATGGCAGCTACAGTACCATATAATCACAATGCCATTGAGAAGAAATGGCGAAAGAAGTGGGAAGAGAACCCGATCAATGTAGACGATGGGAAAAAGGAGAAATATTATTGTCTGGATATGTTTCCATATCCATCCGGCAATGGACTTCATGTAGGGCATTGGAGAGGCTATGTGATCTCTGATGTGTGGAGCCGATATAAGATGTTACAGGGCTATTATCTGATTCATCCGATGGGATGGGATGCGTTTGGTCTTCCGGCAGAGAATTATGCCATCAAAAACGGAGTGCATCCAAGCATTTCTACGGCAGAGAATGTAAAGAACATCAAGCGTCAGATCAATGAGATCGCTGCTATTTATGATTGGGACCGTGAGGTCAATACGACAGATCCGAAGTTCTACAAATGGACACAGTGGATCTTTGTAAAGATGTTTAAAGAAGGGTTGGCATATGAGAAGAAGATGCCGATCAATTGGTGCCCATCCTGTAAGACAGGTCTTGCCAACGAAGAAGTAGTAGATGGCAAGTGTGAGCGCTGTGGTTCTGAGGTAACCAAAAAGAATCTGCGCCAGTGGATGTTGAAGATCACTGCATATGCCGATCGTTTATTGAGTGATCTTGACAAGCTTGACTGGCCGGATAAAGTAAAGAAAATGCAGACAGACTGGATTGGAAAATCCTATGGTGCAGAGGTCAACTTCAAGGTAGATGGCAAGGACGAGGAGATCACAGTATATACGACGCGTCCGGATACCCTTTGGGGAGCTACCTTTATGGTATTGGCACCGGAGCATGCATTAGCGCATGATCTGGCAACAGACGAGACCAGAGAAGCGGTCGAAAAGTATATTTATGATGCTTCCATGAAGTCTAATGTTGACCGTATGCAGGACAAAGAAAAAACAGGTGTGTTCACCGGATCTTATGCGATCAATCCACTTAATGGAAAGAAGACACCGATCTGGCTTTCTGATTATGTATTAGCAGATTATGGTACCGGAGCGATCATGTGTGTGCCTGCGCATGACGATCGTGACTTTGCATTTGCCAAGAAATTTGATCTTCCGATCATTCAGGTTATTGCAAAGGATGGAAAAGAGATTGAAAATATGACAGAGGCTTATACAGAAGCTTCCGGTACAATGATCAACTCCGGTGACTGGAATGGTATGGAATCTTCCGTGCTGAAGAAAGAAGCACCGGAAATGATCGAGAAGATGGGATATGGTAAAAAGACCGTCAACTATAAGCTGCGTGACTGGGTATTTTCCCGTCAGCGTTACTGGGGCGAGCCGATTCCGATCATTCACTGTCCGGACTGTGGAGCAGTTCCGGTTCCGGAGGAAGAGCTTCCGGTATTGCTTCCGGATGTAGAAAAATATGAACCGACAGGTACAGGAGAGTCTCCACTGGCAGCCATTGACAGCTGGGTAAATACAACTTGTCCATGCTGTGGAAAACCAGCAAAACGAGAGACTAATACGATGCCTCAATGGGCAGGATCATCCTGGTATTTCTTACGTTATGTGGATAACAAGAATGACGAAGCACTGGTAGATCGTGAAAAGGCAGACAAATATCTTCCGGTAGATATGTATATTGGTGGTGTAGAACATGCGGTGCTGCATTTGCTGTATTCCCGTTTCTATACCAAATTCCTGCACGACATTGGTGTGATTGATTTTGATGAGCCATTTAAGAAGCTGTTCAATCAGGGTATGGTATGTGGTAGAGACCGTGAGACCGGAGCTGCGACAAAGATGAGTAAATCGCTTGGAAATATTGTGTCACCGGATGACATTGTAAAAGATTATGGTTGTGATTCTTTGCGTTTATACGAGCTTTTCATTGGGCCACCAGAACTTGATTCTATCTGGGATGACAGTGGAATGGAAGGTATCTACCGTTTCTTAAATCGTCTTTGGAATATGTTTATGGAAAACAAAGACAAGGATGTTGCAGAGACACCGGAGCTTGTAAAGCTGCGTCATAAGATGATCTATGACATTACAACACGTTTAGAGTCCTTCAGCCTGAATACTGTAGTATCCGGATTTATGGAGTACAACAACAAGCTGGTAGCACTCACCAAACAGGGTGGTGTGGATAAGGAAACCTTAAAGACACTGACCATTCTGATTGCTCCATTTGCTCCTCATTTAGGAGAGGAAATGTGGGAGCAGCTTGGCGGAACAGATTCTGTATTCCACCAGACATGGCCGGTTTATGAAGAAGATAAGATGGCAGATAATGAGAAAGAGATTGCTGTTCAGATCAATGGTAAGACGAAAGGTGTGGTCAAGATCGCGGTTGATGAGGCAAAGGATGCTGTCATTGAAAAAGCAAAACAGGAGATCAGTGATAAGCTTACCGGAAACATCATCAAGGAGATCTATGTTCCGGGAAGAATTGTCAACATCGTAATGAAATAAAAAGCAAAAAGAAAAACGGAAGATCCGAGCAAAGGATCTTCCGCTTTTTTGCTTTTTATAATGAGTTAAATTCTTCCTGATCCAAAATGGCATCAAAGGCTTCCGATACGGCTTCAAACTCTTCGTCATCTTCGATGTTCGTGATGTCCAAGTTTTCATCGTCGATTTCTTTGTATCGGTATAAGAAGATTTCACCATCTTCGTTATCAATGTCCTCGGTTGGAAGTAGCGCAGCATAATCCCCCTCGTAGCCTTCTACGGGAAATACACTGAGTACTGCACATTCCAGTTCCGTGTCATCTTCCAGTGTTAATGTGACAACCGGAGCTTCAATTTCGTATTCTTTTTCAGACATGTTTTTTACCTCCTCATAAAGTCTGTTTTTATTATAATGGATAACCTCAAAACATGCAATGAAAGAAATTGTAAAATTTAGGGATTTTATACAAATATTTGCCAAACATTTCTTGATTTTTAGGTGTAATAGATATAAAATAGAACAGATGTGGCATAAAATGCCAAGAAAATTATTTTTTAGGAGGAGTAAGTGTTATGAAAAAGTTTCTTGTAACAATGTCCCTGCTGCTTGGTGCGTTATTTGCCAATAGCAATGTGGCATTTGCTGCCAAAGAACATACGGAAAATATTGGTGCGAGTCTTTCCTTAGTCTACGTGATCCCATTTGCCTGCATGCTTCTTTGTATTGCTATTTTCCCGCTGGTAGCTGGAGAATTCTGGGAGAAGAATAAACAATGGTTTGTCATCCTCTGGTCGTTACTGTTTTTGATCCCGTTTGCGATCAAATATGGAATGAGTGCGATGTCTGAGAATCTTCTTGAGACGATCGTAGGAGATTACCTGACCTTTATTGTACTGTTGTTTGGTCTGTTCTGTGTGGCAGGTAATATTACATTGGAAGGTGATCTGGTTGGTTCCCCAAAGGTCAATGCGATCCTTCTTCTGATCGGTACACTGCTTTCAAGCTGGATCGGAACAACGGGTGCATCTATGGTAATGATCCGTCCATTGATTCGTGCCAACAAATGGCGCAGCAGAAAAGTACATATTATGGTGTTCTTTATCTTTTTGGTATCCAATATCGGTGGATGCCTGACTCCAGTCGGTGATCCTCCACTGTTGATGGGCTTCATGCGTGGAGTAGGCTTCTTCTGGAGTCTTCGTCTGGTTCGTATGCTGCTTGTAAATGTCGTGTTATTAATGAGTTTATTCCTGATCCTCGATGTACGTGCTTACAAGAAGGATCTGGCAGACGGCTTAAAGCCGGAGAAGAGTGATGGGCAGGCTCCGCTTCGTCTGAACGGTGGTCACAACATCATTTTCCTGATTGCTATCGTTGGTGCCGTGATCTTAAGCGGTGTGCTTCCGGGTGTATTTGAAAAGGCAGGACTTCCTGCCGGAATCCACATTTATGGTGAAGTAACACTTGGTTTCCCGGCAATTATTGAATGCGTCATCATTTTACTGGCTGCATTTTTATCCTTCAAGACCACGAAGAAACAGGTGCGTATCAACAACCACTTTACATGGGGGGCGATCGAAGAGGTTGCCGTATTATTTATCGGTATCTTTATTACAATGATCCCTGCCCTGCTGATCTTAAAGGCAAGAGGTTCTGAGCTGGGATTAAATACACCATGGCAGATGTTCTGGGGAACCGGTGCGCTGTCTTCCTTCTTAGATAACACACCAACTTACCTTGTCTTTATGACAACTGCCGGAACGCTTGGCGCAACCAGTGGTGTGTCAACTACCGTTGGAACCATTTCTGTTCAGATGTTAGAGGCGATTTCCTGTGGTGCGGTATTTATGGGTGCCAACACTTATATCGGTAATGCTCCAAACTTTATGGTGCGTTCGATCGCAGAGGAAAACGGAATCAAGATGCCGTCCTTCTTTGGCTATATGGGATGGTCACTGAGCTGCCTGATACCGGTATTTTTGATTGATATGCTTGTTTTCTTCCTTTAGAAGAAAGTGAGATCACGTTGAAAAGAATGGAGGTTTGATTATGAAATCTTTTGATGGAGCAATTGGTACGTTTGAATATGATGAAACACTGTGGAAGGTAGACGAGGATGGAAGCTCCCTTCGTTATATCGGAGAGGATGCCAAGGTTGTACTTCCAAAGGGTGTGCGTTCCTTGAATCGTATGTTTGAAGGTTTGGATACGGTCGATCACCTGGATCTTTCTGAGTTTTCGACGGAAGGTGTCGAGGATATGTCCTACATGTTTTATGGATGTGATATATTAACTTCGCTGGATGTCAGTGGCTTTGATACAAAGAACGTTACCAATATGGCGCATATGTTTGATGGATGCGTGTCTGTGAAGGAGCTTGATGTGTCTTCCTTTGATACGTCCAATACAGAGAACATGGCAAGTATGTTTGCCAATTGTGCCAACTTAAAAACACTGTCTCTTAAAAATTTCAATACTGCAAATGTTGTGGATTTTTCTTGTATGTTTGCCAACTGCACGGCACTGACTGCGATAGATGTAAAAGGTTTTGATACCGCAAAGGCAGTAAATGTGGAATCTATGTTTGCTCTTTGCAGAGAACTCAACGAGCTTGATGTTACGCATTTTGATCTGTCCCATGCAGTGGATATGAGTAATATGTTCAGTGGCTGTGCCAGCGTAAAAGAGCTTGACGTGAGTAACTTCAATACAGCAAATATCAAGGATATGGAAGGGGTATTTAAAGGCTGTACCGCATTGACTGTATTAAATATTGATAGCTTTCAGACAGCAAAAGTGGAATACATGAATGATCTGTTTTCTTACTGCAGCTCGTTAAAAGAGCTTCATATGCTTCATATGAAGACCAATGAGATTGCGATCAAGGGTGATATTTTTACAGGCTGCCATAAGCTGAAGGAAGTCTATATGGTACCGGAACAGTGCCGCAACATTGTATGTGATCTGCCAAGAAAAGCAGTGATCTGCAATCCAAATGAAAAATAATAAAAAATGTGAGCAGATGACCGCGGTCTTTGGTTGTCTGCTCTTTTTTTGTGTAAAATATGCACAAAGAAAGCAGAGATTAAAGCATGTGATTGTACATTTTCCCTTGCAATCATGGCGGAAATTGGCTATAATGAAGATATGTGAAAATGTGCAATAAGATTTATCAAATACAATAAGAAAAGGGGGTACAAAATAATATGTTTGGCATTTATTTTGGACACTATTTATTATCAAATCAGATGATCTCTAAGGAACAGTACAGTGAAGTAATGGAAGCCCAGAAGTCTGCGCGTGTAAAGCTGGGATTGCTTGCCGTTGCTTCCGGACTGCTGAACAACGCACAGGCTGAGGAAGTAAATCAGCTTCAGCAGCAGATGGATAAGCGTTTTGGCGATATTGCTGTTGAAAAAGGATATTTGACCGATGCCCAGGTAGGAGAGTTGCTTTCTAAGCAGGGAGATCCATATATGACATTTATTCAGGCAATTACCGATAAAGGTGTTTTCAGCCTTGAGGAAGTGACTGCTAAGGTAGACGAGTTTGCAGCAGCAAACGGCTATACGAAGGAAGAGATGGATGCATTAAAGAGTGGAGATCTGGATGCGATCGTTCCAATCTTTATGAAGGATGCAGGACTTACCAAGATCCACAAGGATTACATTGCACTGGCAATGCGTAACCTGATGCGTCTGATCAGTACGGATCTTCGTGTGGAGCCTGTAAAGGCGGTGACCGATGTTTCCTATGCATATGGTGTCAGCCAGAATTTGTTTGGAGATAAGAAGATGTTTACTGGAATCTTTGGTGAGTCAAAAGCATTATTAAAGATTGCTTCTGTCTTTGGCCGTGAAGCATTTGAACAGGTGGATCTGGATTCCTTAGATGCCGTAGCAGAGTACCTGAATGTAAGCAATGGTCTGTTTGTATCAGGGCAGAGTGAGGCAGGTATTGAGATGGATTTAGAGCCGCCGGTAATGTACGAAACCACAAAACAGTGTAAAGCAGAGAAAACAGCATATGAGATTCCTGTTGTGATCGACGGGGACCCGGTATCATTTGTATTCAGCGTGGATACAGAAGTAACAGTGGCATAGTTGGGAGGAAGTAGCAATGGCTAAGATTTTAATTGTAGATGATTCGAGAACCTCAAGAAAGGTATTGCGCGGGATTCTGGAAGCGGATGGACATGAAATTGTGGGTGAGGCACCAGATGGCGCGCAGGGAGCAAAGATGTATGAGGAATTGAAACCGGATATGGTAACACTTGATATTACGATGCCGGTATTAGATGGAATAGGTGCTCTGCAGAAGATCAAGGAATATGATCCGGATGCCAAAGTGGTGATGGTAACTGCCGCAGGACAGAAGTCTAAGATGGTGGAAGCTGTAAAGTATGGTGCAAACGAGTTCGTTGCAAAACCATTTGATCACGATCAATTACTTATGATCATCAAGAAAGTAGTTGGTTAAACGGGATACATAAGAGGCACTCAATGGAGTGCCTTTTTTTAAGGGAGAATGACATGATTGAAACAGTAGTAAAGGTGAACCTTCCGGTAGATGAAACACTTCGCATCAAGAAAAACCGGTTGACTCCAAATGAGATCACAGGGAAAGAACTCCGGCTTTCAGTGGTAACCGGAATCCACGGAGATGAGGTAGGCGGACAGTATGTTTGTTATGAATTGGTACGCCGGATCAAAGAAGATTATGCAAGCTTAAAAGGAATTGTGGATGTTTATCCTGCGCTCAATCCGATCGGGATTGATATCGCCAAGCGGGAAAGCCCGTTTTCTGATGTAGATATGAATACGTGTTTCCCGGGAAATGAAAACGGTTCGATCGATGAATACATTGCTTCCCAGCTCATGAAAGACATGCAGGACAGCACGGTCTGTATTGATGTGCACTCAAGTAGCATTTTCTTAAAGGAGCTTCCGCAGGTGCGGATCAATGATGACGATGTGGATGGAGTACTTCCGTATGCCAAATGTATGAATGCAGATTTTGTCTGGGTGCATCCGTCCAGTACGGTGAAAGAGGGAAGTCTTGCGTATGCTCTCAACGAAAAAGGGGTAAAGGCTATGGTCATTGAGGCAGGAACGGCACTTAAGATCTATCCGGAATATTGCAATCAGTTGATCGATGGTATTTTCTCTTTGATGAAATATATGGGGATCTGGACGGGAAAGACCAGCAGTACTAAGGAGTCGATCATTGCAGCAGACGAGAACATGGAATTTATCAATTGTGAGATGAGCGGAACCTTTGTAGCAAATGTAGAGCATGGTACGTATGTGAAAAAGGGACAGGTGATCGGGCGGATCGTAAAGGTCATTACAGGAGCACTGGAGGAGGAACTTCAGGCACCGTGTGATGGTTTGGTTGCATCCTTGAGAGAATATCCTCTGGTAGAGGAAGGATCTTTGATCGCCCGCATTTTAAAAATAGCACCACAGGAGTAGAAGATGAAATTAGAAGAAATTATAGCAATGAGTACGGATTACCGGGAAGATAACCGGATCAAGGCCTATGTGTTTGGACATGGTAAGAAGGCGGCTGCCATAATCGGAGCAATGCGCGGTAATGAATACCAGCAGCTTTATATCTGTTCGCAGCTGATCCGGATACTGACACGTTTAGAGGAGCGGGGAGCGATCGTGTCCGGAAAGCAGATCATGGTCATTCCATCCCTTAATGCGCATTCAAGTAATATCGGAAAAAAATATTGGGGCAAGGATAATTCGGATATTAATCGTCAGTTTCCGGGGAATCCAAATGGAGAGGCAACCAGCCGGATCGCGGCTCAGGTGCTTAAGGTTTGCAGCGAATATGCGTATGGTATCCAGTTCCCGAGTTTTTATCTGGAGGGCGAGTTTATTCCCCATGTGCGGATGATGGATACCGGAAGGGAAAGCAGTAGTCTGGCAAACCAGTTTGGTATGCCGTATGTGTTGATCGCACAGTCGCGGGCGTTTGATCCGTCCACGCTTAACTATAATCTGCAGCTGAATGGCTGCAATGCATTTTCTGTCTATACCAGTACGACCAGAAATATTGATGACGCACTGGCAAATCAGGCGGTATCTGCTGCGTTGCGTTTTTTGACAAGAATGGGGATCATAAGGTATCATCTGCATCCCGGATTTATTGCGACAGTGCTTGAGGAAGAAGATCTGGTCAGCGTGAAGAGCCCGGCTTCCGGTCTGATCCACAAAGTGGTACAGATCAATCAAGAGGTAGAACGCGGCGAGCTGCTTGCAGAGATTATCAATCCGTATGACGGTGAGGTGATCAAGGAGGTACAGTCTCCGGTAGATGGCATTGTATTTTTTGCCAATACAGAACCTATGGTGTTTGAAAACAGTGCAGTATTTAAACTCATCAAAAAACTACATGCGTAAAAAACAAAACAATTTCCCGTTATGACTTGTTTCATAACGGGTTTTTTATTATAATAACAACGTATGTGTTGAATCATGCATTTTTTTGCCGGAAAAAGGAGAAAATGCAACATTAAATATATGGAGGGAACAACATGAGTAACGTAAGACGAGTGTACGTTGAGAAGAAGGCAGACTATGCAGTACATGCCAAAGAACTGCTTCAGGACATCAGAGGATACCTTGGTATCAAGGATGTGACAGCCGTTCGTGTACTGGTGCGCTATGACATTGAGAATATTTCAGAACAGACCTATCAGAAGGCACTTCACACGGTGTTTGCAGAAGCTCCGGTAGATGAGTGTTATGAAGGGGCAGAGGTAGCGTTGAGCGATGGCGATGTAAGTTTTTCGGTAGAATATCTGCCGGGACAGTTTGATCAGCGGGCAGATTCTGCAGAGCAGTGTGTAAAGCTTTTGAACGAAGAGGAAGAGCCGGTGATCCGTTCTGCGACAACGTATATCATCAGTGGGGGCATTTCAGAGGAGGAGCTTGCTGTGATCAAACATCACTGCATCAACCCGGTTGACTCCAGATTAGCATCATCAGCTGTTCCCGAAACATTAGAGCAGATCTTTGATGAGCCACAGGATGTCAAGATCTTTACAGGATTTCAGGATATGCCGGAACAGGAATTAAAACAGTTATATGACTCCCTGGGTCTTGCTATGACATTTAAGGATTTCTTGCATATACAAAATTATTTTAAGAAGGAAGAAAAACGTGATCCGTCCATGACGGAGATCCGTGTGTTAGATACTTACTGGTCTGATCACTGCCGTCATACTACATTCTCTACAGAGCTTAAGAATGTCACATTTGAAGATAGCTATTATGGAGCTCCTGTGAAGAAGAGCTATGAAGCATACCTTGACAACTTCAAAGAGCTTTATAAGGATCGGGATGACAAATATGTCTGTTTGATGGACATTGCGTTAATGGCAATGAAGAAGCTTAAAAAGGACGGAAAGCTTCAGGATATGGAAGAATCTGATGAGATCAATGCCTGCTCGATCGTTGTACCGGTAGAGATTGACGGAGTAGAGGAAGAGTGGCTGGTAAGCTTTAAGAATGAGACACACAACCATCCGACGGAGATCGAGCCATTTGGTGGTGCGGCAACCTGTCTTGGTGGTGCGATCCGTGATCCGCTTTCTGGTCGTTCCTATGTATATCAGGCAATGCGTGTAACCGGTGCGGCAGATCCAACCAAATCTTTGAAAGAAACATTAGAAGGAAAACTGCCGCAGCGTAAGATCGTCAATGGTGCCGCAGATGGCTACAGCTCTTATGGTAACCAGATCGGACTGGCAACCGGACTGGTAGACGAGATCTATCACCCAAATTATGTAGCAAAACGTATGGAGATTGGTGCTGTTATGGGTGCTGCACCAAGACGTGCCGTAAAACGTTTAAACTCTGATCCGGGAGATATCATTGTATTGTTAGGTGGAAGAACCGGACGTGACGGTTGTGGTGGAGCAACAGGATCTTCCAAGGCTCATACGACCCAATCCATCGATACTTGTGGTGCAGAGGTACAGAAGGGTAATGCGCCGACCGAGCGTAAATTACAGCGCTTGTTCCGTCGGGAAGAGGTGGCATCCCTTATTAAGAAATGTAACGATTTTGGTGCAGGTGGTGTATCTGTTGCGATCGGTGAGCTGGCAGATGGTTTACAGATCGATCTGGATAAGGTGCCAAAGAAATATGCCGGATTAGATGGTACAGAACTTGCTATTTCCGAGTCTCAGGAGCGTATGGCAGTGGTACTGGATCCAAAGGATGTAGACCAGTTTATGGCATATGCAAAAGAGGAGAACTTAGAGTCTGTTGCGGTTGCTGTAGTAACCGAGGAGCCACGTCTGATTCTGAGCTGGCGTGGAAAAGAGATCGTAAATATCTCCAGAGCATTTTTAAATACCAACGGTGCGCATCAGGAAAATGATGTTTATGTTTCCCTTCCAAAACAGGAAGACAATGATTTAAAGACCAGTGTAAAATCTGGTGATATGAAGCAGGCATGGCTTGACACGTTATCTGATCTTAACGTATGTTCCAAGAAGGGACTGGTTGAGATGTTTGACAGCTCGATCGGAGCCGGCAGTGTCGTAATGCCTTATGGCGGAAGCTATCAGCTTTCTCCAACCCAGACGATGATCGCAAAGCTTCCGGTATTAAAGGGAACTACCGATACGATCACAATGATGAGTTATGGTTATGACCCATACCTGACAAGCTGGAGTCCATACCACGGTGCGATCTATGCAGTGGTACATTCTGTTGCTAAGATCGTGGCAAACGGTGGTGATTACAAGAAGATCCGTTTTACTTTCCAGGAGTATTTCAAGCGGTTAGGTGAGGATAAAACCCGCTGGGGACAGCCATTTGCAGCATTACTTGGTGCATATGATGCACAGATGGGATTTGGCCTGCCATCGATCGGTGGTAAGGATTCTATGTCCGGAACCTTCAACGACATTGATGTTCCGCCAACACTGGTATCCTTTGCTGTCGATGTGGCAAAGAAACAGGATGTTGTAACTTCTGAACTGAAAAAGCCGGGCAGCAAGCTCGTTTTATTTGAAATTGAAACCGATGACTATGATCTTCCAAAGTATGACAAGGTAATGCAGTTATACGATGCGGTTCATGCGATCACAACGAGCGGACAGGCGTTATCTTCCTATGCAGTAGGCTTTGGTGGTGTGTTAGAAGCGGTTTCCAAGATGGCATTTGGTAATAAGCTGGGTGTAACATTAGACTCTGCCTATTCTGTAGAGGATCTGACGAAGAAATGTTATGGCGCGATCCTTCTGGAAATGCCGGCAGAGGCAGTGGATAAGATCACCTGTGCATATAAGGTGGTAGGTGAGGTAAATGACAGCAAGAACTTTACCTATGGAGATACCGTGATCCCGATGGAAGAAGCATTAGAGGCTTGGACAGGAAAGCTGGAAAAGGTATTCCCTACGTCATCCAATGTAGAACAGAAGGAAGTAAAGAACAGTCTTTACGATACGAAGACAGTTTATGTTGCAAAGAATAAAGTGGCAAAACCAAAAGTATTTATTCCGGTATTCCCAGGAACAAACTGCGAGTATGATACTGCGAAAGCATTTGAACTGGCAGGGGCAGAGCCAATCGTAAAAGTATTTAAGAATATGACGGCAGAAGATATCCGCGATTCTGTAGAGATTTTCAGTAAGGGAATCAAGGAAGCTCAGATGATCATGTTCCCAGGTGGATTCAGTGCCGGTGACGAACCGGATGGTTCCGGTAAATTTATTGCTACCGCGTTCCGTAATGCTAAGATCAAGGAAGAGGTAAGCAAGCTGCTTGATGAGCGGGATGGATTGGTACTTGGTATCTGTAACGGTTTCCAGGCATTGATCAAATTGGGACTTGTTCCATATGGTGAGATCGTAGAACAGAAAGCGGATTCTCCGACACTTACGATCAACAGCATCGGACGCCACGTTTCCAAGATGGTATATACCAAGGTGGTAACCAATAAGAGCCCATGGCTTAAAAATGCAGAGCTGGGCGGCGTGTATGCGATTCCTGCTTCCCATGGTGAGGGACGTTTCGTAGCCAACAAAGAGTGGCTCGAGAAATTATTTGAAAATGGACAGGTTGCTACACAATATGTGGATCTTTCCGGCAATCCAACGATGGATGAGGACTTCAATGTCAATGGTTCCTACTGTGCGATCGAAGGTATCACAAGTCCGGATGGACGTGTGCTTGGTAAGATGGCACATTCCGAGCGTATCGGTGACAGCGTTGCCATCAACATTACCGGAAATCAGGATCAGAAGATTTTCCGTTCCGGTGTAGAGTATTTCCTGTAAATATAAGAAAAATCATGAAAATAACAGAGTTTTTCCAAAAAAAATAGACAATATCACAAATTTTTTTGAAAAAACCTCTGTTATTTTTTTTCATTTTGTTGTAAGATGTTAATATATGTAGCACAAACGTAATATTTGACCATTTTGTGATACGGATTTGTAACAGTTGACTTAGAAAAATAAAATATGGTGGTGGAAGAATGAGAGTAAAGCGGGGGCTTAGGTTAGTTTCATTTTTTTGCGTGTTGATGATGCTGACTGTACAGTTGGCTGTAGTTGACACCAAAGCTGCAACAGGGACAGTGATTACGATCAGCAGTGATGGACAGGTAGTGGATACCTTTCAGGGAGTGAGTTCCCTTTATCGTCCGGGAAGCTGGGATGGGACGGATGCGACATATGGATGTCATGCATATGTGATCCGTTATTACCAGGCAATTTATGGAAAGACCGTATATAATCTGTTTCATAAACAGACTCCTTTGACTTATGGAGATACATTTTCACAGGTTGCGACACCGGCAGTCGGTGATATCTGTGCGCAGATCAAGACAAGCAGTAACCATTGGTCTATTGTTAAGAGTGTGGATACAGCGAAACAGACGGTAACGGTTATTGATCAGAACAACAAATGGACAGTTGCAGGTGTGACCTATGCATATAGTAACTATACCTATAATTGGTCAGAGGTAGCATTTTATCGTCTGGCATCTGTACAGGCAGGTGTCGTGCAGCAGGCAACGCAGGAAGTGGCTACGACAGCGGTTTCATCTCCACAGACAACGGAAGCTGTAAAGGTACCTCAGCCGGTAGCAACAGGTGCAAGTACAACGATGAATGTGAATAAAGGTGCCAAAAAGAAGATTACAGATAAATGGGTGCCAAATCTTTCCGTCAATCCTGCAATATCATGGAAGTCCTCCAAGAAGAGTGTGGCCAAAGTGTCAAAGAGGGGCTATGTGACTGGAGTAAAGAAAGGGACGGCAAAGGTGACCGGACAGCTTTCGGATGGACAGGCTGTAGCGATCAAGGTGAAGGTCAAGGTTCCGACAAAGAAATTAAAGCTTTCTTCTACAGATGTCACCATTCCACAGAACAATAGTGACTGGAATATCAAGACGGTAGCAGTTCGTACCCCTAAAAATGCTACCGATACATATAAATTTACTTCTTCTGATCCAACGATCGCATCCGTTGATGCCAGTGGTGTGGTGACTACTCATGCGAAACGTGGTATGACGACGATCACTGTTACTTCCGGAAGTAAAAAGAAAAAGTGTATTGTGAGAGTTTATTAAAGAAGACTAAAAACACTAACGGCAGATTGCTGTTAGTGTTTTTTTGTTAAAATACGATAAAAAATGAATGAAAATCCGGTGTTTTTTATTGAAGATGGCAACATAGTATAGTAAAATAGTAATAGTATGTTGGGAAAGGAGAAGACATGCATGGCAGAGATAAAAACATTCCGGGCAGTACGTCCGGCAGAAGGAATGGCACAGAAGATTGCAGCACTTCCATATGACGTATATAATCGTCAAGAGGCAAGAGAACAGGTGCAGGGGGATCAGGATACCTTTTTGCGTATTGATCGTCCGGAAACGCAGTTTTCACAAGAGTATGACATGTATGCACCGGAGGTATATCAAAAAGCGAGGAGTTTATTTGAGGAAATGGAGCAGGATGGCCGTTATATAGAAGACAGCGACGACTGCTATTACATTTATCAGCTTACAATGGAGGGCAGAGTGCAGAATGGAATTGTTGCCTGTGCATCCATTGATGATTATATGAATGGTGTCATAAAAAAACACGAGAATACAAGAGAGGAGAAGGAGCAGGACCGCATCCGGCATGTGGACTGTATGAATGCCCAGACAGGACCGATCTTTCTTGCATACCGTGCGAATGAAATGCTTCGTAAGGTAGTGGCAGAGGCATGTAAAGAGCAGCCTCTTTACGATTTTACTTCGGAGGATGCCATTACGCATCGTGTATTTAAGATTGACCGAAAGGAACAGATCGATACGATCCATGAAACCTTTCATAACATGGAACAGATCTATATTGCAGATGGACATCATCGGGCAGCTTCTGCTGTAAAAGTAGGACTGCAGCGAAGAAAAGAACATCCGGATTATGATGGAACGGAAGAATTTAATTATTTTCTTGCGGTGTTATTCCCGGATGAGGAGCTTAAGATATTACCATATAACCGCGTTGTGGCGGATTTAAACGGACTTACCAAAGAGGCTTTTCTGGAGCAGGTAGCGCAGTCCTTTGAAGTAAAGGAATGTGAACGACCGGTTGCACCAAAGGAGAAAGCAGTATTTGGCATGTATCTGGATCAGAGGTGGTATGAGCTTCAGGCAAAAGAATCTGTAAAAAGTACAGATCCGGTAGAGGGACTGGATGTTTCTATTTTACAAAATGCCCTGCTTGGTCCTGTGCTTGGCATCCATGATCCACGTACAGACAAGCGTATTGATTTTGTAGGTGGAATTCGTGGATTGGCAGAGCTGGAGCGTCGATGCCGGGAAGATATGAAACTTGCATTTTCCATGTATCCGACTTCAATCGGAGAACTGTTTGCTGTGGCAGATGCCGGACGACTGATGCCGCCTAAATCTACATGGTTTGAACCAAAGCTGCGAAGCGGATTGTTTATACATAAACTGGAACGGGAAGAATAAGGAGGTAGCATCATGCGAAGAGATAACAATATATTTATTAACTGGGAAGAGGTACATGCGATCAAACACGGTCTGCATGACAATCCACATCACATTTTAGGCCCACATATGGACTGGGATGGCGTTGTGATCAATGCCTATGTAAAAGATGCCTTAAAGGTAGAGGTGATACATCGTGATACAAAGGAAAGCTATGAGATGCGTGCATCCGGTATCGCTGATTTCTTTACAGTTGCTACCGGAGAGAGTTCTGTATTTCCGTATATGCTGCGTGCTACTTACCGGGATGGCAGTACATATGAGTATGTGGATGCCTATTCCTTTGAGCCCGTGATCGACAATATGGAGCTGGCAGAGTTCTCACAGGGAATCGGTTATGAAATCTATAAAAAACTTGGTGCACATCCGATGACAGTCGATGGTGTAGATGGCGTTTTATTTGCAGTATGGGCTCCGAATGCACAGCGCGTCAGCGTGGTCGGAGAATTCAATCTGTGGGAAGGAAGCCGTGGACTGATGCGTCGTCTGGCGAACTCCTCGGTTTTTGAGTTGTTTGTTCCGGGAATTGCACTTGGAGCAACTTATAAGTTTGAGATCCGTACCTATGATGGAGAGATTTTCTTAAAGTCAGATCCCTATGCACAGCGCAACGAGCATGCTCCTTCGGACGCTTCTGTTGTAACGGATGCGACACATCGTTTCCGCGATGGTAAATGGATCAAAAACAGAGATGCAGCATGTAATAAAGAAAAACCAATGAATATTTGTCAGGTAGATCTGTTCTCCTTTGCGGGAACGCTTGGAACAGAGGAAACTTATAAAACGATTGCGAAGCCTCTGATCAACTATATCAAAGAGAGAGAGTATCGTTATGTGGAGTTTTCTCCGATCATGGATTATGCCAATGTGGCAGCGGGCGGTTATATTACACGCGGCTTTTATGCAGTGATGAGTACCTTAGGTTCTGCTGCTGATCTGAAATATCTGATTGACCAACTGCATCAGAATGAGATCGGCGTACTGCTTGACTGGGCTCCAAATCATTTCTCCAAAGATGATAATGGACTGTACCTTTACGATGGAGCGGCTGCTTATGAAGACAGCAATCCACTACGGGCAGATAATACTGCGTTTGGAACGGTCAATTTCAACTATGGAAGAAAAGAAGTCAGTAATTTCCTGATCAGCAATGCTTTATACTGGGTGGAAGAATTCCATGCAGACGGTCTGATCGTATCTTCGGTTGCATCCATGTTGTATCTGGATTATGGGAAGAATGACGGTGAGTGGCTGCCAAATATATATGGAAGCAATGAAAATCTGGAGGCAGTTGAGTTCTTCAAACATTTAAATTCTATTATGAAGCGTAGAAATAAAGGGGTAATTATGATTGCAGATGATGTCAGTCTGTGGCCGGATGTAACAAAAGACGTGGAAGAGGAAGGACTGGGTTTTGATTACAAGTGGAATCTTGGCTGGTCTGAGGACATGATGGATTATATGTCAATGGATTTTGGTGCACGCAGAAGCAATTACAATGCTCTCACTTTCAGTCTGCTCTATGCGTACAATGAGCAGTTTATGTATGGATTTTCTGCAAAATCAGGTGCGAAAGACCTATATGCAAAGCTGACAGGAAATGAGATTCAGAAACAGGCAAGCTTTAAAGTGCTGCTTGGTTATCTGATGATGCAGCCGGGAAAGAAATATATGAGCGCAGCCATAGAAGATGCAATTACAAATGAATCAGTAAAACAATATATCAAGGATCTGCAGAAGCTTTATGTGACAGAATCGGCACTTTATAAGCAAGATTATGAGGATACGGGATTTGAGTGGATCAATACAATGAAAGCCAAAGAAGGTATTCTGGTATTTGCCAGAAAAACAGAAAACAAAAATGACACTTTAGTGGTCATTTGTAATTTCTCGGCCGAGGAAGAAGACGCCTTTTCTATTGGTGTACCATATGCAGGCAAGTATAAAGAGATCTTTAACAGTGATCGCAAGGAATATGATGGGGAAGGCAATGGCAACCCACGGATGCGCCAGAGTAAGGCACAGGAATGTGATGCCAGAGAGAATTCTATTGTAACAGTAGTGCCGGCATTTGGTATTTCGGTATATAAATATAATGTGGCAGGAACAGTAAAAGAAAAGACTGAGCCAAAGAAAACAACCACAACAAAGAAAAAGGTTGCAAAGAAGCCGGTGGCAGCGAAAAAAGAAGCAGCTCCAAAGAAAGCAGTAGAAACGAAAAAAGAAGCAGCTCCAAAGAAAGCAGTAGAAACGAAAAAAGAAGTAGCTCCAAAGAAAGCAGTGGCAGCGAAAAAAGAACCGGCTCCAAAGAAAGCAGTGGCAGCGAAAAAAGAACCGGCTCCAAAGAAAGCAGT
>CAKRES010000022.1 GCA_934317845.1 uncultured Lachnospiraceae bacterium
GCAGTGGCAGCGAAAAAAGAACCGGCTCCAAAGAAAGCAGTGGCAGCGAAAAAAGAACCGGCTCCAAAGAAAGCAGTAGAAGCGAAAAAAGAACCGGCTCCAAAGAAAGCAGTAGAAACGAAAAAAGAAGCAGCTCCAAAGAAAATAAAATAGTATAAAGTGAGAAAGGAAGAACACAGATCATGCTGTTACGGACACAGAGCGTGAGTACATCTTGGTCACAGGATACCTTGGAACAATTGATGACACATGCGGTGAATACGGTTACCAAATATGGAATTAAGATTATTTTGGCATTATTATTTATCTGGATTGGTTTTAAACTGACGAATATTTCCATTCGTCTGGTGAAAAAGGGATTAGAACGTCATGGTGTTGATCCAAGCGTGGTAGGTTTTTTAGCGTCGTTATGCAGTATTTTATTAAGAGTGTTGATCCTTTTAACAGCAGCATCCGGGCTGGAAATTCAGGTGACGTCCTTTTTGACGGTGCTTGGCTCCGCCAGCGTGGCTGTTGGTCTTGCCCTTCAGGGAAGCTTGTCTAATCTTGCGGGTGGTGTATTGATCCTTATCTTACGGCCATACCGGGTTGGTGATTATATTAAGACGGAAACAGCGGGAATCGAGGGTACGGTAAGCTCGATTGATATTTTTTATACGAGATTGCAGAGTATTGATAATCAGACGATCGTGATCCCAAACGGAAAACTTACGAGCAGCAGCATTACCAATGTGACAAAGGCAAATGACCGGCGCATAGATCTGACGGTGGATATTGCTTATGAGGCCGACATCAAAACGGCAAAAGAAGTAGTGCGTCGGGTTATTATGAAAGAAAATCGGGTTCAGAAAGACCAGCCCATGGATATATTTGTGGACACGTTGGGAGAGAGCAGTGTTGTATTGGGGATTCATGTATGGGTGCGTACAGAGGATTATTGGAAAACAAGATGGGATCTGTTGGAGGCAATGAAATATGCACTTGATGAGGCAGCAATTGAGATCCCTTATCAGAAAGTAGATATTCATGTAAAGGAAGAACATAATTGAGGAAGAAAGGTAGTGTACAATGAATATTTTGTTTTTTTTGACACCAAAGAGTGAGGTTGCCTATATTCACAGCGATAATTCGCTGGAAAAAGCATTGCAGAAAATGGAGCAGTTTCAGTATTCTGCGGTACCAATGATCGATCGAAAGGGACATTATGTCGGTACGATAACCGAAGGAGACGCTATGTGGTATATCAGAAACCATGAATTGTGGTCGAAGGATCTTCATAAAATACCAGTAATGGAAGTACATCGTCGTATGGACAACAAGGCAGTATCAGTAGGAGCGGATATTGAAGATCTTGTAGCGGCTTCCATGAATCAGAATTTTATTCCGGTGGTGGATGATGATGATACTTTTATCGGTATTGTAAAACGCCGGGATATCATTGAATATTGCTTTAAACAGATGCACAAAAACGGGGAGAAATAAGACATTCTTTACGGAAACGGGGGATGGGTATGGATATATTGAGGACGCTACAACAAAAAAGAGAAGTCAATCGGGGGCAGCAGCACCCGTTGTCTTCTCTTTCTTTAAACGATCGGTATCTTTACGGTTTTGGACTGGCGATCCTTGCAAAAGGAAATATTAAAACGATGGAGGAACTGGCAGTTCCGTTTGAAACAATCTGCGAGGCACTTTTGATACCGAAGGATACTGTGCAGGAATATGTCAACGAAGTGCAGCAGCAATTTGATGAAATGCTAGATCGTCTGATCGCCTTTTTAATGGTAGAAAAAAAGCGACGGTTCTGTTTTTTGATTGATCTTATAAAGTTGAAAGAATATGCAAACCTGGGACATTATTACTGTGAGGAAGTGATCTCCTATTTTTTAAGTATTTTAAAACTGGAACCGGAATACAAGTGTTTTTTTATCCGCTTTCTGCAAATGGCGGAGCAGGGAAACGGTGATGCGGCGCATCAGCTTGTAGCCGAGCTTGAGAAAAATTATGATAAGATAGGAGTGGAGCTGCTTCAATATATGAATCCACTCTATGTGGAAACGGAGGAGTATGAGGAGCTTTATTTAACGGATGGCGGTATTTTCAGAATGGAGTGCCCGGTCACGGTACATGGCGATATCCGGGTTGAAAACGGAAGCCGCCTGTATATTAAAAATGCACATCTGACGCTGGGTGGTACATTGTATGCCAACAATGCGGTCGTAAAGGTTCATAATTCCACAATTGAAACGACAGCGGACAGGTCAGGAGCGTATTTGTTTCGTATGTCCAATGTTCATCGGTTTGAAGTCTTAAAAAGCAGGTTCTTGTTGCATCAGCAGCTTGGTGGAATCGATCAGGATTCCGGACAGTTGCAGATTCAGGACAGTGAGATCATAGAGACAAAAAATCAGGCGGCAATTCAATTTTCCGGTGAACAGATCATGTTAAAGAATGTACGGTTTACAGATTGTAAAAATGGAGGCATAAAGCTTTTACAAAAAGCGGCTGCTTTTATTGAAGATTGCAGGTTCGCAGACTGCTTTTGTGAACAGGGTGGCGCATTTTATGGTGCGTCAAGCGCACCGGTTACGATCACAGGCTGTGAATTTGAACGGTGCAGGGCAAAGTATTTAGGGGATGCCATTTATTTTACCTATAAACGATATGGGCAGGAGGTTTCCGATTGCTATTTTGATGAAACGGAGCGGGCATTGTTTAATGTCTGTGACGGAAAAAAGTTCTTATAAAAATGGGATGGTGCTATGAAATCTACTTTGATTCGTTTAAAAGAAAAAACAAAAACATTGCTTTCTCCAAAGCATGCTTTTTTGACGCGCCCATTAGTTTTCCGACGATGGTATGCGGCGGCCATTCTGTTGCAGACACAACTTAGCGAAGAGATCAGCCCAATGGATAATTTTGAATTACTCCGTCTGTTTACCTTTGGGCTCCATTTACAAAAAGAAGATGTAAAACAGGTGATAGTGTTGGCAGCACAGAGGGAGGAAGTATTAAACCATATTTTGGAACTGCTTACAACGCCACTGGAGCAGTTACTGTTTTTGATGGATCTTTTTACAATGTCTTATACCGGAGTGCAGTTTGGCGAAAAAGAAGTGCAGGCGGTAGAAATCTATGCTGAGCTGTTTCATATCCCGTCTGTTCAGGTGACGTTGCTGCGACAGCTGATCAAAGCGGCAATGGATGGGGACTGCGATGGCTGCATGAAATTATATGCCAATATGAAACAGTTAAAAATGGATCTTACAGTAGAGCATATCCGCTATTATATTCCACAGCTTTCCTATGTTGCCGTGATAGAAAATGATTTCTTTTCTCCGGGTAAGGAGGTAGAGCTGACGGGACAATGCGAGATCAGGAACCCGCTTACGATTCCAAAGGGCTGTCATGTAACGATTCGTGATGCCAGGATCTTGTGGGGGGCTCCGCTGCTGTTTGAAGGAGATTCGCTTACGTTATCGGATTGTGAGATAGAGTGCAATGCTGTGATCAAGTCTTCTCTGCTGACAATAACATCGGAAGCGCAAGTACGACTGGATCATGTGAAAGCCTATTGTCATAATTATTGTGGAGTTCTTTGGCAGGAAAAGGGAAAACTTACCGTAGAAGCGTGTGAGTATTACGAAACAAACCGGGAGAATGCGATTTATTTTCGTGGAAAAGCTGCGGTGATCCAAAACTCCCAGTTTGAAGATTGTTATACAGTGGAAGATGGGGCAGCAATTCGTTTGCTTGCGGAAGAGGGACAAATTGCAGACTGTCGTTTTTTGCGGTGTATGGGCAAACGTGGAGGTGCAGTATTTACGATGTCTCCGGTTACCGTGTCGAAGTGTGTGTTTGAGCATTGTCATGCGATGGAACTGGCGAACAGTTTATATTATGTAGGATTGGCAGAACGATATATAAAGCTTCCTTATACGGTGAAAGATCAGATTGTTCCCAAAGAAGAGGTTGTGCAGGAACTCTGGGAAACAGAAGATCTTGCAGCGTTAGGAGAGATCCATTACTCTATTTATTTTGCAAAGGGGGCTTCGTTTTCCCGACATCAGTCGATCAGTGCGCAGCATGTGACATTTTATCTGGGGGAAACGCTTCATTCTACTGGAGAAGTCAGACTTGGGGATGTGACGGTAATCCCGTATGGATTCAAAGGAAAAGATTTGTGGGATATTTCAAATGGCAGTCTGTTTTATGCCGAACACTGTGAGTTTGAAGGGGGAGAAGAACACGGTATCTTTTATGCCACAGGTACCGGACTGACTCTGATCGATTGTCTGATCCATGATACAGGTGGAGGAAGAGCGGTATACAATTCTCTGGATCTCTCGTGTGAGCGAACGATATTTAGCAACTGTATGGGGGGAGCGGTATATGGAAGCCGTGCCAGGATCAAAGACTGTACGTTCCTTAATTGCAGGGAAGATAAGGGCGCTGGAATTTATCTTGCCGGCAATAAGGGATATATTAAAAATTGTGTGTTTGACCGCTGTATTGCAAGCTTTAGTGATGGAGGTATCAGTACCTTTGGAAATTATCAGGTATATGACTGCCATTTTATTGAATGTGAACCATAAAAAAGAGGAAGCCTATCAACGACTTCCTCTTACTTTTTGCGGTTAATAATGTTCTCCTTCTAAAATTGTGATCTGGACGCGCTGGATGCGGTTTTTCTCCATTTGTGTCACCTTAAAGATCAGATTGCCCTCGGTTGCGATCTCGCCAATTTTGGGAAAATGGTCTAATAATTCAATGATATGACCTCCCAGGGAATCATATTCATCAGAGTGAAGATTGATATTTAATGCATCGTTGACATCATCCAAACGCATACTGCCTTCTACTTCATATTGGTTTTTGGTGAGCACGATAATATCATTTTCTTCTTCTTTATCATATTCATCCCGCAATTCTCCGACAATCTCCTCCAGGAGATCTTCTATTGTGACCAGACCGGAGATAGCTCCATATTCGTCTAGTACGATCGCCATATTGCTGTCTGCATTTCTTAAGATTGCCATCAGATCAGAAGTTTTCTGGTATTCTGTAGTGAAATAAGGCTCCCAGAGCAGCTCTTTGAGCGGCTTGTCGGAATGTTTGTAGGAAACCTCATAAAACAGGTCTTTGATATTTAACACACCAATGATATTGTCAGAAGAATCCTCATAAACCGGCATTCTCGTATATTTGTGTTCGGCATAAAGAGCAATGATTTCATCATAGGAATCTTTGACATCCACACAGACCATGTCTACGCGTGGGGTCATGACATCGCTGACAGTACGGTCACCGAAATCAAACACATTGTTGATCATCTGACGTTCTTCTTTTTCAATGACGCCATCCTCATGACTCTCATCTACTAAAAGACGCAGTTCTTTTTCTGTCATGATCTGTCGTTTGGACGGATTGATATGGAGCAGGAACAGAATTCCGTCTGTAATTTTATTTAAGATCCAGATGACTGGTGTCAAAACATAAAATAAAAATAAAACGACCGGAGCATAAAGCAAGGAGAGTTTTTCCGTATAGGTGGTTGCCAGTGTTTTTGGCGTGATCTCTCCAAAGATCAGGATCAAAAGTGTTAAAATACCGGTCGCAATACCAGTAGCATAGCCGCCAAGCTGACTTACCAGTACCGTTGTAATGGAAGAGGCAGACAGGTTGGCGATATTATTTCCAATCAGGATGGTACTTAAAAGCTTGCTTGGATTGTCGATCAGCTTCAGCACCCACAGAGCCCGCTTGTTGCCATCCTGAGCCAGAGTCATCATTTTCGTTCGGCTGACCATGGTGAGGGCAGTTTCTGCTGAAGAAAAGAAACCGGATAAAATAAGTAGAAATACTAAAACAACGAGTAACGGAATGGAACCTGCGTCCAAATAAATCAACTCCTTATAAAAATATATGTGATTAGTTATCTTCCTCGTCAGAGGCCATATTCATGACCTGACGTTTTCTGGCCAGCTCATCATTTTCCAGGTATTCATCGTAGGTGGTCACTTTATCGATCAGTCCTTGAGGAGTGATCTCCATAATACGATTTGCGGTTGTTTGTACAAACTGATGATCCTGACAGGTAAATAGGGTTACTCCTGAGAATTTGATCAATGCATTATTTAATGCAGTGATGGACTCCATATCAAGGTGGTTGGTCGGCTGATCAAACAGCAGAACATTGGCACCACTGATCATCATTTTGCTTAACAGACAGCGTACTTTTTCTCCACCGGAGAGTACTTTTACTTTTTTAACACCGTCGTCTCCGGCAAATAACATACGACCTAAGAAACCTCTGACATAAGTGGCATCTTTTTCCTCTGAAAACTGGGTGAGCCAGTCTACGATCGTATCATCACAGTCGAAATCCTTTGTATTGTCTACCGGGAAATATGCCTGTGTAGTAGTAACGCCCCATTTGTATGTTCCGCTGTCAGGCTCTAATTCTCCTGCCAGAATTTTAAATAGTGTAGTAGTTGCGATCGTGTTTGGACCTACAAAAGCAATTTTATCTTCGCGCCCTACGGTAAAAGAAATATCATCAAGTACTTTTTCTCCGTCGATTGTTTTGGAAATATGTTCTACGGTTAATACTTCATTTCCGATCTCGCGGTTAGGACGAAAATCAATATATGGATAACGGCGGCTGCTCGGACGCATATCATCAAGCTGGATTTTTTCCAGGGCACGTTTTCTTGAGGTAGCCTGTTTTGATTTGGAAGCGTTCGCAGAGAAACGCTGGATAAATTCCTGTAACTCTTTGATCTTTTCTTCTTTTTTCTTATTGGCATCCTTCATCTGCTTGATCATCAACTGGCTGGATTCATACCAGAAATCGTAGTTACCGGCATAAAGCTGGATCTTTCCGTAATCGATATCAGCGATCATGGTACATACTTTATTGAGAAAATAACGATCATGGGATACTACAATTACAGTATTATCAAAGTTGATCAAAAATTCCTCTAACCATGCAATGGCATCTAAATCCAAGTGGTTAGTCGGCTCGTCCAAAAGCAGGATATCCGGATTGCCGAACAATGCCTGTGCCAGCAAAACCTTAACTTTCATATTACCATCAAGATCTGCCATACTGGTATAATGAAAATCAGTAGGGATACCAAGTCCATTTAACAGGGTAGCAGCATCAGATTCCGCTTCCCAGCCGTTCATTGTGGCAAATTCTCCCTCTAATTCGCTTGCTTTGATACCATCTTCTTCTGTAAAATCCTCTTTGGCATAGATGGCTTCCTTTTCCTTCATGATCTCATAAAGGCGTTTATTTCCCATGATGACAGTGTCGAGTACAAGGTAGTCATCATATTTGAAGTGATCCTGTTCCAGTACGGACAGACGCTCGCCCGGATCAATGATCACATCGCCATTTGTTGGCTCTAATTTGCCGGATAAGATTTTTAAAAAGGTAGATTTGCCGGCACCGTTTGCACCGATCAAACCATAGCAGTTTCCGGCTGTAAATTTAATATTTACATCTTCAAATAACGCTTTTTTCCCCAGACGCAGGGTGATGTTGTTTGCACTAATCATGATAAAACCTCTTTCTATTGCATAATCTCCTTCATTGTATCGTATGAATTCCCTGTTGACAAGGCTTTTTAGCCAAAAGAATGTTTGTTTTGCCATATATTTGCTACAAAAAAAAGAGGATTCATACCCCAAAGTATGAATCCTCCTCTTTTAAAGTTGTTTTACGATCTCGTCATAAAGATCCAACCGGCAGTGTTCATCTGCTGCAAAATGTGTGCAGTTCTCACAGCTTCTGACACAGCTGCAGCATGTGCTGTTTTTCGCAGTTTCTTTCTCAACCGGGCAGTACTCACTGCAACGGTCGGCGACTTCGCAATAGGTTTCTTCTGAACTTCTCATTTCGGCACCTCCCTATATTGTGTAGCAGATTGCTACAACACTTAGTATGCAGGAAAGTGATAAGAAATATACATGATTTATTCCGGATAGAGCAGATTCTTTTCCGTGATGTGATAAAGTGTTTCATCAAGAAAACGTTTGGCATGGAATTTGGCCATAGAGAGATTTAAATCCAAATAATTGCCGCAATCTCTAGGAGAAGCACCTGGAACGTCACCCTCAAAATCACGGATAAATTCATACATTTCTGTGATCAGTCCGACAATGTCGCGGGATTCATAGTCTCCGGATAAAATGAGATAAAATCCGGTACGGCAGCCCATTGGACCAAAATAAATGGTTTTCTCTGAAATACCTTCTTTATTTCTTAAAAAAGTTGCACCTAAATGCTCAATAGTGTGGATCTCTGCGGTGTTCATAACAGGCTCCTTGTTTGGTCTGGTCATGCGCAGATCAAAAGTTGTTACCACGGTATTGCCGACGCGGTCTTTTCGTGACACATAAATGCCACGGAGTAAGTCTAAATGGTTCACTGTAAAACTGGCTATCTTTTCCATAAATATGCTTCCTTTCCATCATAGTATTATTTTAAAGTATAACCCAATCAGAAAGGGAAAACAACTGTCGGAAGAATGAATCTGCAAAATTCCTTGAATTTAAAAGGCCTGTATGGTATAGTAACAATGATTAAGGAAGAAAAAGGCTGGTACTGCGGAGTATTTTGATATTATGAATTCAGCCCGGAGGCTAGTGATAGTCTTCGGTTTTTTTATGTGTTAGGAGGTTGAACAAATGGCAAATGTGATTTCAGATGAAACCATTGAGTACGTTGGCATTTTAGCCAAGCTGGAGCTAAGTGAGGAAGAGAAGGAAGCGGCGAAAAAGGACATGGGAAGTATGCTCGATTATATCGACAAGTTAAATGAGCTTGATACATCCAATGTTGAGCCGATGTCACATGTATTTCCGGTACAGAATGTATTCCGGGAAGATGTGGTAACAAACGGGGATAACAGTGAGGCAATGCTTGCCAATGCACCGGAGCGCAAGGATAACAGCTATCAGGTGCCAATGACCGTGGAATAGGAGGAATGAGACATTGAATTTGATGAATCTGACAGCGGTAGAGCTTGGAAAGAAAATTAAAAATAAAGAAGTTACGGTAGAGGAGGCATGTAAGGATGCCATTTCCCGTATGAATACGATGGAAGGTCAGGTACATTCTTATGTAACTGTGCTGGAAGAGGAAGCTATTTTAGCACGGGCAAAGGAAGTACAGAAGGGGATCGAGGACGGTACCTATACTTCTGCTCTTGCTGGAGTTCCGGTTGCGATCAAGGATAACATGTGTACCAAAGATGTACTGACAACATGCAGCTCTAAAATATTAGAAAATTTTGTGCCGACCTATACCGCAGAGGCGGTATGTAATTTAGAGCGCGCCGGTGCGGTGATCATTGGAAAGACTAATATGGATGAATTTGCAATGGGAAGTACCACGGAGACCTCTTACTATGGTGTGACGAAAAATCCGTGGAATGAAGAACATGTGCCGGGAGGATCTTCCGGCGGTTCCTGTGCGGCCGTTGCAGCAAAGGAATGTTCTTATGCATTAGGTTCTGATACAGGTGGATCCATCCGTCAGCCGAGTTCATTTTGTGGTGTGACAGGTATTAAGCCAACCTATGGAACGGTGTCCCGTTATGGTTTGATCGCATATGGTTCTTCTCTCGATCAGATCGGTCCGGTTGCAAAGGATGTCACGGATTGTGCGACGATATTAGAAACGATTGCGTCTTATGATCCAAAGGACAGCACCAGCGTAAAACGGGAGTCTTATGATTTTACATCAGCGTTAGTGGATGATGTAAAGGGATTGCGCATTGGTATTCCAAAAGATTATTTTTCAGAAGGTCTGGATGAAGAGGTAAAAGCATCGGTACTTCATGTAGCAGAAGAACTCAAGAAAAAGGGTGCCATCGTAGAAGAATTTGATCTGAGTCTGGTGGAGTATGCGATCCCTGCTTATTATGTCATTGCCAGTGCAGAGGCAAGCTCTAACCTGGCGCGTTTTGACGGTGTGAAGTACGGCTATCGTACCGAGGAGTATGAAGGACTTCACAATATGTATAAAAAGACACGTTCCGAAGGCTTTGGAGCAGAGGTGAAGCGTCGTATCATGCTGGGTTCCTTTGTGTTATCCAGTGGTTACTATGATGCCTATTACTTAAAAGCACTCCGGACGAAAGCATTGATCAAAAAGGCATTTGACGAAGCCTTTGAAAAATATGATGTTATTTTAGCTCCGGCTGCACCAACAACCGCACCGAAACTGGGACAATCCTTAAGTGATCCGATCAAAATGTATCTTGGTGATATTTATACCATTTCTGTCAACTTAGCAGGATTGCCGGGAATCAGTATTCCTTGTGGAATGGATTCCAAAGGACTTCCAATCGGAGCACAGCTCATTGGAAACTGTTTTGATGAAAAGACGATTATCCGTGCTGCCTATGCGTTTGAGCAGACTTATAAACGTCCGGAATTGGATGCATAGAGGAAAGGAGTGACAAACATGGCAAAGCAATATGAGACAGTCATTGGACTGGAAGTGCATGTTGAGTTAGCAACAAAGACAAAGATTTTCTGTGGTTGTTCCACTGCGTTTGGTGGTGCACCGAATACCCATACGTGTCCGGTGTGTACCGGAATGCCGGGTTCTTTACCTGTTTTAAATAAGCAGGTTGTAGAATATGCGATGGCAGTAGGGCTGGCAACGAACTGTGAAATTACAAGAAATGGAAAATTTGACCGGAAGAATTATTTTTACCCGGATAATCCACAGAACTATCAGATTTCCCAGTTATATCTTCCAATCTGCCGCAATGGACATGTAGATATAGAGACAGAGCAGGGAACCAAAGCAATCGGAATCCATGAGATCCATATGGAGGAGGATGCCGGTAAGCTGGTGCATGATGAGTGGGAAGACTGCTCTTTGGTAGATTTCAACCGTTCCGGTGTGCCATTGATCGAGATTGTTTCTGAGCCGGATATGAGAAGTGCAGAGGAAGTGATCGCTTATTTAGAGAAGCTGCGTCTGATCATTCAGTACCTTGGAGCATCTGATTGTAAATTAAACGAAGGTTCCATGCGTGCAGATGTCAATCTTTCCATCCGTGAAGTGGGAGCCGAAGAGTTTGGTACAAGAACCGAGATGAAAAACCTGAACTCTTTTAAGGCGATCGCCAGAGCTATTGAGGGCGAACGTGCCAGACAGATCGATCTGTTAGAGGAGGGCAAGCCAGTCATTCAGGAAACAAGACGCTGGAATGATGAGAAAGAATCCTCCTATGCAATGCGTTCCAAAGAGGATGCACAGGATTATCGTTACTTCCCGGAGCCGGATCTGGTTCCTATCGTGATCAGCGAGGAATGGATTAAGAAGATCGAAGCACAGCAGCCGGAATTCAGAGATGAGAAGATGGCTCGCTATAAAAAGGAATATGAAATTCCGGATTACGACATTGATATCATTACCAACTCCAAGCATCTGGCAGATCTGTTTGAAGCCTGTGTAGCGATCTGCGGAAAGCCAAAGGAAGTATCCAACTGGCTTATGGGAGACACGATGAAGCTGTTAAAAGCAGAAGGAAAAGATCCGGAAGATATTTCTTTTGCACCGGAGCATCTGGCAGAACTGATCGAGCTGATCGACGCCGGAGAGATTAACCGTCCGGTTGCCAAAGAAGTGTTTGAACAGGTATTTAAAGAGGATGTCAGTCCAAAAGCTTATGTAGAAGAGCATGGATTAAAGCAGGTAAATGATGAAGGTGCCCTTCGCACAACTATCGAGGAGATCGTTGCCAATAATCCACAGTCTGTAGAAGATTATAAGGGTGGTAAACAAAAAGCAATTGGTTTCCTAGTCGGACAGACAATGAAGGCCATGAAGGGAAAAGCAGATCCGGGAATGGTAAATAAGATTTTAAAAGAAATTCTCGATAGATAAAAAGAGAAGATAACTATAACTAAGAAGGAAGATGCAAAACAGCATCTTCCTTCTTTAGGCATAAAGCAAAGAAAAAGAGGCTGTTTTGCAACAGCCTCTTTTTGTGATCGGGAATTATTTTACCTTTAAGGTGTAGGTCATCTTGTAACCATCTACCGTTGTTGTGATCTTAGTAGTTCCCTTTTTCTTGAGTTTGATCAGTCCTTTGCTATCAATAGATGCTACTTTCTTCTTAGAAGACTTGTAGGTTACCTTTAATGCGGTCCAGCTGGACGTATAACGGGAAGAACAGGTGCCGACTGATTTCTTTACCTTAATGGTTTTTTTCTTCAGTTCTCCGGCACTATTGCTGACAGAAAGTTTTTTCTTTATTGTCTTATTGATCGTAACACTCAATGTAGTGCTTACACCATTGGCAGTAACGGTGATCACGCCTGTTCCTGCTTTCTTTTTGCTCTTATAGGTGACTTTGCCTTTTGAATTAACTTTGATATATTTGCTGCCCTTTGTAACTTTATAACTTACAGTCTTATCATTGCCATTGATAATTGGTTTGATCGTGTATGATTTTCTCTTTGCAATTTTCGTGTAAAGAGTTACGCTGGTAGTTTCTAATGATATAGTAGGCTGCGAAACGTTAACAGCAATGGATGCCAATTGTTTTCCTGAAGCATTCTTCACGATGATATTGGCAGATCCGGTTTTTACAGCGGTGATCGTTGCGCCAGTCAATGATCCTCCGGACACAGTAACAATTTGTTCATTTGAAGAACTCCATGTGATACCGGTATCGGATGCCGGATAGGCATCTTTCTTCTTCGTAATTGACATGCTCACAGCTTCTGATGCGCCAGGATAGAAAGGCTTTTCCTTCGTACCGACAACCTTAGGTGTTATGGTTGCAGCTGTGATCGTGTTATCTGCAGTAACTGTAATCTGAGCAGACTTTCCGGTTCTGTGACAATATACAGTGATCAAAGCGGTTCCCGGAGTGAGAGCGGTAACAACACCTTTTTCTGTTACTGTCGCAACAGCAGTATTATTACTTTCCCAGGTAAGTGTTTCATTATGGTTCGTTGGGTTTGATTTTACCAACTTGGCAAGATCCTTGGTTTCTCCCAATGATACGGTTTGTTTTTGATCTTTTTCATCGATCGAGATGCTGTTTAATGCTGTCTTTACACGAATGGTAATATCTGTTGTGAAATTCGATTCTGTACCGGTGATGGTAAGCTTGGTAGAACCGGTTGCTACAGCAGTGACAGTCAGACTGGTGATGTTATTTACTACAGTAGGGGTTCCTACTGTGGCAACACCAGGACTTGCAGTAGCAAATTGCAGTTTGTCTGTGCTTGCCAGTTTTGAATCAAGTACGGAACTTTCAAAGCTTAAGTTGAGTGTTTCTCCCTGGAAGATATCAACAGTAGCTCTTTTTGCTACCGGAGTTGGGGTATTGGTTGCTTCTGTCTTTGTAACAGCAACATCTGTAATCGGATTACATACATTCACATCAATCGTAGTAGTTGTTTTTGATACGTTTGATGTTACGGTTACAGTTACTTTTCCAATATTTTTGGTTGTAATCTTATCTGTTGCTTCCTCGATTGTTGCAATTTCCTGCTGATCTTTTGGGATCGTGAAAGAAAGAGTTTCACTTGCATTTGCAGGTTCTGTCTTAACAGAAGCTATATTTTTCAGACTCTGTGTCTGATTTACATTCATATTAATGCTCTTGGTAGCCGAGATTGACTGAACTACCGGCTGAATGTCTAAAGTAGCTTTGCTATTTGGTGTTCCTTTGTTTGTTACTGCCTCTATAGTGATCTTTCCGGTTGCGGCTTTTGGAGCAACCTGGAGCAGATAGCCCTTGTAATAGGTAGGCTTATTTGGTATTTCTGTTGTTTCGGTTGGAACAGTAACAGATGTGAGTTCAGTAGAGGCCTCATCTAAACGCCAGTAAATAGAATCTGTAGTTGGGTCAGCTGCTGAGGATAGTGTTCCTTCAACATAAAGGGTTTTAGTTTCTGTTTTGACACCATTTACATCATAAAAGATTTTTGAATTCTTTAATTCCTGAATATTGGCATCCTTAATTGCTTTTTTAATGTTCTCCTCAGATTTCAGATCATCTTTTTCAAGACTGCTGACATCATAGATCTTAACAGTACTATAAGGATTTGTAACATCACATTTCTGTCCCGGAGTAACATATACGGTATATGTGAATTGATGATTGGTTTCTGCTACGGTGCCGACTAAGGTTGTCTGCCCGATTGCTTTTCCGGTTACTGTAACAGATGATCCATCAGCAGCAGCCTCAATGGTTGCAATTGTTTCGTCTTTGATAGACCAGGTAATACTGTTTGTTGCATCCTCCCCGGTTTCTGACTTAAGAGTAAAATCCTGATTTTTTGTTAATTTTTTCGTGTCCTTGATTCCAACCTGGAAGTCGTAGGTATTCTGTTTGATATTCTCTGCATCACGTTTTTTGGTATGGAATACACTATCAGGAATGTTGATGCTGCATTTTTCTTTAAATAAATCTTTGTAGGTTTCTTTTAAATCTTCAAAACAGACAAAGGAGGTGAAAGCTACTTTGACATCTGTAAATGCATTTCTTCCAAGATCAAAAGCTTTTTCAGAGTCTGATTCAAATTCTTTGATCGGAGCATTTTCAAAAGCTTTTTCATCAATTGATGTTACCGTGGCTCCCAAATGAACCTTTTCAAGACCGGTGTTAGCAAAGGTACCGGATTTAATGGACGAAATCAATCCGGTAGAAGATAATTCCGTAATTTTTTCACATCCACTAAATGCATTTGTATCTAAAGAATTAAGTCCTGACGGGAGAGCCAGCGTGGAAGCACCTTCTAAACCGGTCAATGCTTTACAGTCCTCAAATGCTCCAGACGCAATCTTGATGAGCTGGCTGGTGTTATTCAGATTTTGAAAGGTGGTACAACCCTTGAATGCAGAAGGATCGATACTGGTACAGGAGGTAGGGAGTGTAAAGCTGGTCAACTTAGAGCATCCTGCAAACGTACTTGCGGAGAGACTTTTGTAAGTAGAGTGATCAGTGCTGTTCGTACCTACTGTAACTGTCGCAAGTTTGCTGCAGGAGTTAAATACTGCTGTGCCCATTGCCTCAATACCATATGGGATCGAGATGGAAGATAATTCACCACAGTTACTGAAAACACTATTACCAAATGTATAAGGAATATTTGCAGTATCTTTTGCTGCAAATGTGAAAGAAGACAGTTTTTTACAACCGGAAAAGGTTTCTGTTGCAAGCGTTGTGACTCCTTTTGGTAATGTAAAAGCGGTAATGCCGCTTCCCATAAATGCCTTTGCTCCGATGGTTGTAATACCGGAATTGGTAAGATCTTTTTCTACTCCGGCACCGTCGATTTCAGTTTGAGCATCCAGAACGTTTGTACGAAGCTGTAAATCACCGATCGTACTGCCATTAAATGCATTTGCTCCAATCTCGGTCAATGATTTTGAAATGGAAACAGTATCCAGGGAGATACAGCTTTCAAACATACTATCAGAAATCTTTGTGATCCGGTCCGGAATGACAAATCGTGCCAGAGCTGTACCGGCAAAGGCAGATTTTCCTATGGAATCAACTTTAGTTCCGGCATGAAAGTAGGCAAATGCTACATTGGAGTTTTTGAAAACAGAGTTCCCCAATTTCGTGATACAGTTTGCAAATACAACAGGAATAGACTGGGTTAATTTTTTTACATTCATGAATGCTTCGTCACCGATCTCCAGAGAATGAGCGGTATCTTCGTCGCAGTGTTCAAAACTGATCTCGGCTGCCTTCGCATCTGTAAAAGCGGCTTTGCCGATCACTTCGTTTGTTTTGGAAAAGATGATTTTTTTAAAGGCTGTTTTTTGGAAGGCATTGTCTCCGATTGTTTTTACCTGGTCAAGAGAAGCAGCAAAATCCAGATCAGAGGAAAGATCCTCTGTTTTTGCTCCGTCAAGTACACTGGCAGCAGCTGTTGTAGACAGCTTCTCGCAGTTTTTGAACGTATCATCCGGTATGGTATCCTGATTCGGAATATTGACCGCTTCCAGCGCGGTACAGCCGCTAAATGTTCCGCTTCCGGTAAGCGTTTTTGCAGTGCCGGCAGATTCAGGTGGCAATTGATCCGGCAGTTGGACAGCAGAAAGATTTGTGTCATTGGCAAATGCCTCACTTCCGAGTGTGATCCAGTCTGACGTAAACTTCACTCCAGTGAGACTCTGGCAACCTGCAAACGCGTTATTTCCAACATGTTGTAAGGCTTTTGGCAATTCAAGGGTTTCTCCTTCTTTTCCAAGGAAACTACATCCGTTAAATGCATTATCTCCGATCGTGGTACAGGAAGAATTTTCAGGAAATGTGATGCTGGTAAAATTCTGCTTACATCCTGAAAATGCTTCGTTTCCAATGGTAGTTACTGTTGGAGGGATCACAACAGAGATGAAAGTCTGTACATTAGTCATGCAGCCTGTTCCAATTGCAGTTACCGGATAAGTTGTGCCGGTTTTTGTTGTGATCATACCTTTGTCGTCTGCCAAACGAAGCACTGTGCTTGGATTTGTTATGGTCTGGGTCAATGTGACATCATAACGAGTTGCAGTCACAGATGTACCATCTTCGTTTATTGTGTAGGTAATGTATGGGCTTGTAGCATCATACTGCCATACGATCTGATCTTCCCCAGGTGCCGCATGTGCATTTAGAAACGACAGATCCAGTTTCAGACAGCCTGCAGGCAGGTTCATCTGCATCAATACAAAGCAAAGAACCATAAACCAGGCTGCCAGGCGTTTGGTGATATTTCTTTTCATAAGATTATCTCCTCCTATTTTTATTATTCATACTACTTACTCAGAAAGACTCTCTTCGTATTTTTTGAATGCCGGGTGAAGAATCTCTGGTAAACCAACAAATTCGCATCCATAGACGAACGTGTTCTCCAATTTCTGGATGCGCACGATCTTCACTACGGTGTAGACTAAATTGTCCGGTTCGCCGAGGATGATCTTTGCATTGAAATAGAAATTGAGTGGTAAGACGCTGGTGCTGTAAAATCCGATACCGCGGGTAGAAATGTCAAATACTTCGATATCCGCTTCTTCAATACTCGCTTTTACGTTGTCCTGACAAAACAGGTCTGAGATCGTTAAGTCCAGTTTGATCGGAAGCCGTTTGGCCTTACGCTTGTCAAGTGGATTAGACATGAAAATGAACCTCCTTTTTTTATTATTTTATTGCTTGTGCAATCTTGTCTTAAATTATATCAAAAATTACGGAATATTACCATAAAAAAAGACACAATTTGTTCATATTTTCTAAAAAAATTGTGAGAAATAAGGTGCTGTGCTTTCTACTTGTTTTTGTGCCTTAGATACGATAAAATAGAACTGTTTGAAAACAAATGAGGTGATTCCTGTGAAAAAGAGAATGATTCTCCTGTTTTTATGTGTTTTACTGGTTGTTTCCCAGTCCGGATGCAGTCTGATGACGGACAGTGCGATTTCTTATATTGATGCGGAGACAGATATCAGTGAATTATCCGATGCCACGATCGATACGATCGTCGAGAATATTGTAAACGGCATGTCGTTAGATGAGCAGATCGGGCAGATGTTTATGGTGGATTTGAAAACATTTGATTTATCAAAGAAAAGCATAAAAAAGGGAACGTTATCCAACAAAATAAAGAAAAATCTGGAGTTATATCCGGTGGGGGGCATCGTCCTTTACGGTTCTGATGCCAAAAGCAAGAGCCAGATGGAAAAACTGACATCTGCTCTGCAAAAGCAAAGTAACCTGCCGCTTTTTCTGGCTGTTTCTGAAGAAGGAGGAACGATGAGTCCGCTTTCTTCTAAAAAGAAGATGGGACTTTCTGCATACCCTTCTGCACAGGAACTCGGAGCAATGCAGAATACCGATCAGGTACGGAAGAACGGAGAAACGATGGCAGCGGAGCTTTTAGATCTGGGGATCAATCTGGATCTGGCACCAGTCTGTGATCTTGCTGCGTCCACGGAACCGGAAAGCTCTGCAGTAGCCGAACTTGGCAGCCGGCTTTACGGTTCTGATGCCAAAACAGTGGCAAAGGTAGTAAAAGCACAGGTGAAAGGAATGGTGTCACAGGGGATCGGTGTGACTTTAAAGCATTTTCCGGGGCAGGGCTCTGCTTCTTCTGATACCAGGATCAGCGCTGCAAATCTGACCCGTTCGATCGAACAGCTTAGAAGTGAAGATTTCCTTCCGTTTCAGTCCGGCATCAAGGCAGGTGCACAGGTTGTGATGATGTCACAGACAGCGAGCAGTCTGGTGACGGGAGATACAAAGCCTGCCTGCATGTCAAAGGTATGGGTAAACAGTGTATTGCGCGAGGAATTAGGATTTGACGGGGTTGTTATGACCAATACCATGAATATGCGTACGATCACGACACAGTATACGTCCAAAGAAGTAGCAGTCAACTGTGTCAATGCCGGAGTGGATATGATCCTTTCACCGGATGATCTGGAAGAGGCATACGACGGACTTCTGGATGCTGTGAAAAAGGGGACGGTAAAGAAAGAGCGGATTCAGGCGGCAGTGCGTCGGATCATCCGTTTAAAACTAAAGCTTGGCATTTTGCCCCTGGATTCACAGATCGTGATCAAAGCCAGTCAGAACAGTTATGAGAAGATCGGAGAGCAGGAGAAACAGGGTAAATAATACCAGAATTTTGCCACATTTCTGCCATATTTTATGAAATAGTTAGAATTTAAGGCCGGCTCTTTCCAATTGAAAGGACAGGTGTTAAAATAAGTAATGGTGATTTCATTTATCAAAAAAAGGAGATTCTTATGGGCACAAATTTTGAGAATGACAAAGCACATGAAGAATGCGGCGTCTTTGGCATGTATGATTTTGATGGAAATGATGTAGCAGCCAGTATTTATTATGGACTATTTGCATTACAGCACCGGGGACAGGAGAGCTGCGGTATTGCGGTTTCTGATACCGAGGGACCGAAAGGTGTGGTGCAAACGAAAAAGGGTATGGGACTGGTACATGAGGTATTTGAACCGGATGATTTTACAAAATTAAAAGGGAATATCGGGGTTGGACATGTCCGTTATTCTACGGCAGGAGCAAGTACGATCGAGAATGCACAGCCTCTTGTTTTAAATTATGTAAAAGGAACACTGGGACTTGCGCATAATGGTAATCTGATCAATGCAAATGAGCTGCGGGAAGAACTAGCTTATACCGGAGCAATCTTTCAGACGACGATCGACTCCGAGGTCATCGCTTATCATATCGCAAGACAGCGGATCAATACAGCCACTGTAGAAGAAGCGGTTGCACGGGCAATGAATAAGATCAAAGGAGCATATTCCCTGATCGTGATGAGTCCCAGAAAATTGATCGGTGCGAGAGACCCTTACGGGTTTAAGCCACTTTGTATTGGAAAGCGGGACAATGCATATGTGCTTGCTTCAGAAAGCTGTGCGCTGGATACGATCGGTGCGGAGTTTGTCCGGGATGTGATGCCGGGCGAGATCGTGACGATTTCTCCAAAAGGAATAGAATCTGATACTTCCATGTGTATCAAAACACAGGGAAGATGTATTTTTGAATATATTTATTTTGCAAGACCGGACAGTTATATTGATGGAGTCAGTGTATTTGATTCAAGGATCATTGCGGGACGTTGTCTGGCAAAGGATTCGCCGGTAGAGGCTGATCTGGTGGTTGGTGTACCGGAATCCGGCAATGCGGCAGCACTCGGTTATTCTTTAGAATCCGGAATTCCTTATGGAACGGCATTTGTAAAAAATACTTATGTAGGACGGACGTTCATTAAACCAAAGCAGAGCAACCGGGAGTCGAGTGTGCGCGTAAAGCTGAATGTGTTAAAGGAAGCCGTGGCAGGTAAACGCGTTATTATGATCGATGACTCCATCGTAAGAGGAACGACCAGTGACCGTATCGTAGGAATGTTGAAGGAAGCCGGAGCCAAAGAGGTGCATGTGCGGATCAGTTCCCCACCATTTTTGCATCCGTGTTATTTTGGAACCGATATTCCAAGTGAGGATCAGTTGATCGCTCATAACCGGACGGTCAATGAGATCTGTAAGATCATTGGAGCGGATACCCTTGGATATCTGAATCTTGACCGGTTAAAGGAATTGGCACCGGGACTGGATTTCTGTGAAGGATGCTTTTCCGGAACGTATCCAATGGAGCCGCCCAAAGAGGATATTCGTGGAGAATATGAAAAATAGAAAAAAGGAGAAAGAAAGATGAGTAACGACAAGTATGTAAGCCCATTATGTGAACGCTATGCCAGCAAGGAGATGCAGTACATTTTTTCCCCGGACATGAAGTTTAAAACATGGAGAAAACTCTGGATCGCTCTTGCAGAGACAGAGAAAGAGTTAGGACTTACCGGAAGCGATGGAAAACCACGTATTACCGATGAGCAGATTGAAGAATTAAAGGCGCATGCAGATGACATTAATTACGATGTTGCCAAGCAGCGGGAAAAAGAAGTACGCCACGATGTTATGAGCCATGTGTACGCTTACGGTGTGCAGTGCCCAAAGGCTGCCGGAATTATTCATCTTGGTGCAACAAGCTGTTACGTGGGAGATAATACCGATGTGATCGTGATGACACAGGCCATGAAGCTGGTGCGAAAGAAATTATTAAATGTGATCAATGAATTAAGTAAATTTGCTATGCAGTACAAGGATCTTCCTACGTTAGCATTTACGCATTTTCAGCCGGCGCAGCCAACGACAGTCGGAAAACGTGCTACATTATGGCTGCAGGAGTTGATGCTTGACTTAAGCGATCTGGAGTACATGATCGGACAGCAGAAGCTGCTTGGTTCTAAGGGAACGACCGGAACACAGGCTTCTTTCTTAGAGCTGTTCCACGGAGATCATGAGACTGTTCGAAAGATTGATGGAAAGATTGCTGAGAAGATGGGATTTGAGGGATGCTATCCGGTATCCGGACAGACCTATTCCCGTAAAGTTGATGCCAGAGTATTGAATGTGTTGAGTGGTATTGCACAGAGTGCGCACAAATTCTCCAATGATATTCGTCTGTTGCAGCATTTGAAAGAGATTGAGGAACCATTTGAGAAGAATCAGATCGGATCTTCCGCAATGGCCTATAAGAGAAATCCAATGCGCAGCGAGCGTATCGCGTCATTGGCCAATTATGTGATGGTAGATGCGTTAAATCCGGCGATCACAACTGCAACTCAGTGGTTTGAGAGAACGTTAGATGATTCTGCCAATAAGCGTATCTCTATTCCGGAGGCATTTTTAGCAATAGATGGTATTTTGGATCTGTACCTCAATGTGGTGGATGGACTTGTGGTATACGACAAAGTAATCACGCAGCGTTTTATGAAAGAGATTCCGTTTATGGCAACAGAGAATATCATGATGGATGCAGTAGCTGCCGGCGGAAACAGACAGGAGCTGCATGAAAAGATCCGTACCTACTCCATGGAGGCAGGTGCCGTTGTGAAAAAAGAAGGAAAAGAGAACGATCTGGTAGATCGTATTGCAAAGGATCCGGCATTTGGAATGAGCAAGGAACAGATTGAAGCATTGCTGGAACCGAAGAATTTTGTGGGAAGAGCACCGGAGCAGACCAAAGAGTTTATTGAGGAAGTAGTACAGCCTGTTCTGGATGCCAATGCAGAGCTGCTTGGTATGACTGCACAGATCAACGTATAATACGGATAAAACAAAACATGATGAAAGTCCTCGAAGCTGCTTCGGGGACTTAACTTTTTTCTCACTTATCTGAGTTAGAATAAGAAAAAACATAGTTGGGAGCGAATAGACATGAAACGTATCAGTTACATATTAATAGCGGTGATGTTGTTGTCACTGGTTTGTCCCACCACTTCTTATGCACAGCAGGAAGGGGATACCGTCACAACGTCTTTGAGCACATCAAAGGATGCCAGTGGGGAGGCTTCTTTTGATGCGAGTAAAGATGCCAGCGGGGATGTAAGCAGAGATGCGAGTAAAGATGCCAGCAAAGATGCTGATAAAAAGAAACCGTATGAGGGGAAGACTGCTCCGGCTCCGGTTCTCCTTTTTAAAGGAGCAACAAGTCTCTGGGTGAATAAAGAAGCCGGTGATTTGGAATATGGCATCCGAAAAGCGAAAGAAGAGAAGGAATTTAGCTGGCAGGACAATAATCTCTTTTTTGGACTTGAGGTTCATACTGCCTATGAGATTGCGATCCGTTATAAAGAAAAGGAGAAGATGCAGGCAGGAGGAATCAGAAAGATCCTGACTGTGACAACAGATGATTGGAACTATAGTCTGCGTTACCATTTGAAAGAAGGTAAAAATGTAGCTTCCAATCCAATTTCTTATCAGGCAGGGGCAGGAGAGGTATTGCTTGTCAAGCCAAAGCGGAGCGGTTATCGGTTTGACGGCTGGTATTTAGATGCGGGATTAACCAGGCGGGTCAACTCGTGGAGTGCCAGCCTTTCGACCAATCAGCATTTGTATGCGAAATGGACGAAGATCAGTCAGGCAGCTGTGAGAGGGGTAAAGGTGCGCGTAAAGTCCGGGAAAAAGCTCGCCATTTCTTTTGCGAAAAAAGCGACTGCCGAGTGGTATGAGGTGCAGTATTCCAAAAGAGCGGCATTTAAAAAGGCAGATACCGTGACGCAGCTTACCAAGGGTAATTATACGACTCCGGCGTTGATCAAAGGAACGACCTATTATGTGCGGGTGCGTAGTATGGCATATGATTCCTGCGGTGTGCTTTGTACCGGAAGTTATAGCAGTGTTGTGAAGAAACAGACAACCATGTATAAAAATGGTGCAAGTGCAGTAGAAACAGGGGCGAAAAAGAAAAAGAAAGCAAAGAAAATAAAGAAAAAAGTGGTTAAGGGTAAAAGTATTTACCTTACTCTTCAGGAGAAAAAACAGCTGGAGGTTCCGGCACAGTTAAAAAAGGAAGCAAAGAAAGGTTTTTTAAGTCTTTCTATAAAAAGTCTCAAGCCGGGAAAGGCCGGGGTTACGAAAAAAGGTGTGGTAACCGGAAAAAAGACTGGCAAGACAACCATTAAGATCACAGGAAAAACGAAGATCGTAAAATGTCCGGTTGTGATCGAAAAGCTTTCTTCTAAGATCAGTAAGAAGCTTTATGTCGTAGGTGAGCATGGAACAATTTCTTTAACAGGAGCAACGAGCAAGGTTATGTTTCATTCTTCGAATCCTTCGGTTATGACGGTTGATCAAAATGGTACGCTTTATGCAGTAGGCAAGGGTGAGGCAGCGATCACGATGAAGTACCATGGTCACACTTATCAGGAAACAGTAACCGTGATCACGGTGGAGCAGTCTTATATCAATGCAACGAAGGACTTTTATTTTCATTGTATCTATAAGAAACTGGCATGTGGTGACAGTTATACTATCCCGTATTCGGTGACACCGTCTACGATACCGCCTGAGCATATTGTGTTTCGTTCCAGCAATCCTTCGGTTGCTACTGTGTCAAACGGCATAGTGACGGCAAAAGGCGTAGGAGAAACAGTCATATCAGTAGTGTATCAGGACATGGAAACGAAAATGACGGTACAGGTAGTGAATGGACAACAGGAAGCCGATGCGGTGCGTCTGGTCAGCCACCGGGGAAGTGCAAGAGCACCGGAGAATTCAATGCAGGCGTTCCAAAAGGCACAGGAAGAGGGCTATGAATATGTGGAAACGGATGTCCGTTTTACCAAAGACAATGTCCCGGTTCTGCTACACGATGCTACAGTATACCGTACCAGCCAGGCTTTGGAAAATGTAAAGCTTAGTGCGCTGACTTATGAGCAGTGCAAAAATCTTGATTTTGGTGCTTATTTTGGAAAAGAGTATAAGAATGTTAAGATCGTGCGTCTGGATGAATTCCTGTCCTGGTGCAGGGAAAGCGGTATGAACTGTTACATTGAATTAAAGGGAGACTGGTACTATGAACAGTGCCGCTTGATCGCGGAGCTGGTAAAGTATTATGGAATGGGAGAGAAAACCACTTTCATCAGTTTCCAGCAAGTATCATTGCAAAGTGTGGCAGAGTTATTGCCGCAAGCACGACTTGGAGTATTGAGTAATACACTTGATGAAGCAAGTGTGGACAAGGTGCTGGAACTTAAAAATGGAACAAATGAAGTTTTTCTGGATGCAAAATTTACCGGTTCCTATCCGCTGGAAATCCTTCAGATGCTTGGAGATGCACAGATTCCATTAGAATGTTTTACCTTAAATACCAAGGAATTGGTGGAAACAGCAAGATTGTATGGGGCAAGAGCGGCGACAACAGATCAGGTCACCCCTGACATCATGGAAAAGAAGCAGTAAGAAAAGAGGAAAATGATGAAATATCTAAGAAAACAAACGATATTGCTAGGGCTTTTGATTGCCGGATTTTTGTCGGCAAATGGAGCAGTGGGGGCAAAAGCAGCGAAATCCCCTGTGGTATTTCAGGATGCCGTGTCCTATGATGCGGTTGCCAAAAGTGCAGTGATCTCCTATCATTTAAATGGAGGCAGCAATGCGGCAAATCCGACAGAGGTGGAAAAATCGACGACGGTGTCTCTGCTTCCGGCAACAAAAAAGGGCTATACGTTTCTTGGCTGGTATGACAATGCCATGTTTTATGGAAGCAGCCATACTTCGGTTTCCTATTCGGAGGAAGGGGTTGATCTGTATGCCAAATGGCAGCAGGATACCTATACGATTCACTATAATTATGCCGGTGGCAAAAAAAATCTGACTAATCCGGTGACAACCCATTATGCTGATGAGGCAAAGCCGATCTATGATGCCAGACGAAAAGGGTATCAGTTTGATGGATGGTTTTGTGAAACAACCGGAAAAATGATCACCGTCATTCCTTCCAATGTGACCAATGACATGTTTCTTACTGCAAGATGGAAAAAAGTTACGGTGAAGGCCGCAAAAAAAGCAAGCCTCTCCCGTAAGCTGGGGGTGTGCTTGAAGTTGACGGGGAAAACAGTAAAGGGAGCAGAGGGCTACGAGTTTCAGTACTGGGCGAAAAATGGGAAAAAATATAAAGTGGAAGCGTCAAAAGCTACCTTTTTGGTAACCAGATGGAAGCAGAAAGTAGCGTATCGGATGCGCTATCGTGCATTTTGCTACGACTCCACAGGAGCAAAGGTGTATGGAAAGTATTCTGCTACAGCCAAATTAAAAGCGATAAAAACATCTAAAAAGAAAGCTGCAAAGAAATAAAGCAGAATGATTTCTTTTACCAAATCCCTTGCTTTTTAGGTTTTACTATGCTATTCTACTAAAGTGTGTGTGACCACATGCAAAAAAAGTAATAAATTATGAGTTAGTAGTCCGCATAGGACTCTCTTTAGGAGGCTGAACAAATGGTAAAAGCAATCGTAGGTGCGAACTGGGGCGACGAAGGCAAGGGTAAGATTACAGATATGATGGCGAAGGAATCCGACATTATTGTAAGATTTCAAGGTGGAGCCAATGCAGGTCATACCATTGTAAACAATTATGGTAAATTTGCCCTGCATACCTTACCGTCTGGAGTATTTTATGATCATACGACCAGCATTATCGGTAACGGTGTAGCATTAAACATTCCGGTCCTGTTTAACGAGATCAAGTCTATTGTAGATCAGGGAGTACCGGCTCCAAAGATCTTAGTGTCAGACCGTGCGCAGATTGTTATGCCGTATCATATTTTATTTGATCAGTATGAAGAGGAACGTCTGGGTGGAAAGTCGTTTGGTTCAACGAAATCCGGTATTGCTCCATTTTATTCTGACAAATATGCCAAGATCGGTTTTCAGGTAAGTGAATTATTTGATGAGGCTACTTTGGTAGAGAAGGTAGACCGTGTCGTAGAGTTAAAGAACATTATGCTGACACATTTGTACCATAAACCGGCTATAGATAAAGCAGAGCTGATCAACACGTTGCATGAGTATCGTGATATGATCGCTCCATATGTATGTGATGTTTCTTTATATCTGCACAATGCTTTAAAGGATGGAAAGACTATTTTATTAGAGGGACAGTTAGGTTCCATGAAGGATCCGGATCACGGTATTTATCCAATGGTAACTTCTTCTTCTACATTAGCAGCATATGGTGCGATCGGTGCAGGTCTTCCACCATATGAGATCAAGCAGATCGTAACAGTATGTAAAGCATATTCTTCCGCTGTTGGTGCAGGTGCATTTGTCAGTGAGATCTTTGGTGATGAAGCAGATGAATTAAGACGCCGTGGCGGTGACGGTGGTGAGTTTGGTGCAACAACCGGCCGTCCACGTCGTATGGGATGGTTCGATTGTGTGGCTTCCAAATATGGTTGCCGTATGCAGGGTGCAACTGATGTCGCATTTACTGTACTTGATGTACTGGGCTATCTGGATGAGATTCCGGTGTGTGTAGGCTATGAGCTTGACGGTGAGGAGATCAAAGACTTCCCTGTTACTTGGAAATTAGAGAAATGTAAACCGATCTTAAAGAAGCTTCCGGGCTGGAAATGCGATATTCGTGGTATTAAGAATTACGAAGAGCTTCCGGAGAACTGTAAAAACTATATTGAGTTCATTGAGAAAGAGATTGGATATCCAATCACGATGGTTTCTAACGGACCGGGAAGAGATGATATCATTATGAGAAAGAGTCCACTTGGCGGCACATTATAAAATAACAGAGGACACGCGTAAGAGCGTGTCCTTTTTTGTTATGGCGATTTAAAAGGTGCCGGTAAAAAAATGTCCTGGCATCTTTTAAATTATGACAAAAATTGTTATAATAGTTCTATTATAGACTTTATCGTAAATGTGGATAGAGGGAATGGGTGGTGCAGTGTGCAGGAGAAAGTAAGAGCATATTCCAAATGTGAATTTCATACCATAGTAAATCCAAAGATCCAATTTTCCGCAGAGGAGCTTCAGGGAGAGATCATGGAAGGGGAGAACCTTCAGGGAAGCTTTGTGATCGCATCTGAAAATGAACGTCCGATCACTGGGAATGTCGAGGTGTTTGATCATCGGATCCGGATGACAGAGGGAGCATTTGCAACGACTTCCTATACGGTATCCTTCGAGGTGACGGCAAAGGGCATGAAGGCAGGGGAGACGATCATAGGAGCATTTCATATTCTGACCAATGGAGGGGAGTATGATCTGCCATATCAGTACCAGGTGGTGCCGCGTTACATGCTCTGTGGACAGAGGAAAATCTCTGATCTTAAGGAATTTGCAAAGCTTGCCAGTGAGAACTACGAGGAAGCCCTGCATTTGTTTTCACACAAGGATTTTATTTCCCTGTTATGTCAGGGACCATTACTTGCCAACTACCGTCGGATTTATGAATCACTGCGTAAAAGTTCCTCTGTGTCACAGGCAATGGATGAATTTCTGATCACTGCCGGAGAAAAAGAACGAGTTTTATTAAAGCCGAAAAGACAGGCGATCAGTGTAGTATACCAGAAGGAAGATGTCGCAAAGGATGTTGTGATCAAAAAAGAGGGCTTTGGATATGTTGATGCTCAGATCAGCTGCAGATATTCCTGTGTTTTCATTGGGAAAACGATTCTTTCCAAAGATGATTTTGTGGGAAATGAAGCGGTGATCCCGATTGTGATCAGCATTGACCAGCTTCCAGCGAAGCAGTGTCAGATCCCGCTTATCATAAATACTGCCTATGAAACCTTTGAGATTGAGCTTCAGATCCGCCCGAAGAAGAGCAGTGCGAAAGAGCGGACACCGCTGGAGATGATGTTTTCTCCGATGCATTTGAAGAAAACCTATCAAAAGCAGCTCCTTACAGATTATTTAAATTATCGCAGCGGCAAGATGACATTACAGGAATACACCAGACAGTCTATTGAATGCTGCAATGAATTGATGAAATTCGATCTTAATCACCACTGGTACCGTCTGCTCCGGCTTCATATGTACATTATGAGAAAAGAACCGGTACGTATTGAACAGGAAATAGAAACGATTGATAAGTATCGGGAACGGATGCTGGGGGACGTGGTAGGCAGCTGCTATTATGTGTATCTGCTTGCGCTTTATAAAAAGGATCGTGATGTGATCAAAGCGGCAGTCAGACAGATCCGGGACAGTTATGTGACACATCCAAAAGAATTTTTGTTATTCTTTATGATGATGTATCTGGATGAGGATTATGTGGAAGAAAAAGAGCTGATCTATCAGGATTTTTCCAGACTTTATGAGCGCGGCTGTAACAGTCCGATGCTTTATTATGAGGCATGTGAGCTTTATAATGAATATCCGAATATGATCCGTGATATTACGGAGTTTGATCTGACTGCACTATATTGGGGATTCCGGAAAGGCTGTCTCAATGAGGAGGTCAGAAACCGCTTCATCGCGATCGTACCAGGTGTGACTGTATATCATGAAAAAGTGTTTAAGATCCTGCGTCTGTTGTATGAACAAAAGCCACAGGAAGAGTTGTTAGAAGCAATCTGTCGTATTCTCATGAAGGGCAGAAAGGTAGAAAGCCGGTACCACCGGTATTATGCTTTAGGAGTAGAACATTCTCTGCGTCTGTTAGGGTTGATGGAATGTTATATGAAGAGTCTGCCAAAAGATGGATATCCGGTGCTGCCAAAGCAGGTTGTGCTCTATTTTACGCATGAGGAGCGTCGTTTAAGCGAAGAACAGTTATCATATCTTTATGCCAATGTTTTAGTGAACCGGCAGGAGTATGGTTCTTCCTTTGAGGAATATAAGGAGGCCATAGAACGTTTCCTTTGCAAGCAGGTGGAAATGGGAACAGTCAGCGATCATCTGATCGTGTTATATCGAGAGTTTTTAAAGGAACCGTCTTTATTGGCGGCTGTTTCCAAATATCTTCCGAATGTTTTGTTTAAGCAGCGTCTGGAATGTGATAACCCGAATATGGAATGGGTACTGGTCAATTATGATGAGTCTGACCAGACCGGGAAAGTGCTGTTAAAAGACGGGGTAGCTTATGTAGACCAGGTGACAGAGCATGTCAATATCACTCTGTCGGATCGTAAAAATCGCCGGTATATGGGTTCCGTTCCATTTACCTTGTATCCGGTGATGGAGGATGAAGAACTGCTTCCTTATTGCTATGAAGCAGATCCTGCCAATTTTGCTGTGCTGCTTCGGCTGGCTCATTATGCAAAGCAGGCAGGAACAGTAGATTATGAAACGATCAAGGTGTATAAAACACTGCTCGAAAAAGAGGAGATTTCCGAAGAATATCGGAAACAGTTAAATGCTGCTGTGCTGCAGTATTATTATGAACAATACGAGGGTGATATTTTTGAAGATTACCTGTTAAAGATCGATCTGAAAACGTTGGATGAGGACAATCGCAATTTAGCGATTTCCTACATGATCGACCGGGAGCTTTATGAAATGGCTATGGCAGCAGTTGCAACTTATGGATATGATGGACTTGCGCTTTCTTATGTCAAGTCACTATGCAATGCGTTTGTAGAACAGGAAGAGATTTCTTATGATGAGCTTCTGGTGACGATGGCATATGAGTTATTTTATGCCGGAGAGTATAGCGAGGCAGTGTTAAAATATCTGATCCGTTTTGCCAAAGGTGGCAACCGGGAGCTGATCGCAATATATAAAGCAGCAGAAAAACTGCATTTTGATACGCTTAATTTAGAAGAACGAATTGTGCATCAGGCAATTCTTTCGGATGAGTACGATGCAAATGTAACGAAAGCATTTGTTTCCTACACAAAAAAACAGCCGAATCGATTTGTGATGGAAGCTTATTTAAATATTATGGCATATCGTTATTTTATTGAGGGCGAGGCTGTACCAAAGAAAATGACAGAGCTTTGGACGCGTGCTTTTGAAGAAGGACATTTTTCTCATCCACTCTGTCTTGCGGCTATGCTTCATGCGATTTCCAGAGAGGAAAAGGACCGGTTAAAATTCCAGACGGTAATTCAAAGCGCCATGCAGCAGCTTGCGGCAAAGGATATGGTTTTCCCGTTTATGAAAGCTTTTCAGGGTGTGGCAGAGCTTCCAAAAGAGCTTTATTTAAAAACGTACCTTTTGTACCGGGGAGAGCCGGGGCATCAGGTATATGTCCATTATTACCGCAAGGGGCCAAAGCGTCCACAGGCTTATTCCGAACGTATGCGGGAATATTTTGACGGATACTATGTAAAAGATTTTGTACTGTTTGACGACGAGGAACTTGTGTATTATGTGACGGATGAGGATGATGGGGAAACAAAGCGGATAGAGAGCAGTAAGCTTCCGTTAGAAACGCATTTGCAGGGGATAAATGAATCCCGCTTTGCAATGATCAATGAACTGATCAAGGCGGAGAAAGAGGAACAGGAAGAATTTTATGAAAAGGTAAAACGATACCAGAAAAATGTGTATCTGATCGATCATAATATGACACCGTTATAAAACAGGCAGGAGTAGAATATGGAGAATTTAGCGATAGGAATTGATCTACAAGTAAATTACATGGAAATCAGTTACTTTGACGAGGAGAAACAAGAGTCGGTGGAGGTTAAGGAGTCTTCCAGAGGGAAAATGACGCAGTATCCGCTGGATCTGTTTTATTCGTCGAAAGAAAATGTGTGGATCGCAGGGTTAGAAGCTTCGGAACATTATATGTCAGAGGCAGGGGAATTTTACACCGATCTTCTTTCTCATATTGGTGACCGCACGGTTGCTGTGGCTGGTGGACAGGAATACGATGGAACGGATCTTTTCTGTGTCATGGTCTGTACCCAGCTGCAACAGAGCTTTGGCAAGGAGCTTGCCAAGCTTAGGAAGGTTGTGATAACCTCTCCGTTTGCCGGTCTGGAATTGCAAAAGGCGGTGAAACGTCTGGCAAAATATCTGCATTTGAAACGGGAACAGATCGAGCTGGTCAGTCCTACGATGGCAACGCTGTTTTATATCTTTTCACAAGAGACGAATATCTGGGATTTTGGAGTGGGCATATTTGAATATACGGAAAAAGGACTGACATTGAAGCGCATTGGAGTAAACCGTTATCAGCGTCCGATGCGGATATCCGTGACCGATGAAGTCTTTGATACCATGCCGCCGATGTCGGCAGAGGCAGAGGAGAAGGATATTGCCTTTTCCCAGATCTGTAAAAATGCATTCCGTGGCAGAAGTAAGAATGTATCCGGTGTGTATCTGTTAGGGGAAGGTTTTGAACAGGACTGGCTTGACCGGGCGGCTGGAAATCTGTGCCAGTCAAGACGTGTTTTTATGGGGCAGAATATGTGTGTCAATGGTGCCTGTCTGGCGGCGCAGAGTGGTTCAGCTGCGATCAACAGTGACGGAAACATTTATGTCGAAGCTCCCGGTATTATTCATTACGATATCGGAGTTAAGGTGCTTTATCAGGGAAGAGAGCAGATCGCGCCGATCGCATTAGGGGAACAGGAATGGTTTGCCCTGACGGGAAGTGCCTGTATTTTCTTAGATGATACCAACCGGATAGAAATTGATATGTACCACCGGGGAACGAATGAGATGGTCAAGGAGATCATTGAGATCAAAGGACTTCCGAAGCGACCGCCGAAAACGACAAAGCTTAAGATCAGTGTGCGGTATCTGGATGCCAAACGCGGAGAGATCTGTATTGAAGACAAAGGCTTTGGTGCATTATATCCGACGACCGGTAAAATGTACGTGAAGGAATTTCAATTACCATAGAAGAAAGGGGCATAAGTATGGGACATGCCATCTATTGTGAGACAAAGGAAGCGACAGCACCGTATATTTTTGTAAATACAAGGATTCCGGTGTATTCCTATGAGGAAGTCTGCTATTACATTTTCCATCATCCATCGATGATCTCCTATGAAATATTGGGCAGTGAATTCCGTCAGTGGGTAAAGGAAAAACTGGGGATGGAGGCACTTGCTGAGGAGCTTGGCAGCCTTGCTGAGGAAGAAGCGGATCTGCTTTCCTATCTTCGCTGTTTTTTACAGGCGGCCAATTATTATAGCAAACAGGAGGTTGCGCTTTTCTTTGAACAAGTAAAGGAGGAGGCAAAGCTTCCGAAGGCACTCCAGTTGAAAAAACAGGCGGACAGCTTTTTGAGTTTTCAAAAATATGTCAGAGCGATCCGCCTTTATGATGCGATCTTAAAGACGGAAGAGATGGATCAGGAGCTTACCGGAAGCATTTACCATAACAAGGGAGTGGCTCTTTCTAAAAATTTTGAGCTGACAGCAGCTTCTGACTGCTTTTTGAAGGCGTATGAGTGCGCTCCCAATGATGTGACACTTAGCTGTTATCTGACGATCTTCTTTTTGCTACAGCAATATGAAAAAGCACAGCAGGAGTGTGAACGTTTGGGGGTAGCGAAGGAAACCTATGACAGGATCTTGTTTGAATACCGTCAGAGTGAAGAAAGCTACACTTCTTCCGAAGAGTGGAAAAAAGGAGAAAAGCTGACGGAGGATGTTGCATATGGACAGGAAAAACGGGCAAAAGATGCCGCAGAGCAAATGATCCTCTCGTGGAAGGAAGAGTATCGCAGGGAGACAACATAAACGAGGTTTGATATGGCAATCATGAAAAAAATGAAACAGCGGTTTCAGGGCTTTAAACGGAAAAAGAGTGAAGAGATCCGGGAACAAACAGAGGAACAGCTCCTTGTCGACACGCAGGTGTTGCAGGAGGAAGGAAAAGAGTTCGTCAAAAAGAGGATCCAGAAAAAAGAGCTTACCGTGGAAGATTATTGCGAGCAGGTGATCGACTGCACCAGAAACCTGCAGCAGAAAAAAACAGAATATGAGCAGGTAACGGCTTATTTGACCGATATCCAGCTGCTGGATCAGATGACCGGGGAGGAGCGGGAGCGCGTGCAGGCGGTTGCCTATAAGCTCAACGAAGTGGCAAAAGACCGCAAAGATATGCAGGACGAAAGCAGAGCACTCACACAGCTTCAGTTTCGTTTTATGCAGCTACATGAGCATGAGATCCCGGAAGGGATCAAACAGATGCAGGAGCAGGAGGCGTACCAGCAGGATATCCGCTCCGACCTTCAAAAACTTGAAGAAGAACGGGTCAATTTAAAATACGAAGAAAAATATTATCTGGAAAAACTGCACAATCTGAAAATGATCATTATCTCTGTTTTGTTTCTGGCAGTGATCGTGGCAGCAGGGATCGGATTTTTCTATACGCAGTATATTTTTGACATCCGGCTGGTATTTTTATGTCTGCTCTTTTTTGTTGCAGTAGCCGGAACAAGCTGCTTTGTACGTTATCGCAATGTCAATTATGCACTGGCATACTGTAGAAAACAGCAGATGCGTGCGGCGAAATTTATCAATCGAGTAAAATTAAAATGGGTCAACAATACCGCCACACTGGATTATATGTATGAAAAATACAATGTCGGAAGTGCCAGAGAACTGCTTTATATGTGGCAGCTTTATCAGCAGACATTGGAAAATGAAGAAAAATACAAACATTCTTCCAGAGAGCTGGATCACTATGGTGCCCTGCTTTTGAAACTGCTTGGACATGTCGGGGTACATGATGCGGATATCTGGCTTACCCAGCCGGAGGCCTTGCTCGACAGCCGGGAGATGGTGGAGGTGACACATCATCTGAATGGAAGACGTCAGAAACTCAGAGAGGAAATGGAAATTGAGGAGGATATGATGGATGCCTCCGTGGAGGCTATCAGGGATGTCATGCAAAAGAATCCGGAAACTGCTATGCAGGTACAAAGGATTTTAGAACCCTATCATATCCGGCTTTAGCAAGCCTTGATTTCAAATGCAATAAGGGGTATAATGGCGGAAGATATTGCAAAAAACAGGAAGGACGAAACACCATGAGTAAAGAACTTGAAAAAAATTATGATCCACAGCAGATTGAGGACAGACTCTATCAGAAATGGATGAATAAAGGGTATTTCCACGCGGAGGCAGATCGCAGCAAGAAACCATTTACGATCGTGATGCCGCCTCCAAACATTACAGGCCAGCTTCATATGGGACATGCATTAGACAATACGATGCAGGATATTTTGATCCGTTTTAAGAGAATGCAGGGCTATAATGCATTATGGCAGCCGGGTACGGATCACGCCAGCATTGCCACAGAGGTGAAGATCATAAATTCCTTAAAGGAGCAGGGCATTGATAAAGAAGATCTTGGAAGAGAAGGATTTTTAGAGCGTGCATGGGACTGGAAAGCAGAGTACGGTGGACGTATCATCAACCAGTTAAAGAAGCTGGGTTCTTCTGCTGACTGGGACAGAGAGCGTTTTACGATGGACGAGGGCTGCTCTGAAGCTGTCAAAGATGTCTTTGTACGTTTATATGATAAAAAGCTCATTTATAAAGGTTCCCGTTTGATCAACTGGTGTCCGGTGTGCCAGACTTCGATCAGTGATGCTGAGGTGGAGCATGTGGATATGAAGGGTCACTTCTGGCATATTTTCTATCCGGTTGTCGGGGAAGAAGGACGTATGCTGGAGATTGCAACGACACGTCCGGAAACAATGCTTGGAGATAGTGCCGTTGCTGTCAATGCAGAGGATGAGCGTTACAAGGATCTGATCGGCAAGATGGTAGAGCTTCCGCTGACTAACCGTCAGATTCCGATCATTGCAGATGAACATGCAGATATGGAAAAAGGAACCGGTGTTGTAAAGATCACTCCGGCGCATGATCCAAACGATTATGAGGTAGGAAAACGTCATAATCTGGAAGAGATCAATATGTTGAATGATGATGGAACGATTGCAGCGATCGGTGGCAAATATGCAGGAATGGATCGCTATGAAGCAAGAGAAGCAATGCTTAAGGATCTGGATGCACTCGGATTATTGGGCGAGGTAGAAGAGATCGAGCACAGCGTTGGTACACATGACCGTTGTAAATCAGTGGTAGAGCCAATGATCAAGCCACAGTGGTTTGTGGCAATGAAAGAGCTTGCAAAGCCTGCGATGGAAGCAGTGAAGAACGGAGAGTTAAAACTGATTCCGGAGCGTATGAATAAAACGTATTATAACTGGTTAGACAATATCCGCGACTGGTGTATTTCCCGTCAGCTCTGGTGGGGACACCGGATTCCGGCATACTACTGCCAGGATTGTGGTGAAGTGGTAGTTGCCAAAGAAGCACCGGGCGTATGTCCGAAGTGTGGCAAGAATCACTTTGTACAGGATGAAGATACTTTGGATACCTGGTTTTCTTCTGCTCTGTGGCCATTTTCTACATTGGGCTGGCCGGAAAAGACAGAGGATTACGAGTATTTCTATCCGACGGATGTTCTGGTTACCGGATATGACATTATTTTCTTCTGGGTGATCCGTATGGTATTTTCCGGTATTGAGCATACTGGAAAGCTGCCATTCCACACGGTATTGTTCCACGGACTTGTTCGTGACGATCAGGGACGCAAGATGAGTAAGTCACTGGGCAATGGTATCGATCCATTAGAGGTCATTGATAAATATGGTGCAGATGCGCTGCGTCTGACTTTGATCACCGGAAATGCACCGGGAAATGACATGCGTTTTTACTGGCAGAGAGTGGAGGCAAGCCGTAACTTTGCAAACAAAGTATGGAATGCCAGCCGTTTCATTATGATGAACATGGAAAAAGAAGATTTCTCCCATGTGTCAGTTGCAGATCTTACCGATGCAGATAAATGGATCCTTTCTAAAGCCAATTCTCTGGTAAAAGAAGTGACTGATAACATGGAAAAATACGAGCTCGGTATTGCTGTGACCAAGCTGAACGACTTCATCTGGGAAGAGTTCTGTGACTGGTACATTGAGATGGTAAAACCACGTCTTTATAATGAGGATGATAAGACCAAGGCAGCAGCACTCTGGACACTCAATACGGTGCTGATCACTTCCTTAAAGCTGTTACACCCATATATGCCATTTATCACAGAGGAGATCTTTTGTAATTTACAGGATCAGGAAGAGTCTATTATGATCTCTGACTGGCCGGTATATAAAGAGGAGTGGAACTTTGAGAAGGAAGAGGCGGATGTAGAGCTGATGAAGAATGCTGTGCGTAACATCCGTAACCTCCGTGCGGAAATGAACGTTGCACCGAGCCGTAAGGCAGCGGTATACGTTGTATCCGAGGATGCTAATGTAAGAGATACATTTGAGAAAGGAAAGGTATTCTTCCAGACTCTTGCCTATGCTTCAGAGGTATTGGTACAAAGTGATAAGAACGGTATTGCAGACGATGCGGTATCTACTGTGATCCCACAGGCAGTGGTATATATGCCATTTGCAGATCTTGTGGATATTGAAAAAGAGCTGGAGCGTTTAAAGAAAGAACAGAAACGTTTGCAGGGTGAGATCAAGCGATGCGAGGGTATGCTTTCTAACGAGCGGTTTGTGGCAAAAGCCCCGGCTGCAAAGATTGAAGAAGAGAAAACGAAGCTTGCCAAATATACAGATATGTTGAAGCAGGTGGAAGAACGACTTGCACAGCTTGGCTAGTCAATAAGAAAGATAAGAGGATGTGACAGGCATCCTCTTTTTTGAAAAGGAGTGGAGAATATGTACGATGAACTGACCAGAAGTGATATTGCGAAAATGGAAGAGGAGATCGAGTACCGTAAGGTAACACTTCGCCATGAGCTGCTGGAGCATGTGAAGGAAGCAAGAGCACAAGGGGACTTGAGTGAGAATTTTGAGTATTATGCAGCGAAAAAGGAAAAAAACAAAAATGAGAGCAGGATCCGCTATCTGGAGCGTATGATACGCACGGCTAAGATCATTGAGGAATCCACTGACCGGGAGGCTGTAACATTAAATACAAAAGTAACGATCTATATTCCGGATGATGAGGTAGAAGAAACCTATAAGATCGTAACGACATTGCGGGAGGACGTAATGGCGGGAAAGATCAGCAATGTTTCTCCAATGGGAAAGGCATTGATGGGACACAAGGTCGGAGATATTGTGACCATCCGGGTCAATGACAACTTTTCTTATGATGCACAGATCAAAGGGATCGAGCAGATTGGAGAAGAGGAGTCTGATACGATCAAGAGCTTTTAGGAAGGATCGGAAATGAAGAAAAATGCAGTGATCAGAGCAGGGAAACGAGTGGCACTTATGTTTTGCCTGCTCTTTTTTATAACAGGCTGTGCCGGGCAACGGGGGGCACTTCCTGTGTCGGATGCATCGACGCAGGCAGGAGCGATCGCACAGGAACAAACAGAAGGACTTGCGGTACATTTTATTGATGTGGGGCAGGGAGATGCCACCCTTATTACCTGTGACGGGCATGCCATGCTCATTGATGCAGGAAACAATAATATGGGTACGACAGTGCAGCTCTACTTAAGAAAACAGGGGATCAAGGAGCTTGACTATGTAGTTGGAACGCATCCTGATGCCGATCATATCGGCGGGTTGGATGTTATTTTGTATAAGTTTCCCTGCAAACAGTTATTTATGCCGGATTGCAAAAAGGATACGAAGACGTATCGGGATGTTGTTGATGTGGTAAAGGAAAAGCAGATCAAACGAAAAAGTGTAAAGGCGGGAGAGCAGTATTCTCTTGGTGCAGCGGATATTTTAGTAGCCGGTCCCGTTACAGAAACGGAGGATGCAAACAATTCTTCCATTGTTCTCCGGGTGACCTATGAAAATACCAGCTTTTTATTCAGTGGGGATGCGGAAGAAACAGAAGAACGTGCGATCTTAGAACAGAAGATGGATCTTCACGCAGATGTATATAAGGTGGCACACCACGGGAGCGCAGGGGCAAACTTAAAAGAATATGTCCGTGCGGTTTCTCCTTCCTATGCTGTGATCAGTTGCGGGAAGGACAATGTATACGGTCATCCTCATAAGAAAGTACTTTCCCTTTTAAAACAGGAGGGGATCCGGACTTACCGCACCGATGAACAGGGGAGTATTCTGGCACACTCAGACGGAAAAACGATTACTTTTTCTACCCAAAAAGAAACGGGAGAAAATGGCTTATCCGAGGAAGAAGAAACGCTCACGGAACAGACTGACCTGGAGGAGACAGGAAATAAACCGGCGGTTTACGTGTTAAATGAAAATACCAAAAAGATCCATTTGCCATCGTGCAGCAGCGTGGCAGACATCAAGGCAAACAACAAAAAAGAGGTGACAGAGACGCTGAAAGCACTGGAAGCAGCGGGCTATTCCCCTTGTAAGCGTTGTATGTCTATGCTAAAATAAAAGATAAGGAAATGGGAGTTGCATGCAAGTAGAGAGGGGGTATTTCTATGTCAGTAGAACACACAAAGATCAAGGAAATGGAACGCTTTGTACAAAATGTCTGTGGTAATGAAGTCAGGATCCGTGAGGATCGTATGAGTGCCGGGTTGGAGCTTGTGGCACCGCCGGAAGGAACGGAGTACACGAAGGAAGAGCTTCTTTCCCTGCTAAAGCAGCAGGGGGTAACCCATGGGATCAGGGAAGACGTGATCGAGCGGATGGTGAAAGAAAAGATCTATTATCGGGAACTTGATGTGGCACAGGGGCGTCCTCCGGAAAATGGTAAGGATGCATCATTCCGGTATCATTTTAACCCGAATCCACGATCTGCACCAAAGGTGTTAGAAGACGGTTCTGTCGATTACCGCAATCTGGAGTGTTTTGAGAGTGTTGCGGCGGGACAGCTGATTGCAGAATATATACCGGAAACATTTGGAGTAGATGGTGTAGATGTAAAGGGTAATGTGCTTCCTGCAAAGAGAGGGCGTCCAAAACCGGCGATCCGCGGCAAGCACATTACAATGGATGAGGAACGTACGCATTTTTATTCCGATGTAAATGGAAAGATCACGATGGATCCGGATACCGGTAAGATCGTGATTTCAGATAGTATGACGATCACATCCGATGTGGATGCCTCTACGGGTAATATTTCCTTTAAGGGAGATCTGGAGATCATGGGAAGTATTACCGCAGGGTATCATGTAGAAACAACAGGTTCTCTTGTTGTAAAGGGTATCGTAGAAGCAGCAACGATCAAGGCAGGAAAAGATGTGATCTTAAAAAGCGGTATGTCTGGAGCCGGACGTGGCACGATCGTGGCTGGCGGTAATGTGGAAGGCCGTTTTTTTGAACAGACGAATATTGAGTGTGGCGGATATGTGCATGCCAACTCTATTATGAACTGCTTTATCACGACGAAGGATCGCATCGAGGTAGCTGGAAGTCGTGGAGTATTACTGGCGGGAAGAGTCCATGCGATCAAAGGTGTAGATGCGGTAAATATTGGAAATATTGCACAGATCCCTACTTATATCAAGGTTGGGATGGATCCTAAGAGCCGCCGCATCTTAGAAGAGACCAAACGCAAAATCGGAGAACTGAGTGCGGATATTGAGAAATTAACAAAGATGCAGGCTACACTTAGTGCGATAAATTTCAAACAAGAAAAGAAGCAGGGTATGGAACAGAAACGATTAGAGATCATGCGGACCAAGATCACGCTGACTACCAGTCTTGATGCACTTAAGGTGCAGGCACAGGAATTGGAACGCCAGATCGCAGATGGGCGCAGTGCTATTGTAACGGCGAGTGAATGTGCGCATGCAGGTTGTTCCATTACGATCAATGGTGTGACGAACAATGTAAAGCAGGATGTGGTCAATGTCATGTTCTGTTTGAGAGATGGCAATGTTGTAATGAATTACAAAGAATAGAGGATAGAACAATGGGACAGCAGGAACAGACCGAATATGAGGAAGTGGCAGCGCAGGTGCTTGCCATTCCCCGTTACAAAAAGAAGACGGATCAGAACATGATACGAAAGCTTCTGGCATTACTGGGAGCACCACAGGAACAGTTAAAGTTTATTCATGTGGCTGGAACGAATGGAAAGGGTTCGGTATGTGCGTTTCTTAGGCAGATTGGACAGGAAAATGGAAAACGGATCGGGATGTTTACTTCACCGCATTTACTGGATATGCGGGAACGTATCCGGCTGAATGACGAAATGATCTCAGAACAGGATTTTGTGGCTTGTTATCACAGAGTAAAAAAGGCAGAGCAAAAGCATAAGGAACAAGGCGGAGATCCGGCTACCTTTTTTGAGTTTATCTTTTGCATGGCATGCTGCTATTATGAAACAAAGCATGTCGATTATGTGATCGTAGAAGCAGGAATGGGAGGACGTACCGATTCCACGAATGTCATCACACCAGAGATTTCTGTTATTACTTCGGTCGGTCTGGATCATATGGCAATTCTCGGGGATACAATAGAAAAGATTGCTTATGAAAAGGCAGGTATTATCAAACCGGGTGTACCTGCGGTATGTGGTCTGCTTTCCGACGCGGCTGCTGACGTTGTATGTCGATATGCGAAGGATGTTGGCGCAGGGTGTCAGATCTTCTCGAAAGAGGACATACGGATTCTGAAAAATACGGTGTTAGGGATTGATTTTTTAATCGAGAGTGAGTATGATAAAGAAGATTTGTTTCATACTTCGCTATGTGGCAGGCATCAGGCATATAACGCCTTTCTTGCCATGCAGGCGGCAAAACAGTTATGGAAGCTACCTTATGATGCGATGAAGGACGCGGTAAGAAAGACAGAGTGGCCGGGACGTATGGAGGCACTGAGTGATCGTTTTTACGTGGATGGTGCACATAACCCACAGGCAATGGATGCTTTTGTTAATACGGTGGAACAGTTATTTCCAACACAGAAAAAGGCATTGTTATATACGGTTGCCAGTGATAAAGATGATGAAACAATGGTACGAAAGCTTTTGCGTATACGACCACAGGTAATTGTCTGTACGGAGCTTCATAACAATCGAAAAACCAGTGTGAACGAGATCATGACACTGATTGAGCAACAGGCAGAAAAGGAAAATGTGCCAAAGCCGGAGCTTTTTGCTTATCCTAAGCTTAACGATGCACTTTCCTACTTGTTTACACTTTCAAAAGACACGGTGATCCTTTGTGTTGGTTCGCTGTATCTCGTATCAGAAGTGAAAGAATATTGGAATACAAGAACGAATAATCAGGAGGCAGAACATGATCAACTTTGAAGAAGAGATCCGAAAATTCAAACCAAGTCTGGAAATTGAAGATGTAGAAAATGCGATTTACGATAATGAAATGCAGGATATTATGGATGTGATGCAGATGACGCAGGGAGGAACTATTCCGGGGCAGCATGGTAAGCATCATCACGAAGAACATTGATAGAAGGTGAGGGTTTCATGAATTGTAAAAGATGTAATGCCCCGCTGCTGATCAATGGAACATGCAGTCAGTGTGGCTTGTCCGATGATTTTGTAAAGAAATGCATAAGGACTTCAAATTATTATTATAACCGGGGACTGGATAAGGCACTGGTGCGTGATCTGTCCGGGGCTATTGTGGATCTGAAAAAGGCACTGCGCTATAATAAATACCATATTGAAGCAAGAAACCTGTTAGGACTTTGCTACCATGAAATGGGAGAGGTGGTATCTGCATTAAGCGAGTGGATCGTCAGCATGAATTTTAAACCGGAACAAAACGATGCGGATGATTATATCAAGTCGGTTCAGAATAATCCTGCCCGTCTTGATGAGGTTAATGGTACGATACGAAAATATAATCAGACGCTGACATATTTAAAGCAGGGGGATTATGATCTTGCACTCATCCAGTTAAAGCGTGTGCTGGGGATGAGTCCTAATTTTGTCAATGGACATCTTTTGCTGGCGCTTTTGTTTATCCGTTCGGAGAATAAGGAGAAAGCGAAAAAGGCACTGCGTAAGGTATTAAGAATTGATGCTAACAATACATTGGCATTGAAATACTATCGTGAGATCGCTGGAACACCGGGGATCTCGCGTCATGTGGAGAATCCGTCACATAAAGAAACAGAAAAGAAAAAGGAGGCGGTCCAGGAGGATAATGATCGTAAGATCAAGCGTCCGGAAGTACGTCCGGGCAGTAGTATGTCGATCGATCAGTATGTGGAATCGTCCAATAATAAGTATACCTTTGCGGGAATCATTGTAGGATTACTATTAGGAATTGCAGCGATGTATTTCTTGTTTATTCCCCAGAAAACAGACGAGCTTGCTTATAGTTATAACACATTAAAGCAGGAATATAATGAAGAACTTTCCGGCAAAAATAAGGAGATTTCTGATTTAAAAGACAGCGAATCTTCCTTGCAGAAAAATGTGGAAGATCTTACTGCAGAGCTTGCAAAGGCAACCGGAGAATCCTCGAGTGGTAATGTATTTGAAAATATCATGAATGCATCAAAGGCATATATTGATGGAGATCAGGAACTCACTGCGGAATATCTTTCCAAGGTAGATATCGATAATGTAGATTCCAAGGATGCGAAAAAGCTTTATAATCAGCTTTATTCCACGGTTATGCCAAAGATGGCACAGGCTGCATTTAACCGTGGATATTCTGCTTTCAGCTCCGGTCGTTTTGAAGAGGCGTTAAAGGAGTTGAAACAGGCAGTATCTTATGATAAGGATAATGCCGATGCTCTTTATTATCTTGCCAGAACCTATCAGCGCATGGCTAAGAACGATAAAGCAAAAGAAACATTTGAAAAGGTAATGACGGATTTTCCGGATTCCAGAAGATGTCGTCAGGCAGAAGAACATATGCAGGAACTTTCCTAAGAGAAATCAAAAAGAAGGAAACGAAAGAAGATGACTGTTGCAGTTGTCTTCTTTTTTAATGTCAAAAAAGGAGGAATTAGAATGAACCCAATTTTTGAAATTCGTAGAAACTACTTGATCATTACGGTGGAGGGAGAACTGGATCACTATATGGCGGATCAGATCCGGTTAAAGAGTGATACGTATCTGGAGGGAACCCGGATAAAAAATGTAATCTTTGATTTCAGACACACCACATTTATGGACAGCTCCGGGATTGGAGTGATCATGGGACGCTATAAGCAGGTGGCGCGGATGCAGGGAAAGCTGTATGGAGTACATATGAGTGATCCGATCAAGCGCATCGTACTTATTTCCGGTCTTCACAAGATCATGCTGGAGCGCAGCAGCGTGGAAGAAGCATTGAATGATTAGGAGGGACATATGGGATATCAGGCATATTGGAAAGAAGGAAATGAGCAGCAGGAGAGCAATCTCCTTTATGAAAATGAAATGCAGGTGAAAATGCTTGCCATTGCAGAAAATGAGCAGGTGGCGCGCATGGTGGTAAGTGCCTTTGTCGCTCCGGTAAATCCTACACTGGAAGAACTGAACGATGTGAAAACTGCTGTATCGGAGGCAGTGACAAATGCGGTGATCCATGGATATCCGGATGCAGAGATTCCTGGTTATGTGTATCTGGACTGTCAGTTAAAGGATGGTGTATTTTACATTGTGATCGAGGACAACGGAGTAGGTATTGAAAATGTGGAGCAGGCAAGACAGCCACTTTATACAAGCAAGCCTGAAATGGAGCGTTCTGGTATGGGATTTGCTTTTATGGAAGCCTTTATGGATGAATTAAAGGTAAGCTCCAGTCCGGGGCAGGGTGTGACCGTGACCATGAAAAAACGATTGGGGAAAGGAGAGCTTGATGAGTGAAACCTTGGATTTACTGATTGCAGTAAGACAAGGAAATAAGGAAGCACGAAGGATGTTGTTAGAACAAAATACAGGACTGGTCTGGAGCGTGGCACGACGTTTCCAAAACCGGGGGCAGGAGCTTGAGGATCTGTTCCAGATCGGCTGCATCGGTCTGTTAAAAGCGATCGATCATTTTGATGTAGAACGTCCGGTGCAGTTATCTACCTATGCGGTACC
>CAKRES010000023.1 GCA_934317845.1 uncultured Lachnospiraceae bacterium
AACCACAAATTACGCCGTAAATGAAATTGCACGCATTGTCGGTTATGATAACCCACTGTATTTTAGCCGACTGTTTCGTAAACAAAAAGGCTGTTCGCCATCCGAACATCGAAAACTTTTAAAATAAACCAAAAAAAGCTCTTTTTCCGCCGTTTTTAGGTAAAAAAAGAACTACCGAAGTAAATAAATTACCTATATTACACCTTCGCCTTTGGCTCGTTGTAATGAAGGCTCAGGATGGGCTTTCTCACTAAATTCGTGCAAAAGAAAAAGAGGCTCTTACGAACCTCTTTTTATCTTTTCCACTCATTAAGTGTTCAATGCCTAGCATACACCCTGTGCCAGCATAGCATCTACAACCTTCTCGAAGCCGGCGATATTAGCACCTGCTACATAATCTGCGTTTCCACCGATTGTCATGTCGTATCTCTTTGCTGCATCAGAGATATTAGCGTAAATCGTCTCCATGATTCCCTTAAGCTTACCATCTACCTCTTCAAAGGTCCATGATAATCTCTCTGAGTTCTGGCTCATCTCAAGTGCAGATGTTGCTACACCACCGGCATTTGCTGCTTTACCACCAACGAATAATACTCCATTCTCCTGTAAGTATTTTGTTGCGTCTAAGGTAGTAGGCATGTTAGCACCCTCTGTTACAGACTTACATCCGTTTGCTACTAACTGCTTAGCATCCTCAAGATTTAACTCATTCTGTGTTGCACATGGAAGAGCTAAATCACACTTGATAGACCATACACCATGATCGTCTGCATTCTTCTTCTCATGATATTCTGCAGATGGTCTTGCTGCTGCATACTCTGTTAAACGAGCACGTTTTACTTCTTTTACTTCCTTCAGTAATGCAACATCGATTCCCTCTGGATCATAAATCCATCCGGTAGAATCAGAACATGTTACACACTTTGCACCTAACTGATGTGCTTTCTCGATAGCGTAGATTGCAACGTTACCAGCACCGGAAACAGTAGCGATCTTGCCTTCCAGACTCATGTCATGATCTTTCCATAATGCATTTGTTAAGTATAATAAACCATATCCGGTTGCCTGAGTACGAGCTAATGAACCGCCCCATGTAAGACCTTTACCAGTCAATACACCTTCAAACATTCCCTGGATTCTCTTGTACTGACCAAACATAAATCCGATCTCACGAGCACCGGTACCAATGTCACCAGCAGGAACATCGATATCAGCACCGATATATTTGCCTAACTCTGTCATAAAGCTCTGGCAGAATGCCATAACTTCGCGATCTGACTTACCCTTAGGATCAAAGTCAGAACCACCTTTACCACCACCGATTGGAAGTGTGGTTAAAGAATTCTTGAAGATCTGCTCAAAGCCTAAGAACTTGATAATTCCTAAATTAACTGAAGGATGTAAACGTAATCCTCCTTTGTAAGGTCCAATAGCGTTATTGAACTGTACACGGAAGCCTCTGTTCACCTGTACCTGACCATTGTCATCTACCCATGGTACACGGAACATAATCTGACGATCCGGCTCAGTAATACGCTCAAGAATAGCATTCTTTCTGTAAAGCTCCTCGTTGGCATCAATTACTGGTCTTAATGACTCTAAAACCTCTGTTACCGCCTGTAAAAATTCAGGCTGATCTGCATTCTTCTTCTGGACAATCTCCAAAACCTCGTCTACGTATGACATAGAAAAATACCTCCTTCAATCGTATAAAATTATCACGCAGGCATGAAAAAAGGGGACACAGCGCCTGTGTTCCCTGTCTGACGCCTTCGTCATTGTTATTATAAAGCAAATCTAATTATTTTGCAAGTTTTAATTTCATTTCTTGCATAAATCTATATTTTTTACCGAAAAAAGTGCGTTTTATGACAGTTTTAAATCACAAAATATCAAAATTGTATTGTATTTCATGCAATTTGCCAAAATAAAGAAAGAACATTTCCGTGGAAATGTTCTTTCTGCTCTGTTTATTCCTGTGCTGCCTTTTTCTTTTTTGCTTTCTTCTTACTGGTCTTTTTTGCCTGTTCCGTGGTTTCCTCCGTGGTTTCTTCTGTCGTGATCTCCTCCGTGGATGCCTGTTCCTGCTCTACTGCTTCTGCCGGATTGGCACTTCCAAATGTCTGATTGACATACTCTTTCAGTTTTTCATCGGAAGCAATATCATTTTCACACTGCTGATTCACAGAGTCGATCAGCATCAGTACATCGTCAGACTGACTGAGCGTGATCATCGCATTCGTTACATCATCATCCTCAATATCGTCCTCTGGTGTTGTATCGATTTTTAGGGTGCCGTCCTCTGCCGGGCGGACGATATATTGGAACATACCCTGACAAGTTTTGTCAATACCAACCAGCTTAATATCTGTTACTACATATGCGGTTACACCATTTTCATAAGGCCCGTTTTTGGTATACACCTGAATATTCTGATAATCTTCTACAACCTTCTGGGTATTCGTAAAATCAGCTTCTTTATTATAACTGTCCTGATAAATATCCAGAGATTTTAATGTGGCAATATCTGCCGAACGAAGTGCTGTCAGATAATTCGTCACGAGGGTATATACATCCCCTTCCGTACACTGGGTCAGCGGATTGGTATCCTGGGCTTCGGTTGTTGCTTCACTATCTCCTGATACAGAAGTCTGCTGTGCATCTTTTTTGGCTTCTTCCCTGCGCTTTTCGTTTTTGGAATTCTTAATGCTGCTTCCGATAATTCCAACACATACGATAATAACAAGCAGTACCACACACCAGGCTCCGATCACCTTATAACGCCGATCCGGTGCCATGCCTTTCCATTTATTCTTAATCTTCTTTCCTGCTTTTTTACATTTAGACAATACCTTTTTTGCACCAGACTGCGTTCCGTTCTGCTCCTTCTGGTATGCAGATTTTTCTTTGGAGATCTTTTTGATAAGTTTTTCTTCCTTTAATGCTTTCTCGTTGGAAAATGCCGGTTGTTTCTTAACCGGTGTCGGTCTGCCGGACTTCACAGATTCCTTTCTTTCTACAGGTTTCTGACTTTTCTCTCTTTCCTTTTCTTTATTGATCTTTTTTAATATTTTTTCTTTTCTTTGTTTGCTATTCATGTTTTTGACACTTCTTTCTTCTTTATCTCACATCACCTTAGCAGGCAAATGCGTCTATTCTGTGAAACTTCTTCACATTTCTTGATTGTAACAAGTTTGTAACAAGTTTGCAACTATTAGATATTGAAGATTTATTTTTTTTATGTTATAATACGCTCATGCGCCAGTAGCTCAGTGGATAGAGCAGTGGTTTCCGGAGCCACGTGCGGGGGTTCGATTCCCTTCTGGCGTATTTTTTGTATCATTTTTATTTTCTACAAGAAGAGGAGGAGCTTTATGCGTCGATACACTACCCTTTTGTTTCTTGCCATTTTTGTTATTTCCTTTCTCATTTCCCCTGTCACGGCACATGCCGCCAGCGAAACAGTCATGACACCGCTCACTACCTTTTTCAATGAAAATGTGACCGCAAGTTATGCAACCTCCGGGGATGCTAAAATGGTAGTACCTTTAGACATTGCTTCTCAAGGAGATGTGACGATCAACATCTCTCATACCCCACTCCAAAACGACTACACCTTAAAAGTTTATACGGATGATTCTTATATCCATATGATCCATTCCTTTTTGCTTTCCACGGAAACTGATACGCATACGCTGACTCTCACCGCAGGTGGTGCTGAAACACTCTATTTATGCTTCACTCCAACAGTAGCAGAAACCGTTGCTGTTCCGTATGAATTCACGATCTCAGCATTGTTACAGCAGGCAAAAACACAGTCGGTTTCCAGTAAAAAAACACTTGCCAACGGAAAATGGACGAAAAAGAAATCCATTCATTCCAAGAGTACCCATTATTACAAAGTAAGTGCTTCTTCTAATCAATACTTTTATCTGACATCCAACAACTCCTACGTCACCGTGAAGCTGCTGGATGCAAAAAAGAAAAAAAGTTTAAGTACTCCGGTTTCTCTGAAAAGTTCCAATAACTTTCACGCTTCTTTTGCGGTCAAAAAAGGAACCTATTATATTGCGGTGACCTCTTCCACAACTACTACCTACCAGCTCAACTATCATTGCAGCAAGGTAAAGAACATCGCTGGCAACACTTTTCGTTCTGCGAAGAAAATATCCTTTAAACAGCAAGTGCTCGGAACAGTTTCTGCCACCGCTACACAGCTAGACTCCCAATTTTATAAGATCAAGCTGAACAAAACCTCCAAGCTGCAGCTTGCATTTTATGTAGAAAACTCAAACGACCGTTTTACTATGACAATCTACGATGCCAATAAAGAACCACTTCCATCCGGCACTTATAAGATTGGAAATGCGAGTATGCTTTATGTCAATTCCAGGGCAAAGATGCCGGCCGGTACATACTACATTGAGATATCGAAAAACATCGAACAGACTTCCGGATGCTATAGTATTCTGGCACGAATGAAATAAGCTACAACCTTTCTTTACATTTTGTTGTATTTTTATTCATAATTTGTTCATAATTAGAGGATATATTATACTCATAGTTGTTCATTTCATCATATGTGTTACTAATATATATGAGAAAAACCTCTTAAGCACATTGCTTAAGAGGTTTATTTTTTTATCTCATGATTTTATTTAATCTTTAACCGGTAAGTAGAACGATACTTTCCTGCCTTTGCTGTGATCACTACCGTCCCTTTGGACTGTCCGATCACTTTTCCTGTCGTACGATTGATCGTTGCGATATTAGAATTGCTGCTTGACCATCGGATTGATGAAGAAATTCCTTTCTTATATGCCTTAAATCGATAAGAAGCTCCCACCTTTACTCTGGAGGGCTTCGTTGTGATCTTCACCACCGGTTTTGATACCGTGACCACTGTTTTTAGGGAATAAACACGCACTCCGGTATCCACTCTTGTGATAACCGTCGCCTCTCCGATATTTACCCCGGTAATCTTACCGGAACTGTTTACCTTACAAACCTTCGTATCATCAGACGTATATGTCACATCATAATCAGAGCGGAGATTTCCAACTGTGATCTTATAGGTACCCGCTTTATAGATCGACACATGTTTCTTTACGGTTGGATCTTTCGTTACCACTACCGCACATTTGGCTTCGTATCCTGCATTAGAAATTGCTGTGATCACAGCATATCCCACTCTTACACCTGTTACTGTTCCATCCACAGCAACGGAAGCAATAGAAGAATCCGAAGACATCCATGTAATGTCTTTATTCGTCACATTGGAAGGCTGGAAAGAAACATGCAGCTGAAAGGCTTTTCCCTTTTTCAACTGTTTGGATGTCGTATCAAGAGAAATGCTTCGCTGCTCTCCTGCAATCGTAATCTTATATTCCTTTGTTGCACTGACATTTCCTACTTTATCGGTTGCCCATGCCCGCACAATGTTGACACCCGGCTGTAATGTAAATCCATTGCTGTAATTGTCCGTATCACTATTATTGACCGTATATTTGATCTGGTCGATTCCTGACTCCGTATCATAGGAATGCAGATAACATACATCATCCACCATCGTATAAGTTACTTCTGCCGGAGCAGTCGCATCAATATAATCAACTGCGATCTTCATAAAAGAAGTGGCAAGATTACCATTCTTATTCGTGTAACGGATCGTCAATGTATACTCTCCTTTTTCCGTTACCTCTATCGCATTTGATGCTGTGGTACCCGGATCAAACGTAATTTCCCGGTTTCCATCCAGATAAAGCGCAGTGATGTTGTAGTAGGAATTATTGTCCCAGTAACAGTTTAAATTGGCACTTTTTACCCAGGTCTGTGGGATTCCACTGACAGTTACGTCCGGCACCACATAGACATCACAGCCCAGCGCATAACCATATGAACTTTCCTCCGCCTTTACATACGGTGTAAAACACGCTGTTTCATCAGTAGCTTCAAAATAAGTAGAACTGTTCTCGTATGTTGCCTGCGGAATATATACCTGTGAAATACCACCATAGCTTTGTGCCTGCGCATTCACATATTGATCGCGGTGTTCCGGATCCTGCCAGTCCTGATAAAAGGCACCGGAACCGATCGTGATCTGAGCTTCACTATCAATCCTTACACTCTTAAGCAATGAATTGTAAAATGCTTTCTTACCGATCGTCTTTACTGTACTCGGAATTGAGATCGAGCGGATGATCGAACCCTCGAAAGCGTAGCGGTAAATCTCCGACACACTATCTGAAATCGTCACACTCTCCTTTGCCGGAGGAAATGCGATCAGCGTATTTAAGTTTTTGTTGTATAAAATTCCATCGGTTCCTGTTGCAAAGGAATTATTCGCATAGGAAATATTATATGCAGAAAATTTGCTGTCTGAAAATGCCGCCTCTCCAAAATAGCTTAATCCGGATGGTAGATACAGTGTCCCGGATACTGTCGCAGCTACTGCATAAGGACGGTACACTGACTCCTCCAGATTGACACATCCACTGAACGCATAATCTTCAATTACTTTCAGATTCGTCGCCTGTGAAAAGTCCACCTTTGTCAATGCATAACAGTTTTTAAATACCTCCCGTCCAATGACAGTGACGGATTTTTTAAACACCGCAACCTTTAATGCAGAAGCAGAGCATGCCTGCATCAGAGCTTCCACCTGCGTATCGGTCTGGTCAAGTGTCTGTGTATCAAATTCAATTGTTTCCTGTCCGGCATATTCTGCGGCATTGGTTCCGTCAAATACAAACAGATCCTCTGCCTTTGCCTGCTCCCATATGCCATCCCATCCGGTCAGGAAACCGGAACAAAGCAGGGAGACACTTAAAAATGCGACCAGAAACCGTTTGCATATATTTCTTGCTTTTTTCATTGTCACCCCTCCTTTATGGTATATTCTTTACCGTTACCGTACAATTTACTTTTTTGCCATTATAGGTAGCTGATACAACGGCCGTACCCGGTTTGACACCCATGATACGTCCATTGGTTACCGTTACAACATTGGCATTAGAACTGTTCCATGTAATGGTTCCATTGGCTGCTGCTCCATCTACGGCAAGTGTATACTGGTCATACTGCTCGATCGCGATCTGCGTCGGATTCATCTGAATGACAGTAACCTGACACTGTGATTCCAAGCCCTCGTTACAATAGGCTGTGATCGTTGTCGTTCCCGGCTTATGCGTTGTTACCATTCCATTGCTTGACACCGTTGCGATCGATTCATCATCTGTCATCCAGCGGATTCCGCTTGTTGTGTTCGTTGGAATGACTCTCGCCTCTAACTGGCTCTTCTGACCATTCACTAACGTGATCTCACTTTGCGAGATCGTCAGGCTTTCAATCGGTACCGGATCAATTACTTTCACACGACAGGTTCTTGACAATCTGGAGCCATCCGTAGTTTTTACTTTCACAAATGCTGTTCCTGCATTTTCAGCAAACATCGTTCCAGTGCGCTTATTGATACTTACGATATTGGAATCTGAAGATGTCCAAAGCAGCTTTTTATTTGTGGCACTCTTTGGAAGTACTCTTGCCTTCAAGGTACGATACTGGTAACCCTTGATCAAAGTAATATATGATTTATTGAGTTTTAATGTTTTTACTTTCTTTACAACAGTGATCACACAGGTTGCCTTTACTTTGCTTCCATCTTTGGCAGTTACGGTAATTTTAGCTTTTCCTATCCGCAATGCTTTGCATTTACCGGTGGAAGAAACACTGACTACCTTCTTGTTGGAAGAAGACCATGTCACCTTCCTTTTTGTTGCGGTCTTTCGAAGTACGGTTGCCTTAAGCTGATAACTGCTGTTCAGTACCATCGAAAGCTTTGTTTTATTCAGCTTGATCTGACGTACCTTTTCTTTTACTGTCACCGTGCACTTGGCAATGTAGCCACCATCCTCACTGGTACAGGTGATCGTACATTTTCCACCTGCTTTTGGTGTTACTTTTCCATTTGCATCTACAGTTGCAACCTTTGTATTGCTGGATTTGAATGTCACATTTTTATTGATGGAATCATTTCCCAGCGGATATAATGTCTTTTTGATCGTAAAGGTATTTCCTACATAGATCGTCTTCTTTTTCGGACTTACCTTGATTCCTGTTACAGGCTCCGTTACCGTCACGTAACAGACCGCTGTTTTTCCATTGCTTGTGCTCGCTGTAATGATGACCGGATCTTTGCTGACCTTAACACCTGTTACCACACCTTTATCAGATACGGTTGCCACAGTTTTGTCACTTGTCGTCCATGTCACGGTTTTATCCGTTGTGTCTTCCGGCAGGATCGTAGCTAACAGTGTCAGCTTCTTTCCACGGCTTACCTTTGCCTCCGATCGGTTCAGCCGAATCTCTGTTGCCAGTCGTCTGACTTCGATCGTACAGGTATCATATTTGGCACCGGAATTCGTCTGTACACGGATCGTGGTACTTCCCGGTCCCACCGCCGTTACTTTACCATCCTTATCCACCTTGGCAATGGATTCATTGGCAGAACTCCAGATCACAGACTGGTCTGTCGCATTACTTGGCTCAATTCTTGTCTTTAATGCCAGGATCTCTCCTGTCATGATCGGCTCCGTTGGTTTATTGGTGATCGTAATACGCTCTACCGGCTGCTCGATCAAAATCGTACATACCGCAAATGGCGCATATCCCTGAAATCCATTATGATCTACCTTGGATGTCGCACGCACCACGATCTTACCTGGTCCCGTGAAAGTGAGCACACCTTTTTGATCGACCGATCCAATGCTCTCCCCATTGGTGCTGGACATGGAGCTGATCTCCCATTTTAAACTGTCGTCCAGATAAGTATCCGCAGGTGGATCCTGCACCTGATCGTTGCTCGTTAGATATGCCACTAAGCTTACCTGTTTCGAGGTTAATTCTCCTAAGCGTTCCGTAATCTCTGTATCCTTCATTGTCACAGTCTGCGGATACGGACGTACGATATACTGCACAGAATATACAAACTTACCATCGTCAGTTACCGCATTGACAGTTGCCTTACCCGGCCCTGCTGCGATCAAACTGCAAGTGGAGGCATTGGCACCTTGCGAAGAATTGGTCACTTTGATAACACTTTCATTCGTAGATGTCCAGTTTACCTTCGCATTTTCCGGAATATGCGTAAAATCATAGGAAGTTACAGTACTGTTGTCTGCCGTACCGGCTACATGCTGCTCCTGATCTCCCAAACCGGAAATACGTGCCACTAATACATCGGGATCGGCTACAAAACGCTCTCTTGGCACTGTGATACCATTTCCGTTCGTAGTATATCCGATCTCGGAATAAAGCTCCTGCTCACTGTTGATCGGATAAGTAGAACCATTGCGGTACACAACGATACCCTGTACCGGACGTGTTACAACAATTTGCGATTCGCCTACATACAAAGAACCATCGGTTGCCTGCTGTTTGGCACGGATGATAAAGGAGTAGGACGTATCCCCTGCTGCCAATCCATCAAAAAATGCAGCGGTTGTTTCCATTACAAGTTTTGTTCCATTGATCGTTGCCTTCAATCCACCACTTGTCGTTCCGGCTGCACCAACCGGAAGATTGGTACCAGAGGTTCCAGCAGGGATCGGATAGATCTGTCCCTCTTCATTTTCGTATTCCCACTCTACAGCTTTATCTGAACTACTGCTAACATTTATTGTTGTACCACTATTGGACGCATTTCCTTTTGCATCATAGTTCACACAGTTAAATTTGGTATAGCTTGGTGTAATTCCAAATTTATTTGTTACCAAGATCTGTACCGGTTCCGACTTTAAATCTTTTACATCTTTCAATACAACGGTTATCGTAATGGTTCCAACCTCTTTCGTATCATTGGCTGTAACCAGGATATAGACATAACCATCTCTTACTTCAGTAGAAACCGACTTAAAAATAGACTCCCTATCTAATGTATATCTAGGATCTACATCCTTGATCCTGGATGCTGGTATATTTGTTTTTAATGCCATGGTATCATTCGGCTGCAATGGATGCAAATATACACTGGAACGTTCAATCTGTGGATTGATGTCTCCGGACAGCTCTCCATTGATGGAAGTTGTTTCAAAATATTTGTTGGTAACCGTGATCACCTGTGTCGTGGAGTTTCCATTTTCCTCTGTTCCGGTCTCGGTAGTAGTCTGTGTCTGCTCCTCGCAGTAACGCTGATAGGTATACGTCCAATTGATCGTAGCCACACCCGGTCCTACTACAGTAACGACCACACTTCCCTTATTCTTAGTAACCCGCACCACATCCGTGTTGGTAGAAGTATAATTCATATTTTCCGGATGGAAGACCGTATTATGTGCCTTGTTCCCCGGTTCCTTGGCTGTGATCGTAAAGGTATCACCCGGCTGACAGGTTCCAATCCCACCGATCGTCGCCTCTTCAATATAAGGTTTATCCGTAGAGGAAACCTTAGAAGCAGTCACCTCAAAAGTTGGCGCAGGTACAGTAGAAGTGTCGTTCCGGCTCTCTACCGGCCATACCTCATATTTGGTAGAATCTGCAGCCTGATTCTTGTCCTCATCATATGCTACCCAGGCTGCTTCCGTAAGAGAACTATCCGAATACAGATGCAAAAGCAGGATCACACCGATCAGCAGCACAGAGATTCCGATTTTTATAAAATTATGTGTTTGTTTGATTCGTTTGCTTTGTGACACGGTCCGTTCCTCCTACTTCTTGATCTTATTTCCCGTAATATCTTTATCAGTTAATTCTCTCTTTACGGTGATCCGGCATCTTGCCTTTTTGCCGCTGCCATCCTTTGATTTCACAATGATCATACAGCTTCCGATACGCTTGGCAGTAACCACACCCTTTTTCGATACAGATGCAACCGCCTTATTTGAGGAAGCATAAGAAAGTGCTTTCTGATCAGCATTTGCCGGCCGTATCTTTGCCGTAAGTGTCAGCTTTTGTTTTGGTTTCATCGCATATTGTGTGTGATTGAGCGTCAGTTTACTGATATAACGCCGCACCTTCACCTTACACGATGCTTTTTTGCCACTTCCATCCATAGAAGAACAGGTGATCACTGCAGTTCCATAATTCTTTGCGGTGATTACACCCTTTTGATTCACAATAGCAACCTTTTTATTGGAACTTGAAAAGCTTACTTCCTTATTGGTTGCGGTAGCAGAAGTGATCGTAGCCGAAAGCGCATACTTACTTCCGCGCTTCATGATACGACTTTTCTTATTCAGTTTGATCTTTTTCACCTTCTCATCTACGGTGATATAACAGGATGTCATCATATCCCGGTTACGACTTCGTACCGTAATATAACAATGTCCTCCGGCAACTGCTGTAACAACACCGGAATCTGACACCTTGGCCACAGTCGGATCTGTGGAAGCATAGATCACAGTCGCATTCGTCGCATCCTTTGGTGTGACATTTTTTGTCAGCGTTAACGTTTCTCCCGGACTCAATGTCTTTGATGCCGGAGACACAGAAAGTGAAGTCAGAGGTACTACAACATTGACAATACAAGTTGCCTGTATCGTAGCACTGCGATCTACAATATAGGCTGTGATCACAACCGGATCCCCCACCTTCTCTGCCTTGATCACGCCATCCTGGGTAACAGAAACAACCTCTGGCTTATTGGAACTCCATGTCACAGTCTGCTCCGACGCAGTGGAAGGAAATACCTGTGCTTCTAATACGGCTTCCTCTCCAATATTCAGATCCATAACAGAATCACTGATGTCGATACGGGATACTGCCTGATAGACTTCAACCGTACAAGTTGCTGTGATCTGTCCATCGTCTGCACGTACCAGAATCGTTGCCGTACCACCAGTTACACCGGTCACCCGGCCATCATTGTCCACCATTGCCACTTTATTGTCTGAGCTTTCCCATGTCACCTCTTTATTGGAAGGTTCATATCCCGGATAGTTCGACAGCAATGTGTAATTGATCGTAAAACTCTCTCCTACACTGATCTTTTTAAAATAATCCTGCAGCACGATCGAAGCAACCGGAACATTTACCGTGATTACAATAGAGTCTGCAATCTTAGCATCCGTTGCAGAAGTACAAGTGATCGTAACCTGTCCAGCAGAATGCAACGTTACCTTACCGGTGTAAACATCTACTGTTGCCACGGATTCATTACTGCTCGACCAATGTATTGTTGTATCTAACGCATTCAGGTAAGCATCATAATCCGGAGTATCAATCATGTCATCCACTGCATCAGACTGAACATTTGCAAATAACTGTAGTTCCTTCTCTGCTAAATTGACAGTCATATCCGTACTCGTGATCTTGACCGAGCTTACTTTCGGCACTACCTCGACATAAAGCGTATCACTGGCATCCGGATTGGTTTTAGAAGTTGCCACAACCACACAATGTCCCGGTTTTTGCGGCACAACCGTACAGTAATTACTTTCTGCCGAAATCGTTGCCACTGTCTGATCCGTACAAAACCAAGTGATATCATCCGGCTGATCCGCATCCACACCGTTGGTTTCATCTCCGGCTACTGATGCTGTCACAGTTGCCCCACTCGTCTTGGCACCATCCAGGTATACGGTAATTTCATGATTGGAAAGCGTCAATGCCGTAGCAGGCTGTGTTACCGTAACATATCGAATATCTTCAATCTGTCTGCCATTGATCGTCTGATAAGCAAAAATCGTAAATTCTCTTGTTTCACTTAAATTCAGATCCTTCGTAATAGTCAGTAATGCCACATTTGCAAGCTGAGCATTGGAAGAATCACTAGAAGAGGTTGTGATCAAAAAAGGACTGTCCTTATCCTGGGAAAGCTTGGCATCCTCTGTTGCCGTTGCTCTTGTTACCCTTCCCTTATAAAGTTCCCAGGATACCGGATAATTTGTATTGGTAACTGATGCACGCAGTTCCTTGGTGGAAGGATTGTTCTCTGTTCCCTTTTGCATGGAAAATGTTTCTTCTTCACTTAATTTCAGTGTATCAATAACATGCAGGTGCAGATAGATCATAACAGTATGTATTCCTCCATCAGGAGCAGTTACCGTTGTCTCACTGGACAAAACGATAGGTTCCGATGGTAATGTTGTTGACTGCCCATTTTCATTTTCAAAAGTATACATTCCGTTATCAATCAGGTAAGTGGCATGCCCGGTTGCATTTGTTACAGAAATACTGGTTTTCTTATTTGTATACAATACAACGTTCTTCCCTTTAATCGTCAGATCCGTTGTATAGCAGTATGCTTTCATGCTAGGCTCTAACTGTCCGGTTGTAATTTTTCCTGCACCACCCCGTTCAAAATAAAACGAATCGTTTACAAGCACTGTAAAAGTCACCGACTGGGTATATCCCAGTGTCTGGTTGGTTGCTGTCATCGTGATCTCGGCTCCGCCGGTATGTCCCACAACAGTGCAGGAGGTTCCTTTCGTCGGATCGGAAGCTCCTGCGGAACCATTCCAATATACATGTGCCTGTTCTTTATCACTACTCTCCCAGACTGTGTCCCCGGAATTACCGGAGTTGACCCCCAGTGTTACAGTTTCCCCTTCGTATAAATAATAGGTTTTGTTTGCCTCAACATTCTGTCCGGCAACATTCAGCCAGCCTGTCACCTCAGATGTTGCTGCCTTGCTGTCGTAAAATACCGCTCCCTGCAGTGATGACAGAACCATCAGCAGTACAAGAACCACTGCCACCCCTTTTTTCAGATAATGTCTTTTATATGTTGTCATAGGAACTCCTCCGAATTATCATTCTTGCAATATACAGTAATAGTATACCATTTTTTTATGTTCTTTTGAACAGTATACTCCATAACTTTTATCGGCATTTTCATGCTCCTACTTTATCTTTTGTTTTGGAATCCGGCTCACGATCCCTGTTACACTATTTTACCTTTATTGTAAGTTCTCTGCTCACCCCGCTGGAATCCTCTGCTTTACAGATCACCTGTGCGGTTCCCTTTTTCAAAGCAGTAACCTTTCCTGCCTTTGTCACCTTCAAGATCTTACTGTCAGAGCTTGCGTAGGTAACTCCCTTCTCTGTCGCAATGCTTGGCGCAACCGTTGCTTTCAGGCTGTATCTTTTTCCCTTTTTCAAGTTCAATGCTGTGTCATTGACATTCAGCTTAATACCGGAGACCAGAATATTGCTGTCATCTGCGGAACGCTTCTTCAAACCATAGTAAGAAACAATTGCCTTGGCATCTGCCACACCCATCTTCTTACACTTAGCTGCACTGTTCATGCGGACATAATCAGAACTGTCAATATATCCGTGTTCCACGATCATAGCAGGAATGCCACGATATACGGAATCGCGGATCACACCATAATAATCGGCACGCTGTCTATTGGAATACTTCAAGTACGCAGATTTTCTTGTGTAAACTCCACGGTTACGATAACCGCAGTCTTTGGAAAGCTGCGTTACGATCTTTTTTCCCAGTGCCTTCATCGCTTTATGATATGCCGATGTTTTGGTATAACGTGTTACCCAAACTTCAGAACCTGCGCGTCCGACTCCACCGGACGCATTGATATGCTGGCTGATCAGGACATCTGCATCCGCTGCCTGTGCAAATTTGGCACGCGTCGTAAGCCCCATCAGTTTACTGGTATTGCTCTGTCTCGTTAAATATACCGTAACTCCTTCATACTGTTCTAAATATGCTTTTGTAGCTTTGGCAATGCGAAGATTGATATCGCGCTCCTTCAATCCTTTCGAACGGTTGATCGCTCCGGAATCGTGCCCTCCATGACCGGGATCCAGCACGATCACAAGATTATCTTTTACCGTAATTTTTATTGTTGCCTTAACATTACTGCCATCTACCGCTTTTACCGTAATAGTTGCGATTCCTTTCTTTTTGGCCGATACCACTCCAGTTTTGGAAACAGAAGCGACTTTGGAATTCGAGCTTTCATAGGTTACATTTTTATTAGTAGCATTTTCCGGTTTTACCGTAACAGTAAGAGAACGGTTTGCTCCCTCCTGCAGTGTCATTGCAGATGGCGAAATCGTAAGCGACGTCACTTTTACATCTGTTGCATCTGCGGATGGTGCAGATTTTTCCTTTACCGTAAAGGTGTCAAGTGTCGCATCAAACAACCCAATTGTCTGGGTCTTTTTGTCTTTTGCTGATACATAATAAACGATGGCCAGACGATACGTTCCAACAACAAACTTCTGATCCAACGTCACCGTTGCCTGATACAGCATTGTTCCCTCATTGTAGAGAAGCTCTACCGGAATCATTTCAGATGATGCCGTATTCTGGAAAACGGCTGTGAGCTTCTGATCCGTGATCTGTGTAGGAGCTAATTTGGTCTGTAACGCAATCGAAAGAGAGGAGCCAAGCTCTGGTGTCTGAGAAGAAAATGTAAGTTTTTCTACTGTAAATATCTCCTGTTGGGCATCCTTGCTGACGTCCCCACTTGCGTCTTTGCTGGCATCTTTACTTGCATCCTTGCTGGCATCTTTACTCGCATCCTTGCTGGCTGCTGCCCTTACAACGCCCTCCCCTGTCTCAGATACAAGACTCCAATTGCCTGTCATTCCAAACAACAGACAGGTGATCAACAAATACGCCATAATTCTTTTGGTTCGCATGATAATTCGTCCTTTCCTTTGTAATTCTAATCCTGAAAACAAGGGTATCACATGCCTTTCTGCTTGTAAATACTCCTCACAACATTCTCATGTTACCGGAAAAATCTGCATAAAAAATCACCTGTGAAATGGCATCCATCCCACAGGTGAAATGTTTTTACTCATCCCAGTTGTGATATACCTGCTGTACATCATCGTCATCTTCCAATAAATCCAATGTACGGTTAAGATTCTTGATTGCTTCTTCGTCTGTAAGTTCAACATACGTATCCGGAATCTTCGTCACATCTGCTTCTGCCATCGTAACACCTTCTTTTTCCAGTGTCTCGCGAACTGCAGTAAAATCATCCGGTGCAGTTAAAATCTCATAAGAATCTTCCTCTTCATTGAAATCCTCAGCACCTGCATCCAATGCCATCATCATCAGATCATCCGCATCCAGATCACACTCTTCTTTGTCGATCAGGATCTGACCCTTCTCCTGGAACATATAAGATACACAGCCCTGTGTTCCTACACTTCCCTTTCCTTTGGTAAAAGCACTTCTGACATTCGCTGCGGTACGGTTTTTGTTGTCTGTCAAAGCATCTACGATGATCGCTACTCCATTTGGACCATATCCTTCATATGTAACACTTTCGTAATTGGCTGCACTGGCATCACCTGCCGCCTTTTTGATACCACGCTCGATCGTATCATTTGGCATGTTGTTCGCTTTTGCTTTTGCGATCACATCACGCAGTTTACTATTGTTCTCCGGATCTGCTCCGCCTTCCTTAACTGCAACGACAATCTCACGACCAATCACAGTAAAGATCTTGCCTTTTGCAGCATCATTTTTCTCTTTCTTGTGTTTGATGTTTGAAAACTTTGAATGTCCTGACATGTTATTCTCCTCTTTCCTTTTCGTTTTGTTCTTCTGCTTCTTCTAATCGGCTGACCTTCACCTGCATGATCATATTGTCATGAATATCGATCGGACGAAAAGAATATCCGCCATAACGGATCTCTATCGCCTCATCATCACTTGGAAGGTGACCTATTTTATAAATTAAAAAGCCATTCAATGTATCAATATCTTCATCCGGGAAAGAAATGGAAAGCTCATCTTCAATGTGATCCAACCGCGTCATACCACGGATCAGATACTCTCCTTCCCCACGAAGTTTGACAATCTCTTTTACCTCTTCGTCATGCTCATCTAAAATATTGCCAACGATCACTTCTAAGATATCTTCCATGGCAACAATACCTGCGGTTTGTCCATACTCATCCACCACGATCGCCATATGCAATTTCTTCTGTTGCATCTCACTGAACATCGTACTGATATCCTGTGCTTCATGCACATAATAGGCTTCTTGTGCGATCTCACTCAGTGGCGTTTCCGGTGCATGTAAAAAGGCTTTTACCACATCCTTCAAATGCAGCACACCGATAATATTATCCACATCTTCTTCATAAAGTGGAAATCTGGAATAATTCTGTTCCACAATATAATGAAGTGCCTCTTCTAACGGCATATCCTTTTCTACACCAACAATCTTCTTGCGGATCGTCATGATGTCTTTCGCACTCTTATCTGTAAACTCAAAAATCTTAGTGATCATTTCTGCCTCTTCCTTCTGGATCACACCTTGTTCGTGTCCTTCCTGAAGGATGTTCATGATCTCTTCTTCGTATACATTCTCCTCGTCCTTATCTTTACGACGAAACAGACTTTTCAGTCGCTTGGGACCATTCTGGGTCATAGTTTAATCTTTATCCCCTTTATCATATATTTGCTCTTCGCTTCAGATGCAGAGCATACATTACTTTATCACTTATTCTCTCATTCGTCAATGCCCTGCCGAACGCCGATATCCATGCTGATCATCAGTGCGTGATCCACTTTTTTTAATATGGCAGAATCCAAATGTCCTACCTTTTCTTTTAACCTGGTTTTATCAATCGTCCGCACCTGTTCCAGCAAAATAACCGAATCCTTTATAATATCACACTCTTTTGCTTTCAACTCAACATGGGTAGGGAGCTTGGCTTTGTTCATTTTACTGGTGATCGCAGCACAGATCACGGTCGGACTGTGCCGGTTTCCTGCATCGTTCTGAATGATAAGTACCGGGCGTACACCGCCTTGCTCTGACCCCACCACCGGTCGCAAATCTGCATAATAAATATCCCCACGTTTAATAATCAATAGCTACACCCCAAACTTTTCAAAAATATGTTCTTTTGTTACAGTATTTCCAAAAAAATCCGGAGTATTCTTTCAGGCAGGAAAATGCTAGAAATAATTGACTGTTTTGTAATATTTGCCGTCCCGGTAATATACACGGGGTACTCTGCGTCCAATATCACAGCAAAACTCATAGTTAAAACTTCCTGAGGCATCTGCAACTTCTTCCACAGACAGCATTTTTCCACCATCACGTCCTACAAGAGTGACCACATCCCCCTCTGATACCTTGTCGATGTCCGTCACATCAACCATAAACTGATCCATACAGATGCGCCCAATGATCGGTGCAAACTGTCCATTGATCAGTACCCTTCCTTTGTTGGAGAGACTTCTTGGATAACCATCTCCATAGCCGACCGGAACCGTTGCCACCTTTGTGAGCGGACGTGTTGTAATAAACGTCCTGCCATAACCGATCGAGGTGTGCTCCGGTACCTCTTTTACATGGATAATATGGCTTTTTAATTCCAATGCCGGAGTCAGTAAAAGCTTCTCCTTATGCACTTCCTCCGACGGATACAATCCGTAAGTAATAATTCCGGCACGCACCATATCCATATAGGATTCCGGATATTCCATAATTCCGGCACTATTGGCAATATGCTTTAGCGGAATACTGATCTGTGCCTTGTCAAGTTCATTCACAAACCAGTTAAATTTGGCAAACTGTTCTTTCGTAAAAGTAAGATCCTTCTCGTCCGCAGTAGAAAAATGAGAAAAAATCCCCTCGATCAAAAGGTTCGGAAGTTCGGCAATCTTCTTCACCTCATTGACGCTCTCTTCGTTGATCAGAAAGCCGATCCGTCCCATTCCGGTATCCAGTTTAATGTGTACTCTTGCCACCGCATGGGAAGCTACCGCAGCTTTAGAGAGTTCTTTTGCCATTTCATAGGAAAACACAGTCTGAGAAATGTCATATTTTAATATTTCATGATACTGATAAGGATCCGTATATCCCAACAGCAGCAATGGCTTTGAGACTCCTTTCTGACGCAGGATCACAGCCTCTTCAACCAATGCCAGACAATATCCATCCACAATGTCCTGCAGCGCAGAAGCCACCGGAACAGCACCATGTCCGTATGCATCCGCTTTTACAACAGCAAATAAATTTACGCCCTCCGGCAGCTTTTCGCGGATGCGTTTCATATTATCTGTGATCGCATCCAGATCAATCTTTGCATATACACGCTCGTATCTCTTCATGGTGATTTCTTTCCTCCTTATTTGTCCAATGTATCATAATCTTTGAGTACCATCGGCAGATAGTCCAGTAGATCGGATGCCATCATACTGATGCTTCCCTCACTTTTTTTCGCCTTATCTCCCGCCAGTCCGTGAAAACATACTGCCATGCAGGCAGCTGCCATATAAGGATCCGTAAAGGAAGGAAGCATTTTTAAACGGTGTTTTTGCAATTGCTCCTTCATTTTCTTCTCCTGTCGTCTGACCTGTGCATAAAAAGAAGTGATCATGCCCGCCAGACAATCTCCCATTCCGGCGGTTGCCATACCATGATTTCCTGTCATGTTAATATAGGAAAGTCCCCGTCCCTTTGTAACAATCGTCCGGGCATCCTTTGCCACAACGATCATCCGGTCACTCAAATGCAGGGAACGAAGCATACGGTTGGTGAGCGTCAGACGCTTCTTATGCAGCATGGAAACGCTTGCTCCGGTCAGCCGGGAAAGCTCCATGCTATGTGGAGTAAGTGTCAGTCTGTTCTGCTTTTCTTTTGGAAGAGCTTCATACTGCTCCATAATATCTTTATGCACGGCTAAAAGGTTACATGCATCCGCATCCAGCACAACCGGCATAGACCCTTTCTTTTCACTTGTATAAGTTATGACCGCACGGGTCAGCCCCAACGCAGTCTCACTTTGCCCAAGCCCTGATCCAATCAGAACACTGTCCGCCCATTCCCAGCTTTCATCCAGTCGTGCATAGGCTTCATCAAGTGTTTCATAAGTCATAACAACCGCCTCCGGCACTGCCATCTGCAGTACCACACGATTGCTTTCATGTGTCAGCACCCGGACCAGTCCACAGCCACATTCATATGCCGCCTTTGCCGCAAAAGTTGCTGCACCTGCCATTCCCTTACTTCCAACGATCAGCAAAACATTTCCAAAAGTTCCTTTGTGTGAATCAGCAAGCCGTTTCGGATAATAAGAAAATGCTTCTTTCTGAGCTTCCTCCCCCGTACCAAAGGTCACCATCTGAGGTTTCACATGCCACAGGCTCTCTTTCGCAAAACCAATGTCCTTGACCAGAAGTTCTCCCACATAATAATGCCCCGGATAACGGATCAGACCACTTTTCAAATAACCGAAGGTAATAGTCAGATCGGCTTCTACCGCTGTTCCAAGCACCTCTCCTGTTGTAGCATGGATGCCGCTTGGCAGATCCAGACTGACCTTATACGATGACAGGCGGTTCATCCATTTGATCACCCGTTCCTGTATTCCTCTGACCGCCCGCTTTAGTCCTACTCCAAAAATACCATCGACGATCACATCATAATACTGCTCTGTTGGAAGTTCCTTTCGTATGATCACATCCTTTTGAAGGCTAAGCCGCATCTGTTCCAAAAAAGCTTCCGACTCATGTGAGATGCCATGAATATAATACACTTCCACAGGATACCCTGCTTCCTTCAATAATCTTGAAAGTGCCAGACCATCTCCGCCGTTATTTCCACTTTCTACTACGATCAATATGCTGTTTTTTTCATCAAAGCGTTTTTGAATTTCCTGAAACACACTTCTTGCGGCCTGTTCCATTAAAAACAAACCTGATATCCCCATCGTTTCAATCGAATGTGCGTCCAGACGCTTACTCTGTCTCTGATCCAGAATGTAGTGCATAAAATCCCTTCTTTCATTTATAATGAGATTCTTCATACATTTCAATCGCACGCATACCGACAATCTCTTTCAGATTTCCGAACACGTCATGATTGTACTCTTCTCTCCCCTGCTTTTCCAAAAGTTTTTTGGATAACTCCGTCCGGATACGGTCAATCCCCTCATCCAGCTCCGCAATTTTCTGCTTATTGATATGTACCTGCTCATAGACACATTTCATTGTTTCTAACAAAAGCTCTTCATTAACCCGTTTGATCTCATCCGGAAGGATCTGCAGCGCATCCTCATTTTGTACAACCTTTTCATTCATCTGCTCGATCATATCCCGCTGCTTTTGTTTTCTCTCATCACTTGCCACATCGTCCTCTGACATATGGGTCAGAATATTGTTCATGAGTCGTTTCTTCTGTACCTTCATATCCCGGTTCTGATTGGTCAGTTTTCCCTGCTGCTTCAAAAGCTCGGTGAGCTTTCGCTCCAGCTGCTTTACGGCAGGCGGCTTGTTATTGTTGACAAACAAAGCATGCCAGGCAGGATCTAACGTCAAAACAGGCAGATTTTGCCCATTTAACATTTGAATGTAGCTGAAATCTGCCTCTTCGTTTTTTTGTTTCTTCCTTTTTCTTAACATTCCACTCATCCCATCTTTAACGTACACTTAAATTATATGCCAGATTCATCAGACTTTCCTCTAAATGTACATTTTCTACTACAACAGTTCCCGGAAGCTTCAGATCTACAAGCGCAAAATTCCAGAATCCGGTCACACCACACGCAACCAGCCGCATGGCAATGTCGTAGGCACACTCTTTAGGGATTGCCAGAATAGCGATCTGCACCTGCTCCTTTTTCACAAATTCCTCTACGCCAGCCATATCCATTACCGGGATATCTGCAATCTTTTGTCCGATCAGTTTTTTGTCCACATCAAAAATTCCACTCATCAAAAAACCACGCTTGGAAAAATCCCGGTAATTTGCCAGTGCCTGCCCGATATGTCCCGCTCCAATGATGATCACCTTCCGGATCTGGTCTAACCCCAAAATCTTACCGATCTCCGTATAAAGATGCTCCACATTATAGCCATATCCCTGCTGACCAAAACCACCGAAATTATTCAGATCCTGCCGGATCTGTGAAGCCGTCACCCGCATGCGCTCACTCAGCTCCTTGGATGAAATCCGCTCTGTCCCCTGTTCTCTTAATTCACTCAAATACCTGTAATACCGCGGTAACCGTTTGGTTACGGCACTCGATATTGATTTGTGTTTCATGTTATCACGCTCCAACAAAGGCTTTAAATAGTTATATTATAAGTCTTTGTTAAGAAACTGTCAAACATTTGCCTTGTGAAATAAGAAAAAAAATATTATGATGGTAAGAGCAATATTTTTACGGAGGAAATCACGATCATGGTATTAGCATGTCAGAATATCGACAAGGCATTTGGAGAGCATGTCATTTTAAATAAAGTAAATTTTCACATTGAGGAACACGAAAAAACTGCTCTGGTAGGCATCAATGGAGCCGGAAAATCTACCCTGTTCAAGATTATCATGAAGGAGCTGGAACCGGACGCCGGACAGATCCAGATGAAAAAAGGAGCAACGATCGGCTACCTTTCCCAGCAGCCCGACTATGATGCCGGCATGACGATCTATGATGCCATGTTAGATGCAAAGAAACATGTTTTTGATCTGGAACAGCAGATCCGTTCTATCGAGTGTTCGATGAAAAGTCTGTCCGGTGACGAGCTTTCCAAAGCGATGGAACGTTACACCCGCCTGACACACGAATATGAATATCTCGATGGCTACAGTGCCAAAAGTGAGATCATCGGGGTATTAAAAGGGCTTCATTTTTCCGAGGAAGAATTTGGCAAAAAGATCAACCTGTTATCCGGCGGACAGCGTACGCGTGTCGCACTGGGACGTCTGCTTCTCTCCCGTCCGGACATCATCCTGCTTGATGAGCCGACCAACCATTTGGATATTGCTTCCATCAACTGGTTAGAACAGTTTTTAATCTCTTATAAGGGAGCTGTTTTGCTGATCAGTCACGATCGTTACTTCTTAAATCGTGTTGTAACAAAGGTCGTTGATCTGGAACAGGGGCATGCCACCGTATTTCAGGGCAATTACACACAGTATGCCGAGAAAAAAGCGGCACTTCGCAAGGAACAGATGAATGCCTATTTAAACCAGCAGCGTGAGATCAAGCATCAGGAAGAAGTCATTGAAAAGCTGCGGCAGTTTAACCGTGAAAAATCCATCCGCCGCGCGGAAAGCCGTGTCAAAGCACTGGATAAAATAGAAGTATTAGAAAAGCCACAGGAATTAAATGCCTCCATGCGTTTAAGCCTGGAGCCCAGCATTTTAAGCGGAAATGATGTGCTTACGGTACATGATCTTTCCAAACGATTTGGTGATCAGGTTTTATTTGAACATGCCGAGATTGACATCAAACGTGGAGAAAAGGTGGCATTGATCGGGCAGAACGGAACCGGAAAAACAACCATTTTAAAAATGATCCACAAAGAGTTGCGTCCGGACAGTGGACGGATCCTATTAGGCTCTAAAGTAAAGATCGGCTACTACGATCAGGCACAGCAGTTATTCACAGAAAGCAACACGATCTTTGAAGAGCTGCAGGATGCCTATCCGGATTTAAATAACACAAGGATCCGAAATGTACTGGCAGCCTTTTTATTTACGGGAGATGATGTCTTTAAAACGATCTCCTCATTAAGCGGTGGCGAGCGCGGACGTTTAAGTCTTGCCAAGCTGATGCTGTCCAACGCCAACTTTTTAATCCTGGATGAGCCGACCAACCATTTGGATGTCTACTCAAAAGAAATTCTGGAGGATGCCTTAAAGGAATATACCGGAACCGTCTTTTACGTTTCCCATGACCGTTATTTTGTCAACCAGACAGCTACCAGAATTCTGGAATTAGAACAGGGCAGCTTAACTGAATACAAAGGAAACTACGACTACTATATGGAAAAGAAGCAGGAAAAGCTTAGCATTTCCACAGAACAAACCGAACAGTCTTCCTCTACAGGTACCGCTGATGCCGGAACCAAGCTTGACTGGAAAGCACAAAAAGAGGAACAGGCAAAAGCAAGAAAGAAAGCCAACGATCTGAAAAAGACAGAGCAGCGCATTGAGGAGCTGGAAACACAGATTGCTGCTTTAGAAGAAGAAATGGCACAGCCGGAAGTAGCAACCAACTCAGGAAAGCTAAATGAGCTGTCCTTACAACATGCCTCTTTAAGTGAAGAATTAAATGAACTTTATGACAAATGGGAAAGCCTGGCATAATCGCCAGGCTCTTTTTATTCTTCGGGAACCTCCCAAAGATCTAAGGTTTCTTTTTTCATCGATAACGCATCCTGATAAAGACGCAGACTTGCTTTCTCCAGATCGATCCTCTCCTCAGAAAGAGACTGGATCTTCTTTTCTTCGTCATCTCTTACCGATTTTTTCGTATTGCTGTGATACCAGTATTTCATCAGATTCTGATTATATACGCACATCTTTGGAAGTGGAAAATTCAGATAGCTTAAAAAGATGGCAGACAGATAATTGGCATTGACATTGTCTACGGAAAGCTTAGATAAGCCATAATTGTTCCATGTTACAACCGGAGTCTGATAAAGCTCCTCTTCACTGAGTTTATGTTTTGCCGCCGATGCATAGGCATCATCCGTAAATGGAGGTGCGTGATCACCAAACAATAAAATGACCGTCGGCTCCTCCACCTTTTCAAAGTAGGAAACCAATTCTTCAAATGCAGCATTGGCATCATAAACCGCAGAAAAGAAACGACGTACATCCATGGTAGAACGATATTCCTGACTTTTTAAATCCGCTACCTTCACTTTGGATTTATACTGGTAGGGATGTCCCTTATCATAGTCCAGACAAGGCTTATGTGCCCCGACAGACACGCTGAAATTAAACAACGGCTTTCCACTGTCCTTGTTTTTTTCATATTTGTCAATGATCTCTTTCGTGAGACAATAATCCGAGATATTGATGTCAAACAGATCATCCGTATATTTCATATTTTCCTTAAAATACATTTCCGAAAACCCAAATGCCTGGTACACATTTTTCCGATTGAAAAAGTCTCCTTTATAAGGATGAATGGCAACCGTATGATACCCCAGTTCATTCATATATCCCACCATGGACATCTGTCCTTCGTTAATGTAATTGTTGTACATCAGATTGCTCGCAAAATATTTGTGTCCGATCCCGGTCAGAAATTCAAACTCCGTGTTGGCTGTGCCACCGCCAAAAATATCCGAGGCTAAGCTGCCGCCACCATATTCCTTTTGATAATGGTGCATGACCGTCATCGGATCTTTGTCACTTACCACATTATCAAAATGATCGGTATCATATAGTGATTCACTCATGATCACAATAATATTGGGTTTTACAGAGCTTGTGTTTTTGGTTTCTCCCTCTGCAACACCATCAATATCTTCCTTTTTGCTCTTTCCCGCTCTCACGTAATCCTCACTTAAAAGAGGCGTATAATCTTCCTGTGTGATCAGATGCGGCAGTGTATTATTAGGGATCAAAGATAAGAGAAGTCCGTATTTGTTCTCCAGATAATCCACATCTCCCATATAGTCAGTCAGATTTTCCGTAAAGTATACTCCAAAGGCTGCAATAAGTGTCACACAAAGTCCTGCCGCTGCATTCAGCAAACGCTTTTTTACCGTTCTCTTTTTCTCTTTTTTGGGTGCATGAAAATGCTGGATCAGAAAGGAAAGGAGAAGCATCAACGCCACCACTGCCGCATAATAAAACAAATGTCTGGAAAGTGTCACATCGTCCTTCGTAAAGGTAAGCTCTCCTTTCAAAAAGGACAACAGATCATCCCCCGTAACATACTCGCTGCGCATTGTGTATTTTAGATAATTGACACTTCCCCAGAGCCAGCTGATCACATACCAGAAAAGGGTAGAAAAAAAGAACTGACCACTGATACATACTGTAATGTAATAGCAACCGCCAATAAACCCGGTCGTAAGCAACACATATGGCAGCCGGTGCGTCACCCATGTAACAACTGCCTGCATACTGCCATGTGCAAGATATTCCATTCCAAGTGATAATACCAAAGAAAACACCAGTACCAGCAGCACACGCTGTAACTGCCATGATTTCCAAACTTTCTGCATTGATCTATCCTTCCTTTTTAAGCGTCATCTTTGTTCCGTCAAGCCACGCCTCTTTTAAATTTTCCCCCTCATATATCAGCTTCAAAGAAAAAAAACTCTCTCTCTCCAAAAGCAGCTTTAAGAAAATGCGGTCGCCCTCCCAGAGACGAAGGGAAAACACATCTTCTTTCTTTACCCATGCAAGCTCTCCTTCCTCGCACTCCTTCTGTGTCCCCGTCCAGGCATCGGCAGTGAACAAACTCATATATTCTGCTTCATGATCGTTGTATACAAATGTCACCAGACCTCTGTAGCGATACGAGCTCAGAGAAAATCCCGTTTCCTCATATACCTCTCGTACCACGCAATCTTCCGGACTTTCCTGAAATTCAAAATGACCACCGACGCCGATCCATTTTCCTTGATTGATATCCTGTTTTTTCTTGATGCGATGCAGCATCAGATAATATCCGTCTTGTTCCAGATAGCATAATGTTGTCAGCTCCATATTCTTCTCCTTCGTCCTGTTTTCTGCTGCTATCTTATCACAAAACATTTCGCTCTACTATATTGAAAAATGTTATACAATTTGATATGGTGAAAGAAAAAAGGAAATAATGTATCATGAAATTTTATCTTGCCCCCATGGAGGGACTGACCGGTTACGTGTACCGTAATGCCTACCATCAATTTTTTACTGCTATGGACAGCTATTTTACACCTTTTCTGTCTCCCACACAAAAGAAAGTATTAAAAAGCCGGGAGAAAAAGGACGTAGCACCCGAACACAACGAAGGCAGGAACGTTGTGCCACAGATCTTAACGAACCAGAGCAGTCATTTTATAGAAACGTGCCGGTATCTTGCCGGTCTTGGATATAGCGAAGTAAATCTGAATCTCGGCTGTCCTTCCAAAACAGTCGTTACCAAAAGAAAAGGAGCCGGATTTTTAGATGATCCCCATGCCCTCGACCAATTTTTTGCTGAAGTGTTTCAAGGGCTTTCCTCCGATTCATCACTAAAAGACATGAAAGTATCTGTCAAAACACGGTTAGGACTTTCTTTTGCAGAGGAGTTTCCAGATCTGCTTAACGTATACAATGCCCATCCAATCAGTGAGCTGATCATACATCCCAGAGTGCAGGAAGACTTTTATGACCATACGCCAGACCTCACCCAGTTTCAGTATGCATGGGAAAAGAGCGTCCACCCGGTCTGCTATAATGGAGATATTTTTACAAAAGCACAGTATGAGCAGCTTCTCTCACGCTTTCCAACGCTTGAACGTATCATGCTCGGTCGTGGCATCTTAGCCAATCCGGCATTGTTAGAGGAGATCACAGGAATGGGGAAACTTGATTCCAGACGTCTTACCCTTTTTCATGAAGCCTTATATCAGGGGTATCAAAAGGAAATGAATTCCGAACGGGATACGTTATTTAAAATGAAAGCACTCTGGTTTTACTTAGGAAAACTATATCCGGATGCAAAAAAAGAAAAGAAAGCCATCAAAAAAGCCACCCGGTTCTTAGAGTATGAACCTGCAGTGGCAATGTTATTGAGTCAAGAGCCCGTGACATCTGCGATCACATTTACCCAAATATAATATTATCTTCCAAAATCATCCACATCGGACATGCGCATCCGGATCACCCGGTCTATGGACGGGAAGGAATAGTATCGGTACGCATAGGAGCCCGATTCGTAAATGGAATACATCTGCCCCTCATCTACCGTGATCTGTTCAAGCTTCTGGGGCAGATCAATGATGTTGATCGCATTTTCATTTGTGTAATCCGGATCCTCCGTATCATCCGGCAAAATAGAAAATTTCGCCAGCTTGGACGGAAAAATACCATACGATTCCGTGACATACATCCGGTAGGCTGTAAACGTGATCCCCTGCACTTTGCTGGAGATTCTGGCAACATTCACCGGAACTGCAATTTTTTGTGGAAGCTGCTGCCCATAGGTTTGCTCATATCTTGCGCTATTCACTTTTTTCAATGATCCATTTTGATCGATCGCAAATTTCTGAAGAATACTGTTATTTCCAACCTGAAAATATCCAATATACAGGTGATTTTCATAATATGTCATAAAAGAATCTCTTGGGATCGTATAGAGATCCTCTATCTCTGTAAATCCGATTGGACGCCTGCTCAAGGAATAATTATAGTTTTTTAACTGCTTCAATGTAAAAGCATTTGCCTGCGCCCGCTTGTCATAGCAGGATACCCAGATTCGCTCATGAATCCAGTCGTAAGCAATTCCACCTACGTGATGCCGTCCTTTCAACACAATTGTTTTCAAATATTCTCCGCTATTCTTGTTCAGTACATAGATCACTGAATAGTGGGTTCCCGTATGACAGTATGCTCCGATCAGCAGATAATTCTGCACAACACAAATGCTCTGCGGCACCATATTGGTACAGACATCATTTGTTCCCGCACGCATCGTTTCCGTCACTTTAAGTCCCGGGATCACGATTGTTCCACTCTCTTCTTCCGTCTGCATATGTTTCCATGTTGTTCGAAGAATTGGATATTGAAATAAGGACGCCTGCAATGCGGTCAGATTATGCAGAGCCTCTGTATTGGTATGTTTCTCTTTCGTTACAGGCTCATTATTCTGCCAGTAAGATATCGCAAAGCTTCCCCAAAATCCTGTTGATACCAATATAAAACAAACAACAAAAAAGACATAAACAACACGAAGTAACTGTTTGATCCATCGTTGCTTCATCTGCTTATGCCTCCCCACCTGTTGTGTTATGATCTTCTCTATACCTTAGCCCTGATAACGCTGCATTGTCTCTTTAATGAGATTGTTATCATCAAAATAATTGATCTTCATGGCACTCTTTACATCACGTAATGTCTCGGCTGCTACTTTTTCAGCAGCCTCGCTACCTTTTCTTAAGATCTCATATACCGCAGGAATATCTTTCTCCCACTTTGCTCTTCTCTCGCGGATTGGTGCAAGTTCAGACTGTAATACATTGTTCAGGAATTTCTTCACTTTCACATCACCTAATCCGCCACGCTGATAATGCTCCTTTAACTCATCGAGACTCTTATAATCCGGCAGGAACTGCTCAAAATGTTCCGGTTTGCAGAATGCATCCAGATAAGTAAATACACAGTTACCCTCAATCTTACCCGGATCTTCAATCCGGATGTGATCCGGATCCGTATACATTGACATTACCTTTTTCTTGACATCACTTTCGCTGTCCGAGAGATATATACAATTATTTAAGGATTTGCTCATCTTCGCCTTGCCATCAATCCCCGGCAGACGCATACATGCCTTGTTGTCCGGTAATAAGATCTCAGGCTCTACCAGTGCTTCCCCATATACCGTGTTGAACTTATGCACAATCTCCTTACACTGCTCCAGCATCGGCATCTGATCTTCTCCAACCGGTACGGTTGTAGCTTTAAAAGCTGTTATATCTGCTGCCTGACTGATCGGATAGGTAAAGAATCCAACCGGAATACTCGCCTCAAAGTGACGCATCTGAATCTCAGACTTTACGGTAGGATTGCGCTGCAGGCGGGACACTGTTACAAGATTCATATAATAAAAGCTAAGCTCTGTAAGCTCCGGAACCATCGACTGGATAAACAATGTAGATTTCTCCGGATCAAGGCCTGCAGACAGATAGTCAAGTGCCACCTCTACAATGTTCTGACGCACCTTCTCCGGATTGTCTGCATTGTCTGTCAATGCCTGCGCATCTGCGATCATAATATAGATCTTTTCAAATTCACCGGAATTTTGAAGCTCTACCCTTCGTCTTAAAGACCCTACATAATGTCCTACATGTAACCGTCCGGTTGGACGATCTCCTGTTAATATAATCTTACCCATAACTGTTCTCCTATATCCATTCATTTTCAACAAGAAACAAGCAAGGATGCTTATCCTTGCTCTTCCTCGTTTTTTTATTTTATCACTTTTTTACAGATTATACAAATAGTTTCGCACAGATGGTTGCTCCCTCTTATGCCCGGTTTTCTTCTGCAACCAGATTCTCTACACCATACTTTTTGCGCAAAGCCGGCTTTTCAATCTTACCGGTTGCATTTCTCGGCACCTCGGCAAAAATGATCTTTTTCGGACGCTTGTATCGTGGCAGATCCATACAATAATCCATGATCTCTTCCTCACAGCACTCCATGCCCTCTTTGATGGAGATGACAGCACCTGTGATCTCGCCCAAACGCTTGTCCGGCAGCCCGATAACTGCAACATCCTTCACCTTGTCATAGGCACTTAAGAAATTCTCAATCTGTACCGGGTAAATATTCTCGCCACCGCTGACGATCACATCCTTTTTCCGGTCTACCAGATAGATAAATCCATCTGGATCTTTCATTGCCATATCTCCGGTGTAAAGCCAGCCATCTTTTAAGGTTGCTTTGGTGGCATCCTCGTCATTATAGTAACAGGTCATCACACCCGGACCCTTGACGATCAGCTCACCAACCTCGCCCTGTGCGACTTCTGTGCCATTTTCATCTACGATCTTTGCCTCCCAGCGGTAACCTGGAATACCGATCGCACCCACTTTATCAACATTGTCCATGCCAAGATGTACGCAACCCGGACCGGTCGACTCAGACAGTCCGTAGTTTGTATCATATTTATGATGTGGAAAATATTCCATCCAGTGCTTGATCAATGATGGTGGTACCGGCTGTGCTCCAATGTGCATCAAACGCCACTGATCCAGCTCATAATCTTCCAGATGCAGATCCCCACGGTCTAACGCATCTAAAATATCCTGCGCCCATGGCACTAACAGCCACACGATCGTGCAGTGCTCCTGCGACACCGCTTTCAAGATTACATCCGGCTTTGTACCCTTTAACAACACTGCTTTACTTCCCGCACAGAGACTTCCCATCCAGTGGAATTTGGCTCCGGTATGATAAAGCGGCGGAATACATAAAAAAGTATCCTCCCTGCTTGTCTCATGGTGCTTCTGTTCCATCTGAGCAGCCTGCAGCAGACTCTCATGGTTATGTAAGATCGCCTTTGGAAATCCAGTCGTTCCGGAAGAAAAATAAATCGCTGCATCATCCTCGTCCTCTAAACGCACCAGTGGTGCTTTGCTGGAACAATCTGCAACCAGCTCCATATAACTCTCTGCAAAAGTCGGACAGTGATCTCCCACATAGATCAGCAGACGTCCTTTTTCTAATTTATCTGCGATCGACTCAATACGTCCGATAAACTCCGGACCAAAAAATAAAACATCTACCTCCGCAAGATTGGCACAATACATGATCTCATCCGCATCAAACCGGAAGTTAAACGGAACTGCGATCGCTCCACTCTTTAAGATACCAAAATAGATCGGAAGCCATTCCAGACAGTTGAACATGAGGATTGCTACCTTGTCTCCGCGCTTTACGCCGCGGTTCAATAACATATTTGCCACACGGTTGGCTTTCTCATCAAACACGCCCCATGTGATCTCTCTTCGATATGGTTTTGACTCTGTCGTCTGTACGAGATCATACTCTTTCCATGTCGTCTTTCTCGTGTCTTCAATCGATGGATTCAGCTCCACCAGTGCTACTTCGTCACCATATAATTTGCAGTTTCTCTCTAAATAATCTGTAACTGGCATTACCCTGTACCTCTTTTCATTTACTTTACCGCTTTAAAGCTTTTGTGCGATAAATCATTACTTTTAGAGTACCATAAACAGCAAGGTTCGTCAATGATTCGTTGCTACCCGATCTTTGCCGGAATCTGATAATTATAAAATTATTCCGCATTACTTCTATTTTGGACACATTTTACGCTGTGAATTGAATAAAATAAACAAAAAGGAGGTTCTCATTATGGCGGAACGACTCACACAGACCAGTTATCCAATTATCGGCAGTAATATCACCCGTCTTCGCAAAGAACGAAATATGCGTGCGGTAGATGTAATTGCCCAGTTACAGCTCAGAGGGATTTATGTTACCACGGGTATTTTCAGCAAAGTGGAACATGGCCGCAATAATCCTACTGTAGAAATGCTGATTGCTTTAACTGAAATCTTTCACTGCGATTTCAATGAATTTTTCAAGGAATAACTACCATTTTCCTCTGGTAAAAACAAATTGCCCTGCAGATCAAAGGCTGGCTTTATATACTGCTGGCTTTTTTCGATCTCTTTTTGTGTGAGAGATACCCACTTCTCTTCCTGCTGTTTTACCAACAACAAACTTCCAAAAAACACCTGCTGGATCAGACCATCTTTTAGATATACCCGATTCAGCTTTTTTGTTTTATCCGCATTTTTTCGCTCACACAGCACCATATCATCAGGGAGGATATGTACTTTTATTTCTCCACCAAGCAATGCTGCAAATGCTTCTTCCCGGTTCTCTATCTGTATTTTCCGACCGGAATAAACCACGCCATTTTCTTTTACTTCCATGTAATAAGCGGTAATCTTCATTCTTACACTCCCTTATCTTTGCATATTTCTATTTATCTTTTCACAATATATCATGAAAATAAAAATATTTGCATCCGATGTAAGATTTATACTTATTATAGTAGAAAATGGTCACTCCAAGATCATCCCATACTTCGTAAGATCCACTTTCCCATCGATCACTTCTACACCATCCTGTCGTAACAGATCCTCCTGTGCGCGTCCACCACCAAAAGCAAAGGCTCCCGCCAGCTCTCCCTTGGCATTGACCACACGGAAACACGGAATATGTTCCGGATCAGGATTTTTATGGAGTGCATTTCCTACAGCACGCGCCATCTTTTTGTCACCTGCCAGCTGTGCAATCTGTCCATAGGTTGCCACATGTCCTTTGGGAATACGCTTTACCGCCTCATAAATACGTTTCGTCGGACTGTCGGTTACCAGATCATAGCTTTCCGCGATCATACGGCGGATCTCTTTGTCCGGGATCGTCCCATTGAGCAGTATGGTATTCCAGTGCTCCTTGTTCTGATGATATCCCGGCTGAACCGCTTCATATGCCTGCCGCCAGAATTCTCTCCACTCCGGATCGACCTTGACATTCAGACAGATCATGCCTTCTCTTTCATAGGTCCAGAGAAATGCTTTTTTACTTTTCTTTACACGCACAAGCTGCCAGTTTGGATCATGAAACGGAGCCTCCTGATACGTATCTGGAAAGGAAAGTCCGTATTGCAGTGCTTCTTCTCTTGTCGTCATATCATCCCTCCTGCTTCACAAATTCCGTTCCACTATCGAAACGTCTTCAGATAAGCCTTTTGCTCCGGAGTGATCCGGTAGCTCTCCACCGCTTTTTGAATCGTCTTTTTATGCACCCACGGAGCTAATCTTCGCTGCTCCACATACGAAATGACTTTATCCCACTGCTTGGCAAGTGCAGTTGCAAAATACCATGCGATCATCATATTGATATAGTATTCCTCGGAAGAAACCGCTGCCACCCGATCCGCATATTGGATCTTAAACTCCTCATCCAGAAACAGACGCATCAATAATCCAATACCGTACCGCACCGTATAGGTATGTCCGGATGCAAGAAAGGTATCGATCACAGGGAGCAGTTCCTGCTTATGTTTCGCAAAACATTTTGGAATGGGCAGATCACAGGTCGCCCAGTTGTCAATATACGGAACAAAACGCTGCACCTCATAAAGACACGTTTCATAATCCCGGATCCATGCGATCAGCATCATGTGCAGATTATTTTCCTCATAATACGTATGGGGAAGTTCTGATAAAAACTTCCCCACATCCTCTGTTTTGGCAAATTTCTTTGCAAACTGCCGCAGCACTGGAGTACGGATTCCAATAATCGTATCCGGATCGATTCCCGGCAGCAATTTACTGTGAAATTCCTTATATTTTTTATCCTGCAGTTTCATTAACTGCTTCTGTAATTCTGTCATCTTACTCCACCTTATCCTTTACGGGAATGGTCACGTAACTTCCATCACTGGCAAAATAGTAATACGTTCCCATTTCTTTTATCACTGCCTGTCCTGCCGTAAGCTCTGTCAGCTTCTTTGTCACACTCTGTACTTTAGCAACCGGCACAAACAGGGTAACTGTCACCAGTTCCTCGTAAGACGTATGGCTCACATCGATCGCTTCACTGGAAAAATAATATTGCAGCTTTCCAATATCATTATAGTTTGTCGTGATCTGAAGCTTTTGTCCAAGTCTCTGTGTTACAATGCTGCTCTTTAAAAGCCCCGCCTTCGTGCTGTCCGTGTAGGCACGGATCAGTCCTCCGGTACCGAGCAGAGTTCCGCCAAAGTAACGGGTAACGACCACCAGCACATTATAAATATCCTGTCCCAGCAATACCTCTAAAATAGGCTTTCCTGCTGTCCCGGACGGTTCTCCGTCATCCGAAGAGCGAAGGACGGGCTGCTCGATCCCGATACGGTATGCGTAGCAGTTATGTCTGGCATCCCAATATTCCTTTTTTATTTGTTCAATATAAGCGGCAGCCTCTTCCTCATTGGAAACAGGAAAGACGTGGGCAATGAAACGGGATTTTTTCTCCACGATCTCATCACAGCCGGCTTTGTATACTAATTTTACTTCTTCTTTCATGATTACCCCCAAACTTCTGTTTCCCATTATACATGATATCCCCTAAAAATACTAGAAAAAACCTGTGCGATAAAGAGGTAACATCACCACTTCCTCCATCACACAGGTTTTCTTTTCCCGCATTTTTCTTTAATTATTCTACTTCTCCAATACCGTCAAACAGTTTTCCTTTTATATTCATTCCTGCTCCAAATATTGCTCTTACAACCGGCCCTGCAAAAAAGAGCTGCCAGCAAAATGCCATCGGAAAATTAAGTACTGTTGTCTGAAGCCAGACAGCAACTACCTGACTTCCGGCATTTTGAAAGATCAGTGTTGCACAAAAACTCATCAACGGACACATAAATATAACATAAATATAACAGAAACAACAGAAATCGCCAATACAAGGAAAAATGGATTTTCTTTGCGAGGATTTACAATCGAAAATGCTTTCTTTTTAGCAAGCGGTCCAACAAAGAAAAAGTCCAGCACAAATGCAATTGGCCCCATAAAGATAAGCTCGTGGAACGCAGAAAGAAATACTTGATTGCTCATTCCTCCAAGATGCAGTGCTGTGTTATAACAGATCATGGCATACACCATAAGAAACACCATCATAATAGTAAAAATAATTTCCTGTAACTTTGTTTTTGGCATAAAAAACCTCATATTTTACCGTTACTCTGTATGTAACACTATTACTCTTAAAGGATACTGCTATGAAACTATATTTACGCAATCGAAAAAAAATGATCTTATGCGGGCTGCTATTGCTGCTGCTTATCCTGATGAGATCGATGCATTACGCTATGAATAATGCTCTTTTCTCTGGTACTTTATTGCCGGATTATGTTATAATACTGTATATTGCGTTTATGACATAAAAAACTGGCAATAATCCTACCAAGGAGTGATTTCATGAATTTCAGTGAACAGGAAACCAGTCGCAAGATCCACGCACTGGTATCAAAACCAACCAAATATAAAAATAAATTTCTATTATGGATGAGCCGTCTTCTGCTGCTTTTTTTACTGTGTGGATGCTTTTTGGCTGCGTCAACACTATATGGTGCCTTCCGTGGCATCTTAGCCAGCGCACCGGATATTGATTCGATCAATGTACAGCCAAGCGGCTTTGCTTCCGTGATCTACAATTCCTCCGGAGTTGAGATTCAGACCTTATCGGATTATGAATCCAACCGCGAAGAAGTCGCCCTCTCCAAAGTGCCGGAAAATCTGCGCAATGCCTTTATTGCCATTGAAGATTCCCGTTTTTATGAGCACAACGGAATTGATATTCAGGGTATTGTTCGCGCAGCTTTTTCCGGCATCACTTCCGGAAGTTTCTCACAGGGAGCCTCCACGATCACGCAGCAGCTTTTAAAAAACAATGTTTTTGGTGCAGGCGGAGAAACCAATGCTTTAGACAAGATAGAACGAAAGGTACAGGAACAATATCTGGCGATCCAGCTGGAACAGCGCATGTCCAAAAATGACATATTAGAAGCGTATCTAAATACGATCAATTTAGGAGAAGGAACGCTTGGCGTCCAGTCTGCAAGCGAAACTTATTTTGATAAGGATGTCAGCGAACTGACCCTTTCCGAGTGTGCAGTACTCGCTGCCATCACCCAGAACCCGACCCGCTATAATCCGATCACCAATCCCACGGACAATGCCAGCCGACGTTCTACTGTGCTACAATATATGCTGCAGGAGGGCATGATTGAAAAATCGGACTATGAAGATGCGATCGTAGACAATGTCTATGAGCGCATCGAAAAGATCAATGTAAAAAAAGCAGCCAATGCTACACCATACTCCTATTTTGTAGATGCCTTGATCAAAGAAGTGGTGAATGATCTGGAAACCCGTTTGAATTACAACGAAACACAGGCATATAATGCCCTATACAGTGAAGGATTGAAGATCTACAGCACACAGGATACCAGCATCCAGAATATCTGTGATAATATCCTGACCAGCAATAAACTCTACCAACAGAGCGGATTTAATTCAATCTATGCTCTTTCCTATCAGCTGTCCGTGTTAAATGAGCTGGGAGAAACGACCAATTATTCCGAACAGGATGTAGCAAGTTTCCTCGGTTACCATTCTTCTGACGAGATGTATTTTAACACGAAAAAGGAAGGAAGACGTGCGGCAAAAAAATTCCGCAATTCGGTCGTGAAAGAAAATGATAAGATACTGGGAGAAAACATTGCGCTCACGATAGAACCACAGATCTCTTTTTCCATGATCGACCAGTCGAACGGACAGGTGGTTGCATTAGTCGGTGGACGAGGAAAGAAACAAGGCAATTTAACCTTAAATCGTGCTACAGATACGACCAAACAACCGGGCTCTACTTTCAAGGTACTATCTACCTTTGTTCCGGCTCTGGATATTTCCGGCCTGACCTTAGGCTCCGTGTTTGACGACGCCCCCTATAATTATGAAAATAGCACAAAACCTGTAAAAAACTATTATACAACAGGGTATCGCGGATTAAACAGCATCCGGGATGCAATCCGGGATTCTATGAATATCATTACCGCCAAATGTATGGCAGAAGTAACTCCACAGGTTGGATTTGATTATCTGACCAGTATGGGATTCACCACACTGGTCGACCGCAAAGTTGGTTCAGACGGTACGGTATATTCTGATATTCAGCAATCGCTTTGCCTCGGCGGAATTACAAACGGTGTAACAAATCTGGAATTGACCGCAGGTTATTCTTCAATTGCCAATAATGGAACCTATAACAAGCCACATCTTTATACCAAGATTGTTGACCATGAAGGTAATGTCCTCATAGAAAGTCAGGTAGAAACACGACAAGTCATGAAGGATACTACCGCATGGCTGCTCTCCAATGCCATGAAAGATGTCGTATCCAGTGGAACTGCCAAAGCAGCACAGTTATCCACGCCAATGGCAGTGGCCGGAAAAACCGGAACAACCAGTAATAATTACGACCATTGGTTCGTCGGATTTACACCGTATTATACGGCAGGAATCTGGTGTGGCTACGACTCCAACCGCTCCTTCTCCAGTGGCGGATTAGAAAAAAAGCTTTGGGCCAATATCATGGATGCCGTAAATGCAAACAAACAGTTAGAAAACAAAGATTTTGCTACCAACGATGCGATTGTTTCTGCCTCTATTTGCAAAAAATGCGGAAAACTTGCGATCCGGGATGTCTGTGATAAGGATCCCCGCGGCACAATGATCCGGACGGAATACTACACCAAAGGAACGGAACCAACGGAAAACTGTGACTGCCACACTGCAGTGACCATCTGTAAAGCTTCGGGACTCCCTGCGACGGAATATTGTCCGGAAGAAACAACAGAAACCAAAATTTATATCAAACGACCGGATGGAAGCAAGGGAACTACTGCAGATACAAAATATGAGATGCCAAAGGATTTTGCAGACAAACGCTGTAACATCCACACCTCTCGCGTTTCCTCTCCACCGGAACAATTGGAAAATCAAACTGTCACTTCGGATCAGACAGAACCATAAAAAAGACTATGCATGAAATCATTTTTTGATTTCATGCATATTTTTTTTACTTTCTCTCATACTACTGGGTAGAAAATACAGGAAAAACATCCCTGTCTGATAGGAAGGAGTGCGTCTATGAACAAGTCACAGTTAAGCTTAAAGCAACAACACAAAAAAAAGACAAAAGTCATCTGCTTTATTCTGGTATGGTTTTTATTGATCAGCGTTTTAGTCGGTCTGATCCTTTATAAAAACAAACAGATCACTATTAACGGCACACTTGCAAAGCGTTTATGTGCGGAGGTGGCAGAATGGATGAGCTGACACTTTATGTCAATGTCAAACGAAGTCAGGTTGTTACGAAAAGCCATATCGTGATCAAAGATGCTGCAACCGTTTACTGCCGCAACCGTAACATTGCCAAACAGGTTGAACAGCTTCCCCTTTGTGATTTTCACAAAGATATGGATGGCCGGGAAGTCATAACAGTTCTTTATGTGATCTCTCTGATCCAAAAGGAATTCCCTGATCTTCAGGTAGAAGTCGTTGGCGACCCGGAATTTATCCTGTTTCACAAAAAGGAAGAACCACTCACCAAAAAAAGAAAAGCTGTCACTTACTTAAAGGTTGTGTTTGTTGCGATTGTCGCCTTTTTTGGAGCAGCCTTTACCATTGCTACCTTTAACAACGACGTAGGGGTAGATGAAGTATTTTTTAAACTCTATGCCCAGTTCACAAACGAAACCATAGAGGGTCCAACGATCCTTCATCTCGGTTATGCACTCGGCCTTCCGTTTGGATTGTTTTACTTTTTTAATCACATCTTTCACCATCGTTTGAGTGATGAGCCTACCCCTCTGGAAACACAGATGCGCCTTTACGAACGAGATGTTAACGATTCTATGGTGATCAGTTCTTCCCGTAACAAAAAAACGATTGACGTCAAACAGTAACCAAAAAGGAGGATACTATGCTGCTACAATTATGGATGCTGTTCCTTTCTTTTCTGTTTGGACTTGCTGTTTCCTGTGGTTTTATCGCTTTTGTGATCCTGATCGGTATATTACCACGATTGATCAGTAAGACAAGAACGGCACAGCATGTTGTCTTTTTTGAAACCTGCTTTGTCGTCGGTACTGCTCTTGGAAATGTTTGCGTTTTATACAAAACACCGCTGCCATTTGAAAAAATAGGAGCCTTGCTTTTAGGTCTGCTTTTTGGCTTTTTTGTCGGCTGCCTTTCCGGAGCCTTAGCAGAGGTTGTAAAAATATTTCCGATACTCACACGACGGCTGCACTTAAGAACCGGGCTCCCCTATGTGATCGGTGCGATCGCACTGGGAAAATGCTTTGGTACGCTCCTGCAGTTTTTCGTCATTCAATAATTTCAGATTGGAGAGGATACTATGAAAAAAGAACCAACAAAAAAAGCCTATCAAGACTATGTGGAAGAAATCACACCTACCGCCAATGTATTTGCCAATTGCTTCAAAGCATTTCTGACAGGTGGCATCATCTGCACATTAGGAGAGGGGATCAAGCATGCTGTATTATATTTTTTCGCAGTCAGCGAAGTAACAGCAGGAAGCTGGGTTACAATTATTCTGATCTTAGTAAGCGTCATTTTAACGGGATTCAACATTTACCCTTCGATCGCAAACTGGGGAGGAGCCGGAGCATTAGTTCCTATTACGGGATTTGCTAATTCCGTTGCTGCTCCTGCCATTGAATTTCAAAAGGAAGGACAGGTATTTGGTATCGGTGTCAAGATCTTTACAATAGCAGGACCAGTGATCCTATATGGTATCTTTTCTTCCTTTCTTGCCGGACTGCTCTACTATCTTGGTCATATCCTGGGATTATTATAAGGAGGCTTTTATGAATCAAAAAAAAGAAAATGGACCACTTGGAAAACAAAGCATTTATTTTCATGATGCCCCTCATCTTCTCTCCTGGGCAAGCATTGCCGGAAAAAAGGAAGGAGAAGGACCGCTCGGAGAATATTTTGATCAGGTCATTGAGGATGCCGCTTTTGGGCAGGACACATGGGAGGAAGGCGAAAGTGAATTTATGAAACAGGCCTGTGAGCTGGCACTAAAAAAAGCCAACTGTATGCCGGAGGAGATCCGCTATTTATTCGGTGGAGATCTGCTCGGTCAGCTCATTGCTACCACATTTGGGATCAAGGAACTTGATATTCCGTTTTTCGGACTTTACGGAGCCTGCTCCACGATCGGAGAAGCTCTCAGTCTGGCTGCCATGACCATTGCAGGAGGCTATGCCGATACCTGTCTTGCTACGGCATCCAGCCACTTTGGCGGGGCAGAAAAAACCTTCCGCTTTCCTCTGGAATATGCCAACCAGCGTCCGGTCAGCTCCACATGGACAGTAACCGGATCCGGTGCCTTTGTTCTTTCCTCAACCAAAGGAGATATTCTGATCCGCGGCATCACGACCGGAAAGATCGTGGACTACGGAGTAAAAGACAGCTTGAATATGGGAGCCTGCATGGCACCTGCTGCTGCCTCTACCATCTATCAGCATTTCCAGGATTTCAGCTCCGTGCCATCGGACTACGATCGTATTTTTACGGGGGATCTCGGAAAGGTCGGTCAGGATATTCTGCTTACGTTATTAGCCGAAAATGGCTACGACATCAAAGAGGTACACCGCGACTGCGGAATTGAAATGTTCGATGCAGATGTCCAGAATACCGGATGTGGCGGAAGTGGCTGTGGCTGCTCTGCGATCACACTTGCCGGATATATTACGAAACATTTATTAAATGGTGACTGGAAACGGGTATTATTCGTCCCGACCGGCGCACTGCTCTCCACTGTCAGCTACAACGAGGGACAGAGCGTTCCGGGTATTGCCCACGCTGTTTTGTTAGAGGCAGGGACTGGCACCAATTAAAGAAGGGAGCATATGCTATGGATTATATAAAAGCTTTTTTAGTCGGCGGCGCACTTTGTGCCATTGCACAGATCTTAATGGAAAAGACAAAAATGATGCCGGGACGCATTATGGTGACATACGTTGTCACCGGTGTTGTTCTAGGATTTTTAGGTCTTTATGAACCACTCGTCAAATTTGCCGGATGTGGTGCCACTGTCCCCCTCACCGGGTTTGGTTACAATCTGTTTCACGGATTGGAATCCACCATTGCCAAGTATGGCATTACCGGATTATTTAAGGGCGGATTTGAGGCATCCAGTGTAGGGCTTTGCGCCGCATTGGTGTTTTCCTATCTGGCAGCCCTGATCTTCAAACCACAAATGAAAAAATAATATTTGTTAATAAGCAAATGCCATGGGTTTGCTTTTTATATATATCAGACCGTCTGTTTTAGGCGGTCTTTTTATGCCTCTCGCATTTTCTTCAATGCTCTCTTTTCCAGTCTTGACACCTGTACCTGGGAGATGTGCAGCAACCTTCCGATCTCCATCTGCGTCTTGTCCTCATAATAGCGCATACGGATCACCATAAGCTCCTGCTCATTTAACACATGAAATAACTCACTTAACAGCAGCCGGTTTTCTACATGCTCCTGCTCTCTCCCGATCGCCTTTACAAACTCCCCGACACGCGTATGATCTCCTTCCTGCGTAGTGATCGTGCGATCAATGGAATCCACCATGGAATTAGCATTTATGGCAAATAAAATCTCCTCCTCACTAAGCTCCGTTGCAACTGCGATCTCACTTAAGGTTGCATCTCTTCCACAGCTTCCCCGTATGACATCGGATGCCATTTTGATCCTATATCCCTGCTCCTTTAAGGTACGGCTTACTTTGATCATCCCATCATCTCTCAAAAAACGTTTGATCTCCCCAATGATCATCGG
>CAKRES010000024.1 GCA_934317845.1 uncultured Lachnospiraceae bacterium
ATAGAGTTTAATTTCCCAATATATCGGGATGGTCAAGAGGTAAGGCGGCTCTTGTGGGAAAAAGGTAATACCGTTGACACTTTAGGAGTATCGGAGAAGAAGGAGGCTCTTCCGGGAGCACTGTCAGGAGGACAGCAGCAGAGAGTTGCGATTGCAAGGGCTCTTGCAGCAAAGCCGGCGATCATTCTTGCTGATGAGCCCACCGGGAATCTGGATTCAGTTACCAGCCATGAAGTACTGGGACTCTTGAAAATGGCGGCAAAACAATTTCAGCAGACAATAGTCTTGATTACACATGACAGGGATATTGCGCAGCTTGCAGACCGTATCGTACACATTGAAGATGGAAAAATTTTCGGCGATACACAGGAAAGGATGTGATAGCAATGCTTAAAAATCCCAATCAGAAGATAATCAACAAAATGATGCGGAAGAATCTGAAAGGAAATGCAAGAAGGACGATAATGTTATTTCTTGCCGTGGCTCTTTCTTCATTTATGGTATTTACAATATTTACAGTTGGAAATTCCTATTTTAAACTTCAGAAAATCCAAAATATCCGTATGTCAGGTGCAGCGTTTGATGCAATCATGTATGGGGTGACAGATAAACAGAGACAGATGTGTGAGAAAAACTCTGATATTATACAAACGGGGATGACAGGAAACTGCGGATGGGTAGAGAAAACGGATAAAGATTCTACTCCGGATGTAGGGTTGATCTGGGCAGATGATAACTATTGGACAAAGATGATGAAACCTGTGAGAGAAAAACTGGAGGGTAATTACCCTGCGGCCTGCAATGAAATAATGGTTACAAAACAGTCATTAAAGGAATGTGGATATGAGAATCTTAAGGTTGGCGATACATTTTCCATGTCATACGGAACCTATGATAGCATTCGGACAGGGACTTTTAAAATCAGCGGAATATGGGATGGGTACGGACCGAAGAAAGTATTCTATGTTTCAAAAGAATTTTACGATAAATCAGGCTGGAAACTCTCACAGGCTGCATCCGGACGTTACTTTATAGATTTTAAGCAGAAACTCATGACAGGAAAAGAGCAGAGTGCTTTTATAAAAAGCATGAATCTTGGAAAGCAGCAGAATCTTTTCTTTACTTCGGATTTGGGTAATTCAGTTTCAATCCTTGCAGGTCTGATCGGACTGGCTGCAGTTACATGTCTGTGTGCGTATCTGCTGATTTATAATATTATGTATCTTTCTGTTGCGGGAAAAGTACGCTATTATGGTCTGCTTCAGACCGTGGGAATGACGGAAGGGCAGATAAAACGAATGTTAAAGCAGCAGATGTTCATCGTCGGTCTGGCTGGAACAATGATGGGGTGTCTGCTGGGCATATTCGTGTCATTTTCCCTGATCCCAAAGGTGATACAATCGCTGGGAATCAAAGAGACTTATGTAGGTTCCGGGATGGTCTGCTTTCACCCGGCTGTTTTAATTGTTGTTATTATGCTGGTTGGATTTACTATCTTTTTCGCTGGCAGAAAGCCTATAAAAATGGCATTGGCTATCTCGCCAATAGAAGCTCTGGGATATCGAACTGCTGGTAAAACAAAGAAAATAAAGAGAGCAGGAAAGGCAAATGTAATAAACAGACTTTGCTGGGAACAGCTTACCAAGGATAAGAAAAGAACTGCAGTTGTACTTTTTTCACTGGCAGCAAGCCTGTCTGTATATCTTTGCATTGTAACTATGCTGGACAGTCAGGCGGCAAGATCAATTGTGTCAAATTATATGGATACAGATATTGTAATCAATAATGATACGGCGACAAAAGAAAATGCAAAGGACAGAAGAGACATTCTGGATGAATCAATTGTGAAGTCAATAACAGATTGTGCCGGAGTTTCAGAAGCACATTCATTGGTATTTGCTGAAATTACGGTTCCATGGGAACCGGATTTTGCGGAAATGTGGATGAAAGAATTTTATGAAAAATGGATGAATGTTCCATACAGCAAGGAAAAAGAAGAGTACCAGAAGCATCCAGAAAACTTTGGTTCTTCTCTGATTGGAATTGATGAGCAGGAATTTGATTATTTAAATAAGAACATGGAGCACCCGATCAATAAGGAAGATTTCCTTTCAGGAAAAACGTGTATTATTTACAGAAATGCACTGGATTTGTCAGATACGGACATAATAGGCAAAAATGTGACCTGCACTTTGTACAGTGACAGGAAGGTGAACAAAACATTTACTATTGGAGGAGTAACAGATGAAAGTTATTATACGGCACTTCTGGGTTATCCACCTACGATAATAACAAGTGATGAGGTTGTAGAAACATTCACTCCAAATCCCATTATCTTAAAGATCGGTGTAAAATACCGGAAAGAATATGACAGGACGACAGAAAAAGGAATTTTGTCATTATTAGAAACAAATCGTAATGCCAGTGACTTTTCGTGGGATTCCAAAATTGAGGAGGCGGATGAAATAAAGGATGCGCAGGGCTATATGCCGCAGATTGGAATTGGAATTGTTCTGATACTGGCATTTATTGGAATCATGAATTATATAAATACATTTGTAGTAAATGTGCAGAGTCGGAGGACAGAACTCTCTATTATGGAAAGCATAGGAATAACTCCAAGGCAGCTCTTAGGAATGCTGGTCAGGGAAGGGCTTCTTTATGCAGCAGGTGCATGGCTTATTACATTGACAGTAGGAATGGGAGTTACTTATGTTCTTTATGAATCCATGAATTATCGCGGGATTGCATTTTCGATACCAATACTTACCATTTTATTTGCGGTAGTAGTCAGCTTCCTGATTTGTGCTATGATCCCACTACTGGTCTGGTGGTTTTTAGAAAAAGACGGTAGTCAGAAAACATTGACACTCTGTAGTTAGATTGGTATGATTGTATAAATTATGAAGATCTGTACTGGTTTGGAAGATATCAAAGGAGACTATAGAATGAAGGATATACGGTTAGATAATGGCTGGCAGATGCATCAGGTCGGACAGGACGAATGGATTCCTGCCACGGTTCCGGGATCGGTATACGGAGATCTTCTGACAGCCGGAAAAATGGAAGATCCTTTCTGGAAGGATAATGAAGATGCGGCACTGAAACTGATGGAACACGATTATGAATATGTAACGCATTTTTCCTGCGAAAAAGAGCTGCTTGTTCTCAGTGAGGTGCTGCTTCAGTTTGATGGGTTAGATACGATTGCGGACATTACACTCAATGGTTCGCAGTTAGGACATGTGGAAAACATGCACCGCACCTGGATCTATCCGGTGAAGCATCTGTTAAAAAAGGAGGAAAATGAACTGCGGATTCATTTTTATTCTCCGACAAAATATATTGCCGATGCATACGAGAAAGCACCAACCAAAGGAACCGAGGATGCGATGAACGGTTTTGTACATCTTCGTAAAGCACACTGTATGTTTGGCTGGGACTGGGGCGCACATTTGCCGGATGCCGGTATTTTCCGTCCGGTTTATCTTCTGGGAATTGATACGGCATACCTTGATACGGTAGAGGTGTTACAATACCATGAAGATGGCAGGGTGCGTATTCACTGCAATCCGGTGATTGAAACAATGGAGCAAAGTGCACACACGAAACAGGAACTTCCGGTAACGATCACGCTGACTGATCCGGATGGCGAAGTGATTTTTCAGGGCAGTGCGGGGGAGGACATCCTTATTTCTGATCCTAAGCTCTGGTGGCCGAATGGCTACGGTGCGCAGCCTCTTTATACGATAACAGCAGAGCTTAAGAAAGAGGATGGTACGGTCATTGACTGCTGGACAAGAAGGATCGGACTTCGCACGATCACGATGGACCGCACGAAGGATCAGTGGGGCGAGCGTTTTGCTACCTGCGTTAATGGCGTCAATATTTTCGCCATGGGAGCGGATTATATTCCGGAGGATCACCTGCTTGGACGTGTGACGAAGGAAACTACAAGAAAGCTGCTTGAAAAAGCAGTATTTGCCCATTTTAATTCCATCCGTGTCTGGGGCGGTGGTTACTATCCGGATGACTGGTTCTTTGATCTTTGTGATGAGCTGGGACTGGTCGTGTGGCAGGACTTTATGTTTGCCTGCGCGGTATATGATCTCACTCCGGAATTTGAAGAAAACATTACGGCTGAGTTTATCGATAATCTGAAACGCATCCGGCATCATGCCAGCTTAGGATTGCTCTGTGGCAACAATGAAATGGAGCAGTTTGTCAAAGAACGCACCTGGGTGAGCAAGGATAGTGAGGTGCGTGATTATATTATTATGTACGAGCGGATCCTTCCAAAGATTACGAAGCAGTATGCACCGCAGATCTTTTACTGGCCTGCCAGTCCGTCATCCGGAGGATCGTTTGATGATCCGCGCGATGAGAACCGGGGCGATGTGCATTACTGGGATGTGTGGCATGGAAACAAGCCATTTTCCGAGTATCGTAAATTCTACTTCCGCTACTTGTCGGAGTTTGGTTTTCAGGCATTTCCATCGAAGAAAACGGTGGAGACATTTACAGATGACGAACGGGATATGAATATCTTTTCCTATATTATGGAGAAACATCAGAGAAATGGTTCTGCCAATGGAAAGATCATGAATTACATGCAGCAGACTTACCGCTATCCGTCCGATTTTGAAACGGTGATCTATGCGTCACAGCTTTTGCAGGCAGATGCGATCCGTTATGGGGTGGAGCATTTTAGAAGAAACCGTAACAACAGCCGCTGCATGGGAGCGGTCTACTGGCAGCTCAACGACTGCTGGCCGGTGGTGTCATGGTCGAGTGTGGATTACTGCGGACGGTTAAAGGCATTGCATTATTATGCCAGACGTTTTTTTGCTCCGGTTATGATCTCCTGTGAGGAAGAGGGCATGATGAACAGTGGGCAGGAGCTGGTACGGCTTCCGTTTTCCTTTGCAAAGTCTATCCGCTTAAATGTGGCAAATGAAACGATGGATGATGTTACCGTCACGGTGAAATGGCAGGTGAGAGATGCAAAGGCTGCCGTTTTACGCGCGGAGGAAGAGGTGGTTACCGTTTCTGCACTCAGCAGCACATGGCTCGATCGGGTGGCACTTCCTGACATTGACATTTACCGGGAATACGTGAGCTATCAGGCAGTCATGGATGATGTGGTTGTGTCGGAGGGAACCGTGATCTTTTCCTATCCAAAATATTTCCGCTATGAGGCTCCTTCCCTTTTGGCAAAGGTGGAGGGAAATAAGATCACCGTATCGGCAAGAAGCTATGCCAAGAGCGTAGAGATCTTAAATGATAATGAAGACCTTATTTTATCAGATAATTATTTTGACTTAAATGGCGGAGAAAAAACGGTCGAGGTACTCAGTGGAACGGTCGATCATCTGCGGCTTAGAAGTGTGTACGATATTTCGTGAAAATGGAAGTGAAGCATATGTGGATATGTTATGCAATCGGCTCCTCGTTTTTTGCAGGGATCACAGCAATTCTTGCCAAATGCGGGATCAGGAAAACCGATTCCGATGTGGCAACTGCGATCCGTACGATCGTTGTGCTGATATTTTCATGGTTTATGGTGGGGATCACAGGAGCATGGACGCCGCTTTCAAGGATCAGCGGGAAGGCTCTTCTTTTTCTGGTACTTTCCGGACTTGCAACAGGAGCCTCTTGGATCTGTTATTTCCGTGCCCTGCAAAAGGGAGACATCAATAAGGTAGTGCCGATCGACAAATCCAGCACGATCCTTACGATCCTTCTGGCACTCATTTTTTTGCAGGAGGGCATCAGTGGCGGAAAGCTGATCGCTATCGTACTGATCGCAGCAGGAACAGGTATGATGATCACCAGAAAAGAGGAGGAAAATGAGAAGCAGGGAAAGGACAAAAGCTGGCTGCTCTATGCGGTTTTATCCGCCGTATTTGCGAGTCTGACTGCAATCCTTGGAAAAGTCGGCATCACCGGGATCAATTCCAATCTTGGCACGGCGATCCGTACCAGTGTTGTACTTGTGATGGCATGGATTATGGTGGTTGTAGCCGGGAAACAAAAGGAACTGAAAACCCTTTCCAAAAAGGAGCTTATCTTTATTACACTGTCCGGATTTGCCACAGGAGCTTCGTGGCTGTGCTATTACCGGGCACTTAAGGATGGTCCGGCAAGTGTCGTGGTACCGATCGATAAGCTGAGTATGCTGGTAACGATCGCATTTTCATATATCGTATTTCATGAGACGCTTACCAGGAAGGCAGCAGCGGGAGCACTGCTGATCACAGCCGGCACGCTTTTGCTTGCAATGATCTGAAATAATAAAAGTGAGAGATTGAGTTTTGTGATGCACTTATGGTAAAATAAAACCATAGCCGGGTCAGAGGATCCGGGACATTATATAGGAAAAGGAGAAGGTTTATGAAAGAATTCAAAGGATTTTTAAAGGGTGTAAATCTTGGCGGATGGATCTCTCAGTTTGAGAAATACGACAAAACGCATTTTGAAACATTTATTACGAAGAAGGATATAGACGAGATCAAGACACTGGGCTTTGACCATGTGCGTGTTCCGGTCGATTATAACGTGCTGGAGACGGAAGCGGGTGAAGTGATCGAGGAAGGCTTTTCATATCTGGAGAATTGCAGACAGTGGTGTGAGGATGCCGGACTGAATATGGTGATCGACCTGCATGAATGTTATGGATATTCCTTTGATCCGCTCAAAAAGGACATGGATCGCAAAAAATTCTTTTACGATGAGGCACTGCAGGAGCGTTTCTTAAAGCTGTGGGAAGAGATCGCATCCCGGTTTGCTTCTTATCCAAAGCAGGTGGCATTTGAACCGTTAAATGAAGTTGTGCTGCAGGAAGTTGCCGATGCATGGAACACGGTATTGAAAAAATATATTACGAGAATGCGCAAGATCGTGCCGGATGCTTATATTATCGCAGGCGGTGTCTGCTACAACAATGTGCTGAGTGTACCGCTTCTTGATATTCCGGTAGATGATCATATCGTATATAACTTCCACTGCTACGAGCCGATGGTGTTTACACATCAGGGAGCATACTGGGTAGAGGATATGCCGCTTGATTTCAGGATCGGATATCCAAAGACGTTAAAGGAATACCGGGATAAAAGTACGGAGCTGTCCAAGGCACTGGCAGGAGCCGTATTTGCAGAGGGGATCAGTGAGATCGGAGAAGGCTTCTTTGAGGACATTTTCCGACCGGCGATCGAAAAAGCCCAAAAGGATGACGTGGCACTTTATTGCGGAGAGTATGGTGTGATCGAGCTTGCGGCGGGCGAAGATAAGATCCGGTGGCTGCGTGATATCCATGCGGTATTTAAAAAATACCGGATCGGACGTGCCTTGTGGAATTATAAAGAGAAGGATTTTGGATTGGTGGATGAATCCTTTCAAGCAGTGAAGGAGGATTTTATCAAGATTTTATAGCAGGATATTTTCCGGATAGAACCAAATCTTACATTTAAACGACAGATCATGACATCTGTCGTTTTTTTATGCAGAATATGGTAGGATGAGCCGGTAAACCAAGGAGAGGAACCATGAAAAATTTTCTCCTTGACATTTATAAAATAACAGCGTTATAATAACGGTGTTACATTAAGAACAGGAGAGATGGTATGCGGACGCAGACAGTTGGTGTGACACAAGCTTTGCTGGACAGTGCCAAAAAAGAATTTTTACAATATGGTTTTGAGAAAGCCAGCCTTCGCAGAATATCGGCGGTAAGCGGCGTAAGTACTAACTCGATCTATACGAGATTTCAGGACAAGGCCGGGCTTTTTCGAGCTGTAGTGAAGGAGACCGCAGATGGCTTGCTGCTGCTTTATGAAGGCAGTATAAAGGAAGCGGCAGCCTGTGATGATATGGGAACGGCAACGGAGGCCGGGGATGAAGGTACCAGGCAGGTTCTTTCTTACATTTATGAGCATATAGAAGAATGTAAGCTGTTGTTTTGCGGGGCAGCTGGTACGGAGTATGCGTCATTTTTTGACCGGTTGGCTGCCATGGAGGAGTCCTATTACAAAGAAATGGCACAACAGTTTTCGAGGGAAGGCAGTATGGTGGATGATTTTTTCATTCATGTTGTGTGCCGGAATGGCTGGCAGTACATTTATGAGCTGCTGACTCATGACAAGTCCTACGAGGAGGCGGTGCAGTATATGGAAGATGTGCGTGTGTTCCAGTATGCCGGTTGGCAGGCAGTATTGCACTATGGCAGACAAAAGTGAGAAAGAATCAGGTGCTTCTGACGATACAGTCAGAAATGATCGTAAAAGGATTGGTATAACAGGCAGTAGTGATACTGCCTAAAAAAATGACTATAGGTTAGCCTTTGCTAACTTTGGATAGAAGGAGGAAACAAAGATGAAAAAAAAGAAACCCAGTGTGCTGGCAAGGCTGATGGAACTGGCGGGAAATCATAAGTATTTTACCTATGCTTCCTGTGTATTGGCAGTACTCAGTGCTCTTGTCGCATTGATCCCATTTTATGAAATATGGCGGATCATGCAGGAGGTATTACAGGTACGACCGCACTATGAGAAGGCGGTGCATATGACGCAGTATGGCTGGCAGGCGGTAGGCTTTGCACTGCTTGCTATGGTGCTTTATATTGCGGCACTGATGTGTTCGCATAAAGCGGCGTTTCGTGTACAGGCAAATATGCGTGTGCGCATGATGGAACATATTATGAAGCTTCCGCTTGGCTATGTGGAGGTGGAAGGTACCGGAAAGATCCGCAAGGTAGTCAATGATTCCAGTGCGGCGACGGAGACATTTCTGGCACATAACCTTCCGGATAAATTTGTGTCCTATGCAACACCAGTCGGTCTGATCACCATGATGATGGTATTTGACTGGCGTCTGGGTCTGATCAGTCTGATTCCGGCAGTGATCGCATTTTTACTGATGGGTACGCTGATGATGGGACCGAAAATGGCAGAGGATATGAAGCAGTATCAAAATGCGTTGGAGACGATGTCTTCGGAAGCGGTGGAATATGTCCGGGGTGTTCCGGTCGTAAAAACATTTGGTCAGACCGTATTTTCTTTTAAGCGTTTTAAAAATGCGATTGACGAGTATGAGAAATGGACGCTTGATTATACCAAAGGAATGACGTGGCCGATGGTGGCATTTACTACGGCAGCCAATGGAGTGTTTGCCGCACTGATCATAGCTGCCTACCTGCTTGGTGGAAATCATATCACAGATACCTTTGTATTAAATCTGATCTTTTATATTTTGATCACTTCCGTCCTTACGACTACCTTGATGAAGGTGGCGTATGCCGGAGAATCCCAGATGGTGGTGCAGGATGCGTTAAACCGTATGGATGCAGTATTTGAGGTTGCTCCGCTTTCAGAACCGGAGAAGCCGCTTATGCCTAAGGATGCTTCCATTTGTCTCGACCACGTGGCATTTTCTTATGAGGGAGCAAAGAATCGTGCGGTAGATGATGTTACGCTTACGATTTCGGCAGGCACACATGTGGCATTTGTCGGGCCATCCGGCGGTGGAAAAACAACGCTGGCTTCTTTGGTGGCACGTTTCTTTGATGTGACACAGGGGAGCATCAAAATCGGCGGCGTGGATGTCAAGCAGATCAGCGGAAAAGAATTGATGAATCAGGTGTCTTATGTATTTCAGGATAGCAGGCTGTTAAAGATCAGCATTTTGGAAAATGTGCGGATGGGACGCCCGGATGCCAGTGATGCAGAGGTTATGGAGGCGTTAAAAGCGGCACAGTGTAATGACATTATCGAGAAGCTTCCAAAAGGAGTACATACCGTGATCGGAACAAAGGGCGTTTATGTATCCGGTGGTGAGGCACAGCGTCTGTCCATCGCCAGAGCATTCTTAAAAAATGCCCCGATCCTGATCCTCGACGAGGCGACGGCATTTGCAGATCCGGACAATGAACGTCTGGTACAGAAGGCATTTGAAAATCTTGCCAAAAACAAGACGGTTATTATGATCGCACACCGGTTGTCTACCGTTACGGATGCAGACCGTATTTATGTTTTAAAGGATGGAAAGATCAAAGAGCAGGGAACACATGAGGAGCTTCAGAAGAGTAACGGACTCTATGCACATATGTGGAACGAGTATAACAAATCTGTCAACTGGCAGGTAGGAAGGAATGGTGAGACAGCATGATAGAGAAATTAAAACACAAGTATGCACTTTCAGATAAGGGAGCCAGAGGAATGGTGCAGGCAATCGTATCCGTAACCATTTCCAATCTGGTGCTGATGCTTTCCGTGGGTCTTTTGTATCTGCTGGCATCCTACCTGTTTGCCGGAAGCATAACAAAGGCTCAATTTACAAAGCTGCTTTCTGGTACAGGGGTAGTATTGGTGCTGATCATTATCACAACGCTGATCCAGTATCAGGCGACCTTTTATTCTACCTATGTGGAAAGTGGAGTGCGAAGGAGAGCGTTGGCTGAAAAGCTTCGCAAGCTTCCACTTGCATTTTTCGGGAAAAAGGATTTATCAGATCTGACCAATACGATCATGTCAGACTGTGCGTTGATTGAAACCGCCAGCTCCCACTGGATTCCGGAATTGGTTGGTGCGTTTATTTCTACAACGATCGTTGTGATCTCATTATTCTTCTTTGAATGGCGTATGGCACTGGCGGCTGTCTGGGTAATGCCGATCGCCTTCGTGATCGTGCTGTCATCAAAGAACGTGATGAATCAGGTGCACCAGAAAACCATCTCTTATAAGCTGGCATGTCTGGACGGAATTCAGGAAAGTCTGGAGATCGTACGTGATCTGCGTTCTAACAATATGACGGAAACCTACATGGAAGGGCTGACAAAGAAGATCAAGGATGTGGAGCATCATGCGATCGTTTCAGAATTTGCAAATGCTGCATTTGTCTGTTCCGCACAGATGATCTTGAAGATCGGAATCGGTACGACGGCATTGGTGGGAAGTATCTTACTTGTTTCCGGGCAGATCAGTGTATTGACATTTTTCATGTTCCTGCTGGTTGTGACCAGAATGTATGAGCCGCTTCAGATCTCGCTTCAGAATTTGTCTGCGATCATCAGTATCAACAAGAACTGCGCCCGCATGGATGAAATTCTTTCCCACGATGAGCAGACGGGAACAGAAACACTGAGCCATGAAGGCTATGATATTACATTTGATCATGTGTCCTTCTCTTATGAGGATGGAGAATCCATTCTGTCTGATGTCAGCTTTACAGCAAAGCAGGGAGAGGTAACTGCACTGATCGGACCGTCCGGTGGAGGAAAGACGACGGTATCAAGACTTGCAGCAAGATTCTGGGATGTCAATTCCGGAACAGTAAGTGTCGGTGGAATGGATGTTTCCAAAATAGATCCGGAGAAGCTGTTATCGCTTTATTCCATTGTCTTTCAGGATGTTACATTGTTTAACAATACGATCATGGAAAATATCCGGATCGGTAGAAAAGATGCGACGGAGGAAGAGGTAATGGCAGCAGCAAAACTTGCAAACTGCTGTGAGTTTGTGGAGCGTCTTTCGGAAAAATGGAATACGATGATCGGAGAAAATGGTTCTGAGCTGTCCGGTGGAGAGCGTCAGAGAATCTCGATTGCTCGTGCATTCTTAAAAGATGCCCCGATCATTTTAATGGATGAGGCGACCGCCTCCCTTGATGTGGATAACGAATCGCTGATTCAGGAATCCATTTCCAAATTGATCCGGAATAAGACGGTGCTGATCATTGCACACCGTATGCGTACGGTAGATGGCGTAGATCAGATCGTTGTATTGAAAGATGGTGTTGTGGCAGAGCAGGGAAGCCCGCAAGAATTAAAGAAGCAGGATGGAATCTATAAACATATGGTAGAGCTTCAGCTTGCTACAGAACAGTGGAAATATGCCTAAGGTTGGAACCTTTCTTTCCATAAAAGCCGTTTCTTATCTGGCGTTTGCCGGAGGGGAACGGTTTTTGTTATGAAAGAAAATTTGAAAAGTTGCGAAAATAGGTGGCTTTTGGGTTGGAAAAGTTACAAAATACTTAAAAATAAGGTTGGAAAAATAGCAAAACGATTGTATAATGAGGTTGGAAAAATGGAAATCTAGATAACAAAGGGGATGATCACATGTTATATCGTACGGCCGAAGAAAAAATAAATAACTGGATCACAGAGGGAAAAGATGCATTTTTATTGACTGGGGCGCGTCAGATTGGAAAAACATATCTGATCCGGCATTGTTTAGAACAGGCACAGATTCCTTATTTAGAAATAAATTTTATTGAGCGGCCGGAGCTTGTAGAGGTTTTTATGAAAGCAAAGGATGCAAAAGATCTGTTGCTGCGCTTAAGTGTAATAGCAAAAGAACCACTTATACCAGGCAAAACAATCTTTTTTTTAGATGAGGTGCAGGAGTGCAAAGATATTGTTACCCGGATAAAATTTCTTGTAGAGGAAGGCAGTTATCGTTACATTATGAGCGGATCTTTGCTGGGGGTGGAATTGAATGATCTGCGTTCTGCACCGGTGGGATATTTGCGTGTACTTGATATGTATCCACTATGCTTTGAAGAATTTTGCCGGGCAGTGGGAATAAGAAATGAGATATGGCAGAAAATACATGATTGTTTTAAAAACAGAATACCTGTCGATTCCTTTCTTCATGAAAAAATGCTGGATGTATTTTACCTGTATTTGATCATAGGGGGGATGCCGGAGGCGGTAGAGATATATTGTAAGACAAATGATCTTGCTAAAGTGTTACAGATTCATGAAAAGATCATACGGCTTTATAAGACGGATTTTTCCAAATATGAACATCGTTACAAATTAAAATTGCAGGAAATATATGAAGCGATGCCGGGGCAGTTAGATCAAAAGAATAAAAGATTTAAGCTCAGCAGCATTGGCAAGGGAATGAGTTACGACCGGGCAGAAAATGCATTTTTATGGCTTAAGGATGCCGGGGTTGCGATTCCTGTATATAATATTACAGAACCAAAATTGCCGCTTCAGGTCAGTGAGAACAGAAATTTGTTTAAACTCTTTTTCTCTGATGTAGGGCTTTTGACAAGCTGTTATTCGCAGGCTGTAAAATTGGCAATTTTGCGGAAAGATCCTGCTATCAATAATGGAGCGCTCTTTGAAAATGTTGTTGCGCAGGAGCTGCTTGCCCAAGGACATAAGGAATACTACTTTAACAGTAAAAAGCAGGGAGAATTGGATTTTGTAATAGAGCTTGATGGAAAAGTGGTGCCATTGGAGATCAAGTCCGGTAAAGATTATAAGAGACATTCGGCATTAAATAACGTACTGGAAACAGAAAATTACGGGATAGAAGAAGCCTATGTCTTTTCTGACAGAAATGTAGAGATAGAAAAAAAACGGATCTATGTTCCCATTTATATGATCTCCTTTTTAAAAGAAGAGGAAATCGCACAATTTATCTACACATTGGATTTGCCGTGAAATAACAATTATAGCGTTAATCCTGACATTTCGACTTAAAATCGACAAATGGAGCAAACCTGGATCATGGCAGTTTCTTAAAACAGAAACTGCGTGAATCCGGGTTTCTTTTTTCTAAATATGAAAAAATCATAAGTGAATTTGATTGATTTATGGGGGGGGAAAAATTCGACTTTGACAACCACAGGTTGTCATTTTTAACAACAAATCGTTGTTGGACAGGCTCATTTTGTTGTGCTACGATATTTGTATACGGTCCGTAAGATTAAAGATTAGGAGGGTATTATTATTCGGAATAAAAAAGAAACATTACGGGATTATTTCCCCATGCTTCCTACAAAGAAGGAACTGTTTGAGAGGATTCAGTCTGACAAGGAATTAGCTTTGGAGTATGCATCGTGGAAAGAAAAGTACCAGCAGGAGTTTTTGGACTTTTGTACAGGAGAAAAGGGTGTTAAGGTGCTCTATGATTCCTTTTTTAAAGAAGTTCTACACCCGGAATATGCAGCAGGGCGATTGGAGGACTGGCTCTCCGTCGTGCTTGGCGAGCGGGTAACGATACTTACGGTTTTGCCTAACGATTCGACCAGAATTGCAGACGAAACTTCTTTATTGGTAACGGATATTGTTGTGGAATTGGAAGATGGAAGTATTGCAAATGTAGAAGTACAAAAAGTGGGCTATATGTTTCCGGGGCAGCGGTGTGCCTGCTATTCCGCTGATCTGTTATTGCGTCAGTACAAACGTGTCCGGGATCAGAGCCGGGAACATAAATTCAGTTACAAAGATATTAAAAATGTATATACGATCGTGCTCTATGAAAATAGTCCCAAAGAATTTCATCTACATGAAAACTGCTATATCCATCGTGCCGAACAGGTGGTAGACAGTGGACTGAAACTTAATCTGTTGCAGAAATATATCTTCCTTCCTCTTGACATTTTTAAGAAATCTCATCACAATAAACCTATCAGGAACAGATTGGAAGCATGGCTGACATTCTTTAGTGCAGAGGATCAGGAAGAAATTGTAACATTACTGGAAACTTATCCGGAATTTCTGCCTCTTTACAAAGATTTGTATGAGTTATGCCTGAATACAAAGAAGGTGATGAGTATGTTTTCCAAAGAATTACAGGAACTAGACCGGAACACAGTAAGCTATATGATTGATGAAATGCAGGAAGAGATCAACCAGCAGAAAGCAGAGATTGAGGCAAAAGATGCAGAGATCAAAGCGTTAAAACAACAACTGGAAGTATTACAAAATTAGAATGAAACCTAAACAAAACTCCCTGATATTCTATCGATGTTTGAGATGAACGATCAGGGAGTTTTGTTTTAAACCGACGGCGATATCATATTGCGAATGCCCCAACACTCTGCTGCAGTTAAGCAGCAAAGCACCGGGGCATTACTTTTGATACATCTTTTTAAAGTTTCCCCCGGCATTGCCGGGGGTATGAGGGGAGGAGAGATTTCAATATATGAAAAGCTCTTACAATACATACTATAAAGAAAAAATGTGACCAAATCGTGTATGCATTCTGAAGAAACTCTTAAGAACTTTTGAGGGATTCGTGAAGTGCAGGCGTTTTTACGCAGTGCAGCAAAAGCGAAAGCGTGCCTGAAAAAACCTGATTCCACGAAGGGGCGTGACTGTTCAGATCCTTTTATATAAAAAGAAACTATCCCGAAGATCATTCGGGATAGTTTCACGTTGTACATCTTTTTAAAGTTCCCCCGGTTCTGACCGGGGGCATGAGGGGAGGAGAGATTTCAATATATGAAAAGCTCTTACAATGCCTACTATAAAGAAAAAATGTGACCAAAACGTGTTCTCTTTATGAAGAAAGTATTAAATCAACCAATGATTGCGAAAAAAGTTGAGCACGATAAAATAGTAAGTGACCCGTTCGGATCTCTTTCTGGAAGCTCCCTATAAGATCATGTCCCCATTTTATGATAAGCACACGGTGACTTGCGAAGTTGCCCACACTGCTTTATAATAAAACAGTTGAACAAAGAATAAAAAGACACAACAAATAAGGAGGAATTTATTATGGCATGTTTTTTAGTACCCGCAACAGAAGCAGTGATCACCACTGCAGTAACAAAAGCAGTAGAGAAAAAAGAAGAGAGTCATAAGAATACAGAAGAAACCGCACATACCTTTGCGCCAAAATTAAAATGGCTCAATGAGATGTTATGGGGAGGCAGTGCGCTTCTTATGTTAGAGCATGTATGGCATGGAGAGGTGGTACCATATTTCCCATTTTTAACCGCAGCCGTAGACAAGGCCGATACGATTGCCATGCTTCAGGAAATGGCAACAGCCGGAGTGGGAATGGCTGTATTAGTCACCGCAGTCTGGGGTGGCATGGTAGCAGTGTCCCATATGCTGGAAAAGAGAGAACAAAAAGAGCAGAAAAAGGCAGAAGAATAGGAGGGATTGCAATGACGTTATTGCTTACCGTGATTGCAGCGATCGTTACGACGATTGTCTGGTACATGAACGAACATCGGGATGATTACCGCCTGGCAACGCTTGCCCGCATTTACTGGGGAGCCTCTTTGATGTGGCTGGTAGATGCCTGCTTTGAATATGCGGAATTAAAAGCAGCATATTTTACTCCTGCTTCGGCAGATATGATAAATGATGCTTTTCTGGGTATTACCGTGATCGCACTGGGATTGATCATATGGCTTGTCATTTTGATGATCCATGATCCTAAAAAACTAATTGTAAAAAAATAATATAATGAAAGGAAAAGTCCGGGACGTTAAGCTGCCCGGACTTTTCTCATTGCTGGAAATCTCGGAAAAGCTGTGGTAAAATATAACGAGCAAAACGATCGGAAAGGAACGTAAACACGCATGCCGGAACAGTATATTCTATGGAATGACATCATTGATACCCATGCCCACCGCATGGAGCATCTTCGGAAATATTATCCTTTTTTCAAACTACAGGAAATGACCTTTGCACAGTACAAAGATGGACAGTATGCTCATCTGGATATGGGGTATATCACACTGGCATCCCTGCGTTTTTTTATTGATGAAAATAATTTTAATGAGCGCAGAGTGACTTTTACGCTTTACCGGGATTTCTTGAGCCGTTTGCTGGTGCGTGATTTCTCTTTAGAGGAGAGCGATGCACAGATGGAGGAACTGATCCGTTATATCTTTGACAAGATCAAAAATGACGGAAAGCCTTTTTATTTTCATTATTTTGATCCCAAAGACCACAAACAGAAAACGATGCGGGTGAAGCTGATCGAAAGCGAGATAGAAAATGGCAGCATTTTTTACCGCATTACGGCAGATGGAGTGGCTCTTTATCTGGAAACCAAAGAGGTAAAGGAAGAGAGCCAGATCAGCATCCAGCAGTTGCTGTTGGAGAAGATGATCGAATCCAGCAATTTCAAGGGCGGTATCGACGTGGTAAAGCGCATCAATGCGGAAGTATCAAAGATGCTGCTGAAAAAACAGGAAGTGATCCGCACGCTGGAGATCGATGTGTTTGAAGGTGTGACACGTTATCAGAATTATATGGATTCCGTAGCCAAATGGTTTACAGAGGAGGAAAAACTCTTTAAGAAAAATAAGGAGCTGATCGATACAGCTCTTTCCAAAGCGGAACTTTCTGCCAAGTCAAAGGGAGAAGCATCACAGAAATATTATGTTGTATTAAAGGAAATCTATGAGCTGGAAACAGAGCTGAAAAAAACGATCCGGCGGCATGCCAGTCTGGTGTCAGAAACGATGGAGCTTACGAAGGTCACGGATTCGATCGTATCAAAGGCAAAGCTGCACCGTTTGCGTCCGGTATTTGATTTTAGAAAGCAGTTGAAAACATTGGAAGAGCGGGATGATGTTTCCGCTTTAAGCCACATGATCCTGCCGCTTTTAAAGCCACAGGGGAAAAAGACATTTTCCTTTCAGAATCTGGATCGCCTGCTCACCAACCGTCCGGAACACGAGACAGTGCGGGAAAAGGTGGAGGAAGCCGGGGAAGAGGAAGCATATGTTTACCCGGATGAAGTAGAGCAGGAGCGGATCAATGTGAACTTTAAAAAGTTTGCGGTAGAGCTTTTGGAACAGATCAAGAAGAAACATACGATCACGCTTTCGGAATGGAATGCGATCCTGGAGATCCGGTTTGGCAAGGAGATCTATGCGAATATTGACTATTATTCCTTCCTTGTGCACCTGTGCCAGAAGAAAGAATATGCTGTATCAGATATGATAAATCATCAGGATACTTTTCTGGATGGAATTGTTGCAAAGGAATTGAGCCGGGAAGAAAAAGAACGTTATGAGGCGATGACATTTCGCGTGGAGCAAAAAAGTGACGAGGAGCTTATGGTATATCCGGGCTGCTTTGTCAGTGATATGGTATTTGAAAGGACGGATCTATAAATGGAACAGCGCAATGTAGAAAAAGCCATTGACATATATGCAAGGCTGATGATGGGGGAAGAAGTGAAGCGGGACGGTGGAAGCAACCGCGCCCTTTATGAGGAATATGCGACCAATGCAGAGGTGTATGAGGTGCTCCATCTGCTGACGAAACGGTTGAACTTAAATTTGTATGAATATGGCAACAGCCTTTACTTAAATGCCTCCGAGGGCAACCGGGTATTCGGCTATAGCAATGAAGAATTGAAGCGAAGCATGGGACTGCGTTACAATAAGGAACTTTATCTTGTGTACTTTATCATGTATCAGATCCTTCTCTTCTTTTATAATGACACGGGAAGCTATCAGTTTGTGGAGTGTGTCAGTCTCTCTGAGATAGTGGAACAGACTACCAACTATCTGAAAAAGATCATGAGCGATCTTTCCGTGCTGGTGCAGGATGAAGTCGAGGAAAACAGTTTTCGGGCCATTGCACTTTTATGGGATGAGCTGCCGATGGCAGCAGGCGAAGACGGCGTGATCCGTGCCGGGAGAACTGCACGTACTTCGCTTACGAAATGTGCCCTGAATTTTATGGTGAGCCAGGAACTTTTGATGGAAGCGCAGGAGCGGTATTACCCGACCGGACGAATGCGAGCTTTGGTAGAGAACTATTTTGAAGAATACCGGGGACGTCTATACGAGATTTTGAAGGAGGAAGCATAACATGCCACAGATGAACCGAATCCGTGTGAATAATGTGAAATACAATTTTGGCACGCAGTGCTACGATGATTTTATCATGCGCTTGAATGGAAAAAATACCATTTATGATCTTGCCAATGGTGGTGGAAAATCCGTGCTGATGCTTCTGCTTTTGCAAAATCTGATCCCGAACTGTACGCTGGATGAAAAGCAGCCGATCGAAAAGCTGTTTCGGACAAGCGGCGGTTCCAAGACGATCCATTCCCTCATTGAGTGGAATCTGGATGAGCAGGACATCAAAGAGGATTACCGTTACATGCTGACCGGCTTCTGTGCCAGAAAGGCAAAGGATGCGGCAGAGGATGAGGCGGCAAAGGAAGATACCGCAGCGATCGAATATTTCAATTACTGCATGTTTTACCGCACCTATCATGAAAATGATCTTGTGAACCTCCCGCTGGTCAAGGACGGAGAACGCATCACGTATAATGGCTTGAAAAATTACTTAAAGGAGCTGTCTCATCAGGCATTGGATCTAAAGATCTACATATTTGACCGCAAGGGAGAGTATCTGCAGTTTATCAGCCAGTATGGACTTTATGAAAGTGCGTGGGAAATGATCCGCGGCATCAACAAGACCGAAGGACATGTGCGCACCTATTTTGAGACAAATTACCGCACTACCCGCAAGGTTGTCGAGGATCTTTTGATCGAGGGTATCATTGAGAAATCCTTCCGGGACAAAACCGATCAGGAAGATATGAACGAAGCGATGGCGAAAACATTGCTTGATATGAAGGACAAGCTGGTCGAGCTTGCGGAAAAGAAAGGGGAAATGAATCGCTTTGAGCACCAGAAGGAACTGCTTCAGGTGCTGGCCGGAAGAGTGGGAGCCTGCCGCGATCTATATGAAGAAAAGGAGGAACTGACAGCAGAGCTGCTCTCTGCCAAAAATATGCTGCTTTCCCGTGCGGAACAAAAAGAAGAGGAGCTTCGGAAAAAGAAGCAGATGATTGAACAAAAAGGTGAAGAATGTGCACGCATCAATCAGGTTGTGGCCTGCCTGAAGGTACAGCAGGAGGAGGAAGCATTGTTGTCCTTAAAAAAGGAAGCAGAGGAGGCGAAGCTTTCCGAAGCCAATGCCAGAATCGTTCTGAAGGAACAGGAGGAGATCTGCCGTTCGCGGGAAAATGCCAATGATTACCTGGACTACTGTGAGGTAAGGCAAAAGATGGAGCAGGCGCAGGCAGTGATTGAAAAATCAAGACAGGATTCGTCCGGCTACCTCGATCGTCTGTATGATCTTGCCGCCATTAAAAAGCAGTATTATGAGGAGCGTACGGCAAAACAGGAACAGCTTCTTTTAGAGGCAGAAAAGATAGAGCATGAGATCAAAGTGGCATTAAAGGCTGACATGGGCAAAAAAGGCGAGCTTACCTGTGAGCATGCGGTTGCCGGTGCCAATAAAAAGCGGCTCTTTATTGAGGCGAAAACAAAAGAAACAACTGCGATGGAATTGAAAAAGCAGACAAATCTGTTACTGCTTGAAGATGCAAAAAAGGCGGTAAGAGAAAAGGAAAAAGAGATCGCCGGGTATCGCACAGAGCGGGAAGAAGCAGAAGGACAGCTTGCCGAGGCAGAAGCGAAGCTTGCCGCGATGCACATGCGCGAAAAAGAGCTGGATTTTATAAAAAAAGAGCAGGAAGAAAAGCAGCAGGAGCAAAGCAGGATCCGGCAGGAAATAAACGAGGGGCTTTCCCGGATGCAGGCATTGGCGCAGACATATCAGATCGAATGGGAAGAACAGCAGCCAAAACAAGAGCAGCGGCAGCAGCTTTTAGAACATGCCAGAAGAAGATGGGCAGACTGCACACGGTATGTCGCAGCCAAAAAGCAGCAGATGGAGCAGTGGCAGGAAGAACAGGCACAGAAAAAGCAGGGGCATTTTCTTGCTGATGAGGTCCATTTGAAAACGATCACCTCCTATTTAACAGACCGCCATGAACTTGAGGTGGTCCCGGCAGAAGAGGTGTTGCTTACTCTTTCCAAAGAAGAGCGGGAGGAAGTGATCGAACGCCTTCCATTTGCACCTTACGGACTGGTTTTAAAAGGAGCAACGAAGGAACTGATAAGGCAGCTTCAGGCAGATCAGACGCTTGCATATTTGTGTCGCAGACACCTGGTCCCGCTTTTTTCAGAGGAGCTGTTTGAAACTCTGGAGTGGGGGGAGACTGCCCCATTTGTAATACTTTCCGGAGATGGCAGAGGCTATTACGATCAGACCGTACTTTCCGAATATGAAAAGAGAACAGAGCAGGCACTCTTGGAAGCGGAACAGGAAGTCGCACAGGCAGAAGAATCCGAGCGGCTTTTGGAGGAAGACTATCTGTTTTTGCTGAAACAGGATCAGCAGTATGAGCAGTTGGAAGAAAAAGAGCCACAGACAGACGGTGGTTCCGGCTGTGAAAAAGAGCAGGAAGAGCTTTTCGCTGCCATGAAAAAACAGGAAGAAGAGATTGAGGAGCTAAAAAAGCAAAGAGAGACACTTCAGGAACGCATGGAAAATGCACAGCAGGAATGCCGGCAGCTTACAGAGATCAGAACATGCTATCAGGAATTTTTAGAATATAAAAAACAGGCACTTTCGGAACAGGAACGCGAAGAAACACTGGCAAGGGAGCTTACTGCATTGACCAGACAGATGGAGCAGAAAAATGCGCAGCTTAAACAGGCAAGGGAGCAGGCGGCAACGCTGAGAGAGCAGCGGGATGAACAGAAGGAACAGTGGGACACCTACTATGCTGCCTATGACAAAGGCCGTCCAGTGCTGGATCTGGGCTACACAGAGGAGCAGGTGGATATTGAATTCCAGTCGCGAAAAACGATCGTGGAACAGGGGGCAGGCTCTGTTTCTGATAAACAGGATCTGGTAGATACATTAAAGCGCAATTTAGAACAGCTTCTGCGCAGCATGAAGCGGAGAAATGCTGATCTTTCGGAACTGGAAGAAAAAAAAGAACAGGGATTGATACACCGGACAGGGGAAAAAGAATTATCCTCACTTTATAAAGAATGCAGCCGTTATGAGCAGCGATACGAAAACTGCCAGCAGCAGGCGCAGCTTCGGGCACAGGAAGTCAGCAAGGTAGAGGGACGCATTGAACATGGATTAAAGGAACTGACCGAACAGGGAATCCGCTATGAGCGCATGGAAATGGAAGCGGAACAACTGGATCGTGCGATCGAGGAACAGCGGCTTTTATTAAGTGAACTTATGACAACAAGAGAGAGCTTTACGAAAGAGTTTGTGGAAGAACAGAAGCAATATGCCCGACAGCAGGATTTCTTAAAGGATGTAAACCGCCTGATCACACTGTATCATTTGGAGGATAGAGAGGGCAGCAGTCTGCCGGATCTTTCGGAATATACGTTAGGGCAGCTAAAATCCTGCCAGGAACGCTTTGGAGAGGTGATAAAGAAGGAGCAGAAGGCGCGGCTTGATCTGGAGCAGTATAAGCAGCAGACGGCAGAAACATTAAAAGAGCTGAAAGCATATGAGCTGTCGGAAGTGATCCGCAAAGATATTACAATGCCGGAGACAAAAGAAGAATTGGAGCAGCTTCAGGACAGTCTAAAGGATATGATGGAATTTATCACCCTGGAACAGGAACGTGTAACGCAGGGAGTCAAAGATATGCAGTTGATCAAAGAAGGCTTTGAAAATCAATGTTTGCGCCGTTGCGAGGATGTCAAGACAGAACTGATGAGGCTTCCGAAATTATCTGATATTACGCTGGATGGGGAAGTGATCCAGATGATCGACCTTTCGATCCCATACGAACCGCAGGAACGATTGACAGGAAAAATGGCAGAGTATGTGGATGCCATTGTAAAAGGCATTGACCAGTTTTCCACTTTGGAAGAGCGCATGAAATATATTCGCAAACAATTGTCCTTAAAACAGCTGTTTTCCGTTGTTGTAACAGATATGAACAAGATCCGGTTGAAGCTTTACAAAAGAGAGCGGATCAAGGAACAGAGCCGTTATCTGCGCTATGAGGAAGCGGTGGGGTCTACCGGACAGTCACAGGGTATCTACATTCAGTTTTTGATCGCGATCATCAATTACATCGCCAATATCTATGCGGTGAACAGTGACAACAATAAACTTGGTAAAGTGATCTTTATCGATAATCCGTTTGGTGCAGCAAAAGATATTTATATCTGGGAGCCGATCTTTGAAATGTTGAAAACGAACAATGTACAGTTGATCGTTCCGGCACGAGGAGCAACCCCGGCGATCACCGGACGTTTTGATGTCAACTATGTGCTGGGACAGAAGCTGATCAATGGAAGACAGCAGACCGTTGTTGTGGATTACCGCAGTCAGGTGGAAAAAACAGAGATGGAATATAAACGGATCGAGTTCACACAAAACAGCTTTGATTTCATATAATTGTCAGAAAATAAATACAATTTAAAAACAATTACAGAAAAAAATAAAAATATTCGCAAATTGTATTGACAATATTGTGCAAGCATGTTACTATTACATTGTCAGAGAATCACATGTAGTAGACGCGTGAACGAAGAGCGAAATTGGATTTTCGCAGGAGAAAGGAGAGTGGTAACGTTGTCGCAATTGCAAAAAATGGGATGGTTGACACATCGTAATGGGATGAAGTTTCCGCTTAAGAAAGCCTTTGATCGATAGAGAGAAAGATCCTGACAGTACCCTATGTAAGAAGGGTTCATCAGAAAGCGTAAGGACGCCAGTCATTTAATCTTAAGATGTGCCTCCCATTGGGAGACGAAAAAAGACAGTTTTGTAACGACAAAACTAGGAGATGAGTAAGAAAGAATAGATAGCAGTTTGGTATCAGCGGGATAGTAGGCAGTTATCTTGGGATATACGTCGAGCCCGACAAGATCGTTAACGATATGATAGGCAGTGCGGAAACAAATGAAATTGGATGAGAGTCTGATGAAACATAAAACAATTTAAGAAAGAAAAGCCATTCCGGAGTCAACACCGGGGTGGCTTTTTTTGTGCATAACATGGGAAAAATAAGGGGTTATACACAAAAGAATCGGACGGAAGTTTCGTTCACCAGGAACAGAGAGTATGAAAATTACATATCTTGTATAAAAAAATCAAAAAAACTATATCTAGTAGGTGCATTTTTCACAAAAATTTGCTATAATACAAAATATATCTATTAGTGTGGTAGGTCTATGCCCATTTTCAGTGAAATGAGCGTGAACAGGCGGGGGATCATATCGCATGATAGAACAGAATAGAATACTTGAAGTACTTGCAAAGACGGGGTGTGATAAGATTGAGTACCAACCTAAACATGGCCAGTGTGAACAAGATTAAGGAATTAGTCGGGAAGAAAGATTTTAAAACCGCATTAGCAGAACTTAAGTCGATTGACATTGAAAAATCACTTAATCCACAATTTATGAGATTGTGCGGACAGGTCTATGCGGAGAATAAAAAATACGACGACGCCAGAAAAACCTTGATCTCAGCTCATGTGCTGGCACCAAAGTCCAGTTCTATTATTGATGAACTCATACGTTTATATTTAAAGATGGGCTTTTTCACCAAGGCAAAACAATATTATAAGATTTATACGGCATGTGCTCCATCCGAAGGAATTGAGAGCCAGACGGTGTTATATAATCTGAAGAAAGCACTTCAGGCACCGGATGATGAATTGATCGAGATACTGAAAGGGATCTGTGACAAGGAATATGTCGATGTATGGGCATTTGAGCTTGCACTGCTTTATCGGAAAGCAGGACGGGTAGACGAGTGTATCCGTGAATGTGAAAAGATTAAAGATACATTTTCACAGTCTAATCTATATGTGAAGTGGGCGCGTCCGCTTAAGATGGGTAGTATTAATGTGGATAAGGCGTTTCACTGCTATCCGCTTCAGGAGGTGGCTGAGACAACCGGAAAGATTTACCAGTCAGTTCAGCAGGAGAATGAACAGCTTCGCAAAGATTACATAGAATTTTTCGGAATGCCGGAAGGCTCCGGAGTCGATGATGGTGATGCTGTGATCGTGGAAGAAGACGATGATGATGATGCGATCAGCGTGGCAGCACAGATTACAGATACAGTAAAAAGTACGGTAACTTCCGCATTTGGTAAGGTGAAAGATACGATCAATCATCCACTGGATGAAGAAGTGGAAGTGGAGATTGTAGAGATTGGCAGTGATGATGTAGACAGCGAAGAAGGTGAGCTGGTACATGATGGAGATGCTTCCCAGGATAATGGTGGTAACCCATGGCTGATCGAAGAGGATACAGTGGCGGCCAGACAGCAGGAGAAAGAAGAAGCTTCTGGAGAAATTGACGACATTAAGGTAGCACTGGATCGTATTGCGAAGGCAGAGCAGAAAAAGGCAGAAGAAGCAAAGAAGAATGCAGAAGAAGCAGATGTCAATGCTGCTGCAGAAGCACTTGCAGCACAGCTTTCCGGGGATGAGGAAGAAGAACCGGAGATGATGTCGGTAGCACAGGAGGATTTGAAAGCGGAGACACCGGTACAGGAAGAACCTGAGGTGCAGTCACAGCAGACAGAAGAACCGGAAGAAGATGCGATAGAATTTTTAGACCTGGGCAGTGAAGAAGAGGACGAAGAGGAGACTTCCAAGACGGAGTCGGATGAAGAGGAAGAAGTAGACATTTCTTCATTATTACAGTCCATTGCACAAAACGATGCAGAGGAGGAAGATATCACTGAAGATAATGAGGAAGAAGAGGAAGGTATTTCCATCCTTAATTTGGGAGACGAGGAAGAAGAGATAGAATTTCTTGATTTAGGAAATGAAGACGAAGAGCCGGAGCAAGATGAAGAGCCGGAGCTTGATGTGATCGATCTTACAGAGGAACGTACAGAAGAGGAAGAAGAACCTCCTGTAATTGAAATTTCGGAAGAAGAAGTATCCGAAGGACGTATTACAGAAGAGACTGCAAAAAAAGATAATGAGGAAAGAAAAGATGATCTTGAAGATGCAGTCGATGCAGTACAAGAGGGGACAGAGGAGACTGCAGAACAAAGCGATTTTAATGAAAATGATTTAGAGAGGGAAGCGTTTGATATGGCAGATGAGAATAAACCAAAATTATCATTAAAATTAGCAGGTGGTGCCGGAGCCGGTGGTTTCGGTGGTGGTGCGAACAGAAGCAGTTTTGCCGGAGGCGGCATGCGAGGAGCAGCCGGAGGCGCAATTCTTTCCAAAGAAGAACGAGAATTTATGGCGCAGTATGATGCAAAACAGGCAGAACGGGAAGCTGCTGCAAAAGAGCGTGCAAGATTAGCCAAGGAAGCCGCTGCCAAAGAAGAAGCAGAGCGATTAGAGGCGCAACGTCAGGCTGCAATTGCAGAGCAGGAAGCCGCAAAACGAGCTGCGGAAGAAGCGAAGCGTGCAGAAGAAGAAGCTAGCCGTAGAGCAGAGGAAGAGGCCAAACGTGCGGCAGAGTTAGCGGTAGCAGAAGAACAGGCACGCAAAGAGGCTGAGGCTGAAGAGGCAGCACGTAAAGAGCGCATGGCGAAAGAGGAAGAAGAGCGTGCGCGCTTAGAAGAAGAGGCACGTAAGCTTGCTGAGGAACGTGCAAGAGAAGAAGCAGAAGCTGCAAGAGTAGCGGCAGAAGAAGCTGCAAAAAGAGCGGAAGAAGAACGTATCAAAGCCGAAGAAGAAAGAGAACGTTTAGCAGAGGAAGCACGCCGCAAAGAGGAAGAAGAACGCAAAGCGAAAGAGCAGGAGAAACAGAAGATTGTACAGTCTGCAAAGAGCGTGCGGAGCAAATACGATCAGGAGCGTGAGGATGCGATTGCAGCGATCCGTGCCAAAGTAGAGGCAGAGCGTGCAGCGAAAGAAGAGAAAAAGCGCAAGGCACAGGAAGTATTAGATGAACAGGAACGACGTAAGATCAAATCTATGCCGGAGTGGAAGAGAAAACAGGTGGATCCTTCCATTTTAGAGCGACTCGGTATGGCAATTGATGAGGACGGCAATCTGATCGATCCGGAAGAGGCCAAGAAAGAGCAGGAAGCAGCGCCAGAAGCTGCAGTAGAAACACCAGAGACACAGACTGTGGCAGAAGAAACGTCAACAACCTCTGAGGAGACACAGCAGGAAGCGGTAGAAGTACATGCCGGCCGTGAAGAGGAAGAAAAAGTTGAGATTGCTCCAAAGCGGGAAGACGAAGGAGAAGGTGTCAAGGTTGCTGATGATGGTGTGACACTGGCCAATTCCGCATTGCAGGGTGGCAGCTTAAGTGAGGCAGGATTAACCGGAGCAAAGTTAAGCGAGGTTGATCATAATGAAATCACACTGGAAAATGCAGCATTTGCAGGAGAATCCTTGCAGTATGATGAAGATTTCGTGGAAAAGGAAGAAGAGCCGGTGATCGAGCTGGGAGAAGAAGTTCCGGCAGATGATATTGCAGAAGCAGAATCTGAAGTAGTTGAGTCTGTGGAAGAACAGCCAGAGGAGCCTGCGGTGGAGGATGTATCAGCTGAAGAGGAAGCACCGACAGAGGAGAGTGCACCGGAAGTAATTCAGTTAGGAACTGAACCAGCGGAGGCAGAGCCTGTAGCAGAGGAAGCACCGACAGAAGAGAGTGCACCAGAAGTAATTCAGTTAGGAACTGAGCCAGCGGAGGCAGAGCCTGTAGCAGAGGAAGCACCGGCAGAAGAGAGTGCACCGGAAGTAATTCAGTTAGGAACTGAGCCAGCGGAGGCAGA
>CAKRES010000025.1 GCA_934317845.1 uncultured Lachnospiraceae bacterium
GTTTTTGTCTCGGCTTTTCGCCGACAACGTATTAGATAATACCATCTCATTTTCCCTTTGTCAACAACTTTTTTCAAATTTTTTTCATTATTTTTTCATTAGGTCTGTTTTATGGTATTTTCCTATACTAAATCCAGTGCCTGCGCCACATTTGAAACACCGATCAGACGGATCCCTGTCAAATCCTGCGCCATTTTTTCTACCTGTTCTAAATTGGTCTGCGGAAGGATGCAAGTTTTGAAACCTAGTTTCTGTGCTTCCTTTACGCGCGGCAGCGGCATAGATACTGCACGGATCTCTCCCGTAAGTCCTACTTCTCCAAAAATGATCGTTTCCCTATCTATGTATCGATTCTTGTAACTGGATGCTATTGCCATTACAATCCCAAGATCAATTGCCGGTTCTGCAAGCTTCAGTCCGCCTGCAACATTGACATATGCATCACATCCGCCCAGAGATAACCCCGCTCTTTTTTCCAGGACTGCCATCAGAAGATTCACCCGGTTATAATCCAATCCCACTGTGGTACGGCGCGGAAGGTTAAAGCTGGTCTGCGACACAAGTGCCTGAATCTCAATTAAGATCGGACGTGTTCCTTCCATAGAGCATACAACAACCGAACCGGAAGCATTCATTGGTCTGCCACTCAGCATTACTTCTGATGGATTTGTCACTTCCCTCAATCCCTCCGGCTGCATTTCAAACACTCCAATCTCGTCTGTAGAACCAAAACGATTCTTTACACCACGCAATATACGATATACCGCATGTCGATCCCCCTCAAAATAGAGTACCGTATCCACCATATGTTCTAAAGTTCTTGGTCCCGCTACGACACCTTCCTTCGTCACATGTCCTACGATCCAGATCGTAATCCCCTGCTGTTTTGCAATCTTCATCAGCCGTGCTGTTACTTCACGCACCTGAGATACACTTCCAGCCGCCGATGTCACTTCATCCGCTACCATCGTCTGAATGGAATCAATCACTACCATCTGAGGCTTTGCTTCTGCAATTGCCTGTTCAATGACATCAATGGATGTTTCACATAACAGGAGCATAGAGGACTCAAACTTTCCAATCCGGTCAGATCTCATCTTGATCTGCTGCAAAGATTCCTCCCCGGATACATAAAGAAGTTTCATGTGATCAGCACTTAAATTCCGGCATATTTGCAATAACAGTGTGGATTTGCCAATACCCGGATCACCTCCAACTAAAATTAGGGAGCCTTCTACAATTCCGCTCCCTAATACCCGATCCAACTCACCAATGTGCGTACTGATCCGTTTCTGACTCAATGTGGTTACGTCTTCCATGGATATCGGGCGGTTGCGTTCCTGTGAAGAACGTGCCTGTTTTGCCGTCCTGGCAGAGACAATCCCCTCTTCAAAGGTATTCCACTCCGCACAGGACGGACACTGCCCCATCCATTTTGATGATTCGTAACCACATTGGGTACAATAATAAACCTGTTTTGTTTTTGCCATTAAATATGATCCACCTGAATAGCTACCTGAGTACCTTCTCCCAATTCCACACTAATCGGAAGCTTACCGCCTAAGTTTGTTTTAACATTACCGGCATCATTGCCGTTGATGGTAACTTTATATTCATTCTCCGGCTCAAGCTCCAATGTAACCATGGCGTCTTCCGGTCCCTCTACTTCAAATGTCACACTTCCTTCTGATGCATTCAAATGATGCACAGCCGTTCCCGGAACAGACTCATAGACAAATAGGCCATTTCGTTCCAGCTTGGTGATCTCATGAAATGTTTTAATCTTATATAAATCACCATCATGTTCAAAATCTGCCTTTTTCGTCTTTGTTGCTAATTTATAATTGCCAAAACTGATCGTTCCATCATTCTCTGTACGAATTAATTCTTCTACTACTGCCATAACTGGATCCTCCTAGTTGTATTTTGTGTATTTAGTATAACAAATTTCTCTCTGTTATGCTACTATTTCTCGTCGTTTTTCACCAAATTTTTACACGTTTTCCCTATCGCCTGCATCTACGAAACTTTAAAATAAAGTTTCTTTTTTCTAGTTGTTACAGAAACATGATCTCCTGCTTTGATCACGCCTGCAAGGATCTCATCTGCCATCTTATCTTCCAATTCTGTCTGAATTGCCCGGCGAAGCGGTCTTGCTCCATAAACTTTATCTGTTCCTTTCTCTAAGAGATAAGAAATAGCATGATAGTCCAGGCGGATAGCAATATCCATTTGTTCCTTTGTTCGCTGTGCCACACGTTTCACCATCAGTTCTACAATATCTTTGAGATTGTCCTTGGTCAGCATATGGAATACGATCGTTTCATCAATACGATTAATAAATTCCGGTTTGAATAATCGCTTTACCTCCGCCATCACAGCATTTTTCATACGATCATGCTCCAGCTTTTCGTCTTCTTTGGCTGTAAATCCAAGCTGCTTTGGTTCTACAATATTCTTTGCACCGCAGTTTGACGTCATAATGATAATGGTATTTTTAAAACTTACCTTTCTCCCCTGTGAATCGGTTATGTGGCCTTCATCCAATACCTGCAATAATACATTAAAGACATCCGGATGGGCTTTTTCAATCTCATCAAACAAAATGACGGAGTAAGGATTCCTACGCACCTTTTCGCTTAATTGTCCTCCTTCTTCATATCCTACATATCCCGGAGGAGATCCGATCATCTTAGACACGCTGTAGGACTCCATGTATTCTGACATGTCAACCCGGATAATATTTTTCTCACTTCCAAACACAGTCTCCGCAAGTGCTTTGCAAAGTTCAGTTTTCCCTACACCCGTCGGACCCAAGAACAAAAAGGATCCAATCGGATGGTTCGGCTCTTTCATTCCCACACGTCCACGTTTTACTGCATGTGCCACGGCAGCAACTGCCTCGTCCTGCCCGATCACTCTTTTATGCAATTCTTCTTCCAGATGCAGCAAACGTTCTTTCTCTTCCTGCGCCAGCCGACTCACCGGAATTTTGGTAATCAGGGATACAATCTGTGCAATATCTTCCGGTGTTACTTCAATCGAGCTTTCTTGCTGTTCTTTTTGTTTCCGAAGAATGGATCGTTCCAATTTCTTTTGCAGTTTATTTTCTTCTTTTTTTGTTTCCTTGGCCGATTCAAAATTACCAGATAATATTTCTTGTTCCTTGCGTTCCTTTAGAGAGGATACCTGCATCCGAAGTGATGCGATCATCTCGCTGTCTTCTACTTCTCCGATACGTTTTCTGGCAGCTGCTTCATCGATCACATCAATGGCTTTATCCGGCATAAAACGATCATTCATATATCGGGCAGATAATGTTACCGCCTGTTTAAGTGCTTCATCTGTGATGATCACACGGTGAAATTTTTCGTAGTGAGAGCGCAGTCCCTTTAAAATGTTTAAAGTCTGTTCTTCGTTTGGTTCCTCAATCTCAATCGGCTGGAAACGGCGTTCCAACGCAGCATCCTTTTCGATATATTTGCGATATTCTTCTTTGGTTGTTGCACCGATCACCTGAATCTCACCTCTGGAAAGTGCAGGTTTTAAAATGTTAGATGCATCCATTGCGCCCTCTGCATTTCCAGCACCGATGATCGTATGGATCTCATCAATGAACAATAAGACTTCTCCGGAATTTTTCAGTTCCTCCAGCAGCCTCTTGATCCGTTCCTCAAATTCTCCTCTATATTTGGTTCCGGCAACCATACCGGACAGATCCAGTGTCAACACTACTTTATCAGCAATTGATGTCGGAGCTGCACCGTCCACAATATACTGTGCCAATCCTTCTACTACCGCTGTTTTTCCTACTCCCGGCTCGCCAAGAAGGCATGGATTATTCTTGTTTCTGCGGCTTAAGATCTGCACCATACGCTGCATTTCATTTTCTCTTCCGATCACCGGATCCAGCTTGCCTTCCTTTGCTGCCTCATTCAGATTTCTGGTATAGCGGTCTAACGTTGGTGTTTTGCTTTTACTCCTGCTCTTTCCACTATAGTACGCAGTGTACTCATTTCTTGCACGGTTTGGCTCTACTCCAAGCACCACCAATACATCTACAAACAGCTTCTGTACGGAAGCCCCCAATGTATTCAAAAAACGGATCGCTACACAATCTCTTTCTTTCAACAGTGCCAGCAATATGTGTTCCGTTCCAGCTAATGCCTGACCGTAAGCTTCCGCCTCTTTCTTTGCCTGTTCCATCACACGCATGGCACGTTTGGTAAACTTTCCTTTTCCTTTGGTGACCACACCGCCATCCTGATTTACCAGCTGGTCTGCCAGTTTGGCAACATTTTCTAATGTCACCTGATTCTCATTTAAGATCCGGCATGCCACGCCCTTCTTTTCTTTTAATAATCCCATAAGGATATGCTCTGTTCCCACAAACTCCTGCTTACGCACTGTTGCCTGCCGGAGTGCAGCACTAATCGCACAGTTTGCATTTTCTGTAAATTGATTCTGCATGATCGTCCTCCTTATTCTGCATCAAATTCCTGATAAAAATCTTTTATGATCTGTTGTAATTCTTCTACCGCCATATGTCTGCATTTGGCTTCTGCCACCAAAAGCTTCATCGTCATTTCCAGATCATCACGCGGTCTTGTACTCGTTTCTATGTGAATGACGGCTCCATGCCTGCGATCCATCATTAAGTACCCTTCCTGACGCAGCATCGCATAGGCTTTGTTTACCGTATGCATATTCACTCCAAGTTCTTCTGCCAACTGACGAACAGAGGGAAGTGATTCCCCATTTTTCATTTCTTCTTTGGCAATCCCTAAAACGATCTGGTTACGAAGCTGGATGTAGATTGCCTCATCACTATTAAAATCAATATGAATCGTCATATCTTTCATCTCTTTTCTATCGTGTTCGTTATATATGTTATACATTCACTATAACATATGGAATAAAAAATAACAAGGAGATTTCTCTCCCTGCTATTTTCTTTACTCCATGCCAAGCACTACATGTTTGATCACATTCATCACGCCCTGCTCATCATTGGTACCCGTGATATGTGCTGCAATCTTTTTAATTCCTTCGTGTGCATTTCCCATTGCGTAGCTTTCTTTGGCTTCCTTTAACAGTTCATAATCATTCATATAGTCGCCAAACGCCATTGTTTCTTCATAGGAAATACCAAGAGATTTCCGGATCTGTTTTAATGCCATTCCTTTATTTACATCGGCATTCATCACGTCCATCCAATGTTCCCCGGACATCTGATAATTGAGCCGGTCGCGGAAACATTTTTTAAATGCCGGATATAAGGTCTGCTCCATATTCTGCTCATCGAACACCGCAATTTTAAATATTTCATCCTTGACATCCAGAACATTGTCTACAATTACCTGATTTACATAATAACTGGCGATCTCATCCTCTGCTTCTGTCGAACCAAAGTACTCATGATACGTGCCATGTTTTCCGCAAAGAAGCATCTTTCCACCGCCTCTTCGCACCTGCTCCACGATCTCTTCCACCAGCTCCCACGCCAGCAGAGAAACCGATACCGACTCCTGCTGATATACTACATTTGCACCGTTATCACAGATAAATACAATGTCATCCAGATAATCTTCAAACTGTTTTTTCAGTGTGGCGTAGGATCTGCCACTAGCCACAGCAAATAAAATATCTCTTTCATATAATTTGCGCATCACCACATCAAAATCCGGTGGCAGCTGCTTCTTACTGTCTAATAAAGTCCCGTCCATGTCGGTCGCAATTAATCGTATCATCTTCATCCTCCCACTATGAGAAAACACGAAACCATGCTTCTCTAGTTATCATTGCAGGCAGCCATTCTCCTTTCAGGAGATCTACGTCTTGTTGTCTACATAAAAAACAAGCGGTTAAAAAACCGCTTGTATCATACCTCATTTTGTCAAAAAAGGCAACTATTTACTGTTCATCGATCGCTTTTCCAATGTCATGGCGCATATATTTGTTTTCAAATGATACCCATTCGGTTGCTTTATAGGCATTCGCACGTGCCTCGATCAGATCTTTTCCTTTAGCGGTAATGCCAAGTACACGTCCGCCATTGGTTACAACACCGGCTGCTGTCTGTTTCGTTCCGGCATGGAACGCATAGTATCCTTCTTCCTGGTCAAAACGCTCTAAGCCCTCGATCAAGAAACCTTTGTCATATTTCTCCGGATAACCATCAGAAGCCAGTACCACACAGACCGCGGCATTATCCTCAAATTCCAGATCAATCTCATCCAGCTTGCCATCAATACATGCTTCCATTACATCAATAATATCATTTTTCATACGTGGCAGTACAACCTGTGCTTCCGGATCTCCAAAACGTGCGTTGTATTCCAGCACCTTTGTTCCGTCCGGTGTCAGCATCAGACCACAGAACAATACACCGACAAACGGACGTCCTTCTGCCTTCATTGCATCCATCGTTGGCTGATATACATGCTTCATACAGAAATCTGCTACTTCATCGGTATAGAATGGACTTGGTGAGAAGGTTCCCATTCCACCAGTGTTCAGTCCCTGATCGCCATCTTTGGCACGCTTGTGATCCTGTGCTGATGTCATTGTCTTAATATGCGTTCCATCGCAGAAGCAAAGAACAGATACTTCACGCCCTGTCATAAACTCCTCTACCACGATCGTATCTCCGGCAGAACCAAACTGTTTATCTAACATTAAGGTTTTTACACCCTCTTTGGCCTCTTCTCTCGTATTACAGATCAGCACGCCTTTTCCAAGTGCCAATCCGTCCGCCTTTAAAACGATCGGCATCTTAGCTGTTTCCAGATAAGCAAGTGCTGCTTCCGGTGAATCAAATGTCTCATATGCCGCAGTCGGGATGTTATATTTTTTCATGAGGTCTTTTGAAAATGCTTTACTTCCTTCAATGATCGCTGCATTTTTTCTTGGCCCAAACACACGCAGTCCCTGTGCCTCAAATGCATCTACCATACCTGCTACAAGCGGATCATCCATTCCAACGATCGTCAGATCGATTTCTTTTTCTTTTGCAAATGCCACCATCTCTGCAATGTCCATTGCAGGGATCGGAACACATTCTGCAAGCTGCGCAATACCGGCATTTCCCGGTGCACAATATATTTTGTCCACACGTTTACTCTTTGCTACGCTTGTTACGATCGCATGCTCACGTCCACCACTACCAACTACCAAAACTTTCATCGGTTCTGCCTCCTTGTTGTCTCTTCTACACTACTCGTTTGCAATCATTACTTTGCCATCTTCCACGCTGACTCTTCCATTTGCGATCAGATTGATCGCTTCCGGCATAATCTTCCACTCTGCTTCCTGCATAATGCGCTTTTGCAATACTTCCGGCGTATCTCCTTCTTTTACTGCTACCGCTTTTTGTAAAATGATCGGACCGGTATCGGTTCCTTTATCTACAAAATGAACGGTTGCTCCGGAAAGCTTTACGCCACGCGCCAGTGCCGCTTCGTGAACCTTCAAACCATAGTACCCGGTTCCACAAAAGGACGGAATCAGGGATGGATGAATATTGATAATACGATTCTCGTAGGCTTCGATCATCTGCTCCGGGATCACTACTAAAAATCCGGCCAACACAATCAGATCTACCTCGTATTCTTTTACTTTTTCTAACAAAGCAGTGTTGAACAGTGCTCTGCTCTCATATTCCTTTGGAGAAATGCAGACCGCATCAATTCCTGCCTTTTTTGCACGTTCCAGTGCATAGGCTCCGGCATTGTTACTGATTACAACAGAAATCTCTGCATTGGTGATCGTCTGGTCTGCCACTGCATCTATAATTGCCTGAAGATTGGTTCCGCCGCCGGACACCAGTACCGCAATCTTTAACATAACGTAACACCTTTCTCTCCTGCTTCCATATGACCTACAACATACGCTTCCTCACCGGCTGCCTTTAATGCTGCAAGTGTCTTGTCCGCATCCGCTGCATCCACTGCGATCACCATACCGATACCCATATTGAAGGTGTTATACATCATCTCTTCTGCAATATCCCCCGTCTTCTGCATTAAGGTAAAAATCGGAGGAACGGTATAGCTGTCTTTTTTCACAACAGCATGCATTCCCTCTGGAAGCATACGTGGAATATTTTCATAGAAGCCTCCACCAGTAATATGGGAACAACCCTTGATCGTTACTCCGGCTTCCTTCACACTGCGAAGTGCCTTTACATAAATTCTGGTTGGAGCAAGCAAAGTCTCTCCCAGTGTCTTACCAAGCTCTTCATAATATGTGTCTAAGGATTCCTTCGTCATCTCAAATACTTTACGGACAAGAGAAAATCCATTGCTGTGTACACCTGTAGATGCAATTCCGATCAAAGTATCTCCTGCCTTGATATGTTCTCCTGTGATCAGATCTTTCTGGTCACAGACACCTACTGCAAATCCGGCTAAATCGTATTCATCCTCCGGCATCAGTCCCGGATGTTCTGCAGTTTCTCCACCGATCAATGCTGCATCTGACTGCTTACATCCTTCTGCTACACCACTTACGATCGTTGCGATCTTCTCCGGGTAATTCTTGCCGCAGGCAATATAATCCAAGAAAAACAGTGGCTCACCACCTGCACAGGCAATATCATTCACACACATTGCCACAGCATCAATACCGATCGTATCGTGCTTATCCATAATCATCGCCAGTTTCACCTTTGTACCACATCCATCAGTTCCGGAAAGCAGTACCGGCTCCTCCATCTGCTTGATCTTCTTAAGAGAAAAGGCTCCTGAAAATCCACCCAGATTGGTAAGCACTTCCTCTCTCATTGTTGCCTGGACATGTTTCTTCATCAGTTCCACTGATTTGTAACCAGCTTCGATATCAACTCCGGCATTTTTGTAATCCATCTGTTCATCCTCCTGCAATTCTTCATTTATTGTACGTGTTACAAAACTTTACAAACACCATTATCATATCATACTCTACCACATTTTAACAACAGGAAATCCTGTTTGGCTACATCATAGATGCCAGTACCGTATTTACCATTTTTCCATCGGCTTTTCCCTTTACCCGCGGCATCAGTTCTTTCATGATCTTTCCCTTGTCCTTTGCGGTAGGAGTTGTAATGGAAAGTTCTGCCAGCACGTTTTCAATTTCTGCTTTGATCTCTGCCTCATCCATCATCTTTGGAGCAAATTCCTCATATACATGCAGACGTGCGTTGGCTTCTTCTAAAAGATCGGTACGATCTTTAGGCGTCAGATCGATCGTTTCTTTGACCTGCTTTAACTCTTTTAATACCACTTCATTTTCTTCTTCCGGTGTCAAGTCTTGTCTTTTGTCGATCGCCTTGTTTTTCAAAGCAGAAAGAAGCATGGAAAGGGATTCCTTTCTTGGTTTGTCTCCTGCCTTCATTGCTGCTACCATTGCGCTTCTTACTTCATCAATCTTACTCATTACTGTCTACCTCCATTTTTATAATGTATATTCCATGACGTAATCATCCATCACATACCCGTTTCCGATGTCTGCATCCTGTTCCTTCACAATCTGAAAACCCCACTTTTTATACACTTCGATCGTATGATCGTTGTGCCGGTTCACCGTCAGATAAATGCTGCGACACCCACACGCTGCAGCAAGTCCCTGCAAAAATTCAAATACCTGAGAAGCGTATCCTTTTCCGCGTGCAGATTTCATGAGATAAAGCTTACTTAAAAACAGTTTTCTTTCTGCTTCTTCCACATGCACACCGGTATATCCCATATAGATCCCATTTCCTTCCAGGAAAAAATATTGATATCCTTCGTTTCTGATCTGTTCTGTCAACGCCTTTTCCGACTGGAATTTTTCTACCATATAATCAATCTGTCCCTCAGACAAAATACATGGAAAATATTCATGCCAGACTTTATCTGCCAGCACAGCCAATTGTGAAATCTGTGTCCCCTGTTCTACCGGTACATATTGTAACGTCATCTTTTCCCTGCCTTTCTATTCTAGAAACATCAATTGCAGGCAGCCATTTTCCATCAAAACTGCCTCCGCTCCCTCTAAAGAGGAAACTGCACTGCGGATCACCTGCATATTCGCTTTCAGGCTGGCGCAGTCCTTTGCATCATAATACAGATAATATTGTGAAACATCGCTTGCATATGCCACCCGTTTTGGAAGTAATCCGGTCTTTTCATATATCAACTGACAGTAATCTCGATTACTGCACCAAAATCTTTTCGCCATATCTCTCACCCAAGTCAACTATCCTATGCCTCTGTTTCCGGCAGTACTTCCCGGTTCATATGATAAAATGTAAATGTTCCTGTCTCCAGCAATTCGCCTTTGTCATCCAACAATTTCACCTCATAAACAGAAATTGTTTTTCCATTATGAACTGCCCTTGCCTCACACACCACCTTCCGGGTATGGATGGCAGGTTTTAAAAAACTCATTGTTCCAGACACCGTTGTAGCATAGCGGCCATTCTGACAGGCGGCACATCCGCTGACAATATCTGCCAGCGAATACAGTGCACCACCATGCACAGAATGATACGGATTCAAATGCTTGTCTTCTACCAGCATTTCTCCTCTTGCATATCCATCTTCGTACTCTGTAATTGAAACATTCAGATTCCGAATGTACTCATTTTCCACCAAAAATTCCATCATTTTTTCTTTGATTCCCGGTTTCATCTGTTACTCCTGTATACGAATGATCTTCTTTGGACATTTCTGTACACATGCACCACAATGCTTGCACTTGTCCTGATCGATATGTGCAACATTATCTGTCACGGTTACTGCATCAAATGCGCAGGCTTTTACACAAAGCCCACAACCAATACAGCCCACGGAACAGGCTGCCATTACATCTTTTCCTTTATCTTTGGAGCTGCAGCTCACCACCTGCTTCGAGGTCTTTGGAATCAGCTCGATCAAATGCTTCGGACAAGCTGCAACACATTTGCCACATGCTTTACAGGCTTCTTTATCTACCACAGCAATTCCGTCGATCACATGAATTGCATCAAATGGGCATGCCTTTACACAGCTTCCAAATCCCATGCATCCATAAGAGCAGGCTTTGGGTCCGCCACCCGGAATGGACGCTGCCAGCACACAATCTTCCGGTCCACTGTACTGATAACTGTCTTTTGCCACTTCGCAGTTTCCAGAACATTTCACATAGGCTACCTGTTCTGTACCAGAAGAGGCTTCCACCCCCATAATTGCTGCGATTGCCTCTGTTACACTTGCCCCGCCTACCGGGCAGGCACCTACTTCTGCTTCACCTTTAGCAATAGCAGCTGCAAGTCCATCACAGCCTGCATAGCCACAACCGCCACAGTTGTTGCCCGGCAATGCCGCACGAACAGCTTCTTCTTTTTCATCTACCGGCACCTTGAATTTCTCTGAGAAGAAACATAAGAACAGACCAAGGATCAATCCTACGGCACCGACTATTACTGTTGCAAGAATTATACCACTCATTCTTATTTCCTCCTTATATTAACCCGGCAAATCCGTAAAATGCAATTGCCATCAATCCTGCCGTGATCAATACGATCGGCATTCCCTGAAAGCTCGGTGGCACATCATTATACTCGATCTTTTCACGAATACCGGCAAGTACCACGATCGCGATCGTAAATCCAACAGCTGTAGCAAATCCACTCACAATAGATGTGACAAATCCATAACCATCTGTGACATTGCTCAGAGCAACACCAAGTACCGCACAGTTCGTTGTGATCAAAGGAAGATATACTCCCAGTGCCTGATAAAGTCCTTTGGAATATTTTTTGAGGAACATCTCCACAAACTGCACCAAAGCTGCGATCACAAGAATAAATACGATCGTCTGCATATATTCCACATGGAACGTTTCAAGTACAAAATGATTGATCAGCCACGTTGCCGCAGAAGCAATCGTAATAACGAATACTACGGCACCTCCCATGCCGGCCGCTGTATTGACCTTCTTAGATACACCAAGAAATGGACAGAGACCTAAGAACTGACTTAACACAACGTTGTTCACCAGCGATGCACCAATCGCTACTAATAATAAAGTCTTCATGCTTTTGTCTCCTCCTTCTTTGTTTCTGTTCCTTCCGTAAACAAGTGTCCATGACAGATGTTGGCACTGGCACATCCAGCACAACCGGAATCACAGGCCGCCTCGGTTTTTACTTCTGCCTTCTTACGGCTCTTGAACTTATTCTGAATTGCAATGATAAATGCCAGTACAAAGAATGCTCCCGGTGCCAGTACAAAGATCGTGATCGGCTCATAGGAGGATGGCGTTACCTTTAATCCAAATGCTGTACCATTTCCAAGAATTTCACGGAACAATCCGATCAACGTTAATCCGAGTGTAAATCCAAGTCCCATACCAAGACCATCAAACGCTGATGGGATCACCGGATTCTTTGAAGCATAGGCTTCGGCACGTCCCAGAATAATACAGTTTACTACGATCAAAGGAATGTAGATTCCAAGTGCATCGTTCAGACTGGAAAGATATGCCTGTAACAGCATCTGTACCAGAGTTACGAAAGTAGCAACAATAACAATAAACGCCGGAATACGCACACGATCCGGAATCACTTTACGAAGTGCTGCGATCATCATATTAGAGAGTACCAATACGACGGTAGTCGTCAGTCCCATTCCGGCACCATTGACTGCGGAAGAAGTTACCGCCAATGTCGGGCACATACCGAGCATCATAACAAAAGTCGGGTTCTCCTTGATAATACCATTATAAAGTCGTTCTACCGGTTTATTCATTTGCCCCACCTCCTGTCAGATAACGATAATATGCAATTCCGGCATTCACACCGTTTACTACGGAATTGGTGGTGATCGTCGCACCACTTAACGCATCAATTTCTTCGTCCTTTGATGCACCGGATTTGGTATAAGCAAAGGCCTCTACTTTTTTATTCTTAAATTGATCTTTAAAGGAATCTTCCTGTGCCTTCATACCAAGTCCTGCTGTTTCAGAGATAGAGGTAAACGCAATACCTGTCACCGTTCCATCTGCAGTGATCCCCATTGTAAATGTCAGCTCACCATCATATGCTTCCCGGTTAGTGATCGTCATTACATATCCCTTTATTTCTGCATTTGCAGATGAGGTAACATCCTGATCCGTTGCTGCAAGCACTTCATCGATGCTGTTATACTGATCCAGTCCGGCTTCTTTTAATGCCGCTTTCGCATCCTTTTCAGGATCCGCATCTTTGACTGCGACAAAGCTTTTCGCATCCGGGTATACTTCCTTATACGCTTCCTGTTTTACCCGTTCCTGCTGTTTGGCAATCGGGTTTAAAGTAACTTTATGCACCACACCCAGCAGACATCCTGCCACTAACGTGATCAGTGTCAAGGCAAGTGCATCTTTGATCAAACCTTTATTCATGCTTCTTACCTCCCATTCCAAATGCCACCGGCATAGTTACTTTTTCAATCAATGGAACTAATAAGTTACAGATAATGATAGAGTAGGAAACTCCTTCTGCGGTTCCGCCGTACAAACGAAAGACTGCCGTTAAGATTCCTAATAAAACACCATATACATACTGTCCTTTTACCGTGATCGGAGAACTTACATAATCGGTTGCCATGAAAAAGGCACCAAGAATCAGACCGCCGCCAAATACATGCGCTGCAATATAAGTAATGTCAAAGCCATGTCCTCCAAACAACGTCACCATTACAACTACGGTAATAATATAAGTTGCCGGAATACGCAGTGTGATCACTTTACGAACCAGAAGATAGGCAGCCCCAACCAACAACCACAATGCAGAAGTTTCACCGATCGTACCTGCAATATGTCCAAAAAACATATCTTTTACGGAAATCATGGAAAGATCGCCACTCTTTACATAAGAAAGAGGAGTTGCTCCTGTCACACCATCGTAGGTAAAGCTGGTCATCTGCCCTGCAAAAGAGATCATCAAAAAGCATCTTGCACCCAGTGCAGGATTCATAAAGTTCTGACCCAGTCCACCAAATAACTGCTTTACCACAATAATCGCAAATGCACTTCCAATCACAGCCATCCACCACGGAACGGTATGTGATAAGTTCATACCGAGCAGTAAACCGGTTACCGCTGCCGAGCAATCAGAAATCGTTACCTTCTGCCCCATCAAAACCTGATATACCCACTCAAAGAACACGGCTGAAACAGTGCTTACCAAAAGGATCACTGCTGCCTTTGTTCCAAAATTAACAACACCATAAATAGAAGCCGGCAACAATGCCAGGAATACATCCCGCATGATGTCAGCTGTTGTCCGCTTATCTCTCGCATGAGGCGACGCAGACACATTCCATAATGTACTCAATTCTGCCACTCCCTTCTATTTCTTCCTGCGATCTGCAAGCACCTGCTTACGCATTGCTGCAATTGTCTGAGTCAAATGTCGTTTTGCCGGACAAATATAAGAACAGCATCCACACTCGCAGCATTCCATTCCGTTCAGCTTTACAAATGCTTCTTTGTCCCCATGTGCCGCCGCAACTGCTGCTTTTTGTGGAATGATCCTTCCCGGACATACCGTCGCACAGCGTCCACATTTGATACAATTGCTTGGTTCACTTGCTGCAACCGCATCCTTGGTAAGTGCAAGGATAGCAGAAAAAGTTTTGTGCACCGGGATGTCCAGTGTATCCGTCGCACGTCCCATCATGGCTCCACCAATAATCACCTTTTCCGGATCTTCTGTATAACCACCTGCTGCCTCAAGAAGTTCCTGCGCCATCATACCAAGATGTACCCGGAAATTTCCCGGTTCATTGACAGCATCTCCCGTCACAGTCACCATACCTTCCATCAAAGGTTTTCCTTCATAAACCGCTCTATGAATCGAAATCAGCGTGTCCACATTGTGTACAATGCACCCCACATCCGCCGGGAGCATACTGGAATTAACCTGACGTTTTGTGATAGCGTAGATAAGCGTACGCTCTCCGCCCTGCGGATATTTGGTTTTCAGCACAGCCACTTCCATCCGCTCTTCCTTTTCCACGCAGGCCGAAAGCGCACGGATTGCTTCCGGTTTGTTGTCCTCTACTCCAAACACACCTCGTGCATTTGGAAATAACTGCAAGACAATCCTCATTCCTGCTACAAGCTGCTCTGTCATTTCCATCATTCTACGGTAATCAGATGTTAAATATGGTTCACACTCGGAACAGTTTGCAATGATCGTATCGATCTTATCCGGTTCTTTTGGGGAAAGCTTTACGTGTGTAGGAAATCCTGCACCACCCATGCCGACAATACCTGCTTCCTTGATCTTTGCAAGGATATCCTCCTTACTAAGAGAAGAAAGTTCTCCCTTTAACGGTTCATATGCGACCTCTTCATACTGCTCATCATTCTCAATGACAATCGCATTCACTTTTGCGCCACCTGCCATCATTCTCGGCTCGATGGCTTTGACCACTCCGGATACAGAACTATGGATGTTGCTTGATACAAACCCACCGGCTTCTGCAATCTTTTGTCCACGAAGCACCCGGTCTCCCTTTGCCACAATAGGAGCTGCCGGCGCACCGATATGCTGACTCAAAGGAAATACCAGCACTTTTCCAGGAAGCAAATCTTTAGAAGGTTTTGCCTCGGAAAGTTCTTTTCCTTCATAAGGATGCACACCACCCTTAAATGTTAATCGTGCCATAAAGTTACCTCTTTTCTCCTTATTCTTTATTACGTTACATTTTACCCTATTCAATCTAAAAATTCAATGAACGAGCGTGTATTCTTCCGCCTGAATCATAAAATCCGATTTCAGCGCAGGTGTTACATATACTTTGTTATTTTCATCAATAAAAATGCCATCCGCATCGTATTTTTCCAAAAGTTTCTTTCCTTTCTCCATTCCGAGGACAAAACATGCCGTAGATAATGCATCACTTAATAATCCGTTTTTGGCGATCACAGTAACGGAATGCAGACCACTCTCCGCAGGATAACCGGTACGGGCATCTAAAATATGATGATACCGTTTGCCATTTTCATAAAAATATTTTTCATAATCTCCGGAGGTGGATAAAAAGCAATCTGAAGAACGCTCTAAAACCCCCATGATCTCTCCGGTTTCTTTGCCCGGGTCCTGTATTCCAAGCTTCCAGTTTTCTTCTCCCGGCTTTTTTCCTACACAGACAATACTTCCTCCAATCGAGATCGTACCTGCCCCCTTCTTTTTTTTAAGACTCTTTGCAAGAATATCACAGGCAATTCCTTTTCCGGCTGCCCCATAATCTACCTGTGTTCCAATCTGTTCTTTTCCCTGCTCTAACCGCTCATAGCCAACCAATGATTTCGCCTTTTCAATCTCCTTTTGATCCGGAACATGCGGATGTTCTCCCTCAATATTCCAAAGCTTTGCAAGCGGAGCGATCGTCAGATCAAATGCCCCATTACTATCTTTGGCCACCTGCTGGCAAACGATCGTATTCTTTCGCAGTTCCTCATCCGTGATATCATTGATCCCCGCTTTTTGCTCCGCCATCAATGCATTAAACTGTGCCACAGCCGAATCTTTTTTTCGATAGGAAAGCTTATCCTCACATGCTTTTAACTGCTGCATTGCCTGCTTCTCATACTGCTCCGCACCAGATACATACAAATGAAATTTCACAACTGTTGTCATGGCTGTTTCTGTACGATCGTAAGCCTTCTTTTTGTCCCCGTTATATATTGAAAGTAAAATGGCTGCTGCCACCACGATCAGTGCCACAATAGCAACCGCTTTTTTCCCCGTGTTACCGTGTCTTCCTTTTTCCATTTGCCCTCCTTCCGGCACCTGCTGTCCTCTACTTCAAAAAAAGGATACCAATAACTGGTATCCTTCTTCCTCCGTGTTCATTTGATGTATTATTAATACATTGCAATGCTTCCGGTTAACTCTTTTTTTGTACCTGCATTAGAAACATAGTGTACTGCATTCTCTGTTGGTACAACGTAAATATCTACATTCTTAAGTGCTGCTGGTTTTGCGCCTTTTGCCTTTAATGCTTCATTGACACGAGCTACAATGTCCGCCTGTCTTACATTATTGCCTTCATACTGAATCTCGAATACGTTCTCTTTCTTCTCTGCTGCTTTCTTGGCTGGTGCCTTTTTTGCAGGAGCCTTCGTCGTTGTAGTTTTTTTCGCAGCGGTTGTTTTCTTTACAGTTGTGGTTTTCTTTGCCTCTGCTTTTACTTCTTTCGTAGGAGTTGTCTTAGCTACCGTATCTTTTGCAGTAGCTGTTACAGCATCCTTCTTTGCATCTACTTTAACAGAAGCTGCTGGTTTTGCTTCAACCTTTGTTGCAGTAGTTGCTGCTGGTTTTGTAGTTGCTCTTTTTGTAGTAGCCATGTATGTACACCTCTTTCTTTAAATTACTTGTATCATATACCCTCTCTTGTTTCTTTGCAAGTCTTTTGCCTATTTTCAGTACTTCAAACAACAAATGATGTTTTTTATCTTTTTTTTTAAACAAAAGTGACAACAAAAAAGAAAGAGTTTTCAAACCACGTTATACGGATTTCAAAACTCTTTCCCGGCTCTCATTTTAATATTAGATTTCTATCTAATATACTATTTTACTGTTACTTTTACCTTGTACTCTTCGTCATCGATCGTAATCTTGATCACGGCACTCTTTTTCTTTTTCAATGCTTTGATCTGACCTTTGGAAGTCACCTTTACTACTTTGGAATTGCTTGATCTGAACTTCATATCCTTTGTAGCGAACATGTCATCTGACTGAACAAGCATTGCGGTTTTTCCTTTAGCAAGTTTCACACTCATACTCTTTTTCGTAAGTACCACAACCGGAGTTTTGATCACTTTTACTGTTACCTTTTCAGTATAAGCTTCTCCTTCATACTCATAGGTGACACGAAGAACTGCTTTTCCTGTTTTTAATGCTTTAAGCTTTCCAGAAGAAGTTGCTTTTACGATCTTCTTGCTCTTTGCATTTGCATATTTGACACTTGTGATCTTTACTCCGCTGCCATTGGTGGTCAGCTTTGTACTCTTACCCTTCTGCATCAATACATTAGTGCAGGCAAGCTCCGGTGTAAAGAGATCCTCTTCCACATCTTCTGTTGTCGATGCAGCAGGAGAACTTTCTGTTGTTGGAGCTGCCGCTGTCGTTGTACTGGCAGCAGTATCCGGTTTCTTGGTGTCATCCGATTTTTGATTGGTCTGATCCTGCTTGTTATCATCGCCCTTTTGATCACCCTGATCCTTTTTGTTGTCGTCTCCCTTTTGATCACCCTGATCTTGTTTATTATCGTCTTTTTTATTATCCTGATCCTGCTTGTTATCCCCCTTGGTATCATCCGGATCTTCTTTTTGTGCTTCTTTTACCACACGCGTAAGCGGTGCGCCAGAATCAAAATGACTTGCTGTTGCTGTAAAAGTTACCGTATAAGTACCTGCCGACTTTTTGTTTTTCAGAGTAACTGTAAATTGGGTACTCTTTCCCGGATCCAGTGTTTTAATCGTAGTGTCTCCGGAAGTGATCGTAAAATCTTCTTCGGAGCTGAGTGAAACTGTAATATTATTTACTGCCACATTTGCATTGTTCTTTACAGTTACCACAATACCTTCATCCACCGTGTATCCGTAGGTTAAATCCTCCGCCGGACTCTTCACTGTAATTCCCAGCGTTCCTGTGATCTTTTCATAAACTGCTTCAAACACCATATTTTCAGAAGCAGTGATCTTCTCACCAATCTGGTATACCTTCTCTGTTTCATCGCCGGCTAATGTCCAGCCCTTTGCCTGATAACCTTCCTTTTCCTCTGGAGCAGGAAGTGCATATTCTGCATCTTTGGCAACCTTTACTACTGCAGTTTCCTCTCCGTCTGCTTTATAGGTGATCGTTACAAAGTTAATTTTACTGCCGCTCTCATCCTCCGGCTCCGTGCTGAACACGTTTTCGTTGTCTGATTCTACGGCACCATTTGTAATTTTAATTGTTTCTGACGTAACCGCTGCCGGAAGTTCTTCTGCGTCACCAGTTACATTTGCTTTCACCGTTCCGCCTGCGATCGTTACAGTTTTATCTGCTTTGATAGCAGGAAGATTTTTTCCAGTTGCTGTAATCTTGCCACTTTCAATCGTTACATTTTCACCTGAAATGGCAGCCTCTGCTCCACTGCTTACATCAAGGGATGCATTGGCATCTTCCTTTGTTTTGATCGTAACGTCTTTGGCTGAATTTATTCCATCTGCCACCACGTTGTTTCCTGTTATGGTAACTGTAATATTCTCTTCACTTTCTACGCGCTTTACGGATGCATTATTTAGATCCACCTGCGCACCAGCTGATTTTATTGTCACATCGCTATTTTCACCTGTTATCGTGTAGGACTGATCTGCCTTCTCTGACACAAGTGTTACTGTCTTTGTTTTTTCATCGTAAGTGATCGTTCCGTCATGCGCATCTACATAAGTCTTATCTGCAAGTTTGGATAAATCTATTTTTTTACAATCCGCTTCATCAAAATATGTTGTAACCACTGCAGGTTTTGAAGCTTCTGAAGCAGTATAAGAAGCCGTCTGTGGATAACGACATGCCACAAAGTGCTTTGTATAAGATGACAAACCTGTAAACACATTATCCGTCTGCCACTCGTACGTTTTTCCATCTGTTGAAATACCATATTCTACATCTTCCTTTTTGGTTACTGTGATCGTGTTAGACGTATAGCTTGAAATCTCAGGGGTAGCTGGTGGGTTTTCATATTTTTTCTTGGTAACAGTTACTGCACATACCGCAGTCTTCTTCCCATCTGTTGTTGTGACTGTTATCTTCGCTGTACCTGCTCCCACTGCCTTCACAAGACCTGCTTCATCCACCGTAACAACCGTTTTATCACTTGTACTAAAACAAACCGTTTTATCGAGTGCAGTATCTGGTTTTACCGTCGGCGTAAGCTCCGCACTTTCACCTATCTGAAGCTGCAATTTCGTCTTATCAAGGGTAACTCCTGTTACTTTGTCCGGATTCTCTGTTTCCTGCTCTGCCGCCTCACGCGAACGATATGTATTCACAAGCCAAATACCTGTTGTACTCAAATCTGACGCAACCCATCCGCCTGTTGTTTTGCCACATGACGGAAGTAAATAAGAGGCCGATTCATTTTTATTACACAAACTCCAGCAAGCATAACTGATATTATAGGAGTCTAATAATTTGATCCATGCATCTGCATTTCCAGTATCATATCCCCCATTTCCACTCGCATCACAGATTCCAAATTCTGTAACAAAGATCGGAGTTCCGGCACTGGTTGCGGTCTTCACCTTATTCATCTTGTCATCATAGTGGGAACCTGAATAAAAATGGAACGTATACATGATATTTTCAAATCCATCGTCTTTCAGCGGTTTCTTTGCAACATCATCTACATCCTGCGACCATGTATTCGTACCGCAAATAATCAATGCGTTACTTCCACAATCACGAATTACTTTTGCAATTTCCTTACAATAGGTATAAAGATCATTTCCAGAACCATTGTACCACTCTACTCCGGTAGGTTCATTACAAATTTCAAAAATGACATTATCATAATCTTTATACATCGTTGCGTACTTTTTAAAGAATTCTGCTGCCTGAGCCTTCGTCGTCAACGGACTTTCTGCATGAATATGCCAATCCACAATCGCATACATACCGAGTTCTTTTGCAATCTCTACACCCTTTTGGGTGGTCTCATCCATAATAGACTGACTACCCTGCGTATAACCACCTTGTGTTACATAATTCACAAGGCGAACCATGTTTACGCCCCATTCATCACGCAAAGATTGGAACGAGCCTTTGTTTACATATGGACGCATTTCACTCCACTGCAAACCATGTGTACTTGCTCCTCGAAGCTGCATTGGATTTCCACTTTGATCCACTATAATCGGCGCAGAATATCCTGACACGGAAGCAAGATTTAATGCTCCATGTTTTCCAACCGGAGTATCCGCATAAGCAACATCTTTGGTCTCACCTGTCAATGTATATTTCAATCCACTGGCTGTATCTTCTTCTGTTAATAATTCCACAGTCGGGGTTCCAAGTACAGCTCCACCGCCAAATCCAAATTTCTGATCTTCTGTGCAGGAAAATATAGCACCTGCTGCAATCTCTGCCGTATGTTTTACAATAATTGTATTACCGCTTAATGATGCCGAACAGTTCCATGATTGTAAATTTTTTACTGTACCACTAAACGGAATGATAAGTTTCAGCCCTTTTACTGCAGAAGAAGTACCATTTTCAATTTTATAATTATATTCACTCCAATCGGTCGTTGACTTAAGTGGAGGATTCAATTCCGCTTTCAAGCCATCTACCGCTGCTGCCGCTGTTGTTCCTTCCGAAGAGTTTCCTCCTGTTGTACTTGTTCCAACAATCTTAGCAGAAGTAATGGTAGCGTCTACGCTGGCTCCTTCTGTCATTTTAGCAAGACGAATAGCAACACGATTAAGGGTTGCATAGTCACTTAAATCAAAACTAATCTCTTTTGTCATAGGAACAGAAGCAATCGGCGACCACGTATCTGTTGATTTCCAGTTTTTCCAATTTCCATCCATTGCATATGCAATTACAGCAGGAGTTCCTGTGGAACAGGAGTTGACTGTTATTGTAGCCTTAAACGTTAATTTCCCATACTTCTTTGCATTTGTCTTTAAGATGTTTCCGTCGGGAATATCAAATTTGCGTTCCAATATGTAGTCAGCATCTTCTCCTGTTCCCTCCAGTGTAGCAGTCCCTGTCATATTTTCCGACTTACCATTTAAAAAGTCTAACACCACTACCTCATCCTGTGACGCTGCCTGAACCGCTCCGATATTCAGTCCGGACAAGGCAAACGCCACTGCCATAAACAGGGCAAGCATCTGTCTTCCTGCCTGCCATTTTTTCTTTCTTTTCATAGAAATCCTCCTTGCTTTGCTGCATTACTTGACTCTTCTGCCTCAAATCATCAGTTGGTTATATTTTACCATAACAGAAGCTTTTTCCATAGTTTTTTATACAAAATAACCATTGGTCATTTCCACGAATTTTTCTGTCACTTTTGACATATTTCAAAGAAAAAAGACCGCCTATTCCAGCAGTCCTTTCATATAACGCAACGCATTTTTCTCCAGACGTGACACCTGTGCCTGAGAAATAGAAATTTCCTGTGCAACTTCCGTCTGTGTCTGTCCTTCAAAAAATCTTCTACGGATAATGTCATATTCACGTGGTTTTAATTTTTTCATTGCTTCTTTTAAGGATATTTCTTCAATCCAATTTTCTTCCCGGTTTTTTTTATCCTTTACCTGATCCATCACATAAAGGGTATCTCCCCCTTCCTGATAAACCGGTTCGTATAACGACATCGGAGTTACGATCGCATCTAGTGCAAACAGCACCATTTCTTTCTCCATGTTCAGTTTTCCTGCAATCTCCTCGATCGTCGGTTCCCGGTTGTTCTCCTTTAAAAAGTTTTCCTTTGTGTAGATCGCTTTATATGCAATGTCACGCAATGATCTTGATACGCGGATGCTATTGTTATCTCTTAAGTACCTTCTTACCTCTCCAATGATCATTGG
>CAKRES010000026.1 GCA_934317845.1 uncultured Lachnospiraceae bacterium
GGCATCGGGGATTCGAACCCCGGACAACTTGATTAAAAGTCAAGTGCTCTACCGACTGAGCTAATACCCCATATTTAGTTACCAGGAACGGCTTAGGTCGTTCTCTGAGACCTGGGCCAGCTGGATTCGAACCAGCGAGTGCAGGAGTCAAAGTCCTGTGCCTTACCGCTTGGCGATGACCCATTATCTGGGTTAAGGTGGATAATGGGATTCGAACCCATGACCTCCAGAGCCACAATCTGGCGCGCTGACCAACTGTGCTATACCCACCATAGAGCGTTCCGGAAGGGATTCGAACCCCCGACCCACGGCTTAGAAGGCCGTTGCTCTATCCAACTGAGCTACCGAAACCCATAATTTGCATAATGAAAGCGGGTGAAGGGAATCGAACCCTCGTGTTCAGCTTGGAAGGCTGACGTTCTACCATTGAACCACACCCGCAAGGTAATACAACTATTCAGTTGAGTCGGGGTGACAGGATTCGAACCTGCGACCTCCTGATCCCAAATCAGGCGCTCTAGCCAAGCTGAGCCACACCCCGTCGTCCTCAGGAAGTTTTGTCGTTCCCCGTGACACAAGTAGTATTATAGGGCAGGGCTTTCAAAATGTCAACACTTTTTTTAACTTTTTTTTGAAAACCCCGCAAACCCTTATAAAACCTGGTCAAACAGCAATCGTAATTACTTTACATCGTCGTCATCGTCATAAATATCATCATCAAAATCGTCATCGAAATCATCTTCAAAGTCATCAAGATAATCCGGAGTCATGTACGAATATACTGCATATGCAATCGCCGCTACTGCTGCAACCGCTCCAATGATCGCCAATACCCAGACAACCTTCTTGGATGCTCTTTCGTCCTCGTCCTTCTTAATCATCTTGACTACACTTGCTAAATCATCAAAATTCTTCATACTTATCCACCCTTTCTATCGTATGGTTACCGGCAAATCGCAATCTACCCGTATCATTTATTTAGTATAACACAAAGCAAACAATTTTACTATATTTAATCTTCTTTTTTCAGTTTTGCAAAAGAGGCAAACATGCGCTTCACACCACAGCGTTCAAAATCCACTGCCACCTCGTAATCCTTTCCCGCAGGAAGGATCTCCGTCACTACCCCGCTGCCAAATTTGATATGGCGCACCTGGTCACCTACCTTATAGGAAAGTGCGGCAGCATTTGTCCCAAAGGATGGTTTATCAAAAATCGTATCCGGATCTTTGGCAGCAGCTGTTTTCAACTGATAGGAATGTGTCATCGTAGGATGCTGTGCAGGCTTTTGAAACACTGCATCCACTGATACCTGTCGTTTTTCTACAGATAAGAGTGTTGCCGGAATCTCTCTTATAAACCGGGAAACCGGATTATAGCTCACCTGTCCATTCATCATTCTGCGCTGTGCGGCACTTAAGTACAGTCCCTTCTGTGCTCTTGTCATTCCCACATAACAGAGTCTGCGCTCCTCTTCGATCTCCTCACTGTCATCTGCGGAAATGCTCCGATGCCCCGGAAATACACCATCTTCCATGCCTCCCATGAACACATATGGAAATTCCAGTCCTTTTGCACTATGGATCGTCATAATGACCACACGGTTATCATCCGCATCCAGATTATCAATATCTGCGATCAGAGCAACCTCTTCCAGCAGCCCGGATAACGTTGCATGTTCGTGTTCCTGCATATATACCGCGATCTTGTTTTTCAGCTCTCCTAAGTTCTCCAGCCGGTCTTTGGCATCGTCCGTTCCTTCTGCGACCAAAAGATCCGCATATCCTGTTTCTTCCAAGATCGTATCATAAAGCTCCACCAGATCGTCCTGCTCTGCCATTTTCCGAAAATGCTCCATCAGCTCTCCAAATCGTTGGATCTTCGTCTTGGCTGCCTTGGAAAGCTCCGGGACATCCTCCACCATATCTATAGCATCCATAAACCCGATCCCGCGAAGCAGGGCATAATTCTGTACCCGGTCGATCGTCGTCTGACCGATGCCTCGTTTCGGCACGTTAATGATCCGCTTTACCGCCTGATCGTCATTCGGATTCACCAGACATTTTAAATAGGAAAGAATATCTTTTACCTCCATGCGCGAATAGAAATTCACGCCACCTATGATCCGGTAAGGAATGTTGCGAAACAACAGCTTTTCCTCGTATACACGCGACTGCGCATTGGTACGGTTTAATATCGCAATATCCCGGTAGTTCTCTCCACCCTCGATCAGACGATCGATCGCTTCTGCTACCTGCTCCGCTTCTTTATAATTGTCTTCGTACTGGCAGAAAGTAACTTTTTCACCTTCTTCATTTTCTGTCCAGAGTGTTTTATCTTTTCGCCCTACATTGTGATGGATCACATGATTTGCCACATCGAGGATATTTCTGGTTGAGCGGTAGTTCTGCTCTAATTTGATCACACGGGTATTTTCATATTCTTCTTCAAACTCCAGAATGTTTCTGATATCTGCACCACGGAAGCGGTAGATCGACTGGTCGTCATCTCCTACGACGCAAAGGTTCTTATATTTTTCAGCAAGCTTTTTGACAAACAAAAACTGTACGCCGTTTGTATCCTGATACTCGTCAACCATAATATAGCGAAAACGATCCTGCCAGTAAGACAACACGTCCGGATGATACTCAAACAACTCCACTGTCTTAAAAAGCAGATCATCAAAATCAAGCGCATTATTCTTTTTCAATTCCTGCTGATAGCACTCATAAAGATCTGCGATTTTTTCCTCTCGGAAGTTGCCACGCACCTCATTTTTATACTGCCCCGGCGTCAAATATTGATCCTTTGCGTGAGAGATCGCATTTAACACACTGCGTTCCGGAAGCTGTTTCGGATCGATCTGTTTACGCTTCAAAAGCTCTTTCATCACCTTTTTCTGATCGTCGGTATCGTAAATCGTAAAATTAGTATCATACCCTAACAGATCGATATAGCGGCGCAGGATCCTCACACAGGTAGAATGAAAGGTACTCACCCAGATATCTTCTGCTCCAAATCCGATCATATCATCTACACGCTGCCGCATTTCCTTTGCCGCTTTGTTTGTAAATGTGATCGCCATAATATTCCAAGGGTTTACACCACGTTCCTCGATCAAATATGCAATCCGGTGCACCAGCACTCTCGTTTTTCCAGCCCCTGCGCCCGCAAGCAAAAGAAGGGGGCCTTCCGTGCAAAAACAGGCCTCCTTCTGACAGGGATTCAATGAATCATAAATACTCATTTCATCCGCCTCTTTCTTTCATTTGTTTTGTTTCCTAGATCAATTTCTGTCCGCAGTTACTACAGAATTTGGCACCGTTTGTCGGTGTTCCGCACTGTGGGCAGAATTTGGCACCCGGTGCAGCGGCAGCTCCGCTCTGCTGACCCATCATCTGATTTGCCATCTGTGCTCCCATCTGCATTCCAACCATCATACCTGCCATATCGGATGCGGTAGATGAGCCGGAATTCTGTCCGTTGGCAAAGGAATCTGCCATATTGATCTGCTGGTAACGTCCCACATCGCCGACCATGCTCTGACCAGCCACTTTGTTGACCATCTTCTGGATATCCTCCGGATAATTGAAAGACTGCACATTGAAACCTGTGATCGTGATTCCGATCTTGCTCATCTCCATATCCAGATCTTCTTTGATACCATTGCCGATCGCGATCGCATTTGCCTGAAGGTTAAATAAGTCCTTGCCCTCCTGCGCGATCCACTTCATCAAAAGACTGTCTAATACTGCAAGCACACGCTCTTTTACTTCGTCAATCGTAAACTGCTGTTTGACTCCGGCAATCTTATCGATCAATGCCAGATAATCCCCTACCTTGCAGTTAAATACACCCATCGCCCGGATCGGCATACCGCCCGGGAGCTGTGGATTCGGAATGACGATCGGCTGCTTGGTGCCCCATTTTACGGTAAATTCTTTCGTGTTGACGAAAAGCACCTCTGCCCGCATGCCGCTGTTGAATCCAAATTTAAAACCCTTTAAAGTAGACAGAAATGGAACGATCTGCGATTCTATATCAAAGCTTCCTTCGTCCGAAAAGACACCTTCGCGCTTGCCATTATACAAAAAGATCGCATCCTGTCCCGGACGGATGATCAGTCTGGAACCTTTCTTGATCTCGTCGTTGTTCCACTTCCAAAATACAACGTCATCGCTGTATTCTTTCCATTCCACTACATTTGAAAACTGGTTAAATATCAATCCCACGTCTGATTCCTCCTGTTCTGACCTGTACCCTGCCGCTTAAGAAAGTCCCATTTTCGCTTTCAGCGCCGCAAGCTCATCATCAACTGCCGGATTGGATGAAGATGGTGCTGTATCATATTTTGCAGCCAGATCATCGATCGAATCTTTCTTGGCATTGAGCTCTTCCATGGCATTCGCCTCATCAAGCATTTTGTCTGCCTTGGCTTCCCATTTGTCAAAAGCTGCCATATCACTTGCTGCTCCGTCAAAGGAGTTCACCATCTTGTTCATCTTCTCCTGTGTCTTAGCCACTGCCATCTTTGCCTTGATCGCATCGCGGCGTTCGTTCAGAGTCTCCATATCCTTCTGCAGCTTATCATGCATCTGACGCATCTTGTCTGCATTTGCCTGTGCGACCTCATAGCTCTGTGCAAGTGCTGCCTGCTTTGTGCTAAGCTGCTGTTTTTTCTCTAAAAATGCTCTGGCATCTGCTTCATTTCCCGCAGTCAATGCCTTCTCTGCATATTTCTGCATCTTCTCTATCTCTTCGTTACATTCGTCAAGCTTGCGCTTAGCGGCCTGTGCATCCGCCATCACAGAGGCAGTTTCTGCTTTTACTTTGCCAAAATCTGATTCCAGATTACGAAGTGTCTGATCGATCATCTTCTCCGGATTCTCACATTTGTCCAACAATGCGTTCACATTTGCTGACATAATATCCCCAAAACGTTTCAAAATACCCATATTATAGTCCTCCTTCATCGTGTTGCCGGCAGCCTTCGCCGCCCTTATGCAATGTACGTGTCACTATTTAAAAGTATACCTTATTTTTGATCGCAGGTCTATCAATTTATGTAGTTTTAAAAAGAAAAAGCGAAAAAAACTTGTCATGTAGTTTTGAAAACTATATAATATAGTTAGATATTGTTTAGAAAGGAACTGCGTAATGCAAGAAAAGAAGATACGAATCAAAACGATGATCAAGGAATGGCTGCGCCAGGACTATATTACTCCGGAAGACGTTCCCTCCATCGAATTATATATGGACCAGGTCACCACATTTATGGACAAGCAGCTGGAAAATACAAAACGGTTCGACTCTGATAAGACATTGACCAAGACGATGATCAACAATTATACGAAGAACAACCTGCTGCCACCGCCTGTCAAAAAGAAATATTCCAAAGAGCATATTTTCCTGCTGATCTATATTTATTATTTTAAGAATTTCCTCACAATCTCAGATATCCAAAAGATCTTAGATCCTATGATCGAGAATTTCTGCAAGGATGGCTCTGCACTTTCCATGGAGGAGATCTATCATAAGATCTTTGACACGGAACACACGTATTTTAAGACAGTACTGGAAAATGTAGACGCTACACACAATTTATCCAAACAGGTCTTTCAGGATTATGATGGGGCGGAAAAGGATTATCTGGATCAGTTCTCCTTTTTATCCTTGCTTGCCTACGATGTGTATCTGAAAAAACGTCTGATGGAGCATATCATTGATACAATGCTTCCGGAAAAAGAGGTAAATGAAGACAAAAAAGAGAAGCCTTCCAAAGAAAAGAAGGCTTCCAAAAAAACAGAATCATAACAATGCTTATGCGTGCGGTGTGTCAGAAATGTCCTCCGCACCTTTTTCTTTCATGCGGTTAAATACGAGATCATAGCCATCGTTACCATAGACCAGTGAACGGTTCACGCGGCTGATCGTTGCCGTAGAGGCTCCGGTCTGCTCTGCTACTTCGGTATAGGTGTGATGTTCTCTTAACATCTTGGCTACCTGAAGCCGCTGTGCGATCGAGATAATCTCATTCACCGTGCAGACATCCTCAAAAAAGGTAAAACACTCCTCCGTGTTCTGCAACGTCTGAATCGCTTCAAATAACTGCTCTACTTCTTTTGTCCGAATACCTTTACTCATATCATCACCCACACAATCTTTTATTCTGCCATCTTTCGCACTTTAACACTTTGCATCATTACTATATCATACCATACCGCCTTTTTCAAGGCTCTAAGTCCACCCATTTTTCCCTGTTCTTTGCAAGACGGGACAAAAGTCCCGCAAGACTGTAATTTAAAATGAGCTCCTTCGGATATCCTGCTTCTTCTAAGACGGCTTCTGCCGCTTCGTGTGCACCCACGTCATAACAGATGTGTGCATCACTTCCCATCAGCACAGGAACCGCGTGCTTCCGGCACTGTTCCAACAACCGGCAGTCATTTTCATACGCATGGGGACGGACTCCTCCAGGCCGCAGCGAGGTATTATTGATCTCGATGATCTTGTTATGCTGTGCTGCCAGATAGGCAAGTTCCTCATAATCATACTGATACCGTCCGTCATCCGGATGTCCGATAATGTCTACCAGCGGATTCTTCATGATCCCCCGGTATGCCGGCATCGCATCCGGGTGCTGTTTTGGAGAATACACATTGACATGCAGACTGGCAATGCGCACATCCAGCCGCTTTAACGTGCTGAGTGACAGATCCAGATGCCCCTCCTCATCGTAAACATTACATTCTGCACCAAGCAGCAGACGAACTCCATCAATCTCTCGCGGTACAACTCTTAAATTCCGGAAATAAATCTCCTTGCACGTTCCATCCATCAACGGTGCATGCTCCGTTATACCAAGGCCTTTCATTCCCTTTTCCTTTGCCGCCTCGATCATTTCCTTCATAGTACTGTAGGCATGCCCGCTTGCCAGCGTATGAGTATGCACATCCACTTCATAGGTCATTGTTGTTCCTCCTTTCCTGATGAAAAAAGCAACCCGGCTTTCCCAGGTTGCTTCGTCTTATTTGTTTGCGCCACAGCATTTTTTATATTTCTTACCGGAACCACATGGACATGGATCATTCCGTCCGATCTTCGGCTCTTTGTTGACAACAGTGGTAGACATCTTCTGCGCCTTGTAAAGCTCGTCCCTCTTTTCTCTGGAGAGAAGTGCATCCCACTCTTCCAGATTGTAAAGCCAGTCTGCTCTGCAGGCTACCATATTGTAATAAAGCTTCTCCAGATCAATGTCTAAAGAAACAACCGTATCCGCTTCCATGTTCTCAATGTCATTTGGTGTTACAAGACTTTCGTCAATACCATCTAAGAACCCTGCCATTAAAATGGTTTCAATCTCATATTTCTTAGCTAATTCTTCCACTGTTCCGGAAACAACTTCGTTTGGATTCGCAAGAAGCTGTTTGTAAATGCCCTGCTCCATCTGAAAATAGCTTGCCCAGAACTGCTGTCCTTCTCTTGTTCTGTCATCAAAGTTATACGCCCAGTCTCTCCACTGCTGTAATAAACCCATATTCTTATCCTTCTTTCTTCAACGTTTTCATATCAATGAATTCCTGCCGATTATATCAAAGAATCCGAAAAAAGGCAACCTCTAAAACAGGCGTTTTCGTTTAAATAACACAATCTCCACGATCACTACAAGCGCGCAAAAAAGTGCCACCGCACCGTATCCGTAAGGACTATTTAATTCCGGCATATGGGAAAAATTCATCCCGTACCACCCGGTGATCAAGGTGAGCGGAGACACAATCGTTGTTACAACCGTAAAAATCTTCATGATCTGGTTCTGATGGTATTCCATGTTAGCATCAAACGCTTCCCTCACATGTACCAGCTCCTCTTTATGCTCCACCGCACTGTCACGGAGCCGCTGTGCTTTTTTCAAAAATAAATGCAGGTTTCGCGCTTCCTCCCCCATCCATTCCCGTCCGGAAAGAGAGAGTGTCTCCGACAGATCGATCATCTGCTCATAATAGTTTTTGAGTATGCTCAGCCGTTTCTTCATATAAAAGATATCCTTATTGCACTGCTGTCCCATCCGGTTCTGCATCAGTGCATGTTCCATTTCGACCATTTCCTTATCCATTTTTTCAAAGGCTGCATTGCCCCCGGACAAAAAGCTGTCGAGCAGCTCAAAAAATACCTTCTGCGGTGTGAGCTCTGCTTTGTATTTCTGCAGGATCTGTTCTATCCGGTCAGCAAGCGGTTTCTTCTGTACCACCACCTCCACCATGATCAAACTGTTTTTCGCAATGATCAAAAGAAGCTGCCCCCGGCTTTCATTCAGATTCATGGCATTTAACGTCACGACATTCCCATATAAGTATCCATCCTCCACCTGAAGATCACTACGAAATCCGGTTTCCAAAAGCTCCTGATAGTGTCTGATATGACCGGGCAGGCAAAGCTCCCGCAGGTGGTCACGAAACTCCTCCTGCTGCAGCACCAATAGCCAACAGGCATCCTTTTCCTGCTCATAAATCTGCCACGTCTGTTCACACAAGATCCCATCTTTACTCTGATATAACATAAAAAAGCCTCCCAGGGGTATCCTACCCCCAAAAGGCTTTGTTTATACTTCTTATGCGCTTAAGTCCAGATTATTGCCCCGGTAAAAGCTTCCCTCGATCGTTTTTCGCGCCTGATCGTAAGGATTGTTCTCCTGATAGGTGACAGTTTTGGTCGTCGTGCTGGTCTCACCACCTGCAATATAGGTACGCCCGCACTCCGGACAGACACCGATCCGCATCGTAACTGAGGCGGAGAGAAGCTGCTTTCCTTCTGCCATTGCTTCCTTTTTGGCATTTGCCACATGCTCCTGCTCATGCGCCATCACCTTGGCGGCCGACTGCTCCGGAGAAATATTGCCCGGCGTTTTGAAAGAAACATTGTTCTCGTCAGACCCATCTTTATATTTGCGCTGCTCACAGGTATGGCACTTCTCATTTCCACGCACTCCGGAAGAATCTGCCACTGTACGGGAAGGATCTGCCCCGTAAACTCCAGTCACACCGGCAACCTTCGTCACTCCCATCTTCGTATAAAGCGGGTTCATATATAAATTGTTTTGATATAACTGCACTCCGATCATACATCCATCCCCTTTATTTTACCTTAATGTCTTTCTGTGCTGTGTTGCCCAGCTTATCCTTCAATACCACACTAATGCGCTCACCTTTTTTGAGCTTCTTCGTTTTGATCGTAAATGCACCGTTTGGCTTGGTTGACTTTGCATAGGTCTTTGTACCGATCTTGACAGAAACCTTCACACCCTTTGCTGTAGAACCGGTCACCTCGCTTTTTCCTTTCTTCGCAGTGACATTTACAAACTTCAAGTTCCATTTTACCTGTTTGGAATTGCTGGAATAATTGATCGCATAGTTTTTGGCATTGATCACCCGGTTACCCGAACCGGAAGATTTCTTCACCTTGTTAAATAAAATACCAAACTTTCCTGCCTGTTTGACCGTATTGCCTGCTGCCTTACCATTCGTAAGATCCTGCAGTACCACACCGCTGTTTTTACTGGCAGTCACCGTATTCTTTTTTAGTGTAACATAATCTGATTTGTTTGCAAAGATACCAATGTTACCTGCTTTATTGATCTTATTCTTACTTACCACTGCCTTTTTGCACTGCATCAGATCAATCGCATCCTTTTTGGTACTGTTGATCATATTACCGGTCAACCGCACCGATGCATTCTTATTCACATAAATACCAAATTTCTGACTTGCCCCGATCCGGTTTGACGTAACAGCTGCCTTGGCACAGCCCTGATCCACACAGATACCACCGGATGGTGTATTCTGCATCTGATTCTTTAAAATGGTCACTCCCGGCACGTTCTTCACATAGATCCCGTGCAATTTGGGTGCAATGATCCTATTATCCGATAAAGTGATCTTTGTGCTGTCCTGTGCGATCAGACCATTGGCTTTCGCCTGCTTTACCTGATTGGATGCAACGGATGCCTGATCACAATCAGCAACTAAAATTCCTGTTTCTCCACCAGCTGTTACTGTATTAGACAAAACACTGCTCTGGTCTGCATACTTCAGGTAGATCCCTGCAAGCTTTGTCGTTGTGATCGTATTATTCTGCACAGTTACGCCCTTTGCCTCCCGACCGGCACAGCCTGCTACCTGAATCCCGAAACCATTGTCCTTACTCTGAGTATCACTGATCGTATTGTCTGCGATCACGGTATTTAAATTGGCAGGAAGAGCTTCTGTGGCTGTTCCCTTTAATGCAGGCAGATAGTTGGAATCGCCCTCCTCATCATGATCATTGTCCGCCTCTTCCGCAAACAGATAATATTTGATGCCACATCCGGCATTGCTGATCACATTTCCGGTGATCGCTGCATTTTTATAATGGTAAGCCTTGACTGCCTCATAGGTAATATTGCGGAATTGATTATTGGTGATCGTGATCCCGGACGGATAAAGTCCTGCCACGGCAATATGTGTTCCTACCCCTCTTGGCACACCATCAAAGGTACAGCCGCTCACTGTAATATCCTGACAGATCGTATCGTCATAATATACGTCCTGCGTAGATGGTGCCATATTCTCATTGTGCATACAGTCAATGTGAATAGCCTCCTTGCGCGCCGTACGGTTCGTCATATTTGTAAATGTACAGCCGGAGATCGTTACATTTTTTACTCCTTCAATCGTCACATAATGGCTTAAGCTCAAATTGGTAAATGTCATATTAGTCAAGGTGAAATTCTGACCATGCATCAAACGGACCGCCTCCATGGAAGAAGCATAATTGATCTGTCCCTTGCTTCCCTGAAAATCCCATGTTCCTCCCTCAATCGCAATATCAGATGCACCCGTATAGCCTTTCTTCTGCACACATTCATTCAAGAACAATGGAGCGGTTCCTTCCGTCTGGCTCGCTCCCTGACGTTCATAATAGATCGTACAGCCATTCGCAATGAGTTTCGTATGACTGTATAGTGTAAAGGAGCTTGTAATATGATATTCTCCCGGGGAGAGTGTCACCGTAAGCTGGTCATATGCCCCCTGCTTTTGCAGATCAAGTGCCTCCTGTATCGTCACTCCGGCCTTATAATCCGACGTTGTAATGTTAACCTCCTTATTTCCTGCTGCCTTTACCTCCGACGCCGCCAAAAACAAGGTTGTCACTAATGCTATCGCAAGCAACACTTTCATTCCTTTTCTTTTCATGTTGTTTGTCCTCCTCTTACTATGTTATAATCAAACTACCATAAAACCTATTAAAGGAAAGGATTTCATTATGAAAAAACATACACTCTTTAAAAAAGCATTTGCATGGCTGACGATTCTTGTGATCGCCGCCCTGATCATTTTCTTTCTTTATTGTTCCTTTACCGGAAAAAATTTCTTTGGCAGTTTATATCTATTCATCATCGTTCCGGTGATCATCTGGTTCGTTATGTTTTTAGCAGGCTGCTTTAAAAACAAAGATGAGAACGACGATACCAAACAATAACCCCTACTGCTCGTAGAACATATTTTGCAAAAATGCAATCCCCGCCTCTGTCTGAAAGAGGCTTTTTTCTATGTGGCGCACCTCAGAAAGATTCACCTGATCTTCCTCCATATTGACGAGCAGATCTGCTTCCACCAATATCTGGAAATCAATCCCGCTGATCGCAGAATAAGTATGGTGCCGTCCGATCAGGTAACAGACCCGATCCACAAAATCAATATCATACATCCCCAGTCGGTTTAACAGATTTCTGGCAAGCGGTGGTCCTTCCTTCTCCTGCAGGTCTCCTCCACACCGTCCATATTTCTTTTCACAAACCTTGATCCCGATATCATGAAGCACCGCAGTCACTTCGATGATCTGCCTTGTACGCTCCGACACATCCTCCAGTGCAGCGATCGCACTGGCATATGCATATACTTTCATAAAATGATTGATGCGCTTTATGTCACCTGAATCAAATACGATCATTTCATTGATGATCTGTGCAAGTTCCCTTTCCATAATGATCTACTCCTTCCCAATTCTTTTCCTGTACTCCCTGATCTGCTGTTCATATCCGATGTCGGTAGGTTCATAAAATACTGTTCCCACCAGTTCGTCCGGAAGATACTGTTGTTCCACATAGTGATTTTCATAATCATGGGCGTACAGATACCCCTCACCATGTCCAAGCTTTGCTGCCCCCTTGTAATGGGCATCCTTCAAATGATTTGGAACAGAATGCACTCTGGTCGTGCGAACTGTTTGCAGTGCCTTATCGATCGCTACATAAGACGCATTGCTCTTTGGTGCAGTTGCCACATAGTTGGCAGCTTCTGCGAGAATGATACGTGCTTCCGGCATTCCGATACGTTCTACTGCCTGCGCACAAGAAGTTGTCACCACGATCGCATTCGGATCTGCCATACCGACATCCTCGGCAGCACAGATCATAATCCGCCTTGCAATGAACGTCACACTCTCTCCTGCCTCGATCATCTTTGCCAGATAATACATCACGGCGTCCGGATCAGAACCGCGCATACTTTTGATAAATGCAGAGATCGTATCGTAATGATTGTCCCCCTGCTTGTCATAACGCACCGCTCTTTTCTGGATACACTGCTCTGCAACCGGAAGAGTAAGATGAATGATGCCGTCTGCCTCCGGCGGTGTTGTGATCACACCAAGCTCTAACGCATTGAGCGCAGTTCTTGCATCACCATCTGCCTGATCTGCCAGAAATTCCAATGCCTCCTCTGCGATCTCGGCGTGATACGCTCCCATTCCCCGTTCTTTATCGTATAATGCCTTCTTCAGGAGTTTTTTGATATCTTCCGTTTCTAATGACTTCAGTTCAAATATCCGTGATCTTGACAGTAATGCGCCATTCACCTCAAAAAAAGGATTCTCCGTCGTTGCACCGATCAGCGTGATCGTTCCATCTTCCACAAATGGAAGCAGATAATCCTGCTGCGCCTTGTTGAAGCGGTGAATCTCATCCACAAACAGGATTGTTTTTTTCTGATACATGCCATATTGCTGTTTGGCTTCCTCTACGATCTGCTCCATATCCTTTTTTCCGGCTGTCGTTGCATTGATCTGCGAAAAACGCGCACTCGTCGTATTGGCAATGACTTTGGCCAGTGTTGTCTTTCCCGTTCCGGGCGGTCCGTAAAAGATCACGGAGCCTAACTGATCTGCTAAAATTGCACGGTATAACAGCTTGTCTTTCCCAATGATATGCTGCTGCCCCACAACTTCATCCAAGGTTCTCGGTCTCATCCTGCCAGCCAAAGGAGCCTCTTTTTCTTTCGTCTGACTGCTCATGTATTCAAATAAATCCATAAAAAATGCCTTCCTTTTTCGTCAGTTTTTTTGTACTTTTTCCCATTCATTCTCCATTTCTATGTATATTTTACTCCATATTAGGGAAAATTAACACCAAAACTTCGTGAAGTTTGTCCGTATACACTTTTGGAGTCCTGTGATATGATAGACTAACAAGAAAGAAAAGGAGGAATCACCATGGCGTCCAGCGAGTTACCAAAAGACCCTGTGATTCTTTTAAGTTACATCAATACGATGTTACGCGATCATTACAACAGTCTCACTGCATTATGTGAAGATCGGGAATGGTCGAAAGAATTTATCTGCTCCACTCTTGCAACACTGGATTATCATTATAGCGAAGAGCACAATAAATTTCTTTAGTTTTTATTTGCAACTATATTTTTCATATCACGTAATCAACAATAAAAGCCATATCAAACTGATATGGCTTTTATTGTTGTATTTTTTCATTATGCTTCAATCAATCCGAGCTTTTTCAGCATGTCATCCATTTCTGAAATGTCGATCGGCTTCATCAGATAGCCATCATGCTTATGCTCTTTGCTCGGTTCTCTCTGATCCAGTTCATTTAATGCACTAGTCATGATCACCTTGCTTCGTTTGGCTGTGTTAAACTCCTCTTCAATATCACGGATGGCGTCCAATGCTTTGTAGCCATCTACCCGTGGCATCATAATATCCAGACAGACAAGATCATACGTCTCTCCTGTTTCAATCTTTTCAAGGAAGAAGTCCACTGCTTCTATTCCATCAATGACACCATCTACCTGTCCATATCTCTCCAACACCTTGGTAAGATATTTTCTACTTGCCAGATCGTCCTCTGCAATCAGAATATTCATATCATCTTCCTCCTTATTTAGACACCCAGGTAAGTACCTGATTGATAATCTGCATCAACTGCTGTTTCAAACTTTCCTCGTGATAGATCACCCTTCGGCTCAAGATCATGCCATTCATGATGCTGATCAACGTCTCTGCTAAGTCACTTGCTTTCATATCATTCTTGATCTCTCCGGACTGCATACCTGCTTCAATCAATTCGGTTAAAAATCGTGCACGCTCTTCAATACACTGAGAGATCATTTCTCTGGTGTCACTGTTATGCAACAGCTCTTCGTAATTCAGGATGATCGCTGAAATCTCTTTGTAGTTGCCATAGTAGGTCGCATATACATCAAAGAAATCCTGAATCTTCGTAAAGGTATCGCTTTCCTTGGAACGTACCGTATCCATAATGCTGCGGTCAAATTTCACGAAAAACTCTACCACTGCGATCAGCACTTCATTGATACCACCAAAATGCTTATAGATCACGTTCTCCTGTATGTTTCCTTTCATGGCAAGTCCTTTCAGTGTCAACGCTGAGAGTCCCGACTCACTGATCAACTCAATCGCAGCGACCAGAATGCGATCCTGCTGTGAAATAAAACTTGCGTTCATTTCGTTTCCCCCTTTCGGCAATCACTATAGCTTCGTATGGTAATTCCCTAATATTCGTAGTTCAATACTGCTCTTCGCAATCTCTGAAAGTGCTTCTTGTACCGGCTCTTCCTTCAGATTGCCAATAAATTCAAGATAAAAATAATACTCCCACTGTTTGCCCGGAATCGGTCTTGATTCGATCATCGTCATGTTCAGCGCATGCTTGTCAAACGAACCTAAGATCCGGTACAGGCTACCACTCTTATGAGGCAGGCCAAAGGTGATTCCGATCTTATTCGCACAGGATTCAAACATCTTCTCCTTGTGCAGGATAATAAACCTGGTTGCATTATTCTTATTGTTGTTACCTATCGGATTCAGGATGGAGAGCCCATATAGTCTCGCAGCACGCGCACTTGCGATCGCCGCCTGTGTGATGTCCTGATCATCCCTTACCTTCCTGGCACTCACCGCAGTATTTACCATACTGACCTGATGCCAGAGCGTCTGCTCCAGAAAATGGCTGCATTGCATCAATCCCTGTGGATGAGAGTATACGGTCTTAATGTCCTCCATGCGGGCACCCGGCAATGCCATGACTGCCTGATTCACCTCAATGATCTGTTCGCCCACGATCGTGACGTCGTACTCGCTGAGCAGGTCATAATTGCTCTCTACATTCCCTGCTGAGGAATTCTCGATCGGCAGTACTCCGTAATCGGCCTGCCCCTCTACCAATGCTTCCATTACTTTACGAAAATTAGCAACCGGCAGCCGTTTGGTCGTTTCGCCAAAAAACTGCACTGCTGCCTCCTCCGCAAAAGCTCCTGGCACTCCGGAATAAGCAACTAACGATTCTTCATTCACCGGCAGTAAGGAAACGGTCTGAAACTGCTGAAGTTTCATCATCACGCTTTCACTCATTCCACTTCCTCCTTACGCCTTTTTTCCTCATATGTCTACATAATTATACCATCATTTTCCTTTTTCGTAAACTACTATTCGCACAGGATCGCCAGCGAGAGCGAACCAAAGATCACGTAAATGTCATCTGAAGCTGTCTTTTTCCACTGTGCGATCTGCGTTTTCAAAGAAGAAAGCACCTCACATTCCACCGGATCTTCCCTCTGATTTTTTTTCTGTATGACAAGGATCTTGTCTCTCAGCTCAGATGCCAAAAGCCGCCGCTGCTCATTCGGGGAGGAAATCGTATAAATCTTTGCCGCATACGGCAGCATCTTTTCGATCATCGCCTCTACTTCCTTATCCTTATATACCCCCATAACAAAGTTGAACTTCCTGCCCGGTGCATAAAAGGTCAGCGTTTCCATGAGCCGCTCTACGGCATCCACGTTGTGCGCCCCGTCCCGCAAAATGAGCGGATGACTGCAAAGCACTTCAAACCGCCCCCGCCATGTTGCCTGCTCCATTCCTTTTTTCCGGGCTTCTGCCGATACCGGAAGAACTTTCTCTACCATGCGCAGTGTTTCCAAAGCAGTGATGGCATTATCCACCTGATAAGAACCAAGCATATGCAGAACATAGTCCTGTTCCTGATAAGAAAAACGTGTCCCTGCAAAGGAAAATGCTGCCGGAACGCGGGAACAGACCACATAAGGAGACGCATTCTTTTCCGCCTCACAGATCAGCGTCTGCCGTGCTTCCTCTGCCATCGGAGAAATGATGACCGGAACATGTTCTCTCATGATCCCTGCTTTTTCTTTTGCTATAGCGGATAAGGTATCTCCCAAAAATGCCATGTGATCTCTGCTGATCGAAGCAAATACGGTGGCAAGCGGCTGCTTTACAACATTGGTCGCATCCAGACGTCCTCCCATTCCCGTTTCCAGAAGCACTACATCCACCTTTTCCTGTACAAAACAGCAAAAGGCGATCGCTGTTTCTACTTCAAATGCAGTAGGAAATAAAAATCCCTCTTTCTCCATGCTGCATGCCTGCTCGTATACCCGGTAGCAGGCAGATAAAAATGCTGCTTCCTCCACGTTTTTGTCGTTGATCTGATAACGTTCCAGGTAGGTAAAAAGTGTCGGCGAATTATATCGTCCCACCCGATAACCGGCTGCCAGAAAGCACGCATCTAAAAAGGCGCAGATGGAACCTTTTCCATTCGTTCCTGCGATGTGGATCACCGGTTTTTGATCCTGTGGATCACCCAATCTTTTTAACAGCTCCCTGATACAGTCAAGCCCCAGCCGGCTGCCAAATGAAGCGGCATAGGCAAGGAATTCCTGCGCTGCTTCCATATCAAATTGTTCCTTCGTCCAATCATTTCTCATCTTTTTCCCCATTCCTTTTGCATAACTTCTTCATCTGTTTCACATCTTCTGTTGTCGTTTCGTCTGCTCCGTACCGACACCTTGCATAAAGCTGCGTCAGAGCATGCACATTTTCTCCGGATGACAGCTCCACCAGGCGTTCAATATCATGGCAGGATTTGTCTGCTCCGAGCAGATCCCTGTTTTTATAGCGGAGGATCTTTTGTTTGTAAAGCCTGCGCAGCCTATGGTTTAACGTCATCGGCTCCTTTCCTCTGCCCTGCTTCTTTTCTTTTTTTACGGTATCGATCCGTCCCGGCAAAAGAGTCTCGACCTGATCTGTTTTGGGCTGACGTTTCTTTAGCAAAAACCGCACCAGCCGCCGGAGCAGTTTCAGCAAAAGCCAGCCTGTAAACAGGAGGAATGCAAGGTAGATCAGACTATTCAAAAGTGAAAACCCTTCCCCATTTCCGGCCGCAGAAAATGCAGTTACCTCCGGCATCTGGTAGGAAACGCTGTCGATCTTTAACAATCGCAGAAAGTAGAAGTATACATACATGACTGCATACACCACCTGATAGATCACCTTTAACACAAACCGCCCTACTTCGTTGGCAATGTCATACCGGATCAGCAGCCGTCCTAAAAGCAGTCCGCCAAGCAAGATCGCAATGATCGCAAATACAAGAGTGGAATTACTCTGTATGATCTTTTTCAATGGAATTCCCGACACATCATTCGTAGCATCCAGATAGGAAGCAATCCCTTCCAGATATGTAATAAAGTAATAAAGGATCAGCATACCGATCGGAATCACATAGGCGAGCAGCTTTAACACATCATCCTTTACCCAAATGCTGCACAGATAGATAAAGATCGCAATCAGAAAGCTGGGCCACGGAAGATCTATGATCGGCGCTGCCTTATATCCCCGTTTGATATAAAAGCAGGCTGACACGATCAGATAGCCGCCAACGCCCGTAAGCAGCACCCTTATGTTGAGCGCAAAGGGCAGCACATAAATAAGTCCGAGCAGTACCCCGTGCGATAAGATCATCGAAAGATTCCCCGGTGCAAGCTCCCGGAAAATATATGACAAAAGAAAGAGTGCTACGCATACCGGAATGAGAAACAGATCCGGTGCCTCCTTAATAAAAAGCACTTCCAGAAAACATACGATCAGCGATGCAAAAATCGAATCATACAACAGGCTCAAGATCACACGAAGTTTTTTTACCTTACTTTTCATAAAACCCTTCTTTCCACGCTAAGCTTTTTCCAGTTTTATTTCCACGTCATGGATGTACGGACGCACCCGCTCATACCGCTGAATATCAAAATACGGACACAGCATCGAAACTGCTCCTGTGGATCGCTGCAGCTGATCCAGCATTTTCATCAGATCTTCTTTATAATAAGGAGAAATGACGATATATTCGATTGTCTTATCTGCCCGTGCGATCTCCTCTGATACGATCTGCTGAAACTTTAAAAGACCGGCATTTTCAGAAATGCGTGTTAAACATTGATCCATTGCCAGCACATGATTTCCGCTGCAGCCGGAAGCAAGACCTGCACATTCGCCACTGACCACATCCACGCCATTTGACGCAAAGGAAACCGGAACCTTCTTACGGACAAACCATTCAAACATGGTGCCGCACAGTTCTATCGCAATTTCCCTCAATTTCTCATAATGGATCATCGTATTTGTCTCCAGATTAAGCAGGATACGCACCTTGCGGTCGGAAGCCGGATCATACACATTTACCTTCAGATCCCCCGTTCTGGCCGTTGCCTTCCAGTTAATATACCGCTCATGGTCTGTCGGTACATAATCCCGGATTCCACGAAACAAATACGGATCTTCCAGCAGGCTGCTGCGATTTAAAAATTCCCCATACATGCTCTGAAATGCAATCTGCACCTGCTTCTCTGTCCGCCTTTTCGGCAGAACCAGCAAATGACTGTCATTTTCTATTTTTTTTGCAAACTTATGTGTCAGGAAAAAATCCCTGGTCAGCAGATGCACAAAGGACAGTTCATAATATCCCCTCTTTTGTGCAGTAAAAAACAGTCTTCTTGTCACCCTCTGGTGTCCGAGGACAGAGTAGACCTCGTTGCGGTGATTGGAATCTGTCACATAGGAATTATCCATATTTTCAAATACAAAGGATTTGGAACAGGAAAATTTTATATGAAACACCGGGAGGGGCAGTGCTTTACGGTTCGCCACACACTCGGTCAGAGAACTTTTCTCCCCTGCACGCACATATTTGTCATCAAAAAGAACCTCTACCTCAAGCTCCCTGTCCCAATGGTTACGATAAAGTATCGTTTGCGCAAGAAAAATAAGGAGCCCAATTATTACAGCAACGATCAATTCCATTATTTGCTCCAATCCTCAACCGGTACCTCAACCCTCGCAACCAGATCTTTTACCAATTGCCTGCTCTGTTTCAGCGTATGAAAATCACCTACGGAAAAAATACGGTGACTCACTACATAAGGAGCTAAATATCTCACATCATCCGGCTCTACATATTCCCTGCCGCAAATGGCGGCGTAGGACTGACAGGCACGAAGCAGGGAAAGTGTCGCTCTCGTACTGGCTCCTATTACCATATCAGAAACCGTTCTTGTTTTCATGATAATATCGACCAGATATTCCCGCACGGCCGGATGGACAAATACTTTTTTTACCGTCTGCGTGATCTCCGTTATCTGTGCAAGAGTACAGACCGCATGAACGTCCTCCAAAGGAGACTTCTCAACAAAGCGTTCCATCACTGAAAGTTCTTCGTCCTTGGACATTGTACCCATATCCAGCTTCATCAAAAAACGGTCTAACTGTGCTTCCGGCAAAGGATACGTTCCCGTAGTTTCTATTGGATTCTCTGTTGCGATCACAAAAAAAGAAGCATCCAGATCCATCGTCGTACCATCGATCGTAACCTGCCGTTCCTCCATCGCCTCTAATAGTGCCGACTGCGTTCGCGGTGTGGTACGATTGATCTCATCTGCCAGCAGTATATCCGTAAAAACAGGTCCCTTTTTCAAATGAAATTCGGCATCCTTCGGACTGTAAACATTTAATCCCACAATATCAGAAGGCATCAGATCGGGGGTCATCTGCACGCGCTTGAAGCTTCCGCCGATACTTTTCGCCAGAGTTTTTGCAAGCATCGTCTTGCCCGTTCCCGGATCATCCTCCAGTAACACATGTCCATTTGCAAACAATGCCGTAACGATCAGCGTAATCAGCTCTTCCTTTCCCACGATGACCTTTTTGATCTCTTTTGTCATTTTCTCACTATAGCTATGTACCTCTGAGATATTCATTTTCCAAATTCCTTTCTGTTTTATTTATACAAAGAAACACAAACCTGCACCATCTGCAGATTTGTGTCAGCTTTTTCTATTTAAACTTTTTCTGCTGCACCGGAGGCACAGTCTCATCCAATGCCTTGTCCATCACGTAGCCTTTGGATTTTAACTGCTCGATCAGCGGCGTCAGCGACTCTACTGTATTATGCTTATTGACCAGATCATGCATCAGCACGGTTGAATTCTTTTTATTTTTGGTATTCCGCTCCACGCTGCCCATGATATTATCAATGAGTGTCTGCACACTTAAATCTTTCGTCACTGCATCTCCGTTAAGCGCATTCCAGTCGTAATATATATAGCCTTCTTCCGATAACCAGTCTGCCAGCTCCTTGATCGGTGTTTTGCTGACCGTATTGGAGCTTCCACCCGGAAAACGATAGAGTTTGGTACGCACTCCGGTCGCCTCGTAGATCAGATCCGACATCTTTGTCACATCCTCCTGAAACGCCTCTAAGGAAGCGTAAATGGTCTTGTATTCGTGAGTATAAGAATGGATTCCGATCTGATGTCCCTGCTTTACGATCTTGCGGTAGCCTTCCATCGATTGCTCATCAGTCTTTCCCACTACAAAAAAAGTTGCTTTGACCTTTTCCTTTTTTAAGATGGAAAGAATCTCATCAAGATTGGCTGAGGGACCATCATCAAAGGTCAGGTACACCCGTTTTCCAGCTTCCACCGTGTCCTGTTCTTTGGACTCCTCTGTCGTCTGCTCTGAAACCTCTTCCTTTTCTCCAGAGGCTTTGACTTCCTGATTCTGCGTTTCTTTTACTGCCGTGAGATAATGTGCCTGCTGTGCACGATGCTGTCCCGCAAGCTGTTCCACCTGATCCTCCAACCCGGCAACCTGATATAACAGGTACATGCTAAATGCTGCCGGAGCAAGTGAGATCGCACAGATCAATGTCATAATGATGTTTTTATACCGGTTGATGCGACGGCGGCGCATTGCCTGCTCCCGCTGTGCTCTGGCTTTTTTTAGTGCCAGTTCTTTTTCTTCGACTGTCATGTTGTCTTCTCCCTATATTTCTGTTCCATACGTCTTATACGTAGTATTTCCCCCATTGTTGTCATTCATACCTTTTTTATAGTTGTAGCAAAGTTTTTCCCGTTCGTCAATATGAAGCTACACTATTACATCTGCATGGAATGAAGGATATAATACAGATAACTGTCCACCAGCCGGATTCCGATGTCGGCATAAACGCTGACCGCCACACCTACACTTAAAAATGGTCCCAGTGCAAAATGCTCCGTCTTTTTTCTGCGTTTGGTGAGCAGCAGAAATACCGCATAGACGGCTCCACTGACAATTCCAATGAAAAATGCTATGACGATTGCTTTCGCTCCTAAAAAGAATCCTGCTGCAAACATCATTTTTATGTCTCCGCCACCAAAGCCATAGGGAATCACCTGAATGATCAGAAATAGCGGCACACTGATCAGCAGCATACCGATCAGCCGGGAAACAATACTAACCTGTGGAAATACAAAAATGGCGATGATCCCAAGCACAAGAATAGCGATGTTCCAGTACGGCGGGATCTCCTGTGTTTTCGCATCAATGACCGCAATACAGAACAGAACGAAGAAGAGCATCCAGAGCAACACTGCCTGTACCGATATGCCATAATAAAACAGAATTGCAAATGAGAGTAACACCTGCGCCAAATAGGTGGCAATACTTTCTTTTTTGGTTAATGGTTTTGCATCATGTGCGACCGCCTTTTTTGTCGGTATCCATTCGAGCAATGCAAGCACTGCCGACAGGATCGCATATATGATCAAAGAACTAAGAACTGTCATGTGATTATACACCCTTTCTTTTATGTATTCCCAATTAGTCTACCATAATGGGATGTAAAGGGCAATAAAATCAACTCCACTTATTCTCCTATGATCTGGATGTTAGGATCCAGTCCACTTCTCTGAAACATTCCACGGTACTGCTCCACCTTTGTTTTCGGAACATAGATCACACAGTCGCTTGGGATGCCTTTGAATACATC
>CAKRES010000027.1 GCA_934317845.1 uncultured Lachnospiraceae bacterium
GATGATTCCTATGATATCCTTGGTGATAACTGCATCGGGATAGAGCGCGGAATCCCAAAGACAGATGTTCTTGGTGTGATGACAGACTTTACCCACAAAGGGAAGCAGTACAAGACCGATGACAGAAGATACCGATTGTATGTGTGGCTGTGGTGCAGACCATATAAGCTGCGGATATTTTTAAAGAAGATCAGAATGAGATTACAATCTGTTTTGAGAAAAAAGAGAGAAAAATGAATCGAAGTTGGTGTGATTATTTATGAGAAAGACGAATAAATCCGCCCTGCACTTTATCAACGAGGTCGCAGGCAAAAGCAGATTATATATCATATTTCTGCTGCTGGTGCAGATGGTACTTGGCATCAGCAGTGTTTTTTATGCTCTGCTCCTGCGTGGACTGATTGATGGTGCAGTGGCACATGACAGCAAAAAAATGCTGACCTTCTGTGTCCTCTTTGCGGCACTTGTGGTGGGACAGATTGCACTCCGGGCAGTTCTTCGGTTCTTAGAAGAATACGCTAAGGCAACCTATGAGAATGCATTCAAAAGCAGGCTGTTTGCAGGGCTTCTTACACACAATTACGGAGCAGTCACCGCAACCCATTCCGGTGAGTGGATGAACCGCCTGACATCAGATACTGTTGTCGTGTCAGAGGGACTTGCCACGATTGTGCCGGGCGTAGCCGGAATGGTAACGAAGATGGCAGGAGCACTTGTGGTAATCCTTATTATGGAACCGAGGTTTGCCTATATCCTTGTGCCTGGTGGAATACTTCTGGTGCTGCTTACTTATATTTTCAGAAAGCAGCTAAAGAAGCTGCACAAGCAGATGCAGGAAAAGGATGGATTTGTCCGTATCTTCTTGCAGGAGCATCTTGGCAGTCTGATGATCGTCAAAGCATTTGGCAAGGAAGCGGACAGTCTTACTGAGGCTGAAAGCCACATGAGTGAGCACAAGAAAGCCCGCATACGTAAGAATCATTTCTCCAATGTCTGCAATATCGGCTTTGGAGCAGTTATGAACGGAGCTTATGTGCTTGGAGCTGTCTATGGAGCATTCGGTATCTACAATGGCACTATGACCTACGGTACATTCATGGCGATGCTTCAGCTTATCAGCCAGATACAGAATCCGTTTGCCAATATCACAGGCTATCTGCCGAAGTATTTCGCTATGCTTGCAAGTGCGGAGAGACTGATGGAGATTGAGGCGTATGTTGAGGATGAAGTAAAATATATTCCGGATAACAGCACCTTTGGTTTGTTCCATGTGGATTTTACATACCTTCCGCCGGTCATTACCGAGGGAGATACGATCATGCCAATCGTATTAAAGGATTACAGCTTAGAGATACGAAAGGGCGAGTTTGTGGCATTTACCGGTCCGAGTGGCTGTGGTAAGAGTACTGTGTTAAAGCTTCTGATGGGACTGTATACAGTAGATGCCGGAGAAGTGTATGGCTGTGACCGTTCTATGTTTGCCTATGTTCCACAGGGCAACCAGCTTATGAGCGGAAGTATCCGGGATATCATTACATTTTCAGATAAGAACAGAACAGGAGATGAAGCAGGCATTCACAGAGCTCTGCAGATTGCCTGTGCGGATGGCTTTATCGCAGAGCTTGAGCATGGGATTGATACGTTGCTTGGAGAGCGTGGCTTGGGACTATCCGAAGGACAGATGCAGAGGCTTGCGATTGCAAGGGCAATTTATTCCGACCGACCGGTACTTCTTCTGGATGAAGCTACAAGTGCACTGGATGCCGGAACAGAAGAAGCAGTTCTTGGGAATCTTCGCAGCATGACGGATAAGACAGTGATCATTGTAACCCACCGTCCGGCTGCACTTAAGCTGTGTGACAGGCAGGTTGCATTTGGAGAAGAAAAGTAACGGTGAATCAGATGTGTCTTATCGAAGCTGGATTGTGAAAATTGTCCGCCAATAACAAAAAAGTGGAAAACAGTGATTGATAAGAGAAAGGTGAGGGCATGCAGAGACTACAGGGCACAGAGCAGACAGCAGCAAAGAAGAATGCGAAACATAACATACATAAACCAGATATACATAAACAAGACATACATATGGATAGTAGTTCCATAGACCGGATTGCGTATGACATGCTCTACCTTGCTTCGATTGGAATAAATAATTCGACTAAGAGCAAGCCGGACGAGAAATGTCTGGAGTATTACCGCACAAATGAAGAAAACATGAAAGCACTTTTCCGTATGAGTGCAAGGCATTTTATAGATGCACTTGTGGGAACAACCTTAAAGCAGGCAGGATTAACCTTACCGAAATACTGGAAAGACCGCATGGTAAAGGCAGTCCGTAAGGTGCTGCTCTTTGACGCAGAGCGAAAAAAGCTGTATGCATGGATGGACAGCGAGCATATATGGTATCTGCCTTTAAAGGGCATTATCCTGAAGGACTATTATCCATCCGTCGGAATGCGGCAGATGTCGGACAATGATATTTTATTTGACGAGGGCGCATGGAAGCGGGTGGAGAAGCATATGATTTCCGATGGCTACGAGGCAGAGTCCGTAGGCAAGGGTAACCATGATGTCTATCAGAAGCCGCCCGTCTATAACTTTGAGATGCATCGCTCGCTTTATGGTAAGGGACATGATGAGAGCTGGGTGGAGTATTATAGTGATATCAAGGAGCGTCTGATACCGGATGAAATTGTTCATACAGGCGATGCAGATTATGTAGCAAACAATGCATGTGGCGGTATAGGAGAGAACACCGGATATGGCTATCATATGAGTGACGAGGATTTCTACATTTATATCACAAGCCACGCATACAAGCATTACAGTGGTAGTGGTACAGGCTTGCGTACCTTATTGGATTTCTATGCCTATCTGAATGTAAAGGAAGCCACACTTGATTTTGATTATATCCAGACAGAGTGTAAAAAGCTTGGAATTGATGATTTCGAGCAGCATAATCGTATATTATGCAGGAAAGTATTTGCACCACAACGGACATATAATCAGGCTTTCTTTAAACAGTCGTTATCGGCAGATGAATGGGAGATGCTTCAATACTATCTTTCTTCCGGCGTGTACGGAACCTTTGAACGCATGGTCACAAACCGCATGGAGAAGCAGAAAAAAGCAGATGGAAAGAAGAATCTGTCAAAGCTTAGTTACTATCGGCACAGAGTATTTCCGGGAATGGAGCTGTATGAGAATTATCCGCTGCTGGTAAAGCATAAGTGGCTGATACCGGCGTATTGGTGTTACCGGATTGTGCGTATGCTCTTAAGTAAAAAGCGCAGAGATTATATGCTGCGTGAGGTGAAGGCTGTGGAGAAAGTGGCGGTACATAAAAATAACACAGAGGCAAAATGATTGTCGGATTATTAAATGAAATAACAATCTTGATCCGAATATCCTATTGGCGGGTAGGCAGTTTGAAAGAGAGCTGCCTATATTAATATGCAGATGCACATGGGTTAATTCCTATGAAAATCGTGCGTAAGAGCTGTTTTGCTCCGTATGTTGTAAATCAACGACCTTTTAAAGCGTCAGTTGGGTTTGGGAGAGTGATGAGATCGGAATATAGGATTTTACATTTGAGCCTCTTTATGATATGATTAAATTTGAGTGTTGAGGCTCTTTTTGTGTGAAAGGAGCTGCAATATGGATTTCCCGGAGGAAATGACGGTTGATTCGTGGTTTGAGTATTGGGTTTCGATTAGGAAAACCTTCTGAAAAGAAAAAGAAATTGACCAGATTGCGGCTGCTTTGAAAGTGGTTTAATTTTTTTTGCTCTCAAAAATTGGTACATAAATTGGTACATAAACGAGATGCCAAAACCAGAAAAACCCGTAAAATCAAGGTTTACAAGAAAGGAAAGATAGAAAATGAAACTAGGCATCGTAGGACTTCCTAACGTAGGAAAAAGTACATTATTTAACTCTTTGACAAAGGCGGGAGCAGAATCGGCAAACTACCCATTCTGTACCATTGATCCGAACGTGGGCGTTGTTCCGGTGCCGGACGAGCGTCTTGACTGGCTCACCAGTCTGTATGATTCAAAGAAAACAACTCCTGCAGTGATTGAGTTTGTAGATATTGCCGGTTTGGTAAAAGGGGCATCCAAAGGAGAAGGACTGGGAAACCAGTTTTTAGCGAATATTCGTGAAGTTGATGCGATCGTACATGTTGTGCGCTGCTTTGAGGATGCCAATATCGTGCATGTAGATGGAAGCATTGATCCAATCCGTGATATTGAAACGATCAATCTGGAATTAGTATTTTCTGATTTAGAGGTGTTAGAGCGCAGGATCGCGAAAACGACCAGAGGAGCAAAGAATGACAAATCCCTGGCCAAGGAACTGGATCTTTTAAATCGTCTGAAAGCACATTTGGAGAATGACCAGCTGGCAAAGACCTTTGAACTGGATGCCGATGATGAAGATGAGGTGAGATGGTTCAACGAGTATAATTTACTGACTGCAAAACCGGTTATCTTTGCTGCAAATGTGGCAGAAGATGAAATTGCAGATGCTGAGGAGAACAATGAATTTGTAGCGAAGGTACGCGAGTATGCGAAAAATATGGATGCAGAAGTATTCGTTGTATGTGCGCAGATTGAACAGGAAATTTCTGAATTAGATGATGATGAGAAAAAAGAATTTTTAGAGGATCTGGGACTGAAAGAATCAGGCCTTGATAAATTGATCCGGGCAAGCTATTCTTTACTTGGCTTGATCAGCTACTTGACTTCCGGTGAGGATGAGACAAGAGCGTGGACGATCAAGAAAGGAACGAAAGCACCACAGGCAGCAGGTAAGATTCATACAGATTTTGAACGTGGATTTATCAAAGCTGATGTTGTCAACTACAAGGATCTGCATGAGCAGGGCAATATGCTTGCCTGCAAGGAAAAAGGATTGGTTCGTTCCGAAGGAAAAGAATATGTCGTGCAGGATGGCGATGTGATCTTATTTAAGTTCAATGTATAATTTCAATAGAAGGCAGGCAGTTTAGATGGATAATGTAAATGATATTTCATTCCCCAATCTGGGGATCACGCTTAAAAATCTACCGGATGGTATTCCAATCTTTGGCAGAGAGATCAAGTTTTACGCGCTCATAATCATGTGTGCGTTTTTACTGGCACTTTATCTGGCACAGCGGGAAGCCAAAAAGACCGGGCAGGATTCGGAAGTATATCTCGATTCCTTGCTGGCTACGGTGATTCCGGCAATTTTGGGAGCGCGGCTTTATTATGTTGTTTTTTCATGGAGCTACTATAAGAAACATTTGTCTGAGATTTTTCAGATCTGGAACGGTGGACTTGCTATTTATGGTGGAGTGATCGCCGGAGTGCTGACACTTTATATTTTCTCACGGATCAAAAAGATTTCGTTTGGATTACTGTTGGATACGTGGGTGCCGGGACTGGTACTCGGACAAGCGTTAGGCCGTTGGGGCAATTTTTTTAACCGGGAAGCATTTGGTGGCAATAGCAAAGGATTGTTTGCAATGCGGATCCCGGCGGAACGTATTCAGGTGTCCTATGATTCCGCCGTACACACGATCACGCCGGATTCAGGACTTGCTTATGTTCAAGTGCAGCCGACATTTTTATACGAAAGTGTTCTTTGTCTGGCGATTTTTATCATCCTGGTGCTGATACGCAGAAAGAAAAAGGTAAATGGAGAGGTATTCCTTTTATATGCGGTGTTATACGCAGCAGGCCGCTTTGTGATCGAAGGAATGCGTACGGATCAGCTGATCCTCTGCACGATCGGAGAAACAACGATCCCTGTTTCACAGGTTGTTGCAGTGGGTGTTATTGTTGCAGCGGTTGTCTTTTTCCTGATCGGACGTCATAAAAAAGCGCTTGCATTTTATCAGGAAATGGAAGAGAAATAAAAAATATTTTTGGGGCGGAAGTCATGTTTGTGGCTTCTGCCTTATTTTTTTGCAAAATTTTTATAAAATTCTTTGCTCTGGTGCATGAAACTGACCCAAATACTATATCTAGTAAACATAAAAAAGTAGGGGATATATGTTGTGATGGGAGAATATGGGAAAACGCTCCACTTTCCCTCCACTTTGTGCAAACCCTTGATTTTATTGCGTTTAAAGATTTATTTTTTGAAAAAATCACTTGCCAAAACCCCTGTTGTGGAGTAAAATGAAAACACAGTGGCGGAAAAGTGGGACGAAGTGGAGTGAAATGGAGCGGAATTCCACGACAGGAAAGGCGGTGAGGTACGAGTGTTCTTAGGATTTTTGGGAACTTTTTTCCATTCCATCGATACAAAAGGACGTTTGATCGTACCAGCCAAGTTCCGTGCAGAGTTAGGAAAGGAATTTGTGGTCACCAGAGGGTTGAACGGGTGTCTCAATGTTTATCCTATTCAGGCATGGGAGGAGGTCACTGCGAAATTAAAGACCATTCCTATGACGGACGTAAACGGTCGGAAGTTCATGAAGTTCTTAATAGCGGGGGCTTCTGGCGGTGAAGTAGACAGCCAGGGAAGAATTTCATTATCGTCTACCCAGAAGGACTATGCCAATATCTCAAAAGATGTTGCCATCGTCGGAAACATTGACTATTTCGAAATTTGGGACAAGGAGAAATGGGAAGAGTTTGACGGTGCTAATGTAGACATGGTGACAGACGATCCTTCGATGTTTGCGGATCTGGGAATTTAGGAGAACTGTTATGGATTTTTCACACAAGTCGGTACTGCTTTCTGAGACAATCGATAATCTTTCCATCAAGCCCCAGGGGATTTACGTGGATGGAACCCTTGGTGGAGGAGGACATGCTTTTCATGTGTGTGAGAAGCTGTCCTCTAAAGGAAGGCTTATTGGTATTGATCAGGATGAGGCGGCAATTGAAGCTGCCAGTGAACGATTAGCTTGCTTTCGTGACCGCGTAACCATTGTAAGAAGTAATTATGAAGCAATGCCTGAAGTGCTTGAACAGCTTGGAATTGAGAAGGTGGATGGTATTGTGCTGGATCTGGGCGTTTCGTCCTATCAGTTAGATACTTTTGACCGGGGATTTTCTTACCGGGAGGATGCACCTCTTGATATGAGAATGGATCAAAGACAACTGCTCACAGCTAAGGACATTGTGAATGATTACAGCGAAACCGAGATTTTTCATATCATACGGGACTATGGAGAAGATCGTTTTGCAAAGAATATAGCAAAACATATTGTAAAACAACGTCAGATCAAACCGATAGAAACAACATTGGAACTGGTCGAGGTGATCAAACAGGCGGTTCCTGCCAAGGTTCGTGCCAAAGGAGGACATCCTGCGAAGCAGACGTTTCAGGCACTTCGTATTGCCTGTAACCGGGAATTGGACGTGCTTCGTTCCGTGCTTTCAAGTATGGTCGATCATTTGAACCCCGGCGGACGCATTTGCATTATTACGTTCCATTCGTTGGAAGACCGGATCGTAAAAAATGCATTCCGGACTTATGAAAACCCGTGTACATGTCCACCGAATTTTCCGGTGTGTACCTGTGGAGCAGTGTCCAAAGGACGCGTGATCACAAGAAAACCAATTTTACCAAGCGAAGAAGAACTTTTGCACAATCCTAGATCGAAGAGTGCAAAGCTCAGAGTGTTTGAACGATGTAAATGAAATAGAAGTTGATGGGGGATTTTTTGCATGGCAGATGCACGTAGATACCGTAATTATGATTATAACTATATAGAAGGAAATGCAGTAAGAAAGCTGGAACCGGCCTATGAACCGGAGAGAGAAAGACCGGCTGAGCCGCAGCGGAAGGTTGATCCGGAGCGGGAGAGAAGGCTTCGCCAGAGAAGAAAGAAACAAAATGTCATTGATTTTAAGTTTATGCTTGTTATTTCTATTTCCTGTGTATGCGTGCTGATGAGTACCGTATCTTATCTCGAAAAGAAATCTGAGATCACAAGTCGCCGCTCTGCAATTGTTGCAGCACAGACAGAGCTTTCCCAGATTGTAAATGAGAATGTGGCAAAAGAGGAGAAATTAAACAGTATGGTAGACTTAAGTCAGATCTATGCAAAAGCTTCCAGTGAATTTGGTATGAAATATGCCGATTCACAGCATACCATTTTATATGAAAGCTCTGACCCGGATTATGTAAGACAGTATCAGGATATACCAGAGAGTAAGTAGGTGTGGCAATGAGCAAAGCAGGCAAGGTATTTAGACGAATTACAAGAAGTTTAGTTACGATCCCACAACGGATCCCGAAGATCAGGAAACAGATGCTGATACGGCTTTTGGCTGTATCAGTTGTTTTAGTTGTGGGATTTATTTATATTGTTTATAATTTGGTGCAGTATCAGTTGAAGGATAGTGAGTCCTACAAGAAACAAGTATTGGCGCAGCAGAATTACAGCAGTGTAACGTTGAATTACAAGCGTGGCGATATTTTGGATTGTAAGGGCTCTTATTTGGCTACGAGTACGAAGATCTACAACCTTATATTGGAACCGAAAAATATCATTGACAGTGACAAATATAAGCTGAATGAAGGAAAGTCAAATGAAATAAGCTATAAAGAGCTCACAGTGGAAGCACTGAATAAGTATTTCCCATTTGAAGCGGGACAACTGGAGGACATTTTAAAGAATGAATCTTCTTCCTATTATTATGTGGCATTCAAGGATCTTCCGTATGATCAGGTGTCCGGATATCTGGATTACAGCAAGACAGACGACGGAAAACACATCATCGGAGTTGTTTTGGAGGAGAATTACCAGAGGACCTATCCGAACAAAACAGCTGCCTGTCAGCTGATCGGTTATACAAGTAGTGGAAATGTTGGTAACTGGGGGATTGAGCAGCAGTATAACGATGTATTAAATGGCAATGAAGGACGCAAATACAGCTACATGAACAGTGATGGTGAGATCGAATCGGAGGTGCACGATGCAATGGATGGAAACAGTGTTGTATCTACGATCGATCTGAATATCCAGAATATTGTGGACAAAGAGATCGCAACATTCATGAAGAGCGTGGGAGCGAAAAATGTTTCGGCTTTAGTGATGAATCCCAATAATTCAGAAGTGCTTGCCATGTCCAATTCCAAAGTATATGACCTTAATGATCCCTATAATGAGGATGTTCTGCTCAACACCTATGACGAGCAGGAGATTGCGCAGATGACAGATAAGGAAAAACTGGAAGCATTAGAAGATGTCTGGCGTAACGTTACGATCAGTGATACATATGAACCTGGTTCTACCTTTAAGCCTTTTACGATCAGTGCAGCGTTAGAGGAAGGAATGACCCATGATAAGGATACCTTTTATTGTAACGGATCGTTAAAGGTAGGAGATCATACGATCCGCTGCCATAATACAGATGGAAAGATCGATCTGGAGCACGCACTTGCTAAATCCTGTAACGTAAGCATGATGACGATCAATGCCAAGCTTGGAGCAGAAAAATTCACCAAATACCAGAGTATTTTTGGATTCGGTCAGTATACCAATATTGATCTTCCGGGAGAGGCGTCAGCGGCAAGTCTGGTATATAGTCCGGAGAACATTGGACCGACAGATCTTGCAACCAACTCCTTCGGACAGGGATTTAACTGTACGATGATCCAGCTTGCAAGCGGCTTTTGTTCGTTGATCAACGGCGGCAATTATTATGAGCCGCATGTAGTGAAAGAGATCCGCAATGCGGAAGGCGGAACTGTCAAAACCGTGGATAAAAAGCTGGTGAAAAAAACAGTATCTAAGGCTACATCCAAACTGATCAAAAAATATTTAAAGACAGTAGTGGAAGAAGGAACCGGAACTGGATGCCAGATTGCAGGATACGAGATTGGTGGTAAAACCGGAACGGCGGAGAAATTGCCGCGTAACAATGGAAAATATCTTCTTTCTTTTATCGGTTATGCACCATATGATAATCCACAGGTTGTTGTGTATGTGACAATCGATGAGATCAATCTGCCAAATCAGGAGCAGACCAGTTATGCAGTTCACATTGTACAGAAGATCATGAAACAGGTGCTGCCATACATGGGTGTGATACAGGAAAAGATCACCAAAGAGGAACAGGAAAAGGATATTGTAAATGTGAATGAAAGTGGAAGGGTAGTATCGGATTCCGGAAGTGATGCAGAGAAATATTTAAAGAGTGATGTTGACACAACGACAGAGGAAACGACAGAAGAACAGGGACAGACAACAGGGGATGCAGGGTCACAGCAGACGACACAGGCGGCAAATGATACCGCAGTGCAGACGACTGAAGCAACTACCGCTGCAACTCCGCTTCCATAAAAGCCTGTTTCATTTTCAGACATAACAGTGTGGCTTTGGTAATAAGATAATAAAAAACAAGAGAGTCATCTTGGATGAATGGATACTATCTGCATCATAAGAAGAAGCTTACGATCTACATTGGCATTTTAATGCTTCTTGGAGCAGTGATGGCAGGGCGGTTGTGCTACATTATGGTGGCGCAGTCTGTAACACTTACGAAAAAAGCAGATGAGTTACATGAGAGGGAGCGGCAGGTCAAAGCTCCACGTGGGATCATCTATGACCGGAACGGAGTGGAGCTGGCGGGAAATCGTTCGGTATGTACGATTTCCGTGATCCACAGTCAGATTGAAGAGGAAGAAAAGGTGATCGAGGTGCTGACAAAGTATCTGGATGTGCCAAAGGAGCGGATTGCGAAGCTTGTAAAAAAACGATCCTCCAGAGAAAAGATCAAAAGTAATGTGGACAAAGCATTGGCAGAAAAAATACGTGCTTACCAGCTTGCAGGAGTAATGATCGATGAGGATTATAAACGGTATTACCCATTTTCTTCCCTGGCATCTAAAGTGCTTGGTTTTACCGGAGGAGATAATCAGGGGATCGTGGGTCTTGAGGTACAGTACGATGATGTATTGATGGGGAAACCGGGTTATATTCTGACAACAACAGATGCGGCCGGACATAGAGTAGAGCATACCGCAGAACAGCGCAAGGAAGCGGTACCGGGAAATGATCTGATCACTTCACTGGATTACAGCATCCAGATGTATGCGGAGCAGGCGGCAAAAAAGGTGCAGAAAGAAAAAGAAGCAAAAAATGTCTCTGTGATCGTGATGAATCCTCAAAATGGAGAGATCTATGCCTGCGTTAATACACCGGAATATGATCTGAATGATCCATTTACACTTACTACAAGTGCCGATGCTGTTTCCACTGAGAAAAAGCAGGAGCAGCTAAACCAGATGTGGCGTAATACGATCGTCAATGACACGTATGAACCGGGATCGACCTTTAAGATCATTACCGCAACGGCTGCGCTGGAAGAGGGGGTGGTAACGCCGGAAGATACCTTTGTCTGTCCGGGATTTAAGATTGTAGAAGATCGGAAGATCCGCTGTCATAAGGTAGGAGGACATGGAACAGAAACCTTTAAACAGGGGGTGATGAACTCCTGCAACCCGGTGTTTATGACAGTCGGGGAGAGGGTTGGTGCCAAAAATATGTACCGGTATTATAAGAGACTGGGATTATTTGAAAAAACAGGAATCGATGTACCGGGCGAGGCTGGTTCGATCATGCATAAACTGGAAGATGTAAAAGCGGTGGAACTTGCTACGATGTCGTTTGGCCAGTCGTTTCAGATCACACCGTTTCAATTACTGCGTGCAGTCGCTGCGGTAGTCAACGGAGGAACGTTGATCACACCGCATTTTGGTGTTGCAGTGGAAGACAGTGTGAGTGGAAAACGAACAAAACTACAATTTCCAACGAAAAAAGGAGCGGTTTCTAAAAAAACGTCGGAAACAATGAAAGAGCTTTTGGATGCGGTTGTGTCGGAGGGTTCTGGAAAAAATGCAGCCGTGCCGGGTTATGCGATTGGTGGAAAAACGGCAACCAGTGAAAAGCTGCCCCGTGGAAACGGACGGTATATTTCTTCTTTTCTGGGATTTGCCAGAAGTGATGATCCTACCGTCATGGCACTGCTTTTGATCAACGAACCAACCGGAATTTATTATGGAGGTACGATCGCAGCTCCGGTGGTAGGAGATCTGTTTAAAAACATCCTGCCATATCTTGGGATTGAACAGACAAAACCTGTGACGGAAAAAGAAACAAAGGAAACATCTCTGGTCATTACAGATTAAAGGCTGTACTTGATAAATGAGGGTAAAAGCATTATACTAAAATGGCATGTGCGATCAGAGAATATGTCATAAAAGAGGAGATACCAGATAAGAAAATGTAGAGGTGCTTTTATGAATATTCCATATGAGATGCTATTGCCGGCGTTAGCAGCATTTTTAGTAAGTGCGGGCTTGAGTCCTCTGGTCATTCCATTCTTAAAGAGATTGAAGTTTGGACAGTATGTACGGGAGGAGGGGCCGAAAGAGCATTATAAGAAATTGGGGACACCCACAATGGGAGGCTTGATCATACTTGCCAGCGTGGTGATCGTGTCCGGTTTCTATGTCAGAAAATATCCGGAACTGTGGCCGGTTCTTCTCGTTACTGTCGGGTTCGGAATGATCGGATTTCTGGATGACTTTATCAAGATAGTGCGAAAACGGTCGATGGGACTCAGCGCATGGCAGAAGCTTATTTTGCAGCTTGTGATCGCAGTGCTGTTTTCCTGGTATCTGTGCAGGACAAAAACCGGAGAAGTGATGCTTATTCCATTTTCCGGTGGATTATACATAGATTTAGGATCGTTTACCGGCATTGCGATGGTGTTTATTATGCTGGGAACCGTCAATGGAGCGAACTTCACAGATGGTCTGGACGGTCTGGCGTCCAGTGTGACGATTTTGATCGCCACATTTTTGACGGTGGTGTCCATTGGACTTGATTCTGGTCTGGAACCGATGACTTGTGCGGTGGTAGGGGCGTTGCTTGGCTTTTTGGTTTATAATGTATACCCGGCGCGCGTGTTTATGGGAGATACCGGATCACTGGCACTTGGTGGATTTGTAGCTGCTACAGCGATCATATTAAAACTTCCGCTTTTTATTCCGCTGGTTGCTTTTGTCTATGTGATCGAAGTGCTGTCTGTGATTATTCAAGTGATCGGCTATAAAATGACGGGAAAAAGAGTGTTTCGTATGGCTCCGCTGCATCATCATTTTGAACTTGGCGGATGGCCGGAAACCAAAGTGGTTGCCATATTTTCCATTGTGACTGCAATTCTTTGTCTTATGGGACTTATGGGAATGGGAACAGAATAAAAGAAACAAAGATAGATTTGGAGGAACGGTAGATGAGATTAGAAGGTAAGAAAGTTGTCGTAGCAGGTGCAGGAAAAAGTGGAATTGCAGCAGCAAAACTGCTCCTTGCAACAGGCTCTGAAGTTGTTGTATTTGATCAAAATGAGGCATGTGATGCGGATAAGATCAGAAAAAAACTGGCATCCGATACCGTAGAGGTTTGGATTGGTGCGTTGAAGGAAGAGGAGCTTGACGGTGTGGCTGTGATGGTATTAAGTCCTGGTATTTCCATTGAAGCACCATTTACAGAGGCATTCCGCAAACGGAATATTCCAATCTGGAGTGAGGTTGAGCTGGCATATCAGTACGGAAAAGGTCGTCTGGCTGCTATTACCGGAACAAATGGAAAAACAACTACGACCTCTCTTACCGGAGAGATCATGAAAGCGTATTATGACAGTGTATTTGTGGTAGGAAACATTGGAACTCCTTATACAGAATGTGCACAGGATATGACGGAGCAGAGTGTGACAGTAGCAGAGATCAGCAGCTTTCAGTTAGAGAGTATTATTGATTTTCATCCTAATGTCAGTGCAGTGCTGAATGTAACACCGGATCATTTGAACCGGCACCATACGATGGAGATCTATACAGATACCAAGATGAGTATTGCAAAAAATCAGACAAAAGATGAAGTGATCGTATTAAACTACGATGATCCGATCACAAAGGAGATGGGTAGTAAAGTAACAGCAACTCCGGTATATTTTAGCCGGAAAGAATTGCTGGATGACGGTGTTTGTTTAGAGAAGGATGCGATCGTATTACGGGAAAAGGGACAGACCAAAGAGGTGTTCTGCCGCCTTGAGGAACTGAAACTGCTCGGTTCCCATAATGTAGAAAATGTAATGGCGGCTGCTGCAATTTCCTATTACATGCAGGTTCCGGTGGAGAAGATTCATGAGGTTGTTACTTCCTTTATGGGAGTGGAACACCGGATTGAATATGTAGATACCGTAGAAGGAGTAGACTACTATAATGATTCCAAAGGAACTAATCCGGATGCAGCGATCAAGGGAATTCAGGCAATGGTGAAGCCGACACTTCTGATCGGTGGCGGCTATGATAAAGGCGTTGCATTTGATGACTGGATCGAGGCATTTGACGGTAAGGTGCGGTATCTTGTATTGATGGGTGTTACTGCGGAAATGATCAAGGACACAGCGATCAAGCACGGATTTACCGATATTATCATAGTAGAAAATCTCAAAGAAGCGGTAGAGGTATGTGCGAAAAAAGCACAGCCGGGCGACGCTGTGTTGCTTTCTCCGGCATGTGCAAGCTGGGATATGTTTGACAGCTATGAGCAGCGTGGAGAGTTATTCAAACAGTATGTAAGAGAGCTTTAATTAAGGCAGCAAAGAGGAGTGCTTTCGTATGAAACGGACAGAACATGTCGAGCAGGACAAACGGAATATGCGAAAACGGAAACAGACGAAGATCCCGCTGGATTATACGCTGATCATGCTGATCGTGATCTTGGTTGTATTTGGTCTGGTCATGATCTACAGTACGAGTTATTACACGGCAACCAGTAAATACGGGAATCCCGCACACTGGGTCATCCGTCAGGGAATATTTGCTGCGGTTGGTCTTGTGGCAATGATCGGAGTATCATTTTTTGATTACCATAAATTCTGGAAATGGAGCCTCTGGTTTTATATCGTTGTAAATGTTGCGCTCGTCTATGTTTTGTTTTTTGGTGTGGAGTCCAATGGTGCGAGGCGTTGGATTGGATTTGGTTCTTTTACAATCCAGCCGTCGGAAATTGCAAAACTTATGATCATTCTTTGCTATGCGAAGCTGCTTTCTATCAATATTAACCGGCTTTCAAACTGGAGAGTAGCGGTTGTGATCTCTTTGGTAATGGCGGTTACTGTTGGTCTTGTCGGTATTGAAAACTTAAGTACCGCGATCATTTTATCGGCGATCATTGCGATCATGCTTTATGTGGCATCTTCCAAATTCAAGTCCGTGCTTGCGGTGGGAGTGATTGCTGTAATTGGTGGATTGGTCTTGCTCTTTTTGTCTGGAAAGGCATATCGACTGGCACGTGTCACAAACTTCTTGGATGAATCGGAGGAAGTGTATCAGACGCAACAGTCTCTTTATGCGATCGGTTCCGGAGGGCTGCTTGGAAAGGGGCTTGGGCAGAGCTTGCAAAAGCTCGGTTTTGTTCCGGAGGCACACAACGATATGATCTTTTCTATTATCTGTGAGGAATTGGGCTTTGTCGGGGCGATTGGTGTGATATTGCTATATCTTACCCTGTTAAAGCGGATGTATAAGATTGCGATAGAAGCCAAAGACGTCTATGGAGCATTGATCGTGGTCGGATCAATGGCACATATCGGGGTGCAGGTGTTTGTCAATCTCGGTGTTGTAACGGATTCCATTCCAAATACAGGTGTACCGCTTCCGTTCATTTCATACGGTGGAAGCTCGATCGTATTCCTGTTGATCGAAATGGGGGTTGTATTATCGGTTGCAAGAACCGTGCCGAAGGAGGGGAGTTAATGGAGCGGAATGAGTTTGTAGTCATTGAATCATCCCGGCGTAAAAGTAAAAAAGGCATGATCACGGCAATTGTAATGATCTTTCTTGCTTTGTTTCTGATCCTTTTACTGACGCAGTTTAAGATTACCTCGATCGATATGACAGGAAATGAACACTATACAAAAGAGGAAATGGAAACAGAATTAAAAAAGGCGGGTTATATTAACAACAGTATTTTGTACATGCTCAAATGTAAATTTCATCCGCCTAAAGACATTCCTTTTGTTGAAAGTCTGGATGTAGACTATGTCAGCCGTCATAAGATTGCTGTAACGATTTATGAAAAAACAATGGCGGGCTGCATCGAAAATATGGGAGAGTATATGTATTTTGACCGTGATGGCATTGTGCTGGAGAGCAGCACGAAGCGATTTGAGGATGTCCCTTTGATCAAAGGGCTGGAATTTGACAGTGTAGTCATCAATGAAAAATTGCCATTTGAGAATAAAAAGACAGTTTCTCAGATCTTAAATATTACACAGTTGATCAGAAAATATGATCTGGCGATTAAGTCGGTAAAATTCGAAAAGGATCAGGTGTATCTGCGCTATAAGAAAATTACGATCGCACTGGGGGATCCGGACAGCGTGGATGAAAAAATGGCAGAGCTTCCCAATATGTTAAAAGAAGCGGACGGATTAAAAGGAACGCTTCATATGGAAAATTTTACCGTCAATTCAGGAATTGCGACCTTTACTCCTAAATAAGTAGCAAAGATTTCCAAGTGGAATTTTAGGATAAGGGTTGATTATTTGGCGGAAAAATACTATTATATTAAGTGATTATATCCTAGAGGTAAGAGAGAAAAAGGAGGAGTAACCTTGTTCGAGATAAAAAGTAATGATGACAATCAGCCTATTGCTAAGATTTATGTAGTAGGTGTGGGTGGTGCCGGCAACAATGCGATCAACCGTATGGCGGACGAGCAGATCAATGGTGTACATCTGGTCGGTATCAATACGGATGCACAGGCACTGAATAGCTGTAAAGCAGAGATCAAAGTCCAGATCGGTGAGAAGCTGACGAAAGGACTGGGGGCTGGTGCGAAGCCGGAGATCGGAGCAAGTGCGATCGAAGAGAACAAAGAAGAGATTGCTGACATCATCAAAGATGCACAGATGGTATTTGTAACCTGTGGTATGGGTGGAGGAACCGGAACCGGTGCTGCGCCTGTTGTTGCACAGATTGCAAAGGATATGGGTATTTTGACGGTTGGTGTTGTGACTAAGCCGTTTACCTTTGAAGGAACTCCTCGTATGAAGAATGCAGAGGCAGGACTTGCCCGTTTAAGAGAGCATGTAGATACGCTGATCGTCATTCCGAATGACAAACTGTTAGAGATCTGCAATAAAAAGACCAAGCTGGACGAGGCATTCAAAACTGCAGATGGTGTATTACAGCAGGGTGTACAGGGTATTACAGATCTGATCATCTGTACAGGTACGATCAATGCCGATTTTGCCGATGTAGAGACTGTTATGAAGGACAAGGGTATTGCTCATATTGGTATTGGACGAAGCGACGGCGAGGACAAGGCGATGGAGGCAATGCAGGAAGCAATGCACAGTCCATTATTAGAGACCAATGTAGCAGGTGCTACAGATGTATTAGTAAACTTCTCTGGAGATGTTGGAATCCTGGAAGTGGGAGAGGCGATCGAGTGTCTGAAGGAAGTAACCGGACCAGATACCAATATTATCTTTGGTACGGTAGACAGCGGTGAAGAAACCGATGGCGAAGTCAGCATCACGATTGTGGCAACAGGTCTTTCTAATGGTAATAAGCAGCCAAAGAAAAACAGCATGTTAGAGGATTATGTAAAACGTACATATAATGCACAGGCAAGTGCAGCTGCACAGCCGGCAGAGCCGGTCAATACTTCTGCTACACCACAGCCGATCAATCCGGCTCCGGCAGTAGAACCAGCTCCTCAGCCACAGCCAACCGGTGCAGAGACATTTGTCAGACCGGAACCACAGCCACAGCCAAAAACAGGTGGCATTAAGATTCCTGACTTTTTGCTGAGCAGAAAGTAATTGGATAAAAGAATGTAAGAGGGTAAGGCGCAACAGTAATTGTTGCGTCTTTTTTTGTTTGCAGTCTTATTTCTACATTTTTTTCACCGGCTGTTTGCTATGATGAGTATGTGGAACGGAGGGATGCGGATGACGGTGGAGTGGTACCCGGACATTGCGTTTTTAGAAGCATTTGTTTTATATTACATCATCATTCGTACTACAAAGGAAACAGGTATCGTTACGGCAACGAACAGGCGTTGCCTTGTAGCTGCATTGGGGAGTGCGGCGGCAAGTGTATGTTTTCGTTTTTATCATTTGGTTATGAAAGATGATAACAGGGAAGGAAAACAAGTGCTTGCATCTATTGCAATACTGCTTTTTACTGCCTGGTTGATCTGTTTCAAAAAAAGCTGGAAAGAAAAAATGCGAAGTGTGCTTGGCCTGTTTTTTGTCACACTGTTTTACGGAGGCATTTGTTTTGCTGTAAAAGAACACGGAAACCTTTCAGGGGCAAAAACTTATCTGATCGTGTTGCTGCTGAGTTTTTGCGTGACAACCGTTGTGATCCGCCGGATGCGGCAGAGAACCATTGAAAACAGGCAGCTGTGGGATGTGATGCTGGAGATTGGTGGAGAACAGATGTTTGCCAAAGGATATTACGATTCCGGAAATTGTCTGTTCGATCCGTATCAGAATAGACCGGTTGTGATCGTAAAAGAAAGTCTTTTGCAATGTTGCAGGGAAAAACTTGGCAATCCGGTGTTGATCCCCTATTATTCTCTGGGAGAAGAACATGGGATGATGAAAGCATACCGGGCACAGAAACTTGTTTTGTCAAAAGAAAAAAAAGGAAAAAAGGAGTATGATCGGGTGCTGCTGGCAGTAGATGAAAAAGTTTTTTCTCATCAGCAGGAGTACGATATAATCCTACATTCCACCATGGAGTAACCAAAGAGGGAAAACAAAATGATGGAGGGTGACATAGTGATCAAAGTAGTTATGACAGGGGCAAATGGGTTCCGGTTTGTGGAACAGGTAAAAGGTTTTTTTATCAAAAGAAGAAAAGAGATTCATTACATAGGGGGAACGGAGGTGCTTCCGACCCCATTATCTGCAGAAGAAGAGAGACGCATCGTGGCACGTCTTGGAAGTGAAAGGGACCGGGAAACAAAGAAAGTGCTGATTGAACGGAATCTGAGGCTGGTTGTCTATATTGCAAAAAAATTTGACAACACCGGAGTGCTGGCAGAAGATTTGATCTCCATTGGAACGATCGGACTGATCAAGGCGATCAATACCTTCAAAGCGGACAAAAATATCAAGCTTGCAACGTATGCTTCTCGTTGTATTGAAAATGAGATCCTGATGTATCTTAGAAAGATCAGCCGATCTAAATGTGAGGTGTCGATCGATGAGCCGCTGAATGTAGACTGGGATGGGAATGAACTGCTGCTTTCTGATATTCTTGGAACAGAAGAAGACGTAGTCAGCCGCAATCTGGAAGATGAGGTGGAGAAACGTCTGTTAAAAAAAGCCATTCAGGTGCTGAGTGACCGGGAGAAAATGATCATCGAGCTGCGGTTTGGACTGAACCGGGATGGAAAGGAACGTACACAGAAGGAAGTGGCAGATTGCCTGGGGATCAGCCAGTCCTACATTTCCCGGCTGGAAAAGAAGATCATGAAGCGGCTGCGCAAAGAAATGCTTCGATTGAGTGTATAAAATCAGATGAAGTTGGTGAACCTTAGTAGTATCAACGAGATACGAAAGGAGACACCATGGCTCTTAATAAAGTGGAGATCTGCGGCGTAAATACAGCCAATTTACCTTTACTGTCAGAGAAAGAGAAAAAAGAGCTGTTACTCTTAGTGAAACAGGGAGACAAAGATGCCAGAGAAAAGTATATCAAGGGGAATTTAAGATTGGTGTTGAGCGTGATCCAGCGTTTTTCCCACAGCAATGAAAATGCAGACGATCTGTTTCAGGTAGGCTGCGTTGGGTTGATGAAAGCCATTGATAATTTTGATGTGACACTGGATGTAAAATTTTCCACGTATGCGGTACCAATGATCATTGGAGAGGTAAGAAGGTACTTAAGAGATAACAATAGCATCCGCGTATCAAGATCATTGCGTGACAT
>CAKRES010000028.1 GCA_934317845.1 uncultured Lachnospiraceae bacterium
ATACGGAATATGCGGAGCTTGCATATGGCACGAACAGTTATGCATACACTGTCATGAGCAGTGCGTGTGATAATATAGATAATATTGAATCACTCAGAGAAGTTGTCAAGGCACTTTATGCATATGGCAGCTGTGCACAAGTATATGAATCCTACAAAAACGATGGTAATAATTAAAGGAGGTAAAAGAACATGAAAGAAAGATACGAAACACCGGAGATGGAGATTGTAGAATTTGAAACAGAGGATATTATTACGACCAGTAGTAATGATCTCCCACCAATGGGCATTGAATAATAAAAAAGGATATTTTATAGAATAAGAAACTAAAATGTCGGATGGTTAGAAGCTGTCCGGCATTTTAATATAGTTATTTTCAATGTAATATTATCCCCAATGCTTGCATTTCTTATGGAATGAAATTAAAATTGGGAGAAAGAAGAGAAATTTGAGGAGCCAAACGATGAAAAAAGGACGAAAAGTGATCGGTGTGGTTGTGATCATTGCAGTGGTATTACTTGTGGTGATCATTGCAGTTGTGATCGGAAATGATAACAATTCAGGAAAAAAGAATAAGACAGAGCAGATGGAACAGACGACGGAGGAGGACAGAGCGACAGAGCAGGAGCCGATGTCAGAACAAAATCTGGAAGGGGAACGACCGGTTGTTACAGATCCTCTGGAGGATGTTACGGAATCAGCGGAGTCTCAAACGACACAACAGAAAGCAGAAACCAAAGACAATGCTTCAAAGTCAACGGAGAAAACTTCTGCTGCATCAAAGAAAAAGAAACAGCCTTTGGCAGAAACAACAGAAAAGGATAAAACACAGGCTTCCACCGAACAGTTAGAGAGTGTGGAGCAGGATTCTTCTGTAAAAGAAGAGGCACCTGCACAACGCAATAAAAAAGAGGAACAAACGAGCGAAGAACGAAAGAAGAATGATATTGATACGCTGGAACTCCCATTTGTTCCGGCAGAGTAACAGGGGGAGCATGATACGCCGTGGGATGTCGAAAAAATAGTAGAGCAGCTTCGCCAGATTGGAAGCGTCCGGGGAAGTAGAAAGGAGAAGATAAAATGCAGGACATCAAAGAGGAGCTGTTCTATCTGCTTGCATGTGGAGCAAATGCAAAAGTGCCTGAAAGCAGCAGGGTACAATCGTATAAGCAGGAACAAAGTGAAGCAAAATTGAGACAGCTTTATCAGCTCAGCCGTGCTCATTTTGTCGATGCATTGGTTGGTACCGTATTAAAACAAGCAGGAGTTACGCTTCCTGTCCGATGGGAACAGAGTATTGCAAAAGCGATCCGTAAGGAAATTCTGTTTGATGCAGAGCGAGAAAAAATCTTTACGTTTATGGAACAGAAGAAGATCTGGTATTTGCCCCTGAAGGGAATTGTTTTAAAACACTATTATCCGGCAGTGGGATTGCGGCAGATGTCAGATAATGATATTTTATTTGAAGAAACATTTGCGCAGACGATGAAAGACTATATGCAGTCGCAGGGATATGTAGTCAAATCCTATGGACAGGGAAATCATGATATATATGAGAAAGCACCGGTGTACAATTTTGAATTGCACCGGGCATTGTATGGGACATCATCTGCGAACCAGTGGGCGGACTATTACAGGGAGATCAAAAGCCATCTGGTTCCGGAAAAAGAAAACTCGTATTGTTATCGTATGAAAGCGGAGGATTTTTACATTTACCTGATGTGTCATGCAGCAAAGCATTATCAGGGAAGTGGCACGGGGGTGCGCACGTTGCTTGATTTTTATATTTATCTGCAAAAAGAGACTGCACTGGATTTTGATTATATCGAACGGGAATGTGAAACGCTTGCGATTGCACAATTTGAAAAAGATAACCGTTTGCTTTGTAAAAAAGTATTTGGAGACGGAGTTTCTGTACTTACTGCAAACGAGCAGGAGATGCTTGATTATTATCTGACTTCCGGTGTATATGGAAACCAGAAACAGCGGGTGGATAACCGTCTGAAAACGTGCAGAAACAAAAAAGGACAGATCTCCAAATGGAACTATATCAGAACGCGATTGTTTCCAGGAAAGGAATATTACCAGCATTTTCCTTTATTTGCCAGACATCGTGTTCTGCTCCCGCTGCTTTATTTATATCGCATAGTGATCGTAGTATGTGATCCGAAGCGTAGGAAAAACGTGTGGAGGGAATGTAAGCTGGTGAAAGGAAGCAAAAAATAAATTTTGTTAACAGGCAAAAGAAGGATTATGATATGCAGAAAGAAATAAATCGATTGTTGGTTGTGGAAGATGATGCTGCGCTTTCCCAGGGCTTGCAGTGTGCGTTGACGGAAGAGGATCGACAGGTTATGTGCTGTGATACAATAAAAAAAGCAAAACAGTATTTGCAGAAAGAAGAGGTGGATCTGTTGCTTCTGGATGTGAATCTGCCAGATGGAAGCGGCTTTGATCTGTTGCAGGAGATACGGGAAACTTCGTTATTACCGGTTATTTTGCTCACTGCGAATGATCTGGAGATGGATATTGTAAATGGACTTGAACAGGGAGCCAATGATTATATTACCAAGCCATTTAGTCTGGCAGTTCTTCGGGCAAGGGTAAATACACAACTTCGCAGTTGTACGGAAAAGCATCAGCCGATACAGCAAAAACACCAGATTTTTGATGGTGGTATCTGGTATTTTGATTTTTCTGCTATGCTTTTTACTGTAAAGGGGCAGGAAGTAGAACTGAGTAAAACAGAGCAGAAACTTTTGGCAATACTGATACAGAATATAGGAATGACGGTACCACGGGAGACACTGATGGAGCGTGTCTGGCCGGATGGCACACGTTATGTGGATGAAAATGCACTTTCTGTTGCGGTCAAACGGCTGCGGGATAAACTACAGGCAAAGGAGCAGATTCGGACTGTTTATGGAATCGGATATGTATGGGAACAAATATGATAGCAGTACTTGTGATCACGGGAATTGCCGTGATGATTGTTGTAGGAACCATTTTCTTTTTCAGAAAGAGACAGGAAAAAATGATGGATGGCCTTGCAGAGATGTTAGAGACAGCGATGAACGGCACTTTTTCAGAGCATACCTTTGATGAATCAAAGCGTTCCTCACTGGAAAACCGCCTGGCACAATATTTAGCAGCATCGGAGCTTTCGGTAAAAAGTATCGCAGTGGAACGGGAAAAGATAAAAGAATTGATTGCCGATATTTCTCATCAGACGAAAACTCCACTTTCTAATATTTTGCTATATACGGAGTTGTTAGAAGAAGAAAATTTAAGTGATTCAGCGGAAACGTCTCTTGCTATGCTGCGGCAGCAGAGTGAAAAATTACAATTTTTAATTGATGCGCTTGTCAAACTCTCCAGACTTGAGACGGGTGTTTTTGTGCTGCACAAAAAGGTGCAGCCGCTTTATGGAATGACAGAAAAATGTGTCGAAGATTTTCAAAAAAGAGCAGAGGAGAAAGGATTGGAACTTGTATTGCAGGTGCCGGATCAAAAGGTGTCTGCCAATTTTGATGCAAAATGGTCTGGGGAGGCTTTGAGTAATGTGTTAGACAATGCCATCAAATATACAAAAGAGGGGACAGTCACAGTAACCGTACATTCTTATGAAATGTTTGCGTGTGTGGAGGTTTCTGATACCGGAATCGGAATTAAGGAGAAGGAACATGCCAAAGTATTTCAGCGGTTTTACCGTGGAGAAGAAGTGTTGGACGAAAATGGAGTAGGAATTGGACTTTACCTTGCCAGACAGATTATGCAGCAGCAGGGAGGATATATCAGGCTTATATCCAGACCATCAAAAGGTACTTCCTTTGGTTTGTATTTTTCAAAAACAAATGTGTCAGAACTGTAAGAATCTTTTTTTCACTGACAGATTCTCGAAAGAATCCTGTGTGATAATCAAATTACAAACAGGGGAGAGAAAAAATCAGGAGAAAAGGAGAAAAACATATGGTAATTTTGGAAACCAAAGGATTAAAGAAACAATATGGCACGGGGGAAAATGCCGTGCATGCACTGGCGGGTGTGGATCTGACCGTGGAAAATGGAGAGTTTGTAGCAGTAGTTGGAACTTCCGGCTCAGGAAAATCTACACTGCTACATATGCTTGGAGGACTGGATCGCCCATCTTCCGGTAATGTATATGTGGATGGAAAAGATATCTTTTCGTTAAAGGAAGAGGAACTTACCATTTTCCGCAGAAGAAAGATAGGATTTGTTTTTCAATCATATAATTTAGTTCCGGTGCTTTCTGTTTATGAAAATATAGTGCTGCCGTTGCAGCTTGATGGAAAACATGTGGATGAGACATTTCTTGCTCAAATTGTAGAATCACTGGGTATAAAAGAAAAGCTGAACATGCTGCCTGCCCAGCTTTCCGGAGGACAGCAGCAGCGTGTAGCAATTGCACGTGCTTTGGCAGCGAAGCCTGCGATCATTCTTGCAGATGAACCGACAGGAAATTTAGATAGCCGCACATCACAGGATGTGATCGGGCTGATCAAAACAACGAGCAATAAATTTTCGCAGACGATTGTGATGATTACACATAATGAGGAGATTGCACAACTTGCAGATCGAATCATCCGTATTGAGGATGGAAGGATCGTGACAGAAAAGGCAGGTGAGCAGTCATGATACAGGTAGCAAATCGAGCATGTGTGAGAAGGGTTGCAGTGCGCAGCCTTAAAGCCTCCAAAATGAGAAATCTGATTGCGGTTTTTGCAATTCTATTGACGACGACACTGTTTACTGCCTTGTTTACGATCGCCATTTCTGTGAATGATTCCTTTCAACAGTCTAATTTTCTTATGGTTGGCGGTGATGATCATGGCGCATTCAAGGATCTGACGAAAGAGCAGATGCAAAAACTTGAAAAAGATCCGTTGATCAAAGAGGCCAATACCCGTTGCTTTTTAGGTATGGGAATGGGAGATGCGTTTCGCAAGGCACAGGTAGAAGTCAGTTATATGGATGCCAAAGCGGTAAAACATTATTTTTGTACACCAAAGCATGGACATCTTCCCAAAGAGGGAACCGATGAAGCAATGACAGATACCCGGGTATTGAAACTTCTGGGGGTAACTCCAAAGGTGGGAGCAAAGTTTAAGATAACATATCGGATCGGAGATGATACCGGACATTCCAAAGAAGTAACAAAGGAATTTACACTGTCCGGCTGGTGGGAGTATAATGAGGTGGCTGTAGCAAGTCATGTTGTGGTTCCTGAAAGTTACACGAAAGAGGTATTGAAGGGGGGAGAGGAAAGCTCACAAAATGCTGATGGAAAATGGACGCTTGGTGTCATGTTTTCCAATTCCCGGCATATTGAAAAAAATGTGCAGCAGGTGATAAAGAATAGTGGTTTTCAATATAAAGATGCTTCCAGACCGGATTATATTTCTTATGGAGTAAACTGGGGATATACCAGTGCACAATCAGACCGGAATGTGGATCTGGAAAGTGTGATCGCTATCGTATTGCTGCTTCTCGTCATTGTGTTTACCGGATATCTGATCATTTATAATGTATTTCAGATCTCTGTAACAAATGATATCCGTTTTTATGGATTGCTGAAAACAATCGGTATGACAGGCAAACAGATCAAACGGATCATACGCATGCAGGCAATGTTGTTAGCGGAAATCGGTATTCCACTTGGCCTGCTTTGGGGATGGTTTGTCGGAGCAAAACTTGCTCCGTTTGTTATGGCACAGACGGCTTATACAACCGCTGTGATCCGGTTGCATGCGTGGGTATTTATTGGAGCAGCAGTTTTTTCGCTTATTACCGTATTTATTTCTTGTAATAAACCGGGAAGAATTGCAGCAAAAGTATCCCCGGTAGAAGCAGTGCGTTATACAGAAACAGAGCGTATCAGCAAAAAGAAAAAGAAGAGAATAAAACCGGCATCATTGTTGCGAATGGCAGGTGCGAATCTGCTCCGCAACCGGAAAAAGACGCTGCTTGTGGTTATTTCTTTGTCACTTGCGGTTATTCTGTTGAATATAACAGTTATGTTTACAGATGGATTTGATATGGATCTTTATTTGAAAAAATCTACCTGCAGTGATTTTCAATTTGCAAATGCAGATTATTTTAGTGTGCAAAAGGGATTATTTTCAGATGATATCGCAATAGAACCTTCTGTTATGCAGAACATATTGGCACAGGAGGGGATAAAAGCAAGTGGTTGTGTGTATGGAGATACCGGAGGCACACAGGAAAAAATAAAGGCAAAGGATATTTTCTCTTATTCGGATTCCATGGGATTTGGTATGAGTGAAGAGGAGAAAAAAGCATATCTTCGGGCATCAGATGGAAGTTATTATGATTGGGTACAGTTATACGGAATGGATACATGTCCGCTGCAAAAATTACATGTGATAAAAGGAGACATTTCCTTGCTGGAGCGTAATGATACGATCGCTGCAGTCTATATGCAGGATGATTACGATCATGTGGTGCCACATAGTAATTGGGCAAAGGTTGGGGACAAAGTGACGCTTCGTTATGAAGGCGAAAAGACAGAAAAAACGTATACGGTAGTGGCAGAAGTTATGGTGCCTTCTTCCATGGGATATCGTTATTACGGTAGCCCGGAATTTGTAATGGGAAGCGATACCTTTATCCGTGATACGGGTACGAAAAATGTGATGCATCTGGTGATCGATATGAAAAACAACAAAGCAGCCAGGACGATGGAATATTTTCTGAAGCAATATACGCAGAAGGAACAACCGCTTTATGGATACGAATCAAAATTTTCTTATGAGAAGGAATTTGATTCTTTCAGGGGAATGTTTATGCTGCTTGGAGGAGTGCTTTCCGCTGTGATCGCAGTAGTTGGAATTTTAAATTTCCTGAATGCGGTGTTAACAGGCATGATTGCAAGACGAAGAGAATTTGCAGTGCTGCAGTCGATTGGTATGACAAAGGGACAATTGAAACGGATGCTTGTTTACGAAGGACTGCTTTATACGTTGGCGGCAAGTGGACTTTCTTTCCTGTTTGCTGTAGTGACAGAGCCACTTGCAGGAAAGATGATGGAGAATATGTTCTGGTTCTTCCGTTTTCACTACACGATATGGCCGGTATTTTTGGTAACAGTATTCTTTGTTGTTATTGGAATTTTCCTTCCGCAGATCGTATATTATTTTGCATGTAGAAAAACAATCGTAGAACGTCTGAAACAGGCAGAATAAATGCGTGGTTATTGCTGCAGCCGTTTGGTCGGATGATAGCATAGCAGTGCGATCAGTATCAAAACGGCAGTGATAAAATGACTTACCGGGTAAGTAAGCATCAGGGAATGAAAGTTGTGACGCAGGGATTAGGCTATTTTCTGACCACCAGGGATATGCTGGCACCGGAACTGGATTCAAGAGTATGTTTTCTGCCATTGGAACCAAAGCTGCCGACACAGGTAGCATTTGTGTGGAAAAAACATGCTGTACTGAGCAAGGTGGCAAAAGCATTTTTAACACAGATGAAAGGGAAGGAGAAAGAGCAGGCTGTCAAGAATGCTCACACTGAGGAACAGAAAGCCACCATCAAAGATGTTGGCAGGCAGCAGTTGCGTTCCTGGGGTATCTTGGTTGAACGGGATGGAAAAGATTATCCGTCCAATGCCTTTGCTATTTTGACTGGCAAAGGTGGACTTCATGTTGCAACGCAATGTGGTGTGTTCAAGGGCACAACCAAAGCGGTATTTGTTGATCGGAGGGAGTATGCTGGTTCGCTTTGGGAGCAGGTAGACGAAGCATTTCAGTTTGTCCTGAGAAATATTCATCTGGGTGCTACTATTGTGGGGATTTATCGGCAGGATATTTATGAGATTCCACCGGATGCTATTCGTGAGTTGATTATTAATGCGATGGTACATCGTAGTTATCTGGATCATGGTATGATACAGGTTGCGGTATATGACGACCGATTGGAAATCACTTCCCCAGGAAAGTTGCCGATGGGACAAACTATGGAACGTATGAAAGAAGGATATTCAAAAATAAGAAATGAAGCCCTTGCTCATGCGTTTGCATATATGAACCTGATCGAGCATTGGGGCAGTGGCATTCCAAGAATAATTGATAAAGTAAAAGCTGCCGGATTGAGGGAGCCAGAGTTTATTGGCGGCGAAGTTGATCTGCGTATCAATATTTATCGAGGTCAAGCCACTTCAAATGGTCTTAATAAAATGTCGGATAGTGCCGACAAAATGCCAGATTCTATGAAAAAAATGCCGGATAATGAACAGGAGCAACAAATTTACAAATATGTATTGGAAAATAGCTCTATTACTACTGCTGAGACGGCAGAGCTTTTAGAGGTAAAACATCGTAGAGCCAGAGCTGTTTTATTAAATATGGTTAAGGACGGTTATTTGAAAAAAGAAGGCGCAGCACGAAGCACAATTTATGTAAAAAATACAGAAGAAAGATAATACAGTATGGATACAAAACTTGAACTGCATATTTTGTCGTTATGATTATTAGTGTAAGATAGAGCTGCAAAGTTTTAAGTATGATTTATGGAATCTCCTAAATTACTGTTACTGATGAGCCTTTTAGTGGATTAGACGAAGAAGGTGTAGAACAAGCGGAGTTTGAAAGGATAGCAGATCATGACAGATATTATCATTGTAGAAGATAACAGGGAAGTCGGCGGATTATTGCGGGACTTTCTGGAAAAAGAAGAATATAACGTTATGGTGGCGGAATCCGGTGAACAGGCGCTGGAACTGTTTGAGCAGTATGGGGCGAAGTTGATCATACTGGATATCATGCTTCCGGGGATCAATGGATTTGATGTCTGTACTAGAATCCGAAGGGATTCGGATGCACACATCCTGATTGCCAGTGCGAGAACTGCCAAAGAGGACAAGCTGAAGGGACTGGATCTCGGTGCGGATGATTATATCGAGAAACCCTATGATTTGGATATTCTGCTTGCGAAGATCAAGGGGATCTTTAAGCGGAATTATGGGGTGGAGGAACTCATAGACGGAGATATCCGGCTGGATCTGCTCACGCAGACAATTTATCTGAAAGGGCAGAGCATTGTGGCGACGTCCAAGGAATTTGATCTGCTCAGACTTTTGATGGAACACAAGGGCGTGACACTCAAAAAAGAATATCTGTTCCAGAGAGTATGGGGATGTAGTGAGTCGGAGCCTCAGACACTGACAGTACATATCAAGTGGCTTCGGGATAAATTAGAAGAAGATCCGAAACATCCGGTGCATATCCTGACAAAATGGGGCGTGGGGTATCGATATGAATAAATATAAAAAATTTGTGACAATTGTGATGCTGCTGGAGTTGTGTCTGATGATTGCCGCCGGGGGCTATTTAGCAAGAAACATGATGGGGGAATCATCGACAGAACTTCGGATTGCCAATGCAAGGGCAGAACAATACCTGAAGGAAGGGAATACGACAGAGGCATTAAAGGTGCTGCGGGAGAAGCAGGTGGAGGTTGGTTCGGATAAAGGAGAGCGTACCGTGCAGACTGTTCTTTTGCTGATGGGAATCTTTGGTGGAATCTGGATTTTTACAGGTGGGATTTTCTTTTATATTGGAAAACAGATTGTAGAGCCCTTTGAAAAAATGAGTGCGCTGGCAGAAGAATTGTCGAAAGGAAATCTGTCCGTACCGCTTCCGGAGATAAAGAACCGGTATTTTGGACGCTTTCTGTGGGGAATGGACATGCTCCGGGAGGAGCTGGAGCAGAGTAGAGAAAAAGAACTGGCACTTCTGAAGGAAAAACAGACACTTCTTTTATCACTCTCTCATGACCTTCGCACTCCGCTTTCCGCGATCGAACTATACACAAGAGCGTTGTCGGAAAATCTTTACGAAGAAGAGGAAAAACGCAAACAGTCTTTGGAAGGGATCGCAAAGAGTGCGAAAGAGATCAGAGGGTATGCGAACAGAATTACCGAGGCGGCCAGAGAGGAGTTTCTGTCGCTGGAAGTGAAGCCGGGCGAGTTTTATCTGTCAAAGGTGCTTCGTGATATGAAAGAATTTTATGGTGAAAAGCTTGCTCAGGTGCATACAGAGTTTAAGGTACGGGAGATGGTGGATAGCCTTGTGTGCGGAGATCCCGACCGTGTGACCGAAGTTCTGCAAAATCTAATGGAAAATGCTATGAAATACGGGGACGGAAAATCTGTTTGCATTGAGGTGACGGAGGAAGAGGAATGCAGACTGATCACGATTCGTAATACCGGCTGTACACTCCCGGAAGAAGAACTGACGAACCTGTTTGATCCTTTCTGGAGAGGAAGCAATAGCCAGAAGGTGGAAGGAAGTGGTCTGGGATTGTATATTTGCAGAGAATTACTGCATAAGATGGATGGAGATATTTTTGCACAGATCAGAGATCAGGAGTTTCTTATAACAGCGGTGCTGAGAAAAAGATAGACAGCACCGCTGTTTATTGTTTTTATTTAAGGATTATTTAAGAATTCCTGTGTTATCCTGTGAGCATAGAAAATACAACGAGGGAGAAAAGAGATGTTTTTGCAAATTCTAAAAAAGGATCTGGCGCGGAAAAAGGTGATGAATTTGACTCTGTTTCTGTTCATCATTCTTGCTGTCATGTTTGTGTCGAGCGGGTTGAACAATGTACTGGTGGCGATGAATGGAATGGATGAGACTATCCGTCAGGCGAACATCGGCGATTATTACATATACTCCAGTTCTGAGAATTCAAAAGAGAAAATGAAGACACTTAAAGAAAAAACCCCTGAAATGAAGGAATATTGGATGGATCAGATGCTGGGCTGCGGACCTGGTATGGTTGAGGTCGTAGGAACGGATAAACGAGAGGGAAATGACAATGTATTGTTTCAGGTGCCCGATGAGCGAGGTATGCATTTTTTTGATGAAAGCAACAAACAGATCAGAAAAGTTCGGGAAGGCCATGTCTGGGTCGGAGGCACTTTTTTGCAGAAGAATGGTTTGAAAAAAGGCGACAAAATTAAGGTGAAAGCCGTGGAAAAGGCGCTGATACTTACGATTGACGGAAAATCTAAAGATGTCATTTTCGGAACGGATTTTACGGGCGGAGACCGCTTCCTTATCAGTGAAGAAGACAGTGAATTTCTAAAGTCTGCGATGAAAGGTGCTTTGCAGGAGTATTATACATACTATGTAGATGTCACAGATGGATTCCAGATGGGACAAAAAATTTCTGAAATCTCGGGAATTCGCTTTAATGCGGATACATCCCTGTTCCGGATGTGTTATCTGATCGACCTTATTTTCCTTTTTATGATTCTGCTGTTAAGTGTTTGTCTGAGCATCGTCTCCGTGATTATTATTAAATTCTCGATTATGTTTCATATCAATGAATCTTTTCGTGAAATTGGGGTGATGAAAGCTATCGGAATTTCAAACCGGCGGATTCGGGGATTGTATATAGCCAAATATCTGTTTTTGACGATTTTTGGAGCAGTTGTGGGTTTGCTCTGCAGCATTCCGTTTGGTAATCTGCTGATTTCTTCTTTGAGCAGGAATCTGATCCTTGAAAGCAAATTCGGAATACTTCCAAATATTGCCGGAGCAATTCTCGTGAGTCTGGTCGTGCTTTTATTTGCATGGCATCATACAGGCAAAACGAAAAAGATTTCACCGTTGGAAGCATTCAGAAACGGAGAGAGTGGGGAACGTTATAAAAAGAAATCCGGATACCGGCTTGGTAAAAGCCGTGTGGGAACGGCGCTGTATCTGGCATGGAACGATATACTCAGCAGCCCCAGAAGGTTTCTGGGAATGGCAGTTTCTTTTTGCCTGCTTACAACGATGCTTCTGGTTACGGTAACCACGGCAAATACAATGGATAGTTCAGCATTCGCAACTGTGTTTGGTGCAAAAAGTGATCTCTATTTCAGAAGCAGTAAACAGGCAGGAACGTTTGAGGATGAATGGAAAGAAACGGAGAAGTTAGGAGAAATCTTAAATTCCAAGAAGATGCCGGCGAAAATGTTTCAGGAGAGTTTGTACCAGTTATCGGTATCCTATAATGGTTCTGAATACAGCATTACATGTTTTAAGGGGAGGGGGACTGAAATGACGGATTATGAATATCTGGAAGGTTCCGTACCGCAGAATGAAAATGAAATTGCAATCACAAAACAGGTCGCAGAAAAAACAGGTGCAAAGATAGGGGACAAACTGACCATTCACTTTGGTGATGAAGAGAAAGAAATGCTGGTTGTTGCCTATTACCAGAGTATGACAAACATGGGAAATACGATCAGACTGCACAATGATGTGAAAATGGGAGATGAAGTCACTGCAAGTGGATGGATGACCAGGCAGATCTTGTTTACGGATTCTCCAAGTGAGCAACAAATCCAGGGACGGAAACAGAAAATCAGGAAACTGTATCCGGATGATAAAGTGCTCGATGCCGAAGAATTTTGCGTGGAGACAATGGGGGCAAAGGATATGGTTGAGCAGCTCACACAGATCCTTCTGGGAGTTATTTTCGTAGTGATCACGCTAATGGTACTGCTGATGGAGAGAACCTTTGTGGCAGACGAGGTTGGACAGATTGCCATACTCAAAGCGATCGGATTTAAAAATACACGAATCATTCAGTGGCACGCACTGCGGTTTGGAATCATTGCGTTTCTTTCCGTGCTTGCAGCCGCAGCATTATCCATTCCGGTGACAAAGCTTTGCATTGCGCCTGTTTTTGAAATGATGGGAAATGTAAAAGTAGATTTTGTGTTTGATAAATTACAGCTTTTCCTGATTTATCCAGGAATAATCTGCATTGAAACCATAGTAATCGCGGGATGTGTGTCCCTGTATACAAGAAAAGTAGCAGGCAGAGATACTGCCAGTCTGGAATAAATCTGGAACAAAAAGGAGAGAAAAAGAATGTCTGTATTATTAGAAACAAAAAATCTGTGCAAAACCTATATCACGAATAAACGTCAGAATCATGTGCTTCGAAACATCAGCTTTCAGGTGGAAGAAGGAGAAATGGTGGCACTGATGGGACCCTCCGGGTCCGGCAAATCTACTCTGCTCTATGCTATGTCCGGAATGGATTATCCGACCGGGGGAAGTGTGTTGTTTGATGGGAAAGAACTTTCCGGTATGAAAGAGTCTGAACTTGCGGGAATCCGGCTGGACGAGATGGGATTTATTTTCCAGCAGATGTATATGATGAAGAATCTGACGGTGTTAGATAATATTATTCTCCCGGCAGTGGAGAGTAAGAAGACCAAAGAGTCCAGAAAAGAGAAAGTCAGGAGAGGTGAGGAGCTGATGCGTAAGCTCTCTATCATTGAAGTGGCAGACCACGATATCAACGAGGTGTCCGGTGGACAGCTTCAGCGCGCCTGCATTTGCAGAAGTATGATGAATCATCCAAAGATTTTATTTGCGGATGAACCGACTGGAGCCCTGAACCGTGCGAGTTCCAACGAGGTTATGGAGGAGTTGGTGAAGCTGAATCAGGAGGGAACCACCATTGTGATGGTAACTCATGATTCCAAGGTAGCAGCAAAATGCAAGCGGGTACTTTACATGGTAGATGGCAAGATTGAGGGAGAGTATGAAAACCCGGATGAGCCGGAAATAACGGATAAGGAGAGAGAACGAAAACTGAATTACTGGCTGATGGAGCTGGGATGGTAGAGTACACCTGCTTATCAGTAGAAAGTTGGTACATGACAAGTGAATGGATAAAAGAAAAATATGAAACTAGAAGTGATATCACGATCCTCGGTATTCAAAAAATATGAATCACATAGATTGTGTGACGGATGCTTGTTAAGTATTGGAAAAATCAATTTATTGATTGACAAATGGATTATATGGGCATAATCTAATAGTAGAAAGCACTGGATATCCGCACAAAGGATGTAAAATATTTGTGGATTTGCTATAGTGATGTATTATAGCGACCTGCGTGGCACAGTATCTGAGGTGATGTTGCCATATCCAGTATGAGGATTAAGTCATATGCTTTTGGTTTGAGCAGAAATGTTCAAGCGAACTGCCAGTGGTTATTCAGAGGGAAGCGTTTTCGCTTCCCTTTTTATTTAGAGAGGAGCACAAATGGGAAAATCTGCAATTTTGAAGAAGATACATAATGCTGCGAAGAATTATCAGAGATATTTGGCTGGAAAAACTTTTATGTATGTATATGAATGAAAAAGCATTGAAGTAGTTTTCAAAAATTCCTCTTTTTTACATTTAACTGGCGTAAATACGAAATTAAAGGCAAAAGAGTTTTATAAACATGCGAAAACCAAGAATGGATTGAAAGTGTCGGAGAATGTGTCAGCAGAACTGTTCCTTCGTGAATTTGACCCAAGAAAGGAGATATACAATGAGGAAGAACGAAGTTTAATTAGCCAAGCTTGGACGGACATCTATGTTTGGCTATTATTTATAGTTTATAAAAATGTAAGAACTACCTTGTTACGGAATCGTATGTCAGGTGGTGTTTGGATAGGAAATAAAAGCATTTATCCCCTATCCGATATTGACATGACAGTAATCTTTATATATGATTGAGATAGTGAGTATCGAGGAAGATAAAGCGTGTTGCCGGAAATGGCAATGCGCTTTTTTTGTGGGGGAATGGTTGACAAATACAGCATATCTGTATATTATTGAGATAACTAGTATCAAAAAGGAGAAAGCATACAAATGAGTAAAACACAAAAGCAAAAAGAGAAAGAGGAAGCACTTAAACAAAAGATCATAGACGCTGCCTTTCAGATTTTCGTAGAAAAAAAGATTGAAGCGGTCAGTATGGGAGAGATCGCAGAGCTGGCAGGAGTAGGACGCGCGACATTATTCCGTTATTATCCGAATAAGCTGGAGTTAGTGATCGCAGTGTGTGCTGCCAAATGGAAAGAGTATCTGGATGCACTGGATGCGAAGCGTCCCCTGGAATCCATTGGAGATATTCCGGCGATTGACCGGTTTACCTTCACGCTGGACAGTTATATCGACATGTACCGGCATCACAAGGATTTATTGCAGTATAATGACAACTTCAACCATTATGTCACCCATGAGGGAGTAGAGGAGAAACAGCTTGAGGAGTTTCATGCATCCCTTTATTCGGTCAATACGAGACTGGAATGGATGTATGAGAAAGCAAAGGAGGATCACACGTTCCGTACGGATATTCCGAGGGAGGAGTTTTTCCGTGTGACAGTGCATACGATGATGACGGCTTGTACGTACTGTGCCAGCGGATTTATCTGGGGATCAGAGGACAACAAGGACTATACTTCGGAGTTACTCAGGATCAAGGAAATGATCTTAAATTATGCGAAAATCTCTGAATGACAGAGAGGGAGTCAATGTTTGTTGTGTGCCAAGTAAGGAAATAAGTGATGTATGACACAATGTACTCCAGGAATCTTCTAAACGAAGAATTTCGAGAGTACATCGCAAGGAAAGGGAGGAAGATATGAAACAAAGAAAACGAGGAATAAGGCGGATATTTGCTGGAATTATGGCGGTTCTTATGGTGTTGGTGACAGTGGATGTCAGCGGCTGGAGCGTGATGAATGCGAAGGCGGAGGAGACTGCGGTGGGAAAAGCTCCACAAACCTTGTCCATAATGAGAGCGGACGGGACAGCAAGCATTATTATTTTGAATGGGAAACTTCAGGATGATGGAGTTTCTGGTAATGCGAACACGTTATACGCGGGAACAAATTGGCATTATGATAGTGTGAAGAATCAGCTTGTACTCCAAAATGCGTCTGCTCAACATATTACTGTTGAAGATGGAGATCTTACCATTTTGTTATCCGGGGAAAATACAGTAAGTGGTAATATTACATCAAAGTCAAGCAATGGGGAACATACGCTGGAATTAAAGAGTGATA
>CAKRES010000029.1 GCA_934317845.1 uncultured Lachnospiraceae bacterium
CTCACCCTCGCCAAACTCAACTTTTACGTTGATATGTCCGTCTGGCTTTTTGTGGGAAAGCAGTACTACCGTCTCCAGTATGGTATCCACATACTCTACGTCCACTTTTCTTCCATCCAATTCCACCGGAAGTATGACATTTTCATATACGTTCAGATCTGAAACAAGATTATAGTTTTGAAAAATAAATCCAATTTTTCTTCTGCGTAATATGGCAAGCTGTTCTTTTTTCAGCCCCAAAATGCCCTTACCTTCTATTATCACTTCCCCTTCTGTTGGCGAATCCAATCCTCCCAGCATATGTAAAAGTGTGCTTTTCCCAGATCCGCTTTTTCCGATGATTGCAACAAATTCCCGATCCTTCACACGAAAATCAATGCCATCCAATGCCTTTACTGTGTTATCACCCATTTGATAATATTTTTTCAGGTTTTTTGTCTCTACAATGTATTCTTTCATTGGTCTGCCTCCTCCTTTGATAGTAAGAGAATATCTCTTAAAAATCACAAACCAGTCACGATTCCCAATTATCTCGAAATTGTGATCACATATTTCACAGTTCTTTCACTGGAAAATACAGACAGAAGCATGCACCCATACCTATTTCCGACTGAACCTCTATATACCCCTTCTGAAGTTCAACTATTTTCCTTGCAAGATACAATCCAATTCCAACTCCGGGCTTATCATGCACTTCCGGTTCCCGGTAAAACCGTGTGAAAATTTCTGCCTGTCTTTCCGGAGCAATCCCTTTTCCCGTATCCGTAATACTGATTTTATAAAATAATTCCTGCTGCTGCGCTTCAATACGGATTTTTCCGCCTTGTTCCGTATATTTGAGTGCATTATCGAGAATATTGTAAATTGCTTCCTCCGTCCATCTACTATCATGAAAGACAGTCATATTTTCATCACAATCCACATACAAAGCAATATCTTTTGCTGCTGCCTCAGGCACCAGACTTGAGACCGCATGCCGGATTGTCTCACATATATTTTTATTTTCTTTGTGTATCTGAAGAATTCCCGTTTCAAGTCTCGACATTTTTACCATACTCTGCATCAGAAAATCTATTTTTTCCATCTGCTCTTTCATTTTCTGCAGGAAATTCTGACCATTTTCAGATATTTTCTCATCCTCAAGAAGTTCCACATATAACTTCATATTCGCAATAGGGGTTCTTGTCTGATGAGATATATCTGAAATCAGACCTTTTACGATTTCTTTTCCCCGAAGACTCTCCTCTTCCTTTTTCCGAAATATGGCTTCTGTTTTTGCCAATTGCGTTCCTGTTCTTCCCCAGAGGCTGTCCTCCAGTTCTTCACCAGCTCTCCATTCTTTTCCTTTTACAATCGCTTCCAATGCATTCTCTACCTGTTCTGCAAACAAGACTGCTTCTTTTTTTATCTGATCGTTTTTCCACATCAAGATCAGTATTACTAACAGTAACATTATGATTATTACAATCATTATCCAATCCATTGATACCCCATCCCATATACATTTGAAATATATCTGTGCTCCTCGTCCTCAATCTTTCCCCGAAGACGGTTCACATTTACCGCCAGTGCATGTTTATCTACAAACTGTCCTCCACTATCCCATAACCGTTCCAACAGCAAATTATAAGTAAGCAATTGTCCCCGATTCAAAAGAAATTGACGAAGCAGACGATATTCTGTCGGAGTAACCGCACATTCCTGTCCTTTTACTGTCACATGTGCATTATCCAGATCTATCTGAAGGTATTCATCTTTAAAAATCAAATGCTTATTTGAAACAGTTCTTCTTAAAATAATATCTATTTTCCGGAGTAAAACCTTCATTGAAAATGGTTTTGTAACATAATCCTCCGCTCCTGATTCATACCCTTCCAATACATCTTCTTCCATATCTCTGGCTGTCAGATAAATAATCGGAATTTCTTTTTGCCCTTGCACCCATCGAGCAAAGGAAAAACCTTCGCCGTCCGGAAGGTTTACATCCAAAAGAATCATATTTATCTGTTCTTTTGCAAAAATCCGCTTTCCTTCTTCCATCAAAGCCACACTAAAAACTCCATATCCTGACTTCTTCAAAGAAAAGCAGATTGACTGATTTAAATCATAATCATCTTCTACAAGCAATATATTTTTCATTTTCTGTTCCTCCGGCACGAATTTTCAAAGATAATGCAGCTATCCACGCTCCTTACCACATATAGTACCACATATATTACCTATTCATGGTAAAATATGAAACTATCTCAATTTTGTGATTATGCGCACATTCGATAAAGTCATATGTTCATGCTTTTCCTCATTTACTTTTTTCTAAATATGTTTTTACAGAAAATTTATATACTGAATATATCAGATTGTTCATAAATAAATATGGGCGGCAAATCATTTCTAATCTGCCGCCCAATTTTTATTTCCTTTATCTCTGGCTATTGCATCATTGCAGGCTCTTTCTTCAAATTGGAAGCCCGGACAAGCATTTGATACAAGCATTCTTGATAATGTCACAAGAGAATCCGTAGAAGCTACACTTGTCCAAAATGGCAACAGACTCGTTCGTAATTCTATTGATGTATCGGTATAAAAGGGAGAAACGTGTATGTCAGATCTTTATATATTCATCGTCATATATGGGGGAATACATATAATTCCATCTTTTACAATTAAATTTCTTGGATGAATAATATAACTTTCCCCTATGCGCTCCTTGTATTTTTCTCTGAAATTATTTAATGAGGTCGTTTTGTATTGCTTTCCTGACTTCACTTCAATCGGAAACATCTTATATTTTAACCTGCTGTTATTTGAAATGATAAAATCTATTTCCATATCATTTCGATGCTTATTTTCATTATAGTGTGTATAAAAATATAATTTATGTCCATTTGCCACCAGCATCTGAGCTATTGCATTTTCATAAAGCATTCCTTCATTAATCTGTAATTTGCCTGCCAATATCTGTTTATACACTTCATCTTCGAGCAATTCATTCTCATCAAATGCATGGCTTACCAAAAGCCCGGTATCTCCCATATAACACTTTACATAGCTCCTTGTCTCATTTAATGATAAACCCACATTAGGGTCATTACACAAAAAACACTCATTAGATATCATAGAATCCGACAACCAGAAAAATGTTTCTTCATACTGGTCTGCATAACTACCATCTTGTAGCTTTTTGAATACAACTCTTTTTTCATGCTGTGAAAGGAATCCCGGAATCTGGTCAAAGATTGCAAGAACTTTGCTTCTATATCTCATATCTATCTTCATAATATCTTCCCGATACAATTTAAGAATGTCCCTTTTTTCTCTATCCGCTTCTGTAAAATCTTTTTTGCTTTCAATAAATGCTACTACAGGCATAGGCATCCCACCAACAAGCATATACTGATGAAACAAAAGCATTGCCTGATTATGCATACTTCTTTCCAAAGGTTCTCTTTTTTCAAAGCATTTTTTTATATATTCGACTAGCAAATCTTCTTCTAATGCTATTGCAAATTCTTCGAAATCCAATGGATACATATTGATATGTCTTTCTTCTGACGGTATGACAATATTCTTTACATTTTCTCTGATAGATATCAATGAACCAGTTTCGATATAATCATATCTTCCATCTGAAACCAAATATTTTATTGCAGCTCTTGCCTGTGGAAACATCTGCACCTCATCAAAAATAATAAGAGAGTTTCTCTCTGTCAGTTTTTTTCCAAAATGCGTCTGTAATAACATAAAAAATGTATCCAGATCATTCAGATATCGCTCAAAATACATTTCGACTTCCTTATCTTTTTTAGCAAAGTCAATAAGGAGATAACTTTCATATTCATTTTTCCCAAATTCTTCGCAGATGGTAGACTTTCCAATACGTCTGGCGCCTTCTATCAGTAAAGCTTTTTTCCCCTGACACTCCTTTTTCCATTCCAGTAGTTTTTTATAGATTTTCCGTTTTAATATCATGACTCCTCCAGATTATGCGCATATATATTTGTTCTACATTTTATGATTATGCGCACATTGTAATTCATTTTTTGATTATACGCAAGTATTATAACCCTATTTTTTGTGATTATGCGCACATTCTATAAAGTCATATGTTCATGTTTTTCCTCTTTTCAAAGATTATCAGTTGAGCGTCAGCAAAGATAAGCGTTTAAGTGGTACATGGACTTTAGAACAATATGAAGGACAGTACAGAGCTGCTATGTACGCAGCCGTAAAATCAGCCAATCCAAATTGGAAGCCCGGACAAGCATTTGATACAAGCATTCTTGATAATGTCACAAGAGAATCCGTAGAAGCTACATTTGTCCAAAATGGTAACAGACTCGTTCGTAATTCTATTGATGTATCGGTATAAAAGGGAGAAACGTATAAAAAAAGAAGAATAGCTCCAATATACAAAACAAAGACGGCATGCCGCTCTGTTTCCTTCTACATAACGGTCTTCGCTCTGGTTTACTTCTACCCATGGCTGTGGCGAATGAATGATCATCATATCCAGATAATCCAGTCCCATTTTCTCCAAAGTTTCATCAATGCTCTTAGCCGCCGACTCATAGGTCTTATGCTCTGCGGCAACCTTTGATACGACAAAAAGCTCCTCTCTTGGCACACCACATGTACGGATACCTTCACCGACACCGCACTTCATTTCCATATGCCTGTGCGGTATCTATGTGACGATAGCCGAGCGCAATCGCTGCTTTCACGGCATCTGCTGCCTTGTCATCCTCAATAAACCATGTTCCCAGACCAAGCTGTGGAATCTTTACTCCGTTATTTAACATAATCTCATTCTGATACATAAAAATAACCTCCTGTCTGCTATGATTCCCCATTGTAGCACTTAAAGTGAACTGCAAGTCAAAATTTTATGTTCATGCCCCTCCATCAGGCAAACAAGTTATCTTTCGTTAGAATCTCATCAAAGATCTGCAATATTACATCCCGCTCCTGTCGAAATCTCTGCCGCTGCTTTTCCAGTCCCTTTCTGCTTCGCAGTATCCGTTTCAGTTCAAAGGAATCTTTTCCATTATTGCATGTAACCGCCACACCGGTACCCTGAAATACAATATTGGTATCCCCGCCGGCAAGAGCATCCAGCCTAAGCACACTCTCCATAAACTGTGGCGTCAGAATATAAAATGCCAGTTCTCCGTCAGATGCTTTGATCTTAAACTGTCGGTTAAACTCTGCATTTTCTGTCTCGATCTCTTCCCCGTTCTGTTCTATAAACAAGGCATTTTTCACGCCCTTTAAAATACCACCAAAAAAGGCTGCCGTCCGGCTTTTATCCCGTTTTTCTCTGATGCACACATACCCATTCAGCTCTTTACCAAATTCCATGCGCATCACAAAGCCCTGAAATACAGTCGTATAAGAAGTACTTTTATGCCCTTTCTTTTCCCGCTCCGTACTTTCCCGCTCCAGCAAAAGATCACTGTAGCGAAATGCGACATCACGGTATGTACCACAAATGTAATCCGAGCCGCTGATCCGGTCATACCCCGGCAGAATGGAACACTGATCCACAAATGCATTGCTGATCCGCCGATCCGGTGCATATTCCGTGATCGCAATCTTTTCTGCCAGAATATCATGTGTCAGACATTCGCCGATCTGAACCTTTAATGTGTGTGTCAACGCTTTGTCCGCTTTTACCAGCAGTATCGTAGCTGCAATACAAAGAACACCCGCCACACAAATACCGATTCCCTTCTGTGGAAAACGCTCCCCTATCATAATGCCAAACACGATTCCATTAAATGCACCCAGTATACACAAAACGGTAAACAGATGATCCAGCTTTAACAGCCACTGCCTGCGTGATATGGATGCAATGATCTCATGATCGTTTCTGCCATTTTTTGTAGTTTGTGCCATAGTTTTTCTCCCCGGTTAAAATTCCATTTTCACATCCTGCCGCTTCGTTTCTTCTGCTACAAAAAGCTCCTTCTTTGAAGCTCCCATCTGACCTGCCACGATACTGTTTGGAAATACTACGATCTTTGCATTGTATGCATTTACATTTGCATTATATAACCGTCTGGCAGCCTGCAAATGCTCCTCCACATCCACGATTGCCTCCTGCAGCTTCCCAAAAGAAGCATCCGCCCTAAGCTCCGGATAATTCTCCACAAACAACCGGATATCCTTTGCGACCTGATCCATGTTTTTATTCGCTTCATTTTTTTCTGCGATCGACATGCCGCTGCGAAGCTTGACCAGTTCCGCAAGCACCGTCTTCTCATACTGCTGATACCCTTTTACCGTATCGAGCATTTTCGTCAGTACATTATAGCGTTTGGTGAGCGCAACATCAATCCCTGCCTCGCTCTCCTCAATCTTCAGCGCAGCCACCTTGATACTGTTGGATACACAGATGTACCAGATCACGATCAATACTACAACTACCAGCACCACTTCTACAATCTTTGCCATTTTAATCTCCTCCCGTGTAATAAAAATGTGTTACTCATGAGATCATTATAGCATACTCTTTTGAAGCTTTAGAGCAATATATTTTAAGAATACGATTACCGTAACCGCAGCTCCCACAATATCAGAGATCGTTTCCGACTGTTGAGATCTATCCTGTCGATGAAACCGGCATTTTCCCATCCGGGTGCGGACTGGAAGATCTGCACTGGCATGACGAGCTGCAATTTACCCTTGCCGTTCACGGCTCCTTTACCCTCAGGCAAATGCCAGACAATACCAGATCAAAAAAGGGGAAGCTGCCCGGTGCTCCTGTTTCGTCCACAGATACCATGGCAAAAAGATGTCTTAGATCTGTTAAAGGAACTCAATGCCCTTTGGAATGACACCACAAATAAACATATGGAATATCTGTTTGTTCCTCTGCATTCAGGGAAATCTCATTTAACAGCTTTGGAGTACCATCCCCTACAGAAAAAGGAGTGCAGATCCCATCGCACAGAACAAGCAGTCCCAGATTCATATCACTTCCTTCTACCTTATACTGATACGGGATCGTAACTGCTTCACCATTATACTCATAATTCGTCTTCTGCCCCTGTACATTTACTGACGTACCTGTGATATAGCCACCTTTTTCCTTGTCTGTTTCACTGCTGCCTGATATCTGGTCAAACACATTTTCACGCTTTTTTGAATCTGCTTGCCCAGCTTGTCCACAGCCTGCTAACAGGCAGATACACTCCACCATACTTATGCAAACAAATCTTTTCCAAAAATACATGCGTTTCCTCCTCTCATGCTAACAAATGCTTTTTGCTTACTTTATTTTAACATAACAGAAGATATGATATCCGATCAGTGCTTCCAGTATACTGATCGAATCAGGGAGCCACGCCAAACAAGGTAGACTATATGCAGGTGCCGAAAATCCATAAAAATGATAAACCTGATACAACGCCAACAAACGAGGTATATATATTATGATAAAGGCTATCGCGTAACATAAAAACGCAACTGCCAGCTTTACAACTGTAATCTTTTTTCTCACTTTTAAGGTTGCTGTGATGAGATTTTGCATGCCAACCGTTTTTTCATATGCCCCTCCATTAAAATACACATATTTCATTCGTTGGTGTGCCAGCAGAGGTACACCCGGTTCCATTATTTTATGGTCTAATGCTTTGCAAATAACAAGAAATCACCATCTAAATTATTAAAACAATGATTTCATCATCACTCAAAATGGTTATTACACATTGTTTTTGTGTACATTTGTATTGCCTTGTGTATTTATAATACACTTAATAAATTATATTTTCAAGCACTTTTCGTTTTTCCTACATTACTTAAAATCAAAAATATATGATCGGGCAAAATTGGCAAAATGAATATCACTTTCCTTAAAAGACATATTTCGCCCCTTTTTGGTTTTTTACAATAAAAAAATATCCAAAAAGGTTTATTTACCCTTTTGGATATTGCTCTGTATCCTCATCAAAATACTTACTAAGTGATATAATTTTCTTTCACAATTACGGTACGACAGTTATTACATCGTCTAACACATAGCAGAACGTAGGGGAAGATGAGGTTTCATTCTCCGCATAAGGAATATGAAGATCAATTTTATCCCCCGGATCGTTCGGATTCACACCGGTAAAATCTCCGGAAAAGACATTGATCGTTCCATTCTCAAGTCCTTTGATCGTATTCTTAACAATCTGGTTTGTTTCAGATGGTACGATCGCACTATTGATATCCAAAATACGAACCCAGCCTTTTTCTAAGCCTGCCATAGCATCCTGTCCATATGTTTTTCCATCGATACACTCTTCAATCTTTTTATCATGCAGCAGGGCGTAGATGGACTGCTCAAAGTAATACGAATAATCTACACTGCAGCTCACCAGTGATCTGGTAGGTGCAACATCTGTCATACTCTGGTTGTAGCCGACATGGTAGACCGGCACTTCTTTTTTCGCATTTTCACAGGCGGTCGCAGGTCCGATCGTATCGGAATGTTGGGAGATCATGACACAGTCCTGATCAATGAGATCGGCGGCTGCCTGTTTTTCTAATGAATAATTCGACCACGTATCCGTATATTTTACCAGCATCGTTGCCTCCGGCACCACTGACTGCACACCCAGATAAAATGCCGTATAGCCGGAAATAACCTCCGCATATGGAAATGCTGCCACATATCCTACTTTTGCCTGCTCTTTCGTGATTACTCCGGACTCGATCATTTCCTTTAATTTCACACCTGCTACAACGCCGCACACGTAGCGTCCCTGATAGATCACACCGTAACAGTTATGATAATTGGAAAGCACCGGTTCCTCGTTGGCGTTATCTCCGGTAGGAACACAGAACTGGATTTCCGGATGCTCTTTTGCCACCTTCTTCACTTCCGGACCGTAACCATAGCTTGCCGCGATGATATAATCACACTTTTCTTTTACAAGCTCCTGTAACGGTTCGCTGATCTGATCCTCCGTTACATTGTATTTGGTCACACATTCGATCTGATCCCCATATACCTCCATTACATGATTTCTTGCTTTGATAAAATTCTCGGTATACGGAGTGATCTCATCTCCCACGAACAAAAAGCCAACCTTGATATGCTTTTCTTCTGTTCTGGTAAGTGCATGGATGCCCACCGACAGCAACACCATCACCAGACATGTTATGATACACAAAGAGTACATTCGTTTCATTCTACTTATTCTCCTTAGACTTTTCATACAGACTCTCCACATCAATACTTCCATCTTCGATCAGGGAAAGCATGATCTCGACCAGCTTTGGATCAAACTGTGTTCCACTGCACCGCTTCAGCTCTCCGATCACAAAATCCAGATCCAGCTGCTTGCGGTATACACGGTTTGCCGTCATCGCATCAAAGGCATCCGCAATTCCGATGATCCGGGCATCCAATGGGATCTCTTCTCCCTTTAAGCCGGCACAATAGCCTGTTCCATCATACCGTTCGTGATGATAGAGCGCACCAACATTTACATTATCGATCATGGTGAAGTCCTTTAATATTTCTCCACCACGGGTTACATGCGTTTTCATGATCTCATACTCTTCGTCCGTCAGCCGTGCCGGTTTATTCAAAATAGAATCCGGGATTCCAATCTTTCCAATATCATGAAGCAATGCCATCTGCCGCAGATTTTCACATTTTTCCTTGGAATATCCGAGCCGCCTTGCGATCGCCACGGAATACTCTGATACACGAAAGGAGTGCTCACTGGTATTGGAGTCCTTTGCATCTACGGTACGCGCGATCGACAGAATCGTTTCATTTCCCATTTTGATCTGTTTTCTGGCATACTCCAGCTCATACTTTTGCTTGAGCAGTGTTTTCTGCGCCTGCGTTCTCGTAATAAACCATGTGATCCATACCAGCACAAGACCGGCGATCAAAATAACATATAATTTGAACCACCAGTTCTGGTACATTTCAATTTCTTTTTTGATCGTGTAACGGGCGGACTCTACGACATTTCCTCCTTCGCCATCCAAAATGGAAATGCAGAAGGTGTAGGTTCCCGGTTTTAATTTCTGATAAGTTAATTTATCCAGCTCGCTCAACGGATAAACCGACTCTTTGGTATCATAACCCTTCATATATACACTGATGTACGGATCGTTCATAGAGTAATTTAACACTTCCGGTTCTAAAACGATCTTATCCATCCGGGAAGTGAGCGTAAAGGTATCCACACGGTTGATGTCATACTGCTCTCCATCCACATTGATGTGATCGAGGATCATACGATACGACTTTGAGGCAACCTCATACTGTGACAGGCTGAATTTCACAACTCCACTGTCGCAGCAAAGATAGAGCGTATCCTCCTCCTGATAAAGCCATGAATTGGCAACCAGGGAAGCCCGGAAGCCTCTTTTGGAGTTGATCAGCGGATAATCCGTTTTCTTATCCTCAATCAGATCGTTCGTGTCTGCCACATAAATGCCTGCACTGCTCAAGATCCGGCAAGTGCCATCCGATTCACAGATCATATCAAAATTGTTGCTATAGGGAAAATTCTTAAGCGCGCGGATCTTTCCCTCCTTCGACCGATAGCAAAGCCCATTGCTGGTAACGATGTACATGCCCTTTGTGACCGGATCCTTGACCATACGGAGGATCACCCCGGAGGATAACCCCTGCTTTTCATCGATCGTCTCTGTCACTGCACCATCCTTTACCACGGCAATTCCGCCGCCATCGGATCCAATGTAAAGGGCATCCTGATCTTCCAAAAGGCAGAGGGATTTCTCATTGAGCAGTCCATTTTCCACCGTAAACACACGGGACACACGATCATTGGAAATGATCGCTACGCCATAATCACCTGCTGCCGCAATCCTTCCATCCTTACATTCGTAAATGTTACGAAACCGCATTCCCGGCAAACCATCTGCCTGTGTGTAATTCTTTATCTTTAATGCGCCTCCCACAAAAGAAGCTTTATAAATCCCCTGCCCCGTCGTGGCGATCCAAAGAGCATTGTTGCGATCAACTTTGAGGCAGCGGATCCTGGTAGCCGCCAGCAGATCCGTCAACGCATTTTCCACTTTGCTGCCGTTCTTTTCATCTAAAATAAGCAGTCCGTTATCTGTACCGCAATACAAAAGATCCTGCCATTTCTGCGTCGCATTTACCACCGCATTTTCCCCGATCTCCGGGAACAGCTCGATGAAAGGCGACTGGCACAATTCCAAAAGCCCAAGTCTTGACGAGCTAAACCAGAGATTGCCCTGATAATCGATCAGCATGTTGTCAATGGAACTGGTAAAATTATTCGTATTCAGACGTTGATAGCTTCCCGTATCGGAACGAAGAAAAACCCCCGTGTCCGTACAGAGAAAAATCTCCTTGTTGTCTGTTTCGTAAAAAGCATTGATCGACTCCGCATCCTTGACTGCAGTCGTGCCTGTAAGCATAAGCCGCTCTCCCTTTTCCCGGTAAACCTGCACCTCATTGTGCTCCGTTGCCATGAGCAGACGGTGGTCACTCGTATAATAAGCGGCACTGACCGGCTGGCTGTTCTTATAACCCTCCGGTGCTTTTGCAATACTGCCATCCTTCATCCAGTAAACCTCTCCATGTTCTGCCACGATCATAACAGTACCATTGGCATCCGCCGTCATAGTCTCAATATTTTTGATCTGTGGAAAGGATCGGATCACCTTTACCCCACTGCTTAAGGATACCTGCGCCAGCCCTTCCGTCGTACCAATATAATAAATACCATTGGAATCACATACGATGCTTTTCACGGAATTCGCAGGAAGACCGGACGTATCATCCAGCACGTTCATGACATGCTCATTGATCATAATGGTCACACCGTCATCATTTGTTCCGACAAAGAGCCGTCCCTCCTCATCTACATAAAGACAGTTTACATTTTTTATGGAAGAAATATCTTTAAAAAGCTTAAAACGATCCCCATCGTAGTTAAATAATCCGGCATAAGTACCGATCCAGAGCTTTCCATCCTTCGTCTGTGCAATGTCATTGGCTTCACCGGACAAAAGCCCCTCCTCCTGGGAATAGGTAAGCTGCACATAAGTATCATAATCCGGCAAAGCTTCCTTGGCCTTTACCGGGTACGCGCTGGTCATCAGTCCCAAAATACCGAAACAAAGAAATGCCATCACTGCCGCTTCTGCGGTACGCTTCTTACGGGCACGCACCAGGCGAAGCAATAGATAAACAATCTCTACGCAAAGCAGTTTATCCAGAAATTCTACACAGAATTGTCCTAAAATGTAAGAAACATATTCAGGGAATCCATTATCCTGACATAACGCCATCACCTGATTGCCCCATACATTTCCACTTTTTCCATCATATATTCCGGTATTGATCAAAACGGCAACCACCGTAGAAAATAAAGCCAGCCCCATCCCCATGGTCATCGTTCTAAACTGTGTTTCAAACACGCCCTTTTTCGCAAACCATCCGGTCAGCACACCAATCAATGCCCCTACAATACAGTAAACCGACTGCTGTTCCACAAAGATTCCATAGATGATATTGTTCGTAAAACCGACCAATCCGCCGCATACCGGTCCGGCGGCATAAGCGATCAAAAATGTTCCGATCGAATCACACCATACCGGCAGAGTAAGTATTTCCGCAGCCACACGCCCGAGCAGGTCGATCCCTAACGCAAGTATGGTAATGATTATGATACTGTATGATTTTTTCGTTTTCATTCGTCTCTTCCCTCTTAAACTATACTTCTTTTATACGCAAATCTAACAATATCATACCATATTTTCTCTTTTGAGGGAATATAAAGATACTGCAAGTATCAAAATAATGACACTTGCAGTATATGCGTTTTGACCATTTTCAATTTATGCCGGGAAAGAATTACGACAAACTGATCATCCACGATCCGAACCCTGTTCTGCACCATATCCATCCCCTCTTTATCTGATCTTATAATTACATGGTACAACAGAAAATTGGATTTTACAAAGGTTAAGCGCATAACCTAATACAAAATCCGCACATGTTTTTTGTGTATATATCATAATGCGATCCCTCCAACGGGATCCATTATGTCTGGAACTTGTACATTTTTATATGATCATTTATGTACATTTATATCTTAGCATTTATACCTACTTAGGAAAAAAGCATGAGGATATTTAGTCCTCATGCTCCTCCGTAAATGCCTTGTATGAGTAAATTACATCCTCAACTTTATCTCCAAGCATCTCCACAGCTGCAATCACATATGTATAACTG